>CAVQPZ010000001.1:0-282119 GCA_963714905.1 uncultured Gammaproteobacteria bacterium
TCGAAGAAGGGCGCGTGCAAATCGTGAGCGATCGCATGCCGTGAGTGCTCTTGTAGCGAGGGTTATGACCTGCCCTGCAAGAGCGAATCACCTGTTGCCTGGAAGACGGGTGTCGGGAGCCCGTCGTCGCTGAAAAGCAAGAAAGACTCTGGTGGCCGCAATCCCTGTCTTTTCGCGTGAGCGTGGGATAATCACGAAAGACGCTGCCTTTGGCTCCCCCATCACAGGTGCTGTTTGATGCTTGATCTGAAACTCCCGGCGGTCCTGGCGGCATTCGTTGTGACCAGCTTGATGCTGTGGCTGCTGAGCCGTTGGCAATCGTTTTGACCTGCTGGACCACCCGGCGGGTCGCAAGGACCATGCCGAACCGACGCCGGTCATTGGCGGCTCGCGATGTTCATCGGCTGCGTGGTCGCCTTCCTGGCGGTCGATACGGTCAACCCCCCATCGTGTCGTTTCACGGTCGCCTCGCTGCTGCTGGTGGTCGTCGGCCTGTATGACGACAAGCATGACCTGCGCTGGTATTGGCGGATCGGCGTGCAAGTCGATCGCGGCCTTGATCATCATTTACTGGGGTGGGGTGCGGATCGAGCAGTTGGGCCCGCTGTTCGGCTTTGCCGATACGTCGCTGGGCAGGTTGTCGGTGCCGTTCACCGTGTTCGCCACGGTGGGCCTGGTCAACGCGATGAACATGATCGATGGTGCCGACGGGCTGGCGGGCTCGCTGGGCCTGGCCGCGTTGTTGATGCTGGCGGCGGCGTCGGTCTATGCGGGCAACCTGCTGCTGGCGAGCCGGGTACTGATCCTGGCGGGGCGCTTGCCGGTTTCCTGGTCTGGAACATGCGCCTGCCATGGCGGCCGCGCGCCCATGCGTTCCTGGGCAATGCCGGCAGTGCCTTCCTGGGCCTGGTGATTGCCTGGGTGGCATTCCGTCTGACCCAGAATCCGGGGCATCCGGTCAACCCGGTGCTGGCGTTGTGGCTGTTGCCGATCCCGGTGATGGACTGCCTGGTGCTGATCGTGCGGCGCTTGCGCGAAGGGCGTTCGCCGTTCTCGGCCGGTCGCGACCATATCCACCACATCATGCAGGATGCCGGCTTCGGGCCGACGCGAGCGGCGCTGTGGCTGACGATTTTCAGCCTGGTGTGTGGATTGTTCGTGGGCCAGGCCATGCGCCTGGATGTGCCGAATCCGGTACTGCTGGCGGCATTCGTCCTGCTGTGCGCGGGCTGGTTCTGCTTGAGTTCCAACCGCGCGCGGGCGGTGGGGTTTTTTGCGCGGTTGCGCCGTTAACCCCGGGCTGCGGCGCAGCGGGTCTGAGGTTTTTGTTCGTCACCCCGGCGCACGCTCCCTGCCGTCACCCCGGCGTACGCTCCCTGCCGTCACCCCGGCGAACGCCGGGGTCCAGCTCTTGCTCTGGCCCAATGACCAGTCAAAGGCTGGATCCCGGCGTACGCCGGGATGACGAGCTAAGGCAGTGCCGGGATGACGGGCTGACGTTTTTGTTCGTCACCCCGGCGAACGCTCCCTGCCGTCACCCCGGCGCACGCCGGGGTCCAGCTCTTGCTCTGGCCCAATGCAACAGTCAAAGGCTGGATCCCGGCATACGCCGGGATGATGAGCAAAAGGTGCAATGACCAGTCAAAGGCTGGATCCCGGCATACGCCGGGATGACGAGCTAAGGCAGTGCCGGGATGACGAGCAAAAGGTGCCGGGATGACGGGCCAGGCGGCGCTACTCCAGCTGCGATTGCGCGAATGCCGCGTCCAGCGCTTCCATCGCATCGACTGGCTTGCACTTGGCGGCTTTCTCGTAGGCGTTGGCGGCGGCATCTTCGTTGCGACGCTCATCCAGCAACAGCAACACGTTGCCGTGTTCGATATGGGCGATCGGCGAGGCCGGGGTCAGCTTGAGCGCGGTCTTGATGTGGCCGTCGGCTTCCGCGGCCTTGGCACCATAGGTCAGGCCGCCGATCATCGCGCCGATCTTGTTGATGATCTCGGCGTGGTAGAGCGCCAGTGCGGTATGCGCTTCGGCGTGCTTGGGTTCCAGCGCCAGGGCGGCGTCCAGTGACACGCGGACCTTGGTGGCGATGCCCATCTTCAATGCCTTGACGATGCTCAGGCCCTGGCTGTAGCGACCGAGCGCGAAGGCATGGCGGTAGTGGCTGTTGGCTTCGTCGGGCAGGGCCTTGATCGCGGCTTCGGCGAGGGCGGCGGCCTGTTCGTAGCGTTGAGCTGCTCGGCTTCGTCATCGACCAGATAGGTCGCATGGATGCCGAGCGCCTTGACCGCGACCGATGCGCCGACCGGACCGAGTGCGGTGCCGGCATCGAAGGCGGCCTTGAAGTCGCCATGGTGGAAGGCGCGCCATGCGTCCTGCAGGGCTTCGGCGAGGGCGTCGGCATCGAGCTTGGGCGCGGCCTTGCCGGCGGCCTTGAGCAGGGCGGCGGCGCGTTTGGTGTCCGGAAAGGGCTCGCAGTCACCGGCATGCAGTTTCGGCCAGGCTTTCTTCAGGGCGTCGCCGGAGTAGGTGTAGGCCTTCGCGTCATGCGGGAATGTAGCCCAGCCGGACGCGCCACTTTTCTTTGCTGCCATGCCGATGCCCTTGTGCTGGTCGTATGGGTGCAGCATCCCGCGGAAACGGGGTCAGAGTAAAGTTTGCTCTCGCGAGTCATCCCGGCGAACGCCGGGATCCAGCCCTTGCTCGTCATCCCGGCGAACGCCGGGATCCAGCCTTTGACTCTTCATTGGGGCAGGGCAAGAGCTGGACCCCGGCGTGCGCCGGGGTGACGAGCTAAACGGCAAGGGCAAGAGCTGGACCCCGGCGTTCGCCGGGGTGACGGCAAGTAACGTTCGCCGGGGTGACGGCAAGGAACGTTCGCCGGGGTGACGAGAACGTTCGCTAGGTAACGGCAAGGGCAAGAGCTGGACCCCGGCGTTCGCCGGGGTGACGAGCTAAACGGCAAGGGCAAGAGCTGGACCCCGGCGTTCGCCGGGGTGACGGCAAGGAGCGTTCACCGGGGTGACAGTTGCACGTGCGCTAGTGTGATTGCTCGACGCTGGCGCGTCAGGCTAGGTCTATTGAAATCCCCCACGGAGCCTGCCATGGCCGCGTTGAAGAACAAGAAGACCTCCCGCAAGAAGTCCGCTGAAGCCATCGAGCCGACCGCGCGCCATCTCTGGCTCGCCTCGCTTGGTGCATTGGTGGCGGTGCGTCGTGAATCGAAGGCTGCAGCGCAGCGTGTTGTCGCAGGCGTTGAAGATGCCGCAACCCGCCTGCGCCGGACTGCCCGCAAGCCGAAGCCGACCTGCGTGGCGGGATTGCCGATGTGCGCGGCCAGGTGCAGCCGAGGCTGATGAAGTTGAGCAGTGATGTCGAAGCGCGGCTGGCGCCGATCGTGGACAAACTGGGGTTGAAGCCGAAGGTCAGGCCGGCGCCGCGCAAGGGCCGCAAGCCGGCGGCGAAGAAGCCGACGCTGCGACGCACGACGCGCAAGCCTGCCAAGCGTGCGGCAAAGAGCATGGCCAGCTGAGTTCGAGCCGATCTCCTGTCGGTGAAACAATGACGCCCGCGAAAGCGGGCGTTGTTGTTTCATGAGCAAGAGCTGGACCCCGGCGAAGCTTTTGCTCGTCATCCCGGCGCACGCCGGGATCCAGTTTTTGCTCGTCATCCCGGCGCACGCCGGGATCCAGCCCTTGCTCGTCATCCCGGCGCACGCCGGGATCCAGTTTTTGCTCGTCATCCCGGCGCACGCCGGATCCAGCCTGCTCGTCACGGCGAGCCGGATCCCGGCGACGCCGGGATCCAGCCTTTGACTCTTGCATTGGGCAAGAGTAAGAGCTGGACCCCGGCGTTCGCCGGGGTGACGGCGGAGCTAACACGGGCAAGGGCAGAGAGCGTTCATGGGGTGACGGCACCGTGCGTTCGCCGGGGTGACGGCAAGGAGCGTTCGTCGGGGTGACGATCTTTTATTCGAAATACGCGCGGGTCAGGGTGTGCATGTGCAGGCGCTCGGCATCGCGCAGGAACGGGGCGATCAGCATCATCACCTGCACGATCCCGTCGCGGATCGAGGCGTGTTCGTCCTTGTCGCCGCGGGCGGCGGCGTAGTTCATCCAGAATGTGGCGATCACCAGGATGTTGGTGGCGGCGGCATCCACTTCATCGGCGGAGGCGCGCATCACCTCGGCCTTCACCAGGCCGCGCATGACCTGGTGGGCTTGCTCGTCGGCGCGCTTGAGGATGCGTGCGAAGCGCATGCGCAGGCGGCGGTTGCGGCTGAGGATGTCGACCAGGTCGCGGTACAGGAAGCGGTAAGTCCCAGATGCACTCGAACACCAGGTGCAGCTGCAGCCAGACGTCTTCGAGGCCGGGCAGGCGGCCGCTGGGCGCGGCGAGGGCAGCATCCATCCGCGCTTCGTAGCCCGCGAACAGGTGCTCGATGATGTCGTCCTTGTTGCGGAAGTGGTAGTACAGGTTGCCCGGGCTGATCTCGAGCTCGTCGGCGATATGGTTGGTGGTGACGTTGGGTTCGCCCTGCGTGTTGAACATCGCAAGTGACGCATCGAGGATGCGTTGTCGGGTCTGGCGTGCCATCGTCGGTGGGCTGCCTGGCCGCGCTTACGCGGTCAGTTTCCTGACCAGGTCGATGTACTTCTGCTTCGCATCGTCCTGGCCGGTACCGGCCAATCTTGGCCCAGGCTTCGTACTTGGCGGTGCCCACGAAGTCGAAGAAGCCGGGCTTCGGGCCGCTGACGTCGCCCTCGGCGCCTTGCTTGTAGAGGCCATACAGGCGCAGCAGGGTGTCGTTGTCGGGACGTTCGCTCAATGCGTGCACGTCCTTGGCGGCTTGTTCGAACTGGGTGGCGAGGTCGGACATTGGCTGGCTCCCTGCGGTCTGATGCGATAAGAGCATGCGTTCCCGGAGGGGTCAATACGGTGGGGAATTGTCGGCGCGCTTCGCTCTGGCAACGTAGGCGGTCACGCGGCGCGGAAATTGCGCTGCAGCCAACAATGGAGCGCAAGGCATGAGTTATTTCGTCACCGGCGGTACCGGCTTCCTGGGACGCTTCCTGATCGGCAACCTGCTCAAGCGCAAGGGCACGATCCATGTGCTGGTGCGCAAGGCGTCGACGAAGAAGTTCGCGGCGTTGTCGAAGAAGATGGGCTGGGATCCCAAGCGCGTGGTCGCGGTCACCGGTGACATGACGGCGCCGAAATGCGGCCTGACCGCGGCGCAGATCCGCACGCTGTCGGCGAAGAAGATCCAGCATTTCTTCCATCTGGCCGCGATCTACGACATGACCGCCAGCGCGGAAAGCCAGCGCGCGGCCAACATCGACGGCACCCAGCATGCGCTGGACCTGGCCGCCGCACTGAAGGTCGGGTGCTTCCACCACACCAGTTCGATTGCCGCCGCCGGCATGTATCCGGGCGTGTTCCGCGAGGACATGTTCGAGGAGGCCGAGGGCCTGGATGATCCCTACCTGCGCACCAAGCACGATTCCGAAGGCCTGGTCCGCAACGAGACCCGGATCAAGTGGCGGATCTACCGGCCGGGCATGGTGGTGGGCCATTCGCAGACCGGCGAGATGGACAAGATCGACGGCCCGTACTACTTCTTCACCTTCCTCAAGAAGCTGCGCGAAATGCTGCCGCCGTGGATGCCGACCCTGGGCCTGGAAGGCGGGCGCATCAACGTGGTGCCGGTGGATTTCGTGGTCGATGCGATGGACCACATCGCGCACAAGCCCAGGCTGGACGGGCATACCTTCCACCTGACCGACCCGGAGCCGATGCGCGTCGGCGAGGTGCTGAATACCTTCGCCCGTGCCGGCCATGCGCCGCAGATGACGATGCGCATCGATGCGCGCATGTTCGCCTTCGTGCCCTCCAGCATCCGCATGGCGGTCGGCAACCTGCCGCCGCTCAAGCGCTTCATCGGCATGCTGTTGCGCGATTTCAAGATCCCGAAGCAGGTGCTGAAGTTCATCACCTATCCGACCCGCTTCGACAACCGCGAGGCCGAGCGCGCGCTCAAGGGCAGCGGCATCAAGGTGCCAGCGCTGGACTCCTACGCCTGGCGGCTGTGGGATTACTGGGAACGCCATCTCGACCCGGACCTGTTCATCGACCGCACCCTGAAGGGCAAGGTCCGCAACAAGGTGGTGGTGATTACCGGCGGCTCGTCCGGCATCGGTCTGGCCACCGCGCAGAAGGTGGCGGCGGCGGGCGCGGTCACGGTGATCGTGGCGCGCGGCGAGGAAGAACTGTTCAAGGCGCGCGATGCGATGAAGGAAGCCGGCGGCAAGGTGTTCGCCTATACCGCCGACCTGGCCGACATGGCCGATTGCGACCGGCTGGTCGCCACCATCCTCAAGGAACATGGCCAGGTCGATGTGCTGGTCAACAACGCCGGGCGTTCGATCCGGCGTTCGATCGAGGCCAGCTACGACCGCTTCCATGATTTCGAACGCACCATGCAGCTGAACTACTTCGGCAGCATCCGCCTGATCATGGGCTTCATGCCGACGATGATCCAGCGCCGCAAGGGCCACATCATCAACATCAGTTCGATCGGTGTGCTGGCCAATTCGCCGCGGTTCTCGGCCTACGTGGCGTCCAAGGCGGCACTGGATGCGTTCAGCCGCTGCGCGCAGGGCGAACTGTCGGGCAAGGGGATTTCATTCACCACGATCAACATGCCGCTGGTGAAGACGCCGATGATCGCGCCGACCAAGATGTACGACAGCGTGCCGACGCTGTCGCCGGACGAGGCGGCCGACCTGATCGTGAAGGGGATCATCGAAAAGCCCAGCCGGATCGCGACGCGCCTGGGCATCTTCAGCGCGCTGATCAATGCGCTGGCGCCGAAGGCCTACGAAGTGATCATGAGCACCGCGTTCGAACTGTTCCCGGATTCGGCCGCAGCCAAGGGCGACAAGGCTGCACTCAGGGGCGAGGCGCAAGCCAGCAACGAGCAGATCGCCTTCGCGTCGCTGATGCGCGGCGTGCATTGGTAATGAACTGATGACGAGAGACGGAGGAGATCAAGCGCGCTGATTCCCTCCGTCCCCATTTCAGTCGTGTCTGTCAGTACGACCGGCACTGGATGAAGCGCACCGCGCGATCACTGCCGGGTGGCGGCTGCAACTGGATACGCGACGACGCAAGTTCCGGATAGCGTTCCAGCAGCGGGCACAGCTCGGAGACCGGATCCGCTTCTGCGCTGCTCAGGTTCACTTCAAGCGTTGATTGCGTCGACCAGATCGCACGCTCGACGCCAAACAGCGTCGAAATGCTGTCGGCGACTTCACGCCTGCGTTGCTTGAGGCGGCTTCATCGGTGGGGACCTGCTCGATGTGCGCGCGTCGCCAGGTGTGGTGCTGGCAGGACTGCTTGCAGCGGCTGGCGATGCCTGCACGCGTGCCGCGCTGCTGGCTCGATTGGCGCCTGCATGCTGTAGGCCACCAGTCCGGTGACCAGGCCCAGCAGAGCGGCCGCGGTCCAGGCCAGGAGCGGCGCCTTGGGGTTGGCTGCCTTGCGTTGCCGGGCAGCGTTGCTCGGGAATGAACGGCTTGACCTTTGGCCACAGATGCTCGCCATCGATCAGTTCCACCTGCTGTTGGGTGGCGACCCGCCGCGCTTCCGCATCGAAGCGGCCGGGGGTGACGACGATCGAAGCGGTGGCGCCACGCAATTGCGCGGATTTGCCAAGCCCGAGCACGGCCTGGGCGGACACAATCGAGGAACTGCCGTGCTTGCAGGACAGTAGCGTGCGTTGTGCACCTCGCTTGAGCAGGATGTCCTTGCCGTCGGAGGCCAATCCATCATTCGGCGTGCCGTCGTCGCCGATGGTCGAATAGCCGGCAGCATGCATGGCCCGCAGCACCAGGCGAATGAAATCGGCCCAGCGCAGGCCCGCCAGGTACTCCAGCCCCTGCTTGCAGGTCGTTTTCCTTGGGGGGCTGTCGACGTAACCAGGCAGTTGCGCCTGCACCAGCAAGCGCGAATACGATCAGGGCAAGCAAAAACGGAAACATGAAACCGTCCGGGGGAGATGGAGCAGATGCGCGAAACTATAGCCCAACCGAGCGGCAGAAACCACGGTCCCCGAGGTCGGGGTCGATGTCGCGCAGCGGAAGCGCAGGGGGAGGGGGACGAACGAAACGCTGGACTGACGGGTTGGGCAGGGTTGCCGGCGGTTACGCGGCTTCGAGCCGGCGTGGCAACGGTCTTGCGCGGCCTTCTTGGCGGGTGTCTTGGCCGCGGCCTTCGGTGCCTTCTGGCAGCGGCCTTTGGCGCGGACTTCTTCGCGACCTTGCGTGGCGCCTTCGCAGCCTTCGCAGCTTTCGCAGGCTTCGTGGCCTTCGCCGGTTTCGCGGCAGGCTTGCCATTGGCCTTGCGCAGTTCGGCGGTCAGCTCGCTCGACGCGCTCGGTCAGGGTGTTGAGGTCTTCGCGGCCGGGAACGCCAAGCTTGACCAGAGCGCGCTGCACGCGATCCTCGAACACGCTTTCCAGCTTGTCCCAGGTGTCGGCTGCGCGTTCCTTGGCCTGGCCAACGCGACCTTCGACCACGTCACGGACCACGTCGGCGCGATTGCCGGCGAATTTGCGCGCGGTCTGTTCCAGCGACAGGCCATCGCGTACCAGGCTTTCGAACAACTTGCCGCCTTCGGCCTGCGCGCGGTTGAACGCACCCATGCCGGCCAGCCAGATCTGCTGTGCCGATTCGGTGATCGACTTGCCCAGGCGCTCGGCTTGCGCCTTGGAGGCGTTGCCGGTGTCCGTGGTGCTCTTGCGTGCAGTCTTCTTCAGCTTGGCCATGGATCCCCTTTTGGCGTCTTCAGCGACGCACGGTGTGTGGAGTGAAGAGCAGCATCGCCGCGATGTCTAGAGCATTCACACCATGCTGCGCGGCAGTCCGAGCCGATGTTCGATCTCGTCCAGCGCGCGTCCAAGCCGTGCGGTGGTTTCGGTCTTGCGCTGGCCGGGCGGCAGGTGCGCAAGGATCGAGCGCGGCTTGTCGGCGATCACGTCCGCGCGCAGGGTGATGCCGTGGCTGGCGAGGATCGGTGCCAGCACGTCGCGACGCTTGCGCAGGTCAGCCAGCGTGTTGCGGTACGCCAACTGCGAGATGCGCCGGCGTGCGGAGAAGCTGAAGACGTTGGTGTAGAACAGCTCGCGGTTGTCGGCATTGGGTTCGAACACCAGCTGGTCGATGTCCGGATACTGCTGCGCGTAGCGCGCCAGGCCGACCTGCATGCGCGACTGCAGCATGGTGCGCAGGGTCTGCGAGAGCACGCCAGGCAGGCCGCCTTCGGCGATCCGGCGATGGTTGAAGCGATGCGATTGCGGCGACTGCCTCGGGATCATCGCCGGGATTGAACGGCACCAGCGGGTTGATGCCGAGCATCAGGTCGACGCCACGATCAAGCACGATCGATGCATGCATGGTGCGGCGCAGGGCACCATCGACGAAGTGGCGGCCACGCAGTTCCACGGGTGGATACAGGCCGGGCAGGGCGGCACTGGCCTGTACGGCCTGCGAGATCGGCACGTCGTCCCAGCCGTGTCGCCAAAGCGCACGGCTTCGCCGCTGTCGAGGTCGACGCCGATGACGTAGAGCGCGCGATCGAGCTTGCGGAAATCGTTGGTGCGCCCGCCACGGGTGAACACGTCGCGCAGGAAACGCTCGACTTCGGCATTGTCGAACAGGCCGGTCGGCACCAGTCCGCCGACGCGATTGATCAGGTCGGACCAGCGTGAATCACCACGGCCGAACCAGAAGTCGCGGGTGAGCCGTGCGGTCAGCCGTGGAATCGACGCGGCGCGCCGCATGTATTCCAGCAAGGCCGGGCGCAGGAAGGCTTCAGGCCGGAAGTTCACGTCCTGGCTGTCGCCGCTGATGAAGATCCGGCACAGCTCGGCGGTGTCCATGCGGTTGGCCAGGCCGGCAGCGAAGAATGCACCGGAGCTGACGCCCACGTAGCAATCCAGGCGGGTCATGTCCAGGCCGTCGCAGGCTTCGTCAAGCGCACGCAGCGCACCCAGTTCGTACATCGCGCCGGTCGGCCCGCCGCCGGCGATGGCCAGGCCGATTCTTGGGGACTGGCCTTGTGTGCGGCGTGTTTCTGCGGCGTGCAATGAAAGCATCAGCGCGTGTGTCGGCTTGAGTCGGATTGAGGCAAACCCGAGTGTAACGGAGCGCTGGCGAGTATTGCGTCGACGCCGAATGCTGCAGACACTCATGCCATGGTTCGCACCGTTGAGCACGACAACCACCCGACCGAAGCCGGGTCCATCGACCCTGCCGCGCGCCTGTCGCGCCGGCTGGTGTTCCACCAGGCACTGCACGATCCGCAGCGCGAGCCGCGCAACCGCCTGCGCTGGCTCAAGCCGCTGCAGGCCTGGCAAACCCGGCGCCTGGAACGCAGTTTCGCGCGATTCCTGCAGGATCCGGTACGCCGGCCAGCCGCGCATTTCTTCCTCAGCGATGTCTATGGCGACCGCGATTTCAGCCAGCGCGATGCGGACATCGCCAAGGTCATGCCGATGATGCAGCGGCTGTTGCCAGTCCGCGCTGGTGGCGACGGTGACCGACGGCATCGAACTGGGTGCGCTGACCCATGCCCTCGACCTGCGCATGGCGCAGGTGCTGCAGGCGCTGGCGCCACGCCTGCGCACGATCGACGAAGCCCTGTATGCCCGGGCCTATCGGGAGGTGGGGCTGCCGCGGTTGCGCGCGCGCCAGATCGCGTTGATCGACCATGTCGGGCAGGGGCTTGCGTCTGCGTTGCGCATGCCCGGGGTCAGCCTGTTGCTCAAGCTGTCGCGGGTTCCTGCGAAAGCCGCAGGCCTGGGGGAATTGCAGGTGTTCCTGGAGCGGGGGTTCAAGGCGTTTGCGGAACTGGACGATGCGCAGGCCTTCCTGGCCGACATCCGCCTGCACGAATCTGCGGCCATGGTGCGCTTGTTCGCGGGCGACGCGGATCCATTCCGGATCGATTGAGTCGCAGCACCCTGAGCGCCTGCGTCCAGGGCCTCAGCGTGCGCCGAATACCAGCAAGACCGAGAGCGCTGCAGCAAGCAGGAGCGCGGTGAGGAGCAGCCACGGCATGCGCCCAAGCCCGCGCCTGCGAATGGGCGAAGACTCGTCGCCCTCATCGCGGGATCCTGGTGGCCCATGCAGCGCGGCGTTGCCGGCGGTCGCCTGGAGGGCGGCGCCCTCGATCACGAAACGATGCTGCACGTCGAACGCAATCTGGTCACCTGCCTGCAAGACGGCCTGCCGGGTGCGATGACCATTGACCATGACGTCCGCCTGCGCATCGCGCAGCACGACCTGGCCATTGATGGCTTCGATCAGCGCGTGGTGCTCGGCGATGCCCTGGCCTTCGATGCGGATGTCGGCATCACTGGCACGGCCGACCCGGCGCGGTTGTTCCAGGCTGATGCTGCGGCCATGGTGTTGGCCGCCGACCCCGCGCAGGACCACTCTCGCACTGGAGAAGGCGACGTCGCGCGGGCCATTGGCGGCAGGCAAGGTCTGCACCGGGTCGTTGGCCGCTGTCAGCAACAGTTCGCCACCGTCGACATGGATGCTGTCCCCGGCGCGCAGCATGGCGACGTGTTGGACCTGGCGGCCATTGACATGCACGCCGCGCAGGTCGTCGGCCACGGTCAGCCAGATCCCGCGACGATCGTTGCAAAGCTGCAAGAGCCAGGGCTGGTCGGCGTCCACCGGGCCCAGCCCGGTCGGTCGCCGGCCAAGCGCATGCAGCCCGGCGCCGAGCATCAGGTCGGGTTGGTCGCCATCGCAGAATCGAAGCCGCAGTTCATTCATCGATGGAAATCTAGCATGCGCCCGATGTCGTGATGGGTTGCCCGTGGTGTGGCGTGGCTGGTCGTGGCTGGCACCGCCCGGCACAATGCGACTTCTCCAGTCGTCCCGGCACCGCCCATGTCCCGCATCGATATCCGCCATCCGCATTCCATGCCCAAGGCCAAGGCCCGCAAGACAGTCGAGGAGGTCGCGCACAAACTGGCCGAGCGTTTCCACATGGAGTGCGCATGGGAAGGCGACGTCCTGAACTTCTCCCGAGCCGGGGTGGATGGCCACATCGAACTGATGCCGAAGGACATTCATGTCCATGCCAAACTCGGTTTCCTGGCCGCGATCTTCAAGGATTCGATTGAAAACGAAATCCGCCGGGTGCTGGGCGAGAGGTTCTGAATCCGCCGTGAGGCGCTGGCCGCCAGCAGGTTTCCACGGATAGTTACCGGGGAAACGGCTGAGCGAACGATGCTGCGCTGCGGCATACTGGGAATTCCCTTGGAATCCGGAGCCAGACGATGTCGCGTGCGTTCAATTTCAGTGCCGGTCCCGCCACCCTCCCCGAATCCGTGTTGCGCCAGGCGCAGGCACAGATGCTGGAGTTCGGCGATGCCGGTGCGTCGATCGTCGAACTCAGCCATCGCGGGCCGGAGTTCATCGGCGTGGCCCAGCAGACCGAGGCCGACCTGCGCACGTTGCTGTCGATCCCCGACGATTACGCGGTGCTGTTCACTGCCGGTGGCGCCACCACCACCCAGGCCTTGCTGCCGCTGAACTTCGCCACGCCCGGTCAGACCGTGGACTACGTGGTGACGGGTCATTGGGGCAAGACCGCGCTCAAGCAGGCCCGTTCCGGTGTGAACGTGCATATCGTGGCCAATGGCGAACAGGGCGGCTATCGGTCGATTCCTGCACGCAGCGACTGGTCGCTGTCGAAGGATGCGGCCTACGTCCACATCACCGCCAACGAGACCATCCACGGCGTCGAGTTCCGCGAGATTCCGGAAGTGGGCGACGTGCCGCTGTTCGCCGATTACAGTTCCTCGATCGCGTCCGAGCCACTGGATATCTCGAAGTTCGGCGTGATCTATGCCGGTGCGCAGAAGAACCTCGGGCCAGTCGGCATCGGGGTGGTGATCGTGCGCCGCGACCTGCTGGCGCGCGAAGGCCAGCCGCGCGCGGAGATCTTCGACTACCGCAGCCAGCTCAAGGCGGAGTCCATGCTCAACACGCCGCCCAGCTGGAACTGGTACCTGCTCGGGTTGACCGTGAAGTGGATGCTCGACGAAGGCGGCGTGGCCGAGTTCGCCGCCCGCAATGCGCGCAAGGCGGCCGTGCTGTACGCCGCCATCGACAACTCCGGTGGCTATTACCGAAACGACGTCGAGACCGCGGTTCGCTCGCGCATGAACGTGCCGTTCTTCCTGCACGACGAGGCACTGGACAAGGAATTCCTGGCCGGTGCCAGGACCGCAGGCCTGATCGGCCTCAAGGGCCACCGCGCACTTGGCGGCATGCGCGCCTCGATCTACAACGCGATGCCCGAAGCGGGCGTGCAGGCATTGGCCGATTACATGCGCGGGTTCCAGGCAAGTCATGGCTAAGAAAAAAGACGAGAAAGCTTCAGCATCCTCATCCACCCGTAGCCCCGGCACGTCATCGCCGCGAAAGGCGTTGGCGCCGAAATCCGCGCGCAGCCCCAGCACGTCATCCCGGCGAACGCCGGGATCCAGCTCTTCAGGGCCTGATCAAAAGCTGGATCCCGGCGTACGCCGGGATGACGGCAAACGTGCGGCGAAGTCAGGTTCTTCGGCTTCCAAAAAGCTGGATCCCGGCGTACGCCGGGATGACGGCAAACGTGCGGCGAAGTCAGGTCCTTCGGCTTCCAAAAAGCTGGATCCCGGCGTTCGCCGGGATGACGGCAAGCGTGCGGCGAAGTCAGGTCCTTCGGCTTCCAAAATGCTGGATCCCGGCGTACGCCGGGATGACGGCAAGCGTGCGGCGAAGTCAGGTCCTTCGGCTTCCAAAATGCTGGATCCCGGCGTTCGCCGGGATGACGGAAAAAATGATCCGAAGAAGCCTGACCTGGGCCAGGTGCGCGAGCAGATCGACGGCATCGACCGTCAGATCCAGGAGCTCATTGCGCAGCGCGCGCAATGGGCGCATCAAGTCGGCAAGGCCAAGGGCAAGCTGGCCGCAGCGGTTGATTACTACCGCCCGGAGCGCGAAGCGCAAGTGTTGCGCCGGGTCGTGGACCGCAATGACGGTCCGCTTGCCGACGAGGTGCTGGTACGACTGTTCCGCGAAGTGATGTCGGCCTGCCTGGCCCAGCAGGAGCCGCTGAAAGTCGGCTATCTCGGGCCGGAAGGCACCTTCAGCCAGCAGGCGGTGCAAAAGCACTTCGGTCATTCGGTGCACGGATTGCCGCTGACGAGCATCGAGGAAGTGTTCGAGGCAGTCGGCGCAGGTGACGCCGATTTCGGCGTGGTGCCGGTCGAGAATTCGGGGCAGGGCACGATCCAGATGACCCTGGACCTGTTCCTGACCTCGCCGTTGCGGATCTGCGGCGAAGTGGAGCTGCGCGTCAATCAGTTCCTGCTGTCGCGCACCGGTCGCATCGAGGACGTGGAGCGGATCTACTCGCATCCGATGTCGTTGGCGCAGTGTGCGGGCTGGTTGCGGGCAAACGTGCCGCACATCGAGCGCTTTTCCGTCTCCAGCAACGCCGAGGCCGCCCGTCGCGCGCGCAAAGCGGATGACTCCGCGGCAATCGCCGGTGAGTCGGCCGCGCATGTGTACGGCTTGAAGAAGATCGCCGGGCCGATCGAGGACCGCAGCGACAACACCACCCGCTTCCTGGTGGTGGGCCGCCAGTCATTCTCGACGTCCGGCCACGACCGCACCTCGCTGCTGGTGTTCATCCATGACCGCCCGGGCGCGCTGTATGGCGTGCTGGAGCCGTTGGCACGGCGCGGGATCAGCATGAACCGGATCGAGTCCCGGCCCGCGCACGGCCACGTCTGGCAATACGCGTTCTTCATCGATGTCGTCGGGCATTGCGATGAGTCGCCGTTGAAGGATGCGCTGGCCGAGATCAGCGAGAAGGGCGATGCGGTGCGGGTCCTCGGCTCATACCCGGCGGCCATCCTCTAGCGTCATGGTCGATTGGATTCCCCTGCTCGAGCCGGCCCGGCGGGGCAAGCCTCGCTCTACGTTGAGGCACTGCCCATGATCGACTGGATTGCCTCGCGAGGCAGCGCGTTGCATGGCGAACTGGCCGTGCCCGGCGACAAGTCGGTGTCGCACCGCGCGATCATGCTGGGTGCGATCGCCGAAGGCGTGACCCGTGTTGAAGGTTTCCTGGAAGGCGAGGACACCCGCGCGACCGCGGCCATCTTCCGCCAGCTTGGCGTGCAGATCGAAGCGCCCGGCGATGGCGTTCGCGTCGTGCATGGCGTCGGTCTGCATGGCCTGCGGGTTCCAGTGAACCGCTGGATTGCGGCAACGCCGGCACGGCGATGCGCCTGTTGACCGGCCTGCTGGCGGGACAAGCCTTCGACAGCACCCTGGTCGGCGATGCCTCGCTCTCGCAACGGCCCATGCGCCGCGTGATCGATCCGTTGGCAGCGCTGGGTGCACAGATTGATTCAAACGATGGGCGCGCGCCGTTGCGCATTCGCGGCGGCCAGGTGCTGCGTGGTACGCAGATCGAACTGACCGTTGCCAGCGCCCAGCTGAAATCGGCGGTGTTGCTGGCAGGCCTGTATGCCGATGGCGAAACCCGCGTCACCGAACCGCATCCGACCCGTGACTACACCGAGCGCATGCTCGCCGCGTTCGGTGTTCCATGTGAATTCGCGCCCGGAATTGCCACGGTTCGTGGTGGCGCGACCCCACGTGGCACCGACGTGCATGTGCCTGCGGATTTTTCATCGGCGGCATTTTTCCTGGTCGCTGCCACGCTGGTGCCTGGCTCTGACCTGCTGCTGCGGCAGGTCGGCATGAATCCACGCCGTACCGGCCTGCTGCACGTGCTGCGGATGATGGGCGCCGACATCGTCGAGGAAGCCGCCAGCGTGCAGGGCGGCGAGCCGGTCTGTGACCTGCGCGTGCGACACGCGCCATTGCACGGCATCGAGGTGCCGGTCGAGCTTGTACCCGACATGATCGACGAATTCCCGATCCTGTTCGTGGCGGCGGCCTGCGCACAAGGCGCGACCAGCGTGCGCGGTGCCGCGGAGTTGCGCGTCAAGGAATCCGACCGCATCGCCGTCATGGCGACTGGCTTGCGCACACTCAGCATCCGCATCGACGAAACACCCGATGGCGCCACGATCCATGGCGGGGAACTTGAAGGCAGCGCCAGCCTGATCCAAAGCCACGGCGACCATCGCATCGCGATGGCATTCGCAGTGGCGGCACAGCGAGCGGAAGGCGAGGTCCAGATTGGTGATGTTGCCAACGTGGCGACATCATTCCCCGGCTTCGACGCTTTGGCACGCTGCGCGGGATTCGGGTTGCGCGAGGCCTGAAGCAACGGCTTGCGGGTACGCCGCGGCTAGGGGTTGGGCGCGAAATTCACCGGAATCACCACCGTCCCCGACACCGGCTGGCCATTGCGCATGGCCGGCTTGAAGCGCCACCGGCGCACGGCGTCCAGTGCTGCCCGATCAAGGTAGCGGTTGCCGCTGGATTGGGCGACATCCATCCGTTCCACACTGCCGTCCGCGGCGATCGTGGCCGTCACGCGCACCGTGCCGCCCTCGCCGCGACGCAGCGCCTCGCGCGGGTAGGTCGGGGGCGGCTGGCTGACCGGAACTGGCCCGGCGTCAGCCGTGGCGGGCAATCGTGATGCCTGCGACGGATTTGCTGCAGGTGCCGGGGTGACCGGCGCAGCGGGCTCGACGATGCGCGGCGTTTCGCCAGCCGGCAGGAATGTGCGTTTCCCCTCGGCTGGCATGGTCAGGCCACTGGCATTGCGGTCATCGCTGGCGACGTCAGCCGGTAGCGGTGCTGGCAATCCGGCTTCTTCACCGGCGGTTGTTCCCGGGCTGGCCCTGAAGAAATCGGTGTCGTTGCGCTGGTCCAGCCACAGGAACAGGAACAGCAGCAGGCCGCTGCCGAACGCGATCGCCAGCAGCTTCAGGTTGCGCGGCGAAAGCAGGGATTTGAGCAGGGGATGCGTTTCGGACATGCCGCATTCTGGCATAGCGATGTCGACACAAAGGCAAGAACACCGAATGGATCTGCAAGCGGGCGCTGCTCGGGCGATAATGCGTGTTCATCCGCTGCAAGACCCGCCAATGCTTGATCCAGCCCTGTTGCGCAACAACCCCGCCGAACTCGCCGAACGCCTTCACCGCAGCCGCGGTTTTGAACTCGACGTGCCGCAGATCGAGTCGCTGGAGTCCGAACGCAAGCACCTCCAGGTGCGCACCCAGGAACTGCAGAACCTGCGCAACACCCGCAGCAAGGCAGATCGGCATGCTCAAGGCCAAGGGCGAGGACGTGTCCGCGGTGATGGCGGAAGTGGCCGGCTTCGGCGATGAGCTCAAGGCATCGGAGATGCGGCTGGACGAACTCCGCGCCGAGATCGAAGCGATCGCCCTGGGCATTCCGAACGTGCCCGACGACTAGCGTGCCGGTCGGCAAGGACGAGGCCGACAACATCGAGCAGCATCGCTTGGGCGTGCCGCGCGCGTTCGATTTCGCGGTCAAGGATCACGTCGACCTCGGCGCCGCGATGGCTGGCTGGATGGCGACACTGCGCGCCAAGCTCAGCGGCGCGCGCTTCACCGTGCTGCGTGGCCAGCTGGCGCGCCTGCATCGCGCGCTGGCCCAGTTCATGCTCGACCTGCACACCGAGCACGCACGGGTACGAGGAAACCAACGTGCCGTTGCTGGTCAATGCCGATTCGATGCGCGGCACCGGGCAGTTGCCGAAGTTCGAGGACGATCTGTTCGCCACCGAAGTCGGCGATGGCGATCGCGCACAGGCGCTACCTGATCCCCACCAGCGAAGTGCCGCTCACCAACATCGTGCGCGACGCGATCGTCGATGCCGAAGCGCAGCTGCCGCTGCGCATGACCGCGCATTCAGCCTGTGCTTCCGCGCCGAGGCCGGCAGCCATGGCCGCGACACGCGCGGCATGATCCGCCAGCACCAGTTCGAGAAAGTCGAGCTGGTCAGCATCGCCAAGCCCGAGGAATCCGACGACGAGCACGAGCGCATGACCCGCTGCGCCGAAGTCGTGCTGGAGTCGCTGGGCCTGCCGTATCGCAAGGTGCTGCTGTGCACCGGCGACATGGGCTTTCGGCGCGATCAAGACCTACGACCTGGAGGTATGGCTACCTTCGCAGGACGAGCTATCGCGAGATTTCATCGTGCTCGAACTGCGGCGATTTCCAGGCGCGGCGCATGCAGGCGCGCTGGCGCAACCCGGCCACCGGCAAGCCGGAGCTGGTGCATACGCTCAACGGCTCCGGCGTGGCCGTCGGCCGCGCGCTGATCGCGGTGATGGAGAACTACCAGAACGCCGATGGCAGCATCGACGTGCCGGAGGCACTGCGCGGCTACATGGGTGGTGTCGAGCGGATTTCATGAGGCATGAATGACCTCAACGATCTGTATTACTTCGCTGTCGTCGTCGACCATGGCGGCTTCGCCGCGGCCGAGCGCGCATTGGGTATTCCCAAGTCGCGCCTGAGCAGGCGCATCAGTTCGCTGGAAACCGAACTTGGCGTGCGCTTGTTGCAGCGTTCGACGCGCCGCTTTTCGGTCACTGACGTCGGCAACAGCGTGTACCGGCATGCGCAGACCATGCTGGCGGCGGCGCAGTCCGCGCGCGAAGCGGTGGATCGCCTGAGCGCGGAGCCTCGTGGAACCGTGCGCGTCAGCGTGCCGGTGTCGATGGCCCAGCAGCAGTTCCCGAAGCTGTTGCCGGAGTTCATGGCGCTGTACCCGAAGGTGCGCCTGCAGTTGATCGTCGGCAACCGGCGGGTGGACGTGATCAACGAAGGCATCGATGTCGCCGTGCGCGTGCGCAGCAAGCTGGACGACGACGGCAGCCTGGTGATGCGCAGCTTCGGCCAGATCCAGGAATTGCTGGTCGCCAGCCCGAAATACCTCGATCGGGCAGGGCGCCCGCAATCCCCGAAAGAACTCGCCGATCACATCACCCTGAGCATCAGCGAGGACGAGGCCCGCCAGCGTTGGGAATTGCATGGCCCGGACGGCGACGTGCAACGGATTGAATTGCAACCGCGCATCACCGGTTTCGACTTCCCGATGATGCAGGCAATGGCGCGTGATGGCATCGGCATCACACTCCTGCCGGAAACCGTCTGCGCGGATGCCGTGCGGCGTGGTGAGCTTGAGGTCGTGCTGCCGCAATGGCGATTGCCGCAGGGCATTGCGCATGCCGTATTCGCCTCGCGCCGCGGCCTGTTGCCGGCGGTACGGGTGTTCATCGATTTCCTGGCGGAAAAACTGCCGCCGATGCTCGAAGAAGCGCGCCTTGAGTGTGCGGAGTGTCCGGGTGGGGTGTATTCGAAGGACTGCAAAGAACAAGAACGGGGTCAGGTTCACTTATCCGACGGATAACGGGCAGATACCTCACTCTGGAGTGCGCTCGCGGCTGATCGCACCTCAATAGGGGCTCGGGTGCAATGGCTGCATGGCCAGATACCCACGAATCGATCTTCCGGACATCCCGCACCATGTGGTTCAGCGGGGCAACAATCGCTTGCCGTGCTTCCTTGATGATCAGGATCGACACTGCTACCTCACGCGGCTGGGTGAGGCACTGCTCGCCAGCGGATGCCGCCTGCATGCATACGTCCTGATGGAAAACCATGTCCATCTTTTGCTCACCCCGCCTGAAGCGGGTGCGCTTGGCAAAATGATGCAGCTGCTTGGCAGGTCATATGTGGGGCAGTACAACGCCCGCCATGGGCGCACGGGTACGCTCTGGGAAGGGCGCTACAAGGCCTGTCTGGTTGGTGACGAATCGTATGCGCTTCGTTGCGTGCGGTATATGGATCTCAACCCGGTTCGGGCCCGAATGATCGCCGATCCACAGTCGTACCGCTGGTCGAGCTGCGCACCGCTTTGCGGTGATAGAACGGACCCGATGTTGACGCTGCATCCTGCGCAGATGGCTTTGGGGGCTACCTCGGATGAACGTGCATATCGCCGACTTCTGAATGAATTGGTCTCAGAAGAAGATATCGGGGCTATCCGTCTTTTACCTGCAACAACAACGGGCATGGGGACGCGACGATTTCCAAGCCATGGTTCAAGATAAAAGTGGCCGGTTCGCAACAGTCAGGCCGGCGCACCGACCAGTGAGCAAAACCGGAATAACGGGGTAATAACGGAATAACGGGGTCAGGTTCACTTAATTCTTGAGTTGGCATGGCCCGTCAATTCCGTCTTGGAATTAAGTGAACCTGACCCCGTTATTTTTCACCCCGTTATGTTTCAGCGCACGGTTTTAGCCGAGACTTTGCCAGTCGTCCTCCAATTTATCGATTTTATTCCCGTCCCAATTCTTTACCTTATGAAGGCCATAGGCGAAGACCGTTCCAGGCGAGAACGTGATCTTCTCGTTGCCTTTCCAAGCCCCTCCGCCTTTGGCCGTGATCGACAAGCCGTCTGCGGTTGTGCCCGAAACCTCCAGAGACAACGACGTGTTAAACCGTTCGGCGAGTTCACCGGACATGACCACCCACGCCGACGAACACACGCGGGCATCGTTACCCTCATCCTTGAGTTTCTCGCGCACTATAGTTGCATCCTTGTTAAGGACGTTTTCGAGGGTGCCTGCCGAAATGTCGAAGCGTACAAGCATAAGGTGCGCTTGGATGGCCTTCTCCCGTGAAAATGAGGCCGTTCCACCGGCTATAAAGTAGTAGCTGACTTCCGCCTCGACGTCAGCCTTGCTTTCGCGCGCCCAGTCAATTTCGACAGCCGGGAGCTTCTTGACCTTGCCGTTGAGAAGATCGTATTTAATATTGCTGTCGACGGCGAGATAATTCGCCTGTGTAAGGGGCTCTTTCTTTTCCCCAAATGCGCCGACCGAAACCGCGGGTGCGTTGCGTCGGAAGTAGCGGTTACCATCGGGCGCCTTAAAGTAGCTGTCCTTAATCTGGATCATGTCTATTTCTCTTTTGTTGGCAGTCGTTATGGATAGAGACTTGCGGCTCGCCGACTGTGATACGGGCCGAAGGACGGGACGTGGCGTGTCCACTAGGCTGAATGCTATTGTTACGAGGCGTTGTTAACGTTGCCGGTAATAAGGGCAATAAGGGGGTCAGGTTCACTTGATTCCAAAACACAAACGATAGGCCAAGCCAACTCAAGAATTGAGTGAACCTGACCCCGTTATTGTTTTTCCCCGTTATTCCACCTTTGAGCGATGCGTGATGTGGAGAAGCTACGCCGCTGGCTGGCACGCGCCAAGAAGGGAATACCGCACTGTTGGGTAGGAAAAAGTCCTGCGGGATTGAACGGCAATAACGGGGTCAATAACGAAGTCAGGTTCACTTAATCCCAAACACAAACGATAGCCCAAGCCAACTCAAGAATTAAGTGAACCTGACCCCGTTATTTCTTTTGTTATTTGGACCCCGTTTTTTTATACCAACCGTGGGTTCGAGTCCCACTCTCTCCGCCAATTCGTGTTATATGTCGCGAGTGGTTCAATCCCAGTACTAAGGCTGACTGCATGGGCGAGCAGAACCTCGACATCGATGTCCCTTTTCGCCACAGCCTGCAGGCCAAGCTGCTGCTCGGACTGCTGCTGGTCCTGGGCTTGATGCTGTCGACGGTGTTGGCGGTGTTCTATTCCCGCGGCTACGAATTGCTTGAAGTGCGTGAGCGGGCGCTCTCGGTCAGCAATACCCATCGTGTCGCGCGTCAGATTGCTGAACAACTGGCTTGGGCCGAAGGCGTGGCGACGTCCTTGGCCAACCTTGGCGAGCGGCTTCCGCACGATGAAGCGCTCTGGCGAGAAATCCCCCCGAACATGATCGACCTGGCGCATCAGGAACTGATCGCCGGCGGCGGGCTGTGGCCGGAGCCTAATGAATTCACCCCCGGGGTGGTCAGGCGTAGTTTTTTTTGGGGCCGCGACAGTGAGGGCACGCTGAAGTATTTCGACGACTACAACGATCCAGCCACGCCGAGTTACCACCAGGAGGAATGGTACGTCCCGGCCCGGCACCAGCAGAGGGATCGTTGCTACTGGTCGCGCTCGTATGAGGACCCCCACACCAAGGAGCCGATGGTGACCTGCACCGTCGCGATGTGGCAGACGAAGCGCTTTGTCGGGGTCAGCACCCTCGATTTGCGCTTGGCGGGTCTGCAGGCCTTTGTCGATGCGCGTGGTCGGGCACTGCAAGGCTACGCCTTCGTTGTAGATCGGAACGGCGTCTTCGTCACCACACCACCGGCCGTGAACGGCGCGAAGGCCAACACCGCTGAAGGCACCGCGCCACAGAGCCTGAATTCACTGGTGCAGCGCCTTCCGGGCTTTGCCGAAACGGTTCGCTTTCTGCGCGGTACCACCCCTTCGAACAACGAGCCAACAGCCGCGAGACTAGCCCAGGACATCGACGAGGCGACTGGGACGATCGATGCCGATGAAGCGCTGCGCATTGCCGCGCAGCTGCTGGATCGAGAATCAGAAACACCCGCTGTCCACCAAGGCCGCGTAGAAAGTGATCCGTTCCTGGGTGAGGCGGCATTGGTGACCACGCTGCGCCTGCCCGACACGCATTGGCAGTTGGTAGTGGTGCAGCCGTCGCGATTGGTGCATGAGGCCGTGGCCGCGGCGATGTGGCAGGTCTCCTGGGCTCTTGGCCTGGTCATTGTGCTGGTGACAGGATTGGCTGGTTGGCTGCTTCGACGTCTGTTGGTCGCTCCCATCCAGCGTATGTCCCGTGCCATGGTGGTAGCAGGCGTGAACGGCAGTGGCTCTCCGATTCCTGTTCACGGCCGGGATGAGCTGGGCTTGTTGGCTAGCACGTTCAACAAATACTCCGATCAGTTGGCGCGCAGCCACGCCGAGCTGTCCGCCTCGGCCGAGCAATTCCGCGCCATTACCCGATTGGCCCACGATGCCCTGATCCAGGTAGACGACGACGGCCGTATATTCTCGATCAATCAGGCAGGCGAGAAGATGTTCGGCTACAGCGAAGACGCGCTGCGTGGCCGCCGGTTCCGTCAGCTTATTCCTTGGGAGCCCAGCAGCGAACGGGGCTTTGTGGAAATCGATACCGACGACAGCCGTGCCGCCAGCCGCGAAATCGAGTTGACCGGGCACCGCCACGACGGAAGCGCATTCCCCGCAGAATTCTCTGTCAGCTATTGGTCAGGGCCAGACTACGGCCTGCATAACATCCAAGTGCGCGATGTCACCGAGCGCCGCCGGGCCGAGGATCAAACCCTGCGCCTGGCCACGCACGACAGCCTGACCGAATTGCCAAATCGTGCCCTGTTCAATGACCGGCTGCTGCAGGCGGTGGAATTGAGTCGGCGTGAGAAAAGCCAGATGGGTTTGCTGTTTCTCGACCTCGATCACTTCAAGATCGCCAACGACAGCCTGGGCCACGGCATCGGTGATGTGCTGCTCCAGAAAGTTGCGACACGATTGCGCCAGTGCGTACGCAAAATCGACACCATCGCCCGCCTGGGCGGCGATGAATTCGCTATCGTGCTGCCAAAGACAGATGGCGCAGCTGCAGTCGCCGTGGTCGCCCAACGCATACTCGACAGCATCGAGCCGGTCTTCGAGATCGAAGGGAATGCCATCCGCATTGGCGTCAGCATCGGCATCACCCTTTGCCCAGGGGACGATGTAGATGCCGACCAGTTGCTGCGCAAAGCCGATCTGGCGATGTATTGCGCCAAGGCCGAGGGCCGAAACACCTTCCGGTTTTTCACCTCCCGGTTGCAGGATGAACTAGTGGAGCGTCGCGCACTGCAGATTGAATTGGCGCGCGCCTTGGAATCAAATGAATTCGTCCTGCACTACCAGCCGATCCTTCGTGTTGCGAACCATCAACTGCATTGCATAGAAGCCTTGGTGCGCTGGCAACACCCGGAACGGGGCTTGGTTTTGCCCGACCACTTCATTCCCGCCGCAGAGCAGAACGGGCTGATCGTCAACCTTGGACACTGGGTGATAGAACAGTCGTTGCGCGACCTCGCCGAGTGGGACCGCGCGGGGTTGCCGGCGGTGAAATTGGCGATCAATCTCTCGCCGGCACAATTCTGTGACCCTGCCTTGGCGCCGCGCCTGCAGCAGGCGCTGGCTGCCAGCGGAGTCAGCCCGGAGCGAATCGAGCTGGAGTTGACAGAGACCGTGCTGATGAAGGATATCGATACCGCGATCGTAATCATGCAGTCACTGCGCGCGGTTGGCGTAGGCCTGAGCATTGACGACTTCGGCACCGGCTATTCCTCGCTGACGTACCTGCAGCGTTTCCCGGTGCAGACCCTGAAAATCGACAAGGCCTTTTGCAGGGGTGTCAGCCACGCACCGGGTACGGCGTCTATCTGCCGTTCAGTCATTGCACTTGGCCATAACTTGGGGCTGCACTTGGTCGGCGAAGGCGTGGAGGAGCAGGACGATTATCGATTCCTGCTCCAACACGGCTGCGATTTCATGCAGGGCTATCTATTCTGTCGGCCACAGCCGATGCCGTCACTGCACGAGTGGGTGCGCGTTTGGCGGCCAAGTGAATAGTCCGCCACATTCGGCCTCGGCGCAGGGCCTGCGCGAGATGGTGGACAACCTGTACATTCGCACCCGCATCGAACAGTCGGTGCGGCTTGCAGGCTGGCTGAAGGCAGCCGGTGTGCCGGTGGTTGAGCCGACCGGCTCGGATGCGGTGTTTGTCGATGCGCGCGCCGGCATCGCGGCGAAAGGAGGTCAGGGCAGGCTGTGCGCGGGCAAACCCCCGTGCGAGAATGAGCGCGCATCGGAAGCGTGGCCGAGTGGTTTAAGGCAGCAGTCTTGAAAACTGCCGTGGGTGTGAGCCCACCGTGAGTTCGAATCTCACCGCTTCCGCCAAATCCTTGAACCTCCGGCTGCGTACCTTCAATTCTGTAGGACTTTTCCTACCCTACAGTGCGGTATTCCCGTCTTGGCGCGTACCAGCCATCGGCGTAGCTTGTCCCCATCACGAACGGGGAGTAGTCATGGGAATCAAGGTTTTCATCGTGGACGATCACGCGCTGGTGCGAACCGGCCTTCGTCTCACTCTGCTTCAGGCAGGCGATATCGACGTGATCGGCGAAGCCGAAACCGGCGAAGAAGCCTTGCCGCAGATCCGCAGGCTCAAGCCTGACGTGGTCCTCTGCGACCTGCACTTGCCCGGGATCAGCGGTCTGGAAGTCACCGAGCGGATCGCGCGTGGCGACTACGGAACCCGGGTGATCGTGGTGTCCGTGCTGGAGGATGGGCCAATGCCGCGTCGCTTGCTGGAAGCGGGTGCGTCGGGTTACGTGGGCAAGGCGTGCGACGCCGGGGAGCTGATTAGGGCGGTGCGTGACGTGTCGCGGGGCAAGAAATACCTGGCCAGTGCGATCGCCCAAGGCATGGCCCTGTCGGGCATCACCGGCAATCAGGCCTCGCCCTTCGATGTATTGACGCCGCGTGAAATGGAAGTGGCCTTGCTGCTCAACCAGGGCATGCGCCAGGAAGCCATCGCCAAGCATCTCAGCCTGAGTGCGAAGACGGTGAACACGCATAAATCGCGGTTGTTCGAAAAACTGGCCGTACGCGACAACATCGCGCTGGCCCGCCTGATCAGTCAGTACGGGCTGGTCGATGCCGCATACGCCGTGCACTGACGGCGGATGCGGCCCAAGCCACCTCACCCGTTGCGGGTGGCTTCTTCGGTTTCGCTTGCCGGGTTTTCGGTGTTCGCCGCAAGCGGTACGCCGGCCCCGTCGCTGTTGACGCGAGCGGTGTCGAACAGGCCACGCAATTGTTCGGCGCGGCTGCTCGCATCCACGGGCGGGGTGGTTTCGACCCCGGCCGGGATGGACTCGACCAATGCGACGTCAACCACCAGGTCCGCGGCGGGTTCAAGCACGCGTGCGACGACCGGTTCTGGCACGACATTCTCGGCAGCATCGGCAACCGGTGTTTCCTGCTGCGGCAGGAGGCGGCAGTGCTTGCGCCGTATCCGCTTCGGCCACGGCGTCCTCGCTGGGGCTGGTGGCTTCGACCACGTTCACGGCAGCGGTCGTCGCGGCCACTGACTCGGCTTCTGCTACCGGCGTGCCGGGTTCGCTGACGGGCTTGGCATCGTCAACCGCGGCGCTCTGCGCTGCTGAAGGCGAAGACGCGTCCGCTTTCTCCTCGATGGCGACCACCTGGGCTGTTTCAGCTCTGGCGATCGCTGCCTTCGGTGCTGGCGCTTCGATGTCGTCGAAATCGAATTCCGGCTGCGAACCATCGGCATTCAGCACTTCATCTGCCTGTGCATCCTGGTCGTGGGTCGATTCGCTGGCGGTGCCGGCAGCATCGCTACCGCCACGACGACGACGACGGCCACCGCGGCGGCCACGGCGACGCTTGCTGCCACCTTCGCCATCCCCGTCACTGTTGCCATCATCCTGTGACCTGGCTTGCGATTGAGCGACCTGGTCCTGCGCCTTGTTCTGGGTTGCAGGGATTTCAGACGTCAGGATCGCGGCTGTTTCGTTGACGGCAACAGCATGTTCGAGGTTCCCGGCTTCGGCGATGACGGGATTCTCGGTCTTCGGCTTGTCCTGCCGGTCAGCGCGATCCTGCCTCGTGCGTTCCTGCTTGGGCTGCTTCGGCTGCGCCTGCTGCTTCTCCTGCTTGTCTTGCCTGGCAGGCTTCTCGTTGCGCGGTTGCTTCGGCTGGCGGGCTTCCGGTTGGGCCTGTTTCTGCGGCTCCGCCTGCTTGCCGCCACGACCTTCATCCTGCGCGCCACCACCACGCCGGTTGCTGTCACGATCCCGGCGCTCGGACATCGCGACCGCCACGACCGTCACGCGACGGTTGTTGTTGCTGCGGCCCTCACGGCGGCTACCCTTGGAATCGTCGCTAGCGGGCGACTCGGTGTCGGTCGTGGCCGGGCTGGCCCCGAACAAGCCACGCAGCCAGCCGATCACGCCACCGGCCTGTACCGGGGTGGATGCCGCTTCGACGGCGGGCGCCGGACGTACCTGTTCTTCCGGCATCGGCTTGGGATCGCGCAACGGCGCAGGCTGCGCGGGATTGACCTTGGTCACCGCCGGTAGCGGTGGAATATTGAGCTGGGCCTTGCTGAGTGCAATCGTCGCGACCTTGCGCGGGGTGCCGCGCTGGTAGCTGGGACGCGCGGTTTCCTCGCCCAACTCGTTTTCACGAATACGGGTCACTTCGTAGTGCGGCGTGTGCAGTTGCTCATCGGCCACGATCACGATCGGTGCATCGTGACGCTGCTCGATTTCGCGGAGCGCGCCGCGCTTTTCGTTGAGCAGGAAGTTGGCGATTTCCACCGGAACCTGCACCAGTACCTGGCCGGTGTTGTCCTTCATCGCGTGCTCTTCGGCGACGCGAATGATCGACAGCGACAGCGACTCGATGCTGCGCATGCGGCCATGGCCTTCACACTGCGGGCAGACGATCTGGCTGGCTTCGCCCAGGCTGTTGCGCAGGCGCTGGCGGCTCATTTCAAGCAAGCCGAAGCGCGAGATGCGGCCAATCTGCACGCGCGCACGGTCGTACTTCAGCGCATTCTGCAGCTTGTTCTCGACGTCGCGCTGGTGCTTGTTGGACGACATGTCGATGAAGTCGATCACCACCAGTCCGCCGAGGTCGCGCAGGCGCAGCTGGCGAGCGACTTCCTCGGCTGCCTCCAGGTTGGTGTTGAACGCGGTTTCCTCGATGTCGCCGCCCTTGGTGGCGCGCGCGGAGTTGACGTCGATCGCGGTCAGCGCTTCGGTCTGGTCGATCACCAGCGCGCCGCCGGAGGGCAGGCGCACGGTGCGCTCGTAGGCGCCTTCGATCTGCGATTCGATCTGGAAGCGGTTGAACAGCGGGGTGTCGTCGGTGTAGTGCTTGAGCTTGCGCAGGTTGTGCGGCATCACCTGCTCGACGAACTCGCGCGCTTCCTCGTACATCTCCGGCGTGTCGACCAGGATCTCGCCGACATCGCTGCGCATGTAGTCACGCAGGGCGCGCACGATCAGCCGTGATTCCTGGTAGATCAGGAACGGGGCGGGCTTGGTCAGTGCGGCTTCGGCAATCGCGCGCCAGATCGACAGCAGGTAGTCGAGGTCCCACTGCAGTTCTTCGGCGTCACGGCCGACACCGGCGGTGCGGATGATCACCCCCATCTCGTCCGGGATCACCAGCGCATCCATCGCCTTCTTCAGCTCGGCGCGATCGTCGCCCTCGATCCGGCGGGAGACGCCGCCGGCGGTGGGCGAGTTCGGCATCAGCACCATGTAGCGGCCGGCCAGCGAAATGAACGTGGTCAGGGCAGCGCCCTTGTTGCCGCGCTCTTCCTTGTCGACCTGGACCACGACTTCCTGGCCTTCGCGCAGGAGTTCCTTCAGCGTTGCCTTGTTGGCGTCGACGCCGGCCTGGAAGTAGTCGCGGGAGATTTCCTTCAGCGGCAAGAAGCCGTGGCGGTCGCCGCCGTATTCGACGAACGCCGCTTCAAGCGACGGCTCCAGCCGGGTGATGCGGCCCTTGTAGATGTTGGATTTCTTGTTTTCCTTCGACGGCTGTTCGATGTCGATGTCGTACAGGTTCTGGCCGTCGACCGTCGCCACGCGCAGTTCTTCCGCCTGCGTGGCATTGATGAGCATTCGCTTCATTGTGCGTTCCTCGCGCGCTCTTCCCGCCTGGGCAGGCACGCGGCAACGCCGTGGGCGTATCGCCTCTGGATACCGCAAGCGCCGCAGCCGCGCTGTGCGCAGCTGTGTCGCTTCTAGTGTTCCAGCGCTACGACACCACGGCAGGCCGCGGGAGCGCTTGTATTCTTTCCGTGTTGCAGGGCCGGTGACAGCGGCCTGGGGCCGGTCACTCGGGACATTGTTCAGCGTAAGCACGAACACCAAAGCGTCCGGCGAAGGCCGGGCTTGCCGTACAGTCGTTAACATGGCCGCCCCGGGGGCGGTGGCAACGGACTGTTCCGGGACGAAGGAAGACCGGCTTTTGGCCGGGGCAACTTCCTGCGGAATCAAACCCTTATCTCGCTCGCCGAGTGTATCAGATCACGATTACCATGACCCATTCAGAAAACGACGACCGAACCGCCGGCAGCGCCCGCAACTACCGTGTTTCCGAGGACCGTGAAGGGCAGCGCCTGGACAACTTCCTGCTGAATTACCTCAAGGGTGCACCCAGGTCATTGGTCTACAAGCTGGTGCGCAGCGGGCAGGTGCGCATCAATGGCGGCCGGGTCAAGGCGGATCGGCGTCTGGAAGAGGGAGATCAGATCAGAATCCCGCCTGTTCGCATCGAGAACGCCGAAGATCGCGACAGAACGCCACCGCAAGGCCTGCTGGACGCGTTGACCGAGGCCATCGTGTTCGAGGATGCCCGCTTGCTGGCGCTGAACAAGCCTTCGGGGCTGGCCAGCCATGGTGGCAGCGGCATTTCCTGGGGTGCGATCGAAGCATTGCGCGCGTTGCGGCCCAGGGAGACACTGGAACTGGTGCACCGGTTGGACCGGGACACCTCGGGCCTGCTGGTCATTGCGAAGAAGCGTTCGGCTCTGATCGAATTGCAGGCATTGCTGCGTGAGGACCATGGTGCCGGTATCCGCAAGCGCTACTTGGCCCTGCTGACTGGACGCATGCCCGACGGGTTGATGTCGGTTGATGCGCCGCTGCATGTCGGCTTGCGCCAGGGCGGCGAGCGGCATGTACAGGTCAACGCCAACGGCAAGCCATCGAAGAGTCATTTCAAGGTGCTGGAACGTCGCAATGGGCAGAGCTATTGCGAAGTGCGCATCGAAACCGGGCGTACCCACCAGATCCGCGTGCATGCCCGGCATATCGGCCATCCGGTGGCCGGCGATGACAAATACGGCGACGAAGCCGCCAACAAGCGGTTGCGCGAGCAGGTCGGCTTGCGCCGGTTGTTCCTCCACGCCTCGACGCTGGAGTTCTCGCTGGATGCCGGCAAGGCGCCCTACCTGCTGAATGCTCCACTGGCGCCGGACCTGATTGAAGTCCTGGACCGACTCGGTTAGCGGCGTCTGGTGGGCTTAACCCGCCAGCTGGTCCGCTTTCGCTGCGCAGATGAAGTCGTTTTCGCTGAGTCCGTCCACGTCGTGGGTGGAAAAGCGCACCACGCAGCGATCGTAGTGGACGGACAGATCCGGATGGTGGTCTTCCGCATGGGCGACGTGCGCCAGCGCGTTCACGAACGACATCGTCCGGTAGTAGTCCTTGAAGGTGAACGTGCGGGATAGTGCGTGGCCGTTCTCGGCAAGTTCCCAACCAGGCAGCTGCGGCAGCAGTTCGCGGATGCTGGCCTCGGTCAGGCGGTGTTCGCTTCCGCGGCGTGGCGCACAACGTGCGTGGGCGAGTGGGACCAGGTCGGACATGGGAGATCTCCTGCATCGTGGCGCTGAACCGGAACAGTGGCGGTCGCAAGGCCGAAGTGGAGCCGTGCTGCCGTGCGATGGCGTGGCTGGACTAGAATAGCCGCATGATCCAGATATCAGAATCGGCACAGACCCATTTCCGCAAGCTGATCGAACGCGAAGCCCTGCCAGGCTTGGGCGTGAGGCTCACCGCGCAGGATCCCGGCACCCCGCGTGCAGACGTGCGCCTGGAGTTTGCCGAGCCGGGTGACTTGACCGGCGATGAGTGGGCGATCGACTGCACTGGCTTCACGTTGTGGCTGGATGCGCCGAGCGTGCCGTTCCTGGATGGTGCCGAGATTGACTATGAGGCCAAGGCCACTGGCGGACAGTTGCAGATCCGCGCGCCGAAGATAAAGGGCCAGGTGCCAGGTGTGAATGCTTCGCTGGTAGAACGGGTGCGCTGGACGATCGAGCACGACATCAATCCGCAACTGGCGCAGCATCGGTGGCAGCGTGAGCCTGCAGGAAATCACCGCCGATGGCGTCGTCGTGCTGAGTTTTGGTGGCGGATGCCACGGCTGCGGCATGGCCGACGTCACGCTGAAGCAGGGCATCGAGAAAACCCTGCTGGACAAAGTCCCGGGGGTGACCGCAGTACGCGATGCCACCGACCATGCCAGCGGTGATGCGCCGTACATGACACGCGACAGTGCGGCAGGTGAATCCGTCATGCCGCTACGTGCTGACTGAGCGGACTTCCCGCGCGTGACGACCTCTGCTGACGTCATCGCTGCGATCAACCAGCGACGCACGCGGCTGACGATTCGCCCCGATACATCAGGCACGGCACCCGGCTCGCTGCCCGCCGGATGGCAGCAGTGGCTGGATGCGATGCCGATCGTGGATGCGCACGCGGAGGGCTCGCCGGCGCCTGCTCTTGTGGAGGCGATGGCACAACGTCCCTTGCGGCCGATTCCACGCAGCCCGTCGCCGTTGGGCCGTGCGCGCTCGTTCGCCAGCCTGCTGCAACAGCAATGGCAACCGGACCTGCGGGATGAACGCACGATGCGCATCGGTGCGGGTGCGATCGACATCCTCCTGCATGTGATCCTGATCGGTCTGTTCCTGTGGCTGATGTACCTGCGCTTCACGATGCCGCCTCCTCCGGTGGAGGATGGCGATGAGGTCGTCCAGGTCGAGTTCATCGGGCGCGGCAACATCGCCGAAGGTGGTGGTGCGCTGGCCAATGCCGGTGCCGAATCCGGACCCGCGGCGGCCGCGGCCATGACCCGTGCAGCGACACGGGCGCCCGCGACGGGCAGGCCGGATGCGCCAAGCCCGTCCATCCCGGTAGCGCAACCGCCGCAGGTGAGTGCCAGCAGCGAGGCACCTCAACGTGTCCGTGAGCTGTCCGCCGCCGGCAGCAATGGACGCGGCGCAACCTTTGCAGGTCAGCGAAGTGCGCGAGCCCGCACCGCAGTCCTACCAGTTGCCTGCGCCGAACGTGCGTGAACTGCAGTTGCCTCGGATCCAGCTGCGCGAGGCCGAGACCGCACAACAGGTGGAAGCCATTGTCACGCTGCAAAAGCAGCCGGTACGCACGCTCAAGCCGCGTGAAGTCCAGGCCACCGTGCGTGCACCACAGTTGCAACAACAGGTGCAGGACATCGAGGTGCCCGAACCACGGCGCCTGGAGCCGTTGCCTGCGCGTGCATTGCCGACCCAGGCCAACCGCAGCGTGCAGGTGCCGCAGGTGCGTGGGGAGATTGCCGACATTCCGATGCCGCCGGGTGGCGCCCCCACGCCTTCCACGCTGGCCGGAAACGGGGTGGCTCAACAGGCCAGCAAGGGCGCCGGGGCTGGGGGTGAGCGTGGCAATGCACCCGTGGCGGGAAATACACCCGCTGGCAACGGGCAGGGTGCGCAAGTGGCGGTGCAGGGTGGGCGTGGCGTGGCCTCGGCAGGCACTGGCGCGGGGCCAGGCAGCAAGCCTGCGCCGGGCGGATGGCCGGGTGCGGCGAAGAGCGACGATTGGGGCGCATCCACTCGCAATGTGCCCGGCACCGGCACAGGCGATGGAGCCGGCAATGGCAAGGGCCGCAAGGGCGATGGCAAGTCCGGTCTGTTCAACGCCGATGGCAGCCCGCGTCTGTCGGACACATGGACCGAGCAAAGCGGGATCAACGTTGACCGTGCCGGAACCTGGTTGAAGCGCCCGGGGATGGAATACCGCGGCACCCGTTTCGACCGCTACTGGATTCCCCAGGGCTCACTGCTGGAGGAATGGGTCCGAAAGGGCATCAAACAGGTGTCGATCCCGATTCCCGGGACCAGCAGGCGCCTGCAATGCGTGATTTCGCTGCTGCAGCTGGGCGGGGGTTGCCTGCCGGTCGATCCTGATGTCAACGAACAGCCCGCGCGCGCGCGGCCACCACCGGATATTCCATTCAAGCCCGAGCTGCAGGAAGACAACGGCAGCGTGAAACCGTCAGATCCGTAAGGGCATGTCGCATTCGCACCCGCGATGATGCTGGCTGCTCGTGAGCGTGATCCGGTGGCTGGGAAGCAATGAAAAGGGGCCTTGCGGCCCCTTGTTGATTGCATCGCCAGTCGCGCTCAGTTGGCGTTGTGCAAGTCGCGCAGCTCAGTATGGACACTGCCGAAGTAGGCGCCCAGGTCGGCGATCTGCTGGTCGGTCAGATCCTTGGTTTGACTGGCCATCAGGTCCGTGGTGGGGCTGCCGCTGCGGTTGCCGGAACGGTAGGCCTGCAGCGAGTGCTCGATGTAGTCGTGGTACTGGCCACCGAGTTTCGGATAGCTGGCGTCGATGGGCGCATTGCCTTCGGCGCCGTGGCAATCCACGCAGGCCTGGCCAGACGCGCCCTTGGCAGTCGCCAGTGCCTTGCCGGTGGCGATATCGCCCTTCGGGAGGCCCGCGGAAGACGAGGCAGGCGTGGCCTCGGCACCATGGCCTTCCGCTGCGCTCTGTGTGCTGCCACAGGCGGCAAGCGCCAGTGAGCAAGCGATGGCGAGCAGGATGGCGGGCGTCTTGGTCGTGGTCTTTTTCGTCATGGCGCTGCTCACTTGATACTGGACAGGTAGGCGGCGATGTCGGCGATGTCCTGCTCCGAGAAGCTCTCCGCCTGCGCCTGCATGGTCGGGTGCTTGCGCTTGCCCTGGCGATATTCATTCAAGGCATTGTGCAGGTAGACCCGCGATTGACCCCCGAGCTTGGGTACGTGGTAGGTCGGGTATGCATTCTTGTACCCCGTCACGCCATGGCAACCGCGGCAGGTGTAAGTCAGGCCCTTGCCGCGGGAGGCTTCGCCAGCCAGTGCTGCGGGCGCCACCGGTGCCGGCGCGGCGGGAACTGCGTCAGCGCCTGGCGCAGGCTGAACCTGCGCAGGGGCGGCAGTCGCAGCTTCGGTTGTCGGGGCTGCAGCGTCCTGGGCGATGGCGGTGGACGTGGCAATGACCAAGGCAAGTGAGGCAGCGATCGAGGACATTCGCATCATGGTGTCGTGGGTCCGGAGTCCGTGGTTCAATGGTGTGCCGCGTTCGCGACACGCAATCCGGCAAGTATAGCGATATGTCGCAAGTGCTCGCAGGGGCGTGTTCTTGGCGCTTCCCTGGATCCCCCGCATCTTTCGCGTGCTTGTTCCGTAAGCGCATGACCATGACCTTCGGCGCATGCAAACAGGGGATGGCTAGGTGAGATACTTGACTACAACACCAATCAGGCTTTTCCCATGCAAGACACGATCTCGACCAACGCGACGCGTGCTGGCCGCTCCTTTCACCTGATCCGCATCGGGATGCTCGCGCTGGTGCTGGCGCTTGCCGCATGCAAGGGCGGCGGCACCGGCATGGACAAGGATGGCAAGAATGCGGCCGGCAATGACCCCGAAGCCGTTCCGGTCGAAGTCGCCAAGGCCAGCCGCCGTTCGATTGCGGCCAGCTACAGTGGCACTGCGGCACTGGAAGCTCGTGGCGAGGCGCAGGTGGTGGCCAAGACGTCTGGCCTTGCCTTGCAAGTCTTCGCGGAAGTCGGCCAGCATGTAAATGAGGGCCAGGCACTGGTGCGGATCGATGCCGATCGCGCCACCCTGCAAGTCGCGCAGAGCGATGCCCAGGTGAGGAAATTGCAGGCCAACTTCGCGCGCGCGCAGCAATTGGCCAGCCAGAAGATGGTCAGTGCGAACGACCTCGACCAGTTGCGCTACGACCTTGAGAACGCGCGTGCGTCAAACCGCCTGGCGCGCCTGGAACTGTCCTACACGACAGTGAAGGCGCCGATTTCCGGCGTGATTGCGGAGCGCTCGATCAAGCCGGGCAACCTGGTGCAGATCAACACGCCGCTCATGCGCATCGTCGACAACTCGCGCCTGGAAGCCACGCTCAACGCGCCCGAGCGCGAGATCGAAACGCTGAAGACCGGACAGGCGGTGCAGCTCATCGTGGACGCGTTGCCGGGCAGGACCTTCGAAGGCCGCATCGATCGGGTCTCGCCGGTGGTCGACTCGGGCAGCGGCACCTTCCGCGTGGTATGTGCGTTCGAAGGTGGCGACCTGCTGCAGCCCGGGCATGTTCGCCCGCATCCGGATCAACTATGACCAGCGCGCCAATGCGTTGGTGATCCCGCGCAACGCATTGCTGGAAGACGGCAGCGAGCCTGCGGTGTTCACCGTGCGCGCGGCGAAGGCGAGCCGGGTGGCGCTCAAGCTGGGCAGCATCGACGGTGAATGGGTGGAAGTCCTGGGCGGCCTGGAGGAAGGCGAGCCGGTGGTCGTGGCTGGCAAGTCCGCATTGCGCGAAGGCAGCGTGGTGCAGGTGATCACGCCGGGCACGGCGCCGGCGCAGGAAGGATACGGCCACTGCAGCACCGGCCAAGGCCGCGCAATGAGTTCGCCCGACATGCATGATCCAGTCGGCGCGCACGATCCGTTGCGTGCACCGGCCGGTTTCAGCCTGGTCGAGTTCTCGACCCGCAGGCGCGTCACCGTCGCGATGATGACCCTGACCCTGGTGCTGTTCGGCTTGATCGGGCTGTCCAGCCTGAAGGTCAACCTGCTGCCGGACCTGAGCTATCCCACGCTGACGGTACGCACTGATTACATCGGCGCCGCGCCGACTGAAGTCGAGACCCTGATCAGCGAACCGGCGGAGGAAGCGCTCGGCGTGGTCAAGGGCTTGCGCAAGCTGAAGTCGATCTCGCGTACCGGCCAGTCCGATGTGGTGCTGGAATTCGCCTGGGGCACCGACATGGACCAGGCCAGCCTGGACGTGCGCGACAAGATGGAAGCGCTGCAATTCCCGCTGGAAGCTTCGCCGCCAGTGCTGTTGCGCTTCAATCCTTCGACCCAGCCGATCATGCGGTTGGCGCTGTCGCCGAAGACCGCTGGTGGCGATGCCGAGGCGATCCGCCAGTTGATGGAGTTGCGCCGCTTCGCCGATGACGACCTCAAGCGCAAGCTTGAAACGGTCGATGGCGTGGCCGCAGTCAAGGTGGGTGGTGGCCTTGAGGACGAGATCCAGGTCGACATCGACCAGCGCAAGCTCGCCCAGCTCGGCCTGAGCCTGGACAACGTGGTGCAGCGCCTGCAGCAGGAAAACATCAATGTCTCCGGCGGGCGTCTGGAAGAAGGTTCACAGCGTTATCTGGTGCGCACCGTCAACCAGTTCGCCACGGTCGATGAAATCGCCAACATGCTGCTGACCACGCGTGCGGCGGCCGCCAGCAACAGCGGTTCCGACCAGGCCATGCGGGTCGCCGCGGCCAGCGGCGATGCCAGCGTGATGGCGGCCTTGTCGCAGCAAAGCAGCGGCAGCAGCAACAGCGCCGCGGCCGGCGGCATGGCGCTGCGGTTGCGGGACGTGGCCGAGGTACGCCAAGGCTACAAGGAGCGCGAAGCGATCATCCGCATCGACGGCCGCGAAGCGGTCGAGATGGCGATCTACAAGGAAGGCGATGCCAACACCGTCTCCACCGCGGATGCGCTGGAAATCAAGCTCAAGGACATCCGCGAGAAGCTGCCAGCCGACATCGAAGTCACCACGATTGAAGACCAGTCGGTATTCATCCGCAACGCGATTCGCGATGTGAAGGTGGATGGGGTGATCGGTGGCCTGCTGTCGATCCTGATCATCTTCCTGTTCCTGCGCGATGGCTGGAGCACGTTCGTCATTGGTCTGTCGTTGCCGGTATCGATCATCGCGACGTTCTTCTTCATGGATCGGTTGGGGCTGAGCCTCAACGTGATGTCACTGGGTGGGTTGGCGCTGGCCACCGGCCTGGTGGTGGACGACTCGATCGTGGTGCTGGAATCGATCGCCAAGGCGCGCGAACGCGGGCTCGGCATCCTGGATGCCGCGATTGCCGGCACGCGTGAGGTCAGCATGGCGGTAGTGGCCTCGACCCTGACCACGATCGCGGTGTTCCTGCCGCTGGTGTTCGTGCAGGGCATCGCGGGGCAGTTGTTCCGCGACCAGGCGTTGACGGTGGCGATTGCCATCGCGGTGTCGCTGGTGGTGGCGATGACCCTGATCCCGATGCTCAGTGCGCTGAAAGGCCGGCCGCCGCTGGGCTTCCCGGAAGAACCTGCGCATGCGCGCTGGACGCCCGAGCGCCGCTGGCAGAAGCCGGTCGCCCTCGGCGGTCGCGGCATCGGTGCGCTTCTCCGCGGCATCTTTTTCTGGACTGCCTGGGCCATCGTGCGCGGCATGGCAGGGCGATCGCAGCGGTTGTCGGCCCGGTGATGCGCAAGGCCAGCGACATCGCGATGTCGCCTTACCATCGCGCCGAGCGCGGTTACCTGCGGATGCTGCCCAACGCACTGGCGCGCCCGGTGCCGGTGCTGGCAGTCGCCGCGATCGCATTCGCGGCTGACCATGGCCGCGGTGCCGTTGCTGGGCGCGGACCTGATCCCGCAGTTCGCGCAGGATCGTTTCGAGATGACCGCCAAGCTGCCGCCGGGCACGCCGCTCGCGAAGACCGATGCGCTGGTCCGTGCCGTGCAGGCAGGCCACGCCAGGGATCGAGGCGTGCGCTTGCTCTACGGCGTGTCGGGCACTGGCACGCGACTGGATGCCAGTCCGACCGAAAGCGGCGAAAACATCGGCAAGCTGTCGGTGGTGATGACCAGCAACGATGCCGAAGTGCCGCTCACTGAAGCCCTGCGCAAGACCATGCAGGCGTACCCGGGCGCACAGGTCGACTTCGCACGTCCCGAGTTGTTCAGCCTGTCGCCGCCGCTGGAAATCGAAGTGGAGGGCACTGACCTGGAGTCGATCCGCGACGCCGGCAATCGCCTCGCCAAACTGCTGCGCGGCAATGCGCACTACGCCGACGTGAAATCGACGGTGGAGCAGGGCTTCCCCGAGGTCCAGATCGTGTTCGACCAGGAGCGCGCGGCGGCACTGGGGCTGACCACCCGGCAGATCGCCGACGTGGTGGTCAACAAGGTGCGCGGCAACGTGGCCACCCGTTACAGCTTCCGCGATCGCAAGATCGACGTGCTGGTGCGCGCGCAGGAATCCGACCGCGCATCGCTGGATGACATCCGTCGCCTGATCGTCAATCCGGGCCGTGGCGCGCCGGTGGAACTGGCGTCGGTCGCCGATGTGGTCTCGACCACCGGCCCCAGCGAGATCCACCGCGCCGACCAGCGCAGGGTGGCGATCGTCTCCGCCAACCTGCGTGATATCGACCTTGGCAATGCGATTCGCGAGGTCGAATCGATGGTGGCCGACGACGCCACTCGGCACCGATATCGACATGCATATCGGTGGTCAGGGCCAGGAACTCGACGAATCGATCCGCTCGTTGCTGTTCGCGTTCGGCCTCGCGATCTTCCTGGTCTATCTGGTGATGGCCTCGCAGTTCGAATCGTTGCTGCATCCGTTCGTGATCCTGTTCACCATCCCGCTGGCGCTGGTCGGCGCGGTGGCCGCGTTGCTGCTGACCGCGTTCGCCGTGCGTCGGTGGTCGTCTTCATCGGGCTGATTCTGCTGGTCGGGCTGGTGGTGAAGAACGCGATCATCCTGATCGACAAGGTCAATCAGCTGCGCGAGCTGGGCGTGGCCAAGCGCACCGCGTTGGTGGAAGGTGCGCGCTCGCGCCTGCGGCCCATTGTCATGACCACGATGACCGCGTTGTTCGGCTTCATGCCGCTGGCGCTGGCGTTTGGCGAAGGCTCGGAAGTGCGCTCGCCGATGGCCATTACCGTGATCGGCGGATTGCTGGTTTCGACGATGCTGACCTTGCTGGTGATTCCGATCGTCTACGACTTGCTGGATCGCAAGCCGGATGAGTTCTATGCGGAGCGCGGGCGTCGTGCGCACTCGGATTCCGAAGCATTGGCCAACGTCCTGTCCCATGAACATGATCCATTGAATGGTGGTCATGCAGCGCCCGGGCCAGGCGGGGCTTGATTCGCCAATGAACATCACCGAACTGAGCATCCGCCGCCCGGTCACCACGATCATGATCTTCGTGTCGCTGGTGGTGATCGGGTTGATTGCCGGGTTCCGCTTGCCGCTTGAGTCGCAGCCGGAAATATCGCCGCCGTTCTTCTTCGTGCAGCTGCCCTACCAGGGTTCGACGCCGGAGGAAGTGGAACGTAACCTGGTAAGGCCGGTGGAAGAAGCCATTGCCACCATGCCTGGCATCAAGTCGATGAATGCCAATGCCAGTGCCGATGGTGGTGGCGTGTTCGTGCAATTCAGCGACTGGAGCCGGGACGTGGCCATCGCGGCGTCGGAAGCACGCGAACGCATCGATGCGATCCGCGACCAGTTGCCGGACGATTTCCGCCGCTATTTCGTGCGTCGCTGGAGCACCGGCGACCAGGAAGCGATCAGCCTGCGCCTGACCAGCCAGACCGACCTCACCACCCGCGGCGAACTGATCGAACGCAGCCTGAAACAGCGGCTCGAGCGACTGCCCGGCGTGGCGCGGGTGGAAGTGGAAGGCGTGCCCATCCAGGAAATCCTGATCGCGATCGAGCCCGACAGGTTGACGGCCAATGGCGTTGGGTTGAATGAGCTCGTGTCGCGGTTGCAGGCTTCGAATTTCTCGGTCTCGGCCGGGCAGATCACGGATGCCGGTCGTCGCCTGCGTATCCAGCCAAAGGGCGAGCTGACCGACCTGCAGGCGCTGCGGGATCTGCCGATTTCCGGTAGTGGCACGCGCCTGTCCGACATCGCCGAAGTGATCCTGCAGCCGCAACGCATGAACTACGTGCGCCAGGTGGACGGGAAGCCCGCGGTGGGCGTGGACATCTACAAGGAACGCGCCGCAAATCTGGTCGATCTCTCCCGTGATGTCCGCAGGGAAATCGAGGACTTGCAGCAGGATCCCGCGATGCGCGGGATCAGCATCGACGTGACTCAGGATCAGGGCCAGGAGGTCACCAGCTCCTTGCTGGCGCTGGCTGAAGCCGGCGGCATCGGCTTGCTGCTGTCGATCGCGGTGCTGTACTTCTTCCTGCGCCACTGGCCTTCGACCCTGATGGTCACAACCGCCATCCCGATCTGCTTCGTGATGACGCTGGGCTTCATGTATTTCTTCGGCATCACCCTCAACATCATGTCGATGATGGGCTTGCTGCTGGCGGTCGGCATGCTGGTGGACAATGCGGTGGTGGTGGTCGAAAGCATCTACCAGGAGCGCGAGAAATACCCGACGCAACCGCGCCTGGCTTCGGTGATCGGCACCCGTCACGTGGCGATCGCACTCAGTGCGGGCACCCTGTGCCACTGCATCGTGTTCTTGCCGATGATGTTCGGCGAAAAGAACATGATCACCGTGTACCTGACCCAGCTGGCAGTCACCATCTCGGTGTCGCTGCTTGCCTCGTGGCTGGTCGCGATCAGCCTGATCCCGATGCTGTCGGCGCGCATGAAGACCCCGCCAGCGGTGAAGTCGCCCTTCATTTCCGGCCTGCAAACGCGCTATGCAAGGGGACTGCGCTGGTCGCTGGACCATCGTGGCTGGAGCGTGCTTGGCATCGTGATGATCATCCTGCTCAGCATCATCCCGATGAAGCTGACCAAGGGTGATTCCGGCGACGAGCAGGACCCGGGCGAGATCGCGGTGTTCTACCAATGGAAAGGCTCCTACTCCAAGGAGGAGATGGGCAAGGAAGTCGCCAAGGTCGAGGATTTCCTCAATGCCAACCGCAAGCGTTTCCATGTCGAGCAGCTATACAGCCGCTACAGCGAACAGGGCTGGGCCCAGACCCGGATCGACATCGACATCAAGGATCCGGAGCAGACCAAGACGATCCAGGAAGACATGCGCAAGGGCTTGCCCAAGTCGGCACGCGCCAATATCGGCATCGGTCGCCAGGGCGGCATGGGCGGCAACGAAAAGGGCATCCAGTTCAGCCTGACCGGTGACTCCACCGAAACCCTGCAAGAGCTGGCCGGCGACATCATTCCGATCCTCTCGCGCAGCAAGAAACTGCGTGACGTGCGCGTGGACACCGGCGATACCAACAGCGAATTGTCGGTGCGGGTCAATCGCGAGCGCGCGGCCTCGTTTGGCTTCAGCGCGCAGCAGGTGGCGCAGTTCGTCGGCCTGGCCTTGCGCGGGTCGTCATTGCGCGAATTCCATCGCGGCGAAGTCGAGATCCCGGTCAACGTGCGTTTCGCAGGTGCGGAACACTTCGGCGCGGCCGACCTGGAGTCGTTCACGGTGCGCGCCGCCGATGGTCGCACGGTGCCGTTGCTGGCGATGGTGGATGTCACCGTGAAGCCCTCGTCGACCACGATCCAGCGCATGAACCGGCAGACCATGCTCAAGATCGAGGGTGGCCTCGCAGGTGAAGCGACGATTGAGGAGGCCAAGAAAGAAATCGAGGACACGCTCAAGAACGTGCAGTTCCCGCCCGGCTACAGCTACACCTTCGAAGGTGGCGGGTTCGGTTTCAACCTGGATGCCCAGGAGCAGATGCTCGGCAACATCGGCATCGCCCTGATCCTGATGTTCGTGGTGATGGCCGCGGTGTTCGAATCGCTGCTGTTCCCGCTGGCGATCATGAGCTGCGTGCTGTTTTCGATCTTCGGCGTCTACTGGCTGTTCTGGCTGACCGGTACCGAATTCAACATCATGGCCATCATCGGCATCCTGGTGTTGATGGGCGTGGTGGTGAACAACGGCATCGTGATGGTCGAGCACATCAACAACCTCAGGCGACGCGGGATGAGCCGGACCGATGCGCTGGTGGAAGGCAGCCGTGAACGCCTGCGCCCGATCATGATGACGATGGGCACCGCGATCCTGGCGATGGTGCCGATTGCACTGTCGGATACCCAGATCGCCGGCGAAGGCCCTGCCTACTACCCGATGGCGCGTGCGATCGCGGGTGGGTTGGCGTTCTCGACCGTGGTCAGCCTGCTGTTCCTGCCGACCATCTACGCGATGCTGGATGACCTGCGCGCAGGCAGTGGCAACCTGGTCCGGCGTGCGCGCCTCAACCGGCAACAACGGCGGGAATTGCGGACGCAACACGTCGCGTAGTGTCTTGCATGCTTGGTGGGTCGAACCCGGCGGTTCGACCCACGATGTGTTCGCCCTTGAATTGGCGATGTGGTTCAGACACCAGCTTGGGCGTTACAGCAATTTTCCGAGAATCCGTGCACCGGAAATCCAGACCCCGATCGAACTGCCGATATTGGTGAGGATGAACACCAGCACTACCCGGCACACGCGATTGCGATACCAGCCACCGAGCGTCTGGGCGTCGTCGCGCAGCGCCAGGAAATCCGGATAGGCCGGCTTGCGCAGGTGGACTTCGACCAATGCGCTGAACATGCCCGGCGGCAGGCCTGGACGAAACGGCTTCAACGGAGCAGAAATTGCGGCCGCCAGAATGCTGAGGATGTGGCCGCGACCGAGCAGGGCGCCAAGCGCGGCCAGGCCGCCCGTCCATGCCACCCATTGCAGCAACAATTCGCGGCCCAACTCCCGACCACCTTGCGCATAGCCCCAGGTGATCCCTGCGGCGATCAGCAGCATCAGGACAATCGTGATCCAGGGAATCTTGCGCTTGATGGTCACCTGCACAAGTTCGCTGGCGATGTCATCCGGCGCGCGGGTTTCGTCGGCCAGGTAGCGCGCCATGCCCTTCAGGTGCCCCGCGCCAACCACCGCCAGCACATGCTGGGCGCCATCCATGCGCTCACGCAGGCGTGCGGCCATGTACTGGTCACGCTCATCGATCAGGGTGGCGTAGAGCGACGGCGTTTCGCGTGCGAATTCGCCGAAGCTCGACTCCAGCATGTCGCCTTCCTTGAGGCGTTCGATGTCGCTTTCGTCGATCTCGTCGCTGGCAAACAGCCCACTGCCGAGTCCGCCGATCAGTTTCATCCGGTCCCACCAACCCAGTTTTTGCAGGATCCGGCGGAAGGTGATGCCGACATCGCGGTCGATCAGTTGCAGGGGCAGGTCGCGTGCGCGTGCTTCGAGCGCGGCAGTCTTGAGTTCGGCGCCTGGCTCGATGTCGAGTTGCTCGGCCAGCCGGCGCTGGTAGGCGGCCAGCGCGAGGTTGGCGGCGAAGGGCGCGACCTTGCGTTCGCGGATCACCTTGACCAGGTCAAGCCGGGCCAACGCGTCGGGATCGGTCAGCGCCTTGAGTCGCTGTTCATCCAGTTCCACTGCGATGGCATCGAACCTGCCGCTGGCAATGGCCGAACGCACCGCCTCAATGCTGGACTTGGAGATGTGCGCAGTGCCCAGCAGGGTGTAGTGCACCCCATCGCGCTCGACTTCGACATGCGGCTGATCGGTCCAGTCGGCGGCGTCTGCCGCGGGCGGGTCAATCACGGTAGCGCTTCGATAAATCGTCATAAGCGTCGATGCGACGATCGCGCAGGAACGGCCAGATCCGGCGCACGTGTTCGCTGCGTTGCATGTCGACCTCGGCCATCAGGATGGTCGGCTCGCTGCCAGCCTCGGCGATGAATTCGCCTTGTGGCCCGAGCACGTGCGAGTTGCCCCAGAAGTCGATGCCGGATGCACCCAGCGGTGAGGCTTCGTGGCCAACGCGATTGCAGCTGAGCACCGGCAGGCCATTGGCGACGGCATGACCCCGGTGGCTGAGGATCCACGCGTCGCGCTGGCGGATTTTCTCGGCGGGCTCATCACTCGGATCCCAACCGATTGCGGTCGGATACAGCAGCAGCTCGGCGCCGGCCAACGCCATCAGGCGCGCGGCTTCCGGGTACCACTGGTCCCAACACACCAGCACGCCGAGGCGACCCACCGAGGTGTCAATGGGATTGAAGCCAAGGTCGCCCGGGGTGAAATAGAACTTCTCGTGGAAGCCCGGATCATCCGGAATGTGCATCTTGCGGTACTTGCCGGCGGTACTGCCGTCAGCCTCGAACACCACGGCGGTGTTGTGGTACAGGCCAGCGGCACGCCTCTCGAACAGCGAGCTGACCAGTACCACACCATGCTGTTTCGCAAGCCTGCCCAGGCGTTCGGTGGACGGGCCGGGGATGGGTTCTGCCAGGTCGAACTCATCCACGCATTCGTGCTGGCAGAAATACGCACCGTTGTGCAGCTCCTGCAGCAGCACGAGTTTCGCGCCGTTGCCTGCCGCTTCGGCCACGCGGCTTTCGATGACGGCAAGGTTGGCCTCGGCATTGCCGATGCCTTGATCGACGATGGCGCGCTGCTGGATCAGCGCGACGGGAAGTTTGTCGCAAGTCGCCATCAAACCAGTCCTTCGGGTAGCTGCATGGTGATGCAGTGCAGGCTGCCGTTTTGCCAGATCAGTGGCCGGCACGGCACCGGCACGATCTGGCGATCCGGAAAGGCGCTGGCCAGCACAGCGGCAGCTTCGGTGTCGGCAGGATCGCCATAGGCCGGCATCAATACCGCGCCATTGATGATCAGGAAATTTGCATAGCTGGCTGCAAGGCGACGCGTCCCGCCTTGCTCATCGATGTCGATGATGGGTTTCGCCCAGGGCAGCGGGAACAGCCGATAGGGCTGGTCGTCACGGGTGCGTAGCGCCGCGATTTCACCGGCCATCACCTGCAACCCCGCATGGTGCGAATCACCTGGATCATCGCAGGCCTGGAACACGATCGCATCGACCGCAGCGAAGCGGGCGAGGGTGTCGATGTGGGCGTCGGTATCGTCGCCTTCCAGTGCGCCGTGGTCGAGCCAGAGCACACGATCCTGATGCAGCCAGCTGGCGAGTTGCGTGGTCAGCTGCTCGCGGCTGGCATCGGGATGGCGCTCGTGCAGGCATCGCCAGGTCGTGAGCAGGGTGCCTTCGCCATCGGTTTCGATGGCGCCACCTTCCAAAGCAAAATCAATAACATGGCGATTATTGTTGAGAAACAGCTTCTGATCATCGAGACGCTCGATCAGGCGATCATCGTTGCATGCAGCGTACTTCCCGCCCCAGCCGGTGAAGCGGAAATCGAGCAGCGTGAAATCATCGCCATCGCCATCGCCATCGCGCAATCCGCTTTCAATCAACGTGACCGGCCCGCTGTCGCGCAACCATGTGTCGTCATAGGCCACGGTGACAAAGCGAACGCGCTCCATGTCGATCCGGTTCGAGCGCAGGCGTGCATCGGCGTAGGCCTCCACGTCGTCATCGGCCACGCAGACCACGACGGGCTGGAAGCGGGTGATGGCCGCGACCAGCGCGATATAGGTGTCTTCGACCTCGGCAAGGCGCCTGGCCCAGTCGGTATCGGCGTTCGGCCAGGCAATCAGGATCGCCGCCTGGGGTTCCCACTCGGCGGGGAAACGCGCGGATGAATCAGTCATTGGGCTCAGGAGTCAGAGATCAGGTTGTGGGAGGCTTCGGGCCGATCTCGTTCTGGTCGGCCTTGTTCATCACCACGTCGATGACCTTGGTGCGCTCGAAATACACGGTGAAGTCCGGGTAGGTCCAGCGGTTGATCGCGGGCCAGTCGCGTTTTTGCCCACCGCGCGGATCCAGGCGCTCGCCGGGTATGCCGAAGCGCGCTTCAACCTGCGCCATGCTCATCCCGCGGCTGGGCAAGTTGGCCGGTTCTCCCTGCACGCGTTCGATCAGCAGGGTGTCGCCAACGATTTGCCGGTCCTGGGCAGAGGCAGTGCCGCTGAGGCCAGGCAGGGTGACGGCCAGAAGTGCAAGAGAGATGGAGATGCTGCGGGACAAACAGGTCATGGCGAGACTCCCAAGGCATGTGCACACGAGGCTGGTGAACACGTGATCAGGATTCTAAGCCGAATACGTGAACGGGCCGCGAGAGGGGGATTGCATGAATCCAGAAACAACGAAGGCCGCACATGGCGGCCTTCGCATGTACAACCTGCACCAGGACTCAGCGCTGGCGCGCCTTGAAACGCGGGTTGGACTTGCAGATCACGAAGACCTTGCCACGACGGCGAACCACCTTGCAGTCGCGGTGACGGGTCTTCGCCGACTTCAGGGAGGACAGAACCTTCATGACAGAACCTCGGCAAAATTGAGAAGTGGGTGGAAGCAGACGCAAGCGATACGCGTTGCGGACGCGAAGCCGCGCATTGTAACGGGTTATGTCCCACTGAATCAACAGCTTGTGGCCGGGGAGCCCAGCTTGAAGCGTGTCTGGATATCCGCACTGCCTGTGAAGCCGTCAAGTTCGCCATAATCGACTGATGCAGACTCAAGCAAACCAGTCCTCGATACCCGTGCTCACCATCGATGGCCCTTCGGGCTCAGGCAAGGGCACCATCAGTCGCATCGTCGCCCAGCGGCTTGGCTGGCATTACCTGGATTCCGGCGCGTTTTACCGTGCGGTGGGGATCGCTGCAAGCTGGGCGGACCTTGACTTGTCCGACGCCTCCGCGCTGGTGCGCTGTACGTTCGATACCGAGATCGGCTTCCGTGACACGCCGGGGGGTGAGCCGCGGGTGATCGTCAACGGGCAGGACGCCACCGATGAGCTGCGCACGGAAACGGCTGGCGGGGCAGCTTCCGCGATTGCCGCCATTCCCGAAGTGCGGGCGGCGCTCAAGGATCGCCAGCGTGCGTTTCGCCGGCCACCAGGCCTGGTGGCCGACGGCCGCGACATGGGCACCGTGATCTTCCCGGATGCCGGGCACAAGGTATTCCTCACCGCCAGTGCCGACGAACGCGCCGAAAGACGCCATAAGCAGTTGAAGGACAAAGGGGTTTCCGTTACATTGGATGGTCTGCTACGCGAGATTCTCGCGCGTGACGCCCGCGATGCCAGTCGTGCGGTGGCGCCCTTGCGGCCGGCCGATGACGCCGTCCGCATCGATACCACCGGCCTTGGCATCGAGGTCGTGGTCGCGCAGGTGCTGGACGTGATGTCCCGCCCTGTCGACTGAGTCGCACGGACCAACCGTCGCAGAACTGTTCCGCGGTCGCCGTTTCTGGCATTGGCATGTCAGGCGCAGGCTGCCGCGGTTTTCCTTCAACCATCACACATGGCCACGCACTGCACGCGCTTCTCCGGGCGCAGCGCTATGCCACACCCAAGGTGGGCCGATGTACGCAGCATGGTGCTGCGACGCGACCCGTGTATCCACTGAGATGTCCAATGAATTCCGTAATGACCGAATCTTTCGCTGAACTGTTCGAACAGAGCCAGGCCCACATCGCCAAGCTCAAGCCTGGCTCCATCGTCAAGGGCATCGTGGTCGAAGTCCGCAATGACGTCGTGGTGATCAATGCCGGCCTGAAGTCCGAAGGCATCGTGCCGATCGAACAGTTCCGCAATGACGCTGGCGAGATCGACGTCGGCGTGGGTGACGAAGTCAAGGTCGCACTCGACTCCCTCGAGAACGGCTTCGGCGAGACCGTGCTGTCGCGCGAGAAAGCCAAGCGCGCCATGGTGTGGGACGAGCTGGAAGAGGCGCTGGAAGCCAACGCAACGATCGTCGGTCGCATCAGCGGCAAGGTCAAGGGTGGTTTCACCGTCGACATCAAGGACGTCCGCGCGTTCCTGCCTGGTTCGCTGGTCGATGTGCGCCCGGTGCGCGACCCGGTGTACCTGGAAGGCAAGGAGCTGGAATTCAAGCTCATCAAGCTGGACCGCAAGCGCAACAACGTGGTCGTCTCCCGCCGTGCGGTGGTCGAGAGCGAGCATTCGGAAGAGCGCGAGCAGCTGCTCGAGAAGCTGGTCGAGGGCGCGGTGCTGAAGGGCGTGGTCAAGAACCTCACCGATTACGGCGCATTCGTGGACCTCGGCGGCATCGACGGCCTGTTGCACATCACCGACATGGCCTGGAAGCGCGTGCGCCATCCGTCCGAAGTCGTTGAAGTCGGCCAGGAACTCGATGTGCGCGTGCTCAAGTACGACAAGGAGCGCAACCGCGTCAGCCTGGGTCTGAAGCAGATGGGCGAGGATCCGTGGGACAACATCGCCCGCCGTTATCCGTCCAACACCCGCGTGTTCGGCAAGGTCAGCAATGTCACCGATTACGGCGCGTTCGTCGAAATCGAGCCCGGCGTCGAGGGTCTGGTCCACGTGTCCGAAATGGACTGGACCAACAAGAACGTCAACCCGGCCAAGATCGTGCAGGTCGGTGACGATATCCAGGTCATGGTGCTGGACGTGGATGAAGAGCGTCGTCGCATCTCGCTGGGCATCAAGCAGGTCACCAGCAATCCGTGGGAAACCTTCGCGGCGATCCACAAGAAGGGTGACAAGGTCGAGGGCCAGATCAAGTCGATCACCGACTTCGGCATCTTCATCGGCCTGGACGGCGGCATCGATGGCCTGATCCACCTGTCCGACATCACCTGGAACTCCACCGGCGAAGACGTGGCCCGCAACTACAAGAAGGGCGACACCCTGGAAGCGGTGGTGCTGGCGGTCGATCCGGAACGCGAGCGCATCAGCCTGGGCGTCAAGCAGATGGAACAGGATCCGCTTGGCCAGTTCATGGCCACCAATGCGAAGGGCACCAAGGTCACCGGCACCGTCAAGGAAGTGGACGCCAAGGGCGCGACCATCGACCTGGGCGACGGCGTGGAAGGCTACGTGTTCGCGCGCGACATCGCCGAAGAACGCATCGAAGACGCCAGCCAGCACCTCAAGGTCGGCCAGGAGATCGAAGCCAAGTTCGTCGGCATGGATCGCAAGGGCCGCAGCCTGCAGCTGTCGATCAAGGGCAAGGACGACGCCGAGACCGCCGATGCGATGGTCGAGTACCAGAAGGCCTCCGCCGACGCCGCCAGTGGCACCACCAAGCTGGGCGCGCTGCTGCGCGAGCAGCTGAACAGCAAGGCCGAGTGATCCACGAGGCCTAGCGCAACGCGGTGGCCCGGCTTCGGTCGGGCCGCCGCCTTGTCATGGCCGCGAACGTCTCCATGACCAAGTCCGAACTCATCGAATTGCTGGCCCGGCGCCAGCCGCACCTGAAGGCCGATGACGTCGACCTGTCGGTGAAGGCGTTGCTGCAGATGATGGGCACCGCGCTGGCCGAAGGCGACCGCATCGAAGTCCGCGGGTTTGGCAGTTTTTCCCTGCACTACCGGCCGCCGCGCACGGGCCGCAACCCGAAGACGGGCGACGCCGTGGCACTGCCGGGCAAGCATGTCCCGCATTTCAAGCCAGGCAAGGAGCTCCGCGAGCGGGTCACCGACGTCGTGCCGTTGCCGTCCGACGACTGAGACGCGCCAGTCCGTTAAGCTTGCAGGCGAACTTCGGAGTTGCCGATGCGCCTGATCCGTCTCATTGCCGCCATCGCCTGCATCCTGCTGGGTGCCGTGGTGGGCGCGCTGAATACTCAACCCGTCGTACTTGACCTGGGAATGGCGACGATCCGTGCCAGCCTCGGGCTGAGCATGCTGGTTGCATTGTTGCTGGGCGTGTTGGTGGGCGGCGGCATCCTGTCCCTTGCCGTCGTCGCGCCTCTGCGGCGGCGACTGCGCCGCGCTGAAAACGCCATGCGTGCGTCGCACGGCGAGGGCTGACATGGAATTCCTCGATGAATGGCTGTGGTACCTGATCCTTGTTCCGCTTGCTGCGCTGGCAGGCTGGATCATCGGTCGGCGTGGTGGCGAACGCCATGGCGACCATCAGGTCAGCAAGCTTTCCACCACCTATTTCCGCGGCTTGAACTACCTGCTCAACGAGCAGCCGGACAAGGCGATCGAGCTGTTCCTGCACATCGCCGAGCTGGACAAGGACACCTTCGAAACCCAGGTTGCACTGGGCCACCTGTTCCGGCGTCGTGGCGAGGTCGACCGCGCGATCCGCCTGCACCAGGCGCTGGTGCAGCGCGCTGACCTCAGTGACGCGCAGAAAGTGCAGGCATTGCTTGCGCTGGGCGAAGACTACATGCGCTCGGGCCTGCTCGATCGCGCGGAAACCGTCTTCACCGATCTCGCCCAGATCGACCAGCGCGCCCCGCAGGCGCTGCGTCACTTGATCAGCATCTACCAGGCCGAGCGCGATTGGGAAAAAGCGATCGAGAACGCCAGCCGTTTCGAAGCCGCCTCGGGCGAGGCGATGGGCAAGCTGATCGCGCAGTTCGAATGTGAATTGTCGGATCGGCAGCGCTCGGCGGGCGACCTGGATGCGGCGCGCGCCGCGATCGGCCGGGCCTATGCAGCGGATTCCACTTCCGTGCGTGCCGGGATCAGCGAAGGCCGGATCGAGACTGATGCCGGCAATCACAGCGCGGCGATCCGCGCGTTCGAGCGCGCGGCGCGCCACGATCCGGATTTCCTGCCGGTGATCCTGCCGGCACTGCTGGCCAATTACGACGCGGTCGGCGAGCGTAGCGGTGCACGCGCGTTCCTGGGTGAAATGTGCGAGCACTACCGCGGGATCTCCCCGGTCCTCGCGCTGGCGCGCATGGTGGAGGCGGAAGAAGGTGTCGGCATGGCGCGCCAATATCTGGCCCAGCAGCTGAAGGACCGGCCGTCGGTGCGTGGCGAAGCTGCCCTGATCGACTTGAGCCTGGCCGACGATGTGGACGCCAACGTCACCCTGCATGATCTCAAGCACATCACCGACCAGTTGCTGGTGCGCAATCCGAGCTATCGCTGCAACCGCTGCGGCTTTGGCGCGCGCAGCCATCACTGGCAGTGCCCCAGTTGCAAGGAATGGGGCACCGTGAAACCACTGTTGAATTATGCGGTGGTCTGATCCCGCTGCATTGCTTGCGACCGGATTGGCGATCGCAGTGGTTTCAGCCCTTGGGGCAACATGGGCATTGGGACATGCGCGCCGGCATGGCTTGATGGACGCACCGGGCGAACGCCGCAGCCATCAGGTGGAAACCCCGCGTGGTGGCGGCATCGGCATCGTCATTGCGTGCCTGGGTTGCCTGGTCACGATGGGCTGGCACGATACTGGTGATGCAACGTGGTGGCTGATTGCTGCAGGTCTGGTCCTGGTCGCGGGCATCGGCTGGCTTGATGACCACCGCCCGTTGCCTGCGTGGCCTCGGCTGGGTGTGCATGCACTGGGGGCGTTCCTGCTCGCAGTCGCCCTGTATCTGGATGGCGCTGGAATGGCATCGTGCGGTGCCAGCTTCGTGCTCGCCCTGGTGCTGGTCAATGCCTGGAATTTCATGGATGGCATCAACGGGCTGGCCACCAGCCAGGCCCTGCTGTGCGGCCTTGCTTTCGCGCTGCTGCCCGGATTCACAGTGCCCATCCTCGGCATTGCCGTTGCCGGCGCGTGCCTGGGATTCCTGCCCTTCAATTTTCCACGTGCACGGATCTTTCTGGGTGATGTGGGGAGTGGTGCGTTGGGTTACCTGGTCGCGGTCCTGATCGCGGTCGGGTGCGTTTCCAGCCCAGCGCTCGCGTGGCCGCTGTTGCTGCTGGCACCCTTGGCAATGCTGGTGGACAGTGGCTTGACGCTGGCGTGGCGGATGCATCGTGGCGAGCGCTGGTGGCAAGCGCATGTGGAGCATGCATTCCAGCGATGGAGCCGGCGCAAGGGGCATGTCAGGGTGACACTGGCATACGGACTCTGGACGATGCTGCTGATTGGGGTCATGCTTTCCATGTGGGGCAGGCCAGGCATCGCGGGATTGGTGGCGTTGCTGGCTTGCGTGACGGTGGCCACGCTTGGATGGTGGTGGCTGCATCGGCGGTACGCCAGGCAAACCGAAGGATTCGGGTCATGAGCACATGGAAGGAGCGCTTCAAGTACGGCCTGCCGCGTCTGGCGGTGATCCTGCACGACCTGGTCATGGTCTGGGTGTGCTGGCAGGGATTGCACTACATCCGCTTTGCGTTGCAGCCGCAGCCGCTGCCACTGGAACCGTTCTCGAGCACCGTATTGATCGTGCTGGTGGCGCAGGGCCTGGTGTCCTGGCGGGTTGGCCTGTACCGGGGGCTATGGCGCTTCGCCAGCGTTCCGGACTTGCTCAACATTTTCAAGGCCAGCCTGCTCGGGCTGCTGGCGGTTGTCGTGGGGCTTTTCTTCTATAGCCGGCTCGACCTGGTCTCGCGCGCAGCATTGTTGCTGTATCCGTTCGTGCTGACGTTGCTGCTTGGCGCACCGCGCCTGATCTTCCGCGCGTGGAAAGACCAGCGATTGTTGCGCCTGGACGACTCCGCGGAGCGCGTCCTGATCCTGGGCGCTGGCCAAGCCGGTGAAGCCCTGGTGCGCGACCTGCGCCGCACCGGACGTTATCAACCTGTGGGCTTCCTTGACGACGCGGTCGCATTGCGCGGCACCCGCCTGCAGGGATTGCCGGTATTGGGCCGGATCGACGATGTCAGCCGCATCGCCCGGGAAACGGCCGTGCAATTGCTGGTGATCGCGATGCCGTCGCTGGATGCCAGCGCGGTACGACGCGTGGTCGGCATCTGCGAGGACAGTGGCGTGCCATTCCGCACCGTGCCGCGATTGGCCGACGTGCTGGACGGCCGCTCGATGCCTTGGCAACTCAAGGAAGTCGCGATCGAGGACCTGCTGGGCCGACAGCCTTTGAGCCCGGACTGGAAAGCCATCCGCAGCTGGCTGGGCGGGCGTTCGGTGCTGGTCACCGGCGCGGGTGGTTCGATCGGTTCGGAACTTTGCCGCCAGTGTGCAAGGCATGGCGCGCGCCGGATTTGCCTGCTCGAAATCGATGAGCTGGCGTTGCTGACGGTTGAAGCCAGCTTGCGGCGCGACTTCCCCGATATCGAGTACGTGTCGGTGCTTGGTGATTGCGGCGATCACGCAGTCATGCGGCATGCGCTGGGCCTGGCCGAACCCGATGCGGTGTTCCATGCCGCTGCCTACAAACAGGTACCGCTGTTGCAGCGGCAGTTGCGCGAAGCCGTCCGCAACAACGTGCTGGCCACGGATGTGGTGGCACGCGCAAGCCGCGATGCCGGCGTCGGGACCTTCGTCCTGATTTCGACCGACAAGGCGGTCGATCCGGTGAACGTACTGGGCGCCACCAAGCGGCTGGCGGAGATGCTCTGCCAGGCACAGGTCGACCACCGTTCGACCCGGTTCGTCACCGTCCGCTTCGGCAACGTGCTGGATTCGGCCGGGAGCGTGGTGCCGCTGTTCCGCGAACAGATCAGCCGGGGCGGGCCTGTGACCGTCACCGATCCAGAGGTGACCCGCTACTTCATGACCATTCCCGAAGCCTGCCAGCTGATCCTGCAGGCTTCTGCGATCGGTGCCCAGCAGGCGGTGTATACCCTCGACATGGGCGAGCCGGTCTCGATCCGGATGCTGGCCGAACAGATGATCCGGCTGGCGGGCAAGCAGCCCGGGCGCGACGTCGCGATCGAATACATCGGGCTGCGGGTGGGCGAGAAACTGCACGAAACCCTGTTCCACGTCGACGAACGCTACAGCGCAACCAGTCATCCGAAGATCCTGCAGGCGATGCCACGCGGCGTGACGACCGAGCGCATCGAGCTTGCAGTGAAGGCCCTGCGCGAGGCCTCCGATGCCTATGATCTCGAATGCCTCGCGGCAGCCCTGCGCGATGCGGTTCCCGAATTCAATCCCGCCAGCGATGACGAGCCGGTTCGCGACACGACCGTGGTGGCATTCCCGGCCCGGCACAGCCGGCTGAACTCAGGCATCTGATCGAGTCCTCATGAGCCCACACGCCAGGAAACGCATTCGCAAGGCGGTCTTCCCGGTTGCCGGCCTCGGTACGCGCTTCCTGCCGGCGACCAAGACGGTGCCGAAGGAAATGCTGCCGATCGTCGACAAGCCGCTGATCCAGTACGCAGTGGACGAAGCGGTGGAAGCCGGCTGCGACACCTTGGTATTCGTCACCAATCGCTACAAGCATTCGGTGGCCGACTATTTCGACAAGGCCTACGAGCTCGAACAGAAGCTTGAGCGCGCCGGCAAGCTCGAGCAGCTGGAGCTGATCCGCAATGTGTTGCCGCCCGGCGTGCGCGCGGTGTTCGTGACCCAGGCAGAAGCCCTCGGCCTGGGCCATGCGGTGCTGTGCGCCAAGCCGGTTGTCGGCGACGAGCCATTTGCCGTGTTGTTGCCCGACGACCTGATCTGGAGCCGTGGCGATGGCGTGCTCAAGCAGATGGCTGATCGCGCGCAGGCGACAGGCAACAGCGTGATCGCGGTGCAGGACGTGCCACGTGCGCAGACCGGCAGCTATGGCATCGTCGCCACGGATGCATTCGATGGCCAGGCCGGCCGGATCAGCCGCATCGTCGAGAAACCCGACCCCGAGGATGCGCCCAGCACCCTTGCAGTGGTCGGGCGTTACATCCTGGATCCTTCGATCTTCGACCTGCTGCAAACCACAGGGCAGGGTAGCGGCGGCGAGATCCAGTTGACCGATGCGATCGAAGCGCTGTTGTCGCGAAAACCCGTGGAGGCATTCCGTTTCCGTGGTACGCGGTTCGACTGCGGTACGCATCTTGGCCTGATCGAAGCTACCGTCCGTTATGCGCTGGACCATGAGCTGCTCAGCGAAGCCGCACGCACGTTGATGCAAAACGCACTGGCTGAAATGGGCGTGGTGGAGACCTGAGGCCTGCATGCGCGGGTGGACAAACAAGAACGGGGCCGATGGGCCCCGTTCTGCGTGATGATTCCGGCGCAGGCTCAGAGTGCCTCGAAAATCCCGGCCGCGCCCATCCCGGTACCAATACACATCGTGACCATGCCGTACTTCTGCTGGCGGCGACGCATGCCATGCAGGATGGTTGCGGTGCGCACTGCGCCGGTTGCACCCAGCGGGTGTCCCAATGCGATCGCGCCGCCCAGCGGATTGACCTTGGCAGGGTCCAGCCCGCAGGTGCGGATCACTGCCAGCGCCTGCGCGGCGAAGGCTTCGTTGAGTTCGATCCAGTCCAATTGATCCTGGCTGAGACCCGCCTGCTTGAGTGCCTTCGGGATCGCCTCGATCGGGCCGATGCCCATCACTTCCGGGCGTACGCCGGCCACCGAGAAACTGACGAAGCGCGCCAGCGGGGTCAGCCCGTAGTCCTTGATCGCCTGCTCTGACGCAAGCAATACCGCGCCGGCACCATCGCTCATCTGCGAGCTGTTGCCTGCGGTCACGCTGCCGCCGAATTGGCCATTGCGGAACACGGGGCGCAGCCTGGCCAAGCCCTCGATCGAGGAGTCAGGTCGCGGCCCTTCATCTGTATCCACGAGCATCTGCTTGAGGCGTATCGCATTGCCGGAAAGGTCAGGCAAGTGCGAGACCACGTCGTATGGGCTGATTTCATCGCGGAACTCGCCGGCAGCGATCGCGGCGATTGCCTTCTGGTGCGAAGCGAGCGCGAATGCGTCCTGATCTTCGCGGCTGATTTTCCACTCGTCGGCCACTTTCTCTGCGGTGATGCCCATGCCGTAGGCGATCGCGACGTGGTCGTTGTTGAACACCGAAGGTGCCAGCGCGACCTTGTTGCCCATCATCGGCACCATGCTCATCGACTCGGTGCCGCCGGCCAGCATCAGGTGGGAGTTGCCCAGGCGAATCTGGTCGGCTGCCAGCGCAACCGCCTGCAGACCTGAGGAACAGAAACGGTTGATGGTCTGGGCAGCAATCGTATTTGGCAGGCCCGCCAGCAATACGCCGATGCGCGCCACGTTCATGCCTTGTTCGCCCTCGGGCATCGCGCAACCAATGATTGCGTCATCAATGCGGTTGACGTCGATGCCCGGTGCCTGCGCAATCACGCTGCGAAGCACATGCGCCAGCATGTCGTCGGGACGGGTATTCGAGAACACGCCGCGTGGTGCCTTGCCAACCGGGGTGCGGGTGGCAGCGACGATGTAGGCATCCTGGATTTGTTTGGTCATATCAGTTCCTCAGCGGCTTGCCGGTCTTGAGCATGTGCGCGATGCGCTCCTGGGTCTTGGGCATCTGCGCCAGTGCGACGAAGTGCTCGCGCTCCAGTCGCAGCAACCACTCTTCGTCGACCAGTGAATTGCGGTCGATCTCTCCGCCGCACATGACGGTCGCGATGCGGGTCGCCACTTCATAGTCGTGCGGCGAGATGAAGCGTCCCTCCAGCATGTTCACCAACATCATCTTGAAGGTCGCGATCCCGACATCTCCGGCAACACGAACGCGGCGTGCAGGCAGTGGCGGGCGATAGCCGCTTTCGGCCAGCGCCAATGCGCGTGCCTTGGCCACATGCAGCAGCTCGTATGCATTGAACACGATCGTGTCCGATGCGCGCGAAAGCTTCAGGTCGCGTGCTTCCATCGCGGATGCACTGACCTTGCCCATCGCCGCACTTTCGAACGCGGTCTTGAGCTCGGCAAAGACATCGCCGCTTGCGCCGGCAGCGTCGGAAGCGCGCACCGCGAATTCCTTCAGGCCGCCACCCGCAGGCAACAGGCCGACGCCGGCCTCGACCAGCCCGACATAACTCTCCAGCCCGAACACGGTGTGCGCCGAATGCATCTGGAACTCGCAGCCGCCACCCAGCGCCAAACCGCGCACGGCGGAGACCACGGGTACCAGCGAATACTTGATGCGTTGGCTGGTGGCCTGGAAGTTCGCCACCATTGCCTCGAACCCCTTGACGTCGCCGGCCTGCAACAGACCCAGCGCGCCGGCAAGGTCGGCACCGGCCGAGTACGGCTCCTTCGGCTGCCAGATCACCATCCCGCGGAAGTCGCGCTCGGCAATCGCGATCGCTTGCTGCACGCCGTCGAGCACATGGTCGTTGACCGTGTGCATCTTGGTCTTGAAGCTGAGCACGGCGATGCCGTCGCCGTCGTGCCACAGGCGCACGCCATCGTTTTCGTACGCGGTCTCGCCCGGGGCGGAGCGTTCACCCAGTAGCGGATCCGGGAAGCGCTGGCGCTGGTAGACCGGCAGGGTGGAGCGCGGCAGTTTCGCGTCCTTGCCCGGGTTGTAGCTGCCTTCGGCGCCGTGCACGCCCTCGCGGCCATCGAACACCCAATCCGGCAGCGGGGCAGCGCTCATCGCCTTGCCGGCCACGATGTCCTCGGCCACCCAGTCGGCAACCTGTTTCCAGCCAGCGGCCTGCCAGGTTTCGAACGGGCCGAGGCTCCAGCCGTAGCCCCAGCGGATCGCCAGGTCCACATCGCGGGCAGTCTCTGCAATGTCCTTCAGGTGGAAGGCGCTGTAATGGAACAGGTCGCGGAATACGGCCCACAGGAATTGCGCCTGCGGATGCGTGCTGGCACGCAGCGCAGCGAACTTGGCGGCAGGATCGCGTTCCTTCAGGATCGCGGCGACTTCCGGGACGACTTCGGCTGCGGTCGCACGGTAATCCTGCGCCTCAAGATCAAGCACGAGGATGTCCTTGCCACGCTTGGTATAGATCCCGGCGCCGGTTTTCTGGCCGAGCGCACCTTTCTCGATCAGCGCAAGCAGCCATTTCGGTGCCTTGAAATGGGCATGCCACGGATCATCCGGAAGGGTGTCGGCCATGGTCTTGATGACATGCGCCATCGTGTCCAGGCCAACCACGTCGGCGGTGCGATAGGTTGCCGACTTCGGCCGGCCGATCGCCGGACCGGTCAGCGCATCGGCTACATCGAAGCCCAGCTTGAACGCCCGGGTGTGGTGCATGGTGGCCAGCATCGAGAACACGCCGATGCGGTTGCCGATGAAGTTGGGGGTGTCCTTGGCGATCACCACGCCCTTGCCGAGCTGGGTCACCAGGAAGGTTTCCAGGCCGGCCATCACCGAAGGCTCGGTGGTCTTGGCCGGGATCAGTTCGGCCAGGTGCATGTAGCGGGGTGGATTGAAGAAGTGGACGCCACAGAAGCGATGGCGAAGCTGTTCCGGAAGAACATCGGCCAACGCATTGATTCCCAGACCCAGAGGTGTTGCTGGCCAGCACCGCATGCGTTGCCACATGCGGTGCAATGCGGCGATACAGGTCCTGTTTCCAGTCCATTCGCTCGGCGATCGCCTCGATGATCAGGTCGCAACCTTCCAGCAGCGGCAGGCCAGTCTCGTAGTTGGCCGGCGTGATCGTGGCCGCGAGTGATTTGCTGGCCAGCGGTGCTGGCGACAGCTTGCCGAGGTTGGCGATGGCCTTGAGCACGATGCCATTCGGATCACCGTCCTTGGCGGCCAGGTCGAACAGGACGGTGTCGACGCCCGCATTGGTCAGGTGCGCCGCGATCTGCGCGCCCATCACGCCGGCACCAAGCACGGCGACGCGACGTACAAGTAATTTATCAGACATGTTTTGCAACTCCATGTAATATCAGATTATTTCTGCTTTGAATCCGGCACTTGCGAACTGGATCAGAGTCCTGGCAGCGCGCTGGCGGTGGGTCGCTTCGGACACGGATGCCGGTCGTTTGATCAGGCCGAAGTCAGCCATCGCATAGGTCAGTGAGCCCGACAGGAAGTCCAGCCGCCAATACAGATCTTCCTTGCCAAGTCCTGGTACGCAGGCGCCAATGGCCTTCGCGAAATCGCGTAGCACGTGACCGTATTGATCGGACAGGAACTTGCGCAGGATGTCGTTGTTTTCGGCGTAGGCGCGGGCGATTACCCGGATGAAAGCGCCGCCGCCGTGGCGGTCTTGCGCCATCGCCAGGGCAGGCTCGACGAAGGCCGCCAGGATCGGCTCCAGTTCGCCAGGATGGTTGGCCACCGCGGCCTGCAGCGCCTGCAAACGATCGCGGCTCATATCGTCCATGCGCCGGCGGAACACCTCGTTGACCAGGTTGTCCTTGCTGCCGAAGTGGTAATTGACCGCGGCGATATTGACGTCGGCGCGGCTGGTGACCTGACGCAGGGAAGTGGCACCAAAGCCTTGCTGGGCGAAAAGCTCTTCCGCCGCGTGCAGGATCCGATCCTTGGTCGAGAAGTGCTGGAGAGCTCATCGGCAAGCCCTGAATCAAACGCTTGTTTTAATGTTAGATCGCAGTGGCCAGGGAGTCAAGTGAGACCAATTTCAATCTGTAGAAAGGCGTGTCATGCAGACCGATTTAGTCTAGAATTGCCCATAGCCATATCGGCCAAACCCGCGCCAGTACGCGGGTTTTTCAGTTATCTTCGGGCTTGCGACGCAGTCGCCGCCCGCCACACCGGAGTATTCCAATGGCGCTGGAGCGCACCCTTTCGATCATCAAGCCCGATGCCGTCGCCAAGAACGTCATCGGCCAGATCTACACCCGTTTCGAACAGGCTGGCCTGAAGGTCGTCGCCTCGAAGATGAAGCACCTGTCCAGGCAAGAAGCCGAAGGCTTCTATGCGGTGCATCGCGAGCGTCCGTTCTTCGGCGCGCTGGTCAATTTCATGAGCTCCGGCCCGGTGATGATCCAGGCGCTGGAAGGCGAGAACGCCGTGCTCACGCACCGTGACCTGATGGGCGCCACCAATCCGAAGGACGCCGCGCCGGGCACGATCCGTGCCGACTTCGCGGACAGCATCGACGCCAATGCGGTGCACGGTTCGGATTCGCTGGAGAATGCGGCGATCGAGATTGCCTATTTCTTCCCGTCCACCGACGTGTACACCCGTTGAGTTGAGGCAATGAGCGACACCCGCGCCCCGGTCATCGACATCACCTTGCCGGGCGACTCCCGGTGGGTGATGGCGTAGCCGTGGACGCACCTACACAGGCGGCCAAGGTCGCCTCGCGTATTCCGGAAGGGGATTCCCGCACCAACATCTTCGACTTCGACCGAGCGTCTCTCGAGCGTTTCTTCGAGGACGACCTGGGTGAAAAGAAGTTCCGCGCGCACCAGGTGATGAAGTGGATCCATCATCGCTACGCCACGGAGTTTGCCGACATGACCGACCTCGGCAAGGCGCTGCGCGCCAAGCTCGAGGAACGTGCGGTGGTGCGTGCGCCGCAGATGCTCTTCGACAAGGCTTCGGAAGACGGCACCCACAAGTGGTTGCTCGGGATGGACCCGAAGAACGCGATCGAGGCAGTGTTCATTCCCGACAAGGGGCGAGGCACGCTGTGTGTGTCCTCGCAGGTCGGTTGCGCGCTGAACTGCCAGTTCTGCTCCACCGCGACCCAAGGGTTCAACCGCAACCTGACCACCGCCGAGATCATCGGCCAGGTCTGGATTGCCGCCCGCCACCTGGGCAATGTGCCCCACCTGCGGCGCAAGCTCACCAACGTGGTGATGATGGGCATGGGCGAGCCGCTCATGAACTTCGACAACGTGGTGCGCGCGATGAGCATCATGCGCGACGACCTCGGTTATGGCCTTGCGAACAAGCGGGTGACCCTGTCGACGGCTGGCGTAGTGCCGATGATCGACCGCCTGGGCGAGGAGAGCGACGTCTCGCTGGCGGTGTCGTTGCATGCACCGACCGACGAGTTGCGCACCAGCCTGGTGCCACTCAACAAGAAGTACCCGATCGCCGTGCTGATGGACGCCTGCGTGCGCTACGCGCAGCGCAAGCGCGGCAGCTCGGTGACGTTTGAATACACCTTGATGAAGGACGTCAACGACCAGCCCGAGCAGGCGCGCGGCCTGGTGAAGCTGATGCAGGAATTCGATCGTCGCGTGCAGATGAAGGATGCCGCCAAGGTCAACCTGATCCCCTTCAATCCATACCCCGGCACGCGCTTCGCGCGACCGACCGACGAGGCCATTCGCGCCTTCCAGAAGCAGCTCAACAACGCCGGCATGATCGCGCCGGTCCGGCGTACCCGCGGCGATGACATCGATGCTGCCTGCGGGCAGCTGAAGGGACAGGTGATGGACCGTACCCGGCGTTCGGCCGAGCATCGCAAGCATCTGCAGGCATCGAGCGTGTCCGATGTCGCATAGGCTGTTTTCGCCACGCCTGGCCGGCATCGTCTTGCTGGCGGGAAGTGTGCTTGCAACCACGGCATGCCGCCAACTCGAACGGCTGACCATCGTGCGCCCATCCGCGGACCGCGGGGAGTTCACCCAGGTCGCTCCCACCTACGAGGTCAGCGGCAAGACCAGCAAGTCGGTATCGAACCAGCCACCAGCTCAATTGCTTGCGGCTGCAAGCACGCTGTACGCGGCCGGGCAGCTGGACGATGCAAGGATCAAGGCCAGGCAAGTGCTGACGGCGGATCCGGCTTCGGGCGATGCGCACACCTTGCTTGGGCTGATTGCCAGCGCGAACGGGCAAGAAGCGGACGCAGGGGTGCATTACCGGAAAGCGCTGGACATTGCGCCCGCCAACGGTGCCTACGCGAACAATTACGGCATCTGGCTTTGCGGCAATGGCCGTGCGCAGGAATCACTGGCCTGGTTCGACAAGGCACTGCTCGACCCGGCGTATCCAACGCCTGTCACCGCGCTGGTCAATGCCGGAACCTGTGCCAGTCAGGCGGGTCAGCTTGTTCGAGCCGAGGCAAACTGGCGGCAGGCGCTGGCGCTGGAACCCGAAATGGCATCGGCACTGTCCGGCCTGGCGAGCCTCCAATTTGACCGTGGCCACTATCTGGATGCGCGTGCCTTCGTGCAGCGTTGGCTCGCAATCGCGCCGCAGGATGCGATCGCATTGCAACTGGCGGTGCAGATTGAGCAGAAACAGGGCGACAACGCGGCCGCACAGCGCTATCTTCTACGTTTGCAGGCGATCTCCCCCGACGCCACTTCTGTTCCCCCGACGCAATGACCACTTTTCCAGACCCGACCCATCAGGCAATGGCTGGCTGCGGCGAGCGGCTGAAGCAGGCGCGCGAAGCTGCGGGCCTGAGCATCGACGATGTCGCCGCGCGCCTGCACATGCCGGCGCGGGTGGTGCGTTCGCTGGAGGCCGAGGACTGGTCGCGACTCGGCGCCCCGGTGTTCGTGCGGGGCCAGGTGCGCAGCTACTCTCGCCTGGTTGGCTTGACCACGGCGCCGATGATGGCAGCGCTCGACGTCGGCCCGGTCGAGCCGTCCCATCTGGTCAGCCGTACCCATACACCACGCGCACAGTGGTGGGCGGAGCAGATCGGACGCCGCCTGGTCTATATCGTTTTGACCCTGTCCTTGGCCGTGCCTGCCTGGGTGGCTACCAGCCAGCATCTGTCCGGCGCTGCTACTGATGCCGCGCCGCTGGATATCCCGACCAAGGCTGACGTCACCGTGCAGCCGGCTCCCGTTGCCCGCCGCACCGTGATGGCCTCGATGGGGCCAGTGGCAGCTGCGGCGGTGGAGCCGTCAGCGGACGGGATCGTCATCCGCACGTCCGCCGAAACCTGGCTCGAGGCCGTTGCCGCCGATGGCACCAGTATCGAGAATGGGATTGTTGCCATCCGGCAGCGAACGCCGTTTTGCCCCGGCTCAGCTGGCACGCCTGACCATTGGCAATGCCTCCGCCGTGGATGTGAAGAGCAACGGACAACAGGTCGATCTGGCGCCGTTCACCCGAACGAACGTGGCCCGCTTTACGGTATCCTCCGATGGTTCGCTGGTCGTGGTCGACTGATCCACGCGAGCGGGTACCAACCTTCCTACAACAACAGCGACCTGCGTATCGCACGCGGGCAAGAGACAGCATGGCGATCGATGACCTGCTCAATGAGCATGAACAAAGCGAACGAGTCCGCTCCTGGGTACGCAACAACGCCGTTGGCATGATCGGCGGCATCGCGCTGGGGCTTGGCGCGATCGCGGGGTGGCAATGGTGGCAAGGCCAGCAGCAGCAGAGCCGGATGGCGGTCAGTGGCCGCTATGCCGAGGCAGTGGTGGGTTTCGAGAGCGGCAACGCTTGCCGACCGCCGACAAGGGTCGCGCCACGATCGACGGGATCAGCAAGGCCAATCCCACCCTGGGTGCATTGGCTGCCTTGCAGCTGGCGAAGTCGCAGGTCGATGCCGGCAAGCCCGAGGATGCCATCGCGACCCTGCGAGACCTGCATGACCTTGATCCGGACATGCGCGCGATCGTGCGCCAGCGACTGGCGCGGCTGCTGGTCGACGCCGACAAGGGCAAGGAAGCACTTGCCCTGCTGGATGACGAACGCAATCCGGCGATGCTCGACGTGCGCGGCGATGCGCAGATGCAGCTTGGGTGACAGCGCCAAGGCGCAGCAGGCCTACCTGAAGGCGCTGGGCCTGGTGGACGTGGGCGACCCGCAGCATCGCCTGCTGCGGTTGAAGCTGATCGAAGCGGGCGGCACGCCGCCGCATACCGAGGACAACACCTGATGATCCGGGTCATGCCAAGCAACATGTTCCGCAACATCGCCGCCGCCATGCTGTCGTTGGCGCTGCTGTCGGGCTGCTCGACGGTCAAGAACCTGTTCGACGGACGCGGCAAGGACAAGTCGGAAGACCCCAAGCCCCTGGTCCAGATCAGCCCGACCACGACGGTCAGCCAGCTGTGGTCGGCGTCGCTGGGCAAGGGTGGGAAGGATCTCGGCATTGGCCTGCGTCCTGCGATCGTCGATGGGCATGTCTATGCGCTTGGCGGTTGATGGTGGCGTTTCCGCATTCGACCTGAAGACTGGCCAGTCGCTTTGGCAGTACGCATCCAAGTTGCCGCTGACCGGTGGTCCGGGCGCTGGCGATGGGTTGGTGGTGGTTGGCAGCCTGGAGGGCGACGTGATTGCGCTGGACGCCGCCACGGGCGACGAGAAGTGGACTTCCAAGGTCGCCAATGAAGTGCTGGTCGCGCCGGCAATCGGCGGCGGCATGGTGTTCGTGCATTCCAATGATGGTCGGTTGACGGCGCTGGACGAGGTGACTGGCGAACGCCGCTGGTTCTACAGCCCCGACCTGCCTGCATTGACCGTGCGTGGCAGCGGCGCGATCACCCTGGGTCCCGGCATCCTGTTCGTCGGCAATGACAATGGCACGCTGACCGCGCTTTCGATGAGCGACGGCAACGTGATCTGGACCACGCCGGTGGCGGAACCTGACGGGCGCAGTGAGCTGGAGCGCATGGCCGACGTCGATGGTGCGGCCATCCTCGACGACACCACGCTGTACGCCACCAGCTACAAGAACCATACGGTTGCCATCGACGGGCCCAGTGGCCAGTTGATGTGGGATCGGGAGAATGGCGGCCCGCGCGGGCTGGGTCTGAGCAATTCGGCGGTGGTCGTGACCGATCCCGCGGGACATGTGTGGGGGCTGGATCGCAACACGGGCGGCAGCCTCTGGCAGCAGGACGGCCTGTCCTACCGCAAGGTCACCGCACCGGCGGTGCAGGGTGACTACGCGGTGGTCGGCGATTTCGAAGGCAACCTGCACTGGCTGCAGCTGAGTGACGGTGCGTTCGCCGCGCGCACCAAGTTGGGCGGCGCAATCAGCGGGCAACCGGCGGTCGCCGACGGCATCCTGGTGGTGCAGACCGAGCGACGGCCAGCTGGCTGCGTTCGCACTGCAATAAGCGTCTGGCCGGCCTTCGGCTGGCGTGCATCCGCGGCCCCGGCTAATCTGCCGGGGCCGTTGTGTTTCATGCTTCAAGATATTTGATTCAAGAATCGAGAATCAGGCGCCGCGTGCGCAAAGGTTGATCCATGCTTCCCCTCGTCGCCCTGGTCGGGCGCCCCAACGTCGGCAAGTCCACGCTGTTCAATGCGACTGACGCGCACCCGTGATGCGCTGGTGCATGACCAGCCGGGCGTGACCCGCGACCGCAACTACGGCGTCTGTCGCCTGCTGGAGGCCGCGCCTTTCGTGCTGGTCGATACCGGCGGTATTGCCGGCGAGGACGAAGGTCTGGCCGGCGCCACCGCGCGCCAGTCGCGCGCTGCCGCCGAAGAAGCAGACCTGATCCTGTTCGTGGTCGATGGCCGCGAAGGCAGTTCTTCGCTGGACGACGACATCCTGCGCTGGCTGCGCAAGCTGTCGAAACCGACCTTGCTGGTGATCAACAAGAGTGACGGCATCGACCTGCAGTCGGCGTTGTCCGAATTCGCCCGTTATGGCTTTGGCGAGGCGTTGCCGGTGTCATCCGCGCACCGCACCGGCATCGATGAATTGCTGGCCCGGGTCCAGAGCCGAATTGCCTGCGCAGGGCAGCACCGAAACCCTGGACGATGATCCCGACGCGCATCCGCATCGCCTTCGTCGGCCGCCCGAACGTCGGCAAGTCGACCTTGGTCAACCGCATCCTCGGCGAGGAGCGGATGATCGCCTCGGAAGTGCCGGGCACCACCCGCGATTCGATCGCGGTGGACCTGGAGCGCGATGGCCGCAAGTATCGATTGATCGATACCGCCGGCCTGCGCCGCCGCGCCAGGGTCGAGGAAGCCGTCGAGAAGTTCTCGGTGGTCAAGACCCTGCAGGCGATCGAGCAATGCCAGGTCGCGGTGCTGATGCTGGACGCCACCGAAGGCGTCACCGACCAGGACGCAACCGTGCTGGGCGCGGTGCTTGATGCCGGCCGGGCATTGGTCATCGCTGTCAACAAATGGGACGGCCGCACCGACTACGAACGCCAGCAGACCGAGACCCTGATTTCGCGCAAGCTGAGCTTCGTGGAATGGTCGGAGAACGTGCGCATCTCGGCATTGCATGGCTCCGGCCTGCGCGAACTGTTCCGCGCCATCCATCGTGCGCATGCCTCAGCCACCCACGTATTCAGTACCGCCGACGTCACCCGTGCGGTGGAAGCCGCTTATGAGGCCAACCCGCCGCCGGTGGTGCGCGGGCATGTGGCCAAGATGCGTTTCGCCCATCCGGGCGCCGAGAGCCCGCCGACGTTCATCGTCCACGGCACGCGCCTGAAGACCCTGTCCCCGACCTACAAACGCTATCTGGAAAACTTCTTCCGCAAGCGTTTCAAGCTGGTCGGCACGCCGATCCGCTTCCTGTTCCGCGAGGGTGAAAATCCCTACAAGGACAAGAAGAACGTGCTGACGCCGAGCCAGGTTGCCAAGAAGCAGCGCCTGATCCGTCACGTCAAGCGCAACAAGTAATCCTGCGGCGTGCACAGCAGTACCTGCCGGGAATGAAACAGGCATTGGATCGAACGCAGGTGACCTTGGGCATTCTGGCAGGTGGCCGGGCCAGTCGCCTGGGCGGGCGCGACAAGGCCTGGCTGCAGCGCGCGGGCGTTCCGCAGGTGATCCGGCTGGCACGGCGCTTCGAGGCCGAGTGCGGCACGGTGCTGGTCAGTGCCAATGCTGACCTTGGACGCTATGCGGAGCAGGGCTTGGGCGTGGTGTCCGACCGTGTGCCGGCATTCGGACCGATCGGCGGATTGCAGGCATTGGCCGAGGCCTGCACACGCCATGGCTGCTGACGCTGCCGGTCGATGTCGTCGACACCAATGAATGCCTGTTGCGCACGCTGGCGATGGCTGGCGACGCCGGTGCGGTCGCCGAGGACGACGATGGCCTGCAACCGCTGGTCGCGTTGTATCGCGTCGAATCCCTGCGTGCCGTCATCGCGGCCGCGCTGGCCGCAGACGAGCATGCGATCCAGGCCATGCAGGCGCGGCTTGAGTTTGCCACGGGTCCGGTTCAGCGGCATGCGCTTCGGCAATCTCAACACGCCCGAAGACTTGCAGGCAGCCTGTATCGATGATGCGTGATCGCGGTTTTGCCTGAACTTCGCGTCGACCTCGTGCAGGTGGACTGGGCGATAATCAGCGGCATGGCAATTCGATAGCTGACTCCCGATGAAGCTCTCGCCTGCCTGCGTGCAGGTGCGCTGTTGATCGATGTGCGCGGCGACCACGAGCACGCGCTGGGCATGGCCGAGGGTGCACGCGGGATCGACCGCGCCGTGCTGGAGGTCGATCCGAGTGAAGTCTTGCCCGACCTTGATGCCGAGATACTGTTGCTGTGCCAGCGTGGCCAGCGTTCGCAGCAGTGCGCACTGCTGCTCCGGGCGCACGGCTATCGCAACATCGCCTCGGTCGTGGGTGGAACCGAGGCCTGGGATGCCGCGGGGTTGCCGATGCAGCGTGCCGACATCGACATCGATTTCAGCGAACGCTATTCGCGGCACCTGCGCTTGCCGGAAGTTGGCCTGGCTGGCCAGAAGCGCTTGCAGGCGACGCGCATGCTGCTGGTCGGTGCGGGCGGGTTGGGTTCGCCGGCGGCGTTCTATCTGGCTGCGGCGGGCATCGGCACCTTGCGGATCGCCGATGACGACGTGGTGGATCTCAGCAACCTGCAGCGCCAGATCCTGCACACGGATGCACGCATCGGCATGCCGAAGGTGGAATCAGCGGCGATCGCACTGTCCGCACTCAATCCGCGCACCACTGATCGAAGCCGTCAACGAGCGGATCACGGCCGCCAACGTCGAGCGCATCCTCGAGGGCGTCGACATCGTGATCGATGGGGCTGACAACTTCCCGGTGCGCTACCTGCTCAACGATGCCTGCGTGAAGCTCGGCAAGCCGCTGGTGTACGGCGCAGTGCATCGGTTCGAAGGGCAGGTGAGCGTGTTCGATGCCGGCCGACAGCGCGGCGTGGCGCCGTGCTATCGCTGTCTGTTCCCTGAGCCACCACCGCCCGAGGCTGCCCCGAATTGCTCGGAGGCCGGGGTGCTCGGCGTCCTGCCAGGCGTGATCGGCTTGTTGCAGGCCACCGAGGCGATCAAGTTGGTGCTGGGCATTGGCGATTCCCTGCGCGGACGCCTGCTGCAGTTCGATGCACTGGCCATGCGTTTCCGCGAAACCCGCCTGGCTGCGGATCCCGCGTGTCCGGTTTGCGCGCCGGATCGCGCATTCTCGGGGTATGCGGATTACGCCGCGTTCTGCGCGGGCCCGTGATCCACTTCATTCCGAAAACCGGAGCACCGGATGTATCTGAAATTCGTGGTTGGCCTGTTGCTCGTGGCGCTGGCGGGCGGCGCGACCGCTTCGGACCAGTGTCCGCTCCTGCGCAGTCGACAGGCCGACCCTGACATCGCCACGCGAATCGCAGCGGTGGCCTGTGATGAACACATGGAATGGTATCGTCCATTCATCGACGGCGATGGCCGCCTGGCCAGCAGTACCGTGGTCGAGGCGGAAAGCACGCGATCTGCAGAGCGGTGCGGGTCCGGTCTGGTTGCGGGTGGCGGCGTATTGGCGCGATGCCAGCCTGCTGCAGCAAATGGGTGGTTACCCAGGGTGCCAACGAGTGCGCCTATGCGAGCGCGGCCGGCGGGATGCCGGCGCAGGCCTGCCGGGCTTCGTGGTCGACCAGCCGTGGTCGGCAGCCTTCATCTCGTGGACGATGCAGCGCGCCGGAGTGCCCGGGTTCCTGTCATCGCCCAGCCATTTCGACTACGTACGCGCGGCACGCAGGAATCCGCAGGGCAGTCCTTATCTGTTCCTCGATCCACAGGCCACGGTGCCAGCCACGGGCGACATGCTGTGCTACGTGCGCACCAGTCGCGTGTATGGCCACGCCGGACTGGCCGAAGCGATCGATGGTGGCGCGAAGGGCTTGAAGATGCACTGCGACATCGTGGTCGCCGCCAATCCCGGCGGCGACAGCCGCGCCTATCTGGTCGGTGGCAATGTGCAGCAGGCCGTCACCATGCGGCGTGCTCAATCTGAATGCGATGGGTCGCTTCTGGAACCTGCCGATGCGTTCGCAGGGTGATGTGTCGTGTTCGCCGGACGCGCCGTGCCGCGTGCAATTTCAATCGCCAGGATTGGGCCGTACTGCTGAAGCTGAAACCGCAGGCACAGCTCGCATTGATGCCGCCCGTCCGGATGTTGCCCGCACCGCGCGTGCCTGCTGTCCCAGCCGACATGCTGCGTGCGTTGCGTGCTGGGTGCCGTGCCCGAAATCCCGCGCTGCCCGGTCGACGGCACCCAGGGTGCAGCGCACCACGCCGGAGCCACGACGCCGACTGATCGCTTCAGTCTTTCGGGGCAGGCTTGCGCTTGGGGCGGGGCTTGGCCCGATGGTCGATCTGCACGCCCAGCACCACGTGGCAATGGATGCAGCTATGGCTGATGCAACGTGACTTGCTCACGCCATCCACCATGCCGACCACGGTTTCGACATTGACGTGCAACACCCGCTTGCCGCATTTCGGACAGACGCCCTGGATCGTCATCATGATGCTGTTGCCCCCTTGATTTTGGCCTGGTGCCGCACATTGAACTCGCTGAAGTGCATACCGTACACCGCTTCACGGGCCTCGTCGCGGCTCATGTCGGTCATCGCTGGCCTGCTGGGCGATAATGTGACTTCCGAATGTAACGCATCGCCGTACGCATGACTGCAGAAGCCCTCGCAACCCGCGCGCATCCTTGATGGCAAGCGCATCGCCGACGATCTCCTGGGCGGCCTCAAGGCCCAGGTCGACGCCCGGCTCGCCGCTGGCAAACCACGCCCGGGACTCGCCGTGGTGCTGGTGGGACAGGATCCAGCCTCGCAGTCCTACGTGCGCAACAAGCGACGTGCGGCCGACAAGGTCGGCATCGAGGCCTTCGACTACGACATGCCTGCAGGCACCAGCGAAACTGAACTGCTGGCGTTGATCGACAAGCTCAATGCCGATCCCGCGGTGCACGGCATCCTGGTTCAGCTGCCATTGCCGGGAATTGCCGATGCCAGCCGCCTGATCCACCGCATCGACCCGCGCAAGGACGTCGATGGATTCCATCCGGAAAACGTGGGTCACCTGGCCTTGCGTGAGTTCGGATTGCGCCCGTGCACACCGCGCGGGATCACCACCTTGCTGGCCTACACCGACCGCCCGGTGCGCGGGCAGAGCGCGACGATTGTCGGGGTGTCCAACCACGTGGGCAGGCCAATGGCCCTGGAGCTGTTGATCGCCGGTTGCACGGTCACCAGTTGCCACAAGTTCACGCCGCCGGAGGTGCTGCGCCGGCATGTGGGCGAGGCCGATATCCTGGTCGTCGCGGTCGGTCGTCCCGGTTTGATCCCTGGTGACTGGATCAAGCCCGGTGCAGTGGTGATCGACGTCGGCATCAACCGCCTGGACGACGGCCGGCTGGTGGGCGATGTCGGTTTCGACGCATGCCGCCAAGCGCGCCAGTTGGATCACGCCGGTGCCGGGTGGAGTGGGGCCGATGACCGTGGCCACGCTGATGCAGAACACGCTTGAAGCCGCGGAACTGGCCGACGCCTGAGGCCCCCAAACCCGGTACAATGGCGCGCTTCACCTCCACCGGACCGGCCATGCTCCGAATCCAGGCTGAAGCACTGACTTACGACGATGTTTCGCTCGTCCCCGCGCATTCCACGATCCTGCCCAAGGACGTCTTGCTTGCGACCCGCCTGACCCGCGGCCTGGACATCCGCCTGCCATTCGTGTCCGCGGCGATGGACACGGTCAGCGAAGCGCGGCTGGCCATTGCGATGGCGCAACTTGGCGGCATCAGCATCCTGCACAAGAACATGTCGGTCGAACGCCAGGCCGCGGAAGTGGCGCGGGTGAAGAATTTCGAAGCCGGCGTGATCCGCGAGCCATTCACCGTCGGGCCGGATACGACCATCGGCGAGGTCCTGCGCCTGACCCGCGCACGCAACATCTCCGGGGTGCCGGTGGTGGATGACGACGGGCACCTGGTCGGCCTGGTCACCGGCCGCGACATGCGCTTCGAAAAGAAACTCGACGATCCGGTCCGCCACATCATGACCAAGAAGGAAAAACTGGTCACGGTGCGCGAGGGCGCCAGCGACGAAGAGGTGCTCGACCTGCTGCACCGCTACCGGATCGAAAAAGTCCTCGTCGTCAACGAAGCAGTTCGCGTTGCGCGGGCTGATCACGGTCAAGGACATCCAGAAGAAGTCCGACAATCCGAATGCGGCATACGACAGCCGCGAACGCCTGCTGGTCGGCGCCGCGGTCGGTGTCGGCGGTGATACCGAACAACGCATCGAGGCCCTGGTGGCAGCGGGCGTGGATGTGGTCATCGTGGACACCGCGCACGGGCATTCGCAGGGCGTGATTGATCGCGTGGCCTGGACCAAGCTGCGATTCCCCGCGTTGCAGGTGGTCGGCGGCAACATCGTCACCGGCGATGCCGCGCTGGCGCTGATGGATGCCGGCGCGGACGCGGTCAAGGTCGGCGTGGGCCCGGGTTCGATCTGCACCACGCGCATCGTCGCCGGCGTCGGCGTGCCGCAGATCACCGCAGTGTCGATGGTGGCCGGAGCTCTGCAGGACCGCATTCCACTGATCGCCGATGGCGGTATCCGCTATTCCGGCGATATCGGCAAGGCCTTGGTGGCGGGAGCGTCCAGCGTGATGATCGGCGGCCTGTTCGCCGGCACCGAGGAAAGCCCCGGCGAAACCGAACTGTTCCAGGGCCGCAGCTACAAGAGCTATCGCGGCATGGGCTCGCTTGGCGCGATGGAAAAGGGGTCGAAGGACCGCTATTTCCAGGATTCCACGGACGCCGACAAGCTCGTGCCGGAAGGCATCGAGGGACGCGTGCCCTATCGCGGCCCCCTCAGTGGCGTGGTCCATCAGTTGGCGGGCGGCCTGCGCGCGACGATGGGCTATGTCGGCTGCGCGACCATCGAGGAGATGCGGGTCAAGCCGACCTTCGTGAAGGTGAGCGGCGCAGGCCAGCGCGAGAGTCACGTCCATGACGTGCAGATCACCAAGGAACCGCCGAACTATCGCGCGGGGTGAGGCAGGCCGCTGGCGCGGCACAGCCCGCGCGGCCTGTCGAACGCCCGACCATGGAGGGTCGGGCAGGACGATCCGCAGCCTGGGTGCTGCGCCATGGATGGCGACGATTATTTCCAGAATGCGAATCCCATGACCGACATCCAGCACGCCGACATCCACTCTGACCGCATCCTGATCCTCGACTTCGGTGCGCAGTACACCCAGCTGATCGCGCGCCGCATCCGCGAAATCGGCGTGTATTGCGAGATCTGGGCGTGGGACCACGACCCGACGGAGATCGCGGCGTTCGGCGCCAAGGGCATCATCTTGTCCGGCGGGCCGGAGACGACCACGGAAGCAGGCTGCCCGGTCGCACCGCAGCAGGTGTTCGATTCGGGCCTGCCGATCCTCGGCATCTGCTACGGCATGCAGACCATGGCCAAGCAGCTTGGTGGCCAGACCGAAGCTGCCGACCAGCGCGAATTCGGGCATGCCGAAGTCTCACTGGTCGCGCAGGATCGCCTGTTCGACGGTTTGAAGGATCACCCGGGTTCGCCGCCGCGGCTGGATGTGTGGATGAGCCATGGCGACCATGTGTCGGTCGCGCCGCAAGGCTTCGTGGTCACCGCGAAGACCGATCGTATCCCGGTTGCCGCGTTCGCCGACGATGCGCGCCGTTGGTACGGCGTGCAGTTCCACCCGGAGGTGACCCATACCAAGCAGGGCCAGGCGCTGTTGCGCCGGTTCGTGGTCGATATCTGCGGCTGCCGCACGCTGTGGACCGCGGCCCACATCATCGATGACCAGATTGCGCGAGTGCGCGCGCTGGTCGGTACCGACGAAGTAATCCTCGGCTTGTCCGGCGGGGTGGATTCCTCGGTGGTGGCTGCGCTGCTGCATCGGGCGATCGGTGACCAGCTGACCTGCGTATTCGTCGATACCGGCCTGCTGCGCTGGCAGGAGGGCGACCAGGTCATGGCGATGTTTGCCACCGAGGCCGAGAACGGCGGCATGGGCATCAAGGTCGTCCGCGTGAATGCGGCGGATCGCTATTTCGACAAGCTCCGGGGCGTCAGCGACCCGGAAGCCAAGCGCAAGATCATCGGTGGCCTGTTCATCGAGATCTTCGATGAGGAATCGACCAGGCTCGCCAACGCCAAATGGCTGGCGCAGGGCACGATCTACCCGGACGTGATCGAGTCGGCCGGCAGCAAGACCGGCAAGGCGCATGTGATCAAGAGCCACCACAACGTCGGCGGCTTGCCAGCGGACATGAAGTTGGGGCTGGTCGAGCCGCTTCGCGAATTGTTCAAGGACGAGGTGCGCCGGCTTGGCGTCGAGCTTGGCCTGCCACGCGAGATGGTCTATCGCCATCCGTTTCCCGGTCCGGGCCTGGGCGTGCGCATCCTCGGTGAGGTCAAGCGCGAATATGCCGAATTGCTGGGCCGCGCCGATGCGATCTATATCGAAGAACTGCGCAAGGCCAACCTGTACGACAAGACCAGCCAGGCATTCGCGGTATTCCTGCCGGTCAAGTCGGTCGGCGTGGTCGGCGATGCACGCGCCTACGAGTGGGTGATCGCGCTGCGCGCAGTGGAGACCATCGACTTCATGACGGCGCACTGGGCGCACCTGCCGTATGATTTCCTTGGCACGGTTTCAAATAGGATAATCAATGAGATACGTGGTGTATCTCGTGTTGTTTATGATATTTCAGGAAAACCACCGGCCACCATTGAATGGGAGTGATATGACCACGGTTCGCTCCGACCCAGCTGCGCGTTACGTGATTCCTGCATCCGCTGGCGACGAGCACTGGATGCGCCAAGCCCTGGTGTTGGCTGAGCGAGCACAGCGCGAGGACAACGAGATTCCCGTCGGCGCTCTGGTCGTCGATGCCGCCGACAATGTCATTGGCGAGGGCTGGAACCGCAACATCGCCAACCACGACCCCAGCGCACATGCCGAGATCGTGGCGATGCGCGGGGCAGGTCAGGCGCTGGGCAATCACCGGTTGGTCGGTTGCACGCTGTATGTGACGCTGGAGCCTTGCGCGATGTGTGCGATGGCCGTCGTGCATGCGCGTGTGGCGCGGGTGGTGTTCGGGGCGTTCGATCCCAAGACCGGTGCAGCCGGCAGTGTGTTCGACCTGCTCACAGATCCGCGCCACAACCATCGCGTCGACGTCCTTGGCGGCGTGCTGGGCGAGGAGGCGGGTGCGATGCTGGTTGCCTATTTCAGGGCGAAGCGCGACAAGACCCTGCGTTGACCCGGCGCCACTGTGTGCAGGGTGTGCCGGTATCATGCCCTGACTTGAAGGGAGCATGCGACAACATGGCAGCCGACAACACCGCAGACAACGCCAACGAACGCCTGGTCTGGATCGATCTTGAAATGACCGGACTGGATACCGACCGCGATGGCATCCTGGAGATTGCCACCATCGTCACCGATGGCCAGCTGAACTTTCTGGCGGAGGGCCCGGACCTGGCCATCGCGCATCCGCTGGCGACGCTGGAAGCGATGGACGACTGGAACCGCACCCAGCATGGAAAATCCGGCTTGTGGGCGCGGGTGCTGGAGCAGGGTGTACCGCTCGCCGAAGCCGAAGCGCGGACGCTGGCGTTCCTGCAGGAGTGGGTGCCGGCGAAGGCATCGCCGATGTGCGGCAATTCGATCTGCCAGGACCGGCGCTTCATGCACCGGCTGATGCCTGCACTGGAAGCACATTTCCATTATCGCAACATGGACGTGAGCACCATCAAGGAGTTGGCAAGACGCTGGTCGCCCGCAACCATGGCAGGCTTCCAGAAGGAGTCCGCGCATACTGCATTGAGTGACGTGCGCGACTCAATCGATGAGCTGCGGCATTATCGGCAATTCATGGGCAGCTTGGCCGGATTGCAGGTGGACTGACGCCAAGCAGGGCACTGATTACGCCCATTTGGCGGGGTGGTCATCATGAAAGCCCGGGGCCGTGCGGCGAAGCTTCCTGATCCGCGCTCAGTCGCTGGCGGCTGCAGCGGCGGCATTGACGATGACATCCTCATCGCTGCCTTGGTTCACTCCAGCATCCTTTGTCGCGTGGTGGTAGATGTGCACGTCGCGCTGCGGGAAGGGGATGCTGATGCCGGCATCGGTGAACTCGCGATGCACCGCTTCGGTCAGTTCGCTGCGGGTCGGCACGAATACGTCGGTCTTGATCCATGCGCGCAGCACCAGGTTCACGCTGCTCTCGCCCAGGTCGGTCACGAGTACCTCGGTGGCAGGCTTGCGCAGCACCGCGGGATTCGCCCTGGCGATCGCGAGCAATACGTCGCGGGCGCGATCCACGCGTTCGCCATAGCCGATTCCCACCGTGATGTCGGCTCGGCGCAACGGTTTGTAGGTGAGGTTGATGATCGGCTTGGTGGTGATTTCACTGTTGGGCAGCACGATCAACTCGTTCTGGTAAGTACGCAGGCGCGTGGTGAAGATGCGGACCTGCTCCACCACGCCTTCCACGCCGGCGACCTGCACTGAATCACCTGCGTTGAACGGGCGCTGCATGATCAGCATCAGGCCCGATGCGATGTTGGACAGCGAATCCTTCAAGGCCAGGCCGATTGCAAGACCTGCCGCGCCCAGCATGGCCAGCAGGGAAGTGGTCGGCACGCCGAACTTCTGCAGCGCCGCGATCACCACTACCACCATCAGCGCGGCAAATATCGCATTGCGCACGAAACCGCGCAGGATCTCGTCCGCCTCCATCTTTACCAGCGGTTTGTCCAGGAGGCGCGAGATCCAGCGCGCCAACCACCATCCGACCAGCACGATCAGCAACGCGGCGGCCAGATCGATTGCCTTGTCCACCATGCCTGCGCTCAACCACGCGCGTGGATCGATTGCCGCAGCAGCCTCGGCCACGGGATTGGTCATTTCTTCGACTTCGCGAGTGCCAACCAGGTATCGACCACGGTGTCAGGATTGAGCGAGACCGATTCGATGCCCTGTTCCATCAGCCACACAGCGAGATCAGGGTGATCGCTTGGGCCCTGGCCACAGATGCCGATGTACTTGCCCCTGGCGCGCGCCGCCTTGATCGCCATTGCCAGCAGCTTTTTCACCGCCGGGTCGCGCTCGTCGAACAGGTTCGCGACGATTGCCGAGTCGCGGTCCAGTCCCAGGGTCAGCTGGGTCATGTCGTTGGAGCCGATCGAGAAGCCGTCGAAGATGTCGAGGAACTCGTCGGCCAGCAATGCATTCGATGGCAGTTCACACATCATGATGACTTTCAGCCCGCCGCCGTCACCGCACACGTCGCCCTGGACCAGTCCATTCTCACGCAGCACCTCGATTACCTTGCGGCCTTCATCGAGCGTGCGCACGAACGGGATCATCACCCACAGGTTGTCCAGCCCCATGTCCTCGCGAACGCGCTTGACCGCTCTGCATTCCAGCGCGAACGCATCGCGGAAGGACGGGTCGATGTAGCGGCTCGCACCACGGAAACCGATCATCGGGTTTTCTTCATGTGGCTCGTAGCGCGCGCCGCCGATCAGGTTGGCGTATTCGTTGGACTTGAAGTCCGACAACCGCACGATGACCGGTTTCGGCGCAACCGACGCGGTGATCGTGGCGATGCCCTCGGCCAGCCGATCCACGTAGAACTCGACCGGCCCGGCATAGCCGGCGATGCGTTCGTCGATCTTCGCCTTGGTGACCGCATCCTGCAGCTCGTATTCCAGCAATGCCTTGGGATGCACGCCGATATGGCTGGCAATGATCATTTCCAGCCTGGCAAGTCCGATCCCTGCATTGGGCAACATGCCGAAGTCGAACGCACGATCCGGGTTGCCCACGTTCATCATGATCTTCAGCGGAGCGGGCGGCATGTTGCCGAGGTCGGTGGTGGTGCGCTCGAAGGGCAGGGCACCCGCGTAGATGAAGCCGGTGTCGCCTTCGGCGCAACTCACGGTGACTTCATCGCCATCCTTGATCCGGTCCAGCGCATCGCCGGTGCCGACCACGGCAGGCACGCCGAGCTCGCGCGCGATGATGGCGGCATGGCAGGTGCGACCGCCACGGTTGGTCACGATGGCCGCCGAGCGCTTCATCACCGGCTCCCAGTCGGGGTCGGTCATGTCGGCGACCAGCACGTCGCCTGGCTGCACGCGATTCATGTCCTCCAGCGTGCGAACCACGCGGGCGATGCCACTGCCGATACGGGCGCCGATCGCGCGGCCCTGGGCCAGCACGGCACCGCGCTGTCCCAGGCTGTAACGCTCGATCTGGTTCGCATGCGCGCGCGATTTCACCGTCTCTGGCCGTGCCTGAAGGATGTAGAGCTTGCCGCTGATGCCATCCTTGCCCCATTCGATGTCCATCGGGCGGCCGTAATGCTGTTCGATGACCAGCGCCTGCCTTGACAGTTCGTGCACGTCGGTATCGCTGAGCGAAAACCTGCCACGCAGCTCGACCGGTGTGTCTTCGATCCGCACGCGCTCGCCCGGGGCGTCGGAATACACCATTCGCACCTGCTTGCTGCCAAGCGAGCGGCGCAGGATCGCGGGCTTGCCGGCTTTGAGCGTGGGTTTGTAGACGTAGAACTCGTCCGGGTTGACCGCACCCTGCACGATCATCTCGCCCAGGCCATGGCTGGCGGTGACGAAGACCACGTCGCGGAAGCCCGATTCGGTGTCGAGCGTGAACAGCACGCCGGAAACGCCGCAGTCCGAGCGCACCATCAGTTGCACGCCGGCGGACAGGAACACGTCTTCGTGGGCAAAACCGTGGTGTACGCGATAAGCGATCGCACGGTCGTTGTAGAGGCTCGCGAAGACTTCCTTGACCTTGCGCACCACGTCGTCTGCGCCAGTGACGTTGAGGTAAGTCTCTTGCTGGCCGGCAAAGCTGGCGTCGGGCAGGTCCTCGGCAGTAGCCGATGAGCGCACGGCGACCGCGATGTCGCCGCCGCCGTTGTCGGCGCACAGCGTCGAGTAAGCCTCGCGGATGTCGGCATCCAGCTCGGGTTGCAGCGGGGCGTCCATCACCCAGCCCCGGATCAGCGCACCCGCTGCGGTCAACGCCGGAACGTCCTCCACATCGACCGTTGCCAGCTTGTCGTAGATCCGCGCGTGCAGGTCGTTGTGGGCGATGAAGGCCTGGAATGCGTCGGCGGTCGTGGCGAAACCCCCGGGTACCGATACGCCGAGCCCGGACAACTCGCCGATCATTTCACCAAGGGAGGAGTTCTTGCCACCGACCTGGGCGAGGTCGGCGAGGCGCAGGTGATGCAGCCACAGGACGTTCTTGATCATGGCGGGGGCGCTCAAGGCAGGCTCCGTGTGTGGGGATGGCGACGCAAACGCGCCGAAACCGCTATTTTACAACGGTCGCCCATGAAGACCGACTACGATCATCAAGATGACTGACATTCGCCCCGTGTTCTATGTTTCCGATGGTACGGGTATTACCGCTGAAACCATTGGCCACAGCCTGTTGGCCCAGTTCACGGGGTGCCGTTACAAGACCGACCGGGTCCCGTTTGTCGATACGCCGGAGAAGGCTCTGGAGGCGGCTCGCCGTATCCGCGCCGCAGGCGATGCGGCAGGCGTGCGCCCGATCGTGGTGAATTCCGGGATGGATCCCGAATTGAACGCGCTGCTGGCCAGCAGCGGCGCCTTGATGCTGGACGTGTTCGCGCCGTTCATCGCCCCGCTGGAAGAAGAACTTGGCGCCAGCCGTCAGTTGCGGGTCGGGCAGGCGCACGGGATCGTCGACTTCGATGCCTACCATCGCCGCATCAATGCGATGAACTATGCACTGACCCACGACGACGGCATGAACATCGACTATGCCGAGGCCGACCTGATCCTCGTCGCGGTCTCGCGTGCGGGCAAGACACCGACCTGCGTGTACCTGGCCCTGCACCACGGCATCCGTGCGGCCAATTACCCGCTGACCGAAGAGGACCTGGAGGTCGAGCGCCTGCCAGCCAAGCTGCGCGCTCACCGCTACAAACTGTTCGGGCTCACTATCGACCCGATCCGCTTGCAGCAGATTCGCCAGGAACGCAGGCCGAATTCGCGTTATTCGCAGCTCGATACCTGCAAGCGTGAAGTCGCGCAAGCCGAGGCCATGCTCAAGCGCGAAGGCATCGAACTGCTGAGTACCACGAATGCGTCGATCGAGGAAATTTCGAGCCGCGTGCTTGAGCACCTTGGTCTCAGTCGCGGGATGTTCTGAGCGAGAGGTTCCGGGCATTCGCGCGAGCATCGGCGGACGTGGTGCCCGGAGTAAGATTGCTGTTGGCCTGATCTGGCTTGTTCGCGATTCGCGTTTCCAGCCAAGACCGCCATGGGTTTCACTCACACACCGGGAGATACGGATGCACCGTCGCAACTTGGCTTGGTTGATCTCCGTGGCAATCGCCTGCAGCAGCATGGCGCAGGCCGCGGCGCCAATACCTGGCAAGACCGATGCAGCATTGGCCGCGCGCGTCGCCAAGGTGCTGGCCGACACACCGCTGATTGATGGCCACAATGACCTGCCATGGGAATTGCGCGCGCGCGGCGATGTCGACCTGCGCGTGGATCAATCGAAGCTGGGTGGGGCTGCCGATGGGCAAACGCCACTGATGACCGACATTCCGCGCATGCGCGCAGGAGGCATCGGAGGCCAGTTCTGGTCTGTCTGGATTCCCTCATCGACGACAGGCCCGGCCGCAGTGCAGATGACGATGGAAGAAATCGACATCGTGCGCTCGATGGTTGCGCGCTATCCCGAAGCGTTCGAGATGGCCTATACCGCCGACGATATCGAGCGCATCCATCGCGAAGGTCGCATCGCCTCCTTGATCGGCATCGAGGGCGGGCATCAGATCAATGATTCGATGGCGATGTTGCGCCAGATGCACGTGCTGGGCGCGCGCTACATGACCCTGACCCACACCAGCAACAATGCGTGGGCGGACTCGGCCACCGCGGACCCTGTGCATCATGGCCTGACGCCGTTCGGCAAAGCGGTGGTTGGCGAGATGAACCGGCTCGGCATGCTGGTCGACCTCAGTCATGTCTCACCCGATGCGATGCGTCAGGCCATTGCGACCAGCGCCGCACCGGTCATGTTCTCCCACTCCAATGCGCGTGCACTGATCGATCATCCGCGCGGCGTTCCCGATGAGGTGTTGCAACTGGTGGCGAAGAATCACGGCATCGTGATGGTCAATTTCTATACAGGCTATGTTTCGGCAGCGAGTGCACGTTGGAGTGCCGATCGCGCGGCGGAACAATCCCGCTTCAATGCGCCGCCCTATGGCGGCCTGTACATCGGGCAGCCGGAACGAGCCAAGGCGGCGTTGGCCGAATGGGATAAGCGGCATCCTGAGCCCGTGGTGACGCTGGGCATGGTCGCCGACCACATTGAACATATCCGCAAGGTGGCGGGCGTGGAGAACGTCGGCATTGGTTCTGATTTCGATGGCATCTCGACCACGCCGGAAGGGCTGAATGCCGTCGACAAATACCCGGCACTGTTGATCGAGCTTGCGCGGCGTGGCTGGAGTGACGCAGACCTTGCTGCGCTGGCTGGCGGCAACATGCTGCGGGTGATGCGCGAAGCAGAGACCGTGGCCAGGCGCTTGCAGGCGACCCGTTCGCCTTCGGCGCTTACGATTGATGGCAAGCCGTTGGCAGCTGATTGAGGTCACGGCAGTACGCGCGACCAGACTCCCAACCTAGGCCTCGAAACCACATTCGTCAATCCTGCCGCAATCGCGATTGCGCGTGTAGGATCAGGCCATGAGTGCTGCACTTGCCCGTTGCGTCCCCTTGCCGCGCATCAGCCGCTTCGGTTGGCTGATGGGGCTTGTATGCGGAGAACCATTCACGCATGCAGCGGCTGTTCGAGCCGGCAGATCTTTCCTGCGGCAACTACATTTCCAGCATCGGCGACGGACTCGACCTTCAGCTTGAAGTGATCGAGCGCCATGCCTACACGGTCGAACTGCGGTTGAGCTATGGCCTGGTCGATCCGCAAACCGGCCTGCGCGATCCTTCTGCCAGCCTGCGGCTGTATCGCGATGCACGCCAGGTAGAGGCGACCCATTGCTATGCCGGTCGGCGCTGGCAGGACGTGATCGGCATGTATCCCCCGCCCAGGCGCATCCTCGACCACCGGCTGCGCATGAACACTTTCCTCGGCAAGTGGCTGGAATACCTGGCCGAGCAGGGGCATGGCGTGGCCACGCTGCGACCATGCCCGCAGGAATTCAGGATCGCCTGACGCAGAAACGAAAAAGGCCACCCGGAGGTGACCTGATCCGCTGGATTTTGCTGGCGTCCCCAGGGGGATTCGAACCCCCGTGTCCACCGTGAAAGGGTGGTGTCCTAGGCCTCTAGACGATGGGGACGAGGCGCAAAATCCTTGAAGTTTTCCAGAGACTTGGTGGAGCCAGACGGGATCGAACCGTCGACCTCCTGCATGCCATGCAGGCGCTCTCCCAGCTGAGCTATGGCCCCAAGATCTGGAGCCGCGCATGATAACGGGTGCCGTAAATCAGCGTCAAGCGTTGATTCTATCGAATCGTGGATAAAGGCATGCGACTGGTTGATTGCAGACTTCTCCTACGGTGTGACGCGTCATGAACCGATGGCATGGTCTGCCGGCCGCTGGAATCCTGCGATGAGTCCATTGCAGGCCAGCCATGATGAAGTTCCCACGACGATTGCTGGTCTTGCTGCTGTTGCTTGCAGGCAATTCCCATGCGCAAGTCCTCTACAGGTGCGTGTCGGGTAGCGGCGCAGTGTCCTGGCAATCGACGGGTTGTGGGCAGGGCATGCGCATGATGAAACGCATGGAATACACGCCAGACGCGCCGACAGTAGTCCCTGTGTACGATCACGTGCGAGCGACCGTCACAAAAGGCAGATCGCGCGGGTCAACCAGCTATCGGGTATCCACCCGCACAACCCGACCCACGCCCGATGCCTGCGCCCGGGCACGCGAGCGACGCGAAGCCACGCTCGAGCGAGTGGGCCTGAAGCGCAACTTCGACCTGCTCAGCAAGCTCGATGCCGATGTCCGAAGTGTCTGTCGCTAGAAGTGTTCAGGGTGTGGCTTGGGGCCACTGCTGCGGTACCTTGCGCAGGCACCATGGAGCAACCAAGCGTCTGAAGGTGGTATTGAGCCGGGCAGGCCGAACACGATTGTGACGCCGGCCAGAGTTTTATGATCCCGAACGCAAGCTCAATGTGCTCCTGGAGATGCTGGCGGTCATCAGGGATGACTCAACAATGCCGATCAGCCACGCAACCAAATGATTCAAAAAGGATCCATCGCACCCGTGCCGAACGCCCTTGTCTGGTTCCGCAATGACCTGAGGCTTGACGACCAGCCAGCCTTGCAGGCGGCGCTGCGTGGCGGCTTCACACCTGATTCCGGTCTATATACATGCGCCCGAAGAGGAGGGTGCATGGCAACCCGGTGCAGCGTCGAACGCATGGCGCCATCGGTCGTTGCTGGCACTTGATGCAGATCTTCGCGGACGTGGATCGCGCCTGAGCGTATTGCGAGGCTCGAGTCTGGAGGCGCTGCAACGCGCGGCCGCCGAGTGCGGTGCCGAAGCGGTGTTCTGGACCCGGCGCTATGAGCCGGCCATCGAGATGCGCGATGCCGACATCAAGCGTGTCTTGCGTGGTGCTGGCCTTCGCGCCGAGAGCTTCAACGGCAGCCTGATGGTCGAGCCGTGGCAGGTCGAGAGCAAGCAGGGTGATCCGTATCGTGTCTTCACGCCGTTCTGGCGCACCGCATCCGCGCAGCTGCGGATGCCCGCTGCAATGCCCGCACCAGAGCGTTTCCCTGAGACAGCACCGCTTGCGGGCGTCATCGATCTCGACGACATGCGTCTGGCACCGGCGATCCATTGGGATCAAGGCTTCTGGCGTCATTGGACACCGGGCGAGGCGGGTGCCCAGGTCGCGCTGGAGACATTCATCGATCAAGGACTGGCTGATTACACGCAGGCACGTGATTTCCCGGCGGACATCGGTACCTCACGTCTGTCGCCGCATCTGCATTTCGGCGAGATCTCACCCTGGCAGATTGCTCGCAGCATTCAGCAACTACCGGAAGCAGGAGGTGTCTATCTGCGCCAGCTGGGTTGGCGCGAATTTTCGAATCATGTGCTGCATCACTTCCCGGGAACACCCGAAAGCAATTTCAGTCATCGTTTCGATGATTTTCCCTGGGCTGACGTGCCAGAAAGGACACTGGATGCCTGGCGACATGGGCGCACGGGTGTTCCCATCGTGGATGCCGGCATGCGCGAACTTTGGGCCACTGGATGGATGCACAACCGGGTGCGGATGATCGTGGCCAGTTTCCTGACCAAGAATCTGCGTGCCCATTGGCAAAACGGCGCAGCGTGGTTCTGGGACACGTTGGTTGATGCCAACCTGGCCAACAACACGCTTGGCTGGCAATGGGTGGCGGGTACTGGCGTCGATGCGGCCCCATATTTCCGTGTGTTCAATCCGGTCCTGCAATCCCAGCGTTTTGATCCGGCCGGCGAATACATTGCGCGCTGGGTTCCCGAACTTGCCGGGCTGGCTGGCAAAGAACGCCACGCGCCATGGATTTCAGATAGCAGCGTCAGGGGCTATCCGCGTGCACCGATTGTTGATCTGGCCGCAAGCAGACTGGATGCGCTCAAGGCGTTTGAGCAGGTCAGGGCAGCAAGGTCGGGCTAGCTAGCTCAGTCACTGATATCTAGATGCGGACATAATAGACATTATGCGAAGTACAAGGCAGTCTTAATCAATACTGAATTGGTCAGGCTACGTCGATGATCCGTCGCGTGTGCTCGGCGATCACGGACTCCTCGTCTGTAGGAATGATCCAGGCTGAAACAGCACAGGCCGAGGTCGAAATCCGGCCTGAACCAGTGCGGTTGGCAGCATCGTCCAGCTCCACGCCGAGCCAGGCTGCGGCGTGGCAGGCGCGTTCACGCACCAGTGCGCTGTTCTCGCCGATGCCGGCAGTGAACACGATGCCATCGAGTCCGCCTAGGGTCGCGGCAAGCGCACCAAGCTGGCGCTTGATGGAATGCACGAACAGGTTGATCGCATCCTTCGCGGCCTGCGAATCGCTGGCCTCGAGTGTGCGCATGTCGCTTGAAATACCGGACACGCCCAGTAGGCCTGACTGGTGGTAAAGCAAGGTCGTCACCTGCTCCTGGTCCATTCCCAGCTCCGCCATCAGGTACAGCACTACGCCCGGATCGAGCGAGCCGCAGCGCGTACCCATCGGCAGCCCGTCCAATGCGGTGAAACCCATCGTGGTCGCAACGCTGCTACCGCCCTGCATCGCGCACATGCTGGCGCCATTGCCCAGATGCAGGACCACCACGCGGCCGGACAATACCGGATCGTGTTGCACCATGACCGAGGCGATGTATTCGTACGACAAGCCGTGGAAGCCGTAGCGGCGCACGCCGTGCTCGGTGATGTCCCGGGGCAGCGCGAATGCACGTTCAACTGGCGACATCGTGTGGTGGAAGGCAGTGTCAAAGCAGGCGATCTGCGGCAAGCCTGGCTCAGTCGCCAGCAGCGTCCGGATCAGCGCGAGGTTATGCGGCTGGTGCAGCGGCGCGAGCGGTATCAGCGCCTCGAGTGAGTGCAGGATGGCTGCATCGACACGCACCGGTGCGGTGAAGTGCTCACCACCATGCACCACCCGATGCCCGACCGCGCGCACGCGGTAGCCCTGCGTCAGCGCCGGCAACGTCTCCAACAGAAAGGCCATTGCGTCTTCGTGGTTGAGTGATGCGCCCTCCTCCCATGCTTTCGTCTCCAGCACGTCGCCGGCACCATTCTTGGCGATAAAGCGCGGCGACGCGCCAAGGTCCCTGATGCTGCCGGCAAGCACGCACCGCAACAGCTTGCCGCGTTCTTCGAACACCGCGAACTTGATGCTCGACGAGCCCGCATTGATGATGGCGATGGCGTCCTGCATGTCGTGCTTCCACCCTTCGTGCAATTTGACGATCTTACGTTGACTTCGCACACCATCGACCTGCACTAGTTCTTGATAAGGGCAGAAGCGCGCAGGTGATCTACGGACAGTGGTCTCCTGCCCTGCTCAGTGACCAGCAAGTTGATCGCCAAATCCAGCAAACGGTTGCTGTGCTTCATCGTTTGCGGAAGCGGCAAGAGAGAGAGGATAGTGGCCGAAAAGTGCCGCGTGGCAACGCCAATTGCGGTAGTCGGATCGCATGCAGGGTGTGGCATGCTTCTGAGGCAAGAAATCGGGGGGCAGTCCGCATGCACGCACCACCAGCGCCAGACAATGAACTCGACCGGATCGAAGCGCTGCGTGCGCTGCGTGTTCTGGACACGCCGTCTGAGGAACGCTTCGACCGGATCACGCGGGTGGTCAGCCGGGTGCTGGAGGTGCCGATCGCGCTGGTGAGCCTGGTGGATTCGAATCGTCAATGGTTCAAGTCGCGACAGGGTCTGGAAGCCTGCGAGACCGGTCGCGATATTTCGTTTTGCGGCCACGCCATCCTCGATTCCGAGGTGTTTTGCGTTCCCGACGCCACGCTCGACCCACGCTTCGCCGACAACCCGCTGGTGACCGGTCCGCCGGAGATCCGCTTCTACGCCGGTGCGCCGCTGACCCTGCCCGATGGCCTGCGCGTGGGCACCCTGTGCGCCATCGACACTCGACCGCGCCAGCTCAGTGACGAGCAGTTGCAAACACTCAGCGACCTGGCGGGGGTCGTGGCGGATCTGCTCGGCATCCAACCATTGGTCGACGCCTCCCGCAAACTGTGTGATCGCGAAGCGGAGTTGAGCAAGCTGCTCGAGACCGTAGTCGACGGCATCATCACCATCGATGAGCGCGGCCTCATCCGCAGCGCCAACCCTGCGGTGCAGACGATGTTCGGTTACCCGCTCGCGGATCTCATCGGCCGCAACGTGAACATGCTGATGCCCGAGCCTTATCACGCCGAACACGATGGCTATCTGGAGAATTACCGCACCACTGGCGAGGCCAGAATCATCGGCAAGGGCCGCGAGGTCGAGGGTTTGCGCGCCGATGGCACGAGCTTTCCGATGCATTTATCAGTCGGCGAGATGCGGCTGACGGACCGTACCCTGTTTGTGGGGGTGGTCCACAACCTGACCGAAACCGAGCGGGTGAAACGCCGTCTTCGCCGCCTGGCGGCCATCGTTGAATCGTCCGACGACGCAATTTTCACCAGATCGCTCGATGGGCTCATCACCATTTGGAACGCCGGTGCCGAACGGATGTTCGGCTACACGGCGACAGAAGCAATCGGCATGCCCATGGCCCGTCTGATTCCCGAGGACAAACAGGGAGAGGAAGCGCAGATCATGCAGTGCACCTTGCGCGGCGAACGCATGGATCAATACGAGACCGTGCGCGTCACACGCGATGGGTGCCGCATCGACGTGTCGGCGAACATATCGCCGATCCGCAACGGCGGCGGTCGCATCGTGGGTGCTTCCAAAATCCTGCACGACATCAGTGCAACCAAGCGCGCAGAGGCGCAGATGCGCCTGCAGAGCAAACGCCTTGCCCTGGCCGCCGACGCCGGGCAGATCGGCGTCTGGGAGTGGGATCTGCTGACCAACACAGTGCACTGGGATGACTGGATGTTTCGCATCTATGGCCTGACGCCGACCCCCGATAGCATGCTGACCTACCAGGATTGGATCGACCGGATGCTACCCGACGACCGGTCCGAGCAGCAGCAAGCCTTGCAGAAAACCCTGCTGCTCGACACCCAGGATCGCAGCGAGCGAGCCTTCCGCATACGTACTGGGCAAGGCGGCGAACTGCGGCATATCCGCTCGGCCGAAAGTGTGCTTCGCGACAGCCATGGCGAACCCTGCATGATGATCGGTGTGAACTGGGACGTCACCGAGCAACAAACGATGGCGGAGGACCTGCGCGCTCGAAACGCGGAATTGGCCGAGGCCACGGATCGCGCCGAAGCCGCCGACCGCATCAAGTCCGCCTTCCTGGCCGCGATGTCGCACGAGCTGCGCACGCCGCTCAATTCCATCATCGGTTTCACCGGCATCCTGATCCAGAAACTGGCCGGGCCGCTCAATGCCGAGCAGGAAAAACAACTCGGCATGGTGCCGCAACAGCGCCCGCCACCTGTTGTCGCTGATCAATGATGTGCTGGATATTTCCAAGATCGAGGCTGGACAGCTCGACGTGCTCCGGCAGCCGTTCGATCTGCACGCCTCGATCCAGAAGGTACGTGGCATCGTGACGCCCCTGGCGGAGGCCAAGGGGCTGCAACTGCGTTGCGAGGTGGCAGCGGAGTTGCCGGCCATGGTTGGTGATGCGCGGCGGGTGGAACAGGTCCTGCTGAACCTGCTGAGCAATGCCATCAAATTCACCTTGACGGGCGACGTGGCGCTGCAGGTCCGGCTGCAATCCGCGCCGCGGCCGATGGTCAGCATGCGGGTGAGCGATAGCGGCATCGGCATCAGCCCGGAAGACCTGGCCACGCTGTTTCAGCCGTTCCGGCAGCTCGACAGCGGACTGGCGCGCAACCACGAAGGTACCGGCCTGGGGCTGGCCATCTGCCGACGGCTTGCGGGCTTGATGGGCGGGGACATCGACGCCGAAAGCGTGAAGGGAAAAGGGAGCATATTCACGCTGACACTTCCGCTCGCGGCCAAGGGAGAGCCAACATGACCACACGCGTACTGCTGATCGAGGACAACGCGCAGAACCGCTACCTGGCCACGTTCCTGCTGGAGCGCAATGGCTGCGTTTTGACCCACGCGGAGGATGGCCCGATTGGCATCGACCTGGCGAATCGGCAGCCTTTCGACCTGATCCTGCTGGATATCCAGTTGCCGGGCATGGACGGTTACGCAGTGGCCCAGGCCCTGCGTGCCAACCCCGCGCTGGCCGCTGTGCCGATTGTCGCCGTCACTTCGTATGCCATGGTGGGTGACCGCGAGAAGGCCCTCGCGCAAGGTTGCAATGGTTACATCGAAAAACCGATCAACCCCGATACCTTCGTGGCCCAGGTCAGAGAACACCTGCCAGTCACTGCAATGGAGTAGCGATAGCGTGCACGTGCTGATCGTCGATGACCGCGAAGAAAACCTCTACCTGTTGCAGGCCCTGATGCAGGGCAACGGCTGGCAGGTGGACCAGGCCCACCACGGTGCCGAGGCGTTGGCAATGGCGCGGCAGGCGCCGCCAGACATCGTCGTGTCCGATTTGCTGATGCCGGTGATGGACGGCTACACCCTGTTGCGTCACTGGAAAAGCGACGCGCACCTGCGGGATATACCGTTCGTGGTGTACACCGCCACCTACACCGAGTCGGCCGACGAAAAACTAGCGCTAGACCTGGGTGCGGATGCGTTCATCGTCAAACCGGCCGAACCCGACGCATTCATGGCAGGCATCGGCGAAGTGCTGGTGATGGCACGGCGGGGAAAACTCGAACCACCGCAGCAGCCGATTGACGACGATGAATCCTTGATGGGCCAGTACAGCAAGGTGCTGGTGCACAAGCTGGAAGCGAAAACCGAGGAACTGGAAAACACCAACCGGCAGTTGCAGGCCGAACTGGCCGGGCGTTGCCAGGCCGAGGAAAGCCTGCGGGCCAGTGAGGCAAACCTGGCGGCCGCACAGGCGCTGGCGCGAATCGGCAGCTGGGAGTGCGATCTGGCATCCAGGGTTGGCGCGTGGTCGGAGGAAATGTACATGCTGTTTGGCCGCGACCCCGCGCTCGGGCCGCCACCTTGCGCTGACTTCCGGGATTGGATTCATCCACTCGACCGTGGCCAGTTCGAACTTCTGCATGCGCAGGCGCTGGCGCAGGAAAAAAAATGCCAGCAGGAGTTTCGCATCGTCCTGGCCGAGGCGGACAGCCGCTGGGTCGATTGCCGTTGTGCGGTGGAGAGCGATGCGGACGGTCATCCGCTTCGCCTGACCGGTACCGTGCAGGACATCACCGAGCGCAAGCGAACCGAGAACAAGCTCAAGCTCGCGGCCAAAGTGTTCGAACATGCCGGCGAAGGCATTCTGATCGCCGATGCCGCCGGCATCATCGTCGAAGTCAACGACACCTTCACCGCCATCACCGGTTACAACCGCGAGGAGGCGATAGGCCAGAGCGTGACAATGCTCCATTCCAGCGCGGAGGATGCGGACTTCCACGCGATGCGCTGGCTCGAATTGAACAAGCAGAATATCTGGCATGGCGAGATCTCGAGCCAACGCAAGAGCGGCGAGACTTACGCCGAACTCAACACCATCACCGCAGTGCGCGACAGCAACGGCAATGTCGAGCACTACGTGAGCCTGTTCACCGACATCACCCCGATGAAGGAATACAAGCAGCAGCTCGAACACATGGTCCACTTCGACCATCTGACCAGCCTTCCCAATCGCGTGCTGCTGGCCGATCGTTTGCTACAGGGCATGCTGCAGAGCCAGCGGCGCAGCCTGTCGCTCGCGGTGATCTATCTCGACCTGGATGGCTTCAAGGCGGTCAACGACCACCACGGCCACAACATCGGCGACGCGTTGCTGTGCGAAATCGCGCAACGCATGAAATCGATCCTGCGCGAGGGTGACACCCTGGCGCGCATCGGCGGCGACGAGTTCGTGATCGTGCTTGTCGATCTTGTGCAACCGTCCGATTGCGAATTGGTGCTGAAGCGTCTGCTGCGAGCCATCGATGAGCCGGTGGCGGTGGGCGACGTGTTGCTGCATGTCTCGGCCAGCATGGGGGTGACGCTCCATCCGCAGGACGGATCCGATCCCGACCTGTTGCTACGGCATGCCGACCAGGCGATGTATCTGGCCAAGCAGGCGGGCAAGAATTGCTACCACTATTTCGACGTCGCTCAGGACGCGGCAGAGAAGAACCTGCGCGAGAACCGCGACCATATCCGCCACGCGCTCGTACGCCGCGAGTTTGTCCTGTTCTATCAGCCCAAGGTCAACATGCGGACCGGCGAGATGATCGGCGCCGAAGCACTGATCCGATGGCAACACCCTGATCGCGGCCTGCTGCCGCCAATTGCCTTCCTGCCCATGATCGAGAACCATCCGATCAGCGTGGATATCGGCGAATGGGTGATCGACGAGGCTTTGACCCAGATGGCCGCATGGCGCACCAAGGGTCTGGACATTGCGGTGAGCGTCAACGTTGGTGCACTGCAACTGCAACGCAGCGACTTCATGGATACGCTCACCCGCCTGCTCGCCGCGCATCCAGACGTGCCACCCGAACGGCTGGAGCTGGAAATACTGGAGACCAACGCGCTGGAGGATGTCGTGCAGGTTTCCGCGATCATGCTCGCCTGCCAGGCCATCAACATACGCTTCGCCCTGGACGATTTCGGAACCGGTTATTCCTCACTCACCTACCTCAGGCGCCTTCCGGCCGAACTGCTCAAGATCGATCTCAGCTTCGTGCGCAACATGCTCAAGGACAGCGAAGACCGGTCCATCGTCGAGGCCGTCATCGGGTTGGCGATGGCCTTCAACCGCGGGGTGATCGCCGAGGGTGTGGAAACGGAGGATCACGGCAACTGCCTGCTCGGGCTTGGTTGCGAGCTGGGTCAGGGCTATGGCATTGCCCGACCGATGCCTGCTGCCGAGTTGCCGGCATGGGTCGCGACCTGGAGGCCCCATTCCAGTTGGACGAACGGCGCCATTCTTGATTGATCAAGTGTGGCGGTTGCAAGTGATCTAAAGTACCAAGTGACAGACAGGCGTTTTGATCCGGACATCAAGGAGAAACGTAAGCCATGAAGATCCTCATTGCAGTCGATGGCAGCCCGATCAGCACCAAGGCAGTCAGGTTTGCGATCAGCCTGACACGCCAGCTTGCCGAAACGCCGAAGCTGACGCTGTTCTATGCAGATCCTCCGCTACTGAACGCCGCTGCGATCAAGCTCGGTCCCACAGCGCTGAAGGAGTATCACGATGGCAACGTCCAGTACGCCACCAAGACTGCGCGCGCTGCGTTCAATCGAGCGCATGTGGGCTTCGACGAAGAAACGGTCGTCGCCCAGCCGGCCGAAGCGATCGTGCGATTCGCGCAGAAGGGTAAATACGACATGATCATCATGGGTTCGCGGGGGCGCAGCGGGCTGAAGGGCTTGCTGCTCGGCTCCGTCACCAGCAAAGTGATCGCGAACTGTGAAATCCCGGTCACGATTGCACGCTGACGCCCGTGCGCAGGTTTTTCCCGCTGGTACTTTGCTGCAGTTTCTGGCTGTGCACGATGGCGGTCTCTGCTGCTTCCGAACAGGCGACGGCACCTTTCGAGCTGCCATCGGCCGGTTACCTCTGGTCTCCGCAGATCGCCCCCCAGGGGCCCGTGGTGATCATCGTCAGCCTTCCGGAACAGCGCGCGCATGTGTATCGCAACGGCATCCGCATCGGCCTGTCGAAGGTAAGCACCGGCAAGCCGGGTCACGAAACGCCGACCGGCGTGTTCGAGATCCTGCAGAAAAACAGGGAGCACTATTCGAACCTCTACGACAATGCCCCAATGCCGTACATGCAGCGGCTGACCTGGGATGGCATAGCACTGCACGCAGGCCACGTACCGGACCACCCCGCCTCACATGGCTGCATCCGCTTGCCTTACGCGTTTTCGCAAGCGCTTTTCGCGGTCACCTCGCGTGGGATGACAGTGATCGTCACCGACAAGATGGTCGAACCTTCGATCGCGTCCCCGGGTTTGTTCGCGCCATCCGCTGCAGCAGCCGAGCTTGCAGGCACCTACGAAATCCCCGCACCAGCCCCTTACCGCTGGACGCCGGAGTTGGCGGAAAGTGGCCCTATCGCGATATTGCTGAGCATGCATGATCAGGAGGTGCGCGTCCTGCGCAATGCAATCGAGATCGGGCGTGCGCCGGCCACCTTGACTGCCGGCCCGGTGCACGGCACCAGCGTTTACGTGCTGCTCGACGATGCTGGGCAAGAGGCCAGTGCGGCCCCAGGCCGCCCTGCCCTGCGCTGGCAGCATGTGCCGCTGGTCGACGAAGGCGAGGTCGCACCGCTGGACCTGTACACGATGGTCGAGTCGGGGCAATTGCGTGTCGATCCAGACTTCGTACGCCGGGTCCAGGATGCCCTCATACCCGGCACCACGCTGCTGGTGACCGACAAGCCGCTGCAACCACTCATCGTCGGCGATCTCTCGATTCTCAGCGGCGACCAGCCTTAACCGAAGAGCCCTTCGCCCATCCCGAAAGGGATGGGCTGCATCGGGCCATGCCCGCACGCGCATGTCTCTGGCCTCGTCTCAGCGGGCTCGCGTGGCTTGTGCGCACCGGTACCACGCCACCGTGATCATTGCCCCCAGCCCTGCCATCGCCGAATCCTTCTGCGCATCCCACTCGTCTCCCTGGGTGCCGAGATAGGCTTGGCCAAGGTCTCCACCGAAGATGACGGCTGCCATCCACTCGATCATTTCGTAGATCGTGGATTGAGCCACCATGAACAGCAGGGGGACCAGCCAGCGCCAGAGACCACGCTGGGGTGCACGGGCATCGAGCAACTCGATCGCGGCGGGCGTGATCAACAAGCCGTAGGCGAAATGTACCAACCGGTCGAAATGATTTCGCTGCAGGCCGAATGCATCGCTGATGGTGTGACCCGTGATCGCCTGTGCCCAGCGATCGTAGGGCACCTCGGCATAGGTGTAGTGGGCGCCAATGGCATGCAACGCGAAAAACACGAACAGAAGCGTGTATGCCGTGTTCGACAGCCTGAGTCGCGGGTATGCCCATGCCAGTAACGGCACTGCGATGAGGACCAGCAGATTCTCGAGCAACCAGTCCTGCCGATACCATGGTGCGATGGCGAGTGCGCCCCACCACAGGGCAAACACTGCGAGCAGTGTCAGTGGATATCGGGTGGATGAACTAGTGTGAATAGAACACCGGAATCGTGGCTCCAATCAGCAGTTCGCGGGTCACGCCGCCCATGGCCCATTCCCGGAAGCGCGAATGGCCATAGCCGCCAACCACGATCAGGTCCGCGTGCAACTTGCCCGCGTGATCAAGCACGACCGCGCTGATCGACATGTCCTTCGACTCGAGCACGGTGACATCGACCTTCACGCCATGACGCGCCAGGTTCCCGGCGACGTCCGCACCGGGCTGTGCGTCGGTGCCGCGCTGGTCGGTGGCGGCGTCGACCATCAGGAGTTCGACTGCCTCGGCACCCATCAGCAGTGGCAGGGCATCATGCAGTGCGCGCGCGGCCTCGCGTGTCGGGCGCCATGCCACGACCACGCGCCTGGGTGGCATGGTCGCCTTGCAGCGTGGCGGAACCACCAGCACCGGCCGGCCGGACTCCAGCAGGAGGCTGCCGAAATACGCGTGCGTGGTCTCCGCCTCGAGGGTGTCGCCAATCGAACCGGCGATGATCGACAAGTCGGCATGGTGTGCGCGGTGAGCCGCGCCGGCAGGCTCGGAAATCGTCTCGACCATATCGACCAGGGATGATATTGGCACCTTTTCGAGCCGGGACCTGATCCGGGCGACACTGGCTTGCCCCTGCGATCGCAGTGCTTTGTAGAGATCGACAATCGCGACGTCGGGCGCCAACCCCCAGGGGCTTATCACCGGCGTCGGCAAGTTCACCATCACCAGCACAGTCAGGTGCGCGCCGTGGCTCGCTGCCAGGTCAATGGCGATGTTGAGCGCATCCATGTCCCCCGGCGTTCCGGTGATCGGCAAGACAAGATCCTTGTACATCGCTTGCGCTCCCATTCCGGCCTGATGCATCCAGAGCCATTGGACGGCGGAACAGAGGCTTGTGTATTGATCTGAATCAAGTCTCCTGCATCAGCCATCAGGGCTGCGCCGTACACGGTCGCAGCGCCGGGACAGCCTTTGATCAGTACGAGCGCGAGCGCCGGAAGCGGGCGCTGCGGGTCGGCAGATCGCCGCTTACGTGAACATTCCCCGTTCCCGCGCGTAGACGACCCGCACCGCCAGCGCGCAAGACATCAACCGGGTCAACCGGCTGTCCGCGCGGCTGGTGAGGATGATCGGGATGCGTGCGCCCAGCACCAGTCCGGCGGCATCGGCGTTGCCGAGGAAGGTCAACTGCTTGGCGATCATGTTGCCCGCTTCAAGGTTCGGCATCAGCAGTATGTCGGCGTCGCCGGCGACGTCCGACACGATGCCCTTCTCATGGGCGGCCTCGCGCGAAATGGCGTTGTCGAAGGCCAACGGGCCGTCGATCAGCGCGCCTTCGATCTGTCCGCGCTGCGCCATCTTCGACAGGCAGGCGGCATCGATCGTGGCCGGCATGTCCGGGTTCACCGTCTCAACGGCCGCCAGTACCGCGATCTTCGGGATCGCATTTGCGCCATGCAGCGACTTGAACAGATGGATGGCGTTGCGCGCGATGTCGGCCTTTTCCGCCAGCGTCGGCGTCAGGTTGATGACGCCGTCAGTGATGAAGAACGGCTTGTGGTATCCGGCATCGATGAACGCATAGACGTGACTCATCCGGCGCTCGGTGCGCAGCGGCCTGGCGGCGATGATGGCTGCAAGCAGTTCGTCAGAATGCAGCGAGCCCTTCATCAATGCCTGCACCTCGCCTTGTACCGCCAGTGCGCAGGCGTGCTCGGCGGCGGCGTGGCTATGCTCGACGTGGTGCAGCGGCCAGTCGCGTATGTCGACGCCCGCCTCTTCTGCGGCGGCGAGGATACGGGCTTGCGGGCCAACCAGCACGGGCTCGATCAATCCTTCGGTGACCGCATCGAAAACGGATTCGATGGCATTCGCCTTGACCGGATGCACGATCGCGGTGCGCAGCGCCGGCATCGGTTTGCAGGCATCCAGCAGTTCGCGAGCGGTGGGAAGATGGGTCATGAACCGGTTCCTTCGGGATTGCCGTCGGTTGTCATCGTACTGGTCGTTTGCCAGTCACCACCCAGTGCCTTGAACAATGCAACCAGGTTGATGGCGGCAGCGGTGTGGGTCCGGGCGTAGGCATCCTCGGCGTCGCGCAGGGCGCGCTCCTCGGTCAGCATCTCGGTGAGCGCGATGTCACCGGCCTTGAAGCGGACCTGCGCATGCCCGTAACCGCGGCGAGCAGCCTCCACTGCCACGCGCTGGCGCTGGACGGCGTCCAGGCCAAGCTGGTAGTCGCTCAGTGCGCGTTCCGCGTCACCCAACGCCACCAGGACGGTCTTTTCGTAGGCAAGTGCGGCCTGCTCCTGCCGCGCTTCGCTCGCGCGAATCTCCGCTCGCACGCGACCGCCATCGAATACACGCCAGGAGATCAACGGCATGATCGAAAACGCCTGGCTGGCGGACTCGAACAAGTTGCCGGCATCCAGCGACTGGAAGCCGCCGCTGGCACCGATCGACAGCTTCGGGAACAGCTCCGCGGTGGCCACGCCGATGTCGGCGGTGCGCGCGGCCAGTTGACGTTCCGCGGCGCGCACGTCGGGCCGGCGGCGCAGGATGTCGGCGCGTTCGCCGACCGGGATCGGGACGAGCAAGATCTCCGGCGCTGCTGTTTCCAGCAGTGCCAGCTCACGCTCCGGCGGTGCGCCAAGCAGCACACCGAGACCCAAGGCGGCAGCACGCAGGCGTGCGTGGATGGCGGGCAAACCGGCGGACGCAGCGGAGAGGCGCGCCTGGGCGGCGTCGACATCGGCCTGCGCAGCGTCGCCCACATCGAGGCGCTTGCGGACGAGGTCTGCCGTTTGCTGCAGCGTCATGATCGAAGCTTCGCGCGCCGCAAGCTCGTGCTGGGCGCCGCGCAGGCTGAGGTAGCTGCGCGCAACCTCGGCGGCAACGCTGATGCGCGCATCATTGGCATCGGCCTTTGTGGCCTGCAGGCTGGCCTCGGCACTTTCCAGCGCACGCCGGTTCTTGCCGAACAGGTCGATTTCCCAGGCGGCGTCGAAGCCGATGTCATGGATCGTCTGGTCACGCTCCAGCCCGGGGATGGAACCGATCGGCAGCGGCCCGTTTTCGCTCTGCCGGCGTTCGTTCACACTGCCGCGGGCATTGACGACAGGCGCTTTGCCGCCAGCGGCGCGATCGCGTAGCGCGCGAGCCTCGCCGATGCGCGCCTGCGCCTGGCGCAGGTCGAGATTGTTCGCCAGTGCCGCAGCTACCAGCCGCTCCAGGGTTGGATCACCCAGCGACGTCCACCACGTCGACAGCTCGGTCTGCATCGCAGCGTTGGCAGGTTGCGTCCAGCCACTGCCGATGTCGACCGGCGGCGGCTCGCGGTAGTCGGGACCGACCGCGCAGGCGCCGAGCAGCAGCACGCCCAGCACCGCGATCGGTGTGCGGATGGCGCGTCGTTGGATCATCGATGAACCTGTCATTGCAACTCCTTCATGGCATATGCAAACACGATCACTCCAGGCGGCTGCGGACGAATAGCGTGGCCATCGTCAGTGTCACCAGCGCGATGATCGCCAGCGGCCAGGTATTGGCGATGATGTCCGACGCCGGCATCGCCTTTAGGAATGTGCCCTCGACGATGACCAGGAAGTGCTTGAGCGGAATCGCCTGCGCCAGCCACTGCAATACCGTCGGCATGTTTTCCACCGGAGTGGCGAATCCCGACATCAGCACCGCCGGCACGCCGATGGCGAAGGTGCCGAGGATCGCCTGCTGTTGCGTCGCCGAGACCGAGGAAATCATCAGGCCGATTCCCACCACCGACAGGATGAACAGCAGCAGGCTCGGCAGCAGCAGCAGGAACGAGCCGGTGAAGGGAACATGGAACACGAACGCCGCCGCGGCGATCATCATCAGCCCCAGCACGGCGCCGATGGCAAGGGCGGGCATGGTCTTGGCGACGATGATTTCCAGCGTGGTGGTCGGCGAAACCAGTAGCTGGTCGAACGTACCCAGCTCGCGTTCGCGGCGATCGACAGTGCGGTGATCATCAGCGCGCTGAAGAAAACCAGGATGCCCGACAGCGCCGGTACCACGAACCAGCGGTAGATCAGGTTGGGATTGAACCAGTGGCGGACGACCACCGGCGACGCGATGAGCGTATCCGGCCTGGCCACGGCGCCGACGTCGGCCGCAATCGCATTGAGGTAGCCGACGGTGATCTGGCCGGCATTGCTGCGGCGGCCGTCGACGATGACCTGCGCGGCCCCGGTGTTTCCGGCGGCGATGTCGCGCGAGAAGTCGGAGCCGATGTCGATTGCGGCGATCACCTTGCGCTGGTCGATCAGCCCGCGCAGCTCGTCGGGGCTGTGCACCGTGTGCAGTTGCTTGACGAAATCGGCCGCGCCAACGCGCGCCACCAGCTCGTGCGACCAGCGGCCGGCATCGCGGTCGTAGACGGCGATATTGGCGTTGCGTACTTCCAGAGTGGTGGCGAAGGTGAAGATCAACAGCTGCATCAGCGGCGGCACGAATACGATCATGCGACTGCGCGGGTCGCGCAGGATGCTGAGCAATTCCTTGACGATCTGCGCCCGAAGGCGGCCGTTGGCAATGGTCTTGATCAGGCGGCGCATCGCTCAGGCCTCCAGGTTCTTGCGGGTCTTGCGCTTGGCAATGAGGAGGAAGAACACACCGATCGCGGCCATCGCCGCCAGGTTCGGCAGGAACACTGCCCAGACATCGCCGGCCAGGAACACTGTCTGCAAGCGAGGACACGAAGTAGCGCGCCGGTATCAGGTAGGTAATCGCCTGGATCGGCAGGTCGGCATCGCGTCGATCTCGAACAGGAAGCCGGATAGCAGGAAGGACGGCAGGAAGCCGGAAAACAGCGCGATCTGCGATGCGAGGAACTGGTTCCTGGTGACCGCCGAGATCAGCAATCCCTGGCCAAGCGCAGGAATCAGGAACACCGCAGACAAGCGTCAGCAGCGCCAGCAATGAGCCACGCAAGGGCACGTCGAACACGAAGATCGCAAGCGCCGCAGAGCCCAGCGTCGCGATCAGGCCCAGGACGAAATAAGGCAGCAGCTTGCCGATCAGGATCTCGACTACCGAAGCCGGCGTCGACAGGACCGCCTCCATCGTCCCCCGCTCCCATTCGCGCGCGACCACCAGCGCGGTGAGCATGGTGCCGATGATGGTCATCACGATGGCGATCGCGCCGGGGACCAGCGAACGACGGCTTTCGAGCTCGGGGTTGAACCAGTAACGCGGCTCCAGCTTGATGGCCGCTGCAGGCGCGCCACCGCGACGGCCCGCTCCCCACGTCTGCACGACGCCCTGTGCGTAGTTGGCGACGAAGTTGGCCGTGTTGGGCTGCGATCCGTCGGTGATCACCTGCACCAGCGGTTGCGGGACGCGCGACGCCAGCCGGCGCTCGAAATCCTGCGGAATCACGACGAAGCCGCGCAGCTTGCCGGACACCATCAGGTCGGCTACCTCGCGGCGGTCGCGTGCGGGCGTCACTTTCAGATAGCGGGTACCGGCAAAGCGCGGCGGCCAGCGATTGCGCGGACGGTGCGTCCGATTCCAGCACCACGCCGATACGTACCTCGCGCACGTCCAGCGACACCGCATAGGCGAACAGGAACAGCAGCACCACCGGCAGCACGAAGGCGATCAGGATGGTGGACGGATCGCGCATCGCCTGCAGGCTTTCCTTGCGGACCAGCGCGAGCAGCCGCTGGACGTCGAATTGGCGGTTTGCGCGTTCGCCTGGCGCTGCGCCTGTGCGGGTGTCACCGGCTTTACTGTTCATGCTGCGGCCTTGGCGTCTGCACGCACTTCGTCTTGCAGGTCCGCCGATTCGACCAGGTGGATGAAGGCGTCCTCCATCGTCGGATCGGGGTGTGCATCGCTCCGCGAATCGTGCTTCAGCGCGTCGGGCGTGTCGAGTGCGATCAGCTTCGCGCGATACATCATCGCCACGCGGTCGCAGTACTCGGCCTCGTCCATGAAATGGGTGGTGACCATGATCGTCACGCCCTTTCGCGCCAGGCCGTTGATGTGGGTCCAGAACTCGCGCCGGGTGATCGGATCGACGCCGGAGGTCGGCTCGTCGAGGAACAGCACCGGCGGGCGGTGCATCAGCGCGCAGGCCAGCGCCAGCCGCTGCTTGAAGCCGAGCGGCAGCGCGTCTGGCGAGGTGGCGAGGTATTGCCTGAGATCGAAGGTCTCGATCATCTCGTCGATGCGTTCGCGCTTGATCGCGCCTTCCAGCCCGTAGACACCGGCGGAAAATTCGAGGTTCTGTCGCACCGACAGCAATCCGTACAGCGAGAACTTCTGCGCCATGTAGCCAAGCTGGCCTTTCGCCGCGCCCGTGGCATGCCGCAGGTCGAGGCCGACCACGTGCGCCTCGCCTTCGGTCGGTTTCAGCAGCCCGCAGAGCATCTTGAAGGTCGTCGACTTGCCGGCGCCGTTCGGGCCGAGCAGGCCGAAGATTTCGCCCTTGCGGACTTCGAAGCTGACGTTGTCGGTGGCGGTGAAGTCGCCGAAACGCTTGGTCAGGTCCTGGCAGGACACTGCGATGTCCGATTCGAGTTCGACCGCATCGATGCGATCCGCCAGCGCCGACGTGCCGCCCGGACCGCCACCGAGCAGATCGATGAAGGCATCCTCGAAGCGCGGTAGCACGGCTCGAGCCTCGCGCCGACGTCCTCGGCCAGCGCATCGATTTCGTCGCGCACGACGCCGTCACGCAGCACCACGCGCACGGCGTCGCCCTGGATCACGCCGTCACTGACGGAACCCAGGTCCAGCGCCTGCGACAGCACGGCGCGGCGGTCGTCGCCGACGCCTGTCCAGGCGGAAGCTGCGCTGCCTGAGGCGGTCGGTGAGATTCTGCGGCGGACCGTCGAACTCGAGTTTGCCTTCGTTGAGCAACAGCACGCTCTCGCAGCGCTCGGCCTCGTCGAGATAGGCCGTCGACCAGACCACGGCCATGCCGTCGTCGGTCAGCGCCTGCACCATGCGCCACAGATCCTGGCGGCTGACCGGATCGACGCCGACGCTGGGCTCGTCCAGCAGCAGCACCTTGGGTTTGGCCATCAGCGCGCAGGCCAGTCCGAGCTTCTGCTTCATGCCGCCGGAGAGCTTGCCGGCGAGTCGTTTGGTGAATGGACCGAGCCGGGTGAAGTCGAGCAGGCTCTCGAAGATGTCGACATGCTCGATCGGCATTCATGCCGCGCAGCTGCGCGTACAGGCGCATGTTCTCCATCACCGACAGGTCTTCGTAGAGACCGAAACGCTGTGGCATGTAGCCGCTGGCGACGTGGATGGCGTCGTTGTCATCGACCACGTCGAAACCGGCCAGGGTGACGCTGCCGCCGTCGGGCACCAGCAGCCCGGTCATGATCCGCATCAGCGTGGTCTTGCCGGCGCCGTCGGGCCCGACCAGGCCGGTCAGGCGGCCATAGTGGATCTTTGCACTGAAGCCGCGCAGGGCCTGGACGTCACCGAAGTGCTTGGCGACGTTCTCGATGACAACGGCGGTGGCATCTTTATCGCGCCTGGGGGAGGAGCCACCACTGGCAGTACCGGCATTCATCTCATGGTGCCGTTGCGCGCTTGTCGCCAGCCAGGGCGGTATCGACATCGACCGTCACCGGCATGCCCTGGCGCAGGCCCTCGTCGGCATCGACGATCACCACGCGCAGCCGGTAGACGAGGTCGGTGCGCAGGTCGGTGGTTTCCACTGTCTTCGGCGTGAACTCCGCACGCGGCGAGATGAAGCCGATCTGACCGTGGTAGACCTTGTCCGAGGAATCGGTGTGCACGCGCACCTTGGTGCCCGGCGCGATGCGGCCGAGTCCAGTCTCGCTGACATAGGCGCGAACGTAGACAGGATCACGCAGGCTCAGGCTGTACAGAGGCGTGTTGCTCGCCACCATGCTGCCGGGTTCGCGCACCCGTGCAATCACGGTCGCGTCGCTGGGTGCCACCAGCCTGGTGTCGGCGAGCGCGGTACGCGCTTGCGCCAGGGTCGCTTCGGCTGCGGCGACACTCGCCTCGCCGGCCGCGATGTCCTCGCTGCGGAAGCCATCCCTGGCCAGTGACAGCGCCGACCTGGCCGAGGCCAGGTTGGCGGCGATCTGGTCGCGAGCGGCGCGTGCGGCATCGACAGTGCGCTCGCTGCTGGCGCCGGCGGCAAGCAGGGCGTCCTGTCGCCTGAAGTTTCGATCGGCTTCGGCAAAGCTCGACTGCGCCCGGCGCACCGCTTCCTGCGCCTGCACGATTTCCTGCGGACGATTGCCGCTGCGCAGTTTGTCAAGCCCGGCCTTCGCGGCGTTCAGTCCTGCCTCGGCCGCTGCCTGCTTCTCGCGATACGGGCCGGCGTCGAGCTCGGCCATCACCTTGCCGGCAACAACCGCGTCACCCTCGTCGAAGGCCATGCTCGCCACCCGGCCGGGTTGGCGGAACGACAGCTCGACTTCGCGGATGTCGACGTTGCCATACAGGCGCAGCACGCCGTCGTCCTTGCGATCGTGCAGCAGCCACCACGACAGCAGGCCAATGGCGACCGCAACAACCACGGCGATCATGATCCAGCGCGTCTTGCCGGCAGGGAGGCTTGGGGTCTTCATCGAAGGATGTCCATTTGGGGTGACTGCCTGATCGGGATCGGATTGATCATGTGCGAAGTCAACTGCAACAAAGGTTCACAAACAAATGAGAAAGTGAGCGAGCGATTACTATCTTACTGCATGAAATGAGATTTGCAAGGGGGGCCCCGCTGATCAGTCGACTTCTGACAACGCCGAATGATGGGTCCGGCGAAAGTGAGCCTGGCTGGCCGATCAGCCATCAGGAGTCCCGTGACTGCCATTGCCAATCACGGATTTCAGGCATGTCCTCGCCGTGCTCGACGATGTACTGCGCATGCGCGGCGAGCTTGTCCGTCATCGCCTCGCGCGCCATCGCTGCCTTCGATGCAAGGCCGGGCACGCAATCGATGGCGGCCATGACCAGGTGGTAGCGATCCAGGCCATTGCGCACCGTCATGTCGAACGGAGTGGTGGTCGTGCCCTCCTCCTGGTAGCCGTGGACGTGGAAGTTTTCGTGGTTGCGGCGCTGGTAGGCCAACTCGTGGATCAGGCCCGGGTAGCCGTGGTAGGCGAAGATCACGGGCTTGTCGAGCGTGAACATCGCGTCGAACGCCGCATCGTCCAGCCCGCGCGGGTGCTGGCTGGGAGACTGCAGTTTCATCAGATTGACCACGTTGATGACGCGCACGCGCAGCTGCGGCAGATGCTGGCGCAGCAGGTCCACCGCGGCCATGGTCTCGAGGGTGGGCACATCGCCGCAGCAGGCCATCACCACGTCCGGTTCCGCATCGTCGCTGTTGCCGGCCCAGGTCCACTCCCCCAGACCGGCGGCGCAATGCAGCTGGGCTGCATCCATGTCCAGCCACTGCGGCGCGGGCTGCTTGCCGGCGACCACGAGATTGACGTAGTTGCGGCTGCGCAGGCAGTGGTCGGTCGTCCACAGCAGGCTGTTGGCATCGGGCGGCAGGTAGACGCGGATGACGCTGGCCTTCTTGTTGACCACGTGGTCGATGAAGCCCGGATCCTGGTGGCTGAAGCCGTTATGGTCCTGGCGCCAGACGTGCGAGGTCAGCAGGTAGTTCAGCGAAGCGATCGGGCGTCGCCACGGGATGTCGCGTGACACCTTCAGCCACTTGGCATGCTGGTTGAACATCGAGTCGATGATGTGGATGAAGGCCTCGTAGCACGAGAAGAAACCGTGGCGACCGGTGAGGAGATAACCCTCCAGCCAGCCCTCGCACTGATGCTCGCTGAGTACTTCCATGACCCTGCCGTCGGGGGCGACGTGGTCGTCCTCGGGCAGGATTTGCGCCATCGAGCAGCGGTTGGTGACCTCGAACACCGCGTTCCAGCGGTTGGAGCTGGTCTCATCCGGGCTGAAGATGCGGAAGTTGTGCATGTTGCGTGCGACGACGTCGCGGATGAAGCTGCCCTGCACCCGGGTGGCTTCGCCCAGTACAGCGCCAGGGGCCGGCACATCGACCGCGTAATCGCGGTAGTCGGGCAGAACCAGGTCCTGCAGCAGCGCACCGCCGTTGGCATGCGGGTTGGCGCTCATGCGCCGGTGGCCGGTTGGCGACAGCGCCGCGATTTCCGGCCGCAGTCGCCCGGCCTCGTCGAACAATTCCCGTGGCCGGTAGCTTTGCATCCAGTCTTCCAGGATGCGCACGTGATCCGGCCGGCTCATTTCGCCCATCGGCACCTGGTGAGCGCGGAACGTGCCCTCGATGCGCTGGCCGTCTACTTCCGCCGGCCCGGTCCAGCCCTTGGGCGAGCGCAGCACGATCATCGGCCAGCGCGGGCGCTCGTTCACGCCCTCTGCGCGCGCCTTCTTCTGGATGGCGCGGATCTGGTCGATGACTTCATCCAGTACCGATGCCATGCGTTGGTGCATCGTGACCGGATCGTCACCTTCGACGTAATGCACCTCGTAGCCGTAGCCGGACAGCAGCGCATCGAGTTCGGCGTGCGGGATACGCGCCAACACGGTGGGACCGGCGATCTTGTAGCCGTTCAGGTGCAGGATCGGCAGTACCGCGCCATCGCACGCCGGGTTGAGGAATTTGTTGGAATGCCATGCGGTGGCGAGCGGACCGGTCTCGGCTTCGCCATCGCCGATGACGCAGGCGACCAGCAGGTCGGGATTGTCGAAGGCCGCGCCGAAGGCGTGCGACAACGAATAGCCCAGTTCGCCGCCTTCATGGATCGATCCCGGCGTTTCCGCCGCGACGTGGCTCGGAATGCCGCCGGGGAACGAGAATTGCCTGAACAGGCGCTGCATCCCTGCTCTGTCCTGTGATACCTGTGGATAGACCTCGCTGTAGGTCCCTTCCAGCCAGGCGTTGGCCACAGGCGACGGGCCGCCGTGACCGGGGCCTGCAATGAAGATTGCGTCGAGATCGTGCGCCTTGATCACGCGGTTCAGGTGCGCATACAGGAAGTTCAATCCTGGCGTCGTGCCCCAGTGGCCGAGCAGGCGCGACTTGATGTGATCGAGCGTCAGCGGCTGCTCCAGCAGCGGGTTGTCGACCAGGTAGATTTGACCCACCGACAGGTAATTCGCGGCGCGCCACCAGGCGTCGAGGGTTTGCAGTTCATCCGCGGCAAGCGGCTGGGGCGAAACAAATATCGTGTTCATCAGAGTCCTCCGGGGCAGGCGCGGGCATAGGCTGCGATGCCAGCTGTCGTGTGTCGTTTCATTGGTCCCGGGATCAGGAAGGTGTCCGTGGCCAGCGGACGTCGACCCGATGGGTCGAGGCATCGTCGACCAACGGAAATTGCAGTGCGGTCTGTGCAACGCCGTCGAGTTGCAGCGTGGCCTCGCCGTCGTCGTGCTGGTGGATCTCGATGACGTACACGCTGTCGCCGTAACGGTATTGCAGGCTGTATTGCGACCACTCGGTGGGAATCTGTGGCACAAGCTCCACCACGTCGCCGTGGCGGCGCAGGCCGAGCAGCGATTCGGTCAACAGCCGATACATCCAGCCGGCCGATCCGGTGTACCAGGTCCATCCACCGCGTCCGATGTGCGGCGGGACCGCATACACATCGGCGGCAAGCACATAAGGCTCGACCTTGTAGCGGGCCACGCCCTCGGCGCCCTCGGCGTGGTGGATCGGGTTGATCATGCGCGCCAGCTCCCAGGCGCGTTCGTGGTCGCCGAGCGCGGCGAAGGCCATTGCCGCCCAGACTGCGGCATGGGTGTACTGGCCGCCGTTTTCGCGCACGCCGGGGACGTAGCCGCGGATGTAGCCGGGGTCGATGTCGGTCGCATCGAACGGCGGGTCCAGCAGCTGGATCAGCCCGGCGTCACGGCGTACCAGATGCTCGTCGAGCGAGGCCATGGCTTGCCTCGAGCGTGCGTCATCGGCGGCGCCAGACAGCACCGACCAGCTCTGCGAGATCGAGTCGATCTTGCAGTCGCCGCTGCTGGACGAGCCCAGCGGCGTGCCGTCGTCGAACCAGGCGCGGCGGTACCAAGCGCCGTCCCAGGCGTGTTTCTCGAGGTTTTCGCGCAACGCCTGTGCCGAAGCCGAGCACCAGGCCGCAAAGTCGACGTCATCGCGCCCACGCGCAACCTTGCCGAAGCGCGTCAGCGTGTCGAACAGGAAGAAGCCCAGCCACACGCTTTCGCCGCGGGCCTTGATGCCGACCCGGTTCATGCCGTCGTTCCAGTCGCCGCTGCCGATCAGCGGCAGGCCACGCGCGCCGATCAACTCCACGCCGCGCCGGAGTGCCAGCACGCAATGCTGGTACAGGCTCTGCGCGTTGCCGGATGCCACCGGCAGGTCGTACCAGGATTCCTCGTCCACGTTCAGCGCACGGCCTTCGACGAAGTCCACGCGCTCTTCCAGTACGGCCTGGTCGCCGGTCACATCCAGGTAGCGACAGACCGCCAGCGGCAGCCACAGGTAATCGTCGGAACAGCGGGTGCGCACGCCCCTGCCCTGCGGCGGATGCCACCAGTGCAGTGCGTCGCCCTGCAGGAATTGGTGGGCGGCGCTGCGCAGCAGGTGCTCGCGGGTCAGCTTCGGTGCCAGGTGCACAGTCGCCATCATGTCCTGCAACTGGTCGCGGAAGCCGAAGGCGCCACCGGACTGGTAATAGCCGCTACGCGCCAGATACCGGCAGGCCAGGGTCTGGTACGGCAGCCAGCCGTTGACCAGCAGGTCGACGGAAGGTTCCGGCGTCCTGACCTGCAATACCCCCAGGGTCTGTGACCAATGGATGCGCACCGCGTCGAGGGCGTCACAGGCGGCGTCGCCCTTGCAGCGGGCGGCCAGTTCGCTGACAGCATTGCGGTCGCGCACGGCGCCGAGGCGGAAGCTGGTTACGAAGGTTCCGTCGGGCGCGAGTGTCACCGGCACCTGGATCGCTGCGCAGGGATCCAGCCCCACCCCTGTCCTGCCTGACAGGTGTGCGTACTGCAGCGCCTCCGGTGCACCCATGTGGCCGTTGCGACCGAGGAACTCGGTGCGATCAGTGGTGAAGGTGCGGCTCTCGGCGTCGACATCGACATCGAAGAACGCCACGCGGCCCTCGAATTCGGTGTTGTAGGGATTGCGCGCGACGATCGCGCCGGTGGCCGAGTCGATCTCGGTTGCCACGTGCATCCGCGTGCGTCCAGGCAGGTCGCCCATCACCCATTCGACGTAGCCGGTGGCGCTCAGACGCCGAGTACGGCCGGACAGGTTGCGCAGTACAAGCCGCGAGTACTTGACGGCATCTTCCAACCCGACGAACACCCACAGCTCGCTGGCGATGCCATCTTCGACGTGTTCGAAGACGCTGTAGCCAAAGCCATGGCGGGTGCGGTACGCGCCGCGACCGCGGCACGGCAGCGGTGTGGGTGACCAAATGTGCCCGGTGTCCTCGTCGCGCAGGTAGAAGGCCTCGCCACTGGCATCGGCGATCGGATCGTTGTGCCAGGGCGTGAGACGGAACTCGTGCGCGTTTTCGAACCAGGTGTAGCCGGTCGAACTTTCGCTGAGCACCGTGCCCAGCTGCGCATTGGCCAGCACGTTGCACCACGGCGCCGGCGTTGGCACGCCTTCGCGCGAAACGATCACGTATTCGTAACCATCGGCGCTGAACCCACCGATGCCGTTTTCGAACACGAACTCCTGTGCGACCGCATCGAACGGCCAGGGATCCTCGGCGCTTGGCTCGGTGGGCGGCGGCAAGCCAGGCTCGACACCCTGCGGAGGTATCCATTCCGGCGGTGACACCTGCTTCCCGTCGGCCAGCAACACCGGCACGCTGCGCGCCGGTCGTGGGCGTTGACCGACCTGCGCGGCGAGCGTGCCGTTGGCGTCGCTGAGTACGACGCGCGCCACCGACTCCAGCAGGATCCGGTCTTCCTGGGTGATCTGGTGCGCCGCACGCACGAAAATCCCGCCGGGGCGGTCGAGCAGGTGCGCCTCCGAGCCGGCCGAGATCAGGCCCAGGATCTGGTCCTGCAGGTGCTGCCGATAGCCGCCCTGCTCGTCGTTCCAGATCAGCAGGTCGACGTTGAGGCCCTTCAGCCGCCAGTATGCGTGTGCCTGGACCATCTGCTGCACCAGGTTGATGTTGGCGGCATCGCCGATCTGCAGCAGCACGATCGGCCGATCGCCGGAGATCGATTGTCCCCACAGTCCGGACTGGCCGCGGCGGTTCTGCAGCAGCACCGCGGCGGCGCACGCAGGAACGGATGTGCGTACACCAACGGCCCGGCCAGCCGCTCGTACAGTCGCGCATCGGCCTGCGAGGCGTTGATCTGGCGGCGTATCACCTGGCTGTGGGTCCACGCCAGGTCGAACACGCGGTCGGCCAGGCGCGGTCGCGGTACTTGTCGATCAGCGCTGTGCACGCATCGCGCTCTGCACCCACGCCGGTGACCATGTCGATCACCGCCTGTCTGGTCCGGCGCCAGCGTCAGGCGGCAGCGGATCGCCACGATCGGATCGAGTACCGAGCCGTCGCTGTCCGACAAGTGTTCCAGCGATGGTCAGTGCGTGCGGCGTGCGCGGCGTGTTGCCGCGACCGAGGAAGCGCGCGCGGTCGGTCTCGTAGGAGATCGCGTCGATCTCGAGGTCGTGCACGGCCACCAGATGCAGCATCCACGGCGGCACTTCGTCGTGCGAGCGTGGCCGTCGCGTGCACAGCAGCGCCTGCTTTTCGCGCAGGATCTCCGTCTGCACGAACAGGTTGCTGAAGGCAGGGTGCAGCTCGTCGGAGATCGCCGGGGCCAGCACTACCTCGGCATAGGTGGTGACTTCGATCGTGCGGGTGCGTCGCGCTGCGGTTGGTGACCCGCAGGCGGCGCAACTCGATGTCGTCCTCGGCCGAGACGGCGATCTCCAGGTGCGTTTCATAGCCGCGGCGCGGCCGCGGTACTCGGCCTTGGCGTCGGAGAAGATCGCCTCGTAGTGTTCGACCGGCACGCACGTCGGTTGCAGCGCGGCCGACCAGAAGTCGCCACTGTCGACGTCGCGCAGGTAGCAGAAGTTGCCATGGTTGTCGCGGGTGCCGTCCTCGCGCCAGCGGGTGATGCGCCATGTCGCGCAGGCGGCTGTAGCCGCCGCCGGCGCTGGTCAGCAGCCGTGGTAGCGCACCGTTCGACAGCATCTGCAGCGCGGGTCGCGGCGTCGACGGATCGCGGAAGATGCGCAGCTGGGTCTCGGCCGCAGCGGTCACGCTGCCGGCGCCACTGACTGGGCCATCATGCGGGTGGAAGACGCCGGTGCGCGGAATGCGTTCCTGCAACAGCAGCAGGGTGGCCTGGAACTCCGGATCGGCGATGAAGCGCTGCTGCATCGGCTGCGTCGCGCAGCAGGTAGCACCAGCGCCAGCAGGCCCATGCCCTGGTGGTGCGCCATGAACGACCGCACCACGCGCATGGGTCTTGCCTGGGGCAGGCGCGCCGGCGTGTAGTCGATCGCCTCGTACATGCCGAAGGGCCCGCTGAATCCCGTTCGGCCGAGCCGCTGCAGGTTCTCGGCAAGACGCTTCCGGCGCCACCATCAGCGCCATCATGCTGGCGTAGGGCGCGATCACGAGGTCCTGGCCGAGGCCGCGCTGAAGTCCCAAGACCGGGCACGCCGAACGCGCGGTATTGGTAGTTCATGCGCGCATCGACGGTGTTGTAGCCGGACTCGGAGATGCCCCAGGGCACGCCGCGCTCGCGCGCCGTAGTCGATCTGTGCGCGCGACCGCGTGCTGCGCGGTCTGGTCCAGCAAGGTATCCGCGTAGCTCGGCATCACCAGCTGCGGCATCAGGTACTCGAACATCGAGCCGCTCCACGACAGCAGCGTCGGCATCGCCATCGACTTCGGTCAGCAGCCGGCCCAGCGCGAACCAGCTTTCCTGCGGCAGCTGGCCCTGGGCGATGGCGACGAAACTGCACAGGCGCGCCTCCGACGCCAGCAGGTCGTAGTAGCCGGTGTCGCAGCGGTCGTTCCTCGACGTTGTAGCCGATGGACAGCAGGTGGCGGGTGCGGTCGTAGAGGAACCCGTATTCCATCAGTGCGCACTGTCCGGCGAGCTGGGCCAGGCGTTCGAGTTCGCCGATGCGCGCAGCTGCGCTGCTCGGTGCACCGACCTGGATCTTCGATCGCGAGCGGCATGCGCGCTCGGTATCGATGCGCTGTGCGAGCTGCCGGGCGTGGGGACGATGACGGGGCAGGAAAATCGGCGAGGCTGGCAGTGCGCGCGGCATGCAAGCTCGTGGTGAGCCTCGTGGCCAGTGCGCGATGAGCGTTCCGAACCAGTACGCCGCGCTGCGGTGCGAACTCGGTGCAGGGTCTCGCAGCACGACGAATGCCTGCGCAAGGTCGCCTGCAGGGACTCGGCGTAGCACCGCGATGCGTCGCGCACGTCGTTGCTGGAAAACGGTCAAGCGCGCGTTGCACCCGCGCCACCTGCGCGACGGCCGCCGATCGCGGTAGCATTCGCTTCCTTCAGCACCTCGCAGGTGTCGGCAAAGCCGTCCAACGTGTGGATCGGCCAGCACCGGCGCATCGATCAACGCCAGCAGTCCCTGGCGCAGGGTCAGCAGGTGCCCGGCCAGGTTGCCGCTATCGACCGTGGAGACATAGCGCGGCGGCAGTGGCTGCAGGGTTTCGGTGTCATACCAGTTGTAGAAATGGCCCCGATATCGCGGCAGTGATTCCATCGTCGCCAGCGTGTCGCGGCGCTCGATGACCATCAGTGCCGTGGCAGGTAGCCGAAGTCGTGGGCCGTGAGGTTGGCAAGCAGCGACAGGCCGATGTTGGTTGGTGAAGTGCGCCGCGCGACCATCAGCGCTGGGTGCTCCTGGATGTTGTCCGGCGGCAGCCAGTGATCCTCGGCGGTGACGAGAGCTCGAAGAATGCCCAGGTGCGCCGCGCCAGCGCGCCCAGGAATGCCCTGCGTCGACCGACAACGCAGCGCACTCGACGCCGGGCGCGCCGACCCACCAGGCCATCAGCAGGGCGACACCATCCACGAGCAGCAGAATGGCAGCGCCACCGACAGTGACGTGCGTGCATTCGCGCCACCAGCACGGCCGTGTCGCGAGCGCGAACACCGGCGCGAACCACATCGCTGCGCAGTTCGGCGCCGCACGCCACTACCAAGGTGCGCTCGACTTCGCTGGACGGGTTCCACTGCAACAGTGCGGCGGCTGATCGGCAATGCCGCCACAAGCGTCGCGCAATACCGCGCCCAGGCTGAACCAGGCCTCGTACGGCAGGCAGGCCAGATCGACGAGCACGCGCTGCAGATCGCGCGCCGAGCCGCTGGCTCACCTGCAGCAGGTGCGCGCGCAGCGCCATGTCGCCGGGCTTGTCGAACAAGGTCGCAATGCCGGCAACAGCACCGGCAGCACCAGCAGGCAGCCCAGCAAGGCCGTCCAGCGCACGGTCGGCAACAAGACCCAACCGATCAGGAGCAAGGCGACAGTCGCCGTCGACACCAGGCTGCGACGCAGGTTGTCGAGCATCTTGCCGCGCGACAGCAACGACAGGGGATTGGTTGCGCTCACGGAGCGCGCGCGACCATCGGCGACCGCGGCACCCACGGCAGCAGCCAGGGCAGCAGCTGCCAGTCGCCGCGGATCCAGCGGTGCGCGGCGATTGACGTCGGCGGCATAGCGCGAGCGGATAGTCTTCATACAGGCGCACGTCGCTGACCAGCCCGGCGCGCGCATAGCAGCCTTCCAGCAGGTCGTGGCTGAGGATGCTGGTTGTCGGGCAAACGGCCTGCAGGCGCGCGCTCGAAGGCGTCGACGTCGTAGATGCCCTTGCCGACGAACGAGCCTTCGCCGAACAGGTCCTGGTAGACGTCCGACACCAGCGCGCGTGTAGGGATCGATGCCGGGCTCGCTGCCGTACAGCCGGGCATAGCGCGAAGCCGGCGCTCGCTGCTCATGCTGGAGCCGACGCGTCGGTTGCAGGATGCCGTAACCACCGGTCACGACGCGGCCTGGCTGCGTCGAAGCCGCGCCCGATTCAGCGGATGCGCCAGCGTTGCCGACCAATTCGCGCGCCGCGTCGCGCGGCAGCTGCGTATCGGTGTCGAGGGTGATCACGTAACGCACGCCGCGCAGCGCGTCGACGTCGCCGACGATCACGCACGAAGGCCTGCGTCCTGGCCCGACCGCGCAGCAGATGATTGAGCGCGGCCAGCTTGCCGCGCTTGCGCTCGTAGCCCATCCACGTGCGTTCGCGCGGATTCCACAGGCGTGGCCGTGCAGCAGGAAGAACACGTCGACCGTTGGCAGATGCATAGCGCTGGTTGAGCGCTCGATCCCGCCCTGGGCGTGCTCCAGCACGCAGCGTCTCGCCCGGCAGCGTGGCCTGGTCGGCGTCGAGGAAATCGGTCAGCAGCACAAAGTGCAGATGTGGTCACGGTTGGCCAGGAAGCGCACTTCCAGGGCCTCGACCAGGGCTCGCACGACCGTCGAGGCTGCCGATCATGGTGGGCACCACGACCAGGGTGCGCGCATCCGTCGGGATGCCTTCGCGAGATAGTCCAGCCGCGGCAGCGCGCGTGGCGTGCAACAAGACCGTCGCAGCCCAGTTGACCAGCGCAATGCCGAGTTCGCTGAAGGCGATCAGGCCGAGCGCGCCGATCAGCCACAGAGGCAGCCCGTGCGCAGCCAGTACCGGGCGCTCCAGCAGACCAGCGCGAAGGTGAACGACAGCGATGATCGCCGCGATCGGCAAGCAGATAGACCAGCAACGGCACCGGCGCGGCGCTGCAGCGCCATCGACGCCCTGCACGCCTGCCACGCAAGGCCAACGCCTGCTGCAGCTGTGGCAGGCCTTCGTCGATCAGGTAGTAGCCGACATGCGCGTCGATGTCGTCACGGGCCGCCTCCGGGGCAGGCGCAGCGCATGCGCCAGGCCGAGCCACCACCTGCGACACCTCGGACTCATCGAGCTGCCCTGTGCGTGCGAGGCGCTCGACGACGTGGCGATAGCGGTCGCGGGTGGCGAAATCCATGCGTCCATAGAGTCGCCGCCGGGTCTGCGCGCAGGTCTGCTCGACCACGCTCATGGTCTTCGACGAATTCGCGCCAGTCCATGCTCGCCAGCAAGCGCAGGCTGCCGATGCTGTTGCCGATCGACACCTGTTCGGCGGCCTGCTGCTGGCTTTCGGCGTGCACCAGCTGGCTCGATGCTGTAGGCCGTCGTCGAACCAGCCACTGCTCGATCCAGTGCAGGGGCATCGCTCAGCGCCGCGCTGGCCACCTGCAGCGCCGCGCGATCAGTTCGGCCACGAAGGCTCCGACAGCGGCGGTTGCGAGCGCGCCATGTCGGCCACGACGAGCACCAGGCTCTTCGGACTCGCGATTCAGCCGTCTTCGTTGAGGCGGTCGGCCCAGTCCGCCGCCAGCCGCGGTCGATGCGGTCGACGATCACGTGCAGGGCTGATGCGGCGCAGATTCTCGATCAGCGCCAATCGCAGCATGATCGGGATCGCCCACAGTTCGCCCAGTTTCAATGGCGTCTCTGATTGGTAGGCGGCGACGAAACGACTCACGGTCTCGAGCGTCGACACGGCCGTCGCCGTGCGCGATCGCCTCCATCGCCAGGTCGAACACGCGCGGCAGCCTGCCGGAAGGGCCTCGATCCAGCGCGGCAGCTCGCGGCTGTAGCCCTTCGGCAGATGCATGCGCGCGGTCCGGATCTGCTCTTCGATCAGATAGTAGTTGTCGAGGAGCCACTCACCGGCAGGCGTGATGCGTACGCCCTTGGCTACCATCCGCGTCAGGTGCACACGGGCGTCGTCTAGTACCTCCTCATTCTTCTCCAGGCGTGCAATCAGACTGTCCGGCGTCTTGCGGACATGGGTCCTGTGGATGCGCGCCAGCGCCTGGCCGTGCAGTTCCATTTGCTCGGCGCTGAACAACTGCGCACGCAGCGGTGGCTCGGCCGGGATGACAGGCGCCGCCACCGCCCTTCGCCAGCGCCAGAGGCGTCGCCGGAGGCGTTGCCAGCGTCCCAACAATGTCCACGCACTAGGCATTGCCGGACCAGTATTCCAGAAACCGGATGGCAGGGGCGTCGTTTCGCCGGAGGGTCCAACGCCCGCCGGCAATGGGCGCAGGGTGCTGGCTGGCAGGGACAGGCACCAGCTGCCTCATTCTCAGTGCCGTCCATAGAAGTGTTCCTGGAACGATGTCCGGAACTGCTGGTGGCAGGCCAGGCAGGTCTCCTGCAGGGTCGAGTACGTCGAAATCACCGCGCGCTTGTCGCCCTGGATGGCGAATTTCTCGAGGGCGTGCGCAGCCTGGTTCGTCTGCTTGTCGTATTCCTTGAATTTACCTACGTCACCGCCAATGAATGCCAGGATGCGCATGCGTTCGCCCATCGGTGGCTGCGGATGGTTGGCGATCCGTGGTGCGATCCTGGCCACGAGCGCCCAGTCCTCGCGGGCGATGCCGTCGCTGACTGTCTGCATGTCCTTGTCCAGCACCTGCATGATCTTGCGCAGCGCCAATGGCTTGGCGGCGGCCTTCTCGTTGTTGGCGCCTGCGGCCCGGGCCAGTGGATACGCACACGCCAACAGCACCGCGGCGATCGCGATCGCCCACCAGGCCTTGAGCAGATGATGATGTTGCACGGGAATCTCCTCGAAACGGTTGGTCGGAACCGGCAGATTCGGAACCGGTGAAGTTGCAACTCCTCACGCGCCGGTGTCGGCTGCTTGCGCAAGCGCAGGGGAAAGCAGCAGGGCACTCATTGTCGACGCCAGCACGGCTCGCCCTGCCCCGCGATGCCGGGCAGGCAGGTTGGCAAGCAACGGCCCCGGGCTGCGCCTGCTCATTCCGGCAAGGATCCAGGGTCGCCTGGCGGCTTGCCACCATAAAAATCTTCCAGCACCGCCACGATGTCTTCCGCAACGTCCACGCACGCGAATAACTGCACGTCCTGCGGGGAGATGAAGCCCTCCTCGACGAGATAGTCGAAGTCGACCGCGCGTCGCCAGAACTCGGTGCCGACCAGCACGATGGGGATGCGCGCCATCTTGCCGGTCTGCACCAGGGTCAGTACTTCGAACAGTTCGTCGAGCGTGCCGAAACCACCGGGGAAGGCGACCAGTGCCCTTGCACGCAGCAGGAAGTGCAACTTGCGCAGTGCGAAATAATGAAACCGGAACGCAAGCTCGGGGGTGATGAATGGATTGGGCCCCTGCTCGTGCGGCAGCGTGATGTTGAGCCCGATGGAGCGTGCGCCGGCTTCGAACGCACCGCGGTTGGCCGCTTCCATGATGCCGGGCCCACCGCCGGTCACGACAACGAAATCACGACGATCCTCCTGCTGGAAACGGGACGAGATCAGGTGCGCGAAACGCCGCGCCTGCTCGTAGTGTTCCGACTGCGCCAGTTGACGAGTGGCCAATGAGAAATTCGCGGCAGCGCCGGGTTCGCCCGGCGCTGCGCTCGCATCGCGCTGGACCCGATCCAGCTGCGCTTGCGCCTGCTCGGGCGATGGAATGCGCGCGCTGCCGAACACCACCACGGTCGAGCGGATGCCGTGGATCCGCAGCTCGTGCTCGGGCTTGATCATCTCCAACTGCAGGCGCAGCGGGCGCATATCGTCACTCGCAAGCAAATCCACATCTTCCTCGGCGAGGCGATAGGATGCGGACTGCTCGATGGCTTGAACCAGCGCAACGCGGTCGATAACAGGTTCTGGCTTAGTGGACATGTGCAAGGCGCGATTCGAAATGCTTGCCCACGGTGTATTCGGCGATCCACTGTTCCTTGCCGGGAGCGAAGTCGCGCAGGTAGATCAGGACAAAACCGTAAATCATGAAGCCAGCGAGAAACAAAAAGCCCGCTGCAATATTCTTCTTGCCTTCCATTTCGTTCTCCTTGTCGGACTGGTTGCCGGAAACTATCGACGGTCGCCAGTACTCACAGCGATACACTTTGGCCAGGGTTCGGTACCGTCACCGTCCAACCGCGATCGGCACGCAGGCGGTCGGCAAACGCGTGCGCGGATTCAGCTTCGCCATGCACGACGAAGGTCTGCCGTGGCGGGCGCCTGAAGCCGGCCGTCCATGCGAGCAGGGCTGTCTGGTCGGCATGCGCCGATAGCCCGCCGGCCGCGTGGATTGCGGCGCGCACCGTAATGTCGTCGTCGAAGATCCGCACGCGCCTGGCGCCTTCGAGCAATCGACGGCCGAGCGTACCCTGCGCCTGGTAGCCGGTCATCAACACAGTGCATTCGCGTCGTCCCAGGTTGTGGCGCAGGTGATGCCTGATGCGGCCGGCATTGCACATGCCACTCGCCGAGATGATGAACGCGCCGGAGCGGACCCGATTCAGCTGCATGGATTCCTCGACCGATTCCACGAAACGCAGATACGGGATGTCGTTGCCGACGTCGTGCCAGTCATGCAGTCGTCGCGCAGCCTGATCGAACAGCTCAAGATGCTTCATGGTGATCCGCGACGCCTCGCTGGCCATCGGCGAGTCGACGAAGATCTTCAGGCCGCGCAGGCGTCCCTCGCAGGTCAGGCGATGCAGATGGTAGATGACCTCCTGGGTGCGGCCGACGGCGAACGCCGGCGCGATCACGTTGCCACCCTGTTCGTGCAGCGTCCGCTCGACCACTTGCACAAGGTCGTCCTGTGTCGCGGCCAGGTCCTTGTGGATGCGGTCGCCGTAGGTCGATTCGATCACCAGGATATCGGCATCCTCGATGATCTCCGGGTCGCGCAGGATCGGCCTTCCGGGCTGGCCAAGGTCGCCGCTGAACACGAGCTTGGTCGTCTTCCCCGCTGCGGTGACCCACACCTCGAGGATGGCCGAACCGAGGATGTGCCCGGCGTCGCGGAAACGGCAGCGCACGTCGGCATGTGGATGGAGATCGAGGTCATAGTCCGTCGCCTGCACCTGCTGCAGGCATTCCTTGGCGTCCAGCACGGTGTACAGCGGCGTCGTGGCCACAGACCTGTCGCGCGTCTTCTTGTTGCCGACGCGGCGTTGCGCCCGTGCGGCGTCGGTTTCCTGGATGTGGCCGCTGTCGGGCAGCATCACTTGCAGCAGGTCTGCAGTCGCGGCGGTAGCGTGGATCGGACCTCGAAAGCCCCCGCGGGTCAGTTTCGGTAGCAAGCCGCTGTGATCGATATGGGCATGCGTCAGCAGCACGAAGTCGATCGATCGCGGATCGAACGCGAATGGCACACGGTTGCGAGCCGGGGCGTCGCGTCCGCCCTGGATCATTCCGCAGTCGACCAGGAAACGGACAGCGCCGGTCTCGACCAGGAAGCACGAACCGGTGACTTCGCGTGCTGCGCCAAGGAAAGTGATGTGCATGGGTTGCCTCCTGTCGGGAAATTACGGATTGCCCGTTGCCGATCCACGCCGTTGCCGGAACCGCCAGACGCCGATGGTCGCGATCGCGATCCAGACCGTACTTCTCATGGTCATTGCGATGACGGTGCGCTGCTCGTAGGCGCCGTCGGTCGCCGCATGCACGGCGAACGCCACGAACACGCCCAGCGTCGCCACGGCGATCGCGATGGCCAGCCGCACGCCCCAACGCTTCTGCAGCCAGATGCCCACGCCAGCCAGGACATAGGCGAACCCGGCGATGAAGTTGAACCAGAGCACGAACGGCACGTAGTGACCCGCCGCAACGCGCGCTGCGCCGTCGACGAACAGCACAGAGCCGCCTTCCTTGATGGTCATCACGCCAAACGCGATGGCGATCAGGGAAATCATCCATATCCAGAAATCACGAGTCTTGAGGGTTTTCATGGTCTTTCCTTCTCTTCAGATTCATTTTGGTCGTGCGTGATGGGTTTCGAAACCACCGGAAGTCCGGAGCTTCGGCTGAGAAAGGAATTTCAATCGAACGCCCTGCCCTCTCCGAATTCCTCGTGGGTCACGCCGTCACGGATGTGGTAGATGCGCTTGAACGTGGGGATGATCTTTTCGTCGTGGGTGACGACGATGATGGCAGTCTGGAACCGGCGCGCCATGTCGTTGAGGATGCGGATCACCGCCAGCGCACGTTCGCCGTCCAGGGGTGCGGTCGGTTCGTCGGCGAGGATGACCGGCGGACGGTTCACCAGGCCGCGGGCGATCGCCACGCGTTGCTGCTCGCCGCCGGACAACTGCGAGGGCATGGCGGCGGCACGATGCGCGACATCCAGTGCCTGCAGCATTTCCATTGCCGAGGCCCGTGCTTTTGCGTTCGGCACGCCGGCCAGCATCGGCAACAGGGCGACGTTGTCGGTGGCATCCAGGAACGGGATCAGGTACGCGGACTGGAACACGAAACCGATCTTGTCACGGCGCAGCGCGCGCAGGTCGCGGATCTTCCAGCCGTTGTCGTAGATCACGTCATCGCCAAGGATCATGCGTCCCGCGGTTGGCTCGATCACCGCCCCGAGGCATTTGAGCAGGGTGCTCTTGCCCGATCCGGAAGGACCGATCAGGCCGATCACTTCGCCGGGTGCGACCTGCATGTCGATGTGCTTGAGCGCATCGACTGCGGTGTCGCCGGAGCCGTAGCGCTTGCTCAGGCCTTCGATGCGGATGCCCTTGCCCATCATCTCAACCACCGATCGCTTCGGCCGGATCGACCTTGAGCGCAGCGCGAATGGCGACCAGGCTCGCGAGCACGCAGATGACCATCACCGCGATGAAGCCGGTAACGGCGTCCCCGGGTTCGAGCAGGACGTACTTCGGGAAATTCGGCGCCCACAACGTGGCCGATATCTTGCCGACCACGAAGCCGATCAACCCGAGGCCGAGTGCCTGTTGCAGGATCATCCCGGCGATGGTGCGGTTGCGGGTGCCGATGAGCTTGAGCACCGCGATCTCGCGGATCTTGCCCAGGGTCAGCGTATAGATGATGAAGGCGACGATCGCGGCACTGACGATGGCCAGGATCACCAGGAACATGCCGATCTGGCGCGCCGAGGTGGCGATCAGCTTGCCGATCAGGATCTCTTCCATCTGCGGACGGCTGTAGGCGGTAACGCGTTTCCAGCGCTGGATCGAAGCGGCGACGTCGCTGGCCGATTGCCCGGGCTTGACCTGTACCAGCACGGCATTGACGTTGTGGTTGCCGCTTTGCGAGGCGATCACCGCGTCGAGCAGTCCCGGCACGCCAGGTCGGTTGAACGCAGGATTCTCCGCCGTGCGGCGGCGGTTCTGCAGGATCGAGTCATTGTCCTTGAGGAACTGCGCTTCCTGCGCATCCTTGAGTGGAATGAACACCATCGGATCACCGCTGGAGGACACCAAGCGCCGGGTCAGGCCAACCACGGTATAGAGGTTGCGGCGGATGCGGATGTGGTCGTCCAACCGGAAGCCGGTGGCAATGTCGGCGACGGCTTCGTAATGGCTGCGGGTGATCTGCCGCCCGGCGACGAGATGTGGTGGCCAACCGGGCGTACCCGCCGCCCCCGGGGCGATGCCGACTACCATCGTGCGCACGTCGCGCTCGTCCTTGCGTACCTGCATGGTCAGGTAGGTCACGTTGGCTGCACGCGCAACCCCCGGCATGGCCAGGATGCCGCGATAAAGATCGTCGGGAAGGCTCGAGGGTTCGGCATAAGGGCCGAGGGTGTCGCGCTGTACCACCCACAGGTCCGCGCCGCTGTTGTCGAGCAACGCCTTGCCGTCGGCCACCATGCCACGGTAGACGCCGGCCATGGTCAGGGTCACGCCGATCAGCAGCCCCAGCCCGATTCCGGTGAACAGGAACTTGCCCCAGGCATGCAGGATGTCGCGCGCGGCAAGATTGATCATTTCACGACACTGCGGATGGACTCCACGACGTGGATGCGGCTGCGTGTCCCGAGTGCCTTTTCGCTGTATTCGACGACCTGATCACCTGCCTTGAGTCCGGCGGCGACCTGCACGCGACCCTCAAGGTCGGCCGTGCCGAGTTCGACCGGCGTGAAGCGCAGCTTGTTGCCGTCCATGACTTGCCAGACACCGAGTTGGCCATCGCGGCGCACGACGGCGGCGTTGGGGATGACCGCTGCGGCCGGAAGTGCCGGCAGGGTGACACTTACCTCGGCCAGCTCCCCCACTGGCGGCAGCGGCATGGGTGCCGAGCCGAAGCCCACCTTGGCACGCGTTTCCTCGGTGACCGCATCGGCCACGGGTTCAACCCGCGCTACCTTGCCGTCCATGGGGCGGGCACCGCGGGAGCGCAGGATGATGCTTGCCGGCTGTCCCGTGGCCAGTCCGGAAGCGCCCGCCTGGTCGAAGCGCACGTCGATCCAGAGACTGTGCGGAGCGATGATTTCCACCACGGCCTGGCCGGCAACGACAGTTGTGCCAGGATCGACGTCGCGTGCCACCACCAGACCATTGATGGGTGCCACCAATTGCAGGCTGGCCCGTTGCGTGATCGTGGCCTCGCGGTCTGCGCGACTCCGCGTGAACTCCTCGCGTGCAGCGGAGAGTCCGGCATCGGCGACCTGCAACTCCTGCCGTTTGCTGGCCACGACTTCCTCGCTGACCATGCGCGATGGCAGCAGTTGTTCGTACCGGTGAAGCTGCGTACGCGCAAAGGCCTGGCGCGCCTGGCCTTCGCGCACCATCGCGTCGGCACGCCGGAGCGAGGCTTCCTGCGCGCGGATGCGATCATCGAAGTCGATGGGATCCATCTCGCCCAGCACCTGTCCGGCCGTTACCTTGTCGCCGACCTGCACGTCCACCCGACTCACGCGTCCGGGAGACGTGGGGCCGATCTTGTGTACATGGCGCGCCTCGACGGTGCCGATACCGAACAGGTTTGGCGAGATGGCGCGGTTCTGCACGGTCGCGGTGGTCACTGCCACCGGCGACAACGGGCCGGAGCGCAGGATCACATAGGCGAACAACGCCAACAGCGGGACAAGCGCTGCCAGCAGCGCGAGCGTTCTACCGCGCACGGGCAGTCGCGCGAGCAAGGGTTCAAGTCGTTTCATGGCGCCCTTCGATGCCGCGGCAATAGATGTCGAAGACGCGCGCTGCATTGCGAGCCATGCCGGGCACGTCGTCAGCCAGCAGTGACTGCATGATCAGTCCCTGGATCGTGCCGATGAACAGCAGGGCCGCGGCTTCGCTGTCGAGTGCAACAGCCATTTCGCCGCGCGCCTTGCCGGTTTCGATCAATTTGTGCAGGCGCTGCTGGTAACGCTCGAGCAGCGTCTTCACCATGCGCTTGGCCGCGGTTGGTTCTGACCGCTGCAACTCGCCGAACATCATCCGTGGCACGCCGGGATGCTCCGTCACAAAGTCGACATGCGCCATGAACATGGCGCGCAGCGCCGCCAGTGGCGAGTCGATCCCTTCAGCGGCACGCTCGACCCGGTTCAGCAGACGCTCTGCCACCCATTCCATGGTTGCCTGCCAGATCGCCTCCTTGCTCGGGAAGTGCCGGAACAGAGCGCCCTGAGTCAGGTGCATTTGCTTGGCAATGGCCGCGGTAGTGATCTCGCTCGGGTTTTGCGTAGCGGCCAGCTCAACCACCGCTTCCACCGTGACTGCACGCCGTTCTTCGGCCGGCAAGTTCCTTGGACGTTGGGACATGAGTCGTCTCAAAGCTAGTAAGTAGTTACTATCTTAACGACAATTTCAAGAAATGCAAGTGAGCTCGCCACACCGTTCGGGAAGAGAACCCTCGAGGCCGCTTCCAGAAAACTTCAGAGCGCGTCGATCACGCGTTTCAGCCGGTCGCGCACGTCCGCGGCCACGCCTGCGAGGCCAGGATTATCGACCGCCTGCATCGAGGCCACGGGATCGACGGCCGCAACTTCCACATCGCCGTTGTCGAGTGTCTGGACGATGACATTGCACGGCAACATCGTGCCGATCCTGGCTTCGGCCTGCAGTGCCTGCCACGCCATCTCCGGGTTGCACGCCCCGAGGATGCGGTAGTCGCGGAAGTCGCGGTCGAGCTTCTTCTTCATCGTCGCCTTGACGTCGATCTCGGTCAGGATGCCGAAGCCCTCTGCCTTGAGGGCTTCGGTTGCTCGCGTGATCGCGTCGTCGAAACTCGTGCCTGGAAGAATTCTTGCAAAAAAGTATTTCATGGGGTCGTGGTCCTTGCGTGCTGGAGCGTTGATTACAACATTCGCATGCCTGGCGTTGCGGCATCGACGATGCCCTGCGCCTCGGTGAGGATAGCCTGCAGGTGTTCGCGGCTTTCGAAACTCTCGCCGTAGATCTTGTAGATGTCTTCGGTACCGGACGGGCGTGCGGCGAACCAGCCATTGTCCGCAACCACCTTGATGCCGCCGATGGGTGCGTCGTTGCCCGGCGCCTTGTCCAGCACCTTGGTGATCGCCGCGCCCGCGAGCGTGTCGACCTTGATCTGGCCGGGCGAAAGCCTGGACAGCGCCTGCTTTTGCCGCGCGTTGGCGGGCGCTTCAACGCGATCGAAGAACATTTCGCCAAAGGCGTCGCACAAGCCGCGATAGTGTTCGGCCGGGTCGTGGCCGTGGCGCGCGGTGAGTTCCGCGGCGAACAGTGCCGGCACAAGGCCGTCCTTGTCGGTCGTCCACACCGTGCCATCGCGACGCAGGAAACTCGCGCCCGCACTTTCCTCGCCACCAAAGCCGAGGGACCCGCCGAACAGTCCGTCCGCGAACCATTTGAAACCCACCGGCGTCTCGTAGACGCTGCGGCCCAGCCGCCTGGCCACGCGGTCGATCATGCTGCTGCTGACCACGGTCTTGCCCACGGCCGCTTCCGCGCTCCACTGCGGGCGGTTGTTGAACACGTCGTCGACCATGGCGGCGATGTAGTGGTTCGACGGCAGCAGGCCGGCCTTGGTCACCACGCCGTGGCGGTCGTGGTCGGTGTCGCAGGCAAAGCCGATGTCGAAGCGGTCCTTCAGGCCGATCAGCCGTTGCATCGCGTATGACGAAGACGGGTCCATGCGGATCTTGCCGTCCCAGTCCAGGCTCATGAAGGCGAATGTCGGATCCACCTGCTCGCTGACCAGGTCGAGATGGAGCCGATAGTGTTCGGCGATGCGCGCCCAGTAGTGCACGCCGGCGCCGCCGAGCGGATCCACGCCCATGTGGATCCCGGAGCTGCGGATCAGGTCGAAATCCAGCACGTTGCCGAGGTCGGCGATGTAATGACCGAGAAAATCGTGCTCGCGCGTGGTCGAAGCACCGCGTGCTTGTTGCAGCGGCATGCGCGACACGCCTTCCAGATGCGCTTCGAGGAGTGCGTTGGCGCGGTTCTGCACCTGGCGGGTGACGGCAGTGTCCGCCGGGCCACCGTTGACCGGGTTGTACTTGAAGCCGCCATTGTCGGGCGGATTGTGCGAGGGCGTCACCACGATGCCGTCGGCAAGTCCGGATGTTCGGCTGCGGTTGTAGACCAGGATCGCGTGCGAGACCGCAGGCGTCGGTGTGTACTCGTCGCCGACCGCAATCCGCACCTCGACCCCATTGGCTGCGAGCACTTCCAGCGCGCTGTCGCGGGCTGGCGCGGAGAGCGCATGGGTATCGATGCCGAGGAACAGCGGGCCGTCGATCCCTTGCGTGTTGCGGTATTCGCAGAGCGCCTGGGTGATCGCAAGGACATGCTGTTCATTGAAACTGCCGTCGAACGAACTGCCACGGTGGCCCGAAGTGCCGAACGCCACGCGCTGCGCTGGAACCGAAGGATCCGGCTGGATGTCGAAATAGGCGGCGACCAGCTGGCCGACGTCGACCAACTGCGCAGCCTGCGCGGGCTTGCCCGCCAGCGGGCTGGCCTGGCTTGCCATCAGGAGGCCTCCCGCTGTTGGCGGAAGCGCCGGATCGAGGCATTGGTGGCGCTGTCGTGCTGCAGGTCCGGCTGGTCTTTTGCCTGGCGTTCGCTGGGCCTCCGCAGTGCGGTGTGCAGCGCCGGGCGCTGGGTCAGCAGGACCTGCCGATGTCCAATCGAGGGTGACGTGTGCATGGCGACCTGCCCTCAGCTGCCTGCGTCCGCGAGCGCCTTGGCCTTGCCGGCGAGACGCTGCATCAGCTGATTCCAGGACCTCACGAAGGCCTCGGCGCCGTCGCGTTGCAGCTTTTCCGCCAGGGCATCGACATCGATGCCAGCTGCGCCGATCCTCTCCAGCGTGGCCGCGAAGTCGCCGCCATCGTCAGCCAGCGGACTGCCGACCTTGCCGTGGTCGGCAAACGCGCGAAGGGTCTTTTCCGGCACGGTGTTGATCGTGTCCGGTGCCGCCAGCGCTTCGACATACAGCGTGTCGGGCGCGGCGGGGTCCTTGGTGCCGGTACTGGCCCATAGCAGGCGTTGTGGACGCGCGCCGGCGGCCGCCAGTGTCCTCCAGCGATCCGACGCCAGCAATTCGCGGTAGGCGCGGTAGGTCTGCCGGGCAACGGCGATCCCGAGGCGATTGTGCAGATCGGCCGGCAAGGCATCGGCGGACGCCTTGTCCCAGCGGCTGATGAACAGTGACGCCACCGATTCCACAGACGGATCCAGCCCGGCGGCGATGCGTCGTTCGATGCCGCGCAGGTACGCATGTGCGGCAGCGAGGTATTGCGTGGTCGAGAACAGCAGCGTCACGTTGATCGGCACGCCGTTGAAGATCGACTCTTCGATCGCGGGGATGCCTTCCGGGGTGCCGGGTATCTTCACGTACAGGTTTTCCCGCCCGGCCTGCGCGTGGATGCGACTGGCGGCTTCGATACTGCCTGCCATATCGGCGGCCAGCAGCGGCGAGACCTCCATCGATACCCAGCCATCGACCCCATCGGTCGCCTCGAACACCGGCCGGAACAGGTCCGCCGCCCGGCGCAGATCCTCGAGCGCGAGCTCGATGAACAACCCCTCGTCGCGCTTGCCGGCGGCGGATTTCTCGCGGATGCCGGCGTCGTAGGCGCTGCCATTGCCAATCGCCTCGTCGAAGATCGTCGGGTTGGAGGTCAACCCGGTGATCGCGAAGTCGTCGATGTAGCGCTGCAGCATGCCGTTGTCGAGGATCTCGCGGGTGATGTTGTCCAGCCACAGGCTCTGGCCGAGCATGCGTAGTGATTGGAGGTTGTTCATGCAGGTTCCATCCCGGGAGCGGTACCCGTCCATGCTAGCGACTTGCTGGTTAATGCCGCATCAGCGCCGGGATGTCGGCGTTCCGCAAGCACCATCGGCGAGGCGGACACGAATGTTCTGGCCGGTTACCCGCGCAAGACCGTCGCCAGGCGCGCCCCCAGCCACACCAACGCGAAGCCCCCGACCAGCGTGCCTCCGAGGTAGCCGAGCATCAGGCCTGCGCGCTGGGACTTGGTGAACAGCAGGCACTCGAGCATCAGTGCCGAATAGGTGGTCAACGCACCAAGCAAGCCCACGATCAGGAACGCGCGCCAATACAACGCATGTGATCCCCGTCCTTCCAGCCAGATGGCGAGGAAACCGGCTGCAAACGCGCCGCCCAGATTGGCTGCCAGTGTTCCCCACGGGATGCCGTCGCCGACATGGCGCAACATCGCGCCGCCCAGCCAGAAGCGGCCTGCTGCGCCAAGCGCGCCACCGAACATCACCAGCGCCAATTGCTGCCACCAAAGGCTCATCGGTCGTTTCCCGGCGGGTGGGTCTTGCCGCGTGCCTGCGTTCTGGCATTGCGGAGCGCATCAAGTTTTTCCTTCAGCCTGATCTCCAGCCCGCGGCCCACCGGCTGGTAATACAGGCGCTCGCCCATCGCATCCGGAAAGCCGGTCTGGCCCAACGCGACGCCACCATCGACATCGTGGTCGTACTGGTAGTCCTTGCCATGACCGAGCGATTTCATCAGCTGCGTCGGCGCATTGCGAAAATGCAGTGGCACGTCCTGAGTGCCATGTGCAATGACATCCTTGCGTGCGGCATTCCACGCGGCATAAGCAGCGTTGGATTTTGCGGTGCTGGCGAGATAGATGGTCAATTGGGCCAGTGCCAGATCGCCCTCCGGTGAGCCCAGCCGGTCGTAGCTGTCCCAGGCATCCACCGCCATCTGCAGTGCGCGCGGATCGGCCAGGCCGATGTCCTCGACGGCCATCCGGGTCAGGCGCCGGGCCAGGTAGGCCGGGTCGGCGCCGCCGTCCAGCATGCGCGCAAGCCAGTACAGCGCGGCATCCGGATTCGAGCTGCGCACGCATTTGTGCAGCGCCGAGATCTGGTCGTAGAACTGATCTCCGCCCTTGTCGAAACGGCGGGTGCGATCCGCCAGCACCTGTTGCAGGGTGGCCTCGCCGATCTCGCTGCCCTCGCCCGCCAGTTCGGCAGCGATTTCCAGCAAGGTCAGCGCACGCCGCACGTCGCCATCGGCGGCATGGGCAATCTGCGCAAGCAAGCCATCATCGATGCGGATTTCGCGCCCGCCGAGTCCATGTTCGCCATCCTGCAATGCATGTTTCAATGCGATGGCGATGTCTTCTGCGGAGACCGCCTCCAGCACATGCACCCGGCATCGCGACAACAGCGCGGAGTTCAGTTCAAACGACGGGTTCTCGGTCGTGGCACCCACGAAGACAATGCTGCCGCGTTCGATATGTGGCAGGAACGCATCCTGTTGAACCTTGTTGAAGCGGTGCACCTCATCGACGAACAGCACCGTTCGGCGCCCGGCATCGAACCGGCGCTGGGCCTCGGCCAATACTTCGCGTACCTGTGGCAAGCCGCTGAGAACGGCGGAAATCGCCACGAATTCGGCATCGGAATAACGTGCCAACAACAATGCCAGGGTGGTCTTGCCGCAGCCCGGCGGCCCCCACAGCACCATCGAATGCACGTGCCCACCTTCGATCGCGCGACGCAATGCCGACCCGGGGGCGAGGAGGCGTTTCTGCCCCACCATGTCATCCAGCGTGCACGGGCGCATGCGCTCGGCCAGCGGACGCAGCGACTGCTGCGTTGCGTCCGTCCGGTCATCTGGCAAGAGCGACTTGCTTGGCATCCCGCATTGTAGGGCGACTCGGAACGGTTGCGGCCGCGGACGATGCCTAGCTGCCGATCACGTCCACGCCCTTGCCTGGCACATACACGAACGTGTCCTTGGTGAAGCTGGGGTTGCGCTTCCAGCCATCAAACGTGATCCGTGTGCGTTGGCCAAGTGCATCCACGTATTCCATCTGGGCAAGCCCGGCCTTGCTGAAGCCGAGTTTGGCCGACTTGAAAGCGGCATCGGCATTGCGCGGAGTGAGCTGCAGCCATTCGACACCGTTCGCCATGCCGCCTTCCTTGACCACGAAATCGCGGTCCAGCATCGAGGGGTCCAGCAGGATTGCGAGCGGGCTGTTGGCTTCCTCGGCGCCCTGCGGACGTTTGCTGACCTGCTGCAGGTCAGGATCAAGCACCCATACGGTGGTGCCATCGGCCACGATCAGTTGCGGGTACGGCGCGGTGTATTCCCAGCGGAACAGACGCGGTGCGGACACCGCCACGCGGCCGCTGGATTGCTCCTTCTGCTTGCCGTTGGCGCCGAACACTTGCTGGGTGAAATGCCCGTCCAGGCCCTTGAGACCCCTGGTGAAGGTATTGAGGTCATCGCGGGCGCCGGCGTGGGCGGCGCCGAGCGTTGCCAGCAGGCCGATGGCGATCGCGTGGGTCAGGATTTTCATGGCGTTGTTCATGGGTTTGCTCCCTGCATCATTGCGATGCAGTGTGTCCGAGCAAAGCTGAATGGGCATGCACGCGCCCGTGGAATGGCTACGGACGCGGCGGCGGCGGTGCCAGCACACTGCGGTCGCCGTTGTGTTCCGGGGTGCTGACCACGCCAGCCGCTTCCATTGCTTCCACCAGCCGCGCGGCGCGGTTGTAGCCGATCTTGAGCCGGCGTTGCACGCCGGAAATCGAGGCGCGTCGAGTCTCCGTGACGATCTTCACCGCCTCGTCATACAGCGGATCGGATTCGTCCCCGCCCCCACTGCTGGCTTCCGGCAGGCCGGTTGCACCCACGCTGGTGCCGTCGTACATGGTCTGGGAGTCTTCCAGCACGCCTTCGATGTAATCGGTACCGCCCCCGCTCTGGCGAAGGTGCTCGACCACGCGATGCACCTCCTCGTCGCTGACGAATGCGCCATGCACGCGTTCGGGCATGGCGGTGCCAGGCGGCATGTACAGCATGTCGCCATGGCCCAGCAACGTCTCCGCACCTGACTGGTCGAGAATGGTGCGGCTGTCGATCTTGCTGCTGACCTGGAACGCGATGCGGGTCGGGATATTCGCCTTGATCAACCCGGTGATCACGTCCACCGAGGGGCGCTGGGTGGCCAGGATCAGGTGCATGCCGGCCGCGCGCGACTTCTGTGCCAGCCGGGCAATGAGCTCCTCGACCTTCTTGCCGACGACAACCATCATGTCGGCGAATTCATCGATGAAGATGACGATGAACGGCAACGGCTGCAGCGGGCGTGGCGCTTCGTCGAGTTCCGGGTTCGGCTTGAACAGCGGATCCATCATCGGCTGCCCGGCATCGATGGCGTCGCGCACTTTCTTGTTGAAGCCAGCGAGGTTGCGCACGCCAACCGCGCTCATCAGCTTGTAACGGCGTTCCATCTCCGCCACGCACCAGCGCAAACCGTTGGCGGCCTCCTTCATGTCGGTGACCACAGGCGCCAGCAGGTGCGGGATGCCCTGGTAGACCGAAAGCTCCAGCATCTTCGGGTCGATCATCAGCATCCGCACATCCTTGGCGGAAGCCTTGTACAGCAGGCTCAGGACCATTGCGTTGACCGCGACCGACTTGCCGGAACCCGTCGTGCCGGCGACCAGGAGGTGCGGCATGCGGGCCAGATCGGCGACGGTCGGCCGCCCGCCGATATCCTTGCCCAGCGCCAGCGTGAGCGGGCTGCTGGACTTGTCGTATTCCTTGGAACGCAGCAACTCGCTGAGATAGATCATCTCGCGATGGGTGTTCGGGGTTTCCAGGCCAATCACCGACTTGCCCGGGATCACGTCGACCACGCGCACCGACTTCACGCTGAGGCCGCGGGCGATGTCCTTGTCCAGCGAACTGATCTGGCTGACCTTCACGCCTGGGGCAGGCTGCACCTCGAAACGGGTGATCACCGGACCCGGATACGCGCCGACGACTTCGGCATCGATGCGGAAGTCCTTGAGCTTGAATTCGATCTGCCGCGACAGTGTTTCCAGCGTTTCCTCGCTGTAGCCCTTGGGCTGCGGCTTGGGGTCATCCAGCAAAGCCAGTGGCGGGATGCCGGACCCGTCGCCGACATGGAACAGCGGGATCTGCTGTTCGCGCTTGGCGCGGTCGCTCTTCTCGACGACAGGCGCAGCTGGCGGTTCGATCCTGACCGGTGCGCGCTTGGCGCGCAGGCCGGAATCGACCTTGCGCATCTGGTCGCGTTCTTCGCGGAAGGCGCGCGCCTCGCTCCATTCACTGGCCTGCTTTCCGCTCTTGCGAAACAATTTTCCGAGGATGGACGGCAACGCCAGCGTCCACTGGCCGACGCGATCCATCACTGCCAGCCAGGACAAGCCTGTGGCCAGCGTGACCGAGATCAGGAGCAGGCTGAGCAGGAACAGGTTGGCACCGAGCGGACCGAACATCAGCTTCAATGAATTGCCAACAAGCGTGCCGAGCACGCCGCCACTGCCAGATGTCAATTCGTTGGATCCGACGATGCGCAGGCTCAGCAGCCCGCAGCTGGCCACCAGGAATCCCACGATGCCAACCAGGCGCAATGCCGGCCCTAGATCGACCTCGCCATCGCCGTCGGTATCCATGCCGAACAGGGCGATCCAGGCGATCGCGCCAAGCACGATCGGCAAGAGGAACGCCACGTAGCCGCACAGGAACAGCAACACGCTGGCAATCCATGCGCCGGCCAGGCCGCCAATATTGTGCACAGGCGCCAGAACACTGGCGCCGCGGTCGTATCCCGGATCCAGCGGCGAATAAGAGAACAGACAGGCGAGCAGATACAGAAGCAGTGGCGCGACCGCGATCAACGCGAGGTCGCGCCACAGCCGTTGCCGGCGCGGGTTGCCGGACGGCCTGGCCTTGTCTTTCATCGCGGCAGGCTTGCGGCCAGCCTTCATGATGTCGGGCGCGCTGCGTGCCACTTGTGATCAGACCTCAGGAAGTTCCCCTAGGCCTTTGATAGTACGTCAAAGTTTCATGCCTTGCAGGGCCGGATGGACCAACTTGCCGGCTTCGACATTGATCCCGCGCAGCAACGCCTGGTTGTCACGCCAGTTGCCCGAGGCCTCGAAGCACCCGCCCTGATCGATGGAAATGTCAGCCACCACGCTCCCGTCTTCCATGCTCTTGAGCATGTCGCGCGTCACCACGTGAGGCGCGCGCGCCTTCCAGGGTCTTGGTTTCCTTCGGTACGCCGATGCGCATGGCAAACTCCTGCCGGGGTAGCGCCAACGCTGCAACCAGACTGTTGCAACAGCGCGCCTTGTAAAGGGTCGATGCGGCCTCCAAGCTAGAGGGCACGCAGCGGGTACTGGATCACCTATCCGCGAATGCCGCGAATCACCGCGCAATTGCCGCGCAATTATAGAGCCTGGACTCCACTCGATGAACCCGACCAAGCACACCCGCCTGTTGATCCTCGGTTCCGGCCCGGCCGGCTGGACCGCCGCCGTGTACGCCGCTCGCGCCAACCTGAAGCCCGTCGTGGTCACCGGCATGGCCATGGGCGGCCAGCTGATGACGACGACTGAAGTCGACAACTGGCCCGGCGATGCGCACGGCTTGATGGGCCCGGACCTGATGGCGCGGATGCAGGCGCACGCCGAACGCTTCGACACCGAAACCGTGTTCGACCACATCCACACCGCCGATCTGTCGCAACGGCCGTTCCGGCTCAAGGGCGATTCCGGCGATTACACCGCCGATGCCCTGATCATTGCCACGGGCGCCACTGCCAAGTACCTCGGCATTCCGTCCGAGGAAGCTTTCAAGGGACGCGGGGTGTCTGCGTGCGCGACCTGCGACGGCTTCTTCTACAAGGACCAGGACGTGGCGGTGGTCGGCGGTGGCAACACCGCGGTCGAGGAAGCCCTGTACCTGTCCAACATCGCCCGCAAGGTTTACCTGGTGCATCGCCGCGACACCCTGCGCGCCGAGAAGATCATGCAGGACAAGCTGCAGGCGAAGATCGAGGCGGGCAAGATCGAGCCGGTCTGGCACCACACGGTCGACGAAGTGCTTGGCAACGATGCCGGCGTGACCGGAATGCGGGTCAAATCGGTGCTCGATGGCAGCACCCGCGAGATCGCCGTGCATGGCTTCTTCGTGGCGATTGGCCACAGTCCGAACACGCAACTGTTCGATGGTCAGCTGGCCATGAAGAACGGTTATCTGACGATCACCACGGGCCTTGATGGCAACGCGACCCAGACCTCGGTGCCGGGCGTGTTCGCCGCCGGTGACGTCGCCGACCAGGTGTACCGCCAGGCGATCACCTCGGCCGGTTTCGGCTGCATGGCTGCGCTGGATGCAGAGAAGTTCCTCGACGACGAGTAGTCGTGCGCGCGGATTGCCTTCCTGGCGATCCGCACGACTGCGAACGTCCGGCCATGGATCTGATGGCGATGCATGGCTTCCATCTTCAGACCTTCGTCGAATACGGCAATTCACCGGCATTGGCTGTGGACTTCGCGCGCCACCTTGTCCGCACGATGCCGCGCCAGCTGGTGATCTTCCTCGCGGAACGCGACGGCCTGCCGATTGCCGTGGCCGTGACATCCTGCATGGCCGTTATTGGGGATCTTCTGAGTTGCATCCAGACTGGCACTTCGAAACCTGCTATTACCAGAGCATCGACTACTGCCTGCAGGAAGGGTGACGCGGTGTGAGCTTTCGTTTGCCGCAGTTGTCGGCGAATCCAGAGGCGCAGTTTCCGTCGCCGGAGTTCGCTCTTTCAGAACCGGATGGACTGCTGGCATTTGGCGGCGATCTCTCCCCGCAGCGATTGCTCAATGCCTACCGCAGCGGCATTTTCCCCTGGTATTCGAACGGCGAACCCATCCTGTGGTGGAGTCCGTCGCAACGCGCGGTATTCCGTACCGATGCGATCCGCCTGCCGACTCGCCTGCGCCGCAGCCTGCGCGATTCGAACTGGATCGTGCGCATGGATACCGCATTTGAAGAGGTCATTGGCGCATGCGCAACAGCGCCTCGCGCAGGACAGGCAGGCACCTGGATCACGCCCGCGATGCAACGCGCCTATCTCGCGCTGCATCGGCTGGGGCATGCGCACAGCGTCGAGGTATTCGATGGCACGCGAATGGTCGGCGGCCTGTACGGCCTCGCCGTTGGGAGGATGTTCTGCGGTGAGAGCATGTACTCGGCCGAATCCGGCGCATCAACCGTCGCCCTGGTGGCATTGGCCCGGCATCTGCAAGGCAGTGGATGGCCATTGATTGATGCGCAGGTGCCGAACGCGCATACCCGCCAGCTTGGCGTGGAAAGCTGGGCGCGCAGCGACTACTTGCAGGCGCTGGAAGGGTTGCGCGATCTTGATGTACCCGCCGGAAACCCGGCAGCCGGGTTTGGCGAACTGCCGGTTTCCACATTGGCCAGCACAGCGCTCGCTTAACGGTATTTTTGCAAGTGGGGGTGCCGCGTGTCACAATCCTCGGCTTCGGGCCTCGAATCGGCCCACACTTGTCAGAAACAGGAACACATGTCGAAAGACGACGTCATCGAATTTGAAGGCACGATCTCCGAGACCCTCCCGAACACCATGTTTCGGGTCAAGCTCGAGAACGGTCACGAGATCATCGCGCACATCTCCGGACGCATGCGCAAGAACTACATCCGAATCCTGACTGGCGACAAGGTCAAGATCGAGATGACCCCATACGATCTCACCAAGGGTCGCATCACCTACCGCATGAAATAACCAAGCGTTGGGGCGATGCAGGAAAAAGGCGGCCAATGGCCGCCTTTTCTGATTTCCCTGTCATTTCGGTGAACGCCGGGATCCAGTGCTTGCCGCTTCACACGGCTCCGAGAAGTATCCGGAACGCGTCACTCGACGACCGCCGGCAACAACTTCTCCGGTTCCGCCTGCACGTCCAGGCGCAATTCGCCATCAAAGACGTCCAACCCGACCCGGCCACCCCCCATCAGTTTGCCGAACAGCAATTCATCGGCCAGCGGACGCTTGATCTTGTCCTGGATCAGGCGCGCCATCGGGCGAGCACCCATCAGCGGATCAAAGCCGTTCCGTGCCAGCCAGTCGCGTGCTTCAGGAGTGGCTGACAAGGTCACCAGCTTCTCGTGCAGCAACACCTCGAGCTCGATCAGGAACTTGTCCACCACCCGCAGGATGTGCTCGAAACCCAGCGCCTGGAACTGCACCACCGCATCCAGCCGGTTGCGGAACTCCGGAGTGAAACCGCGACGGATCGCTTCCATCGAATCGGTGCTGTGGTCCTGCTTGGTGAAGCCAATCGTGCGCCGCGCCGCCTGCGATGCGCCGGCATTGGTGGTCATCACCAGCACCACGTTGCGGAAGTTCGCCTCGCGACCATTGGTGTCTGTCAGCACGCCGCGGTCCATGACCTGCAACAGGATGTTGAAGATGTCCGGATGCGCTTTTTCGATCTCGTCCAGCAGCAGCACGCAGTGCGGCGTCTTGACGATTTTCTCGGTCAGCAGTCCGCCCTGGTCGAAGCCGACATAGCCAGGCGGTGCGCCGATCAGGCGGCTGACCGAATGCGATTCCATGTATTCGGACATGTCGAAGCGCACCAGCTCGATGCCGAGTTGCATCGCCAGTTGTCGGGTGACTTCGGTCTTGCCGACGCCGGTCGGGCCCGCGAACAGGAAATTGCCGATGGGTTTGTCCGGATTGCCGAGCCCCGAGCGCGCCAGCTTGATCGCCGAGGTCAGGCTGCCGATCGCTTCGTCCTGCCCGAAGATGACCATCTTCAGGTTGCGCTCCAGGTGCTGCAGCACGTCCTTGTCGGACGAGCTCACCTGCTTGGCCGGGATACGCGCCATCTTGGCGACGATCGTCTCGATTTCCTCGACATCGATCAGGCGCTTGCGTGATTCAACCGGCATCAGGCGCTGGCGCGCACCGGCTTCGTCGATCACGTCGATCGCCTTGTCGGGCAGCAAGCGGTCGCCGATGTGCTTGACTGAAAGATCCACTGCGGCCTTGATCGCATCATCCGCGTAGCTCACGCCGTGGTGCAGCTCGTAACGCGGCTTGAGGCCGTGCAGGATCTCGATGGTCTCGCCGATCGTCGGCTCGACGATGTCGATCTTCTGGAAGCGCCGCGCCAGCGCACGGTCTTTCTCGAAGATGCCGCGATATTCCTGGAACGTGGTCGAACCGATGCAGCGCAGCTCGCCATTGGCCAGCACCGGCTTGATCAGGTTGGATGCATCCATGGTGCCGCCGGATGCCGAACCGGCCCCGATGATGGTGTGGATTTCATCGATGAACAGAATCGCATTTGGCAGCTTCCTGAGCGCCGCCAGCACGCCTTTCAGGCGCTTCTCGAAATCGCCGCGATACTTGGTGCCGGCGACCAGCGCGCCGAGGTCGAGCGAATAGATCACCGCCTCGCGTCAGCACCTCCGGCACGTCGCCATCGACGATGCGCTTGGCCAGGCCTTCGGCCAGCGCGGTCTTGCCGACGCCGGCCTCGCCCACGTAGAGCGGGTTGTTCTTGCGTCGCCGGCACAGGATCTGGATGGTGCGTTCGACCTCTTCAACACGGCCGACCAGCGGATCGATCTTGCCCGCTTCGGCCAGTTCATTGAGATTGCTGGCGAACTCCGAGAGCGCATCACCCTTGTGCTCTCCCTCCCCCTCGCCTTGTGGCGCGTCCCCGTCGGCAGGCTTCGCTTCGCCTTCGCCATCGCGATGGGCGATCCCGTGCGAGAGGTAATTGACCACGTCGAGCCGATGCACGTCCTGCTTGTTGAGGAAGTAGGCGGCATGTGAATCCTTCTCGCCGAAGATCGCCACCAGCACGTTGGCGCCGGTGACCTCCTTGTTGCCGGAGGACTGTACGTGGTACACGGCGCGCTGCAGCACGCGCTGGAAACCCAGTGTGGGCTGGGTATCGCGGCCGTCGTCATCGGCAAGCTGGTTGACCGAGGCTTCGATGGCTTCTTCCAGCTCGTGGCGCAGGCGCGGGAAATCGGCGCCGACTGCCTTGAGCACGGTTTCCGCCGAGGCGTTGTCGAGCAGCGCCAGCAGCAAGTGCTCGACCGTCATGAATTCGTGGCGTGCGTCACGAGCGCGCTTGTAGCATTGGCCGATGCTGTGCTCGAGGTCCTTGCTGAACATGGGGGTAGAACCCTCCGTAGTGCGACTACTTGCTATGTGGGGTATTGCCGCCGTCCGCACAAGTCCTTCTACGCCTTCTCCATCGTGCACAACAGTGGATGCTGGTTCATCCGCGAATATTCGTTCACCTGCGCCACCTTGGATTCGGCGATCTCGCGTGTGAACACCCCGCAGACGCCACGGCCACGCGTGTGCACGTGCAGCATCACCTGGGTGGCGCGCTCGAGGTCGAGCGCGAAAAAGCGGGTCAGGACTTCGATCACGAAGTCCATCGGCGTGTAGTCGTCGTTCAGCAGCAGGACCGAATACAGCGGTGGTCGGGCCGTCTCCGGCCTGCTGGGGGCGACGATGACGCCATGTTCGTGCTCGTGCTGGGGTTTATGCGGGTCTTGGGGCATGGACGAATTATACGGAGGACGGCAAGCATGGACGCCGTCCATGCCAACAGTGAGAATGCGGGCATGCTTATTGATATCCAGGCCCGCTTGGGCACAGCGACATGAGTTATCGCGAAGGTCGTTTCTGGCAGCCGGATGTCACCGTCGCGACGATCGTCGTGCGCGACGGCCGCCTGCTATGCGTGGAGGAGCGCGCCGACAGTCATCTGGTGATCAACCAGCCCGCCGGTCACCTGGAGCCCGACGAGAGCCTGTTGCAGGCCGCGGTGCGCGAAACCCGCGAGGAAACCGGCTGGATCGTGCGCCCTACCCATTTCATCGGTGCGTACCAATGGAAGGCACCCACGCGGCCCAGTGAAAGCGATGGGCGGCACTACCTGCGCTTCGCCTTCGCCGCGGAAGCGCTGGAGGAAATCCGGGAAGCCCGGCTCGACGAGGGGATCGTCCGCGCACTGTGGCTGACGCCCGGGGAGCTGCAGGCAGAGGCGTCGCGGCATCGCAGCCCGCTGGTCTGGCGCACGGTGGCGGATTACCTGGGCGGGAACCGCTATCCGCTGTCGTTGCTGGGCCAGCTGGTGTGAGTGCTGACCGCATCGTGGTCGGCATGTCGGGCGGCGTGGATTCTTCGGTCGCAGCCCTGCTGCTGCGCGACCAGGGCCTGGACGTCACCGGCCTGTTCATGCAGAACTGGGCGGACGATGCGCAGGACAGCGCGAGTGCCGCTGAAGGCAGGATGCCGGAAGCGGCTAAAAAGAACGCCTGCCGCTCCGAAGATGACCGCCACGATGCAGTGGCGGTCTGCGGGATGCTGGGGCTGCCGATCCGCTTTCGCGACTTTTCGCGCGAATACTGGGATGGCGTATTCACGCACTTCCTGGCCGAATACGCCGCAGGGCGGACGCCAAATCCGGACGTGCTGTGCAACCGCGAGATCAAGTTCAAGCATTTCCTCGATGCCGCCCATGAACTTGGCGCCGACGCCATCGCGACCGGCCATTACGCACGAGTTGATAGCGTGGATGGGTCTCACCGCCTGCTACGCGCACGTGACCGCGGCAAGGACCAGAGTTATTTCCTGCATCAATTGGGGCAGGCGCAACTGGCAGCCACTCGTTTTCCGCTGGGTGAGCTGCACAAGGACGAGGTTCGCCGAATTGCCCTGGAGGCTGGCCTGCCCACCGCAGCCAAGAAGGATTCCACCGGCATTTGCTTTATCGGCGAACGCGATTTCCGCGAATTCCTGTCGCAGTACCTGCCGGCCAGGCCGGGCGAAATCCACGATCCGCAGGGCGTGCCGGTGGGTCAGCATCCCGGTGTGTTCTATTTCACCCTCGGCCAGCGCGAGGGCCTGCATATCGGCGGCGTGCGCGGCCGTGACGACGCGCCCTGGTACGTCGTCGGCAAGGATATCGAGCGCAACATCCTGTACGTGGACCAGGGGCATGACAGTCCGTGGTTGCAATCCATGACACTGCGCAGCGAGCGCGCACACTGGGTCGCCGGAGCTGCGCGGGCAAGCCATTTCAGCTGCACCGCACAGACCCGCTATCGCCAGACGGACGAAGCCTGTGACGTCCGCGTGCTCGATGACGGCAGCCTGCAGGTGCAATTCGCGCAGCCGCAGCGTGCGGTCACGCCGGGCCAGTCATTGGTGTTGTACGACGGCGAGGTCTGCCTGGGCGGCGCGGTGATCCTGTCCACCGATTCGCCTGTAGCGGGTCGAGACACCGCAACAAGGAGCAATTTTGCATGAGTGGTACCGATGAGTGAGAGCATTGACGATCGCGTGCTGGCATTGGCCGGCGTGCTGCAGGCCTTGGCCCAGGTGCGACGAATCGCCGATACCGGCCAGTCCGAGGCCGCGCCGGTCGAGATTGCGCTGACAAGCGTGTTGCGCCTCGAGGCCGATACCGCAGAAGCGGTCTATGGCGATGCGCAGGGCTTGCGCAAGGGCCTTGGCTTGCTGCGTGATCATCTGGCCAACAACCCCCGCGACGAGGCACTGGGAAAGCTGGCGCTGGCGGTGCTGCAACTGGAACGCCGTTTCAGCCGCGACGACGCGATGGCGGCAATCGTCGGTGCCGGTATTGCCAGTGCTGCAGAGACCGCTGGCCAGCGCGGTGCAAGCCACCCCGACGTCATCAACCAACTGGCAGAACTCTATGCCGGCACCATCAGCCAGCTGAGCCCGCGGATCATGGTGCAAGGCAACCCGCATTACCTGGGGCAAGCCGGGGTGGTTGCCGAGATCCGCGCCCTGCTGCTGGCCGCATTGCGTTCGGCGGTGCTGTGGCGGCATTCCGGCGGCAGCCTGTGGGACTTCGCGTTCCGACGCCGGGACATGGCCGCGGCGATCGACGCACGCCTGCACTGAAGCGCTGACTCGCCAAAACGAAAACGCCCGGCATGGCCGGGCGTTTTCACTTGTGCAGCAGCGCTTTGTGATCAGCCGGCAATGGTCGCCGCGACTTGCCGGTAATCCTCGATCTGGTCGAAGTTCATGTAGCGGTAGATTTCAGCACTCTGTTCGTTGAGCACGCCGATGTCCGCCATGTATTCCCCGCGGGTCGGGATGCGGCCCAGGCGCGAGCAGATCGCCGCCAGTTCCGCCGAGCCCAGGTACACGTTGGTATTGCGGCCGAGTCGGTTCGGGAAGTTGCGGGTCGAGGTGGAGAACACGGTGGCGCCTTCGCGAGCCTGCGCCTGGTTGCCCATGCACAGCGAGCAGCCCGGCATTTCCATGCGTGCGCCGGCGGTGCCGAAGGTGCCGTAGTGGCCTTCCTTGGTCAGTTCCGCCGCATCCATCTTGGTCGGCGGCGCGACCCACAGGCGGGTCGGGATATCGCGCTTGCCTTCCAGCAGCTTGGCCGCCGCGCGGAAGTGGCCGATGTTGGTCATGCACGAACCGATGAAGACTTCGTCGATCATCGCACCGGCCACGTCGGACAGCGTCTTCACGTCGTCCGGATCGTTCGGGCAGGCCACGATCGGCTCGACGATATCGGCCAGGTCGATCTCGATGACCGCGGCGTATTCGGCATCGGCATCGCGCTTCCAGCAACTGCGGGTTGGCCAGCCACGCTTCCATCTGCCGTGATGCGGCGGCCGAGCGAACGTGCATCGGCGTAGCCCTCGGCGATCATCCACTTCAGCATGGTGATGTTGCTGGTGAGGTATTCGATGATCGGCGCCTTGTCGAGGCTGCACCGTGCAACCGGCGGCCGAACGTTCGGCGGACGCATCGGACAGTTCGAACGCCTGCTCCACCTTGAGTTGCGGCAGGCCTTCGATCTCGAGGATGCGACCGGAGAAGATGTTCTTCTTGCCCTGCTTGGCGACCGTCAGCAGTCCCGACTTGATCGCATACAGCGGGATCGCGTTGACCAGGTCGCGCAGGGTCACGCCCGGCTGCAGCTTGCCCTTGAAGCGCACCAGCACCGATTCAGGCATGTCCAGCGGCATCACGCCGGTGGCGGCGGCGAACGCCACCAGGCCCGAGCCTGCCGGGAACGAGATGCCGACCGGGAAACGCGTATGCGAATCGCCGCCGGTGCCGACGGTGTCGGGCAGCAACATGCGGTTGAGCCAGCTGTGGATGATGCCGTCGCCCGGGCGCAGCGAGATGCCGCCGCGGGTGCTGATGAAGTCCGGCAACGTGTGGTGGGTCTTGACGTCCACCGGCTTCGGATAGGCCGCGGTGTGGCAGAACGACTGCATCACCAGGTCGGCGCTGAAGCCCAGGCAGGCCAGGTCCTTCAGTTCGTCGCGGGTCATCGGGCCGGTGGTGTCCTGCGAACCAACCGAGGTCATCCTCGGCTCGCAGTAGGTGCCCGGGCGCACGCCTTCACCTTCCGGCAAACCACAGGCGCGGCCGACCATCTTCTGCGCCAGTGAGTAAGCCCTTGCCGGTATCGGCGGGATTCTGCGGCAGACGGAACAGGGTCGAGGCCGGCAGTCCCAGCGCCTCGCGCGCCTTGGCGGTCAGGCCGCGACCGACGATCAGCGGGATGCGGCCACCGGCACGGACTTCATCGAGCAATACATCGGACTTCAGCTGCGAATTCGGCGATCACTTCGCCGTTCTTGAGCGCCTTGCCGTCATACGGTCGCAGTTCGATCACGTCGCCCATGTTCATCTTCGACACGTCGAGCTCGATCGGCAGTGCGCCGGCATCTTCCATGGTGTTGTAGAAGATCGGCGCGATCTTCGAGCCGAGGCAGACGCCGCCGAAACGCTTGTTCGGCAATGAATGGAATGTCCTCGCCGGTGAACCACAGCACCGAGTTGGTCGCCGACTTGCGGCTGGAACCGGTGCCGACCACGTCGCCGACATAGGCCACCAGATGGCCTTTCTCCTTCAGCGATTCGATGAACGGCGATCGGGCCGCGCTTGCCGTCCTCCTCGGGCACGATGCCATCGCGTGCATTCTTGAGCATGGCCAGTGCGTGCAGCGGAATGTCGGGGCGAGTGGTCGCATCCGGGCGCTGGCGACAGGTCGTCGGTATTGGTTTCGCCGGTCACCTTGAACACGGTGATGGTCATGCTCTCAGGCACTTCCGGCTTGCTGGTGAACCATTCGGCATCGGCCCAGCTTTGCAGCACGGCCTTGGCGTTGGCATTGCCCGGCTCTGGCCTTTTCCTGCACGTCGTGGAAGGCATCGAACATCAACAGGGTGTGCTTCAGCGCTTCGGCGGCGACCGTGCCGATCTCGGCATCGTCCAGCAGCTCGATCAGCGGATGGATGTTGTAGCCGCCGAGCATGGTGCCCAGCAGTTCGGTGGCACGCGCGCGGCTGATCAGTGCGTTCGCCTCGCTGCCAAGGGCCAGCGCGGCCAGCTAGGACGCCTTGACCTTGGCGGCATCGTCCACGCCGGCCGGCACGCGGTTGGCTGATCAGATCCAGCAGGAAGGCTTCCTCGCCCGGCGGCGGGTTCTTCAGCAGTTCGATGACGTCGGCGGTCTGCTGCGGGCCCAGTGGCAGCGGCGGGATACCGAGCGCGGCGCGCTCGGCAACGTGGTGGCGGTAGGCTTCCAGCATGGTGTTCTCCATGAATGTTGATTCGGGATGTTGATCGGGTTGTTGATTCGTGAGGTGTGCGAAAAAGCAGGCCTGGGTTACTGGATTACTCGGGGACCGGCACGATCAGTTTCAGGCCCTTGAAATAGTCACGATGCAAGGCTGTGTCGAAGGTGATCAGGCCATCGCACTGCAGCAGCGCATGTGCGCCGACCAGGAAATCGGCAATCGGGTGCGCTTCAAGATTGCGGGCGCGCTGCCTGCGCTGCATCTCGCCCGCGCGCAGGGCGGACTTCGCCTCGATGGCGCTGAAGTGCACGCCCATCTCTTCCAGCGCGGTCAGTGCGTCGGCGCCGTTCTTGAGCGCGGCACATAGCTCCGCCAGGGCGGCATCACAGATCACGACCTTGCCGCCGCAAAGACTCTGGCGAAGGCAGGCCTCCACGGCATCGGCGTGCGGCCCATCAGTCAGCAACTCGACCAGCACCCGTGCATCCACCGCGATCATGCGGAAGCCACGCCTTTACCTGAGTCCGGCTTGCCGCCATCCAGCGCGAATTTGCCGCGCACGCGCGAGATCGCGTCGTCGACGCTTTTGCGCAGCACGATGCGGCTACCGTCCAGTTCTACCTTCAGCACGCTGCCCTTGGTGAGGCCTAGCGCATCGCGCACGGCCTTCGGCAGGGTGATCTGGCCGCGTTCGGCAACGGTGGCTTCCATTGGGCTCCACGGAAAAATAAGTATGCATTGATTATACATACTTCAACAATTCCGGTCTGCACGGCCGATGCAGCGAGTTGCGCCCAGCGTCGGTCAAGCTTGTAACGGCGTAATCACCGGTCGGGACGTACACTGCGCAAGCTTGACACCGCAACGGAGTATCGAAATGGCCGACTCGTTCGCCACCCGCGCCCACCTCGACGTCAATGGCAAGTCTTATGCGTACGCCAGCCTGGCCAAGCTGGGCCAGAAGTTCGACATCTCAAAGCTTCCGTATTCGATGAAGATCCTGCTGGAGAACCTGCTCCGCCACGAAGATGGCGTGAGCGTGCTGCCATGCGCATATCGAAGCGGTCGCGCAATGGGACCCGACGGCCGCAGCCAGCAACCGAAATCGCCTTCATGCCGGCACGCGTGCTGCTGCAGGACTTCACCGGGGTGCCCTGCGTGGTCGACTTGGCCGCCATGCGCGATGCGGTGGTCAAGCTGGGCGGCAAGGCCAACCAGATCAATCCGCAGATTCCGTCGGAACTGGTCATCGATCATTCGGTGCAGGTCGATGTCTATGGCCGGCCGGACGCGCTGGACATGAATCGGCAAGATCGAATTCGAGCGCAACCAGGAACGTTACAGCTTCCTGCGCTGGGGACAGAAAGCGTTCGGCAGGATTTCAAGGTGGTGCCGCCAAGCACCGGCATCGTCCACCAGGTGAACCTGGAATACCTGGCGCGGGTGGTGATGGAACGTGAGATCGACGGCGAGTTGATGGCATTCCCGGACACCGTGTTCGGGACCGATAGCCACACCACCATGATCAATGGCTCGGCGTACTCGGCTGGGGCGTGGGCGGCATCGAAGCCGAAGCGGCGATGCTCGGCCAGCCGTCTTCGATGCTGATTCCGCAGGTGGTCGGACTTCAGGTTGACCGGCAAGTTGCCGGAAGGCGCCACCGCCACCGACCTGGTGCTGACCGTCACCCAGATGCTGCGCAAGTACGGCGTGGTCGGCAAATTCGTGGAGTTCTTCGGCGATGGCCTGCAGCACCTGCTCGCTTGCCGATCGCGCCACGATCGGCAACATGTCGCCGGAATATGGCGCCACCTGCGGCATCTTCCCGATCGATAGCGAGGCCGTGAACTATCTGCGCCTGTCTGGACGCAGTGAAGCGCAGATCGCGCTGGTCGAAGCCTATGCCAAGGCGCAGGGCATGTGGCACGACGAAAATTCCCCGCAGGCCACCTACTCGGCCACGCTGGAGCTGGACATGGGCAACGTGCAGCCGTCGCTGGCTGGCCCCAAGCGTCCGCAGGATCGCGTGCTGCTGGGCGACATGAAGTCCAACTTCCACGACAACGTGGGCGCCATGACGGCCAGCCGCTCGGCGAAGACCGGTTGCGCGGTGCAGGAACTGAAGGATGAAGGCGGCGCGCAGCCGCAGGCCGATCACCTGGCCGCAAAGCCCATCTCCAAGATCTGCATCGCCGACAAGGACGTGCATATCAGCGATGGCTCGGTGGTCATTGCCGCCATTACTTCATGCACCAACACCTCCAATCCCGCGGTGATGCTGGGCGCTGGTCTGGTGGCGCGCAATGCGCTGGCCAAGGGCCTGAAAGCCAAGCCGTGGGTCAAGACCTCGCTTGCCCCGGGCTCGCTGGTGGTGACCGATTACCTGAAGAAGGCCGGCCTGCTGGATGACCTGGAACAACTCGGCTTCTATCTGGTGGGCTATGGCTGCACCACGTGCATCGGCAATTCTGGCCCGCTGCTGGCCTCGGTGTCGCAGGGCATCGCCGCAGAACGACCTCGCCGTTGCCGCGGTGCTGTCGGGCAACCGCAACTTCGAAGGGCCGCATCCATGCCGAGGTCAAGATGAACTACCTGGCCTCGCCGCCACTGGTGGTGGCCTATGCGCTGGCCGGCACCATTGATATCGACCTGACCTCCGAGCCGCTCGGCCAGGACGGCGACGGCAACGATGTGTACCTGCGCGACATCTGGCCGACCACCAGGGAAATCGGCGACCTCATCGCCAAGAGCGTCACGCCCGGAGATGTTCGTGCGCAACTATGCCGACGTGTTCAAGGGCGATACCCGCTGGAACCACGTGCATTCGCCGGATGGCGAGACTGCTATGCGTGGGAGCGAAGACTCGACCTACATCAAGAACCCGCCCTACTTCGACGGCATGACCATGGATGTCGGCAGCATCGACGACATCCACGGCGCACGCGTGCTTGGCCTGTTCGGCGATTCGATCACCACCGACCACATCTCGCCGGCCGGCAACATCAAGAAGGATTCGCCCGCGGGCCGTTTCCTGCAGTCGCGTGGCGTGCAGCAGGCCGATTTCAACAGCTACGGCAGTCGTCGCGGCAATGACGACGTGATGGTGCGCGGCACCTTCGCCAACATCCGCATCAAGAACCTGATGTTCGGTGGCGAGGAAGGTGGCAACACCCTGCACTTCAGCAACGACGGCAGCGAGCCGCGAGAAGCTGGCGATCTACGACGCGGCGATGAAGTACAAGGCCGACGGCGTGCCGCTGGTGGTGCTGGCTGGCAAGGAATACGGCACTGGTTCCAGCCGCGACTGGGCGGCCAAGGGCACGATCCTGCTGGGCGTCAAGGCGGTGATCGCCGAGAGCTTCGAGCGCATCCATCGCTCCAACCTGGTCGGCATGGGCGTGCTGCCGTTGCAGTTCAAGGAGGGCGAAAATGCGCAGTCGCTCGGTTTCGATGGTTCCGAAACGTTCGACATCACGGGACTGCAGGATGGCGCGTCGAAGCTTGCGACAGTGACCGCCACCAAGGCCGACGGCAGCACGTCCAGCTTCGAGGCCAAGGTGCTGCTGCTGACGCCGAAGGAAGTGGAATATTTCCGTAACGGCGGCCTGCTGCAGTACGTGTTGCGCCAGTTGGTCGCCAAGGCCTGAACCCGGCGCGACTTGCTTGCAATGCAAGGGCGGCTTCGGCCGCCCGCGTTGCATCGGCGGGTTCACGCCCCATTTATGCCGGCCCAGCTTGTCACTGCTGGGTGCCTATGCTCAAATCGAATGCAATCCATACGCTGCCGCATTCGTGTGTCGGCCCATCTTTCGCAGGGGAATTGATCATGAGTTCAGAACGTCCTTGGCTGGACCACTATCCCAGAGGCGTCCCTGCAGAGATCGACCTGGATGAGTTCCAGTCGATTCCCGCCGTCTTCGAGGCGTCGCTGGCGAAATTCCGCGACAACATCGCGTTCTCGAACATGGGCAAGTCGATCACCTATGGCGAACTGGATCGGTTGAGCCTTGATTTCGCCGGTTATCTGCTCGGCGAACTGAAACTCAAGAAGGGCGATCGCGTCGCGATCATGATGCCCAACTGCCTGCAGTACCCGGTGGCGCTCCTTGGCGTGCTGCGCGCGGGGCTGACCGTGGTCAACACCAATCCGATGTACACGCCTCGGGAACTGAAGCACCAGATGGTGGATTCGGGTGCTTCCGCCATTCTGGTGCTGGACAATTTCGGCGACGTGGTCCAGGAAGTGCTTTCGGAAGTGCCAGGCGTGCTCGCCATCACGACGGGGCTGGGCGACATGCTCGGGTTCCCGAAGAGCCTGATCGTCAATTTCGTGCTTCGACACGTCAAGAAGATGGTGCCCGAATACGACATTCCGGGCGCCGTCCGTTTCCGCGACACACTGACCCTGGGGCGTATGCACCAGGTGTCCGATGTGGTCATCGGCCATGAAGACCTCGCCTTCCTGCAATACACCGGCGGCACCACTGGCGTGGCCAAGGGCGCGATGCTGACCCACCGCAACCTGGTCGCCAACATGCAGCAGGCCGCAGCCTGGGTTGGCGGCAATATCCGCCTGGGCGAGGAACTCATCGTCACCGCGCTGCCGCTCTACCATATCTTCGCACTCACCGCGAACTGCCTGGTCTTCATCAAGTTCGGCGCGCGCAACCACCTGATCACCAATCCACGCGACATGCCGGGATTCGTCAAGGAACTGAAATCGGTTCCGTTCACTGCAATCACCGGCGTCAACACGCTGTTCAATGGCCTGCTCAACACCCCGGGATTCGATCAGGTCGATTTCTCGCATCTGCACCTCACCCTGGGTGGCGGCATGGCGGTGCAACGTGCCGTCGCCGACAAATGGAAGCAGGTCACCGGCTGCACACTGGCCGAAGCCTACGGCCTGACCGAAACCTCGCCTGCCGTCTGCATCAACCCGCTCGAACTGGGCGCGTTCAACGGCTCGATCGGCCTGCCAGTGCCGTCGACCGATGTCTGCATCAAGGACGATGACGGCAACATGCTGCCGATGGGCGAAATCGGCGAGCTGTGCGTGCAAGGGTCCGCAGGTCATGCGCGGCTACTGGCAACGCCCGGAGGATACCGCGCAATCCATCGATGCCGACGGCTGGCTGCATACCGGCGACATGGCGCGCATGGACGAGAATGGGTACTTCTATATCGTCGATCGCAAGAAGGACATGATCCTGGTGTCCGGCTTCAACGTCTATCCGAACGAGATCGAAGACGTGATCGCGATGATGCCCGGCGTGCTGGAAGTGGCGGCCATCGGAATACCGGACGAGAAATCCGGCGAAGCGGTGAAGGTGTTCGTGGTCAAGAAGGATCCCGCGCTCACGATCGACCAGATCAAGGCGTTCTGCCGCGAGAACATGACCGGCTACAAGCAGCCCAGGCATGTGGAGTTCCGCGACGAATTGCCCAAGAGCAACGTCGGCAAGATCCTGCGCAAGGAATTGCGGGATCCTGCACCGCACTGACGCACTGACAGGGAAAACATCATTGCTTGCATCAAGGCGGGCTTTGCCCGCCTTGCGCTCCGGCACTTTTCGGCGCATAGAGGCCCTACGGGCCCTCTATCCTGCCGGCATGCCCGGAGCTGGCACTATTATTGCCTGGAGCGATCATGGCTACCCCCGACCGACGTTTTCCCGCAACCCGCTATTCGACGCTGCGCGTCGTCGAGAACAGCGAGATGGCAACCCATTGGTGCCATATGCATGCCGACCTCGCCGCCAGTCCTGGCCGCGCATGTTTCAAGCCCCGGTTGATCGATGACATCCTGAAATTCCAGCGCAATTTGTCTGACCGCCTTCAGCGCGGGCAACAAGAAGACGGGCTGGCGTTGCAGCACGTGGTACTTGCCTCTGATTGCGATGCCTTCAATCTCGGTGGCGACCTCGAGTACTTCTGCGATGCGATCCGTCGCCAGGATCGTCCGGCCCTGCTGGCCTACGCGCGGCAATGCGTGAATGGCGTACATGCCTTCCACGACGGGCTTGGCGTTGGCGTCCACAGCATCGCGTTGGTCCAGGGTGATGCGCTGGGTGGTGGTTTCGAGGCAGCGCTGAGTTGCCACACGATCGTGGCCGAGGAAGGCGTGAACATGGGCCTTCCGGAAGTCCTGTTCGACCTGTTCCCGGGCATGGGCGCGTATTCGTTCCTGTGCAAGCGGATCCCGCCGCACCAGGCTGAACGCCTGATGCTCACCGGCGATTTGTACAGCAGCGAGCAGTTGCATGCGATGGGACTGGTGGACGTGCTGGTGCCGCGTGGCCAGGGCGTGCAGGCGGTGGAACAGGTCATCCGCGACAATCGCCGGATCCCGCATGCCCGTGCCGCCATGCACCGTGTCCGTGCGATGGCCCAGCCCATCACCCTGGCAGAGATGCAGGCCATCACCGAAGTCTGGGTGGATACGGCTCTCCGGCTCGGCGGCAAGTCGTTGCGCACCATGGAACGGCTTGTGCGCGCACAATATCGTCGGCATGGCGAGGGTGATGCGGCACGCGCAAGGTTGCCCTGAGCTATTGGCCTAGCAGGAGTCTTCGCGAGCGGGGGCGATCGCGCCCCTGGCAGCCAGCGCTTGCTCGCCTCGCAGCAGGCAATCCTGCAAGTTGTCGAACTCGCGACGCCAGTCGCGTGCGAGTTCCCGGCTGGCCATGCCCATGATGGCCGAGCTGCATGTGGCCAGTTGCACCAGTCCGAGGTTGCCTGCAATGCCCTTCAGGGCATGCGCCTGCTCGTGCACCTGTTCGTGGTTCCCGGCAACGCCTGCAAGTTGCATGCGCTCGAGGGTGTCGCGAATGTCAACCAGGCATTGACCCACATAATCGGTTTCAAAATCACGCCCCATCCCGAGGCTGGCGAATTCGTCGAGCAATGAGGGATCAAAGACGTCGGACGCCGACGGCGAGGTCGACGCCCTGGCCGAGGGCTGTTCCTGTACCGCGGCGGCAGCGCCTGATCCGATTTCCGCGATGGTGTCCAGCAGGTGGGACACCGCGAACGGCTTGGCGATGAACGAGTGGGCACCCGCATTCCGGCACGCCTGCACCGACTCCGGCGTGACATCCGCGCTGAGCACGATCATCGGGGTCCTGCGCATGCCGCCCGATTCCATGGTGCGCAGCAGGCGCAGCAGGTCGATTCCGCTTAGCCCGGGCATGTGCAGGTCGACCAGGGCAAGGTCGAAGCCGCCCTCGCTCAACGCTTCCAATGCGGCTTCCCCGTCTTCCGCCGTGACCACGCGGTGGCCCGCTTTCTGCAGCAGGTTTTCGAGCACCAACCGGTTCGCCGCATGGTCGTCAGCGACGAGGATGCGCATGGCGCGCACGCGAGCGCGATGACGCAGGAAGGGATTGGCGAAGGCGATGACATTGCCCGCCTCCGCATCCGATCCAGCGCGCCGGGGGCTCGGTGCAACGGGCTGGGGAATTGCGGCCTGGCCGCTACCATCGGTCTCGACGTCGAATGGCAGTTCGACCCAGAACCGACTACCGGATTCCTCGCTGCTTTCGAACCCGATCGACCCGCCCATCGCTTCGGTCAGACCTTTTGCAATCGTGGTTCCAAGTCCGGTGCCTGCGTGGCTGCGCGACAGGCTGTTGTCGGCCTGCTCGAACGCTTCGAAGAGCTTGGCGCGGGCCGATGCGGGTATGCCGACACCGGTATCGGTGATCGTGAAGCGCAAGCGCAACGATGCGTCGCGCAGCGGGCTGGTCACGGCCACATCCAGGTGGACGTGTCCGGCACGGGTGAACTTGATCGCATTGCCCAGCAGGTTGACCAGCACCTGCTGCAGATGCGTTGCATCCCCGCGCAGCATGCCGGGTACCTGCGGCGAGATCGTCACCAGATACCGCAGATGCCGGGCTGCCGCCTGCGGCATGAGGACCAGACCGATCTCGTTGACCAAGTCACGCAGGTCGAAGGCATCGATCCTGGTCCTGAGCTTGCCTGCCTCGATCGCCGAGATGTCGAGCACGTCCTCGACCAGTGCCAGCAATGCCCGGTTGGCCGCCGCGATGGCGTCCAGGTAGCCGCGCTGCTCCGTGTCCAGGCGGGTACTGGCAAGCAGCGTGGACATGCCCGAGAGACCGTTGAGTGGCGTCCGGAATTCGTGGCTCATGTTGGCGAGGAACCTGCTCTTGGCCTGGTTGGCGCGCTGGGCGTCGGCAGTGGCCGCGGTCAAGGCCTTGAGCAGGGATGCAAAGTACAGCGGCACGGCCACCAGCCCGAGGGTCAGACTCCAGGACAGATAGGTATTGGCAAGCCAGAACTCGGTGGTGAGGGTCACTGCCAGGAACGAGACGGCTGCCAGCACGGTGGCGGCGTAAAGGTATCGAGGCCCATAGCGCATGCCATTGCCGATGGTCACCCACAGGAACACCGCATACAGCGGCGTGGCGGCCTCGCCCATCAGGTACATCACGCCTGCCATCGCGGCGTAGTCGGCCAGCATCCCCAACCAACGACGCACGTGCGACGGCTCCGAGTCCATCAGGATGCCGACGAGCAACCCGACCGATACCAGCAGTTCTCCAAGCAGGATCAACCAGGTGCTATACAGCGCGGGGCTGCTGTTGCCTTCGACCTGCCAGCCCAGGTAGGCGCTGAACAACGCAGTGATGACGAACCGAACGAACACCTGCGAATGCTCGCTGTCCGTCCTGCCGACGAGCCTGCCCTGCATCCAGAGCAACGCATTCCGCATGTTCAGGACCAGTCGGCGTGCGCGATGACGCGTGTATAGCGCTGGCAGATTTCATCCAGTCGCTCGCGATTGCCGAGCAATGCATTGACGCAGACCGGATCCATCAGCTTTCCGCTCTGGGCTGCGATGTAGTCCAGCGCTTCGTCGACCGTCCATGCGGGCTTGTACGGGCGTGGCGAGATCAACGCGTCGAACACGTCAGCCACGGTCACGACGCGCGCTTCGATCGGAATCGCCTCACCCGCCAGTCCCTGCGGATAGCCGGTGCCGTCATAGCGTTCGTGATGGTGCAGCGCAATGCTGGCGCCTACCTGGATGAAGCGGTTCTGGCTGCCCGCCAGCAATTCGAAGCCGATGCTGGGGTGCTGCTGCATCCGCGTGCGCTCATCGGCGTCCAGCGGACCGGGTTTGAGCAGAACTGCATCGGGGATCGCGATCTTGCCGATGTCGTGCAGCGGGGCAGACAACTCGATGACCCTTGCTTGCTCCTCGGGCAATCCCATCGCTTCGGCAATCAACCCGGCGACCCGCGCCATGCGCTCCAGGTACGCGCTGGTGCCGCTATCCCGGTATTCGATCGCGCGGGCGAGCCGGGTCAGGGTTTCGTGCTCCCGCTCCTCGACCTCGTTCATGCTGGCAAGCAATCGCTGCTCTAGCGACAGGGCGCGCTGCTTGACGGACTCCGTTTGCTGCCTCAGTTGCAGCAGGTTGCGGCACCGCGACCGCAACTCGCGCGGACGGATTGGCTTGACCAGGAAGTCGATCACGCCCGCATCCAGCGCAGCCTGCCGGATCGGCTCATCGCCCACCACGGTCACCAGCACGATGGGAACATCGCGATGCCTCAACGGGCGACGGAACGCGCGGGCAAATTCCAGCCCGTCCATGCCCGGCATGCGGTAATCAAGCAGCACCAGGTCCAACGGATTTTGCTGGCACCACGACAATGCGGCACCCGGCTCGCCGAAATCATGCACGACAAGGCTGGGTTCGATGTCTTCGACGATATGCCGGAGCATAGTGCGCGCCGAAGGTTGGTCATCGACGATGACGATATCCATGCGCCGTTCCTTTCAGTCAGGAGGTGGCAAGCGCATGCTCGGCGGAAAACCGTGGAAAGGCAAGCGCTGGCCTGAATCAGGGAACGCGGCCTGAATGCGGAACAGGCCACCTGATACCAGTGTTCGAAACAGGTCAGCCGTGTTCGGGCCGCATGTAAGGGAACAAAAGCACGTCGCGGATCGAGCCTGATCCGGTCAGCAGCATCACCAGTCGGTCGATGCCGACACCCAGGCCACCAGTCGGTGGCAGGCCGACTTCGAGCGCGCGGATGTAGTCTGCGTCGAACTGCATGGCTTCGACATCGCCGCCCTCCTTCGCCTCGACCTGGGCGCGGAAACGCGCGGCCTGGTCTTCGGGATCGTTGAGCTCGGAGAAGCCATTCGCCAGTTCCTTGCCGCCGACGAACAATTCGAAGCGGTCGGTGATGCCGGGTTCTCCGTCCGATTCGCGCGCCAGTGGCGAGACTTCCACCGGATAGTGGGTGATGAACGTTGGTTGCGTCAGTCCGGCTTCGACCGTCTTCTCGAAGATCTCCAGCAGCAGCTTGCCCCACCCGTAACCAGGCTTCACGTGGACGCCGAGGCGCCTGCAGTGCTCGGCCAGCGCCTCGCGGTCGCGGCAGTCGCCCGCCGAGATGTCCGGATTCAACTCGCGCACCGCTTCTTCCAGCTTCCATCGGCGGAACGTCGGTGCCAGGTCGATGTCCTGGCCATCCCAATGGAACTGCAGGGTGCCCATTGCCTCGCTGGCAACGTCGCGGATCATGCCCTCGGTCAGGTCCATGACCTCGGTGTAGCTTACGTACGCCTCGTACAACTCGAGCATGGTGAACTCGGGGTTGTGCCGGGTGGACACGCCCTCGTTGCGGAAATTGCGGTTGATTTCGTACACGCGCTCGAAGCCACCCACGACCAGCCGCTTGAGGTAAAGCTCGGGTGCCACGCGCAGGAACAGGTCGAGGTCGAGCGCGTTGTGATGCGTGGTGAACGGACGTGCGGTGGCACCACCGGCGATGTAGTGCATCATCGGCGTTTCCACTTCCAGGAAGCGGCGCGCGTCGAGCCAGCGGCGGAGGCCGGCCACGATCCGCGAGCGCGCGATGAACACATCCCGAGCCTCCGGGCTGACGATCAGATCGACATAGCGCTGGCGGTAACGCTGCTCGACGTCGGCCAGGCCGTGCCACTTGTCCGGCAGGGGCCGCAGCGACTTCACCAGCAGGCGCAAGACGTCGGCACGCACCGACAGTTCGCCGGTCCTGGTGCGCATCAGCGTGCCTTCGGCCGCCACGATGTCGCCCACGTCCCAACCCTTGAAGGCGTCGTAGGCATCGCCGAGCGCACTGCCCTGCAGGAACAGCTGGATACGGCCGGTCATGTCCTGTACCTGGGCGAATGCGGCCTTGCCCATGACGCGTTTCGCCAACAGCCGGCCGGCGACGGTGACTCGCTTGCCTTCGGCTTCCAGTGCCTCGCCTGTCCACTGCTCGGCGTTCGCATAGGCGTCGTTCAGGTCCTGCACGTACTCGGCGCGGCGGAAGTCGTTCGGGAAGGCGATGCCCTGCCCGCGCAACGCGGCAAGCTTGCCGCGGCGCTCGGCGATCAGGTGGTTTTCGTCATGGTCCTGAAATTGCATTTCGTCGCTCATTTTCGCTCGTCATTCCGGCGCAAGCCGGCTGCTTGTCACAACCCTTGTGACTGTGTATCCATTTCTTGAAACGACTGAAAACAAAAGCTGGATCCCGGCTTTCGCCGGGATGACAGCATCACGCCGCATCAGTGCGCTTCGAACCAGCCTCGAGCCCAGATTTCAGGCTGGCTTCCACGAATTCGTCGAGATCGCCATCCAGTACCTTCTGGGTATCGCTACGCTCGATGCCTGTGCGCAGGTCCTTGATCCGGCTCTGGTCGAGCACGTAGTTGCGGATCTGGCTGCCCCAGCCGATATCGGACTTGTTTGCTTCCAGCGCATCCCGTTCCACGTTGCGTTTCTGCACCTCCAGCTCATACAGCTTGGCCGCCAGCATTTTCATCGCAGTGTCGCGGTTCTGGTGCTGGCTGCGGCCGGTCTGGCAGGCCACCACGGTATTGGTCGGGATGTGGGTGATGCGCACCGCCGACTCGGTCTTGTTGACGTGCTGGCCACCTGCACCAGACGAGCGGTACACATCCGTGCGCAAGTCGGCCGGATTGATGTCGATGTCGATGTCGTCGTCCACTTCCGGCGACACGAACACGCTGGTGAAACTGGTGTGGCGGCGGTTGTCGGAGTCGAACGGCGACTTGCGCACCAGCCGGTGCACGCCGATCTCGGTCTTCAGCCAGCCGTAAGCGTATTCACCTTCGACGCGAAACGTGGCCGACTTGATGCCGGCCACGTCGCCCCCGCTGACTTCCATCAGCTCGGTCTTCCAGCCACGCGACTCGGTCCAACGCAGGTACATGCGCAGCAACATCTCGGCCCAGTCCTGCGCCTCGGTGCCGCCGGCACCGGCCTGGATGTCGACGAACGCATTGGCGGTGTCCATCTTGCCGGAGAACATGCGCTGGAACTCGATCGCTTCCACGCCCTTTCCCAAGCGGTCGACGTCGGTGACCACCGCCAGCGCAGTTTCTTCATCGTCCTCCATTTCTGCAAGTTCCAGCAGCTCGTTGCCTCCGGCCAAACCCTCGGTGAGTTCGCGGATGCCGTTGACGGTCTTGTCCAGCATCGAGCGTTCACGGCCCAACGCCTGCGCGCGGGCGGAGTCGTTCCAGATGTCGGGGTTCTCGAGTTCGCGTTCTACTTCTTCCAGGCGCTCGCGCTTGGCATCGTAGTCAAAGAAACCCCCGGAGCGCATCGAGGCGACCGATCAGGTCGGCGATGCGGGCTCGGATGGGATTGAGTTCGATCATGAGTGGGGACTTGTTGCGACGAAAGACCGCCGATTCTAGCAGCCGGCCCGATGCTGGCTCAAAAGCCGACTGATCTGGCCAGCAACGATCTTCAGGGGATTTCGGAACAATGGGTCGTCATCCCCGCATACGCGGGGATGACGACCCACAACCTGTTGTCAAGAGCTTCCAGAGATTAATTGCGGCCTCTTCATTCGACCTCGAATTCTCCGACCAGCACGGATTCATCCTTGCCCGAGAGCCTCAACGTGACCGTGCGGTCCTGCTGACGCGCCGTGCCCCAACCTGTACTGAGCTTGAGGGTGAGCGTAGTCGCGCCGGTCACGATCTGTTGGCGGTCACCGAAATAGTGCGCTTCAACCCGGTACAGCCCCGGCTTTGCATCGCGAAGCACGAATTCCTCGGGACCATAGCCGCCGGTGAAGTCATTCGAAATCAAGCCGCCCTGGTAGGTGAGCTTGTTGCCGTAGTAGCACTTCTCGCCATTCGGATCAGTTACCCACAGGTCCATGTCGCTGTTGTCGCTGTCCCATGACAATGCAGCGCGAAGATCCAGCGGCATATTCTGCAAAAGACGATGGTCGATGAAGCTGGTATCCAGCGGCTTCGGGCTGGTGGCGATGATCGCGTTCATCTCATTCACCGCGATTGCCGGGATGCCGTTGAAGCGACTGTCCCACTCACCCAGGGCCACGTCGTACAACTGTTCGATGGCTTGCTGGCGTTGCCCTGCAGCGGCCATGGCCAGTGCAAGATCGCGACCGCTCTGCGGCTCTTCTTCGGCCATGTCGAGCACTTGCCGGAAGATCTGTACGGCAAGCGCCCATTGCCTGGCCTGCATCAGTCGATAGCCGAGCACGCGCAGGACATGACGATTGTCGAGGTCGAGTTCTGCGAGATTCGACAACACCCGCATTGCTTCAACATTGCGCCCCTTCTGCAACAGCACGTCGGCGACATCGAGATAGAACGCCGTGCTGTCGGCATGACTGTCGCGTTCGTCAAGATACAAGGCGTAGAGCTGCTCAGCCGGGGCGGCGCGCAGACGCTTGGCGTACGGAGAATCCGGCGCCCATGCCTGCAGGCGAATGGTGGCGACCGCTTCGCCGCTTGAATTGGGCGCTTCCTGCGCAGCATCGGCTGCGAGTGCCAGATCGTTGGACTGCGTTCTGGCCAGTCCTTCAGACGCACTCCGCTCGGCGAGAGGTGCAAGAGGTGCGGGAGACGGCGGCGGAGGCGCGCTGACGGGACGTGCCACGCTGCCTGTCACTGTCACGCTATCGAGCGAATCCGCTTCCGACTTGTCCTTGGCTATCTTGGGCGCTGGTCGATCCTTCGGGAATGATGTCTCCCACCATGCAAGCCGTTCCGCGAAGGCAGTTGCGACTGCATCCAGCCGCTGGCTGCGGGATGCGTCACGTCGTTTGCCCTGCTCTGCCTGCAAGCGTGCGACGTCCGCGCGAAGTTCGGCGGGTGGCGCGATCTCGTGACGCACATAGTCGGCGATATCGTCCAGCACCAGCAGCGACGTGCCAGCGGTCACGATCGAGAATTGCTGACCGATCCGCGCGATGGCTGCGCGATGACGCTCAGGCTCGCCGGCATAGGCCGCAATCTGCCACCGGGCCCATTGCCGTGGCACATAGCCACCATTGGTTGCGGCCGAAACCGGCAGCGTGATCTCACGCCGACGTCCCGACTCATCGAGGGTCACCCGGATCACGCCGGTCGGCTCGGTCAGCCGTCCGGCAATCCTGAGCAAGCCGGCATCGACATGATGCGTCTCTACCTGCAGGTCGGTGACCCCTTCGCCACGCATCGCGACGATGCGCGTTCCGTGTCCAAGCAGCGCACGCGTTGCTTCGTCAAGACCGTTACGACCTTGCCATGCCACCAGTCGGCCGCCGCGCGAGTCTGCCAGCGCTGCCAGGCGAGTGCTGTCCGATGCCGCGCCCGCCGAGTTGATGGCGTACAGCTTCTGGCCGCTGGCAAGTACCGGGAATGGCTTGTCACCGTAGTCCTGCAGGCCATCGCTGATCAGCAGGTATTCCGCGATGCTGGCATCCGGCGTCCAGTCGGACAGGTTGCTGGCACCATCGTTGACGGTCGTTTCCAGCACGCGCCGCAGCGTTGCCCAATCGCCATTTCGAATCTCGAAGATACCGCCATCCGTGCCCACATCGCGCAGAATGCGCAGGCTCACCCGACCATTGCCCATCGCTTTGAAGTAGCGATCAAGCAACGCAAGCTCGCCGTCTTGATCGCGCTTGCGTGCCGATGCAGACGCGTCCCACAACAGGCCCATCTTCGATGGCAGCGCCCTGATTGATGTACTGGACTGCGGAACTGGCACTTCAGCCAACACATAGTGCTCACCCTCATGCACGCCGCCATAGGTCATCGCCTTGGCTCTGGCAGGAAAGCGCAGCGACAAGCCACCTTGAGGGCGAAATGCAGTGCGTCGAACGACGGCCTGATAGCCCTGCGCATCGCGGGTGAAAGGCAATGCACCGAAGTTGCCTTCCACGACCGGCGCGGTGGCAATGCCGTTCGCGCGGACTCGCATCGAAAACGCATCAGCACCGGACAGCAACTGCACCGGAACCGCCAACCGCCATGCGCCGGATTGAAGCGGGATGGCCTCTTCGATCACCAGTCGCACCTGGCGTGAGCCCTGCGCCGGGATCGGGTAGACCCGCAGCCGGAACTGGTTGCCGGCCGTCTGCTCCAGCAAGCCCGGATCAACGCCGCGGCGTTCGATGCTCTCGAATACCTGTCTGCCACGCGCCTTGGCAACCGGAACCGCATCGCGCAACACGCCGCCTATATCCAGCGCGAAGCCCACGACTTGCTGGCCGTCGCTCAACGGGAATTGCAGAGTGCCTTCCAGCACGCGGTTGCTCGGGTTGCGAAGCTCAAGCAGCATGGTCGTTGTTGCGAAACCACCATTGACCTCGATCGCCACGTCAGCGGAATGCAGGCTGACAGGCACACCCGCCTTGCCGCCCACCTGCAGCAATGGGGGTGGCAGCGCCGCATCCGACGACACCTGTTGCGCAGGCGCCAGCGATGCAAAGTTCAAAGTCAGCAGACAAGTGCTTGCAGCAAGCAGGATGATCCGGCGCATGACGAGTTCCATGAAGGTGACCACACCGTCAACGCATGGATGCGGGAGATGGGGTTCCCAGAGTCTGCAACAGGCCGGGGCATGGATGCCAGCGTTGCAGCGGGGTCATCAGCGCGGCTTCAATACATCCCGATAGCTGCGACTGCACGGCAGCTGTGTTCCATCCTTCAGATGGACGCGGGCATCACCAGTATCCAACGGTTCGATCGAGGCCACCTGATCCAGGTTGACGATGTAACTGCGATGAATCCGGGTGAATCGCGCCGGGTCCAGTTTGCATTCGATCGCCGCGACCGTGCTGCGGAGCGGGTAGTCGCGTTCGCGCACGCGCAGGTTCACGTAGTTGCCGGCCGCTTGCAGCCATTCGATGTCGATGGCGGCCACCAGGAATTCACGCCCCAACTTGCGGACGAGAAAACGTTCTGGTCGTTCGACAGGATCCGCCCCGGATCCGTCGTCTGGTGCATCCAGCAAGTGCGCCTCGCCCTGCCATCGCCGCCAGAACCACTCATAGCTTTGGTGCACCGCGACGATGAGGCTGAAGGTACGAACGTCCTTGAGATATTCGTAGGCCAATTCGCGCGGCCAGTTTCCGAAGTCGTAATGTCCACCTGCTGCCGCATAGACGAGCTTGCGCAGCAGTACCATGCCGACCACGTGCAACAGCGACCAGACCACGCTTGCGATCACATAGATGGGCAAGTGACGGCGCAGCGTGTCGAAATGCAGCGGCCAGCGCCGGCACATGGCGAACAACGCCGGCAACAGCACCAAGGTGACGATCGCGCTGCTTGCCTCCCAGATTGCCGGTTTCCAGACAGGCAATCCCGCGCCATGCCTGCCAGCGTCCATCAGTACCACCAGAGTGTTGGCCAACGCACCCAGGCCGAATATCGCAACCCAAATCATCACTTCCACCGGAAGTTTCCACGGTGCGAACTGGCGCCAAGGCATTGGCGGCGTGTTCTGGTTGGGCATCGTCATCCGCGCATTCTAGCTATCACCGCCTCTCGGCCGGCTACGGTTCGTCCCTGATTTCCGCGATTCGTCCCTGGAGCGCGTCAGTCCGACACTTGGGGCTTTCGTGCACAAGCAATGGTGGCAAGGCTGGCGCAATTCCAGTCCGGGTCACCACCAATGGTTCGCCGCCACGATATCGACGCGCTACGCGTCTTCGCGTTCGCCCTGCTGATCCTGTATCACGCAAGCGGCGTGTACGAGACCAACTCCGATTTCCATATCGTCAGCAACTATCAGTACGACTGGATCGAGTGGGTCAGGATCGTGGTCAATCGCTGGAGGATGCCCCTGCTGTTCGCGATTTCCGGAATTGCGATCGGCCTGTACCAGCCGACGCGGGACCCGCTGCGGTTTGCCGGGAACCGGACCTGGCGCCTGCTGCTGCCATTGGTGTTCGGGATGCTGTTCATCGTTCCGATCCAGTCCTATTGCGAGGCAGTCCGCAATGGGGCCGTCCCGACCGGGTTCGTCCAGTTCATGCAGCGTTACCTGCAACTCAAGCCCTGGCCGGACGGTGGCTGGACCGGTGCTTCGCATGGCGTGACCTGGAACCATCTCTGGTACCTGGCCTACCTGTGGCTGTACACGATGGTCTTGTTGGCGCTGCTGCCCGCGCTCGAATCCGGTATTGGAAAACGCTTGCAGGCATGGTTGGCCAGTCGCAGCTTGGCCTGGATGATCGTCTTGCCGACGGCTCTCTTTTTCAGCTACCTGCTAGTGCTGAAGCCAAGGTTCCCGGAAACGCATGCGCTGGCAGGCGACTGGTATCTGCATGCCGAATATTTCAGCGTGTTCCTGTTCGGATACCTGGTTTCCCGCCAACCGGACTTCTGGCGGCGGGTGGCGCGTTGGCGGTGGAAGACACTGCCGATCGCGTTACTCGGCATCACGGTGGAACTCGGACTGCGTGCGATCGGACGCGGGCTGCTGCTGCCCGATGATGTCCCGGAATGGCTGACCGTGCTGCCTTGGGGGGCCATAGAACATGCCGGACGCGCGCTGTACATGTGGACCGCCCTGCTGGCGATCTTCGGCTGGGGCCATGCATGGCTCAACCGCCCGTTCCGCTGGCTACCGTATGCGACCGAAGCGGTGTATCCCTGGTACATCCTGCACCAGAGCCTGATCGTGCTGCTTGCCTATTGGCTGATCCCGTTGAAGCTCGGTGGCGGCATCGAATCCACGCTGGTAATCGGCGGCACGATTGCAGGCTGCCTGCTGCTGCACGAACTGGTGATCCGTCGCATCGGGTTCTTGCGCCCGCTGTTCGGGCTGAAGCGGAAGTGCAACAGCAACCGGGTGCAGGCGGAATTGCCACCGGCCGCTATTTCAGCGGGTTGATGTTGCGATGCCTTGCGCATGCACCACGATCAACTGGATCGCATCCTTGCCCCGATAGTCGTCCGGCGTGAGGCGATAGGCCAGATGCACCCGGTCGGACGGCGGCGTGCCGTTCCAGCCACCGAAGTGGATGGCGTTGAGCCGCCGACCGCCCTGCATGAGTTCGAGCTTCAGGTGACGCTCGCCGACGATGCGCCAGCCCACGACATCGAACTCGCCATCAAATAACGGTTCGGGGTAGCCCTGCCCCCAATGGCCGCCATCGCGCAGGGCTAACGCGGAGTCGATGACGAATTCATCGGCAGCCAGTTCGCCGTCACTGTGCAGGGTGTCGGTGAGCAGGTCCGGCGTCAGCCATTCGGAGGCGACCTGCTGGAAGGCATCTCGAAACGCAGGCAAGTCATCGAGTTCAAGACTCAGGCCTGCAGCCATCGCATGCCCGCCAAAACGCGGGACCAGGCCAGGATGGCGCGCATCGACCAGCGCCAGTGCATCGCGGATATGAAAGCCCGGGATAGAACGTGCCGAGCCGCGCAGCATGCTGCTGCCCGGTTCGGCCGGGGCAAACGCAATCGCCGGACGATGCAGGCGCTCCTTGGTTTTCGATGCCACCAAACCGACCACGCCCGGATGCCAATCGGCGTCGAACAGGCAGACAGCGAATGAAGAACTGGCGGCATCGCCCAGGTTGGGCATCTGCGCTTCGGCCATTTCCTGCATTTCGGCCTGCACGCCTCGACGTTCCTGGTTGATCGACTGCAGGATCTGCGCCAGTTCCAACGCCTGCGCAGCGTCGTCAGTGAGCAGGCATTCGATGCCGATGCTCATGTCTTCCAGACGGCCCGCCGCATTGATCCGCGGGCCAATCGCGAATCCGATGTCGGTCGTGGTCAGGCTTGCCGCATTTCGCCCAGCGACATCGATCAATGCACGCAAGCCTGCACAACCCTGCCCTGCACGCAATCGCCGCAGGCCAGCGCCGACCAAAGCGCGATTGTTTGCATCCAGCGCCACCATGTCAGCCACCGTGCCCACCGCAACAAGATCCAGCAACGATGCCAGGTCGGCCTGCACGCCACGCTTCGCACGGAGCGCCAGCAGCACGTAGAACATCACGCCGACGCCGGCCAGCGCCTTGCTCGGGAATGTGTCGCCGGGCTGGTTGGGATCGACGATGGCATCTGCATTCGGCAACGTCGCACCCGGCAGGTGGTGGTCGGTGACCAGTACCTGCCAGCCGTGTGCCTTGGCCGCTGCGATGCCGGCATGGCAGGCGATGCCGTGATCGACCGTGACCAGCAGGTCGGGCTTGAGCCCGACAAGCGCATCGACCAATCCCGGGGTCATGCCGTAGCCATGCACGATGCGGTTTGGCACCGCATGCGACACGCGTTTCGCACCCAGCATGCGCAGGCCGCGCACACCGACCGCGCAGGCCGTGGCGCCATCGCAGTCGTAATCACCGACCACCACGATATGGGCATCACGTGCGATGGCGTCTTCAAGCAGGCGCACGGCCTGTTCGATGCCGGTCAGCTGATCGAACGGAAGCAAGTCGGCCAGCCGCGGCATGGCTTGTGATGCGCCAGCGCTGCCACGTGCAGCATGCAGGCGTTGCAGCAGTGGCGGCCATTGCGGTGGCCAATCCCCAGCGATGCTTGCCGGTTGTTCGCGGCGGACAATGCGCCGTTGCACGCTCACGCAGTCAGCGCCGTGCGCGGATTGCGCCAGAAGCGCCAGCGCTGGTTGGGCTTCAACCGGAACGTCCTGCCATCCGCCAGATCGAAATCGACGTGGACTTGCGACGCCAGGAGATGCGCAGGATGCAACCAGCGTTCCAGCAATACCTTCGAGTCGCGGATGGCGCGCAAGTCGATCAACGTGTCATCGATGATGGATTCGAAGCCCGTGAAACCGGCAAGTGGCATGGTCTTGAATGTGCCGACACCAGCCAGTCCGTGCAAGACGGGATCATCCGAAAACACGGTCATGGAATCGCTGGTCGCGTTGTCGGGCAACACCCCGCCGCCCCAGAACCACAGCGAATTGACCGGCACCAATCCCGCCTGGGCACGTTCCTGGTTGCGCGGGTGGTTGTGCAGCATGACCTGCGTTTCGCTCAGCAAAGTGCGCCAGCGGCGTGCCTGCGGCCCATCCGGCAGGTGGTCGAACACATCCTCGCCCAACGCCTGCTCGGGTGCCGGGAAATCGGGCAGTTGGGTTTCGCGTGGCAGGCGCAGGTACCAGCGCGTCGGATGCGGCGCATCCAGCAGGAAACCGGCATCGCCGAACAGTGGGCGCAGCGCCGGCAGGAACGCCTCGACATCCTGCACGCTCAACGAGAGTGCTGCGCCCGTCGCCAGCAGCCGTGCGCCGTTGATGTCGGGACGGATGTGGGCGGGATCGGCGCGCAGCCACGCGGTGGCGTGTGCATCGTCGGCCCCCGCATCAGCTGCACGGGTCAGTGCCGCATGCGGCCAGCGATCAGGCAGCAACCTGAAATGTCGCGACAGCTGTGCCTGTTCGCCCGGCTGTCCGGCCACTCCATCTGCGCGGCCAAGCCTCTTTGCCAGCGACGCCGGCAACGTGATGCCGGAAAGCCTCACGCCTGACGGCAGCAACAGTGTCAATCGCATTACTTCAGTCCAGGTAGCTAACCGAGATGATCTCGTATTCGCGGGTGCCGGCTGGCGCTTCGATGGTGGCGGTGTCACCTTCATGCTTGCCGATCAACGCGCGTGCCACCGGCGAGGAAATCGCGATCAGGCCATGCTTGATGTCGGCTTCGAGGTCACCCACGATCTGGTAGGTGCGCTCCTCGTCGGTATCGCAATCGGCAAGCTTCACCGTGGCGCCGAACACGACCCTGTCGCCTGCGGTCAGGGTGGCGACATCGATCACCTGCGCATGCGAAAGCTCGCCCTCGAGGTGCTTGATGCGACCCTCGATGAAACTTTGCTGGTCGCGCGCGGCGTGGTATTCGGCATTTTCCTTGAGGTCGCCGTGGGCACGCGCCTCGGCGATCGAAGCGATGACTGCCGGTCGCTTGACCGATTTCAGTTCCTCGAGCTCTGCGCGAAGGCGCTTCGCGCCCTTCGAGGTAATGGGTGCGTGTGTCACTTCAGTTCCTTGTGCAATTCCTGCAGGGTCAGCACTTCGCCGACACCGCGATAGTCCAGCGAGTGCAGCAAAGCACGCGCGCCGGCTACGGTGGTGGAGTACGTGACGCGATGTTGCAAGGCCTCGCGCCGGATCGAGAAGGAATCCGCGATCGCCTGGCTTCCCTCGGTCGTGTTGACGATGTAGCAGATCTCGCCGTTCTTGATCAGGTCGACGATGTGCGGACGCCCCTCGATCACCTTGTTCACTCGGTCGCAGGCGATGCCATCGGCTGCCAGCGCATCTGCGGTTCCGGAGGTGGCGACCAGGCTGAAGCCACGCGCGATCATGTCGCGTGCAACCGGCACGACCCGCGCCTTGTCTGGATCGCGCACCGAAATGAATGCCTTTCCGGGTTGCGGCGCGCGGATGTTCGCAGCTTCCTCGGCCCGTGCGAACGCAGCACCGAAGGTGCGGCCCACGCCCATCACTTCGCCAGTGGAACGCATTTCCGGACCGAGGATCGGATCGACATTCTGGAACTTGGCAAACGGGAACACGGCTTCCTTGACCGAGTAGTAGTCAGGCACGATCTCCCTGGTCGCGCCCTGCTCGGCCAGCGACTTGCCGGCCATGCAGCGCGCGGCGATCTTGGCCAGCGGCTGGCCGATGGCCTTGGACACGAACGGCACCGTGCGCGATGCACGCGGATTCACTTCCAGCAGGAAGATGGTGTCGTGGCCGTCGGCATCGGTCTGCACGGCAAACTGGGTATTCATCAGGCCAATGACATTGAGCGCCTTGGCCAACACAACCACCTGCTCGCGCAGCTTTGCCTGTGTGTCGGCTGACAGCGAATACGGCGGCAGCGAGCACGACGAATCGCCAGAATGCACGCCGGCTTCCTCGATGTGTTCCATCACCCCGCCAACCAGCACATTGCCGGTTGAATCGGCGATGACGTCGATGTCGACTTCGACCGCATTGTCCAGGAAGCGATCCAGCAGCACCGGCGAATCGTGCGACACCTTGACCGCCTCGCGCATGTAGCGGGCCAGATCGGCTTCGGCATGCACCACTTCCATCGCGCGGCCGCCGAGCACGTAACTCGGGCGCACTACCAGCGGATAACCAATTTCGCGTGCGTGCAGCAAGGCTTCGTCTTCGCTGCGTGCGGTGCGGTTCGGCGGCTGCAGCAGGCCCAGCTCGGCAACCAGTTTCTGGAAGCGCTCGCGATCTTCGGCCAGGTCGATCGATTCAGGCGATGTGCCAATGATCGGCACGCCATTGGCTTCGAGTGCTTTTGCCAATTTCAGCGGGGTCTGCCCGCCGTATTGCACGATCACGCCATGCGGCTTCTCGAGCTCGACGATCTCCAGCACGTCTTCCAGCGTCAATGACTCGAAGTACAGGCGGTCGGAGGTGTCGTAATCGGTCGAGACGGTTTCCGGGTTGCAGTTGACCATGATGGTCTCGTACCCGTCTTCGCGCAGGGCCAGCGCGGCGTGCACGCAGCAGTAGTCGAACTCGATGCCCTGGCCGATCCGGTTTGGTCCGCCGCCGAGCACCATGATCTTCTTGCGGTCGGTCGGCAGCGCCTCGCATTCGTCCTCGTAGGTCGAATACAGGTAGGCGGTGGTGGTCGCGAATTCCGCCGCACAGCTGTCCACTCGCTTGTACACCGGACGCACGCCGAAGGCCTTGCGCAGGGCACGCACCGCCGACTCGTTGGTACCGGTCAGCTGGGCGATGCGGATGTCGGAAAAGCCCTTGCGCTTGAGCGCGCGCATGCGCGCGGCATCCAGTCCGTCCAGGCCGCGATGGACGATGTCCACTTCGGAATCGACGAGTTCCTCGATCTGGTCGAGGAACCACGGATCCACGAACGACAGGGCATGCACGTCCTCCACGCTCATGCCGGCGCGGAACGCATCGGCGAGATAGAAGATGCGTTCGGGACCTGGTTCCTTCATCTCGCGGCGCAGGGTCGCGAGATCATTTTCGTCGATCAGGTTGAGGCCGGTCGGATCCAGTCCGACCTTGCCGGTTTCCAGTCCACGCAGCGCTTTCTGCAGCGATTCCTGGAAGGTGCGGCCGATCGCCATCACCTCGCCCACCGATTTCATTTGCGTGGTAAGACGTGCATCGGCGGCCGGGAACTTCTCGAACGTGAACCGGGGAATCTTGGTGACCACGTAATCAATGCTGGGTTCGAACGATGCCGGGGTCAGGCCACCGGTGATTTCGTTCTCGAGCTCGTCCAGCGTGTAGCCGACCGCGAGCTTGGCCGCAACCTTCGCGATCGGGAAACCCGTCGCCTTCGATGCAAGCGCGGACGAACGCGACACACGCGGGTTCATCTCGATCACGACCACGCGGCCGGTGCTGGCATTGATGCCGAACTGCACGTTGCTGCCGCCGGTGTCGACGCCAATCTTGCGCAACACTGCGATCGAGGCATTGCGCAGGCGCTGGTATTCCTTGTCGGTCAGGGTCTGTGCCGGCGCGACGGTGATCGAATCACCGGTGTGCACGCCCATCGGATCGAAATTTTCGATACTGCACACGATGATGCAGTTGTCCGCGGTGTCGCGGACCACTTCCATCTCGAATTCCTTCCAGCCCAGCACCGATTCTTCCACCAGCACTTCGCCGGTCGGCGAGAGCTCCAGGCCGCGCGTGACGATGTCGATCAGTTCCTCGCGGTTGTAGGCGATGCCGCCGCCGCTGCCGCCGAGGGTGAAGCTGGGCCGGATGATGGTCGGGTAGCCGACGCGGGTCTGGATGTCGAGCGCCTGTTCCAGCGAGCGTGCGACTTCCGCCTTCGGGCATTCCAGGCCGATCTCGCCCATCGCCACGCGGAACAGTTCGCGGTCCTCGGCCATGCGGATTGCTTCGCGCTTGGCGCCGATGAGTTCGACACCGTATTTTTCCAGCACACCGTTGTCGGCAAGGTCCAGCGCGCAGTTCAGCGCGGTCTGTCCGCCCATCGTTGGCAGCAGTGCGTCGGGTTTTTCCTTGGCGATGATGCGTTCGACCGTCTGCCAGTTGATCGGCTCGATGTAGACCGCGTCGGCCATGTCCGGGTCGGTCATGATCGTGGCAGGGTTGCTGTTGACCAGCACGACCCGGTACCCCTCGTCGCGCAGTGCCTTGCAGGCCTGTGCACCGGAGTAGTCGAATTCGCAGGCCTGGCCGATCACGATCGGGCCAGCGCCGATGATCAGGATGGTCTTGAGGTCGGTGCGCTTGGGCATGTCAGTTGGCCTCTGCTTGTTCGTTCAACATCATCGCTATGAAGCGGTCGAACAGTGGAGCCACGTCATGCGGGCCAGGCGATGCTTCCGGATGCCCCTGGAAACTGAAGGCAGGTGCATCGGTCAGTGCAATGCCCTGGTTGGTCTGGTCGAACAGCGAACGGTGGGTCACTCGCACGTTCGCCGGAAGGCTGGTTTCGTCGAGGCAGAAGCCGTGATTTTGCGCGGTGATCATCACCCGTCCGCTGCTGCCTTCAGTGGCGCCAAGGTCGATCACCGGATGATTGGCGCCATGGTGGCCATGCGGCATCTTGATGGTCTTGGCGCCGACTGCCAGACCCAGCAATTGATGACCCAGACAGATGCCGAAGGTCGGTATTCTTGCCGCCAGCAGCTCACGGATCGCGGCGATCGCGTAGTCGCAAGGCGCCGGATCGCCGGGGCCATTGGACAGGAACACGCCATCAGGCTGCATCGCCAAAACCTCGGCAGCAGGCGTCTGCGCAGGTACCACGGTTACCGCACAGCCGCGTTCGACGAGCATGCGCAAAATATTCCGCTTGACGCCAAAATCGTAGGCCACGACCTTGAACTTCGGTTCGACTTGCACCCACTCTCCGGTGTCGAGATCCAGCTCGCCATCGTGCCACTCGTAGGCCTTGGTCGTGCTGACGACCTTGGCCAGGTCCATGCCAGCCAGGCCAGGGAACTTGCGTGCAGCTTCGATCGCCTTGTCGGCATCCAGTTGCTCGCCAGTTGAGGTGCCTGCCAGCAACGCGCCATTCTGGGAACCGCGATCACGCAGCATCCTGGTCAGCTTGCGGGTGTCGATGTCGGCAATCGCGACAATGCCGCGCGCCTGCAGCCATTCTGGCAGCGCGACCTGGTTGCGCCAGTTGCTGGGCCGCGCGGCACGTCGCGCACGATCAACCCGGATGCCCAGGCCTTGCCGGCTTCATCGTCCTGGTCGGTGCAGCCCGTATTGCCGATGTGCGGATAGGTCAGCGTGACCAGCTGTCGTGCATAGGACGGGTCGGTGAGGATTTCCTGATAGCCGGTCATGGCGGTGTTGAACACCACTTCGCCCACCGACAGGCCGGGTGCGCCCACGGAACGGCCCTCGAAGACCGTGCCGTCTTCAAGCGCGAGGATTGCAGGTATGGTCAAGTGCGTCGCCTTGCGTCAGGTTGCAAGAAAGCGCCGAAGCGGCATCGACCGGTTCGGAGCATTGGGGATCAGGCGAGCGAGAATTGTACGTGCGAGCAGCTCTGCGCGCTACCCTTCATCTGCCTCATGGCCTGTCATCGACGGTAATTGGCGTCTTATTGCCAGCGCCTGTGCATCTCACGTGAGCAGGTCGATTGGCCGATAACGCCCTGCGGCGCGCACGCGCAAGGCGCGGGCGACGTGCAACGCCCCAGCCGCGAAAATGTCGCGATTGCTGGCGCGGTGGATCAGCTCGATGCGCTCCCCGCTGCTGGTGAACTGCACGCAATGTTCGCCGATGATGTCGCCGGCACGGATCGAGGCGTAATGCGGCGTGGCACCACCCTGCCGGGCTGAATCGCCCAGGGTTAGCGCCGTGCCTGAAGGAGAATCCACTTTGCGGGCGTGGTGGGTTTCGATGATGTCGCAGTCCCAACCCCGCAAGATGCGCGCGGTGCGCTCGACCAGATCGTTGAGGACGGCCACACCCAGGCTGAAATTGGAGGCCCACATCGTCGCAATGCGCGTGGATGCAGCATCCAGCGCCTCGAATTGGGATTCGGTCAGTCCGGTCGTGCCCGAAACCAAAGGCTTGCCGCGCGCAACGCACAACCCGAGGATCGCGTCGAAACCCTGCGGCTGGCTGAAATCGATGGCAACGTCGAACATCGGCACGCCATTCAATTCCGAGACCTCGAAGCGCGGGATGCGTTCGACCACCCGAGCATCGACATGGCGTGATACGGCGCCGACGATCTCAAACGCAGCATTCTCGTTGGCCAGGCGCAACAAGGCCTGGCCCATACGGCCGTTGGCCCCGTGGATCAATACACGCAAGGGATCTGTCATGCCCTCAGGCTAACCACCGCTGCGTGCATCCACAAGCCAACAAGGCCCTGTCCCGCTCGGTCAGCTTGGCGCTGAGGCGGTCCTGAGCCTTCCGACGACCTGGTGCATTGCATCGTCGAACGCCGTGGCGCCTTCGCGCACCACGACCTTGTCGAGCTTGGCCATTGCTGCCAGCTCTTCCGGAGAAGCAACCAATACGCGGATCCCGCGCCTGTTGACCAGCAGCAGGCGACCGGAAATCGGGCTGATCCAGGACACCTTGGCGGGTTCGATGCGATCAGCCGAAGTGGCCAGCTGGATCCAGCTGCCTACCTGCAACTTGCGCATGCGCTCAAGGCCGGCTGCATCGAAATCCAGTGCATCCGTGCCGCCAATCATCGCCAGGATCGGTTCCGGCTCGGGCCGTCGCATCGGCTCCGGGATGATCGCCTGTTCAGGCATGTGTGAAGTGTTGTCCGCTGCAGGCTCGCCACCAGCCAACCGCACCAACGCGTCCTGCAAGCTGGCCATTGCCGCCTGCGCGGTTTCGCCAACGCATCCTGAACTTGCAAACATTGCTTCGATCTGTTCGCGTGGCAAAGGAGGAAGCTCCTCGGCGGGCGTGTGCAGGTCGGCATGGTCGAAGGCCAGCAGCAACTCACCAACGGTCCGCATCGCTTCTTCGTGGCGTTGCGACCCATAGCCATCCCGCAGCATCACCTGAATCAGGTGGTGCGATGCGTACCGGTTCAGGAATTCGTCCATGACCGCGGGCAAGTCGCGTTCGCCGCGATGCTTGGCGAGGAGCACATTGGTGGCACTGCGCGCATGCTCCAGCCGCTCGCGGCCGCGCTGGGCTTCGGACGTGCGTTTCTCCGCGAGCTCGAAGCGCTTGCGATGCTGCGCCATGTAGGACCGCAGTTCCTGCTCGAGTGTCTCGAAGATCGCAACGTCTTCGTTGAATTCCGCGACCAGCCGCTCAATGGTCTGGTCCACGCGCCCCAGCAGCTCGCGTTCCTGCGGCGCTTCGCCATGGTTGCCCTCGCAGGCCTCGGCCACGGTGTTGAGCAAGCGACGGGCCGGGTGCTCCTTGAACAGGAACATGCGGCGGTCCTGCACTGCGACCTTCACGAACGGCACCAGCATGCGGCCGATCTTGCCGCGGATCTGGGTGTCGTATTGCGGCCCATCAAGCAGTACGTCGAACAAGAGTGCGACCAGGTCGACGGCGTCCTCGTCCAGGCCGTCCAGATGCAGGTTGTCGCCGGCAACACCCAGCTTGCGAGCACCGCTGATGACCTGTTTGCGCAACTGTTCCGCGAGCGACTGCGGCGGATGGCTGTTCTGGTGTTGGGGTTGTTCCGGGGCCTCCCGCTGCAAGAGCGACAATACCGACATCAAGTCCTGCGAGGCCAGCACCTGCGAGGGCTCTTGCGTCTTGCGCACCGACGTTTCAGGGACTACGGCCGAACGCCACCCTTGCAGGAGCCCGAGCATATTGGCGAACATCGCCTGCTCGGCTGCTGTGGGTGGGTGCGCCATCGCCGCAGCGTAGTCAGTCCCGCTTGTCGCTGGCGTTGGTCCTGCGGCATGGCCGGCAATCGTACCTTCAGGCGCAGGAGCGCCGTATTTGTGGCCTGCACCCGAGTCACCCGGGTCTCTTGCGGGCGGGGTGCGCGCGATAGGCTGCAGGTGCGGCAAGATGCCAGCGGCCGACAACAGGGCGTTCGCCCGTTCGTACATTGTGACCAGGGTTGTGGCCAATTCGCGTTCGAAGAACTTGAACAGCACGATGCGAACGGAAGAAGCCAGTTCGATGCCTTCCATCGCCCGGAGCAGCCAGTTGGCGATGGAATGCGGGTTCAACGGGTTATCGGTGGGCTCCAGCGCTTCGCGCCCGAACAGGAATGCAATCCGCTTGCCCAGCAGTTCAAGGGCCGGGGCATGCAGGCGTGACTGGCTCTCGGCCAGTTGTTCCTTGGCAAGTAGTTCCTCCAGAGCTTCCTCGGCGACCAGCGCCAAGTCCCCGGATTCCTGTTCCTGCACGAAATGCGGCTCGCGCAATATCTGAAACGCTGCGTGCACGCCTTTTTCGAAACGCTGGCCAATCTTGTTGCGCTCACGGCGCAATTCCCGCAAGGCCGTCAGTTCAGTATCGTCGTAGCTGTTTTCGCAGCGATCGAAAAGGTAGTCATCGACGCTGCCCATCGCACTGTCAAGCGATGGCTTCAACTGCTCCTGTGCCAGTTTCTCAAGAATGTCCAGCAACCTTCCAGGATTCTGGGGGCCGGTGGTGCTTGCTTCGTCGTAGGGGGAAGACGACATGGCAAAACCTGAATAAGGATGAGTGCGCGTTACATATTAGGTTGGAATGCGTCACAAGTTGTTGATGCGCGTCATGATTTGACACTTTCGCTGCAAGCGGCTCAGTTCTTGCCCTGGCCGCATGGATCTCAGGAAACCATCCGATCCCAGAAGCCCTTGACTCCGTCGAGGAAGGTGCTGGCTTTCGGCGAGTGACGGCGGGCGCCTTCACCAACAAATGTCTTCTCGAACTGCTCCAGGAGTTGGCGCTGCTCCCCGGTCAGGTTGACTGGTGTTTCCACCACCACCTTGCAGTAGAGATCCCCCGGCGCGCGGCTGCGCACCGACTTGACGCCCTTGTCGCGCAAACGGAACACGCGGCCGGTCTGGGTCTCGGCCGGGATGCGCAGTTCCACTTCGCCACCCAAGGTCGGTACGCGGGTGATATCTCCCAACGCGGCCTGGGAAATGCGGATTGGCACGTCGCAGTGCAGGTCGTCGCCATCACGCTCGAAGATATCGTGTGGGCGCACCCGGACTTCGACATACAGGTCTCCGGGCGGCGTGCCGGCAGGACCTGCCTCGCCCTCGCCCGCCAGGCGGATGCGATCGCCGTTGTCGACGCCGGCCGGGATCTTGACCGAAAGGGTCTTGTCTTCCTCGATCCGGCCTGCACCATTGCAGGATGTACAGGGATTGGCGATGGTCTTGCCACTGCCGCCGCAATGCGGGCAGGCATGCTGCATCTGGAACATGCCACGCTGCATCCGTACCTGGCCGTGGCCATTGCAGGTGCTGCAGGTATCGATCTTGCCGTCCGCAGAACCACTTCCCTTGCAGGGCACGCAGGGCGCCATGCTGGGGATGTCGATGCGCTTCTCGACGCCAGCAACGGCGTCTTCCAGGTCCAGCTCCATCACATAGCCGACATCAGCGCCACGCCGCGGGCCTTGACGCCCCCCCCGCCGAAGATATTGCCGAAAATGTCACCGAAGATGTCGCCGACATCGTGGAAGCCGGGCCCGGGGCCGGCATTGCCGCCCCCCATCCCGTGCGCGAATGCGGCGTGGCCATGCTGGTCGTACATGCGGCGTTTGCCGCCGTCGGACAGGACTTCGTAGGCTTCCTTGCATTCCTTGAAGACGGCCTCGGCGTTCTTGTCGCCGGGGTTGCGATCGGGGTGGTGCTTCATCGCGGAGCGTCGATACGCTTTTTTCAGTTCATCGCCGCCGGCATTGCGGGCCACGCCCAGTACTTCGTAGTAGTCGCGTTTGCTCATCAGACCTGTCTGCCTGCTTTACCAGAACGTCCAAGACAACGGGCAGGTCCAGCCTGCCCGTTGCATGTTTCAATCATGGAACACGTAATCGTGCAGGATCAGGCCTTGTTGTCGCCATCGTCCTTGACTTCGGTGAACTCGGCGTCCACCACGTCATCGCCCGCAGGCTGCGCACCGACATCACCACCTTCAGGCTGCTGCTGGCCTGCTGCAGACACGGCAGCGAACACCGCCTGGCCGGCTTCTTCAAGCGCCTTGGCCTTCGCCTCGATCTGCACCTTGTCGTCACCCTTGATTGCCGACTCCAGTTCGGCGATCGCGCCTTCGGCACGTCCGATCAGGTCGCCCGGCACCTTGTCACCGTTGTCCTTGATCGCGCTGCGGGTGGCGTGGATCAGACCGTCGGCGTGGTTGCGCGCGGTGACCAGTTCGTGGAAGCGCTTGTCTTCCTCGCGATTGGCTTCGGCGTCAGCCACCATCCGCTGGATTTCGTCGTCCGACAGGCCCGAGCCAGCCTTGATCTCGACCTTCTGCTCCTTGCCGGTCTTCTTGTCCTTGGCACTGACATGCAGGATGCCGTTGGCATCGATGTCGAAACTGACTTCCACCTGTGGCAACCCGCGCGGGGCGGAATCAATCCCGGTGAGGTCGAACTTGGCCAGCGACTTGTTGTAGCGGGCCTGTTCGCGCTCGCCCTGCAGCACGTGCACGGTGACCGCGGTCTGATTGTCTTCGGCAGTGCTGAAGGTCTGCGCGGCCTTGGTCGGGATGGTGGTGTTCTTCTCGATGATCTTGGTGAATACGCCGCCCATGGTCTCGATGCCCAGGCTCAGTGGGGTCACGTCCAGCAGCAATACGTCCTTGACGTCGCCCTGCAGCACGCCGGCCTGGATCGCAGCACCCACGGCCACGGCTTCGTCCGGGTTGACGTCCTTGCGTGGCTCCTTGCCGAAGAACTCGGTGACTGCCTGCTGCACCTTGGGCATGCGGGTCTGGCCACCGACCAGGATCACCTCACTGATGTCGCTGGCACGCAGGCCCGCGTCGTTCAGCGCGGTCCTGCACGGCTCGATGGTCTTCTTGACCAGGTCCTCGACCAGCGCCTCGAGCTTGGCCCGCGTCAGCTTGATGTTGAGGTGCTTCGGGCCGCTGGCATCGGCGGTCACGTAGGGCAGGTTGACTTCGGTGTGCTGCGCGCTGGACAGCTCGATCTTGGCGCGCTCGGCGGAATCCTTCAGGCGCTGCAGCGCCAGTGGATCCTTGCGCAGGTCGATGCCCTGCTCCTTGTTGAACTCGTCGACCAGGTAGTCGATGACGCGTGCGTCGAAGTCTTCGCCACCCAGGAACGTGTCGCCATTGGTGGCCAGCACTTCAAACTGCTTCTCGCCATCGATATTGGCGATTTCGATGATCGACACGTCGAAGGTGCCGCCACCCAGGTCGTACACCGCGATCTTGCGATCCCTGGTGTCGCCCTTGTCCAGGCCATAAGCCAGCGCGGCCGCGGTCGGCTCGTTGATGATGCGCTTGACCTCGAGGCCGGCGATCCTGCCGGCGTCCTTGGTCGCCTGGCGCTGGCTGTCGTTGAAGTAGGCCGGCACGGTGATCACCGCTTCGGTGACGGGTTCGCCCAGATAGGCCTCGGCGGACTTCTTCATCTTTTCCAGGATCTTCGCTGACACTTCCTGCGCGGCCATCTTCTTGCCATCGCTCAGCGCGACCCAGGCATCGCCATTCTCGTGCGCGGTGATCCCGTAGGACACCAGACCCAGATCCTTCTGGACCTCGGCATCGGTGAACTTTCGACCGATCAGACGCTTGACCGCGTAAAAGGTGTTCTTCGGGTTGGTCACGGCCTGGCGCTTGGCCGATGCGCCGACCAGAACTTCGCCGTCCTTGGTCCACGCCACGACCGATGGGGTCGTGCGATCGCCTTCGACGTTCTCGATGACGCGCGCCTTGCCGCCTTCCATGATCGCCACGCAGGAATTGGTGGTGCCCAGGTCGATGCCGATGATCTTGCCCATGTTTCAGTCCTCTGGAGTTCTGTGTTCGGGGGGCGCGTTGCGCCGATGTTCGAAATGTGGGGTTTCCCGGCGCGGGTTCAAGGCCTGCGCCAACCCCGGTTCAGTCCTGTTTGGCCACGACCACCAACGCCGGACGCAGCAGCCGCTCGTTCAACACGTAGCCTTTCTGGAAGAGCTGGGCGATCGCACCCGGCGCCACTCCCGGCGCATCGATCATGCTCATCGCCTGGTGACGTTCGGGGTCGAAGGCGTCACCAGCTTCCGGCGTGACCGTGACCAGGCCATTGATCTCGGCGACCCGCAGCAGCTGGCGCTGGGTCAGTTCCAGGCCAGCGCGCAGGGGATTGTCCGCGGGCGCATTGGCGAGGCCCGCGTCCAGGCTGTCGAGTACGGGCAGCAGGTCGCCCAGCAGGCGCTCGTTGGCGTAGCGGCGGGCACTGTCCACCTCACGTGCCATTCGCTTGCGCTGGTTCTCGAGGTCGGCGCGTTCCAGCAAGGACTGCGCCTTGAGTTGTTCAAGCCCGGCGCGCAACGCTTCAGTTTCATCCATCTGCGAGTCGTCGTCGGCCATGTCTACTGCATCCTGCATCGGGTCTTGGTTCATGGGGTCATGCTCGCCAAAGGTCGAAAGCGGCCCAGTGCCGCGTCGAATCAGGCAATGGGGGCTTGCGATGGGCTATTCAAGCCTGTCAGTGCTGCGAATCGAACGCCGCCCCAAGTGCAGCGGCCGTCGCTTCCACGACCGGAATGACACGTTCATAGGCCATCCGGCTGGGACCAATGACGCCCAGTACGCCCAGCACCTGCCCATCCGGGCCACTGTAGGGCGCGCTGACAAGCGACATCCCATCAAGCGGCGCCAGGCCGGTTCCATCGCCGATGAACACGCGCATGCCGGGTGCCTTGGCCGTGCGTTCGAGAAGTTGCAGCAGTTCGCGTTTTTCGGCGAAGGCCTCGAACAAGGCCCGCAGCCGGTCAAGGTCGGCCAGGTCCTGCAGTCCCATCAGTCGGGTCTGGCCCGCGACCAGCATGTCGTCCCTGCCGGGGGCAAACGCCTGCTCGGCCAGTTCGACGGAGCTGGCCAACAGCTGCTCCATCTCGCTGCGCGCATGTCGCAACTCGCTTAACAGGCGCGCGCGGATATGCGCCAGCGGTTGCCCGGCAAAATGGGCATTGAGGTAGTTCGCAGCCTGTTCGAGCTCGGACGGATCGAACACGCGGCGCACATGCACCACGCGGTTCTGTACCTCGTTGTCGGCGAACACCAGGATCGCCAGCACCCGTTGCGGATCCAGCGCCACGAATTCAATCTGGCGAAACGCGAATACTTCGCGCGTCGGCACGCTGACCATGCCGACGAAATGGGTCATCGCCGACAGCAACTCCGAGGTATTGCCCAAAAGTGCCTGGGTGCCGGCGCCACTCGGCAACTCATGACGCAGGCGCTCGAGTTCCACGCTCGCCAGCGGCTTGATCTGCAACAACGAGTCCACGAACAATCGGTAGCCCTGCGCAGTCGGGATGCGTCCCGCCGAGCTATGCGGCGCCGACAGCAGGCCGGCATCCTCCATCGATGCCAGGATGTTGCGGATCGTTGCAGGGCTTACGTCGAGGCCCGAATGCAGCGCCAGGGTCTGCGAGCCTACCGGCCCTCCATCACGCACATGGCGTGACACCAGAGTGCGCAACAACTGCCGCGCGCGCGGGTCGTTGGCGATGTCGTTGTTGCGCAGCCTGGCCATGGCCATGTTGTAAGCGCCACCCCATCCGCACGCAAGCGCTATCGGGTTGGCCGCTGCAACAGGCACAATGCCCGGCGATGCTGACCCGCCTCTCCATTCGCGATTTTGCGGTCGTGACCCACGCCGAACTCGAGTTCAGCCAGGGGCTGACCGTGATTTCCGGCGAAACCGGCGCGGGCAAGTCGCTGCTGGTTGATGCCTTGGGCTTCCTGTGCGGCACGCGGGCCGACGCCGGTAGTGTTCGCCATGGTGCGCAGCGGGCCGAGCTGACCGCCGAGTTCGCGCTGATCGATGTGCCAGCCGCGTCTGCATGGTTGCGCGAAGCCGAACTTGATGATGCCGACAATGCTGATCCGACGAGCTGCCAACTGCGGCGGACCTTGCGCGCCGATGGCGGCTCCAAGGCCTGGATCAATGGCCGTCCCGCGGCGGTGTCGCAACTCGCCGAATTGACCAGCCTGCTGGTGGAGATCCATGGCCAGCATGAACAACAGGCCCTGCTCGCGCGCACCACCCAGACCAGGCTGCTGGATGCGCACGCCAGGCACCTTGGTCTGTGCGAGGCGACGCGGGACGCAGCCTTGCACTGGCGGCGTTTGCGCGACGAGCGCGAGGCATTGCTCGCCCGTGGCGATGCCGACGAACGCCACGCCTGGTTGCAGCACCAACTGCAGGAATTGCAGGCTGAGGCGCTGGAGCCGGAAGCGCTGGCCGAACTCGATCGCAACCACCGCCGGCATGCGCACGCGGCCTCGCTCATAGAGGCATGCGACTTGGCCTTGCAGCAACTCGCGGGCGACGACGCGATCACCAGTCGGCTGCAGCAGGTGCGTGGTGCCTTGCAAGGCGAAGCCAGCCATGAGCCACGGCTCACCGAAGTCGATGCAATGCTGGATTCGGCAGCGATCCAGATGGATGAGGCATTGTCGATGCTTGACCGCATCCGTGATGACCTCGACCTGGATCCGGACGTCATGCTGGAACTCGAGCGACGACTCACGCGGATACAGGATCTCGCGCGCAAGCACCGGTTGCGACCCGACCAGTTGGCCGCGCATCGTGATGCGCTGGCTTTCGAGCTGGAGTCGCTTGCCGATGCCGGTGCACGCCTGCAGCGGCTGGAACAGGCAATCCAGGCCGCATCGGCGCATTGGCGGGATGCCGCCGCAAGCCTGACCGCCTCACGGAGAGCGGCGGGTGATGCGCTGGCGAAGGAGGTCTCGGCGTTGATCGATGGGTTGGGCATGGAAGGCGGACGCTTCGAGGTGGCACTGGAACCCAACAGTGATTCCGCCACCCCGGATCCAACCGGTGCCGAACGCGTCGAGTTCCTGGTCAGCGCGAATGCTGGCCAGCCGCCCCGCCCATTGCGCAAGGTTGCCTCGGGTGGCGAACTGTCGCGCATCTCGCTGGCGATCGAGGTCGCCATGCAGGGCCTGGATCCGGTGCCGACCATGGTGTTCGATGAAGTCGATGCCGGCATCGGCGGTGCGGTGGCCGCAGCAGTCGGTGCCAGGCTGCGTGCTCTGGGCGAAGGTCGGCAGGTGCTATGCGTGACCCACCAGCCGCAGGTCGCGGCGGCAGGCCATGCGCACTACCGGGTGAGCAAGGCGTCGCAGGAAGGCATGACCCAATCGGCCGTCGGGAGGCTGGACGAGCATGGCCGCATCGCGGAAATCGCACGGATGCTGGGCGGCGCCAAGGTGACGGCGGAGGCCGAAGCTGCAGCGAAGCGGTTGCTCGAATATTAGGGACTCTGAATTATTGCCGTCACCCCGGTCCATGTCGCAGTTGAGTCCTTTGACTCTGCCGTCACCCCGGCGAACGCCGGGGTCCAGCCTTTGAGCTGTACGTGAGCGGTATTTCGAAATTAAAGTGCTAGCGCTGGATCCCGGCGTACGCCGGGATGACATGCCAGAACGCCGGGATAACGAGCAACGCGCCGGCGAAAATTTAGCTTTCCTCAGCGCTTCTTGCGCACGTACAACACCAGTGCATGATCTTCAATCGTGTAGCCATGTTCGGCTGCGATTTCATGTTGCAGCGTTTCGATGGCTTCGCTGTGGAACTCGATGACCTTGCCGGTGTCCACATCGACCATGTGGTCGTGGTGCTCGCCACGGTCCAGCTCATACACGGCATGACCGCCTTCGAAGTTGTGCTTGAGCACCAGTCCGGCCAATTCGAACTGGGTCAGCACGCGGTAGATCGTCGCCAGTCCGATTTCCTCGCCATCGCCCAGCAAATGCCGGTAGATGTCCTCTGCGGTCATGTGCCGAGGCCTGGTCTGTTCGAGCAGATCCAGGATCCGCATCCGCGGGTGTGTGACCTTGAGGCCGGCCTTGCGTAGATTCTGAGATTCCATCGCTACTCCGTGTGTGCACCACGTACGAGAAAAGTGCGTGCCGGGTGCATGCCCCTGCGTCCGGAACATCGCGTGAACGCGGGCCATCACGGTCGCGGCAGGCGCCGTGATGCATGGGCTTCAGTGTATCATCGCGCAGTCCTTCCCTGCCCCAGATGCCCATGCGCAAGCTGCTGCTCGTCCTCCTTGTCTCCCTGGTCACAAGCGGCTGCGGCGTGCTCTATCGCCAGCCGATCTACCAGGGCAACCTGATCAACAAGACTGCCGTGGATCAACTGCAAGTCGGAATGGACAAGCGCCAGGTGAGCACCGTGCTGGGCACGCCATCCATCCAGGACCCGTTCCACCATGATCGCTGGGATTACACCGCCAGCCGCCGCACCGGCCGCAGCGGTGCCACCGTGGTCAAGAACATGACCGTCTGGTTCGAGGGTGATGCACTGGCCAAGTGGGAAGGCGACTACTTCGTGGAAGACGATTCGGAACTGGCCAAGACCATGTCCCGCTTCGGCAACCTGGCCAAGGAAAAGAAGAAAGGCGGTCGTTAAGGCACTTTGCTGCTGCGTTGGGCGCGCAGATGGCGCGCCTGCCTGGGATCGACCAGCAAGCCGCGCAACAACTCGACACGATCGCCATCGTGCAGCGCTGTGGACTGCGTGGCGGCAACGCCGAATATGGCCAGTCCGATGAATTCCTCGCCAACAGTCCAGCCACTGGCGGCCAGCGCATCACCGACGCTTGCAACATCTGCAAGTTCTACCGTGGCCGCTTCGCATCGGTTCCGCCATGCGCGGACCAGTTCAACCCTGATCATCCGCCGCTGCCCGCTGACTCGCACACATCCGCCTCGCGCACGAAGTCGTCGACCATGCGATCGGCAAGTCCTTGCATGCCCAGCGCCAGCGCAGGTGCCAGCAGCCGGTTCTGGGATTCGAAGTCCAGCTTCAGACTGACCTTGCAGGCGCACTCATCCAATGCATGGAACTGCCAGCGGCCCTGCAGGCGCCTGAACGGACCAGCAAGCAGGTTCATGTCGATGTGATGCGGCGGCGACAGTGTGTTCTCGGTGGTGAACCAGGTACTGAAGCCGCCGATCCCCAGGTCGAGACGGGCAGTCAGGCGGTCGGCGTCCTGCATCAGCACGTGGGCGGCGTTGCACCACTCGAAGCGGCGCGGATAAGCGCTTACATCGTTGACCAGCGCGAACATGCGGGAAGCCGAATGCTCGACCAGGGCGCTGCGGACGATGACGGGCATGGTGTGGCGGGGATCCTTCAGGTGGCCTACATGACTTCCATCGCACAGAACTGCGACCGGATCGGCGACAATGCGCGTGATGAGCAAGAACGCGGACAAGGATAAGGCAAACGGCAAGGGCGCGAAGGCGCCGGGCAAGGCGGCGGCGGTCAAGACGATCACGCTGAACAAGCGCGTGCGCCACGAATACCACCTCGAGGACCGCTTCGAGGCAGGCCTGGCCCTGCAGGGCTGGGAACTGAAATCGATCCGCGCCGGGCGCGCCAATGTTGGCGACAGCTACGCGATCATCAGTGCCGGCGAAGTCTTCCTGGTCGGCGCGCAGATCACCCCGTTGATCTCGGCGTCCACCCACGTGGTGGCGGAAGAACGGCGCACCCGAAAATTGCTGCTGCACCGGCGCGAGATCGACGTGCTGATGGGCCGCGTGCAGCGTGATGGCTACACCGTGGTGCTGACTGCGCTCTACTGGAAAGGCAACAAGGTCAAGGCGGAGCTCGCGTTGGCGAAGGGCAAGCAGTCCCATGACAAGCGCGACGCCAGCAAGGAACGCGACTGGAACCGGGAGAAGCAGCGGACCCTGCGCCAACACAACAAGAACGCCTAGGGTCAGGCCACACCGGATTCTGATCCGCCCACCATATTCGGTTCCCGGCGCGATGGCTCCCCCAGGGTGAAGCGGAACGTGGCGCCCTGCCCCACCGCGCCTTCCGCGCTGATTTCGCCACCATGGCGTTCGATGATGCGTTTCACCGACGCAAGCCCGATGCCATGCCCCGGGAATGCCTCCTGGCTGTGCAGGCGCTGGAATGGTCGGAACAGCTTGTCCGTATAACCGGCATCGAACCCGGCGCCATTGTCGCGCACGAACCAATGCGACTTGCCATCCAGGTCAATCTCAGTGCCCACCTCCACCCAGGCACCTAGCGTGCCGTGGGTGAATTTCCATGCATTGCCCATCAGGTTGTCGAGCAAGGTCAACAGCAGCGCGCTGTCGCCGTGCGCAAGCATGCCGGGCTGGATGCGCACCTCGATCCTGTGTTGCGGATCGGCATCGGCCAGGCTGGCTGCCACTTCCTCGGCCAACGCACTCAGGTCCACTTCGGCCACGTTGAGTCCACTCCGGCTGATCCGTGAAAGCTTCAGCAAGGCGTCGATCAATTCCGCCATCCGCGCTGTCGCGTTGCGAACGCGCATCAGGTAATCACGGCCAGTCTCGTCCATGGCGTGGGCATAACGCTCGCCAAGGATGCGGCTGAAACCATCGATTGCCCGCAACGGCGCGCGCAGGTCATGCGAGACGCTGTAGGCGAACGATTCCAGTTCCCGGTTTGCCTCGCTCAACTCGCGGGTGCGTGCAGCGACGCGAGACTCGAGCGTGCGGTTGAGGGACTTCACTGCGGCCTCGGCACGCACGCGCTCGCTGACGTCTTCCATCTGCACGAGCCGCGCGATATCCCGGTTCGGATCGCCTGGCACCGGCGCAATGGTCAGTTGCACATGGCGCAGTTCGCCATCTTGCCGGTGCAAGGTGCGCATGGTGCGGACCACCTCGTTGCCTTCGTCAAGCACGGCATCCATTTGCGCGGTTCGCAGCGGTTCTCCGGTCGGATCCAGCAAGGACACCAGCAAATTGCCGAGCAGGTCCGACTGCGTGCGGCCAAGGATCGCATTGAACGCCGGGTTGGTATCGACGATGTTGCCGGCGGTGTCCAGCAGCGCCTTGCCGATCGCCGAATATTGCATCGCACTGCGGAATCGCTGCTCGCTGCGACGGTATGACGCGGTCATGTCCGCCGCAAGCCGCTGCGCGCGCGCTTCGGTGGAGACCAGCGTCCACATCAGGCCGAACAGCAACAACGACACCAGGCCTCCGGCAACCAGCATGCTGTTCAATGACGCCAACTGCGGGGCTGCGACATTGTTCGGGCCCGAGAAGAAATCGAAGCGCCAGCGGCGCCCGTGCATCGTCAACGACAGGCTATGGGTGAAGGCATTCAGCTTGCCAATGCCCGGATCGGCATACAGCACGACCTGGGCCGGGTCGGTGATGTCGACTACACGCATGCGCTCGCTACCCTTCGCTGGTGCCACTGCACGCTCGAGCATCTGCTCGACATGGAACGGGGAATACACCCAGCCGACCATGGCTGCGCGGCGCTCGGACGGCGTTGCAGGAACCAGTCCGCCTGCGTAGACGGGCGTGTACAACAAGAGGCCATGGCGCTTCTTGCGATCAGTGTCCTGGACCAACATGACCACGCCGGACAACTGCACTTCACCCGACTCCATGGCAGCTCGCATCGCCCGCTGGCGGATCGGGTTCGAATACATGTCGTAGCCGATTGCGGCCACGTTTTCCGGCGTACGTGGCTCCAGGTAGAGGATGGGCCCGTAATGTTGGCGCACGCCACGGGGGCGTACGTCCAGCAAGCCGCCGCCGGCCTCGCGGATCTGAAGTTGCATGCGCACCAGCTTCGACTGGTCGGTGTAGGCGGCAAACCCGAGTCCGATCAGCGAAGGAAAATGCTGGCTCAACGCAAGACCGTCGGCGTAACTGCGCCACTGTTCCGCTGACGGCCATTTCAGCGCAGCGAACAGCGACGCACCACCGCGCTGGGTCAATGTGTAACTGGTCATCCGCAACTGGACCAGTGAGGCCAGTTTGCCGACGCTTGCATGGAACTGCGCCTCGGCCAGCTTGAGCTCGCGCTCGCGTGCGTTGTTCCATGCCGACAGCGCAACAGCCGCCGTCACCAGCAACGTAGCGATGGCCAGTGTGTGGCCGATGCGCCACGTGGAAAGCTGCGCTTGCTGTGGCATTTCGATGCCGTCCGTCGTCATCCGGGAAGCATACCGGCTGCATGCCGGCTCGGCCGTCAACCCGGAAAAACGAAAAGGCCGCTTGCGCGGCCTGTCCGTTTGTTTGGAACTTGAAATGGTGGAGGTGGGCTCTACCTAATAATCGCCTGCAAGCCCCTGTTTGCGCGAAACACGCTTTAATACTTCATGTTGTTACCGTCAAAGTTACCGTCAGACTCGCGGTGCCACCACTGCTTTTAGTGGGAAGCCCACTGCGGAATTTTCTTCCAAGCGGTCGCCATCCTGGGGTGCAGTAGATCGGTCGCTGGCTCGTAGCATCGGACTGTCGCCCAAAAGCGATTCGAGTGATTAGCCTCTTGCGTATGACTGAGCTCATGAACCAGAACATATCGAACCAGATCGCGCGGAAGAAATAACAGCTTGCAGTTGAGGGTTATCCGATGTTGAGGGCTACAGCTTCCCCATCTTGTGCGTTGGTTTTTGATTGCCACGTCAGAGTAATTGAGCCCCGTCTCGTTCGATACACGCTGGAGCCAGGGCACCAACATGTCCTTAGCCCGACGGGCCAGCCACCGTCGAAGAGCCGCATGACAGCGTTTCGCATCATTTATGTCACCTGAAATCACGATCCGACCCGCTTCTTGAGTTCGGGCCGCTACGGTGCGTCCCTGAGTCATTCTGTACTCAACGCGCCACGATTCAGCTAATGCAGGAAGGTCGAAAGCTTCCGGTCGAACCAGCGGGACCTCAGTTAGCAGGTGCTGAACTCCTTCAAAGCCTGCAAGCTTTTCGGTGATCCACTCTGCCCTGCCTGAAACAAGGCTCATGATTTTCGCGACCGGAAGACCTTGGGGAACGACGACCACTAACCCCTTGCGAGCACTCAGCTTGAGCCGCACCGACCTGCTACGCACTGACGGCTGAATATCGAAGTCGAGCAGGGAGCCATCTGGCAGCGCGATCTGTGCCGATCTCGAAACTTGTTTGCCTTGGGGCGTCATAGCCCGGGATCTCTCGATTCCGCAGGTTTGTAGTGTTTGCGCTTCAATAGTTGCACCAGACCAGTAACGAATCCCATCGGGTCATCAGCGAGCAGCCCCGACTTCGGGAAGCGGGTTGCAATCATTAACAGTAGAGCCCGACTCAGGTCAGGGTCCACTGCACTGGAGCTCCACCAGCCGGAAAAACACAGACCATCAGCCTCGGCTAAGACGTTGGCGGCTACATCAGCCACCTGAGTCTCGGCTAGAGTCTCACTTCGAGCTTTGATCCGCTGTGCAAGTTGCTGAGCTATGGGTCTTTGCGACTCCTCCACCGCAGCGCGCACGGCTTCGGACATCTCTTCAAGTGAAGAAATCAACGCAGCCCCGCCCAATGCCCCACCTCGCTTGTCATCGATCAGGCGCTGCAACTTTTCCGACAGTGCTCTAAAGCTTTCGTCCTGATCTAGTCGGATTCGCAGCTCGGCAGTCAGCATGGCTTCAATGTCTAGGGCCTTGGCGTCGGGCGTCTTGTCCGTCGAGCTTGGTCAGGAAATGCTCGTCCAGCACATAGGTCGGAAAGTCCGCTTCGAGCTCCTCGCACGTCGATGTGCTCGCGAATTAACTCCCGAGTGCGCGCGGCGTCCTCTTCGGTGCGCCTCCATGGCCATCTCGGGGTAGAACTTCTTGCGATACAGCATGTAGAGCTTGGTCAGCCAGGCGTACGGGCGAACAAAGTCGCGCAGCTGTTCATCGGGCTGCAGGGCTTCGTACAGAACGCGCAGGTTGCGGTACCCGGTGTCGAACTGCTTTTCCAGCCCGTCGACATCGCGCAGCATCTTCATAGCGGCGACGAACGCTGCGTGGGAGCCATCACGGGGCACCGAGTCCGCGGGAACAGTGTCCACACCTGCCTCGAACGTTCGCGGAAATGCTCACGGATGTGTTCGAACGGAAATGCCACGTCGCCCAACTCATCGGGCCTGTAGTTCAGCGCCTCGTTCAGGTTGTCGAAGATGCCGTAGTAGTCCAACACCAGACCATGACCTTTTAGCTCGTTGTAGGGTCGGTTGACGCGGGCAATGGTTTGCAGCAGTGTCGTGGTCCCGCAACTTCTTGTCCAGATACAGCGCCTGCAGGATGGGCGCGTCGAAGCCTGTCAGCAGCATGTCGCAGACGACCAGCATCTCTACCTTGCGGTAAGACTTGTCTTGGTGCTCTGGCTTCTCGGAATCGGCAGCAACCAGAAACTCGTTCAGCAGCTTCTTGCGCTTGGTCTCGCCTAGATAAAGCGCACGGATCCCTTCTGGGTCTTCGTTCGGCGCTTCGGAGATGACAGGCATTACCACACTGTCGCCCATTCGTTCGCGCAGGGCCGTGGTGTATAGCCGAACAGCCTCCTTGTCCTTGCACACCAATATGCCCTTGAAGCCATTTGGCCGCACATGCTCGGCGAAATGCGCCACCACGTCATCGGCGATCTGCTGTATTCGTTTAGGGTGAAACAGCAGTGCATCGAGCGTCGCGCCTTCGGTACTCAACTTGTTCTGTTCGGCCTCGGCAAGATGGCCGAATTCGCGCTTGAAGGCGATATCGAGCTTGGCGCCGTAGAGCTGCCAGTCGGTCACGCGCGGCTGCCAGTGGATCGGCTTGACCACGCCATCGCGCAGGGCATCGGTCACCGTGTAGGGACGGCCCATGTAGCGCTCGATCTTGCCGTCGTCCTTGACGTAGCCCCAGGCCTTCGGCGTGTTGTGGTCGTCGCTTCTCGATGGGGGTGCCGGTGAAGCCGAACAGCGAGGCACCTTCCACCGCCGCTCGCATGTAGGTGCCCAGCTCACGTTCCTGAGTGCGGTGCGCCTCATCGGCCATGACGATGACGTTCTGCGCGCTGTCGGTGATGTCTTGCCGGCATGCCCTCGAACAGGTGCACCGTGGTCAGGATCACGCCGCGATAGTCGCCACGCAGCTTCGCTTCCAGGTCACGCTTGCTGGCCGCCACATGCACGTTCTCGGTGCCGGTGGACCATCAGCTCTCGGTCCATCTGGTCGCCGAGCTGTTCGCGGTCCACCAGCAGGATCACGGTCGGCTGACTTCAGCTTCGGGTCTTCCCACAGGCTGCGGGCGGCGTAGATCATGGTCAGGGTCTTGCCCGAGCCTTGGGTATGCCAGATCAGGCCGCGGCGCTTTTCGGCGGCAGGGTCAGGTCGGTGGCGCGCTCCAGGATGTCCTTCACCGCCAGATACTGCTGGTAGCGCACCACTACCTTCTCGGTCTTGCCGTCCTTGGTGACGAAGACGATGAAGTGGCGGATGAAGTCGAGCATGTTGGCCCGGTCGAACAGGCCGTAGAGCGAGACCTTCATCTCGTCGAACTCGTCGATGTCGTGCGGCCAGGGGTCGCGCCATTGCAGCCAGAACTGCAGGCGCCGGCCCGGCACGCCGTACATCATCCGGGTCTCGTTCACGCCCACGCCGTAGGCGTTGGTGTAGAAGAGCTGGTCGATCTCCTCGGCGTACATGCCCAGCTGCTTGGCGCCCTCGCGCCAATCGGGCTTGCTGCGGCTGGCGGTCTTGGCCTCGATCACGACGACCGGGATGCCGTTGATCAGCAGCACGATGTCCGGCCGGCGGGGCGAATGGCCCTCGACCGGAAACTGGTTGGTCACCCACCAGTCGTTGGCGTCCATGTTGTCGTAGTCGATCAGCCGCACATCCTCGATCGTTTTCGGCCGGGTCGAATTGGTAATTGACGCCGTCCTTGCAGCCAGGCCAGCCATTGCTGGTTGTCGCGGCAGGCGCGCAGCTTGGTGATGATGGCATCGACCCGAGCATCGTCGGTCAGGACCATGGGGTTGAGTTGCTTTGAGCTTTTCGCGCAGCAGCGGCAGCAACAACACCTCGCGCTCGTCCGGGCGCAGTGCCGTCAGTTGCTCGCGGGAGCGCTAGGTCCAGCCCAGCTGCCGCGCGCTTGCAGGTGCTCGATGATCTCGCGCTCGACGGTGGTCTCCTCGTTGAACAAGGTACGGACGGTGTAGCGGCCAGAAGCATCGAGCACATGGTTCAGGCATGGGCAATTCCTTGCGGGAGACGAAGTTTGCCGGTGAGCAGATTTTGGAGCAGGGATCGCTTTAATTCGAGCGTCGCGTTAACGACCCGCTCTTGTGCGTTGATCTTGGCTTCGATTCCGTCAAACAAGGCGACAACTTTCTCTTGCTCACTTAGTGGTGGACGCGGAAATCGAAAATGTTTGATCGCACGAGCACCGATGTTGTTGTTACCTGCTGATGTGTTTGCGACGGCCCCAGCTTGCCGACGACCGAGTGGCGAGGCAAGGAAGTAGTTCAGATAAGCGCCCACAAGCTTCGATCGATCCGAACGAAGACGAATAAGGTACGAGGCGAAAATCGTGTGCGTCTCCGCCACCTCCTTCGAGACGATTGTTGATTTCCCGATGTACTGCGGATTGCCGTTAGTTCGGATCAGCAACACATCGTCTACCAGCAACCTCAGCGCGTCGGCCTCCGATGCAGCCACTTCGGCGTAAGGCACATCCGTTAACGTCAGCTGTGGGGCGACCACCTGAGGGATGGCAATTATGGGGTAGCCGCCGCGATAATCATTTGACGCAGCATTGCTTCCGTATTCAACGATAAGCAAGCTCTTGCCGAGATTGTCGTCGTTCCAGTGTGTCGGTATCTGTGCGGTGTAGCATTCGTGGATCTTGCAAGCCTTCGTTTCAACGCCTCCAACTAGACCGTTCTCGAAGACATGATCCATTAGCGATCGCTTCAAGTTACGAATTGCATCGAGCTCATTATTCGCATTGACAATGGCTTTGTCAGCCAGCTTGAGTGCAGCGGTTATGCGCCGCTGCTCGTCAATCGCCGGCCACGGCAATAAGAGCCGCAAATAGTCTCGCCAGTTCAGGTTACGCATTTGCGTGGACTGTTGCTGCACGCGCTCGATAGAGCCAGTTCGTTGTAGCTCATAGAGCACCCAACCAAGAAAGCTTGGGTCGACCTCATCGACGTTAGGGCGCAAGACTTGCACGAAATTCGACACCGTCGTATCCGGCATGTTCTCGGGGATGAAGCCGATGCGTCCCACAGGCTGTTCCGGACCACCGCCAGATCGCTCCACAATTAGGTCACCACAATTAAGCCCGAACGTCTCTGCCTTCTGGCTCGGGAAGTAGCGCGTTGCCACGTCATTCAAATCAACGTGACCATGGCTAGTGAAGTTGGTCGAGCGAATCACCGAGACCGCTTTTTCGCCGTCGTCGTCACCCCAATCGCCGGAGAACTGCTGAGTCGTCAACTGCTTGATCGATTTAACCTGCCAGTCAGCCGGGATTTCACCCAAGATGGATCGCGTGCGATGGGTGAGCATCAGGACGCCCCCACCGCTTTCGTAGTCTTGAGCAACGCTTGCACCGCTGCGAGTGCTTCATGCGCATTCTTTGTGGCTTTTTCGAGTTGTTCCCCAGCGTCTGCTAGGGACAGTACCTGTTCCGGCTCGAACGTATCCACATATCGCGGCACATTGAGGTTGAACTCGTTCGCGTCGATCTCGGCGCGTTTAACCAACGTGAAGTATCGCCGCGCTTCGTCTGGATCGGCACAGATGCGGCGCAGGTCCACAGCAGCCTCCCGCAGGTGCGTGAGTTCTCGCTGGGTTGCCAACCGCACATCCTGCTCGCGCTGGTCTCGTTCGTTCTGCAGCTTGCCCAGTTCCTTGAGCGCCTTGCCTACCTGCCTGGTGCGATCCTTGATCGCAGTGACCAGACTTTTGCGCTGTGCGGCGTACTGCTGCTTGGGTGCTTTCAGACTGGCCTTGAGTGCGGCCTTGTCAGCACGCGCGGCGACCGCAATTTTTTCCTCAATTTCCTTCACAGTTGCTAGGAGTGACGTCAGCGGTTGGAAATATGGGTGCTCCACCGTGACAGCCTCATCGACCGCCTTCATTGTGAGGTCCAGTACGTCGAGCGAGTCACCTTCAATGCGCAGTGAGGCCAACGGTGCGAGCACCGGACCGAAGGCGTCCTCGATGTCGGCCAGACGCGCGTCACGGTGCTCCTCGACCTCGCGGATCAGATTGCGCTTCGTGCTCGTCGACCAGCCGACGTGGCCGGTGTCCAGATCGCCGAAGGCGCGCCACGGCACCAGGATGCGCATCAGGTCGGACGGGCGCAGCAGGTTCTGCGGGTTGCCCTTCTGGAAGTGGCGCGAGGCCCAGATCATCAGGATCTTGTCCTTGCGCTCAGCGGGCTTGGCCTTGTTGAGCAGCAGCAGGCAGCCGGGCACGTCGTTGCCGTAGAACAGCTTGCCGGGCAGCACGACGATCGCTTCGATCAGGTCGGCCTCGATGAAGCCGCGCCGGATCACGTACTCGGCATCGGCCTTCTGGTTCTGGCCGTCCTCTTCCTCGGTCTGCTCGGGCTGGCCGCGAAACAGCACGCCCTGCGACATCACGACCATGCCCTGGCCGCCGGCTGCCGGTTTCCGGGTCGACGTCCTTGAGCGACTTGGCGATCTGCTGCAGCCAGGCCCAGTCGCCATTGCTGACCGGCGGCATGCCGTAGGAAAGGCGACCGAACTTGTCGCCGGCGGCCACGGTGTCGTGCCCCCAGTCCTCCAGCGAGAACGGCGGATTCATGATGATGCGGTCGAACTGCTTGAGGCGGTTGTCAGCCGGTGAGGTGGCGCGGGTCGCGCAGGCTGTCGCCCTGCTTGTGCTCCCACACCGGGATGCCGTGCAGGATCATGTTGATGCGCGAGATGTTGTAGGTGGCGACGTTGGACTCCTGCCCGTGCAGCAAGAGCTGGCGCACGTCGCCGCCGTGCTTCTTGACGTAGCGGATGCACTGCAGCAGCAGGCCGCCGGAGCCGCTGGCCCAGTCGCAGATGGACATGCCTGCGCTTGGGCTGCAGCACCTCGGCCATCAGAAAGCCCACCTCGGCCGGGGTGTAGAACTCGCCGCTGGACTTGCCGGCCTTGCTGGCGAAGTTGCGGATCAGGTACTCGTAGGCGTTGCCGAACAGATCGTCGGAGACATGGGCGCGGTCGAAGGTCTGGCTGCCGAAGTGGTTGATCAGGTTGACCAGCTTGTCGCGGGGCAGTTCGTCCTGCTTGTTGAAGTCGATCTTGCCGGTGAGGATGCCGTCGAAATTGTTCTGCCGGTGGGCGTTGGCCCGCTCGATGGCCAGCATGGCGTCGTTCAGCGCCTGGCCGAGCTGGCCCTTGGCGGTGCGGGCGACGGCTGCCCAGGCGGCCGCCTCGGGCACGATGAAGTGGTGAGTTCTGCGGGTCGCGTGCCAGCAGCATCGCCTGCTCCTCGCGGCACGCCGGCCTTGGTCAGGCGTGGCGGCCTGGGTGCGGACTTCCTCATCGAAGCAGTCGCTGATGCGCTTGTAGAACAGCAGCGCGAACACGTAGCCGCGAAATTCGGAATGGTCGGCATTGCCGCGCAGGATGTCGGCGGCCTTGTCGAGGTAGCTTTCCAGCTCGCCCTGGGTCATGCGCCGGGTGGGACGGATGACGATGGGTGATTCGAGTTTGGCTAGGAGGTCTTCGAGGTTCACAGATCAGATTTCCTTGATATCAGTTACATAAGCGCGGATTTCAGCTACCGCGATTTCGAGATTGGGGGCTTCAAGCCGGTTTCGTTTCAGGAACGATTGCCATTGGCTTTGTTTTTGTCCGTCACGGGAAAATTCATCGCTAAGCCCGAAAGGTGGTGATTCCAAAACCGGTGTACCGCGACGTTCAAAGGTGGCACCCACTGCTTTTGCAAGATGCGTAGGTTCCATTATGTTCTCGCGGATCAGCGCCAGCAGGTCGAAGTAGTCCTTCATCCGACTGTTGGCAATGCCGAGGCATGGCGATGGCTTCGAGCTTCTCGGCGAAGACGGTTTCACGCGGGTACACGCGCAGCCGGGGTATCGGCAGGTCTTGAGCAGAGTCGGGTACTCGACTTCCTCGGGCCGAGGGTGTCACAGCATCGCCGTAGCCGACGTCCCATTGCACGGAGCAGCGGGCATTGCCCAGATATGCGGCAAGACCGATGCGGAGACCGTCATACTTGGCCTCTTCGCGAATGGCGGTCACTGCGATGGTGTCGGTGTCAAAGCGGACCGCATCATCGACGGGATAGCTCACAGAGGCGCCGCACCAATGCTGTGCAGAGCCACCGGGTCGGATGGGCCCTGCCCCAGGAAATCCGCGTCCCGGGTCGGACGATGCGGCATCGGAAACCAGAGTGCGAACAGCATGGCGCCCTTGAGTACGAACTGGTCGCGCTCGGGCGATATCGATAGCCGATACAGCAGCCTCTCGACCGCGTAGCGATCGAGCAGCGAGCTGGTAGTTCTCGCCACGGTTTCTTGAGCGATCCAGCAGCCGCTGGCGCAGCGAAGCGATACGCCCGGCCGAAGACAATGGAATCGACTCATGCCAGCGATTCCAGGTAGGGCCGCATCACGTTGGAGACTCGGCAAAGCTCGGCAGCGCGCCAGAGCTCATCCATGCGTCACGCGTTTCTGCCGCCACGCGTCGCGCAGGGCCTCCAGCGCGACGTCCAGGCCGATCTTGTTCCGGTACTTGAAGCAGTCGGCCACGGTGCGGGCGATGCCGGTGACGCGAATCGCAACGCCATCGACCACGTGGGTTTCGATGCCCGACATCCAGCGCGTCGCCCGAGAAGCGCATCACCCGCAGCGTGGGCCAATCCAGCCGTGGAATCCGATCCTTGGGTCCGATCGCAATCCAGACCTCGAACGGTGCCTGGGTGGTCAGCTCGTGGAAGCGCAGTGCGGTCAGCAGGCAAAGCCTCGCTTCCGGGACGCGCTCGGCTACGATCCGAATGCCTTCATCGACATCCCCACTCGCCATGTCTGGTGTCGTGTAGAGGCCACGAGACAGGCGGACCAGCACGCCGGATGCGACGAGACGGGAGAGTTGCGCGCGGGCAACGCCGGCCTCTACCAGTTCACGCGAGCGCGCCGCACCCTTGGTGCGGATCAGTGCCTTCGCGGTGGCTGCCCAGTCGTTCATGTCCACAGTGTTCCATAGTGTCGGTAGATTTGGAACAACTACCGACGTTATGGAACATAGGTGAGACCAGGCAAACGTGTACGCCGGCCTGCGTGAGCAACTAAGTGCCATCCAATCCGCGATGGATGGGCAGCAGAAGTTGTGTGGAGCCATCGCGGCGGGTGTACGCCTCCGCCACCTGCCGCGCCAACGGGATCCAGTGCCCACCCATGCGCCGGTTGCAGGCACCGCGGATGTCCCAGATGCGCCAGCCGCGTGGGCCATGCTGCAGGCCGATCGTGGCGCGTTCCGTGCTGCCCTGATGCTCCATGCGCGCGCTGAACAGGCGTACCTGGTCGCCGAGGCAGCGGCCAACATAGGCATAGGCGCAGTGCCTCAGCGCACGGCCCTCTTCGAACAGACTGAGTGGCGTGCTCAGGGCCAGCACCTCCGCGGTTGGCGTCTTCAGTTCCTCAAGGGCACACGGCCACGAAGACGATTCCGCCGCCATCCGCTGGCGCGCATCTTCGGTACGCGCAAGCTCCAGCCAGCGGGCCCAGCCTGCCTGCGCGTGTACCTGCGCATTGCAGGCCACCCACCATGCGGAGATCGTGCGGTATTCGAGTGCTACCTCTCGGATCGCGTCGTTGCCTGCCGCCGCATACAGCCGGTTGCTGGCCTCGGCGAAAACCCTTGTTGGCACTACAGCAAGCCGCTCCCGGATCCTCGCAGCCGTCATGGTGAGGCCAAACTCGTCCATAGTGACCCGGTAGAACAGTGGCCGAGGAATGCGGGCCTCATGGCCACGTTTCGTCATGAACAATGCCAGCAGTAGTGCATCCAGCGACTCCGTCGAGTTGAACCGGCAGATCACCTCGCGGAATGGACGTTCGGAATACTTGGCCAGCAGCTTGTTGCCTCGTTTGCTCAGCCCACGACTGATCAGCCATTTCAAGCAGGCTTTTGTCGGATCCACTAATGGATCCACGCCGTGCCGATACATGTGTTCGGCCACCGTGCTCAGCATGGTCGGCGTCTGGACCCTGATGCGCTGCAACGTATCTTGGTGTTGCCAGACAAAACTTAACCACTGCTGGGTGATTGCCTTGTTCCGACTGCGGAACCGTGCCGCGCGCGCCAGCGCGAGGAGTTCCTCCTCCACCTTCATGGCTTCGCGAATCCGGCGCCGGACATCCTTGGTGCAAATGCGCGCTCGCAGCCGAGCACGCATGTGCAGGCCGCGCCAAGCATCGTTTACGAGTACGTAGCACAGGTTCAGCAGGGCGGTGTCGTGGTCGTCATCCAGGGGATGCCGGGACTGGTCGACCAGGTTCACCAACGTTTGATAAGCGATACGCTGCAAGGTGTATGCCACGCGCCGGCGCCAAGCCCGCATCGGCAAATAGGTATCGAAGATGACCGAGTTGGGATCGGTGTCCGGAACATGGCGCCAGTTGCCGCTATGCTCACGGAGGCCGGCAAAGAACACCTTCTCGCATCGACTGTATCCATAAGACACCGAGTCGAACGCCGTTACCGTGCGGGTGTCGCCGTCGTCGGTCACGCGGATAGGATTCGCGACCAACAGTTCAAGTTCCGCAAGCAGGGTGGACCGCGCAAGTGCTGTTATCGCCTGCGTGGCATCCCGTGCAGCAGGTTGCGCACGGCGCGCATCCGACGCAGTGGGCGCGCTGAGGAAGCGGAACCATTGACCGAGCGAATGTGATTGCACCATTTGTCACCCCCTGCCGAGATTCTCGGGTGCGGCAGTCGCGCAGACTGAGACGCTCGATGCAGGAGCGGAAACGTACGCTGCGTGGCGTTAACTCGACGCTGGCGCAATCCCCGGATCCTGCAGCGCCCTCATAACGATCCGATAGGTCGGCGCGTCAACCTCGTCGGATGCATTGCTGGTGGTGAACTTGCGGAAAATGTCTGCTTGGCGGTCGCCGGGGACAAATCCGTAACTGGTAAAGGTGGTCAGCACGCTCGAAGGCATCGCGATAGAGGGTGCGAATTGGGCCGGCATCGCTCCAGTGCTCACGCTTGAGGCCGGCAGCCGTGAATAGCCCCGCATCGTCCAGCACCATCTTCGTGGATGGGAAAAGCGGGTCATCGTTGCCGGGTTCTACCGTGGCCGTTGAAAGATCTGATGTGGTCGGGCGATCCGGGCTGCAATTGCCCGGTGAAGTCCTGCCGCACCAGAACGAGACAAGGACTACAAATATTCGTAGGTGAAGGTTCGATGGGCAAGACGTTCCGGGCGGCGATTGCCTGGCTTGCTTGCCCATTTCACCTACCCGGTGCAGTCACGAGGATTGACACTGACCGCTAAATGATGGGGACTCGCCCCACCGCCGGGTAATCTGATGCTACACCTCCGGCACAGGCGATCTACCCCACCGGAGCTGAAGGTTCTCGAGTGCTCTCGCCCTTCCTGCTGCCGTTCGCGGTCCTGTTGAACGACCACCGTGGAAACGACACCGAGCCTTCCCTGGCTCGGGCCTCGCTTCACAGGGTTGACCATCTCGGCGACGCTTAGCGCCACACCTTTGCTTCGCTTTTCGAACTAGGTAAGTCATGGCCTCTCTCGGAAGTCCATTACGCGCGCACGCAGGCGCGACCCCGCTGGCGTGACTCTTCCATGACGTTGTTAGAACGTGTTCATGGAACCCGAAAAACTCGTCGCGCACCAGCGGAACCAGGCAGCTTTGTCCTCTGCTGCGGGTAAGACTTTGGTGCACTGGTGCGTTCCATAGGGTTGAACCAGTGCACCAACATTAGAATCCACCAGATGCAGCCCGATAAGCGTCTGCGTTGTAATCCATCGGAATCATTGCCGGTGACGGCTTACGCGCCCTTTTTGCCTTCGGTGAATACCGGCCCTCTTCTTTCGCCTTGTTCAAGCCACGCACCACGGTTGAGTGGCTCATGCCCAGCTCACTTCCAATCTCGCGGGTCGACAACCCGAGCACAGCCATCTCGATCATCTGTCCTTCGGACACGTCCGCTACCGCCTGCGTTGCCCATGCCTGCGTGCCATCCGGTCCCATCTGGAGTGAAGCCTCGAACGCAGTAACGTCCTCGCCATAAAGTGCCCTTGCCTTCTCGAAGTGAACCTCAAAGCGTGCACCTTGATCCGGCACATAGTCTGCCGGTCGCCTTAGCGAGATGACGGTATCCAGTAAATCCTCACGCTTGGAGGTGCCGCGCTGCTGCCCACCCTTGCCAGCGTGGTGGATAAAAACCACAGATTTACCAGCTGCACGCATCCGTAAGGCCCAGTCAGCAACGGGTTGCCAGCTTTCACTTTCGTTTTCGCGTCCACCACGTACTAGACAGGACAGGTTGTCGACGATGATCACCTGCGAGTTTGCTGCAGCATCGGCTACCGCCTGCTGCCCTTCATGCGCGTACAGATTGGGCATGATGCCGTTCGGCTGCAGGTCTGGCGTCATGAATTGCAGGAAGCCCGGAGCCGCTAACCCTCCTGCTCCTGATACCACCCTCGTAAGACGTTGTTGAAGGTCAGCTCCAGGCATCTCTCCGTCCAAGTACAAAACGCGCGAATTGGTCGGTGCATTCCATCCAAGAAACTCGCCGCCCGACGCCAGGGCGTATGCAACGCCCAACGCGACGTGCGTTTTGCCAAGTCCACGCGGCCCGTAAATCATGCTCAGACTTTGGGACTGCAGCCACGGACTCAGGAGCCTCAAACGCGGCGGAAACTTAGCTCCCAGCAGCCCGGCCGCATCCACGACAACGTGTTTGGTGCATGGTGCACCGCTAGGAAATGTTCCATGCACCACTTCTTTACGCAAGCCGGAAAGGTCCACGTTTTGCTCCGCCTCGATGTCAGCAAGGTCATCCAGTGTTAGCGCTGTCATCAGGTCGCCTCCCGCTCAGCATCGCCGATGACTTCAGCCGCCCGCGTGAGTCGCGTGACGGCGGTCGACAGCCGCCTGCCATCCTCCAACTCGCAACCTCCCGTAAAGTGAATGTCGCGCGCAACGTCCAGCGCAATGCGTGCCTCCAATGCGATGAATGGAATCAACCCTCGAAGCCTGCGAATAGCGCTATCATTGACCTCGGAAACTCGCCTGCAAGCATTTCCCGAAGCCCCGCTACCAGCGGGGTTTTGTTTGAGTGCAATCATTGCTGCTCGCCATGACTATTTTCAGGCTTGCCCTGAAATAGTCGCTTCCACGTGGACATGAACTCGTTCATAGAGTTCCTCTCCTCTTTCTCGACATTAATGGCATGGTTCCAATTCGCCACGTCCAGCAAGCCCTCGATCTCGTTGCGGACGCGCTCGCGCAGGACAGGCGGCGACAATGCGTCAACTTCCCAACAGCGCGCTCCATAGTTGCGCAGAAACCATTGAAACCGCGCATCCTTGGCTTTCGTCTCGGTGGGGAATGAAGGCAGCTTGGTGCCGGGCGCCGTATCACTCGCATCCAATGCAATCCTGCACATAGTCACCTTTCCACCATAGCGATCGATGCGGTTCGGCAAGTCGATCTCTGACATGTGCAGACCGGAACAATCCCAGTCGCCCAGGTAAAGGACGTGGAGCGGTTTGTCGCTTCGCAATGAATCCTGTGCGGCCTCGTGAATCGCGGTCGCGCTGCCGTAGCCGTGCATTACACGTAGGGTCACGGCGAACTCATCCAGCACGGGCGCAAGCGTGCCGCGGAGTGTGCCTTTCTCGGTCCACACTTCAACGCGCCGTGGTTGTGACGACCAGAAATTTTTACGATAGCCACTGACCGCGGCTTCAACGATCTCGTCAGGGTTGGCCCAGGTCGAGATACGTTCAGCAGATCGCGTTTCATCCACGATCCAGCCCCAAGGCAACTGCCCTTGCTCCCGTGCCCAGACAAGCAGCCCGGACACCTTGTCGGTACTAACTTTGCTCATGTCGGGGATTCGCTTTTCTACGAACAGCTTGTAACAACAGGCACGAACCGAAGCTGGTTGTATCTCGCTTAGGATGCGAATGGCGGCCGCGACCAGATCGATACTCGCTTGGGACTTCCCTCGACCTCGACGTACAACGGCGCTCATGCCGCCGCCTTTGCATCGCGCGCGGCAATGCGAGCTTGGCACCATGCATCGATTTCATGCGCGGGCCATGCGCTCGCTCTCTCACCCAACTTCACGGGCGCCGGGAACTCACCCGCTGCAATACGCCGGTATATTTCACTCTTCGAGTAACCAGTGCGTTGGGAAACCTTAGGAAGGCGCAGCAACTCTATTGCTACTTCGTGGGCCATCTGTGCTTTCTCCGAAACGGCTAGGGATGCCGTTCGGATTCCAATTAAATACCTTATTTTGAAAAGTACTAGCCTTGCCCCAAAAACGTTGCTGCAGCTAGCGTCCTACGGAACTAGCTTCGATAAGTGCGCTTAATTGGAACCACGTTGGAGCCGGTGCGCAGGCAGTCGAGATAGTCTGCCCAAGCCTGCATCATCTTGCGACGTTCTAGCAGGTGTGCAGTCCGGTTGTAGGCGCGACCGTTGGGATCGCGGACCGCGTGCGCGAGCTGGTGTTCGATGTAGTCAGGCCGGAAGCCCAGCACTTCGTCCAACATCGTGCGGGCCGTGGCCCGGAACCCGTGGGCCGTCATCGTGTCCGTTCCAAATCCCATACGCCGAAGCGCCGCATTGATCGCGTTGTTGCTCATCGGGCGCTTGGGGGATCGGCCACCGGGGAAGACGTATTGCCCGCGTCCCGTCAGGGCGTGAAGCTCACGCAAGATCCCTAGGGCTTGATCGCATAGCGGCACTAGGTGCGGCTGGCGCATTTTCATCTTGTTGGCGGGGATGTTCCATTCGGCCTTGTCCAAGTCGATTTCCGGCCATTCGGCATGACGTAGCTCGCCCGGACGCACGAAAAGCTGGCTGGAAAGCTGCAAGGCGGCACGCGTCACTGGATCGCCCGAGTAGCCCTCGATGGCGCGCAGCAGGCCACCGAGCGCAAGCGGCTCAGTTACTGCGGCATGATGTCCGCCCTTGGGCGTGGACAGAGCACCCCTCAAGTCGTTTACTGGGTTGCGGTCGGCCCGACCCGTGGCGATGGCATAGCGCATGACCTGCCCGCAGTTCTGCAAGATCCGGTGCGCGGACTCGACAGCCCCGCGTTCCTCGATGCGCCGCGCCACCCCCAGGAAGTCCGGCGCGGTCACCTCGACCACAGGCCTGCCGCCGATGTACGGGAACACGTCATTGACTAGCCAGGCTTCCACCTTCACGCGATAGCTTGGCACCCATGTCTGTTTGGCCAGCCACTCGCGGGCCACTACCTCGAAACTATTCGCCGCACGATCCAGCCCTGCCGCCTTCTCTGCCTTGCGGTGTTCGCCTGGGTCGGCACCACAGGCCAGCAGCTTGCGTGCCTCGTCGCGTTTGCCCCGAGCATCGGCCAGACCAGTGTCTGGGTATGTGCCAAGGCTCAGGGTGTTCCGCTTGCCCGTTACTGGCCGGCGGTAGTCCAGCCGCCACCACCTGGCCCCATCGGGTCGTAACAGTAGGTAAAGGCCGCCCCCGTCGGAGAGCTTGGCCGCCTTCTCGGCGGGCTTGGCCTTGCGGATGGCTGTGTCGGTAAGCGGCATGGCGGTAGCCTCGGGTGACGGTAACCGGATTTCGGCAACCTCTTGTTCCCGACGAAGCTACCGCCACTTGACGGTCGGATTGCAAGACCCTACCTGGGACTGCATCGGACACAAAAAAGGCCGAAACCCTTGTATTTGCTGGGGATTCCGGCCTTTATTGGACCTGCTTGGAACACTAAAATGGTGGAGGTGGGCGGAATCGAACCGCCGTCCGAAGGTACTCCATGCCCGGCACTACATGCTTAGCTCGTTGTTTGATCTCGAATGACGGCAACACAACGTGCGAGGCACACCGGCATCCACACCCGCTTTAGTCTAGAGGCTGGTTGACGGGTCGCCGCCAGCTTCGATCCCATGATGATGACCCTACATCCACGAGCATAGGCACAAGTGGGTTCAGGGCTTACGCCTTAAGCGGCGAGAGCGTAGACGTCGTCGTTGGCGTCTGAGTTTTTGCAGCTGGATTTACGAGGAAAGCTACCCCCTCGGCATGCGCCAAACAATTTCGCAACCCCCGTCGAAGCCAGTGCACCCCCGGGAACGTCGATATCGCTGACAGGATCAGTATAGGGGCGAACCGCCGGATCACAAGCAATCCGCCCTGAACAAACACGGGCCGCAATCGACCCGTGTGGGTATTGCTGTTCTTACGACTGGACCGGCAGCAAGCGGATCTCGACACGCCGATTGAGCGAACGTCCGGAATCGGTGTCGTTGCTTGCCACCGGATAGCGCTCCCCCATGCCGACGATTTCAAAACGCTCGCGCATCAGGCCCTGTCCGATCAGGTAGCTGGCCACCGAATTGGCGCGACGTTCCGACAGAACCTGGTTGGCCGCATCGGAACCCACGCTGTCGGTGTGACCACTGACTTCGACGATGGTCTGGTTGTATTCCTTCAGCGTCGCGGCCACCGTGTTGAGTGCCGGGAAGAACTGTGGCTTGAGGTCGTACTTGGCGAAGTCGAAGGTGACGCCATCAGGCAAATTCAATTTGATGACGTCGCCATCCCGGCTCACATCAATACCGGTACCGGCGGTTTCACGGCGAAGTTCGGCTTCCTGGCGATCCTGATAGGCACCAATGCCGCCGCCGGCCAATGCACCGATACCGGCGCCCACCATCGCACGCTGCCGGCGCTCGACGGCATCGCCACCACTGAGCAAGCCGGCGGCCGCGCCAATGGCCGCGCCAATCAGGGCACCACGCTGGGTGCGGTTGGGATCGTTCGGGTCATTGGTCTGGCCGGTATAGGTGGCACAGCCGGACGTGAAGATGGCCAGTGTGGCAGCGAGCGCGGCGAATTTAAGCTGGTTGTTCATGCGTGAACTCCGGGTCTGTGGATGCCTTCAGGAAAATCCTGAATACGCGTCACAGGCTAGGCTTCACGATGTGGCCCGAATGTGAACGGGCAACATGGCGGTTAAGCTCAGGTTGATGCTTCGAGCATTGCCGAAGCACCCGCCGCATCCAGGGTTTCGTCCCAGTTGCCCATCAGCGCGAGGTACAGCAGCTTTTCGAACTCCGCGCCAAACCGACGGACGACGGCATCGGGATCGGGGATCAGGCGTGCGTCGGAAATCAGGCCGAAGTGCACCTGGCCACGATAGCTCATGATCGACAGGCCGAGGCCGATGGAGCCCGTCTGTGGCACCCAGCACATCATCTCGCGAAGGGTGCAGCCCGCCATGTACAGCGGTTGCTGCGGCCCGGGCACATTGGTGGCAACCGCGCTGGCCTTTCGGCTGAACATCTCCAGCGCAAATTCCAGAAGGACCGGAGGAGCCATGCCTAATGCAGCCAAAAGGCCATATGCAACAATGGCTTGCCGCGATGTCTTCAACTGATTCATGCATTCGGTGATGCGCTCTACCCTGCGCAGTGGGTTGTCCTCGCCCACCGGGAGTTCGAGGAAAACCAGACCGAAATGGTTTCCGAGCTTTTTTGCATGCTCCAGAGGGCGCAGGTTGACCGGAACGGTTGCCCGCAAGGTCATGCCTTCCAGGTGTTCACCCCGGTCAAGCATGTAGCCACGAAGTGCGCCTGCTGCCGCCGCCATCAGCACATCGTTGACCGTGCAACCACATGCACGCCCGACTGCCTTGACCTCGTCCAGGCTCAGCGGCTCGGCCCACGAGACCCGCTTGCTGACTCCCAGCCGCCCGCGCAGCAGGGAGGGTGGGTCATCCGGCAATGCCAGCACGGTCACCAATTCCCGTGCAAGTTCGCCACCTTCCTTGGCGATCACTCCTGGCAGCGACGGGTCGTGGTACAGGGCCATGCCCTGTTCCAGGACTTTGCCGCCGAGCTGCATGTAGCGATCCATTGCGCCCATGCGCCGGGCCACAGGCGCCGCTTCGTGCTTCAACCACGCCTTGTCCAGCCGCTTGGCTTCGGAGGGCACAGGGCTGGTGTCGGTCAGCGACAGCAAGACCTGCACCAGCGCAATGCCGTCGGCATAGCAATGATGGATGCGGGCGACCAGCGCACTGCCACCCTGGTAGCGCTCAACGAGGTGGAACTGCCAGAGCGGCTTGGTCGGATCCAGCGGACTGGAGGCGAGCTGGCTGGCGAAGCGTTCCAACGCCTTCTTCTCGGCGGCGTGGCCGGTCTTGCCCGGCAGGCCCGACAGGCGCACATGCCAGTCCAGGTCAAACGTCATGTCCTCGACCCACTGCGAGCCGGTCGCGCCTTCCACGGGTTTTTGCAGGAACCGCGGATAGCTCAGGAAACGCTGCTGGATGACCCGCTTGAGCTTCTGCAGCGACATTGCTTCGTCGAACATCAGCACGCCGGTGATCATCATCGGGTTGGTCGGACGTTCCATCCGCAACCATGCGGTATCCACGCGCGACATCGCTTCGCGCTTCGGTCGCCGCGTGGAACCCGTGCGCGGTTTGGACGTGGCCATGGCTATTTATCCCGAGTGATGGTTGAGTGAATCACGCCCACTGGCGAACGGTCAACGCGCGTGGTGCGGTCAGGTATCGCGATATACGCGCGGGATCCGTTCATTGAGGCCGGTCAGGATTTCGTAGGAAATCGTACCTGCGGCCAAAGCGACGTCTTCCGTCGTCAATGAGGCATCGCCCTGCCGGCCGATCAGCACCACTTCGTCCTCGTTCCAGGCGCTGTCGCCACCAATGTCCACCATGAACTGGTCCATGCACAGGCGTCCGACGAGCGGATACTGCTTGCCGCGAATGAGCACTTGCCCGCGAGACGACAATGAACGCGGATAGCCATCGCCATAGCCGATCGGAATGGTCACGATGCGTGTATCGACTTCGGACGCCCAGGTCGCGCCGTAGCCGACAGGATCTCCCGCACGGACCACCTTGAAGTAGACCACCTGAGAGACCAGCGACAGTGCCGGCCGCACATCGATGGTTGCTTGCGCGGCCGGGTCCGGGTCCGGCAACACGCCATACAGCAGGATGCCCGGGCGCACCATGTCCAGGTGAGTCTCCGGAAAATGCAGGATCCCCCCGGAATTCGCGAGGTGGCGCAGCGGCATCGGTGCGCCCACGCGGTCGATGTGTGCACATGCATCGAGGAAACGTTCCAGCTGCCGATCTGTCATCGACGATGCAGGATCATCGGCGCAGGCCAAATGCGAATAGATGCCTTTCAATTCGCACCAGCGCGAGGCCAGTGCGGCCTCGATGAAGGGAAGGCACGAATAACTGTGCACGCCGATCCGTTCCATGCCGGTGTCGATCTTCAGGTGGATCACTGCCTTGCGACCCAATGACTGCGCGGCGGCTTCGACCTGACGCAGCTTGTCCAGCGAGGACACGGTGATTTCCAGGTCATGCAGGATGAAATGTGCGACCTGAGGACCGAAGATCCCGCCCAGCACCAGGATGGGCACGCTCACCCCGGCATCGCGCAGCGCGATGCCCTCCTCCACGAAGGCCACGCCCAGTTGCTCCGCGCCGGATGCCTGCAGGTGCAGGCCTACCGGCACCAAGCCGTGACCGTAGGCATTGGCCTTGACGATGGCCATCACCGGCACGCGCACATGCGCTCGGATTGCACGCAGATTGTGGGTGATCGCGTCGAGGTCGACGTTGATGCGCGTCGGACGCTGGCTGAGGAGGTCGCTCATGCGGCTATTCGATCATATCTGGCCCAGTCCCACAGATGACCTCTCCGGTTGGCGAGACTGGCGGGGGGATCGCGAAGCCGCATTTCGAGCGGCGTAGCGAACGCCCGCAAGTAGGCGACAACGAGGCCCGCGCAACATGCTCTAAAACCGCTCTATTCGAAGCTGCCGACCATGTCATGGGCAAGATTATCGAAACGCGTGTACTCGCCGAAGAACTTGAGCTTGAAGGAACCGGTCGGGCCATTACGCTGCTTGCCGATGATGATCTCGGCCAGGCCTTTATCGGGCGATGCGTCCTTGTTGTAGTACTCGTCGCGATAGATGAACACGATGACGTCGGCGTCCTGCTCGATCGCGCCAGACTCGCGCAGGTCGGCCATCACCGGGCGCTTGTCGGTACGCGTTTCCAGCGAGCGGTTGAGCTGCGACAACGCGATCACTGGCACGTTCAGTTCCTTGGCCAGCCCCTTCAGCGAGCGGCTGATCTCGGAGATCTCGGTCGCGCGGTTCTCGCTGTTGCCGGGCACGGCCATCAGCTGCAGGTAGTCGATCACGATCAGGCCCAGGTCGTTCTCGCGCTTGAGCCGGCGCGCCTTCGCCCGCAATACGTCGGGCGACAGCGCCGGGGTGTCGTCGATGAAGATCTTCACGTCCTTCATGATCTGGATCGCGCTGGAAACGCGGCTCCAATCCTCGTCCTCCAGCTGCCCCGTGCGCAGGCGCGTCGCATTGACCCGGCCTACCGATGAAATCAGGCGGAGTGCCAGCTGGCTGGCCGACATTTCCATCGAAAACACCGCCACCGCCTTCTTCGACTTGAGCGCGGCTGCCTCGGCAATATTCAGTGCCAGCGTGGTCTTGCCCATGGCCGGGCGCGCGGCAAGGATGACCAGGTCGGTCGGTTGCAGGCCGGCGGTCATTTCGTCGAATTCCGTATAGCCCGTCGACAGGCCGGAGATGCCTCCGCCATTGGCGTTGCGGGTCTGCAACACGTCGAAGGCTTCGATCAGCGCCTTGCGCACCGGGACGAAGTCCTGGCGCCCGCGCGCGCCCGCCTCGGCGATCGCGAACACCTGCTGTTCCGCCTTGGCCAGCAATTCGGCACTCTCGCGCCCCTCGGGCTGGAAACCGTCGTTGATGATCCCGGTACCGACATCGATCAGCTGGCGCAGCACGGCCTTGTCGCGCACGATCTCGGCATACGCCTTGATGTTGGCCGCGCTGGGCGTGGTACTGGCCAATTCGACCAGATAGGCACCGCCGGCGATCTGCTCTGCAACGCCCTGCGACTCGAACCACTCGCCCAGCGTCACGGCATCGAACGGTCGGTTTTTCTCTGCCAGTTCGCGGATCGCACGATAGATCAACTGGTGGTCGCGCCGGTAGAAATCGGTGTCGACAATCATGTCGGCGATGCGATCGAATGCGCTGGGATCGAGCATCAACCCGCCCAGCACCGCCTGCTCGGCCTCGACTGATTGCGGCGGAATGCGCAAGGCCTCGACCCGGCTGTCGCTACGCGGATTGAACCTGTCCGAACGCAACCCTGTGCGTGCACTCATCAGAAACGCGACTCCCCTGCCCGACCCGTCATCACGGGTCGTTTATTGTTGTTCGAAGCTCGACATCGTAGGACGCAACGGGCGCAGGGTGTTGCAGACAAGTCATGGGACATCCTGTGCATAACTCGTCTCACCCACTGCGACGCACGCGCTGACACCGCACAGACAAAAACGGGCGCCTTGCGGCGCCCGTTCCAGGATCAGTCCATCAAGATCGCGCAAGCAAGCGCGATGACGGGCGGCTTACGCCGCTTCCGGCACCACGATGACCTTGACCTTCGATTCGACGTCGGCGTGCATGTGCACGAGGACTTCGAACTCGCCGGTGTGGCGCAACGGGCCTTCACCCATGACCACTTCCGACTTGCCGACTTCCACGCCAAGCTGCTTGGTGATTGCGTCGGCGATCTCACGCGGGCCGACCGACCCATACAGCTTGCCTTCGGTCGAAGAATTGGCGGCGATCGTGACGCTCGCGCCTTCCAGCTTGCCCTGGCGGGCGGTAGCGGCTTGCAAAGTGGCATCTGCCTTGGCTTCGTAATCGGCGCGCTTGGCTTCGAACTCGGCAAGGTTGGCGGCAGTGGCCGGTACGGCCTTGCCCTGCGGGACCAGGAAGTTGCGGCCGTAGCCAGGCTTCACGTCGACTTTGTCACCCAGGTTGCCGAGGTTGGTGACTTTCTGCAGCAGGATCAGTTGCATGGGATTGCTCCGTATTCGTTAGCGGGCCAAGGCCCGCAACGTGTGCTGTCCGAATGGACGGGATTGAATGGTTTTTGGTCGAACAACAATTGCGCACAGCATGCGATGGCGTGGCCAGGAGCGGGAGGACGCGCGAACCGCAGTTGACATTAGTCAATGAGGATTCGCGCGGTCGACCTGCGACAACGCCATGCCGAGCAGGCAAAGCGCAATTAGATGTTGTGGTTGTCGGTGTACGGAATCAGAGCCAGGAAACGCGCGCGCTTCACTGCATTCTGCAGCTGGCGCTGGTACTTGGACTTGGTGCCGGTGATGCGGCTGGGGACGATCTTGCCGTTCTCGGTCAGGTACTGGCGAAGGGTATTGAGATCCTTGTAATCGATCTCGGTCACGCCTTCGGCAGTGAATTTGCAGAACTTGCGGCGGCGGAAGAACTTGGACATTTGGGTGCTCCTGCGTGCTTGGATAGAGGCGAGCGAGTAGCTCAGGCGGCTTCGGCGTTGTCGGCGGCGGCATCGTTGCTGTCGGTGTTGCCAGCATCGCTGTCTTCGTCGCGGCGGCGACGCTCGCTACGCTCGGGCTTGTCGCCCTTCTCGTCCTTGTTCTTCATGATCAGGGACTGCTCGGTCACCGCGTCGTCGCGACGCATCACCAGATGGCGCAGCACGGCGTCGTTGAAGCGGAAGCCGTCGACCAGTTCGTCGAGCACGGCCTGCTCGGCTTCCACGTTCATCAGCACGTAGTGGGCCTTGACCAGGTTCTGGATGGGGTATGCCAGTTGGCGGCGGCCCCAGTCTTCCAGGCGGTTGATCTTGCCATTGCCGGCTTCGATTGCACTCTTGTAGCGCTCGATCATGGCCGGGACCTGCTCGCTCTGGTCCGGATGGACCAGGAACACGATTTCGTAATGACGCATTGGTGTTTCCTTGTGGATGTTGGCCGGCGCAGGGCCGTGCCGTGGAGCCCTCGGCCACCTGCAGCGGGGCTGGCAAGCGCGTTCGGGCAAGGACCCCCGCACATGTTCAACAGGAGCGGGAGCCGGCCATTATGGCGAATCAATGACTTGCGCGCAAATCCTGCGTCGCGGGCCGATCAGGCAAGCTTGTCGGCGTCAGTGGTGAAACTCGACCCGCATCCGCATTCACCGGCCACATTCGGGTTGCGAAACACGAATTGTTCGTTCAAGCCCTGCTTGACGAAGTCGATCTCGGTGCCATCGACCAGCGACAGGCTGTCAGCATCCACGAAGATGCTGACGCCATCGGCATCGAAGACCTGGTCGTCGGCAGCCTGCTCCCGCGCCATGTCGGCTTTGTAGCCCCAGCCAGAGCAGCCTGTGCGGGACACGCCGAAACGCAGCCCCAGCGCAGCCGGGTCGGCATCGAGATAACCGCGGATGCGGGCGTGAGCGGATGGTGTCAGTGAGATAGGCATGGATCCATTGTAGCTCCGGTAAACTGCATGGCTTGCATCGCGCTTACTTGCCAGGATTTCAGGATGACAACGATCAGTGTGGCCCAGGCACTTGCCGGGCATGTGCCCGAGGGTGGACAGGTCACCGTGCGCGGCTGGGTGCGTACCCGGCGCGATTCCAAGGCAGGGCTCAGCTTCGTCCACCTCAGTGATGGCTCCTGCTTCGCGCCGATCCAACTCGTGGTGCCGAATACCTTGGCCAACTACGAATCCGAGGTGAAGCACCTGACCACGGGCTGTGCGGTCATCGCGACCGGCACACTGGTCAAGTCGCAGGGGCAAGGCCAAGGCTTTGAAATCCAGGCCTCGGACATTCATGTCAGCGGCTGGGTCGAGGATCCGCTCACCTATCCGATGCAGCCCAAGGCGCATTCGCTGGAATACCTGCGCGAATTCGCCCACCTGCGCCCGCGCACCAACCTGTTCGGCGCGGTCACCCGCATCCGCCACTGCCTGTCGATGGCGGTGCACCGCTTCTTCCATGAGCGCGGTTTCTACTGGATCAGCACGCCGATCGTGACGACCTCCGATGCCGAAGGCGCCGGCCAGATGTTCCGGGTCTCGACCCTGGACATGGCCAACCTGCCGCGCGACGGCAAGGGCAATGTCGATTTCAGTCGCGACTTCTTCGGCAAGGAAACCTTCCTGACCGTGTCCGGGCAACTCAATGTCGAGGCCTACTGCCTGGCGCTGAGCAAGGTCTACACGTTCGGGCCAACCTTCCGCGCCGAGAACAGCAACACCACGCGCCATCTGGCCGAGTTCTGGATGATCGAGCCGGAGATCGCATTCGCCGACCTCAACGACGATGCCGACCTCGCCGAAGCCTTCCTGAAGTACCTGTTCCGCGCCGTACTCGACGAGCGCGGCGACGACATGGCGTTCCTCGCCGAGCGCGTGCAGACCGATGCGATCAGCAAGCTCGAAGCTTTCATCGATGCGCCGTTCGAACGCATTGATTACGGCGATGCAATCAAGCTCCTGCGGGACAGCGGCAAGAAGTTCGAGTTCCCGGTCGAATGGGGCCTGGACCTGCAGACCGAGCACGAGCGCTGGTTGACCGAAGAACACGTCGGCCGCCCGGTGGTCGTCATGAACTATCCGGAGCAGATCAAGGCGTTCTACATGCGCCTGAACGACGACGGCAAGACCTGCGCGGCGATGGATGTGCTGGCGCCCGGCATCGGCGAGATCATCGGCGGCAGCCAGCGCGAAGAGCGCCTGGACGTGCTGGATGCACGCATGGCGCAATTCGGTCTGGACCCGGTGCATTACGGCTGGTATCGCGATTTTCGCCGCTACGGCAGTGTGCCGCATGCGGGCTTCGGCCTGGGTTTCGAGCGTCTGGTGGTGTACGTCTGCGGCCTGTCCAACATCCGCGACGCGATCGCCTACCCGCGCGCGCCCGGCCACGCGGAGTTCTGAGCAATGGATCCGGACTTCATCCTGTTCCTCGCCTTGTCGTCGTTCGCAACCGCCATTGCCGGCGCCACTGCGTTCGTGATTTTCTGGCCACTGGCGCTGGTGCATATTCGCGACCGACGCCCGGAAATCACCGCGATCCTCGGCGAAGGCGCGTTCCTCAAGCCGCGCGCGCTGCTGTGGTTGTTGCGCGCCGAATACCGCGGCAACCCGGATCGCAACATGACGGGACTGACCACGCCTGCGCGGATCTCGCTGCTGGTGATCCTGTCCGGGCTGGCGGCGGGTGGCCTGCTGTGGCTATTGGCCGGGGCGCTGAAATGAGCACTGACACCGTTGCACCCGATAGCTGGTGGTTGGCAACACTTGGCCGCACGATTGTCTGGGCGCGCCTGCGCGAACGCGAAGCAGGCACCGCCGAAGTCTTCGACAGCGATGGCAACACGCTGGCTTACGACAGCAACGACACGGCGCGGGCGGCGTTGATGGACGCGGAATTCGTCGAGTTCGAAGGCCTCGACGACGACGATGCGCTGGAACGAGGCTTCGCGCTCGGCGAACTCGTGCCACCTCATGCGAAAGACGATGCGGCCCTGCGCCCGCACATGATCCAGTCGCTGGGAGCACGCACCTGATGGATCTCGACCTTGCCGGCAAGCACGCCCTGGTCTGTGGTGGCACGAGCTCTGCCATGCTTGGCGCCCCACTCACCGAACGTGAACCAACCGTTCCCGGCACTGCTGCCGGCGCAACAAAAATCACGGCCACGCCATGAACCGACTGCATGACCTGCTTGAGAACAACCGCGCCTGGGCTGCACGCGTTTCGCGCGAAGACCCCGGCTTCTTCGAACGCCTGTCGATGCAGCAGGCGCCGGAATATCTGTGGATCGGTTGCTCCGACTCGCGGGTGCCGGCCAACCAGGTGGTCGACCTGACGCCGGGCGAAGTGTTCGTCCATCGCAACATCGCCAATGTGGTGGTGCACACCGATCTCAACTGCCTGTCGGTGATCCAGTTCGCCGTGGACGTCCTCAAGGTCAAGCACATCCTGGTGGTGGGCCACTACGGCTGCGGCGGCGTGCACGCAGCGTTGCACAATCAACGGCTTGGCCTGGCCGACAACTGGGTCCGACACGTGGGCGATGTCGCCGACAAGCACCGCGAATGGCTGGATTTGCTGGAATCGCCCGAGCTCCAGCACGACCGCCTGTGCGAACTGAATGCGCTGCAGCAGGTCGCCAATGTCTGCCAGACCACAATCGTTCGTGATGCGTGGGCGCGCGGCCAGGCCGTCAGCGTGCACGGCTGGGTGTATACCTTGCGCGATGGCCGTGTCCACGATCTAGGCATCGACGTCAGTTCGCTGGAGACGCTGCCGGAACGTTATGACGCCGCCCTGGCACGCATCCATGCCGACCGGGAGGATCGCTGATGAGCGGCGTGGTGTACCCGAAGGGCTCGCCGCCCGCATTCGATTGGAGCACTACAATCCCGGCATGAGCGACAGCTTCCTGTTCTACGACCTGGAGACGTTCGGCAGCGACCCGCGCCGGACTCGCATCGCGCAATTCGCGGCAATCCGCACCGACACTGCGTTGAACGAGATCGACGAGCCGATCAGCTTCTTCGTCAAGCCCGCCGGCGACCTGCTGCCCTCGCCCATCGCGACCCTGATCACCGGCATCACTCCGCAGGACGCATTGCGCGAAGGCGTCACCGAAGCCGATGCATTTGCACTGATCAACGACGAAATGACGCGGCCCGGCAGCTGCAGCACCGGCTACAACTCGATCCGTTTCGACGACGAGTTCGTGCGCTTTGGCCTGTACCGCAATTTCCATGATGCCTACGAACGCGAATGGAAGGCCGGCAACTCGCGCTGGGATCTGCTGGATGCGCTGCGGCTGATGCATGCATTGCGGCCCGACGGGATCACATGGCGGCAGCGCGAAGATGGCAAGGGGACAAGCTTCAAGCTTGAACACCTTGCCGAGGACAACGGACTGCGCGAGGGCATGGCGCATGAAGCCCTGAGCGATGTACGCGCACTGATCGGCATCGCCCGCCTGTTCCGAACCCGCCAGCCGCGTCTGTGGGACTACGCCTTGCGGCTGCGCGACAAGCGCTTTGCCGCATCACTGATGGACCCCGTCGCGATGACGCCGCTGCTGCATATCTCGCAACGTTATCCGGCATCGCGCCTGTGCGCCGCGCCGATCATTCCGCTGGCACGACACCCGCAGATCGACAGCAGGATGATCGTCTTCGACCTGGACAGCGAACCGGATGCGTTGCTCGACCTGGATGCGGACGGGATCGTGGACCGGCTATACGTGCGCCAGGCCGACCTGCCAGAAGGTGAATCGCGGATCCCGCTCAAGGAAGTGCATTGCAACAAATGCCCTGCACTGGTGGCGTGGGAGCATTTGCGCGATGCCGACTTCGAGCGATTGTCGATCGACCCCGTCACCGTGATGCGGCGTGCCGAGCGCATCCGCGCCGCCGGTCCGGCGCTGGCCGAGAAGATGCGCCAGGTGTTTGCCCGTGACCGCCCACGCGGGAACGTGGATGCAGACGCCGCGTTGTACGACGGCTTCATCGGCGATGCCGACAAGCGCCTGTTCGCCAGCGTGCGAAGTACCCCGCCACACCTGCTGGCCAAGCAGGCGTTCGGCTTTCGCGACCCGCGCTTGCCGGAATTGCTGCTGCGCTATCGCGCCCGCAACTGGCCAGACACCCTGCTCCCCGCCGAGCACGCCCGCTGGAATGAATACCGACGCGAACGATTGGAAACCGACAACGGCTTGTCCGAACTCACGTTCGAGCAATCCGCTGAGCAGATTGCCCAGTTGCGCGCCACGCATGCCGGCGATGGCAACAGGCAAGTGCTGCTGGATGCGCTGGAGGCCTGGAGCCAGCAACTGAAGGCAAGCCTGTCGTGAGTCACTATTTCAGTGCCAGGAGCTTCAAGTTCCTGCGTGGGCTGGCGCGCCACAACGAGCGCGAATGGTTCCATGCGCACAAGAAGGACTACGAAGCGCACCTGCGCCAGCCCTACCAGCGCCTGCTCACCGACTTGCAACCTGCCCTGGCGCACATCAGCCCGCATTTCAGGGCCGATCCGAAAGCCATGGGCGGCTCCTTGTTCCGGATCCAGCGCGACACTCGCTATGCGCATGACAAGTCGCCGTACAAGGGCTGGCAGGGCGCCAAGCTCTACCACGAGCGTGCACGACAGGTCGAAGCCCCATCGTTCCACCTGCACGTGCAACCCGGGAGGTGTTTCGTGGGCGCCGGCTTGTGGCATCCGGCAACCGCCACTCAACGCAAGGTCCGGCAATTCATCTTCGACAACCCCGGCGGCTGGCAAAGTGCCGCGCACAATCCCGCGTTGCGCGACTGCTGCACGCTGGAAAGCAGCGACATGCTGGTTCGGGTTCCGGCGGGCTTTCCGGCGGATTTCACTCATGCCGACGACCTGCGCCATCGTAATTTCGTGATGACTCGCGCTCTGGGCGATGCCGACATCACGGGTGCCGGTCTTTTGCAGATCCTCGAAAAAGACCTGACGGCGCTCGCGCCCTTCATGGACTATCTGTGCGCGTCGCTTGACCTCGAATTCTGAAGCCGACGGACAATTCGGCATCTGAAAATACCCGCCCATTCCTTTCCATGCTGCCGCCGCGCTACCCTGCCATCCTTGAATCCGGACTGCGACCTACATGAAGAAATGGCTGATCGCGGGGCTGAGCATTTTGTTGCTGGCACCGGGGGCGTACTTCGCCGCCGGTCCTTACCTGGCGATGAAGGGCATCCGCAACGTGGTGGCCAGCGGTGATTACGGCAAATTGCCGTACTTCGTGGATTTCGACAAGCTGCGCGCAAACGTCACCCCGCAGGTCCAGGCGCGCATCACCCGTGACATCCAGCAACGATTGGGTCGCGGCAATCCAGCCAGCATGGCGACCGGCGTGGCATCACTGATTGCGGAACCTGCCATCGATGCGATCGTGTCGCCGCTCGGGGTGGCTACCCTGCTCAGCGGCAGCGCCCTGGCCAACAAGCTCACCGGCAAGGTGGCCGCGGATGGACGCGTGCATGCGGTTGATCCGCTGAAGGATGCACGCACCCAATACACTTCCATGTCGCGTTTCACTGCCACCGTCACGACGGATGAGGGCAGGCCCCTGGTGTTCGTGTTCGAGCGCGATGGCCTTGGCTGGAAGCTGACTGGCCTGGACTTGCCTGACTGAATCCGCCTGACGGACGCCATGGACTGGCGATTGCATTCGTGGCGGAGTTATTCACCACTATTGGCCACGCCATGCGGCACATGCCCGGCGGCCACATGCTTGCGCGCGGAATCGATGTTGTGCGGCGAATCGTCGAAGAAGATGTCGGCGCCGAAGGCTTCAAGGAACGGACCTTTTTCGCGACCGCCAAGGAACAGTGCCTCGTCCAGGCGCACGCCCCAGTCGCGCAGGGTCCGGATCACCCGCTCGTGCGCGGGTGCCGAGCGCGCGGTCACCAGCGCGGTGCGGATCGGTGCATCCTCACCTGTTGGAAATGCGACCTGCAGATCATGCAGTGCCGACAGGAAACCGCGAAACGGTCCGCCGGACAAGGGCTCGCGCGCACGTTCGCGCTCATGCAGGCCGAAGGCCTCGACCCCATGTTCGCGCGAGACCCGCTCGCTCTCATCACCGAAAATCACCGCATCGCCATCGAAGGCAATGCGCAACTGGTGGTGCCCGGATAGCGCAGCCCGCGCCGGCAGGATGGTCGCCGCTGCGACACCGGCCTCCAGCGCCGCGCGCACCGAGACCGGGTTCGCCGACAGGAACAGCTGCGCACCGAATGGCCGGATGTAGGGCCATACCGGCGCGCCCGAAGTGAAGGTGGCACGGCGGATGTCGAGGCCGTGGTGCTGGATCGAGTTGAAGATGCGCAGGCCGGTATCGGACGAATTGCGCGACAGCAGGATCACTTCGACAGGCGGCGCATCCGCGGCAGCCGATGCGTTCAAGGCAAGCAACTTGCGCACCAGGGGGAAGGCGATGCCGGGCTCGAGGATGACGTCCTCGCGCTCGCGCTGGTGGTCGGCGTAGGCGTCGAGCCCTTCCGTCTCGAACAGGCCGTGGCTGTCCTCGAGGTCAAACAGCGCGCGCGCGGTAATGGCGACGACGAGCGGAGGCCGGCGACTTACGGACGGTGCATTTCGTTCAGACATGGGCATCGCGCTGGAACAGGACGCGTTCTGGGCGATGCAACGCGAATCCCTGCGCGTAATCGACGTTCATGCCCGCGAGGATATCGAAGATCTCCCTGGTCGAGACCCATTCCGCAATGACAGAGAGTCCCTGCTGGTGGCCGATCTCGACGACGGCCTTGACGATCGACTGCGACATGCCGTCGGTTGCCAGCGACTGCACGAAGCTGCCGTCGATCTTCACCGTATCCAGTGCCAGGTTCTTCAGATAGCCGAATGAGGACATGCCCGCGCCGAAATCATCGAGCGCCACCCGGCAACCCAGCAACCGCAGGCGCGCAATGAGCGCACTTGAGGCCGCGAAATCGCGCATGGCCACGGTTTCCGTGATTTCGAACATCACTCGCCGCGGAGCGATCTGATACAGCGTGAGGAGGTGCTCGATCCGTTCGAACAAACCGGCACCCTCGAGGCTTGCCCCGGACAGGTTGATCGCACAGGTCGACAGTCGGCAGCCATCTGGATGGATCCGGTCGATGTTCGCCAACGCGGTTTCCACCACCCAACGATCGATCAGCGGCATCAGGCCGTAGCGCTCGGCCGCCGGCAGGAACGCACCAGGGAGCACCTCGCTGCCGTCCTCGCTGCGCAAGCGCAGCAGCAACTCGACGTGCGCCCCCTCGTCGTCCTTCTTCTGGAACGGGTGCAGCTCCTGGTAATCCAGCAGCAGCCGTTCGTCACGCAGTGCATCGCGAATACGGTTCGCCCATTCCATCTCTCCGATCCGGCCGGTGAAGGCCGCATCATCTTCCGTATACACATGGACACGGTTGCGCCCGGCCTCCTTGGCCAGGTAGCAGGCAGCGTCCGCATGCGCGAACAACTCCTTCAGCGAAGAAGCATTGATCAACCGGACCACGCCGAAGCTGGCGCTGATCGTGTAACTGCGCTGCTCCCAGTTGAAGACGAATGCCTCGATGCCGCGCCGCAGCCGCTCCGCGGCCTGAATCGCGGCATCGATCGTCGGTACTCCCAGCAGCAGCACGCCGAACTCGTCGCCGCCCAGTCGCCCCAGCACGTCTTCGGGCCGCAGTATCTGGCGCATTACGGCCGCCAGCTGCACCAGCAGCTCGTCGCCCGCGCGATGGCCAGAGGTATCGTTGATCAGCTTGAACTGATCGAGGTCGATGAACAGCAGCGCGCCATCGCGTCGCTCAGGGCGGGCAAGCAGTGCTTGTGCGCGCGTCTCGAATTCGCGGCGGTTGAACAACTTGGTCAATGAATCGTGACTGGCCTGGTAGCTCAGACGCTCGGTCAGCAGCCGCTGCTCGGAGATATCGCTGGCCACCAGCAACCACATCGGAATCCCGTCGATCTCGATGGCGCTGGTCCAGGTGCTGGCCCAGAACGACTGGCCATCGGCGCCCTGGATCTGCACATCCACTGAACGCCGTGCGTCTTCGTCCGTATTGGACACGCTGTCCGTGACCGCTTGATCGGATCGTGCCGACAAGGCACGACCACACGGTTTGCGCCGCAAGCCGGCGGCGGGCGGCGGCATTGCGATAGACGATCTCGCCGTTGTCCTTGCGCGCCAGCAGCACCAGGCAAGGCAGCATTTCGTTGAGCTTGCGAAAGCGCTCCTCGCTCGCGCGGAAGCGTTCAGCCATCGAAGTCCCCAGCGTGACAGCCCGCTCGCGCGTGCTCGCGAGCGACCAGGCCAACGCGGCCAGCAATATGCTCATCGCCGTACCGACCCACAACACCAGAATCCATTCGCTCCGGCTTGCGGGGATTTCCCGGGCATGGGCGACGATGTTCCAGGTGCGACCGCCGAAATCCAGCTGCACGGCATACGGTGATCCCTCCGCGCGCGCGCCATAGTGCTGCAAATGCAGCCGCCGCGGAGCGCCACTGCTGATGTCCTCCACAGTCAGGTCGGCAAGTGCCTCGGATGCTTGCGGGATGGTTGCAGCAATCAGGTCCGAAACCCGGAACGAGGCGCCGATCGAGCCGATGCTGGACGCCCGGCGGGATTCCACCGAACTCATCTCCGCGCCATGCGCGTAAACGGGCAAGCGCAGGATGAAGCCAATGGCGCCGCTTTGCTTGAGGTGAAACGGAGCCGACATGGTGATCTGGTTGGTATCCTGCGAACGCAGCAACGCTTGCATGTTGGCCGGCTGGGTACCCACGTCGAGGCCCAGGATCGACTCGTTGCCTTGCAGTGGGGCGAACATCGTGGTGACGTAGGCATCCCCAGCGGGTGAGCGCCTGCGCTCCACATAGGCCAACGCCTGCAGGCTGATCTGCACGACGTTCTTGTTCCTGGATTGCATGTTCCTGAAGGCGCGACCGTACTCGTCTGGAGTCAGAATTTCCGAAGCAAGGAACATCGACTGGAATGCACGGAGCAGCTGCGTGCACTGGTCTAGCTGGATGCGGATCGTTTCCGCGATGCGCCCGGTCTCGCTGGTGAACGCCTGCTGCTGCTCGTACTCGCTGCGGTTTTTCTCGCTATCCGCCAGCCACAGAGTCAGGGACATCCCGAGGCAGAATGCGAGCAGTGCCCAAACCCACGCCTCCACACGGCGGCGCGAAGGCAGGATCGGGCCAAGGGGCGTCCTGATGTCGAATGCTTCTAACGCCATCTTCGCCGGTTCTCCCCGATATCGGCATAACGATTCTTCATACCGCGAATTGCTCGATCAGGATCCGTTCCTCGAGGTTTCGCTCCGGATCGAACAGCAAGGTCACGCTGCGATCGCGCGATTCGCGCACCAGGACTTCGGTGACATCACGGACTTCGTGCGAGTCGGCGGTGGCACTGACCGGGCGCTTGTGCGGATCCAGCACCCGGAAACGAACTTCGGTGCCGGACTTGAGCACCGCACCACGCCAGCGCCGCGGCCGGAACGGCGCGATCGGCGTCAGGGCCATCACGTTCGCGCCCAGTGGCAGGATCGGACCGCTGGCGGAAAAGTTGTAGGCGGTACTGCCGGCAGGCGTTGCAACCATCACGCCATCGCAGATCAATTCGTCCAGTCGCGACTGGCCATTGAGCTCGATGCCGATATGGGCGGCCTGCCTGGTCTGCCGCAGCAGGGAGACCTCGTTGTACGCCAGCGAACCCACGGTCGTGCCGGATTCGTTCTGCACGAGCATCTCCAGCGGATGCAGGACCGCGGGTTCTGCCGCGGTGATGCGTGCAAGCAGATCTTCGCCGTGATGCTGGTTCATCAGGAAGCCGACGCTCCCCAGCTTCATGCCGTACACCGGCTTGCCCAGGCCACCGTGGCGATGCAGGGTTTGCAGCATGAAGCCGTCGCCGCCCAACGCGACCACCACGTCGGCATCCTGCGGGGCATGCAGGCCATGCAGTTTGCCAAGCACGGCAAGCGCCGCCTGGGCAACGTCGGTAGGACTGGCCAGAAGTGCGAGTCGTGGCGTTTTCATGGCTTGAGGATACCGCGAACTGCCGTGCGATCCATGCCTCCCCCTCCATTGAAGGGGGAGGCACCGCGCAATGCCGTCAGCCGTGCGATGCCAGCTGCGACAAGCGTTGCACCGCGACTGATGCCGTCGGATAGTCCAGCGACTTCTGCGTGGCCAGCTCATTGAGCATCGACAACGTGAAGCGCAATGAAGGATCGTCACGCTCCAGCCAGCTCCTGACCATCGCATCGGCATTGCTGCCCGGACGTTCCAGCACCTGCTGCACCAGTGCACGCTGCTGGGTCGCCAGTTCCTCGCGCAGCACGCCACGGGCAACCGCATGCCAACGACCATCCACCGGCAGGCCGTCGATCTGCTCGACCAGCCACGGCAGGTTGAGCGCGTCACCGATGCGGAAGTGCACCTTCGCCACGTCCACCGGCTTGAGCTTGCGCTGGCGCGCAACCTCGATGATGTCGGCGCACGGCTCCAGGTACGGCAACGCCGCCAGCTGGCCCGCCAATGCCGGCGGCACGCCATGCGCACGCCAATCACGGATGCTGGCCTCGTAGGCCGGACGCTGCGCCGCGGGCAGGATGTTTTCGCCTGCGCGAATGTCACGGAAGCCGTCGTGATAGCGGGCCACCGCAGTCGTGATGTCCGGGATAGCACCCGGACGGGACAGCAACCAGCGGGTGAAGGTGCGCTGCAACTGCCAGATCACCTGCAAGGCGTCGATCTGCACCGATTCGGCGATCTTGCCATCCAGCGCATCGATCTGCGTCCACATGTCGCGCGCATCCAGGGTTTCCCTGGTGATGGTGAATGCCTTGGCAACCTCCCCCGGACTGCGTCCGGTGTCTTCCTGCATGCGCAACAGGAAGGTCGCACCCATCCGGTTGATGGTGGAATTGGTGACCGCAGTGGCAATGATTTCGCGCTTCAGGCGGTGCTGCTGCATCGCCTTGGCGTAGCTCGCCTGCAGCGGTTGCGGGAAGTAGCGCTCGAGCTCCTTGGACAGGTAGGGATCTTCGGGGATATCCGAGTCCAGCAGTTGCTGGAACGCAACCAGCTTGGAATACGACAGCAACACGGAGAGTTCCGGCCGGGTCAGGCCCAGACCACGACTCTTGCGGTCGGCGAATTCCACATCGGACGGCAGGAACTCGATTTGCCGGTCCAGCAGGCCCTGTGACTCCAGCGTGCGGATGAAGTGCTGCTTGGAACCAATCCGCGGAACGCTCATCCGCTCCATCAGGCTGATCGCCTGGTTCTGCCGGTAGTTGTCATTGAGGACGAGGTCGGCAACCTCGTTGGTCATCGATGCCAGCAATTTGTTGCGCGCCGGCAGGGTCAGCTTCTTGCGCTGCACCTCGCCGTTGAGCAGGATCTTGATGTTGACCTCGTGATCCGAGGTGTCCACGCCGGCCGAATTGTCGATGAAGTCGGTATTGAGCAGCACGCCGTGCTGCGCCGCCTCGATGCGGCCGAGCTGGGTGAAGCCGAGGTTGCCGCCTTCACCCACGACCTTGCAGCGCAGCTGCGCGCCATCCACGCGCAAGCCGTTGTTGGCGCGGTCGCCGACGTCGGCATTGTTCTCGCGACTGGATTTGACATAGGTGCCGATGCCACCGTTCCACAGCAGATCGACCGGCGCGCGCAGGATCGCGCTCATCAGCTCCATCGGGCTCATCGCGGTGGCATCGGTTTCGATGCCCAGCGCCGCCTTCGCCTGCGCCGACAACGGAATCGACTTGGCACTGCGCGGATGGACGCCACCTCCGGCACTGATCAGCGTCGGGTCGTAGTCCTGCCAGCTGGAACGCGGCAGCTTGAACAGGCGCGCACGCTCCTTGAACGACGCCGCCGTATCCGGGTTCGGATCGATGAAGATGTGGCGATGGTCGAACGCCGCCACCAGGCGGATGTGCCTGGACAGCAGCATGCCATTGCCGAACACGTCGCCGGACATGTCTCCGATGCCGACGCAGGTGAAGTCCTGCTTCTGGCTGTCGCGGCACATCGCACGGAAGTGGCGCTTGACCGACTCCCAGCCGCCGCGCGCGGTAATCCCCATGCCCTTGTGGTCGTAGCCGACCGAACCGCCCGACGCGAACGCATCGTCGAGCCAGTAGCCATGGGCCTGGGCGATGCCGTTGGCGATGTCGGAGAACGTCGCGGTGCCCTTGTCGGCGGCGACCACCAGGTAGGGATCGTCGCCGTCATGGCGCATCACGCCGGCCGGCGGCACCACCTTGCCGTTGGCCAGGTTGTCGGTGATGTCCAGCAGTCCGTTGATGAAGCGCTTGTAGCAGGCCACGCCTTCGTTGAACCAGGCATCGCGGTTGACTGCAGGATCCGGCAACTGCTTGCAGAAGAATCCGCCCTTGCTGCCAACCGGCACGATCACGGTGTTCTTCACCATCTGCGCCTTGACCAGGCCCAGCACTTCCGTGCGGAAATCCTCGCGGCGGTCGGACCAGCGCAGGCCACCGCGCGCAACCGGGCCCGAAGCGCAGGTGGATACCTTCAACCCGTGGTCCGCACACCCAGATCTCGCGATACGGACGCGGCTTGGGCAGGTCGGGCACTTGCGAGCATTCGAGCTTGTAGCTGACGTAGTCGGCCGGTCCGGCATCCTTGCGCAAACCGCCTTCGCGCTGGATGTAGTAGCTGGTGCGCAAGGTCGCATCGATCACGCCGATGAAGCTGCGCAGGATACGGTCCTCGTCCAGGCTCGACACCCGGTCCATCAGCCCCAGCAATGCAGCGCGGGTGGCTTCGACTTGCCGCTCGCGGCTGCCGGTGCGCGCTTCGATGGCCTGCCTGAGCGTCGCCATCGTGGCATCGTCGTCGTCTGCCAGGCGCTTCAACTCCGACTCGAAGCCATCCATGCCGCGCTGGATCACGCTCTTGCTTTCGTTTCCGGTCGAAGGGTCGAAACGGGCTTCGAACAATTCCACCAGCAACCGCGACATCAACGGGTAGCGGGCCAGCGTGGCTTCGACATACGCCTGCGAGAACGGCACGCCGACCTGCAGCAGGTACTTGCAGTAACTGCGCAGCATTGCCACCTGCTTCCACGACAGGCCTGCCGCCAGCACCAGCCGGTTGAAGCCGTCGTTCTCGGCATCGCCGTGCCAGGTCCTGGCGAACGCGTCCTCGAAATGCTCGTCCAGCGAGTCGACGTCCAGTTCGCCCTGCAGCGACTCCACTTCGAAATCCTGGATGAAGGTGACACCCTGGCTGGTCTCGACCTTGTACGGATGCTCCGAAATCACCCGCAGGCCCATGTTTTCCATCATCGGCAACGCATCGGACAGCGGGATGTCGTCCAACTGCCGGTACAGCTTGAAGCGCAAGGTCTCGCCCTGGCGATGCGAACGGTACAGCGACAGACGCAGGTCATCGGGACCAGTCAACGAAGCCAGGTTGTCGACGTCCGTAGCAGCGACCGCCGGGCTGACTTCCTCGATGTACCCGGCAGGCAATGCACGTCCATAAAGCTCGGCAAGCTTGAGGCCGGCTTCCTCGCCGTGGCGTGCGATCAGTTGCTCGCGAAGTTCGTCGCGCCAGTCGCGCACGATCGACGCGAGGTTGGCTTCGAGCGCGGGCCAGTCGACCTCGACCGGGTCGTTGTTCTTCGGACGCACGATCATGTGGATCTGCGCCAGCGGCGATTCGCCGATCTGCACGTTCGAATCGACATGGTCGCCGTTCAGCGCGGCCTTCAGCATGTCTTCGATGCGATGGCGGATCTGGGTGCTCATCCGCTCGCGCGGGATGTAGACGAGCGCCGAGAAATAGCGGCCATAGCGGTCACGGCGCAGGAAGAGCTTGCTGCGCACGCGCTCCTGCAGGCCCAGGATCCCCATGCCGGTGCGGAACAGTTCTTCTTCGCTGGACTGGAACAACTCGTCCCGTGGCAGCGTTTCAAGGATGTGGCGCAGGGCTTTGCCGCTGTGGCTGGAAGGCGTCAGGCCCGAGCGATCCATCACGTACTGGTGGCGCTGGCGCACCAACGGAATGTCCCACGGCCGGCGCAGGTACGCGCTGGAGGTGTACAGGCCGAGGAAGCGTTGTTCCGCGACCGGCTTGCCCTCGGCATCGAAGCTGAGCACGCCGATGTAGTCCATGTAACCGGGACGATGCACGGTGGCGCGCGAATTGGTCTTGGTCAGGATCAGTGCATCAACCGACCCCGACTGCTGCATGAAGTGCGCTGCCAGCGTCTTCAGGTTGCGCGGTTTGCCGGCATCCTTGTCGCGCAGCACGCCCAGCCCGGTGCCCACCGTGGCCACCAGCATTTCTTCCTTGCCGCCCTTGGCCGCCTTGGAGGTGACCTTGTACTCCCGGTATCCGATATAGGTGAAATGTTCGTTCGCGGCCCAGCGCAGGAACTCCTGCGCTTCCAGCCGGCCCTGTTCGGACACCGGCATCGAACGGCCCACGATCTCGTCGGCGACTTCCAGCATCTTGGCGTGCATCGGCTTCCAGTCGCTGACCATGGCGCGCACGTCCGCCAACACGGCTTCCAGCCGATCCCTGATCGTTGCCATCGCATCCTGCGGCTGACGATCAATCTCCAGATGGATGAATGATTCCGCCACGCCGCTGCCGACCTTGCCCACCTTTCCGGTCTTGTCGCGTTGGAATTCGATCACCGGGTGGCCCAGCACGTGCACGCCAATGCCCAAGCTCGGCCAGCGCCATGGTGACCGAGTCCACCAGGAACGGCATGTCGTCATTGACCACTTGCACGATGGTGTGCGGCGACTCCCAGCCGTGTTGCTTCAGGCTCGGATTGAACAGGCGCACCAGCGGCTTGCCCGCCTTGCGCACGCGAGCAAACTCCAGCATGTCCGCGGCCAGTGCAGCCCAGCCTTCGGCGCCGTGTTGCGCGTATTCATCCGGATCCATGCGTCGGTAGAACACGTTGGCGAACGCCTGCGCTTCGTCCAGGCGGCTCTTGGGCACGCGCTTGGCCAGTGCCGTCATGATCGGTTTCGGGGCTATGTCGCTTGCAGTCTTGGTCTTGGTCTTGGTTTTCATTGCTTGGAGTATCCATGCCTTGAATGGACGATGGCCGCAAGCGGCGGCCGGCCGTGTCATGCCAATGTGATGGCGTGGGCTCAGCGCAGCCCGGTCTCGTTGCGGGCGATGACCAGCCGCTGGATTTCACTGGTGCCTTCGTAGATCTCGGTGATCTTGGCGTCGCGGAAATAGCGCTCGATCGGCATTTCCCTGGAATACCCCATGCCGCCATGGATCTGCAGCGCTTGGTGGGTGATCCACATGGCCGCTTCCGAAGCAGTGAGCTTGGCGACCGCCGCTTCGGTGCTGAAACGCGCGCCCCCCTTGTCGTGCGCGCCCTTCTGCCACGCTGCGCGCAGGGTCAGCAGCAGCGATGCATCCAGTTTGCACTTCATGTCGGCGATCTTGGCCTGGGTCATCTGGAAACTGCCGATCGGCTGGCCGAATGCGTGGCGCTCCTTCACGTAGCGAAGGGTTGCCTCGTAGGCAGCACGCGCCAACCCGATGGACTGGCTGGCAATTCCGATGCGGCCGGCATCCAGCACGCTCATCGCGATCTTGAAGCCATGGCCCTCGTCGCCCAGCACTTCATCGGCCTGCACCACGTAGTCGTCGAATTCGATCTCGCAGGTTGCCGACGCGCGGATGCCCAGCTTGGGCTCGGTCTTGCCTCGATGAAAACCGGCACGGTCACCATCGACCATGAAAGCGGTGATGCCGCGTGCGCCCTTGTCCGGATCGGTCATCGCGAACAGCACGAAATACTTGGCGACCGGACCCGAGGTGATCCAGCTCTTCTTGCCGTTGATCAGGTAAGTGCCGTCGGCCTGTCTTGTCGCCTTGCAGCGCATCGCAGTGGCATCGGAACCGGACTGCGGCTCGGTCAGCGCGAACGCACCGATCTCGCGGCCTTCGGCAATTGCGCGCACGTACAACTGCTTCTGCGCCTCGGTGCCGAACTTCAGGATGCCGTTGCAGAACAGCGAATTGTTCACCGAGACAATCGTGCTGTGCGCCGCATCGGCAGCTGCAATTTCGATCATCGCCAGCACGTAGCTGATGCCATCCATCCCGGCACCGCCATATTCGGCCGGGACTTCGATTCCCATCAGGCCGTTTTCGCCGAGGGTGCGGATGTTGTCGAGCGGGAATTCGCCAGTGCGGTCGTGGTGTTCGGCGCTTGGCGCGATCTTCTCCTGCGCGATCCGTCGGGCCACGTCCTGGATCATCAGCTGCTCTTCGGTGAAACCAAAATCCACGGGCTGCTCCGGGTCATCTGCGATGGACCGCAATTGTAGCGCCACGGCTCCGCGAACCCCACCAGCAGGACGGCACGGCTTGACCTCGCGCCATCGACGGCGGACACTTATCGTTGAATCGCGATGGAAAGATATATATGGATCTGGAAGGCTGGTCGACCCGCTTGAAAGTATTCGCCGACGCCACCCGCGTGCGCCTGCTCACACTGCTGGAGGGCGAGGAATTGACCGTGGCCGAGTTGTCGGCAATCACTCAATTGGCCCAACCTCGGGTGTCGACCCACCTGGCCAAGCTCAAGGAAGCCGGCATCGTCCGCGATCGCCGCTCCGGCGTGTCCGCGTATTACCGTTTTGACGATACCGTGCTGGATCCGGCGCAGCGCGCCTTGTGGCTATCCATCAGCCAGGGCAGCGACGATCCGCTGCTGCGCCAGGACGCCGAGCGCGTCCCGTCGGTGCTGGCAATGCGTGCGGCGGACCAGAACTGGGCCGACAGCGTGGCCGGAGACATGGAACGGCACTATTCCCCGGGACGCACCTGGGAAGCACTCGCACGGACTGCCCTGCCGTTGCTGTCGCCGGGCGATGTGCTCGACATCGCCTCCGGTGATGGCGTCCTGGCGGAGCTGCTGGCGCCACATGCCAAGCGCTACGTCTGCATCGACTCCAGCCAGCGCGTGGTCGCCGCCGCCAGTGAGCGGCTGCACCACTACACCAATGTCCAAGTGCGCGAGGGCGACATGCATGCGCTGCCGTTCAAGGACGGCAGTTTCGATCTGGTCGTGCTGATGCATGCACTGACCTATGCCGAGAAACCGGCGCAGGCCGTCGCCGAAGCCGCACGCGTGCTGCGCAAAGGCGGCCGCCTGCTGTTGTCGAGCCTGGCCAGCCACGAACATCGCAATGTGGTCCAGGCCTATGGTCACCAGAATCTCGGGTTTGCCGCCAAGGATCTGCACAAGTACGTGGAGAAGGCCGGCCTGCGCATCACCAGTACCGAAACCGTGACGCGTGAAAAGCGCCCGCCGCATTTCGAGGTGATCTCGCTGATCGGGATCAAGCAGTGAGCGACACTGCCGTGGCGAATCCGGAACGCGTCGCCGCACTCGAAGCGGCGCTGGCGGAACGCATCCTGGTCATCGATGGTGCGATGGGCACCATGATCCAGCGCCACGAACTGGAAGAAGCCGACTACCGCGGCGAACGCTTCGCGCAAGGCTACGACGCATTGTTCACTGCCGACGGACACGCGCATGGCGCAGGCTGCGGTTGCCGGCCGCAGGACCAACGCGGCAACAACGACCTGCTGAGCCTGACCCGTCCGGACATCATCAGCGGCATCCACCGGGATTACCTTGCGGCAGGCGCCGACCTGATCGAAACCAACACCTTCAACTCGACCTCGATTTCGCTCGCCGATTACCAGCTGCAGCACCTTGTGCGCGAATTGAACCGCGAAGGCGCGGCACTTGCCCGCGCGGCGTGTGACGAGGCCGAGGCACTCGATCCATCCAGACCACGCTTCGTGATCGGCGTGCTGGGGCCGACTTCGCGCACCGCATCGCTCAGTCCGGACGTCAACCGTCCCGGTTTCCGCGCGATTTCATTCGATGAACTCGCCGAGGCCTATCGCGAGGCCGCGCATGGCTTGATCGAGGGCGGAGCGGACGTGCTGATGGTCGAAACCGTGTTCGATACGCTCAATGCCAAGGCCGCGTTATTTGCCATCGATGATGTGTTCGAAGCACTTGGCACGCGGCTGCCAGTCCTGGTGTCGGGGACCATCACCGATGCCTCTGGCCGCACGCTCTCGGGCCAGACCGCAGAGGCGTTCTGGTACTCGCTCCGGCACGCACGGCCGCTCGCAATCGGCTTGAACTGCGCACTCGGCGCAAAGGACCTTCGCCAGCACATCGACATCCTCGCCCAGGTCGCCGACACCCATGTCAGCTGCCACCCGAATGCCGGTTTGCCGAATGCGTTCGGTGGCTATGACGAAACGCCCGAAGACATGGCCGGCGTACTGCGCGAATTCGCCGAAGCTGGCTTGCTGAACCTGGTCGGCGGTTGCTGTGGCACCACGCCGGAACACATCGCCGCGATCGCTCAGGTCGTAGACGGCATCGCGCCGCGTGCGCTTCCACAATTGGTCGACGCTGCATGACGACTCTGGCACGCAACACCCGCCTCAGCGGACTCGAGCCGCTGCAGATCACGCCGCAATCGAACTTCATCAATGTCGGTGAGCGCACCAATGTCACCGGCAGCGCGCAATTCAAGAAACTGATCCTGGACAACCGCCTGGATGAAGCGGTGGTGGTGGCGCGCCAGCAGGTCGAGAACGGCGCACAGGTGCTAGACGTCAACATGGACGAGGGCCTGCTTGATTCGGAAAAGGCGATGGTGGAATACCTGCACCTGATCGCTGCAGAACCCGACATCGCGCGCATTCCGGTGATGGTCGACAGTTCCAGATGGAGCGTGATCGAGGCCGGCCTGAAATGCCTGCAGGGCAAGGGCATCGTCAACTCGATCTCGATGAAGGAAGGCGAAGCGGAGTTCCTGCGCCAGGCGCGGCTGGTGCGTCGTTACGGCGCCGCGGTGGTGGTGATGGCGTTCGATGAGGATGGCCAGGCCGACACCATCGCGCGCAAGGTCGATATCAGCACCCGTGCCTACGGGCTGCTGACGAAGGAAATCGGTTTTCCGCCGGAAGACATCATCTTCGACCCCAACGTGTTCGCGATCGCCACCGGTATCGAGGAGCACGACAACTACGCGGTCGATTTCATCGAAGCGGCTCGCGAGCTGCGCAAGCGCTTCCCGCACAGTCACATCTCAGGCGGTGTATCGAACGTGTCGTTCTCGTTCCGCGGCAACGAGCTCGTGCGCCAGGCGATCCACGTCGTGTTCCTGTACCACGCGATCCGAGCGGGCATGGACATGGGCATCGTCAACGCGGGCGCCCTGCCCCTGTACGACGACCTGGACGCTGATCTGCGCGAACGGGTCGAGGATGTGGTGCTCAACCGCCGCAGCGACGGCACCGAACGCCTGCTGGAAATCGCCGACCGCTTCAAGGGCAAGAAGGGCGAAAAGAAGGTCGAGAACCTTGTCTGGCGCGATGCATCGGTGGCCAAGCGCCTCAGCCATTCGCTGGTGCACGGCATCGACCAGTATGTGGTCGAGGACACGGAAGAGGCGCGCCTGCTGTCGACCCGTCCGCTGGATGTGATCGAAGGTCCGTTGATGGACGGCATGAACGTGGTCGGTGACCTGTTCGGCGCCGGCAAGATGTTCCTGCCGCAGGTGGTCAAATCCGCGCGTGTCATGAAAAAAGCCGTTGCACACCTGTTGCCCTACATCGAGGCCGAAAAACTGCGTACCGGCGATGTCGGCAGGAACAACGGCAGGATCGTGATGGCCACGGTCAAGGGCGACGTGCACGACATCGGCAAGAACATCGTCGGCGTGGTGCTGGCCTGCAACAACTTCGAGGTCATCGATCTCGGCGTGATGGTGCCGGCGCAGAAGATCCTGGACACCGCACGCGAAGTCGGCGCCGACATGATCGGCCTGTCCGGATTGATCACGCCGTCGCTGGAGGAGATGGGTCACGTCGCCCGCGAAATGCAGCGGCAGGGTTTCACGATCCCGTTGCTGATCGGCGGCGCAACCACTTCACGCGCGCACACGGCACTGAAGATCGACCCGCACTACAAATCACCAAGCATCTGGGTCAAGGATGCGTCGCGCGCAGTCGGTGTTGCGCAGTCACTGGTGTCACCCGAACTGCGTCCGGCCTTTGTCGATGCCGCCGACAAGGATTACGCGCAGATCCGCCTGCGTCATCGCAACCGCGGCGATGCCAAACGACTGGTATCACTGGAGAAGGCGCGTGGCCAGCGTTTCGACGGCGACTGGATCCATCACGATCCGCCTGCGCCGCTGCAGCCTGGCCTGCAGGTCTTCGACGATTACCCGCTGGACGAGTTGCTGCCGCTGATCGACTGGACGCCGTTCTTCAACACGTGGGAACTGGCTGGTCGCTACCCGGCGATCCTGGATGACGAGATCGTGGGCGTGCAGGCACGCGAGCTGTTCGCCGATGCACAGGCCATGCTCAAGCGCATCGTTGATGAGAAATGGCTGCGAGCAAAGGCCGTCACAGGCTTGTGGCCGGCGAATGCGGTCGGCGATGACGTGATCGTTGATGTCGATGGAACGCCGACGACCCTGCACTTTCTGCGCCAGCAGGTCGACAAGCCGGTCGAACGCCCGGATTTCTGCCTGGCCGATTTCATCGCACCGAAGTCGACCGGCAAGCAGGACTGGATTGGCGGCTTCGCGGTGACTGCCGGCATCGGCATCGAGTCGCATGTCGCCCGCTTCCAGGCCGACCATGACGATTACAACGCGATCCTGCTCAAGGCGCTGGCCGATCGCCTGGCCGAAACGCTTGCCGAGCGCATGCACCAGCGCGTGCGCAAGGAATTCTGGGGCTATGCCACGGATGAAACGCTGGATGCAGAAGCACTGATCGACGAAAAATACCGTGGTATCCGCCCTGCCCCGGGCTATCCGGCCTGTCCCGAGCACAGCGAAAAATCGACCTTGTTCCGCATGCTGGACGCCACCACGAATGCCGATATCACGCTGACCGACAGCTTCGCGATGTATCCGGCCGCAGCCGTCTCCGGCTATTACTTCAGCCATCCCGGCAGCCAGTATTTCGTGGTCGGTCGCGTGTCGAAGGAGCAAGCCGCGGACTATGCGCGCCGCAAGGGTGTCGACCTGCAACAGGCAGAACGCTGGCTGGCGTCGAACCTGGACTACGACCCCGAATGAGCCCGGTGAACGGCCCGGATGGGCACCGCCGGTCGTGGGCATCGTCGGCAATGCCGGCGCCTATGGGCGCTGGCTGTCGGTGTTCTTCCGGGAGCGGATGGGACTGCAGGTCATCGGCCGCGATCCCGCGGGCGACGCGGTGCTGTCGCCACGCGAGCTGGCCCTGCAGGCCGACGTACTGATCTTCAGTGCACCGATCCGTCACTCGGTCGCGGTGATCGACGACTACGTGGCCGCGGCTGCCGGCGACGAGGCCGGCAAGCTCTGGCTCGACCTGACCTCGATCAAGCAGGCCCCGGTCGAGGCGATGCTGCGTTCCCGTGCGGAGGTCGTGGGCCTGCATCCGATGGCGGCCCCACCAAAGATCGGCAGCCTGAAAGGCCGCGTACTTGGCGGTCTGTCCGGCACGGATCACGCGCTGGCAGTCGTGGCTGGACGAACTGTTGGCCGCGCTGGAAGCCGAATGCGTCCAGCTCGAACCGCTCGCGCATGATCGTGCGATGGCGCTGGTGCAGGGACTGGTGCATGCCTCGCACATGACCCAGGCCCGCGTCCTGCAGGCACTCGCCAGTGAGGCGGGCGGCATGCCGCTGCTGCAGGCATTGCGGACCGTCGGCTTCGAGCTCGACCTGACCGTCACCGGGCGGATCCTGTCCGGCAACCCGGCGATCTACGAAGACATCCAGTTCGGCAATCCGCATGTGTTGCCGGTCCTGCAGGAACTGGCGGATGCCAGCGCGCAGCTTGCGCGACCAGGTGGCCGACGGCAGCGAGGACGCCCGACGCAGGCTGCGCACGAACTTCCTGCTGCAACCGGCGCAGGCCTTCACGGTCGACGCACTCGCATCGCGCAGCCATGGCTTCGAACGGTTGGGCTACCTGCTGGCCGACCTGGATGGCCATCGCTACCTGAGCGTCTACCTGCCCGAGGATCGGCCTGGCTCGTTGCGCGCGTTGCTGGAAATCTTCGAGACGCTCGGCGTCAACCTGGCCTCGATCCACTCCTCGCGCACGCCGGAGGGCGAGCTGCATTTCCGGATCGGGCTGGACGCATTGCCGGTACCGATCCAGGCCTTGCGCGAAGCGGTGGAAAGCGCCGGCATCGGCCGCATCCTGGAAGCCCGCGACGACGCGGGCTGAGTGCGGTGCTGTTGAGCGCGTCACCAGGCCAGGTCGTCGGGCACCTGGTATTGCGGATCCGCATACGGGATCGTCTTCGCGTGGCGCGTTCGGGATCGACCTTCAAGCGCCACCGCAGGCGCGAACACGGCCTCGGCCTGCGCCAGCAGCTCGGCGGTCACCAGCAGGTAGCGCCCTTCCATCTGCACCACGCCGAGCTCGCCGGCATTGAGTGCCTTGAGCTGGTCGGCGGTGACATGGATGCGCTTGATCTTGCCGCCGTATTCGAAATGACGGACGTGCTCGGCATCGGCGGCATTCAGGCCCTTGCCAGCCAGGAGATCGGCCAGCTTCGCCTTGGCCTCGCGGCGCAGGCGCGCCTGCTCCTGCTTGAGCCGTTCGGCTTCGATGCGTTCGTCTTTTTCCTTCTGCGCGCGGATCGCATAGGCCTTGGCCAGGTCGATGTCCTCGCGGCTGCGGGCAGGCTTGCCACCGCCACGCTGCTGCGGCTTGTCGTGCCCGGCTACGCTCGCCCTGCCGCGCATGCGCCGGCTTTGCGGACGGCCCTGGACGTCCGGGCTTGCCGGTGCCCGTGGCTTGCGGTCGCTCGGCGATTGGCACGATCGGGTTTGCGCTCGGGCTTGCGTTCGGGCTTTGGCGCGGGTTTGAAACCCAATCCAAGCAGTTGGTCGCGTAGGGAATCAGTCATGGCGGATCAGTAATGTGGCGGGGGCGGTTCGTTGGCGGCATCGCCGGTCAGCGGGCTGGCTCGCCATCGCGCTGCGCAATTGTCGCAGCTCCTCCAGCATCCGGTGCAGCAGCATCGCGTTGCGCGATTCCTCATCGCGTGACGCCGCCAGCGCATCGCTGAGTTCCTGCAGGGCCTGTTCCTGGAACGCGACCCGCATTTCCAGGTCGACCAGGCGCTGTTCGATCACATCCATCGACATGTCAATTCCTGGCCAGCGAACGACCGCGACCGATGCCGTAATAGGCAAGGCCGGCGGCTTCGATATCGGCGGGTTCGTACAGGTTGCGGCCATCGAACACGACGGCATCGGCAAGTGATGCCTTCAGCCGACTCGAAATCCGGGCTGCGGAACTGTTTCCACTCGGTCACCACCACCAGCGCATCCGCGCCTTGCAGTGCTTCCGCATCGGACTCGCACAGCTTCAGGTCGCGCGCGTTCGCCGAAGATGCGCCGGGTTTCGGCCATCGCTTCCGGATCGAACGCCTGCACGCATCGCGCCTGCTTCCCACAACTGCTGCAGCAGGCGGCGGCTGGAGGCCTCGCGCATGTCATCGGTATTCGGCTTGAACGCCAGGCCCCACACCGCAAAGGTCTTGCCGCGCAAGGCATCGACGCCGCCGTAATGGCGCAGCATCAGTTCGAACAGGTGGCCCTTCTGCGCGTCGTTGACCGCTTCCACCGCCTCCAGCAGGCGCGGCTTCAGGCCGTGCTGCTGGGCGGTTTTCGCCAGTGCCTGCACGTCCTTGGGAAAGCAGGAACCGCCATAGCCGGCGCCGGGATAGATGAAGTGCCAGCCGATGCGCGGATCCGAGCCAATGCCCTTGCGCACCTGTTCGACATCCGCGCCGACCTGTTCGGCGATGTTGGCGATCTCGTTCATGAAACTGATCTTGGTCGCCAGCATCGCATTGGCCGCGTACTTGGTCAGCTCGGCCGAGCGCACGTCCATGGTCACGATGCGGTCGTGGTTGCGGTTGAACGGCGCGTACAGGCGCTTGAGCTGCTCGATCGCACCCGCGCTGTCGGCACCGATCACGATCCGGTCCGGGCGCATGCAGTCCTCGACCGCGGCGCCTTCCTTCAGGAATTCCGGATTGGAGACGACGTCGAAATGGATGTCGGCGCCGCGCGCCTGCAGCGTCGACGCAATCGTCGCGCGCACCTTGTCGGCGGTGCCGACCGGCACCGTCGATTTGTCCACCACCACGCAGGGCCGCTCGAGATGCTGGCCGATGGTGGCTGCCACCGCCAGCACGTACTTCAGGTCGGCGCTGCCGTCCTCGTCCGGCGGCGTGCCGACGGCGATGAAGATGATTTCGCCATGCGCGATGCCGGCCGGCGCATCGGTGGTGAAGCGCAGGCGACCGGCTGCATGGTTGGCCTTGACCATCGGGGTCAGGCCCGGCTCGTAGATCGGGATCACGCCGTTGTTCAGGCCATCGACCTTGGCGGCGTCGATATCCACGCAGATGACGTCATGGCCCACCTCGGCCAGGCAGGTGCCGGTGACCAGACCCACGTAGCCAGTGCCGAAAATACAGACGCGCATGCAGTGTGTTCCGTTGAAGCTAAAAACTGACGCGGACAAACTCCGAAAAGAAAGGGGACGTTCCGCGAGGATACGTCCCCTTCCGCAGCGGTGCGATCAGCTCTGGGACGGCGGCTTGACGATTTCGAGCAGCTCGACTTCGAACACCAGCACCTGGTTCGGGCCGATCATCGGCGGCGCCTGCTCGCCATAGGCGAGGCTGGCCGGGATCCAGAACTTGTACTTGGAACCCACTGGCATCAACTGCAGGCCTTCGCTCCAGCCCGGGATCACGCCATCCAGCGGCATGACGGCGGGCTCGCCGCGGTCATAGGAACTGTCGAAGGTCTTGCCGTCCAGCAAGCGTACCCTTGTAGTGCACCTTCACACCGTCGGTGGCCCCTGGCTTGGCGCCCTTGGCCTCGGTCATCACCTGGTACTGCAGGCCGGACGGCGTGGTGGTCACGCCCGGCTTCTTGCCGTTCTCGGCCAGGAACTTGTTGCCGCTTTCCAGGTTGTTCTTGGCATCGGCCATCATCTTGGCGATCTGCTTGGCCTGCATCTTCTGGCCGAAGGTCTCGAAGATGGTCTTGGCCTGGTCTTCGGTCAGCAGCAGCTTCTCTTCAGCCATCTGGCTGCGCATCGCCTTGACCACGGTGTCGAGGTTGACCTCGTCCTTGATCTCGCCGAGCTGCTTGCCCATCGCCATGCCGATCGTGTAGCTGATCTGCTCTTTCTCGGTAGGCAGGCCCGGATACGTGGACTTGGCGTCTGCAGCAGCTTCCTTGCCGGCTTCCGCCGACGTGTCGGCCTTGGCATCGGCAGGCTTCTGCGCGGTCTTGTCGCAGGCGCCGAGCGCAAGCACGCAGGCAATGGCTAGGACGGTGGCACGGGCAACAGGCTTCATCGAATCATGACTCCGGGGGTAAACGGGAATTGGATGCATGCATGAAATGCATGCGGTGGTGCGTGGCGTGTTCATGGTGATGCGTTACTCGACACCGAGCAGTTCGACATCGAATATCAGGGTGGCATTGGGACCAATCACGCCATCACCGCCGCCCTTCTCGCCATAGGCGATGTGGCCCGGGATCCAGAAGCGGTACTTGCCGCCGACCGGCATCATGCCGACACCTTCCGTCCAACCGGGAATGACCTGGTTCAATCCGAATACGGCAGGTTCGCCGCGATCGTAGGAGCTGTCGAATTTGGTGCCGTCAAGCAGCGTGCCGACATAGTTCACCTTGACGCGCTCGCCGGGCTTCGGGCGCAGGCCGTTGCCCTGGCGCAACACCATGTACTGCAGGCCGCTGGCGGTGGTGAACACGCCCTTGACCGTCTTGTTCTTGGCCAGGAATTCCTGGCCCGTGGTGACGGTTGGCCTTGCCGATTTCGCTGACCTGCGGCCTGCTTGACCGCCTGCATGTGCACCGAGAACGCGCGGCGAACCAGCGGCGGCTTCGTCGTCGCTCAACAAGGTCGCGGCATTCGGGGTGGTGGCGTCTTTCAGGCCGCGCAGCATCGTCGGCACGTCGAACTCACTCTTCACCTGCAGCCAGGTTCCGGCCCACGTCCGCGCCAAGCAGGTAACCGACGTTCTGCCGGTCCAGGGTGGGCGCAGGTCTTGCCACCCTTGCGCGCACCGATGCTGGCCATCAACGCCTGCGATGTTTTCTTCGCCTGCGCCTCGTCCAGCAATGGTTCCTTGCCGGCCATGCGCGTTCTCGAGCGCCTTCTGGAAGGCGGCCATGTCCATGTCCGGCATCGCTGGCTCGAGTGAGCGCGCCACGTCCATGCCGATCATGTAGCCGACCTTGTCGCGTTCGGTGGCGAGCGGCGCCTGCTGCGCATGGACAAGGCCAAACACCGCGGCAAGCAGCAATGCGCAGGCAGCGCGCGTGGAAAAGGACATCGGCAACTCCATTCGTGGACGGGCGCAACAGAAGCGCGCTGGCAGACAAGCAATTCAATCATTGTCCTTCGCCGGAGCGGGTACGGCAATCCCGCGCTGCATGGCCGTTCATCCGATGCACCTGCTCGCGAGCGCGGCAGTAGGAGCCTGAATACGTATGCCATCAGTTGGGTCAATTGGTGCTTGACGCAAAGAAATCTAGTGTTATAGTTGCCTACAACACCGAACACCCAACGCAGGACATCGACATGACCCGCAAACTCCACAACACCCTGATGGCCGTCATCGCGAGCAGCAGCCTGCTGGTCGTTGGCATCATCGCAAGCTCACCGGTCGCGCCGGAATTGGGCGACGACCAGCACTGCCAGCGTGCTCGTCTCGCTCGACACGCAAGCGGAAATGGCCGCCAATGCCAATCGATCAAACAGAGGCCGCGCCGATCCAGCAGGCACGCGCCGTGCGACACCGCCGGCAGTCGCTTGCCATGCCTTTCTACTCCTTCGCACCACGGAGCTAGCCATGTCCGCAATTGAATGGAGCGATGGCGCTCCCATTTACCGCCAGCTCAAGGAACGCGTCGTGGCGATGCTGCTCGATGGCGTGATCAAGCCTGGCGATGCGCTGCCATCGGTCCGCCAGGTCGCGGCCGAATACCAGCTCAACCCAATCACCGTCTCGCGCGCCTACCAGGAGCTCGTGGACGACCAACTCGTGGAAAAACGCAGGGGACTTGGCATGTACGTGACTGAAGGCGCCGCCACCCGTTTGATGAGCAGCGAACGCGAGCACTTCCTGCGCGAGGAATGGCCGCTGATGCTTGAGCGCATCCAGCGCCTGGGCCTGGAGCCCGAGTGAACTGCTTGATCCAAAGAACAAGTGGGGAAGAAGACAATGAACGACGTCGTCACCGCACGTGGCCTGCGCAAGGCCTACAAGAACAAGCTGGCCCTGGATGGCACCAGTTTCGAGATCCCGGTTGGCCGCATCGTTGGCCTGATCGGCCCCAATGGCGCCGGCAAGACCACCGCACTCAAGGCCATGCTGGGCCTGATCCCGTTCGAGGGCGAGCTCAAGGTGCTGGGCAAGGATCCGCGCACCCAGCGCGACGAGCTGATGAACGATGTCTGCTTCATCGCCGACGTGGCCGTGCTGCCACGCTGGATCAAGGTCAAGCAGGCAATCGAGTTCACTGCCGGCGTGCATCCGCGCTTCGATGCCGCCAAGTGCTGGCGTTTCCTGCATGGCACCCAGCTGACCCCGGAATTGCGGGTGCGCGAAATGTCCAAGGGCATGATCGTGCAACTGCACCTGGCGCTGGTGATGGCGATCGACGCCAAGTTCCTGGTGCTGGACGAACCAACCCTGGGCCTGGACATCCTGTATCGCAAGCAGTTCTACCAGCGCTTGCTGGAAGACTATTTCGATGAAGAAAAGACCATCCTGGTCACCACCCACCAGGTCGAGGAGATCGAGCACATCCTCACCGACGTGATGTTCATCCGCGACGGCAAGATCGTGCTGAACGCCACCATGGACGACGTCGGCGCACGTTATGTGGAAGTACTGGTCAACGCCAGCCAGCTGGAAGCCGCCCGCACAATGAAACCGATCGACGAGCGCGCCCTGCCCTTCGGCAAGACCGTGATGCTGTTCGATGGCGCCGACCCGGCCCGCCTGGCCGAGCTCGGCGAAACCCGCAACCCAGGCCTGGCCGACCTGTTCGTCGCCACCATGAAGGGAACCTACGCATGAACACCAGCGTTGAAACCAACTCGATGAACATCGCAGAACGCCCGGCCCCGGTCCGCGCCGCGCCGCATGCCACCCACAAGTTCAAGTTGCTGCTGAAGCGCGAGTTCTGGGAGCACAAGGGCGGATTCTTCTGGGCGCCGATCTGGGCCGGCGGAATCTCGCTGGTGCTGACATTGATGGCACTGATATTTGCCGAAGTCGCCGCTCGTCGCGCGGTTGAAGTGGGCAAGATGCATATCGGCCGCCAACGTCAATATCAACGGGCTGGATTTGAGTTCCCTGACGGTTCAAATGGACCCCAAGGCAGGGAAGCTTCTGGCCAGCGGCATCGACTTCAGCATGCTGAGCGCTTCGATGTGGCCCATGTTCGTGCTTGGCTTCGTGGTGTTCTTCTATTGCCTTGGCACGCTGTACGACGAACGCAAGGACCGCAGCGTGCTGTTCTGGAAATCGCTGCCAGTGTCCGACCGCGACACCGTGCTGTCCAAGCTGGCAAGTGCACTGCTGGTCGCTCCAACCCTGGCCGTTGGCGCTGCCATCGTCACCATGTTCGTCTTCCTGATCATGATCAGCGGGTTTGTATTGCTGCATAACGGCAATCCGATGCTGACTGATCTGGGGTCCGGGCAGTCCGTTGAAGGTCGCTGCCAGTTTGATCGCCCTGATCCCGGTTTATGCCCTGTGGGCACTGCCCACCGCCGGCTGGCTGATGCTCTGCTCGGCGTGGTCAAACAGCAAGCCGTTCCTGTGGGCCCTCATGTTGCCGTTGTTCTCCTGGGTCATCGTCGCCTGGTTCGGCCTGATGAATGTGTTCCACCTGGATGCGGGTTGGTTTGGTCGCAATATCGTGGCCCGTGTGCTGACTGGCGTGTTCCCCGGCAGTCATTTGACGGCCTTGGCCGACTCCCCGACCTGGAAGGGCCTGTTAGTGACTCATGGCTTCGACAACGTTGTGCTCTTGACCAGTGGTGGGCAGCTCTTCAAGGAGCCCAGCCTGTGGACAGGCGCACTGGTCGGCGCCGTGATGATCTTCGCCGCGATTCGCCTGCGTCGCTGGCGCGATGACAACTGATGCCTCGCATCGCCACGCCTCATACGGAACAACTGGAGTCCCCATGAACAACTTCCACCGCCTGACCCTGGCCCTGCTGATCGGCACCCCTTTGATCGCCTGCAGCCAGTCGCCCGCGCCGCCGGCAGCACCGGCAGCGGCAACTACCACCGACCCGGATGCCCCCAAGACCTTCATCGGCCGCCACGTGGACAAGGCCTTGGCAGCAGCCAGCAAGGAGCTTGCCACCGAGAACATCAGCATCGGTGATGGCTTCAACATGAACATCAACGGGCACAAGATTCATCGCTCGGACGAAGGCTTGCCCAAAGCCGAGATCACGCCCCAAGGTGACCTGCTGGTTGAAGGCAAGGCAGTGGATGTCACCCCGGCCCAGCGTCAGCAACTCCTAGCCTATCGAAGTCAGATCATCGGCATTGCCGAAGCGGGAATGGCAATCGGCGCGAAAGGTGCCGACATCGCCGGCGAGGCGATGAATGGCGTGGTCGGCCTGATCTTCGGCGGCAAGGACGGCGAGAAAGCCTTCGAGCAGCGCATGGAAGCACAAGGCGAGAAGATCAAGGTCGAGGCGGTGAAGCTCTGCGCACAATTGCCGGGATTGCTGGCCGGCCAACAAGCACTTGCGGCCTCGCTTCCGGAGTTCAAGCCCTACGCGCGGATGACCCAGGAGGACATCGACGATTGTGGCAAGGACGACGAGCAGAACGTCGCGGTGACCAGCAACTAATCCAGACCGACCCCTGCCAGGCGCGTTGCATCGCGCCGGGCGTTCAAGCGGCCGCGCGGCAATGCCGCGCTAGCAGGCCGCATTCACCCGCCCCGTGCCAGCACGGCGGGATCCAGCAAGCGGCGCAACTGCTTTTCGGGCATGCCGGTTTCTTCCAGCGCCACGTCGAGTACCGCACGGTTTTCGGCATAGGCACGCTTGGCGATCTTCGCGGCCTTCTCGTAGCCGATCACCGGATTGAGCGCAGTCACCAGGATGGGATTACGCGACAAGGCTTCATCCACGCGCTCACGTCGTACCTTCAGGCCGGCAATCGTGTCATCTGCCAGCAGGCGCATGACGTTGGCCAGCAGGCGGATCGAATCCAGCAGGTTGCAGGCGATCAGCGGCAGCATCACGTTGAGCTGGAAGTTGCCGCTCTGGCCGGCGACGGTAATCGCGGCGTGGTGACCGATCACCTGCGCGCAGACCATGGCGGTGGCTTCCGGAATCACCGGATTGACCTTGCCCGGCATGATCGAACTACCCGGTTGCAGGGTTGGCAATTCGATCTCGCCCAGACCGGCCAGCGGCCCGGAATTCATCCAGCGCAGGTCATTCGCGATCTTCATCAACGCCACCGCCAGCACATTGAGCTGGCCGGACAGTTCCACCGCATCGTCCTGCGAAGCCAGTCCTTCGAACAGGTTCGCGGCGGGCACGAAGCGGGTTCCCGCCAGCGCGGACAGTGACTTCGACATTGCCTTGCCGAAGCGCGGATCCGCGTTGATGCCGGTGCCAATGGCGGTGCCGCCGATCGGCAGGCGACGCAGGCGCTTGATGCTGTCCTCGATGCGCATTTGCGCCGAGGCCAGTTGCGCCGCCCATGCGCCCAGTTCCTGACCGAAGGTCAGCGGCATCGCATCCATCAAATGAGTGCGACCGGTCTTGGTGACCTTGCCCAACGTGCGCGCGCGGCGCTCGATGGTGCGGCGCAAGTGTTTGAGGGTCGGCAACAGGGTTTCGACGATGGCCAGTTGCGCGGACACCCGCAACGCGGTCGGGATCACGTCGTTGGAACTCTGACCAAGATTGACGTGATCGTTCGGGTGCACCTTGCTGCGCCCGCCACGCGAAGCCAGGGTCGCGATCACCTCGTTGGCATTCATGTTGCTGGAGGTGCCCGACCCGGTCTGGAACACGTCGACCGGAAACTGCGCGTCGTGCTCGCCCTTGGCCACCGCCATCGCCGCCTTGCGGATCGACGCCGACATGCCCTTGCCGAGCAAGCCAAGATCGCCATTGACCTGCGCCGCGGCGGCCTTGACCAGACCCAGCGCACGAATGAATTCGCGCGGCATCGGCTGACCCGAGATCGGGAAGTTCAACACCGCGCGCTGCGTCGATGCACCCCACAGCGCGTCGACAGGCACTTCCAGCTCGCCCATGCTGTCGTGCTCGATGCGGAAATCGGTTTGCTTGCTCATTCGGAGGCTCCTTGTCTCGTGGCCATGAGCTTAACGCCCGGCACGGTTTAGAATTGGTGTTCACTTCCCTGCTTGCCGTGACCATGCCAGACACCCTGACCGCCCTGTCCCCGCTCGATGGCCGCTACGCGGGCAAGGTCGATGCGTTGCGCCCGATTTTTTCCGAATACGGCCTGATCCGCGCACGGGTCAAGGTCGAGGTCGAATGGCTGCTGGCACTGGCCGCCGAGCCGGGCATCCCGGAGTTGGCGCCCTTTTCCGCCGCCGCCGCCACACGCCTGCAGGCGCTGGCCGACGATTTCAGCGTGGCCGATGCAGCGCGGGTGAAGGAGATCGAACGCACCACCAACCATGACGTCAAGGCAGTCGAATACCTGATCAAGGAACGCCTGAAGGACGACGACGAACTCGGCCCGGCGCTGGAGTTCGTGCATTTCGCCTGCACCAGCGAGGACATCAACAATCTGTCCTATGCGCTGCTGTTGGGCGAAGCCCGCCAGCAGGTATTGCTGCCCAAGCTCGATGCGCTGAGCGAAACATTGCGCGACGATGGCCCACCAGCACGCCGGCCTGCCAATGCTGTCGCGCACGCACGGCCAGACCGCATCGCCGACCACGGTCGGCAAGGAACTGGCCAACGTGGTCGCCCGCCTGCAGCGCCAGGGCGAAGTGCTCGCAGGCCTGCCGATGCCGGGCAAGATCAATGGCGCGGTCGGCAATTACAACGCGCATGTCGTCGCCTATCCCGATGTCGACTGGCCGGCGTTCTCGAAGCATTTCGTCGAATCACTCGGCCTGGACTGGCAGCCCTACACCACCCAGATCGAGCCGCACGATGGCGTCGCCGAACTATGCGACGTCTCCCGCCGCATCGACACGATCGCAATCGATCTGTGTCGCGACATCTGGGGCTATATCTCGCAGGGCTATTTCAAGCAGGCGTTGAAGGAAGGCGAGATCGGCAGCTCGACCATGCCGCACAAGGTCAACCCGATCGACTTCGAGAATGCCGAGGGCAATTTCGGCATCGCCAGCGCGTTGTTCGAACACTTTGCGATCAAGCTGCCGATCAGCCGCTGGCAGCGCGACCTGACCGACTCCACCGTGCTGCGCGCGCTCGGCACCGCGTTCGGCCACATGCTGATCGGCTTCGATGCACTGCAGCGCGGCCTTGGCAAGTTGACGGTCAATCCGGAACGATTGGCCGCCGACCTCGATGGCGCATGGGAAGTGTTGGCCGAAGCCGTGCAGACCGTCATGCGCCGACATGGCTTGCCGAATCCGTACGAGCAGCTCAAGGCGCTGACCCGCGGCCACGGCATCAACGAGGCCTCGATGCGCGAGTTCATCACCAGCCTCGACTTGCCCGCCGACGACAAGCAACGCCTGCTGGCGATGACGCCTGGCAGTTATATCGGACTGGCCGAACAGTTGGCGAAGGACATTTGCTGAAATTCCATGGCCCGTTCCCGGCGAACGCCGGGATCCAGCACTTGAAGCTGCTTGGCGAGATAAGAGAGAAAAGCTGGATTCCGGCGTTCGCTGGAACGACAATCAAGAGCATGATCGAAATCGATGCCCGCGAGGCAATCTCCGCTGGGCATGTCGCCCGCACTATTCCTGCGCGACTACTGGCAGAAGAAACCGCTGCTGATCCGCAATGCATTCCCCGGTTTCGTCTCGCCGCTCGAACCCGAGGACCTCGCCGGCCTGGCCTGCGAAGACGGCGTGCTGGCGCGGCTGATCGAGCACGACAAGGCGAACGATGCCTGGCGCGTGCGCCATGGCCCGTTCGCCGAGACCGATTTCCCGGCCCTGCCCGAGCATGACTGGACCTTGCTGGTGCAGGACATGGACAAGTGGGACCTGGACATCCGCGACCTGCTGGCGCAGTTTGCGTTCCTGCCGCGTTGGCGGATTGATGACGTGATGGTCAGCTTCGCCGCGACCGGTGGCTCGGTCGGCGCGCACGTGGACCAGTACGACGTGTTCCTGCTGCAGGCGCAGGGCCAGCGTCGTTGGCAGATCGATGCCTCGGCGAACCCATCGCTCGAGTTCCGCGACGATGTCGAACTCAAGCTATTGCGTGAATTCAATCCGACCCACGACTGGGTGCTGCAACCGGGTGACATGCTCTACCTGCCGCCGGGCGTGCCGCATCATGGCGTCGCGGTGGATGCGTGCCTGACGTTCTCGGTCGGCATGCGGGCACCGTCGGCATCGGAATTGCTGGGCGATTTCGTCGATACCCTGGCCGCCGATGCACCGGACAGCCTGCGCTTCACCGATGCAGGCCTGGCCCCGCCGCCGATCCGTTCGAGATCGACGCCGATGCGATGACGCGCGTGGTCGAGGCCTTGAACCTGTTGCGCATGGGCGATCCGGATCGCCTTGGCGACTGGTTCGGCAGCTTCATCACCACCTATCGCACGGCGGTCGAGCCAGCCGCGGATGAGGACGTGCGTGCCGCGCATCGAAATCGAATGGGATCTCGCCCACGGCGCCAACCTGTTGCGCCACCCGTGGTCGCGCATGGCCTGGCGCAAGGCGGCCAAGGACGCGCGCCTGTATGCCGGTGGGCAGGTCCACGCCATGGCCGTGCGCGATGCACGCGCGCTGGCCGCGGCAGATGCCATCGACGGTGCGCTGTATGACCGGCTTGGCCCGCGCGGACGCAATGTGGTGTTCGCATTGATTCAAGCCGGCCACTACCGTCTGCAACTGGATGATGTCGAGGAAGGCGAACACGAATGAACCAGGCCGACCCGCTGCTGCAACCGTTCCGTGTCGAGCTGGTCGACTTCCAGAAGGCCCTGGCAGAACTGCGCGCGGTCCGCGACGAGGTTTTCGTCAGCGAGCAGAACGTGCCGGTCGAGCTTGAGCATGACGCGCTCGATCCGCTGAGCACGCATGTGATCGCGCGCTTGATGGACGGCACGCCGATCGGTACCGGCCGGCTTACGACGGAACGTCATATCGGGCGCATGGCAGTGCTGGCGCCGTGGCGCGGTCGCGGGGTCGGTGATGCGCTGCTTCTGGCACTGGTCGAGCAGGCCCGATTGCGCGGCTGGCGGGACGTGCATCTGAACTCGCAAGTCTCGGCGCTGGGTTTCTACGAACGCCACGGCTTTCAGCCCGAGGGCGAGCGATTCATGGAAGCCGGGATCGAACACCAGGCAATGCGGCGCACGCTGGATGGTCCGCGCATGATCGAACGTCGCCAGGAAGCCGTCGAAACGGTGACCAACATCATCACTGCGGCAGGCCGGACAGTGTGGATTCGCAGCTTCACGCTCGATCCCGGCCTGCTCGATGCACCGGAAGTCATGCAGGCCCTGCGCACGTTCGCTACGTCCGGGCGTGGCAACGAAGTCCGCATCCTGCTGCACGATGCCGCCAGCCCGCAGCGCAATCAGGCACCATTGCTGGCCCTGGCCCAGCGCCTGCCCAGCGTGTTCCTGTTCCGTGAACTGGTCGATCCGGAAGACCGCAATGACCCGTCCGCATGGATCGCCAGCGATGCCGGGGGCTATTACCTGCGCACGCTCGGCGAGCGCATCGAAGGCGAGGCCGAACTGCACGCGCCTGCGCGTTGCCGGCAGTTGCGGGCCAGCCACAATCAGGCATGGGAACGCGCGCGACCGGTCAGCGAATACCGCTCGCTGGGCTTGTAGTCAGGTTCGAGTGGTGCAGTGCGCAAGCGGCTGCGGCTATAATTCGCGTTGTATCTGCAGCGCATTCATCTAACACCGGTCGGAATATAAATTCCATTCGGTTCAATCACTTATCAAAGGGCCGCCTCCAACGCCATGGTGGACAGTCTCCTGAAACAGTTTGCCCAGTCCTCGCAACTCGGGGCCAATGCCGCCTATATCGAAGGCTTGTACGAGCAGTACCTTGTATCGCCGGACAGCGTCGGCGCCAAGTGGAAGCAGTATTTCGACGGCGTGAGCCTGGATCAGACGCCGGGCCGCGAAGCCGGCGATATCCCGCACTCCGCTGTCATCGAGCAGATCGCCGATCGCTGGCCGCCAGGCCGCTCGCGGCGTGCTGGCGACCAGCACCGCCGGTGACGAACGTGAACGTGGTGTCGGCAAGCTGATCACCGCCTATCGCTCACGCGGTCACCTGGCCGCGGATCTCGACCCACTGCAGATGGCGGTCAAGCCGGACGCGCCCGACCTGGCGCTGGGCTTCCATCGCCTGTCCGAGAGCGACGCCAACGTCGAGTTCAGCACCGGCGGCGTCGCAGGCCGCGAACGCATGAAGCTGGGCGAATTGCTGTCCCTGCTGAAGGCGACCTACACCGGCAGCATCGGCGCCGAGTTCATGCACATCACCGACGCCGAACAGCGTCGCTGGGTGTACGAGCGCCTGGAAACCGCTGCGGGCAATCTACGGACGCAGCAGCGAGGACAAGCGCCGCATCCTGGAGCGGCTGACGGCCGCCGAAGGCCTGGAGCGTTACCTGCACACCAAGTACGTCGGCCAGAAGCGCTTCTCGCTGGAAGGCGGCGACAGCCTGATTCCGCTGCTGGACAACATGATCCAGCGCGCCGGCAGCGACGGCGTCAAGGACATCGTGGTCGGCATGGCCCACCGCGGCCGCCTGAACGTGCTGATCAACACCCTCGGCAAGTCGCCGCGCAAGCTCTTCGACGAGTTCGAAGGCAAGTTCGAACATGCCAAGGGCGACGACCGCGCGCACACCGGCGACGTCAAGTACCACATGGGTTTCTCAGCCGACCTGGCCACGCCGGGCGGCCCCGTGCACCTCGCACTGGCTTTCAATCCGTCGCACCTGGAGATCGTCGATCCGGTGGTGGTTGGCAGCGTCCGTTCGCGCCAGATGCGCCGTGGTGATACCCAGCGCAAGATCGTGCTGCCGATCATCATGCATGGCGATGCCGCGTTCGCTGGCCAGGGCGTGGTGATGGAACTGTTCCAGATGTCGCAGGCCCGTGGCTTCAAGGTCGGCGGCACGGTCCATATCGTGATCAACAACCAGGTCGGCTTCACCACCAGCGCCGCCGAAGATGCGCGTTCGACCCTGTATTGCACCGATGTCGCCAAGATGGTCGGCGCGCCCGTGCTGCACGTGAATGGCGACGATCCGGAAGCCGTGGCCTTCGTCGCCGAGATGGCCTTCGATTTCCGCCAGCGTTTCAAGAAGGACGTGGTCATCGACCTGGTGTGCTATCGCCGCCATGGCCACAACGAAGCCGACGAGCCGGCCGCCACGCAGCCGCTGATGTACCAGAAGATCCGCGCGATGAAGACCACGCGCGACCTTTACGCGGGCCGGCTGGATGCGGAAGGCAGCGTGTCTGCAGCAGATGCGCAGAAGCTGGTGGACGACTACCGCGACAAGCTCGACGCCGGTGAAGTCACCACCGAGGTGGTGCCAGCCAAAGTCGACGAGTTCACCATTGACTGGAAACCCTACCTCAGCGCCAAGCTGTCCGACCCGGTCGATACCCGCGTAGCACGCGAGACACTGGATTCGCTGGCAACCAGGATCAATTCCATCCCGGACACGGTCAGGCTGCATCCACGCGTGGCCAAGATCTACGAAGACCGCCGCAAGATGACCGCAGGCGAGCAGCCGGGTGACTGGGGTTTCGCCGAAAACCTGGCCTACGCGACGTTGGTCAATGAGGGCTATCGACTTCGCCTGGTCGGCCAGGACTGCGGCCGCGGCACGTTCTTCCATCGCCACGCGATCCTGCACGATCAGGCCACCGACGATTACTACCTGCCGCTGCGCGAACTGGTCGAGGACAAGCAGGACGTGACCATCATCGACTCGCTGCTCAGCGAAGAAGCGGTGATGGCATTCGAATACGGTTATTCGACCGCAGACCCGATGACCCTGGACATCTGGGAAGGCCAGTTCGGCGACTTCGCCAACGGCGCGCAGGTGGTGATCGACCAGTTCCTGTCATCGGGCGAGGCCAAGTGGAACCGCCTGTGCGGTTTGGCCCTGTTCCTGCCGCACGGCTACGAAGGTCAGGGACCTGAACACAGTTCTGCTCGCCTGGAGCGCTTCCTGCAGTTGTGCGCGCTCGACAACATGTTCGTCTGCGCACCGACCACGCCGGCGCAGGACTTCCACATGATCCGCCGGCAGATGCGCATGGGCACGCGCAAGCCACTGGTGGTGATGACGCCGAAGTCGCTGCTGCGCCACAAGCTGGCGGTGTCCAGCCTGGACGAGCTTGCCAACGGCGAATTCCAGCACCTGATCCCGGACACCACCGCCAGCGCGAAGAAGGTGCGCCGGGTGGTGCTGTGCTCGGGCAAGGTTTATTACGATCTGCTCGAGGAGGCACAAAAGCAGGGCGTCAAGGATGTTGCACTCGTGCGCGTGGAGCAGCTCTACCCGTTCCCGCGCGAACAGCTGGTTGCCGAGTTGAAGCGACACGCCACGGCCAAGGAAGTGATGTGGTGCCAGGAAGAGCCCCAGAACCAAGGCGCGTGGTACCAGATCCAGCACCATCTGCGCGCCTGCCTGCAGGCAAGCCAGGTACTGGACTACGCTGGTCGCGTACGCTCGCCCTCGCCCGCCGCCGGACACTTCGCCGAACACGTGGCAGAGCAGGCTGGATTGGTTGCCGACGCCCTCGTCAACCCGATCGACGGCGACCACGTCGCTGAATGATCAAGACACCTGCACGCCCGCCCCATACACGCCCGCTATACACACGAATACCTGATTAGGACGCCACCCATGGCCATTGAAGTCAAAGTTCCGGTACTCCCGGAATCCGTTTCCGACGCCACTATTGCCAGTTGGCACAAGAAGGCCGGCGACGCAGTCAAGCGCGACGAGAACCTGCTGGATCTTGAAACCGACAAGGTGGTGCTGGAAGTACCCTCGCCTGTCGATGGCGTGATCAAGGAAATCAAGTTCGCCGAAGGCGCCACTGTCACCAGCCAGCAGGTGATTGCGGTGATCGAGGAAGGCGCTGTCGCGGCTGCCCCTGCCCCAGCTGCCAAAGAAGCATCTCCGGCAATCAAGGAAGCCGCCGCACCGGCACCTGCCAAGGCTGCGACGCCCTCGCCGTCCGGCAACGACAATCTGCCGCCCGGCGCACGCTTCGCCGCCAACACGTCCGGCGTGGACGCCGCGCAGGTCGAGGGCACTGGCCGTCGCGGCGCGGTGACCAAGGAAGACATCGTCAATTACGCCAGCGGCAAGACGCCCGGCGTCAGTGGCGGCGCGCGCCCGGAAGAACGCGTGCCGATGACCCGCATGCGCAAGCGCATCGCCGAGCGCCTGATGCACTCGAAGAATTCCATCGCGATGCTGACCTCGTTCAATGAGGTCAACCTGGCCAACGTCATGGCCATGCGCAAGGCGCTTGGCGAGCAGTTCCAGAAGGACTACGGGATCAAGCTCGGCTTCATGAGTTTCTTCGCCAAGGCGGCCGCGAATGCGTTGCAGCGCCACCCGGCGGTCAACGCCTCGGTCGATGGCGACGACGTGATCTACCACGGCTATGCCGATATCAGCATTGCGGTGTCCACCGACAAGGGCCTGGTCACGCCGGTGCTGCGCAATGTCGAGCGCATGGGCTTTGCCGAGATCGAACAGGGCATCGCCGACTACGCCGTCGCCGCGCGCGAAGGCGGCCTGAAGCTGGAAGACCTGCAGGGCGGCACGTTCACCATCACCAACGGCGGCACCTTCGGATCGCTGCTGTCCACACCGATCGTCAACCCGCCGCAGTCGGCGATCCTGGGCATGCACACGATCAAGGAACGGCCCATCGTCGAGAACGGCCAGGTCGTCGCCGCACCGATGATGTACATCGCGCTGAGCTACGACCACCGCGTGATCGATGGCAAGGATGCAGTGCTGTTCCTGGTCGACATCAAGAACCAGCTCGAGAACCCGCACCGGATGCTGCTCGGCATGTGATGTTTTTCTCCCTCTCCCAAAGGGAGAGGGTTGGGGTGAGGGTGCGTCCTCGCCCACCCTCATCCGGCGCAGCGCGCCACCTTCTCCCGCCAGCGGGAGAAGGAACAGAAAGGACAATGCAATGAGCGATACCCAGGATTTCGATGTTGTCGTCATCGGCGCCGGCCCGGCCGGTTACCACGCTGCCATCCGCGCCGCGCAGCTTGGCCTGAAGGTTGCCTGCATCGACGCGGCACTTGGCAAGGACGGCAAGCCCGCACTGGGCGGCACCTGCCTGCGTGTGGGGTGCATTCCGTCGAAGGCGCTGCTCGATTCCAGCCGCCAGTTCTGGAACATGGGCCATCATCTTCGACCAGCACGGCATCAGCTTCGACAATCGCGAACATGGATGTCCCGACCATGATCGGTCGCAAGGACAAGATCGTGAAGCAGTTCACTGGCGGGATTGCTGCGTTGTTCAAGGCCAACAAGATCACCACGTTCTACGGGTATGGGCAGCTGCAGCCGGGCAATGTCGTGAGCGTGAAGCAGCACGACGGCAGTACGGTGCTGCTCAAGGGCACCAACGTGGTTATTGCAGCCGGTTCGGATTCGATCGAACTGCCGTTCGCCAAGTTCGGCGAGCACATCGTCGACAACGTGGGCGCACTCGATTTCGAAACCACCCCGAAGCGTCTTGGCGTGATCGGCGCCGGCGTGATCGGACTGGAACTGGGCAGCGTATGGAATCGTCTGGGCGCAGAAGTGACAATCCTGGAAGGCCTGCCGAATTTCCTTGCCGCTGCCGATGCGGAAGCTGCCAAGGTCGCCGCGCGCGAATTCAAGAAGCAGGGCCTGGACATCAAGCTGGGTTGCAAGGTGAGCGCCACGGAGGTCAAGTCCGACGGCGTGCATGTGACCTACAACGACGGCAAGGCAGATCAGGAACTGGTGGTCGACAAGTTGCTGGTGGCCGTGGGTCGCCGTGCCGCGACCAAGGGGCTGCTTGGCGGAAGGCACCGGCGTGAAGATCGACGCACGCGGCATGGTCGAGGTCGACGCGCATTGCCATACCGGCGTCGATGGCGTGTGGGCGGTCGGTGACTGCGTGCGCGGGCCGATGCTGGCGCACAAGGGGTTCGAGGAAGGCATCGCGGTCGCCGAACTCATCGCCGGCCTGCCCGGCCATGTCAATTTCGACACCATTCCGTGGGTGATCTACACCGAGCCGGAACTGGCCTGGGTCGGCAAGACCGAGGAACAACTGAAGGCCGAAGGCATCCCGTACAAGGCCGGCAGCTTCCCGTTCGCAGCGGTCGGCCGTGCAGTGGCGATGGCCGAGCCGGCGGGCTTCGTCAAGGTGCTGGCGCATGCCGAGACCGACACCGTGCTGGGCATGCACCTGATCGGCGCGAATGTCTCCGAACTCGTGCACGAAGGCGTGCTGACCATGGAGTTCAAGGGCAGCGCCGACGACCTGGCACGCATCTGCCATGCACACCCGAGCCTGTCCGAAGCCGTGCACGATGCGGCGATGGCGGTGCACAAGCGGGCGATTCACAAGGCCAACTGATTTCCTCGCCGTCATTCCTGCGCAGTCGAGGATGACGAGCACAACGCAAACGGCGTGCCACTGGCGCGCCGTTTGCGTTGCAGGCGGGCGATAATCGGTCGATGAAAACCATTTGCGTGTACTGCGGCTCCAACACCGGCATCGACCCCGCTTACGCGGCGCAGGCGCGCGCGCTGGGCCGGCGCATGGCAGCCGATGGCATCTCGCTGGTCTTTGGTGGCGGCAATGTCGGATTGATGGGCATCGTCGCCGATGCGGTGCTGGCCGGCGGTGGCGAAGTGATCGGCGTCATCCCGCAGCAACTGGTCGATTGGGAAGTCGCGCACCGCAGCGTCACCCGGCTTGAAGTGGTGGATTCGATGCATACGCGCAAGGCGCGCATGTTCGAATTGTCCGATGGCTTCATCGCCCTGCCCGGCGGCTTCGGCACGCTGGATGAAATGTTCGAGATGCTGACCTGGCGCCAGCTCGGCCTCGGCAAGAAGCCTTGCGCATTCCTGGATGCAAAGGGTTTCTGGCAACCCTTGATGACGATGCTGGATACCATGGTCCGCGAACGCTTCCTGCATGCCGAACAGCGACACGACCTGTGGCATGGCGACGACATCGACACGCTGCTGTCATGGATGGACGGCTACGTGCCGGCGCAGGCCGACAAATGGCTGGACGAGAAGCGTCGCAGCCAACTCAAGCTGACACCGGAGGATCTATGAGCCAGCCGGAAAATTTCCGCGCATTCCGCATCAATAATGATGAGACCGACGGCTACCGCAGCGGCATCGAAACCCTGGCGCTGGATGACCTTAATCCGGGCGAGGTGGTCATCCGCACCGCTTACTCGTCGGTCAATTTCAAGGACGCGCTGGCCGGCACCGGCCAGGGCAAGATCCTGCGCCGGTTCCCGCTGGTCGGCGGCATTGATGTCGCAGGCCATGTACTGCAGTCGCGCGATCCGGCGTTCAAGGAAGGCGACGCGGTGCTGGTGACCGGCAGCGGCCTGTCGGAGACCCGCGATGGCGGCTACAGCGAAGTCGCGCGGCTGGATGCACGCTGGGTGATTCCCTTGCCACCGGGCCTGACCCTGCGCGAATCGATGATCCTGGGCACCGCCGGCTTCACCGCGGCACTGGCGCTGCTGCGCATGGTCGAAAACCGGCAAACACCCGAACTCGGCCCGCTGGCGGTGACCGGCGCGACGGGTGGCGTGGGTTCACTGGCGGTCGCCATCTTCACCAAGGCTGGCTTCACCGTGCATGCGATCAGCGGAAAACCCGAGCACGCAGGACTACCTCAAGTCGCTCGGCGCAGAACAGGTGCTTGCCACGCAATGTGCTTTCGACCACACGCCCCATGGAAACCGCACGTTTCGGCGGTGGCCTGGACAATGTCGGCGGCCCGATGCTCACCAGCCTGCTGGCGCAAACCGCGCCCTACGGCAATGTCGCCAGCGCCGGGCTAGCCGCATCGGCCCAACTCGATGCAACCGTCATGCCCTTCATCATCCGCGGCGTGTCGCTGCTGGGCGTCGCTTCAGCCGGCACTGCGCGCGATATCCGCGACGAGGTGTGGCGGCGACTGGCCAGCGACTGGAAACCGGCCATGCTGGACGCCGTCTGCACCCGAGAGGTCGGACTGGAAGGCCTGCAAGAGGTGTTTTCGACCATGTTGGCCGGCAGATCGCAGGGTCGCACCGTGGTTCGCATCCAATAATCACCACGACCTGCTTGCGGGCGCCGCGTCGCCCGTTACAATCGACGGGTAACCACGGGGAACCTAAATGGCACGCATCCTGATCGTCGACGATTCGCCCTCGCAGCTGATGGGCATCCGCCGCATCGTCGAGAAACTCGGCCATGACGCATTGACCGCCGAGGACGGTGCCGCCGGCGTAGAAGCCGCCAAGCGCGAAATCCCGGACCTGATCCTGATGGACGTGGTGATGCCGAACCTCAACGGCTTCCAGGCCACGCGCTCGATCACCCGCGAGGCCACCACCAAGCACATCCCGGTCATCCTGGTCACCACCAAGGACCAGGACACCGACCGGGTCTGGGGCATGCGCCAAGGCGCCAAGGCCTACATCACCAAGCCGTTCAGCGAATCCGAGCTCTCCGAGCTGATCGCGCAATACCTGGGCGGCGGCCCAGGCGCTGCCTGATCAACGGGCGGGCGGTGCGCTAGCTGCGCCGCCAGTCGCTTCCGAACGCATCGCGCATCTGCACGTAGGATTCGCGCTGAGCGTCGTCCTGTGCGCGCGGCGCCAGGATTTCCAGCTCCACGATCTGGTCGCCGTCGGTACCTGTCGCACCTGCCGGCAATCCGCGCCCGCGAAGGCGCAGCTTGCGACCGGACTCCGAATCGGCCGGGATCTTCAGTTCCACCGCACCGCCCAGGGTTGGCACGCTGATGGTGGCACCCAGGGCCGCTTCCCACGGCGCGACCGGCAACACATGGATGATGTTGCGACCATCCACCTCGAACTGCGGATGCGCGGCATATTCGATCTCCAGCAGGAGGTCACCGCCGCCATTGCCCTGCCGGGCCAGGCGGATCGACTGGCCCGGCTTGACGCCCTTGGGTACGCGCACGTCCAATGAGCGCCCGCTCACGCCAATGCGAACGCTGCCGCCGGTATAGACGGATTCCAGCGGCACCGCGAGCTTTGCGCGGGTGATGCCGCTGCCAGCCGGCCCGCGTGCTTGCGGGCCGCGCGGTCCGGCCCCTGCAGCCTGGCGCCCGAACATGCTTTCGAAGAAGTCACTGAAGCCGCCCCCGGCACCGCCGCCGGCGAATATCTCGTCAAAATCGGGTTGCCCGCCCTGACCACGGTGGAAGCCACCCGGCGGCTGGCGCACCTGATCACCAGGCCGGTACCCGCCCGCCCGCAACTGATCGTAGGCCTTGCGCTTGGCGGGGTCACGCAGCGCCTCATAGGCCTCGTTGACAGCCTTGAACCTCTCTTCGGCACCTGCTTCCTTGCTGACATCGGGATGGTATTTGCGCGCCATCCGGCGGTATGCGGTCTTGATTTCCGCATCGCCTGAACTGGGCTCAACACCCAGGGTCTGGTAGTAGTCCTTGAATTCCATTTGCACTGAAGCCCGCTTGAAACAATTCCGAAAGGTTAACCGATCCACTACATTGCAATGTATAGACTGACTCGCTCATCTACACCCCCCTCCACAAGGAAACCTCCATGTCGATCCAGCCAGGCGAACGCGTTCCGGAAGCCGTCCTCCAGTACATCCATGACGGTGTGCAGAAAGTCGACACCATCACCCTGTTCGATGGCAACAAGACGGTGCTGTTCGCGGTACCGGGGGCGTTCACGCCGACCTGTTCGGAGCGCCATCTGCCCGGTTATCGTGGAACATTTCGACGAATTCACGAAGCGCGGCATCCGGGTTGCCTGCATGGCGATGAACGATCCTTTCGTGATGAATGCCTGGGGCGAAAGCCAGCATGTCCCGGAAGGCCTGCGCATGCTGTCCGACGGCAATGGTGACTTCACGCGTGGACTGGGCCTGCAGATGGATGCCAGCGCGTTTGGCATGGGCACACGCAGCAAGCGCTTTGCGCTGTATATCGAGGACGGCATTGTCAGCCAGGTGTTCGTCGAGGCGCCGGGCGAATTCAAGGTTTCGTCTGCCGAACATGTCCTCGCCAGCCTGTGATGATCCCCACAGTCTGAATGCTCGAAGGTGGCCTGCTGCCTGCACAGGCCGCCTTTTTCATGTGATCACTGGGGCGCCGGCTCCAACAGCCGGAAGCGCACTGCATGCCACGCACCGCTATCCGCCAGCGCAGTCAACTCATGCGAACCAGGCGTATCGAACGTGTGCACCAGCGACCCTGCGCCCTCACTCTGGCCAATCCAGCGCCCATCAAGCAGCCATTGCACGCGTGAAGCCGTGCCCAGCGCACGCAATGCCAAGCGCACCCCGCCCGTGCTGCCCGGACGCACCAGGGTTGCGCCTTCGTTGACGCCATCGATCCGTAGGGATTCGCTGGCCTCGCGACCATCGTCGCGACAGTCCGTGGCCAGCGGTGGCAACTGCGATGCCATGCGCCATGCAGCCGGCAGCCAAGGCGATGCGAGTGCCGGCCAATGCGCGATCTCCGCTGAACGCGCTTCGTGCGGCAACGTGCATTCGGCCGATAACCGCTTGCCGGAGCCTGCATCCACATCGAAGCGCTCGATGCCGGAATTCCAGAGTCGCGCGTCACGCTCGGCGAGCGTGGGCGGCACGGCGCCTTCCAGGGTCCATGCCTGCATGCGCTTCTGGCACAGGGCCGCAGGCTGCGCAGCAGCAGCAATGCCCAACGGCCAACACACCTCGATGTCCGACACGCTGGCCGGCATCGTCATGCGTGCAGTGTCACCCGCTTGGCGCGGCAAGCTGTCGATCACCTCGAACATCAATGGCAGCGCGGTCGCCGCACCGTACTGCCCGGGCAATGGCGTGCCATCGGGACGCCCGACCCACACGCCCACCGTATGGCGCCGTGTGCCAGCGATTGCCCAGGCATCGCGATAGCCGTAACTGGTGCCGGTTTTCCACGCCACGCGCGGGCGACGGCCGGTATCGAAGGTATCAATGCCTTCACCCGGTCGCGGATTCGCGGCCAGGATCTCGCGCACGATCCATGCCGCACCCGGCGACAACAACCTGCGCTCGACTCGCGGCTCATCAGGCGTGTAGCGGATGTGGCCGGCGATGCCATCGCGATGCAGCGCGGCAAACGCGCCGACCAGGTCTTCCAGCCGAGCACCGGTGCCGCCGAGGATGATCGACAGGTTCGGCGCTGCCCCACGCGGGAGCTTCAGCGTGATGCCGGCATGTTCGAGCTTGGCCGCGAACCGTGCAGGTCCGACCCGGTCCAGCAGATCGACTGCCGGCACATTGAGCGACAACCGCAACGCCGTGGCAACGCCTACCGGGCCATTGAATGCTGCATCGAAGTTCGAAGGTCGATAGCCGCCGAACGATTGCGGGGCGTCCACCAGCAGGCTTTCGGAGTGGATCAGGCCGGCGTCCAGCGCCATCCCGTACAGGAACGGCTTGAGCGTCGATCCTGGCGATCGCCAGGCTTGCACCATGTCGACGTGGCCCAGCCGTTGCTTGTCGCCAAAAGCGACTGAACCCACGTACGCACGCGCTTCCAGGCTTGCGTTGTCCACCACCAGAAGCGCAGCCGATGTGCGTGGTGGCAAGTTGGAAAAGTACGTGGCGACGCGCTCTTCCAGTGCACGCTGCAACGGCGCATCTAGCGTTGAGACGATCCGGCTCACTTTCGGCTGCCTGGCATGCAGGCGTTGCGCCAGCAAGGCGGCGCTCATTGGGGGACGCAGCCGGCGCGAGACCACGGTTTCGATGCGCGCATCATCAACCTGGGCGCGGGTCCAGAAGCCATTGACCTGCATCCGCGCCAACAGCTTGTCGCGCGCCTCGCGCGCGGCGTCCGGCGAACGGTCCGGACGTAACCGGCTGGGCGCTTGCGGCAACACCGCAAGCAACGCCGCTTCGGCATGCGACAAGCGCTTCGATGGCTTGCCGAGGTAGGCCCAGCTGGCGGCCTCGACGCCCTCGATGGTGCCGCCAAACGGCGCGCGCTGCAGGTAGATCGACAGGATCTGGTGCTTGGAAAGATGCGCTTCCAGTTGCAGCGCGCGCAGCAGCTGCCGCAGCTTTCCCCGGGGCGTGCGGGTGCGCATGCCGTGCAGGCCTGGATCGATGATGCGTGCGACCTGCATGGTCAAGGTCGAACCACCAGACACGATCCGCCGGCTGCCAAGCATCTGCCTGCCTGCCCGCAACAGTGCAACCGGATTGATGCCGGGATGTCGCCAGAACCAGCGATCCTCGTAGCCCAAGAGCGCCTGTACGTAGAGCGGCGAGACCTCGTCTGGCGTGGTCGGGTAACGCCACACGCCATTGCGGTCAGCGAATGCGCGCAGCGGACTGCCGTCGCGCGCGGTGACCAGCGTGCTGGTGTCGCCACCCTTCGGCAATGGCAACGGGAATGCCATATCGACCAGCAACAGCAGCGACAACAGCACCGCTGTGCCCCACCGCAGCCAAGTCAACAGACGCAGGAAACGCGCACGCATCGGCATCTTGATCATCATGAACGGCGGGCCGGAGCCCGCCGCAATCCTGTCCCGACAACTATGGCTGCACCACCGTGATACTCGCCGGCACCGACTTGCCTACGCCACGCAGGGTCGGCCGATACATGTCTTCCACGAGTGCTGGCGGTGCGGTGTAGGTACCAGGCGTCACCGCACGCACCAGGTAGAACAACCGCGCCTTGCTGCCGGCACCGAGCTTCAATGCCGCGACGTAACGATCTTCGCGGAACTCTTCATGGCGCACATCGGCTTCGCTGGAGCGATCGCTGATATTGATGCCGTCGACCACCACGTCCGCCCACTGCTTGCCATCGCCCAGGTTGAAGTTCTCGATCTCGAGGCCAGCCGGCAACAGGTCGGTGAGCAGCGCATCGGTCATGTCACGGTCGGCGGTCATGCTGATCCGGACGATCAGCGCCTCGCCTTCCTTGAGCGGGCGCGGCGTCCACGGCTTGCCATCGGTGCCGAACAGGTCACGCTCGACCTTGATCACGCTGGCATCGGCCGCCGGCGCCGTGCGCGGCACGCCGGCCACGTCCAGGCTGGCATAGAACGGCGGCTCACCGGTCGGCACGAAACGTACGCCGCCCGCCAATGCCTGCGTAATCGAACGTGCGGCCGAATGCCTTGACGGCAGCGATCGTTTCCTCGACACCACCCGCGACGTACTTGCCGCCGACCAGTTTTTTCTGGTCCGCCAGCAACGCCTTGCCGACCCGCGCGATCGCGATCTGCTCCTGCGTGCTGAGGTAGAACCATGTCGACTTGCGGCGTTCGTCGAGTTCACGACCAAGGTCGATCACCTGCGCATCGAACGCAGGCTTGGCGTAACCGCGCTCATGGGTCAACGCGATCATCAGCGCGATGTCGCGCACCGGGCTTCCATAATCGCCCAGGTAACCCGGGCGGTCGCCCTTGAACGCGAAGCCTTCGACAATCGATTTCTCGCCGCGCGTCTTGTCACCCTGCATCGCCAGCGCCAAGCCCGAGGTGCACCAGCGGCAAGCCCTTGAGCGCCTTCTTGCGGTCGTTGTCATACAGCGCGCGCAAGGTGCCAAGCGGTGCACGATTGACCCGCGCCAGCACATAGCCTGCATGCGCCTGGTAGGCGAACTTCAGGTAACCCCGATTGTCGCGGCCATAGAACTCGTGGCCACCGGCCAGCAGGTCTTCGCTGAGCCGCTGCAACGCCTTCTGCAGCACGGCATCGGGAACCGCGAAGCCGCCTTCGCGCGCATCCAGCAGGAATTCGACGACGTAGGGCGTCAAGGCCGGATCGACATAATCGTCATCGCCCCACATCGAGAAATGCCCGGACGACACCTGCATCGAGGCCAGTCGCCCGAACGCACCGTCCATGCGCGCGCGCCGCTTGGCGGCATCCAGACCGGTGACGCCGAACTGCTTCGCCGTCGCCGCATCCAGTTCCAGCGCGGCATAGCCCTTGCTGGTGGTCTGCTCGGCGCAGCCGTACGGATAATCCAGCGCGCCCTTCAGTGCGGCGGCAATCGGCAACGGCGGCGCGGCACTGACCAGCATGCGTGCGCTGACTGAACCCGGCATCAGCCCTTCGGCGAAATCCGTGCCCAGGCTGACCACCCCGCCCTCGCCCAGCACCTGCGTGCGCGAGCGCAAGACCGACGGCCACGCCGGACGCACCGGCAAGTCATACCTGCGATCAACCTTTTCACCATTGCCATCCACCCGCACCCGCACCTGCGCGACGCTGTAACCCTCTTGCGCAGACAGCGGGAAGCTCACGGTCGACTTGGCTTCGGCTGCCAGTTTCACCGAACGACTGCCATCACCGATCGACGCCGGGCCGATGCCGTCCACCTTGACCTTGAATTCGCCGGCCTTGCCTGTGAAATTGGTGATGTCCAGGGTCACCGTGCCGCGGTCGCCGGGTGCCATCACGCGCGGCATGCTGGCCTCGGCCACGATCGGAGCGCGCACCACGGTTTCGGCATCGCGATTGCCGTATTGCGTATCGGAGAACACCAACGCGGAGACCCGCAACGTGCCGTTGAAGTCAGGCACGTTCAGCGACATTTGCGCATTGCCCTTCGCATCCAGCGCGACCGGTCCGGCGAACAGGTCCACGGTCTGCACGCGCGCAGTGGGCCTGCGCGCCTGCGGCAATGCCGCCAGCGGCATGTCGCCACCGAAGCGGATCTTCGCGATACCGCCTTCGAAGCTTTCGATCACCCGTCCGTAGATGTCATAGGCATCAACGCCGAGACGCCGTTGCGCGAAGAAATGCTTGTTGGCATCCGGCACCGGGAAACGGGTGATGTTGAGGATGCCGACATCGACCGCAGAGATCGTGGCGTAAGCCTTCCTGCCGGCCAGCGCGGGCACGCTGACGGTGACCTGCAACGGCCGCTCCGGGCGCACCTGCGGCTTGACCGACAGACCGACCGCGACGTGCCGATTGTCGCGATCCATCGGCACGAAGGCCACACCCACCGCACGCGCCGGGGTGATCTTGCTGGTCGCGCTGCCACCGCGGAACACCAGCGCGGTGACATACACGTCATGCCGTTCCCAGTCCTTGGTCACCGGGATCTCGATCACGGTGCCGGGTTTCACATCAACCGCCTGCACGAACAGCATGCGGTCGCTTTCCACCATGATCAGGCCCTTGCCGGCATGCGGCGGGGTCAGCGTGGCCTTCAGGGTGTCGCCGGCCCGGTACGCAGTCTTGTCCAGCGCAAGCTTGACCTTGTCGGGGCGTGCATCCAGGCCGCGGTTGGAATCGTCCCAACCCCAGCCGGCACGGAACGGATAGCGCATCGTCAGTCTGGTGACCGGGTCATACACATCGATGCGGTACTCACCCCATTCCACCGGCACATCGAAACGCGTCACCGTGGTGCCGGCATCGAGTGTCAACGTTTGCACGTTCTCGAATCGGCGGGTGAAGTCATAGTCCCAGCCAGTGTCCTCGTCATGGCTCCAGTGGTAATCACGATGCTCGCGCACCAGCGTGACCTTCATGCCTCTGGCAGGCCGCGGCGTGCCGTCCGGCGCGAAGCGCATCAGTTCGAAACGTGCATTGGCGTTGGCATCGGCGCCGTCCGCATCGTCGAACAACGGACGCACGCCGACCAGTGCATCGGCCGGCCACAACACGCGCTCCGCGCTGCGATTGACGCTGCGCCCGCCAGACTCGTACAGGCTGCCGGAGACAATCGCCTTGACCGGCGTATTGCCCTTCACTTCCGCGGGCAGCGCGATGTCCTGTTCGAGCTTGCCCTGGGCATCCAGGGTGGCATCGATCACATCCTTGGCTTCGCGTGGCAATTGCACCGTGGGATCGCCGAAGAAGTATCCCTTCGCCTGACCTGAAACAAGATGAGCCAGCGGATGCTGGTCGACGACCACGGCGAGCTTGGCGGTGAACCGGTTGCCCGCTGCCGGCGCACCGTACAGATAGGCGCCGGTCGCACGCAGGCGAAACGGTTCGCCCGGATGCAGCACCGGATCAGCGCCGACCAGGTCCAGTTTCATGCGTTCAGGCAGGAACTCTTCGATGCGCAGGGACATGCCCTGCACTGCTTCCTTGCTGGCCGGGTCGGTACGGAATTCGACCTGCCACTTGCCGGTCGGCGCTTCCACCGGAATGGTTTTCTCGAAACGGAAATAACCCAGCGCACCAGGCTCGATGCGGGACTCGACGAAGGTCTTGCCATCGGGTTGCTTGAGTCGCACGAACAAGGACTGCGACTTGCCATTCTTCGCCGCAACCGGCTTGCCGTCGTTGTCACGCAGCAGTGCTGACACGCGCACGGTCTCGCCTGGGCGATAGAGATCGCGGCCCGACCAGGCGAACACGTCGAACCACGCCTGCTCGCGGCCACTGACCGCGAACTCGGACAGGTCCAGCGCCGGCTGGTTGAACGGCAACATCGACACGTCCTTGCCGCGCGAGGCGGTGAGCACATGGGCCGCATCCAGGGTGTAGTCCAGCATCGCGTTGCCGTTGGCGTCGGTCTTGCCCTTGAACACCGGCTCGCCACGCGCATCCAGCACCCGCAATTCCGCATTCGCCAGCGCACTGCCATCCTGCAGCGACGCGGTATGCACGAACAGTTTGTCCTTGTAGGCGCGCACGTGCAGGCCGATGTCACTGACGCTGAAGAACGCGGTGTCGAATTCGTCCTTGAACGCGCCGGCTTTCTTCATCACCGCGAAGTACAGGCCCGGCTGCTGCAGTTCGGTGATGTCCTGGATCGGCAGATAGGTCAGCACGCGCTCGTTGCGCTCGCCACCCAGCACGAAGCGATTGACGTAGACGGGTTCCGCCAGCTTGGAGATCGGCGGGCGACTGTCCTTGTCACTCTCGTCGTACCAGGACGGATCCAGTTCCCAACTGCCGCGACGGCCGCCACGCTGGTATTCGGCGAAGAAGCGCGGCAGCGACGCATCGCGCACGCGCATGAATTCCACATCGACCTCTGCCACGTTGATCGAGACCACCGGCAGGCCGCGCGAATCCTTGGCCGGCAGCACGCTGCCTTGCGAGGCGAAACCGACAGCCGGCTCCATTTCACCGGTGAATACCTTCAGCTCGAGATCCTTGCCCAGCTTGCTGCCATCGGCAGCGGTCAACGCGCCTGAAACCGTCAGCGTGTAGGTCTGGTTCGGCTCGACATAAGGGAAAGCGCAGGATCTTGCCGTTGTCATCCAGGGTCCAACTGCTCTCCTGGTTGCTGGCGGCGCGGTCGAAGGTCAGCAGCTTGTCGAAGTCCTGGGTGCCGACCAGCGGACGCGAGAACTCCACCGCGATCGCCAACGAGTCGCGCGCCTGGTCCGGATAGGTCCGCACTACAGCGAAGCCCTTCACCGCCTCACGCGTGGCCTGGATCGCCTCGCCGCTGCTCTCCGGCAATTGCCCAGTGGCCTGGTCGCGCTTGCAGGCAACCAGCCCGGCGGCTGTCGATAGCGCCAACAGCAGCATCAGTCCTGTGCGCAATAACGCGAATTCGCATTCTCATTCCATCGGGAGTCGCATTTCGGTACCTTCCATGCCTGGCTGTTTCGAGTATAGGACGCGGATCGATGCACGAAGCGGCCCGCGCTGCAATAAACAAAAAGCCCGGCGTTCAGCCGGGCTTTTCATCCACTGCAACGGCATTGCTCAGGTTGCCGGAGGCGCATCCTGCACGACGTCAGCCGCGCGCCGTCCGTCGATTTCGCGTTCGCATCATCTTCCGCGTCCACGTCCAGCGAGCCATCCAGGCGTTCCACCGCCTGCAGTGTCTCGCCCTTGGACAGCCGGATCAGGGTCACGCCCTGGGTGTTGCGGCCCACCCGCGAGATCTCCGATGCACGCGTGCGCACCAGGGTGCCGCCATCGGAGATCAGCAGCACTTCATCGTTGCTGCCCAGCATGACTGCGCCGACCAGCTTGCCGTTGCGCTCGGAGGTCTGGATGCCGATCACACCCTTCGTGCCTCGTCCCTTGCGCGGATATTCCGACAGCGGCGTGCGCTTGCCGTAGCCGTTCTGGGTGGCGGTCAGGATGTAGGAGACCTCGTCAAAGCCGGCATCCGTGGATTCGACAAGGTCGTCGCCTGTTCCGATGCTGGCATCGATCACCTCGTCAGCCCCGTCATCGTCGTCATCCATCTCGATGCCACCGGCCGACTCGGCCACGATCAGGCTCACCACGTCCTCGCCCTTGTCCAGGCGAATGCCACGCACGCCGGTGGCGGTGCGGCCCATCGAACGCACGCGATCCTCGCCGAAGCGCACGGTCTTGCCGTTGCTGGCGAACAGCATCACGTCGCGCTCGCCATCGGTCAGCGCGACCCCGACCAGGGCGTCGCCCTCGTCCAGGTTGATCGCGATCTTGCCGCGCTGCAGGCGATAGGCATATTCGGTCAACGGGGTTTTCTTGACCGTGCCGTTGCGGGTCGCGAAGAACACGAACTGGCTTGCGTCGTATTCGCGCACCGGCAACACGGCCTGGACCTTCTCGCCTTCTTCCAGCGGAATCCAGTTGATGATCGGACGGCCTCGCGCATTCGGACCGGCATCCGGCAACTGGTACACCGGCAGCCAGAACACGCGTCCGGCGCTGGTGAAGGTCAGCAGGGTGTCATGGGTATTGACCAGCCACAGCTGGTCGATGAAATCCTCGTCCTTGGTCGATGCCGCGCTGCGGCCACGGCCACCGCGACGTTGCGCGCGATACGCGCTGACCGGCTGGCGCTTGGCATAACCGGAATGCGACAGGGTCACCACCACGTCTTCCGGCGCGATCAGGTCGAGGATGTCGAGGTCTTCCTCGCTGGCGCGGATCTCGCTGCGGCGCGCATCGCCGAACTCGTCCTTGACCGCGTGGAGTTCGGCGCGGATCACCTGCAGCAGCACGTCGGGATTTTCGAGGATCTCGATCAGGCCGCGGATCTCTTCCAGCAACTGCCGGTATTCCTCGGTGAGCTTTTCCTGCTCCAGCCCGGTCAGGCGATGCAGGCGCATCTCGAGGATTTGCTGGGCCTGGGTCTCGGTCAGCTGGTACCGACCGTCGACCAGGCCCACGCCTTTCGGCAGGTCTTCCGGGCGCGAGGCCTCGGCGCCGGCACCGGCCAGCAACGCACCGACCAGGCCCGGCTTCCCAGGTTCGCGCCAGCATGCGCTCGCGCGCTTCGTTGGGATTCGCCGAGGTCTTGATCAGCTCGATCATCTCGTCGATGTTGGCCAGCGCGACGGTCAGGCCTTCCAGGATGTGCGCGCGGTTGCGGGCCTTGCGCAGTTCGAAGATCGTGCGACGCGTGACCACTTCGCGGCGGTGGCGGACGAAGGCTTGCAGGATCTGCTTGAGGTTCAGCAACTGCGGGCGGCCATCGACCAGCGCCACCATGTTGATGCCGAACGTCGACTCCATCTGGGTCTGCTGATAGAGGTTGTTCAGCACCACGTCGGCGGATTCACCGCGCTTGATCTCGATGTAGATGCGCATGCCGTCCTTGTCGGACTCGTCGCGCAGTTCGCTGATGCCTTCGAGCTTCTTTTCCTTGACCAGCTCGGCGATCTTCTCGATCAGCCGCGCCTTGTTGACCTGGTACGGGATCTCGGTGACGGCGATCGCTTCGCGACCGTTGTCGGCGACTTCGATCTCGGCGCGTGCGCGCATCCGCACCCGGCCACGGCCGGTGCGATACGCCACATGGATGCCGCCGACGCCGTTGATGATGCCGGCGGTCGGGAAGTCCGGGCCGGGGATGTACTCCATCAGGCCGTCGATGTCGATCGTCCGGATCGTCGATCAGGGCCAGCAGCGCGTTCACCACTTCGGTCAGGTTGTGCGGCGGGATGTTGGTCGCCATGCCGACGGCAATACCGGCCGAACCATTCACCAGCAGGTTCGGGAACCGGGTCGGCATCACCGTCGGTTCGTATTCCTTCTCGTCGTAGTTGAGCTGGAAGTTGACCGTTTCCTTGTCGATGTCGGCCATCAGCTCATGGGTCAGGCGCGACATGCGCGCTTCGGTGTAACGCATGGCCGCGGCGGAGTCGCCATCGACCGAACCGAAGTTGCCCTGCCCGTCCACCAGCAGGTAGCGCAGCGAGAACGGCTGCGCCATGCGCACCAGGGTGTCGTACACCGACTGGTCGCCGTGCGGATGGTACTTGCCGATCACGTCACCGACGATGCGCGCGGACTTGTAGTACGGCTTGTTGCTGTGCGCGCCGAGTTCGTGCATCGCGAACAACACGCGCCGATGCACCGGCTTGAGGCCATCGCGGACATCCGGAAGCGCGCGCCCCACGATCACGCTCATGGCGTAATCGAGATAGCTGCGGCGCATCTCGTCTTCCAGGTTGACGGGGATGATTTCCTTGGCGAGCTCTGCCATCAGTGATCCACTACCTTGCGTCTGGTCTTGCGTTTTTCGGTCCCACTTCGCGCCCACGAGAGACCTGCGACATGCAGTCCGCACAGGCGTCGGGAAGGGAGTTTCAGCAACGTGAAATCATAGCATTCCGGGGCACTCAAAAGCACCCCGGATTTTCACGAAGAATCAATCAGTTAGCGTGTTTTTTCGAGCCCGCATCGTTGCCGGCGCACCCTGCTGGCAACCGATCGGTCATCCCGGCGAAAGCCGGGATCCGGCTTTCGCTGTTCAATTGACAGGAATCCCCGTTTCCACTGGGATGGCCACGCTGGGTTTCAGGCCCCGAAGATCGCCTGCATCCGCTCCGCATCGGGCTGCTCGACCACGCCCTTCTCGGTCACGATGGCATCGATCAGCTCGTGCGGGGTGACGTCGAACACCGGGTTCCAGGCAGCAATGCCTTCGGCCACGGTGCGGCTGCCACCGACCCCGAACAGCTCGCCCGGATCGCGTTCCTCGATCTCGATCACCTCGCCCGATGGCGTGTCCATGTCGACCGTGGACGACGGCGCCACGACCATGAACTTCACCCCGTGGTGGCGAGCCGCGATGGCCAGCTGGTAGGTGCCGATCTTGTTGGCGACATCGCCATTGGCGCAGATGCGGTCGGCGCCGACGATCACCCACTGCACCTGCCCGGTCTTCATCAGGTGCGATGCGGCGGAATCGGCGATCAGGGTCGCGTCGATGCCGTCCTGCTGCAGCTCCCACACGGTCAGCCGCGCGCCCTGCAGCCATGGCCGGGTTTCGCCGGCGAACACCCGTGCCGATGCGGCCTTCCGCCACGCCGGCACGGATCACGCCCAGCGCGGTGCCGAAACCGGCGGTGGCCAGCGAGCCGGTATTGCAGTGGGTCAGCACGCCGCTGCCGGCCTCGATCAAGGCCGCACCCAAGGCTGCCCATTGCACGATTGGCGGCCAGATCTTCGGTTTCGATCGCGCGTGCTTCGCGCTCGAGGACCTCGCGCCAGTCGGTCCCGGCTTCGCCCAGCGTGCGGCGCATGCGCGCCAGCGCCCAGGCCAGGTTGACCGCGGTGGGCCGCGCGGCATTGAGGCGCTCCATCGCAGGCGCGAGCTTGTGCGCAGCTTCCGCACCATCGGTGCCTCAACGCCACGCGCCGCCAGCACCACGCCCCAGGCCGCGGCGATCCCGATCGCAGGCGCGCCGCGCACGGTCAGGGCATGGATCGCGGCTGCCACCTCGTCGCTGCTGCCGCAGCGGCGGTACTCGACCACGAACGGCAGCTTGCGCTGGTCCAGCAGTTCCAGGGCCTCGCCGGTCCAGCGGATCGGGCGGATGCGGTCGTAACGGTCGAAATCGATGGGGCTGCTCATGTCGGCATTATCGCGCAGCTTTGCAGATAGCCGGCAGTCAGCATCGAAAACGAAACCGGCGCCACTGGGCGCCGGTCGAGGATCAGTCAGCTCCGTGCGCGCAAGCTCAGTACGCTGCGGAACTCCGCGCGGCAACCCTGCGAAACCCAGATGCCGTTGCGGCCGTAGCCCCAGGTGCGACCCTGGATGCAGGGTGCACTCGACAACTGGCGCACCAACTGCACGCCGGCACGGGTGTTGGCTGCACATTCACGCGGTGCGCCGTCAATGGACTCGCAGCGGAACAGCCGGCCACCGATGCCATGGTTGTTGCCGTAATAGCCGCCGGAATTGCTCGTAGCCACGGTCGCCACTCGCGGAAACTCCGCGCGACAACCCTGCGAGACCCAGACACCGTTTCGGTTGTAGCCCCAGTTGCGACCCTCGATGCACGCGGCAGCTCGAGAAATCTTGCGTACCAGTTGCACGCCACCACGGGTATCCATCGGGCACGTGCGGTGTGCGTCCGTCGATTGGATTCGCAACGGACCAGCTGGCTCATTGCCGTAGCCATTGGAACCGTAGTTGTTGCCGTATGCCCACCGTTGTTGCCACCGCCGTAGCCCACGACACGGAAGTCCGCACGACAACCCTGCCCAACCCATATCCCGTTGCGGCTGTATCCCCAAGTGCGACCCTCGATGCAGGCGCTGCTGGAGATCTGCCGTTCCAGCACCACGCGCCCGCCGCCGTTGCGCATTCACGCGTGCGACCGTCGTTGGATTCGCAGCGAATGGTTCCGCCGTCGCTGCCGAGGAACCGTAGTACTGCGGCGCTGCGGAGGCTGGCATTGCCACGCCGCCGCCAGAACGACCGCGCCGAACATGGCAGTGCTGATCATCGAGTGTGCGCATCGTGGTGTTCCTCCTGGTGAATTCCCTGAACAGTTCCCACTTTAGTCACGACGGATTAACACAAGGCGAAGACACCGGCGGTCATATCGCCGAGTCGAAAAGCCCCCATTCAGGAAACTTGTCATGCGCGCCGGAAGTCGAAGGCGAGCACATCCGCGATGCGGGCCGTGCCCAGCATCGCCATCAACAGGCGATCCATGCCAAGCGCAACACCGGCGCACGCCGGCAAGCCCGATGCCAATGCATCAATGAATCGAGTATCCATCGGCGGCACGACCGCGCCACGGGCCTTTCGCACGTCAACATCCTTTGCGAACCGCTACGCCTTGTTCGGTCGCATCCAGCAGTTCGTGATAGCCATTGGCCAGCTCCAGCGGCCCCAGATACAACTCGAAGCGTTGCGCGACCGGATGACCTTCTGCATCGGCTGCGACGCGCGCCAGTGCGCACTGGCTGGCGGGGTAGTCGACCACCGCCAGCATGTCATCGGCCTTGAACGCGGGTTGCAGGCGATGCGTCATCAACAGGTCCAGCCAGTCGTCGCGTCCCAGTCCCTGCGGATCGATCAGCACATCGCCGAGGGCCGCGCGCAAGGCTTCGTCGTCGGCAGTGAACGGGTCGATGCCGAGCGCATCCCGGTACAAGTCGCGATAAGCGCACTACACGCAGCCGCGCGCTTCGCCCGACCAGGGCCAATGCGGCTTGCACCAGCGCTGCGGCTTTCCTCGATCAGCGGCTCATGGTTCCAGCCGACGCGGTACCACTCCAGCATCGTGAATTCGGGATTGTGGCGACCGCCGGCCTCGCCATCGCGGAATACACGGCCCAGTTCGTAGCAATCGCCGATGCCCGCCGCCAGCAGCCGCTTGAGCGCATATTCGGGCGATGTTCGCAGCCAGCGCGTGCGCGGTGCGCCGTCGGTGCGTCCGCTGAATTCCAGCGCAAACGACGCGATGTTCGGCTCAGTGTTGCCTGCCTGCGACAGCACGGGGTTTCGACCTCCAGCACGTTGCGCGTCATGGAAGAACTCACGGACGAGGCGATTGAGCCAGGCACGCAGGCGCATGGCATCGGGCGATGCAGAAGGCCGCCAATCACTCATGCATGCTCAGCCAGGAACGCGATCAGGGCGGCTTCGTCCCACGTCTCGATGCCAAGTTCCTGCGCCTTGACCAGCTTGCTTCCGGCTGCTTCGCCAGCGACCACCAGCGAGGTTTTCTTCGACACGCTGCCCGCTACCTTGGCGCCCAAGTGCTTCGAGCTTCGCGCCTGCCTCGTCACGCGACATCGCGGACAAGCCGCCGGTGAGCACTACGGTCTTGCCGGCCAACGGGCCATTGGCGGACCGCTGCGGCGCACCCTCGGGCCAGTGCATGCCGGCTGCCTGCAGGGCCGTGATGGCCTCGCGGTTGTGCGGCTCGGCGAAGAAGTGCGCAATCCGCGCGGCCACGATCGGACCGACATCTGGCACCTGCTTCAACTGCGCTTCGTCAGCCATCATCAGCGGTGCCAGCGCACCGAAATGGCGTGCAAGGGTTTTGGCCGTGCTTTCGCCTACGTCGCGGATGCCAAGTGCAAACAGCAAGCGTTCCAGCGTGGTGTTGCGGCTCGCATCGATCGCTGCGACCAGGTTTTCCGCCCACTTGGTCGCGATCTTCCCGGCTTTCACCGTTTCGGGAACGGCATCGGCAGCCTCGTCCGCCCGCCGCTTCATCTCGACGAAATCATCGACGCTCAACCGGTACAGGTCGGCGATGCCGTGCACGTAGCCGAAATCCACCAGCGCCTCGATGAAACGTTCGCCGAGCCCGTCGATGTCGATTGCGCGACGCGAGGCGAAATGGATCAACGCTTGCTTGCGCTGCGCCGGGCAAACCAGCCCGCCAGTGCAACGCGCGACGACTTCGCCGTCTTCGCGCTCGACCGCCGAGCCGCAATCAGGGCACTGGCCAGGCAATGCATACGCCGGATGCAGGGGCTGGCCAGCGGCATCCAGCGGGCGTCGATCCACGATCACCCGCACCACTTCCGGGATCACGTCGCCGGCACGGCGCACGATCACGCTGTCGCCCACGCGCACATCGAGCCGGGCGATCTGGTCGGCGTTGTGCAAGGTCGCGCGGGTCACCGTCACCCCGCCCACGTGCACGGGCGCCATCAGCACCCACGGCGTTACAGCGCCGGTGCGCCCGACATTGACCTCGATCGATTCCACCGTGGTCGCGGCTTCCTGCGCCGGGAACTTGTGCGCGATCGCCCAACGCGGCGCGCGCGAGACGAAGCCCATTGCACGCTGCTGGTCGAAGCTGGTCGAGCTTGTAGACCACGCCGTCGATGTCGTACGGCAAGTCGTCACGGGTCGCGCCGATGCGTGCGTAGTACGCCAGCAGGCCTTCGACGCCGGTTGCGACATCGACCAGTGGACTGACCGCGAAGCCCAGTTCACGCAACCACGCCAGGACCTGCGAATGGGTCGCGGGAAGCACGCTATCGGTTTCACCCAGCGCATAGGCGTAGAACGCCAGCGGACGCTGCGCGGTGATCCGCGAATCCAGTTGTCGCAGGGAACCGGCGGCACCGTTGCGCGGATTGGCCAGGGGCTTCTCGCCGCGTTCGCGGGCACGTGCGTTGTAGGCCTCGAAACCGGCCCGCGGCATGTAGACCTCGCCGCGCACCTCAAGCACGTCTGGTGCGTCGCCACGCAAGACCAGCGGGATCGACTGGATCGTGCGCAGGTTCACACTGACATCCTCGCCAGTCGTGCCGTCGCCACGGGTTGCGCCGCGCACGAACAGGCCACGCTCGTAACGCAGGCTGATCGCGAGCCCGTCGAGTTTTGGCTCCACCGAGAATACCGGTGCGGCGTCGCCGGTTTCCTTCTCGATGCGGCCCACGAAGTCCGCGACTTCCTCGTCGCTGAAGGCGTTGGACAGCGACAGCATCGGCACCGCATGCGCGATCTGTTCAAAACGCCCGGAAGGTGCGTCGCCGACGCGCCTGGTCGGTGAGTTCGGATCAGCGAATTCGGGATAGGCAGCCTCCAGCGCCTCGAGCTCGCGCAGCATCGCGTCGTATTCGGCATCCGGGATATCCGGTTCGTCGAGCACGTGGTAGCGATGGCTGGCGTCGTTGAGCCGACGGCCGAGTTCGTGGATGCGCGCGAAGATTTCGGAAGTGGAAGCCATGCGGACTCTGGTTCCTGCCGTCATCCCGGCAAACGCCGGGATCCGGTTTCTTGAAGCCGGGGCTGGCCTCCGGCTTGCGCCGGAGCGGCCAACAACACTACCAGCGCGTCGGTTTGCTCAGTGGCAGCGCCTGATGCTGCCGGTCATAGCTGCGCAGTTCGTCGCGGATGTGCTGGATGCGCTGGCGGCCGAGTGCATTGCGTTCCTCGTCCAGAACCACGCCATCCAGCAATTCCGACATGCGTTGCGCGGCCGGCAGCATGGTGTCCCAGGCATCGAGTGCGGACAACGGCGCCGGCAGGGTCAGGAAGAACGCGATCGCCGGAGTTTCCAGCTCGCCGATGCTGGCCATCTCGAAGCTGCCTGGCTTGATGATGTTGGCGACGCTGAACACCGGCCCCTGCTCCGGACGGCCGTCGACCAGGCGATGGTAGACGTCCATGTAGCCGAAGGTCAGACCGGCTTTCTCGGCAGCGACCACGATGTCCTGCCCGCGCAACCGGGTCCCGGCCTTGGCCGCAACGTAGAGCGAAACGATGCGATCGAACTCATCGGAGTGGCGCTTGCCCAATTCGCTGGGTGTGGGCGTGCCATCGGGCAATGGCAGTTCGTCCTGCCGGCCCTCATCCACCGGTTGGCCCCAACTGCCGGCCAATTGCTCGCCCAGGGTCGGCTCCTGGCGTGAACCGTCTTCGCCGCCGGCTCGATCGACACGTGCATCGCGCCGACGCTGTGAAGCCTTGCGGCCACGGCCAAAGTAGATGATCGCGCCGAGCAGCAACGACATCGCGACCGCAATGCCGATGCGCAACAGGGTCATGTCCGACATCAAATCCTCCTTTTACGCGGCGCCGGCAAGGCGTGCTGCCTCGGCGAGATCGACGGATACCAGCCGGCTTACGCCCGGCTCGCGCATGGTCACGCCGGACAACTGCTGCGCGGCTTCCATCGTCGCCTTGTTGTGGGTCACGAACAGGAACTGTACCTGCTCGCTCATCTCGGTGACCATGTTGGTGAAGCGGGTGACGTTGGCTTCGTCCAGCGGCGCATCGACCTCGTCCAGCAGGCAGAACGGCGCCGGGTTGAGACGGAAGATCGCAAACACCAGTGCGACCGCGGTCATCGCCTTCTCGCCGCCGGACAGCAACGAGATGTTCGACACGCGCTTGCCGGGCGGGCGCGCCATGATCGTCACGCCGGCATCCAGCAGGTCTTCGCCGGTCAGTTCCAGATAGGCATGACCGCCACCGAACAGGCGCGGATAGAGTTCCTGCACGCCCGTATTGACGCGGTCAAACGTATCCTTGAAACGGCCGCGGGTTTCGCGGTCGATCTTGCGGATCGCGTCTTCCAGGGTATCCAGCGCCGAGGTCAGGTCGGCGTCCTGCGCATCGAGGTATTCCTTGCGCAGCGCGGCTTCAGCGTGCTCCGCGATGGCCGCCAGGTTGACTGGCTCAAGCCGGTGCAATTTCGCGTCGAAGTCGGCAACTGCCTTTTCCCACGTCGGCGCATCGACATCTTCGGCAAGCGTGGCCAGCACATCGTCCATCACGAAGCCGGCATCGACCACGGCACTCGAAAACTGCTCCGCCTTCAAGGCCAGCGCCTGCTGGTCGAGCTTGCGCTGGCTGATGGATTCCCGTTGCTGCAAGGACTGTGCATCGCGCTGCTGGCGGGTCTGTTCGAAGCCGCGCAGGTCATTGTCGATGCCTTCCAGTGCGGAGCGCGCCGCGGCCAATGCCTGCTCGGTGCGCACGCGCTCGCCGAGCGCCGTCTGTCGCTCGTCTTCCAGCGCCTTGACTGGCGCATCGCCATCCGTGAGCTGCGAAGCCAGTTCGCCCAGGCGCGAATCGAGCTGGCCGCGCTGATTGCCCATGCGCTCAAGTGCCTGCGCCAACGCGACGATCTGCGCGCGCTGGGATTCGACGGTCAGCGCCAACGCGTGCGCGGCATCGCGTGATTCGCGTGCTGCGTTGCGGGCCGTGTCACGGCCTTCGCTGATGTCGCGGCGCTCGCCATCCAGGACCTGTCGCGCGGCCTCCAGTTCACCCATGCTGGCCACTGCCGCCTCGACCCGCTGGCGGGCATCGCGGGCCTGCTCGTTGCCAGCCTCAAGAGTGGCAGCAAGCTGCCCGAGTTCGGCATCGATGCGCTCGATCCGGCCGCGCGCGGATTCAAGACGTCCCTGCTGGCTCTGCAACTGGCCGGCAAGTTCGGATACGCCGCGATGGGCCAGATAAAGCGCGCGCTGGGCATCCTCACGCTGCTGTTCCGCGGCCAGCAATTGATCACGCAACGCGGCCAGCGACGCATCGAGCTCGCGCTCGCGGGTCACATGACCTTCGATTTCTGCGCGCAGCGAATGGATGTCCTTTTCACGCAACAGCGCGCCCTGCTTGGCCGCGCCCGAACGCAGCACGCGCACCCAGCCATCGCCCAGGCGCTCGCCGGCGCGGGTGATCACCGATTCGCCTTCGGCCAGCCGTGTCTGCAGGCTGCGGGCCTCGGCCAGGGTGTCCGCGGCATGCAGTTTCGACAACAGGCGACGGATCGCCAACGGCCCCTGCACCTTGCTGGCCAGGGAACTTGGCGCGAAGTCGGCTGAGCCGGTTTCGGCAGAGACCAGTGCAAGGCGCCCCTCGGCGAGCGCGCCGAGGGCATCGACCAGCGTTTCCGGCTGGTCCACCAGGACACCTTCGATCAACTGGCCGAGCGCGGCTTCCACCGCGTTTTCCCAACCGGATTCGACCTGCAGGCGCTCGCCGACACGTGCGGCATCGTCCAGCCCACGCTGCTTGAGCCACGCCACCGCGGCGCCCTGCTCCTGCCCGAGCGCGGCGTGCTGCAGGGTTTCCAGCGACGCCAGGCGGCCACGCGCGGCCTGTGCCTGCTTGCGCAGCTCGGCCAGTTCGGCCTGGCGCATGCGCTGCTGTTCCTGCAGGTCGTTCAAGACCTGCTTGCGGGTTTCCACGCTGGCAGTCAGGCCATCCAACCCCGTCTTCTGGCTGTCGTGCTGGCCCTGCAAGGTCGTGAACGCCTCGCTCAACGCAGCCAGATCCAGGCCGATGCGTTCCGCGCCGAGCTGCGCGCGGCGGCGGTCAGCGTCGAGGATCTGCCGGTCCAGATGTTCGATGCGGGTGCGTTCGACGTCTGCGGCGCGTGCGGCTTCGGCCTGCGCCTTGCTGTGCGCGTCCCAGCGCTGCTGCCAGTCGGCCAGGCGTGCTTCGGCATCGCGCCATGCATCCTGGCGGGCGCCGTCGTCGGCCTGCAGGGTCGCCAGCCGTGGCTCGGCATCGGCCACGGATTCGCGCAGCACGTCGAGTTTCTGCTGATCGCCACTGATGTGGCCACCGATCTCGCTGAGCGCCGATTGCGCTTCATCACGTGCACGCTGCAGGCGCGTCGCCAGCTCGCGCTGGTGGGCGATCTGCTGTTCCACGCGAGCCAGCGTGCTGCCGACCTGGTAGACCGCGGCCTGCGCGGCATTGAGTGCCTCGCTGGCGCCATCGCGGCGACCACGGCCGGTTTCCAACTCGCGTTCGGCCTCGCGCTGCTCGGCGATCAGCTGCTCGAGCCGTGTCTCTTCCTGTGCAAGTTTTTCCCGCAGACGCTGCAACTTGCCATCCAGCATGCGGAACTCGAGTGCCTTCCACTCGGCGTCCTTGATGCGGCGTTCGCCCTGGATCGCGGTGTACTGCTCGGCTTGCCTGGCCTGGCGGGCCAGGTGCTGCAACTGCTTGGCCACTTCGTCGCGCAGGTCGCTCAGCCGATCGAGATTCTCGCGGGTATGCCGGATACGGGTCTCGGTCTCCTTGCGGCGCTCCTTGTATTTGGAGATGCCGGCAGCCTCTTCCAGGTAGACGCGCAGTTCTTCGGGCCTGGCTTCGATGACCTGCGAGATCATCCCCTGTTCGATGATCGAGTAGCTGCGCGGACCCAGACCAGTACCAAGGAATAGATCAGTAATGTCACGGCGGCGGCAGCGGGTGCCATTGAGCGCGTACAGGCTCTGACCATCGCGGCTGACCGTGCGCTTGACCGAGATCTCGTTGAATGCCGCGAATTCACCGGTGATCGTGTGGTCGGAGTTGTCGAAGACCAGTTCGACCATCGCTTGCGACACCGGCTTGCGGGTGGAACTGCCGGAAAAGATCACGTCGGTCAGCGAATCACCACGCAGCCGGCTGGCCGCGCTTTCGCCCATCACCCAGCGGATCGCATCGATGATGTTCGACTTGCCGCACCCGTTCGGCCCGACCACACCGGTCATATTGGTCGGCAGGTGCAGGGTGGTCGGATCGACGAAGGACTTGAAACCGGCGAGCTTGATGGTGGACAGGCGCATGCGGCGGCGGTGTTCCCGGCCACGGCAACGGACCGTGGCAATCAGATAAAAAAGATTAGGTAAATCCTCTAATTAATTGATTCAATTAGAGGAACGTGACCGACATTCATTGGTCAATCCGCGAGTATAACGGTGCTAGGCGGCCTCGTCCGGGGTCCTTGCCGTGATCGCCAGCGCATGGATGTCGGTCGTCATCATGTCGCCCAAGGCCGCATATACAAGGCGGTGGCGTGCCAGCGGCAGCTTGCCAGTGAACGCTGCGCTGACAATGGTCACGCTGAAGTGGCCCTGCCCGCCACGCGCACCCGCATGCCCGGCGTGCTTGTGGCTGTCGTCATTGACCTCCAGCGCGATGGGTGCAAGTGCCTCGGTCAACATGTCCCGGATACGCACGACACGTTCTGGATTCAGCTTGGGAATATCGGCTTCGGTCCAGTTGCCACTCACGGCAGCACCTTGCGGAACGGGCGCACATCGACGCGCGAATAAACCCCGGCGGCGATATATGGATCAGCATCGGCCCAGGCACGGGCGGCGTCCAGCGATTCGAATTCGGCAATGACAATACTTCCGGAGAAGCCTGCCGGACCGGGATCTTCGGCATCGATTGCCGGGCATGGACCAGCCAGCAGCAGACGGCCTTCATCGCGAAGTGCCGTCAACCGCGCCAGATGTTCCGACCGCGCGGCCAGCCGCAGGGCCAGCACATCGGCCCCATCGAATCCTTCAATCGCGTACCACATGGACGACTCCGCTGAACTGCAACGCCTTATTGTAGGGAGTGTGCAGGGGCCTGTTGCTGGACACGACCGAAAGGAGTCCGTACCCTTTACCCATCGCTTAGGCTCGATGCCGGCAGCCCAGCGCGAAACCGGCCCAATGCCGCACCGCGACCGCTGACAGATCCAGCCCATTCCGCCACCCGTCACGATGCCGCGCCCAGTCATGCAGCGCGGACACCGCACAGGCATGGCGAACCGCAGCATCGCAAGACCAATTCGGTCGCACACGCGGCCATGGCGTACAGGTGTGGCCCGGAGGGGGCCGCCAACTGATGACATCCGAACCCAGCAGCGGCGCCAGCGCCGAAGCAGCCAACCCGTTCCAGGCGCGCGCACAGCAGCCTGCCCCGCAACAGCAGGAAATGCCGCTGGCGATGGTGCTTGGCCAGCCGCTGCTGCAGATCCCGCAAGACCTCTACATCCCGCCGGATGCGCTTGAGATCATCCTTGACGCGTTCGAAGGTCCGCTGGACCTGCTGCTGTACCTGATCCGCCGGCAGAACCTCGAGATCCTCGACATCCCTGTCGCGGAGATCACCCGCCAGTACGTCGAATACATCCAGGCCATGCACGAGATGCGTTTCGAGCTGGCCGCCGAATACCTGGTCATGGCCGCGATACTGGCCGAGATCAAGTCGCGGATGCTGCTGCCGCGGCCGCCGCGCGAAGAAGGCCTGGAAGACGATCCGCGTGCCGACCTGGTGCGCCGCCTGCAGGAATACGAACGCTTCAAGCAGGCCGCCGAAGACCTGGACAGCCTGCCCCGGCAGGATCGCGACACCAGTCCGGCCAACGCGTTCATGCCGGATCGAAGCGCAATCCGCGAGCCGCCGCCGGTGGAACTGCGTGAGATGCTGCTGGCCCTGCACGACGTGTTCAAGCGTGCGGAGCTGTTCACCCAGCACGCGATCCGGCGCGATGCACTCAGCGTGCGCCAGCGCATGGGCGAATTGCTGGAGCGGCTTGCCGATGGCAGTTTCCACCGATTCGAGTTGCTGTTTGCGGTGGAGGAAGGCCGGCTTGGTGTGGTGGTGACCTTCCTCGGCATTCTGGAACTGGCCAAGGAGCGCCTGCTGGACATTGTCCAGGAGGGGCCACTGGCGCCGATCTACGTGAAATCCCTTGCCGCTGGCACGGACGACCTGGGCGCACTGGAACTCTCGAGTGAGTTCGACGAACCCGATGCCGCGAACGACACACGCCAATGAACCAAATGAGCCAAATGGACCAGACCCTCGTCACCCGCATCGTCGAAGCTGCCCTGTTCGCGGGCAACCAGCCACTGACCGTGGTCCAGTTGCAGGGGCTATTCCCGCTGGACGAACCCGCGCCGGAAGGCAGCGTGCAGACCGCCCTGCAGCAGTTGCAGGGCGCCTGCGGCGAACGTGGCGTTGAACTGATCGAACTCGCGTCGGGCTGGCGTTTCCAGGTCAAGGCCGAGGTTCACCAATGGGTGGCGCGTTTGTGGACCGAACGCCAGACCAAGTACACCCGCGCAACGCTGGAAACCCTGGCACTGATCGCCTATCGGCAGCCCATCACCCGCGGCGAGATCGAGCAGGTCCGCGGCGTGGCAGTCAGCAGCAACATCATCAAGGCACTGGAAGAGCGCGAGTGGATCCGCGTGGTCGGTCATCGCGACGTGCCCGGCAGGCCTGAGCTGCTGGCGACCACCAAAACCTTCCTCGACTACTTCGGCCTGAAGCGACTGGACGAACTGCCGCCGCTGTCAGAACTGCGCGAGATCGGCGAACTGGAACCGCAGCTGCCGTTCGAGCCTTCGATCCCGGCTGGTATCAGCAACGAACCTGAAACAGAACTGGGGTCAGAGTCGACTTCTGACCAGGAAGCACCGGAACCGGATCAAAACGAGACAGAAGTCGACTCTGACCCCAGTTCTGCAGCAGACCCCGTTTCTACCCTCCCCGACACCCCCAACCAACACCCCACTGGAGACGACGCCGAACCGGCATCGTCGGAACTCGAGAACAATGATGAGCAATGAGAAGAACCCCGGCAAAAGCAGCCGCAGCCCGCTGAGCCTGAAGCGCGAAGCCGCCGCCAGGACCGAAACGCCGCGTATCGAAGAACGCCTGCACAAGGTGCTGGCACAGGCCGGGCTCGGCTCGCGCCGCGCGCTGGAACAGCGCATCGCCGACGGACTGATCAAGGTCAATGGCGAGATCGCGCGCACCGGCATGAGCGTCACCGGCGGCGACAAGATCGAGATCGACGGCCGCACCTTCGTTGCCAGCGCACTCACCGACCCGCCGCGCGTGCTGATGTACAACAAGCCGGAAAGCGAAGTCACCACCCGCGAAGACCCGGAAGGCCGGCCAACCATCTTCGAAGCGCTGCCTTCGCTGAAGGGCGCACGCTGGATCGCGATCGGCCGCCTCGACATCAACACCACCGGCCTGCTGCTGCTCACCACCGATGGCGAGCTGGCCAACGCGATGATGCATCCCAGCTTCGAGGTCGCCCGCGAATATGTCTGCCGCGTGCGTGCGCCGGAAGGCGAAGACGTCGTCAGCGACAAGATCGTCGATCGCCTTGCGCGTGGAATAGCGCTGGAAGATGGTCCCGCCAAGTTCGACGAGATCGAACGCATCGGCGGCACCGATTCACACGACTGGTTCCGCGTGCTGATCAAGGAGGGTCGCAACCGCGAAGTGCGCCGCCTCTGGGAATCCCAGGGTTGCCAGGTCAGCCGCTTGAAGCGCATCCGCTACGGCGACGTGCGCCTGCCGCAACCGCTGCTGCGCGGCCAGACCCAGGAATTGCCGCAGGCCGAGGTCGATGCGCTGCGCAAGGCCGTCGGACTCGAGGAAGGCACGCCATCGGCACTGACGCTGATGCCGGTGCTGGGCCAACGCAAGGCGACCAAGGCTACCGTGCACGTCGGCCGCCAGGCCGGGCCGGGTTATGTCGGCGGCCACAGTCCAGCGGATGAAGGTCGTGAGTTGCGCCGGTTCGACAACGTGCGCGAGGATCGCGGCCGTCGCGGCGCGCCACGCAAGCATGGTGGACTGACCGTCAGCGGCGAAGCGGCTGCCAAGCAGTCGCAAAAGTCCTTCAAGCCCAAGGGCCCGCGTCCGGAAGGACAGCGGCTGCGCCCGGGCGAGCAGCGTGGCGAAAACCCCGCAGCAATGCGTACCTGGTTCGTGCCGGAGGGCGTGGATACCGGTCCGTCCGGTCATCGCAACCCGGATGGTCAGCGTGGCCCGCGCAAGCCTTACGGCAACAAACCCGCCGGTGCGCGTGGCCCCGGTGGCCCACGCCCTGGAGGTCCGCGTCCGTATGGTGACCGTGGCCCCGGTGGCAGTGCCGGTGATCGCGGCCCGCGTCGCGAAGGCGGCAACGGTCCGGGCCAGGGCGAAGGGCGTCCAGCACGTCCCGCGCGTCCGTATGGACATCCGGGTAACGCCCCGAACTTCCCGTCCGACCACGCCAATCCGGGCGGCTTCAATCCGTACGGCGAACGCCCGCGCGGCAATCGCCCCGCAAGTGATCGTCCGGGCCAGGGACCACGTCCCAGTGGACCGCGCGGCCCGAAGCCGGGTGGTCCACGCGGACCGAAACCCGGTGGTCCACGTGGTGGCAATCGCTGAGTCTCGGATGTAGCACTCGACAAGGGCGCCGTTGGCGTCCTTGTCGTTTCTGCGATGTATTGTTCGATGGGTGCAACGATGCGGTCTGTTCGTGTAACTCGCAGCCAGCATGCGAGCGCAGACGCTTTAGCTTGATACCAGTCGTCACGTCAGGCTGAAACGGTCCCCATCCAGCATCGCCGGGAAGCGTTTGCGGTGCGCCTGCAGTTCGGCGGCCTGCAAGGTAGTGGTCGTGACGAGTTGCTGGTCAGTGCATTCGCTGATGGCATGGCCGAGGAAGTCGATCACGGCGCTGTCGCCGCTGTAGTCAATGCCATTGCCATCCGTGCCGACGCGATTCACGCCGACCACATAGCTCAGGTTCTCGATGGCGCGCGCACGCAGTAGGGTCTTCCACGGGTACGCGCGCGCCGCCGGCCAGTTGGCGACGTACAGCGCGAGATCGTAATCCAGTTGATCCGGCCGTTCGACATCGAAACGGTTGCGCGAAAAAACGGGAAAGCGCAGGTCGTAGCAGACCAGCGGGCAGATCCGCCAACCGCGCCAGTCGACGGTGATCCGCTCGCGACCCGGCGCATAGCGTTCGTGTTCGCGGGCAAAGCGGAACAGATGGCGCTTGTCGTAATGCTGCAATCCACCATCCGGGGTGGCGAACAGCATGCGGTTGTAAACACTGCTTTGGAGCGGACCGTCATCGATGCGCAACTGCACGCTTCCGGTGACGGCGGCATCGAGTTGCACGGCTTGCTCGCGGATCCAGGCGACGGTCGGCCCGTCCATGGTTTCGGCGTCGCCGATGGCGTCATTGCTGAAACCGCTGGTAAAGGTTTCCGGCAATACGACCAGGTCGGTCATGCCCTTCAAGGATGCGATGAGGTCGCCGTAATAGACACGATTGCCGGCCGGATCATGCCAACGGGTGTCGCCCTGGACGATGGAAACGCGAAGGTCGTCCATCAGAGCACCTGCAACCGTTCAATCGCGGCATCCAGTGTGGCCTCGTTCTTGGCGAAGCACAGCCGCACCAGGCGCTGGCCGGGCGGCGGCGTTTCGTAGAACGGTGACAGCGGGATCGCGGTGACGCCTTTGTCGATGGTCAGCCAGCGGCAGAACGCAAGATCGTCGAGGTCGCTGACGTCGGAATAATCGACCAGCTGGAAATAGCCGCCCGGTACCGGCAGCGGCTTCAGCCTGGTGGTCAGCAGCTGTTCGCGGAAGCGGTCGCGCTTGGCCTCGTAGAACGCGCCGAGACCTTCGTAGTGTTCGGGTTCGGCTTCGATCATTTCGGCGAACGCGTGCTGCGCCGGGTTGAAACTGCAGAACGTGTTGTATTGGTGGACCTTGCGGAACTCGGCGGACAGCGCCGGTGGCGCGATGCAGTAGCCGAGCTTCCAGCCGGTGCAGTGGTAGGTCTTGCCGAAGCTGGAAATGACGAAGCTGCGTTCGCGCAGTTCCGGGTAGCGCAATGCCGACTCGTGGCGGGCGCCGTCAAACACGATGTGTTCGTAAACCTCGTCGCTGAGCAACCAGATGCCGGTGCCACGCAGGATGTCGGCCACGATCTGCATGTCGTCCGCACCCAGCATCGCCCCGGACGGGTTGTGCGGGCTGTTGATCATCAGCATCCGCGTGCGCGGGGTGATGGCGGCGCGCACCGCCTCCCAATCGGGCGCGAAGGTCCGGGGATCAAGCGCCACATGGACCGCCTTCGCGCCGGCGAGGTCGATTGCCGGCTCGTAGCAGTCGTAGCAAGGGTCAAGGACGATCACTTCCTCGCCCGCACGCACGACCGCGTGGATGGCGTTCAAGATCGCTTCGGTGGCGCCGCTGGTGACGGTGATTTCACTGTCGACATCGGGCTGCCAGCCGTACAGGCGCGCGGTCTTGGCGGCGATCGCCTGCCGCAATGCAGGGATGCCCGTCATCATCGCGTACTGGTTATGGCCGGCCTGCATCGCGCGGGTGAGCGCATCGACCAGGCGCGCGGGCACCGGGAAATCCGGGAAGCCCTGACCCAGGTTGACCGCGCCGTGCTGGGCAGCCAATTGCGACATGACAGTAAAAATGGTGGTGCCAACCTTCGGCAATTTGGTGACAGGCGGAAGAATCATGGGCTTATCGAAGCATCGCGCTGCGGCGGAAGCTTGAGTGTACGAAATCATCCCGAACGCGTACGCGTGCGCGTCCCATTGCACGTGCATCGCCGGCAAGCCGGTAAACTGAATGGATATGTCCGAAGCTCACGTCTCCGATTCCCGCGTTGCGCCCGATCCCCTGCTTGCCGTGCGTGGATTGCGCTTCGCCCGCAACGAGAACCCGGTGTTCGGACCGCTGGATTTCGTCGTGGACACCGGTGAGGTCCTGCTGGTACAGGGTGACAACGGCGCAGGCAAGACAACACTGTTGCGTGTGCTGGCAGGTCTTCTCCGCGCCGATGCGGGCACGGTGGAGATTGAAGGCGCCAAGGCGCACAGCGCGCTGCGCGCACGCAACATGGCGTATCTCGGCCACCTGCCCGGCCTGAAATCCGACCTGTCCGCGTTGCAGAATCTCGAATTCCTGTGCGGGTTGCATGGGCGACGGCACCGCCAGTCATCGGCAGCGGCCATGGCCCTGGTCGGTCTCGGCGGCCATGAGGACACGGCGGTGCGGCATTTGTCCGCCGGCCAGAAAAAGCGACTCGCCCTGGCCCGGCTGTGGTTGTCGCCTGCCCCGCTATGGCTGCTGGACGAGCCTTACGCCAACCTCGACCTGGAAGGCATCAATCTGGTCAACCGGATGGTGCAGGCCCATCTGCGCAGTCATGGCGCGGCGCTGGTCACCACCCACGGCGCCTATGCCGCACCGCCGGTGCGGACGCGGATGCTGGAACTCGGGGCGGTCGCATGATGCGCTCGGCCGCAAAGGCCCTGATCACCCGCGACCTGCGCCTGCTTTGGCAACGCCGTGGCGACGCCATGCAACCCGCTGTGTTCGCATTGCTGACGGTGGTGCTGTTCGCGTTGGCCCTTGGCGGCGATGCAAGAACGCTGGCCCCCGTGGCGGCTGCGGTGTTGTGGGTGGCGGTGCTGCTGGCCGGCCTGCTGGCGCTGGACAGCCTGTTCCGCAGTGATGCCGAGGACGGTTCGCTTGAGCAATGGATGCTGGCACCGGTGCCGTTGTGGTGGCTGGTGCTGGTGCGCACGGTGATGCATTGGCTGACCACCGCATTGCCGATGATCGTGGCGACGCCCTTGCTGGGCGAACTGCTGCACTTGCCGCGCGCGCAGTTGCCGGTGCTGATGGTGTCGCTCCTGCTGGGCACGCCCATCCTGAGCCTGATTGGTGCGGTGGTCGCAGCGCTGACCGTGGGCATGCGCCGGGCCGGGATCCTGGTCGCGCTGCTCGCACTGCCGCTGTATGTGCCGGTGCTGGTGTTCGGCGCAGGCGCGGTGGCGGCGGCGGCGCAAGGACTGGATGCCAGCGGTGCCTTGCTGTTGCTGGGCGCTGGGCTGGTGGTTTCGCTGGTGCTGGCCCCGCCGGTGACGGCGGCGGCGCTGCGCATCGCGCATAATTAGCACTTCGATGCCGCGCCGCCACGCCCCTGCCAACCCTTGGCCGGCAACCCTTCCCAGACCTCCCCTGATTTCGAAGGGAGGCAACGAAACGCAATGAATCCGATCCTGCGCTGGTTCCACCAACTTGGTTCGCCGCCGTATTTCGACCGCTTCGCCGCGCGCTGGGCGCCGTGGGCGTATGCGCTGGGCCTGCTGACGATGGCCGTTGGCCTGTATGGCGCGTTGTTCCAGGTGCCCGCCGACTACCAGCAGGGCGACAGCTTCCGCATCCTCTACATCCATGTGCCCAGCGCATGGATGAGCATGGCAATCTTCGCGCTGATGGCGGTCTATGCCGCAATCGCATTGATCTGGCGGATCAAGCTGTGCGAAATCCTGGCAATGGCCTGCGCGCCCAGTGGCGCCGCGTTCACGCTCATCACCTTGGCCACCGGCTCGATCTGGGGCAAGCCGATGTGGGGCACGTGGTGGGACTGGGATCCGCGCCTGACCACCGAGCTCATCCTGCTGTTCCTGTACCTGGGCGTGATGGGCCTCTACGCCGCCATTGATGACCGCCGCAGCGCCGCGCGTGCGGCCGGGTTGCTGGCGATTGTCGGCGTCGCCCTGTTGCCGGTGATCCGCTGGTCGGTGGTGTGGTGGAACTCGCTGCACCAGGGCCAGACCATCAGCCTGTTCGGCAAGTCGCAGATGGATCCCAGCATGTTGATGCCGCTGATCTGGATGGTGATCGGTACGCACCTCTGGTTCACCGGTTCGTTGCTGGCACGTGCCCGCGCCGACAACCTGCGTCGCGAAGCCGGCAAGGACTGGGTGGCGCGCATGGCAGGCTCGGATCAGACAAGGAGCGGCGCATGAGCTACCGCGACTATGTGATCGCCGCCTATGTGGTGTTCGCCATCGTGCTGCTGTGGGACTTCGTCGTACCCCGCCTGCAGGTCCGCGCCGCCCTGCGCGCAGCGAAACTGCGAGCCAACCGCGCCACTACGCGCACCGCCGCGCGCCCTGACCCGATGGAACTCGAACGATGAACCCCACCCGCAAACGCCGGCTGTGGCTGGTGCTGGCCGTGGTTGCCGCAGCAGCCATTGCCACCACGCTGATCGCGATGGCCCTGCAGCGCAACGTCGCTTATCTCTACACGCCTGTCGAAGTGCTGCGTGGCGACGCCGGTGAACATGCCCGCTTCCGTCTGGGCGGCATGGTCGCGGCCGGCTCGTTCCGGCGTGCCAGCGGCTCGATGGAAGCGCATTTCGATGTCGATGATGGCGACGCACGCTTGCCGGTGGTCTACACCGGCATCCTGCCCGACCTGTTCCGCGAGAAGCAGGCGGTCGTCGCCACCGGCCAGATGAAAGATGGCGTGTTCGTGGCGGAACAAGTCCTGGCCAAGCACGACGAGGCCTACATGCCCAAGGAAGTCGCCGACAAGATGGGCGCCGCGCACAAGAAACATGACGTGCCCGACGCCGTGGAGCCGAAGCCTTGAATCGCACAGCCGTCATCCCGGCGAACGCCGGAGCAGACACCTTGATTTCAATGGCTGTCATCCCGGCTAACGCCGGAGGAGATGCATCGAATTCCACAGCCGTCATCCCGGCGAACGCCGGAGCAGATACCTTGATTTCAATGGCTGTCATCCCGGCGAACGCCGGAGCAGATACCTTGATTTCAATGGCTGTCATCCCGGCGAACGCCGGAGCAGATACCTTGATTTCAATGGCTGTCATCCCGGCGAACGCCGGGATCCAGCTCTTGATGGCCCAAGCAAAAGGCTGGATCCCGGCGTTCGCCGGGATGACGAGCAACAAGGCCGGGATGAAAAACCAGCATGCTGCCTGAACTCGGCCAGGTCGCCCTGCTGCTGGCGCTGATGGTCGCGGGGCTGCAGGCCTTGTTGCCGCTGCTCGGTGCACACCGCGGCATTGCTCCGTTGATGGCGGTCGCGCGTCCGGCTGCCGGCTTGCAGCTGGACTGGTGCTGCTGGCGTTCGGCATCCTGACGTATGCCTTCATCGTCGGTGATTTCTCGGTCCGCTACGTCGCCGAGAACTCCAACTCGCTGCTGCCCACCTATTACCGGGTGACCGCGGTATGGGGCGCGCACGAAGGCTCGCTGCTGATGTGGGCCCTGATCCTGGCGGCGTGGACGGCAGCGGTCGCGCTGTTTTCCCGCGCACTGCCGCAACCCGTCATTGCGCGCGTGCTTGGCGTCATGGGCATCGTCAGCGTCGGTTTCCTTGCCTTCCTGATCTTCACCAGCAATCCGTTCGATCGCCTGCTGCCGGGCGCGGCTGAAGGCCGTGACCTCAACCCGCTGCTGCAGGACGTGGGGATGATCTTCCATCCGCCGATGCTGTACCTGGGTTACGTCGGGTTCTCGGTGCCGTTCGCGTTCGCGATTGCCGCGCTGCTGGACGGCAAGGTCGATACCCGCTGGCTGCGCTGGACGCGGCCGTGGACCAATGTGGCATGGGCCTTCCTGACCATCGGCATCGCACTGGGCAGTTGGTGGGCGTACTACGAACTCGGCTGGGGCGGCTGGTGGTTCTGGGATCCGGTCGAAAACGCCAGCTTCATGCCGTGGCTGGTCGGCGCGGCGCTGCTGCATTCGCAGGCCGTGACCGAAAAGCGCGGCAGCTTTGCCGGCTGGACCCTGTTGCTGGCCATCGCCGCATTCTCGCTGTCGCTGCTGGGCACGTTCCTGGTGCGCTCGGGCGTGCTGACCTCGGTGCATGCATTCGCCGCTGATCCGACCCGTGGCCTGTTCGTCCTGATCTTCCTCGGCATCGTCATCGGCGGGTCGCTGCTGCTGTACGCGTTGCGTGCCCCGTCGAACAATGCCGATGCCAAGCCGTTCACCGCCTGCATCGCGCGAAACCCTGCTGCTGCTCAACAACCTGCTGCTGACCACCGCCTGCGCGATGGTGCTGCTGGGCACGCTGTATCCGTTGCTGGCCGATGCGCTGGAGCTCGGCAAGATTTCGGTCGGCCCGCCCTACTTCGCGCTGATGTTCCTGCTGTTGATGGCGCCACTGGTCTTGCTGCTGCCGTTCGGCCCGCTGACCCGCTGGCAGCGCGAAGACATGGCATCGCCGTTGCGCATGCTGATGCCGTGGGCGGTGCTGGCATTGCTGCTGGGCGCAGGCGCTCTTCGTGCTTGCCCCGCAAGGCAAATGGAAGACCGCCGCCGGCGTGATCGGCGCGGTCTGGGTTGCGGGCGGCACCCTGCGCTTCCTGTGGTCCAGGTTCCGAAACGCCAATGCGAAGAAGTCCGGCACGCGCCTGACCCGCCGAAATGCTGGGCATGGTGCTGGCACATACCGGCGTCGCCGTGTTCCTGATCGGCGCCTTGCTGGTCGAAGGGCTGAGCGAGCAACGCGAGCTGGCGCTCAAGCCGGGCGAATCGGTGACCCTGGGCAAGCAGGAGTTCCGCTTCGATGGCGTGGATGAATTGCGCGGCCCCAACTACACCTCGGAGCGTGGCCACGTGCAGGTCTTGCGTGACGGAAAACCCGTCATCCTGCTGCATCCGGAGAAGCGCCGTTACGTGGCCGGTGGCCAGGTGATGACCGAAGCCGGCATTGCAGGGAGCTTCACCGGTGACGACTACGTGGCACTTGGCGAGTCACTCGGCGATGGCGCCTGGGCCGTGCGCGTGCACACCAAGCCGTTCGTGCGCTGGATCTGGGTTGGCGCGCTGCTGATGGCGCTGGGCGGCTTCGTGACCGCGACGGATCGCCGCTTCCGTGCATCACCGCGCAAGCGCAAAGGACGCCGCATGAAGTCCAGCCGCTGGCTGCCATTGGCCGTGTTTTTCGCGCTTGGCGCTGCTGCTCGCGTCCGGCGTGTGGATGAGCCGCAAGCCGAACCGCGATGCACTGCCTTCGCCACTGATCAACAAGCCGGCACCGGCATTCGCCCTGCCCGTGCTGCATGAACCCACGCGCACGGTGACCCTGGATGATCTCAAGGGCCAGCCGTTCCTGCTGAATGTCTGGGGCAGCTGGTGCGTGGAATGCCGCGTCGAGCATCCGGTCATTACGAAATTTGCCGAAACCAAACGCCTGCGCGTGGTCGGCTACAACTGGAAAGACGAACCCGCGGATGCGCTGCGCTGGCTGGAACAATTCAACAATCCGTACTGGCTGGTGATCGCCGATGTCGAAGGCCGCGCCGCCATCGAATGGGGCATCTACGGCGCGCCCGAAACCTTCCTGGTGGATGCGCGCGGCGTGATCCGCTGGAAGCATGTCGGCCCGCTCACCGATGCCATCGTCGCCAATGAATTGATGCCGGCGCTGGAACGCATCGAGGCGGTGCGTTGATGCGCGGCAGAAGCATCCTGCTTGTCTTGTGCATGCTGCTGTGCTTCAGCCTGCCCGCCTTCGCGCAGGTCAACAGCGACAGCGCGCCGCTGCAGTTCCAGGACAAATCAGAAGAAGACCGCTTCCATGCGCTGGCCGCGGAACTGCGCTGCGTGATGTGCCAGAACCAGTCGCTGGCCGACTCCAATGCACTGATCGCACTCAGCCTGCGCCATGAAGTGCTGGAATTGATGCGCAAGGGCAACAGCGACGCGCAGATCAAGGAGTTCCTGGTCGCACGCTACGGCGAATTCGTGCTGTACAAACCGCGCGTCGAACCGGTTACCTGGCTGCTCTGGCTTGGCCCATTGGCCTTGCTGCTGGTCGGTGCCGGCGTGGTCGTCGTCCTCATTCGCAAGCGCACGCCCGGCACGCTGCCGGTCGATGACAAACAGGAGTGGTGATGGCCGCTTTCATCATTCTCGCGGTCCTGTTGACGCTCGCCGTACTCGCGGTGCTGCTGCGTCCGCTGTGGCGCGGTGCGCGCGGCGTCGCTGTTGGCGTGGCCGTGATCGTCGGTGTCTCGACGCTGCTGCTGTACCAACTGGTCGGCACGCCACAGGCACTGGATCCTGCCGCGCTCAAAGCACCGGAAACACTGGGCGATGCCATCGCCCAGCTTGAAACCGAACTGCAGCGCAACCCCGATCAAGCCGAAGGCTGGCGTTTGCTGGCGCAGGCTTACCAGCGCGAAGACGCAGCCGATCAAGGCACGCGACGCCTACGCAAAAGCCGCGAACCTGGCTCCCGACGATGCCGGCATCCTGACCGAGGCCGCACAGTCACGCGCACTGGCGGACGACAAGCGCCTGTTCGATGCGCAGGCCGTCGCGCTGCTGCAACGCGCGTTGGCTGCCGATCCCACGCAGCAGCGTGCACGCTGGTTCCTCGGCATCGCCCAGCGCCAGGCCGGCGACAACGCCGCCGCGGCCGCGACGTGGGAGCCCTGCTGACCCAGGTCGATGCGCCCACCGCAGCGAGCCTGCGCAAGGAAATCGATGCCGCACGCGGCGATGCCGGCCTGCCACCGCTCCCTGCGCCAGCGGTGCAAGCACCGGCGCCCGCACTGGTCGTGAACGTCGCGCTGGACCCGGATCTCGCCGCCCGCGTGCGCCTGCGTGGCGATGCCGTGGTGTTCGTGATTGCACGTGCCAGTAGGCGGCCCGCCGATGCCGGTCGCCGCAGAGAAACATGCCGTCTCCGAATTGCCGTTCACCGCCAACCTGGACGACAGCGACAGCCCGATGCCGACCATGAAGCTGTCGCAGATGAAAGAAGTCGAACTGATTGCACGCATGTCGGCCGGCGGCACCGCCGAGCAACAGGAAGGCGATCTGGAATCGAAGCCGGTGCGGGTGACGTTGCCAGCGAGCAAGCCCATCGAATTGGTGATTGGACAGTAATCGCTGTCCAATCGTCCCCTTCGCAGCATCTCTCCCGTAAAACGGGCAGACTTCCCCAATGGCATTCAACGTCCGCCAAATATTTGCTGCCCTCAACGATGCCGACGTCGATTACGTCGTTGTCGGCGGGCTTGCCGTCATCTTGCATGGGTATCTGCGTGCCACCGCTGATCTCGACCTCGCAATCGGGCTGTCTCCCGACAATGCCAGGCGCGGCATGGATGCGCTTGGCTCGATCGGCTTGCAGCCACGACTGCCCGTGTCTCTGGACGACTTCAACAATGCCGACATGCGGGCCGACTGGCTGCACAACCACAACATGCCTGTCTTCCCGTTATGGGACCCGGCCAACCCGATTCGCTCGGTAGACGTGTTCATCGACGAACCCGTTGAATTCGGCGACTTGCTTGCGGACGCAGTGAACAAGGATATACAGAGCCTCAAGGTTCGCATCGCATCGATTCCGCACCTGATCGAAATGAAACAACGTGCCGGACGCGCGCGCGATCTGGAAGACATCGACAAACTCAGGCAGATACTTCAAGACGCGCAGGGGCCAACCCATGAATGACGACACGCCATTGGATTTCAGCTTCGAGGACGCGGAGCGCGCCCAGTTGCGCACGTGGACACGCCTCGGCAACGACGTAAAGATCGACTTCTTCGAGGAAATGGTGGAGCTCGCCTGGTCGAGCGGCGCGCTGGCACCAGACAGGCTGGCACTGCGCGACAAGCCCGTTACTCGCCGCACGTAGGAGCGCAGCCAGGTGCGGCCGCCCTAGCCCGTCACCCCGGCAAACGCCCCCTGCCGTCACCCCGGCAAACGCCCCCTGCCGTCACCCCGGCGAACGC
>CAVQPZ010000002.1:0-440820 GCA_963714905.1 uncultured Gammaproteobacteria bacterium
TGTGCCTTAATCGTTGTAGAACAAAATCAACAAAATGCAAAACGTTCTGATCGGACTTTAATTTGATTTTTTCTGAAGTATCAAAATTAGTTCTTACTGTCCCTGTTTATAGAATTGACATTAGCTTTTTACAAGATGTTTTTTAACAATATTCTATTAGATTCGGCTAACCCCTCCGCTAACAATAAATTTCATAACTTCATCGGATGATGCATTCAACACAGTAATGAGGTCGTTATCACAATAAACAAATTTCCGGAAAAATTATAGGAGTGGGGGAAATATACAGCCGATTTACCTTGTATGATACCCAACTCCTTCAACTCCTTTTGCGTAATAAAACCTAATTTATAGATGGCCGATTCCCTGTTCATCTGCACCATTACAGGTTTATTAAAGCGCTTCTCCTTGCCAACAAAGCCGAAAGCATATCACGAATCGAGGTATAAATAAATTTTATCAACGGAACCCGCTCAAGCGACCTGTTGAAGAACTGCAGAATAGGCGTTTGAATCAATGCTGTACCGAGAAATCCAAGCAATGTAGTACTTATAATAATTATCAGAATACTCAATCCTCCGGCCACTCAAACGGGAGCAGGTTGTCGAGAAACATAAATGAAGCCACTACAACATATACCGTTATTCCTATTGGCACTGTTAGAAGCAAGCCTTTAAAAAAGTATCCGGTTAACCGGTTAAACCAAGTGTATTTCTTTGGATGCATCAATTTTGTGTATATGAATTTCGGTTGAAACTTTTATCTGTTAGTAAGGATGTTCAATAAATCGGCCTCAACAGAAATTTTGGGGTGTTTCTTCAATCCGGCCAATTTCTTTCCCGTCTTTTATTACCGCAATGGTAGGTGCAAATTCAACATCCCAGCCAGCACAATCAGATAAAGGACAATCCTTTGTGCGATTTACGGCCCACAATTCAAAATGGAGAGCGGCGAGACCTGCCGTTTTCAGAAATGCAGGAACATGGTCGCGGCTGTCGGAGCACCAGGTTCCCAGTATTACCTTAAAGCTTTATAATCTTTACCGGATGTGATTTGTTTAATTTCTCTGATAACCGAAGTGTCGGGCGAATATGCATCCTGATTTGCCTTCCAGACCGAAGCCCATTGCTCAATAAAAAGGGTCTGATCTACAGGCGGTAATTACGGTGTCGGGTTCGATTATCTGTGCATTACAAGAAAAGTGAAAAAAAAATTTCTGTTAACCTGCCCTTGAAATCAACTCCTTCATAATGCAAAACCAGGAAAAATCATTTAGGTTTGATGTATGATTGAGCCGAAATCTGAATTGCCCTTTATTGTTGTCCTTACCGGCGCCGGTGTAAGTGCCGAAAGCGGAATAAAAACCTTTAGGGCTCAGGATGGTTTATGGGAAGAATACTCCATAATGGATGTGGCAACGCCTGAAGCCTGGCATAAAAATCCGACATTTGTGCTTGACTTTTACAATAAGCGCAGAAGACGACTTGAGGAGGTAAAGCCCAATCCTGCCCATATTGCTATCGCACGTTTGCAAGAGGCATTACCTACATTCATTATAACGCAGAATGTCGACGACCTTCATGCACGCGCAGGAGCTAAACAGGTTCTGCATTTACACGGAGAACTGCGGAAGACAAAAGGTGAAAGCAACCCGGATGTGTTGTATGATATCGGGTACTGCCGATATCAACATAGGAGACACCTGCAATGCGGGTTCGCAATTGAGGCCACATATAGTTTGGTTTGGCGAGGATGTACCTTTAATTTATGAGGCATCTGAAATTGTGAGTAAGGCGACGCACCTGCTTGTGATCGGAACCTCCCTGAACGTATATCCGGCTTCGGGACTGTTGCATCAGGCTCCATATAGGTGCGAAAAATACCTGATCGACCCGGATGAGCTACAGGTAAAACAGGTATTTAAACTCACCCACCTGCGCGAAAAGGCAGGGATCGCTGTACCCAGGCTGGTTGACGACCTCCTGATGAAGTACGCTGGTGTGTAAACGAATTCCCTGATTCATCCTTGCAGGAGTATTCAAAAAGCAGATCAGCAAACTGCATAACCTGCATATTTTCCCGACTTATCCCAATTCAGGGTTCCCTCAATGAGATTTGATCTATTACTGAAAGGATGGGCATAGGTGAAATTGATCGGGACCCACTTGACATATGGAGCGATATGCGGCGAGCCTTGTTTGAGTAGCGGAAATAAAAATTTACATTCCTATCCGCTATGAGTTCTTACCGCATAGCGGAGTATTCATAGTGGGTGATCAATTTAACCAAGCCCTTGATTTTGGTTCTTTCATCAAGGAAAGCCCCCCGGCGGGTAGCCCCTTCGGAGAATAAAACATATTAATCAGTGAGACTATAATTTCAGGAACCTGCATTTATCGGGATGAACTGAAATTATCTGGTCAGAACTGATCCCTAAGGTCGACGTATTTGTTGTGGTCATAATAGCCGCCCCTTGCAGCAAAATCGACATTTTTATTACACATCGTTAGTATAACAAGCAATGTTGATTTTGAGTGAACCCTACATAAAACTTGTAATTGAGCTGGTTGGACGGACTGGCGGTAAAGGTGAATGGGTAGCCTGCGTTGAGGGTATCGCGGTTTGGGTTCATTGATATGTCACTGCTTTATAAACAATTCCGTATCAATTACATTGCTGTCGCCTTCCAGGATAATGCTGTACGATCCGTTGTTATAGCCCGAAACATTGATGTTTAATGTTCCGCTGCCTAAGGAAACGGATGAGTTCTGAATAACTGTGCTTGTACTTACTTCTACTACCTTTATGTTAGCAGTGGTTACTCCTGCAACTTTATAAGAAATCACCACTGTTCCTGAAGTGGCAGGGTTAGGTGCGATGCTTTGGATATTTCCATTGACAATTGATACACTTACTTCATCGTAATCTTTATACCCATCTGCTTCGGCAATCAATTCCAGGCGATAGGTAGACGTTCCCGTAGCAGTGGCGGTGCGGCTCATAATATCTCCCGAATGTAAAAGCGTGCCGCTTTGATCATACCAATTATAGATAGCCGGCTCTGTTAAGGTATCGGCCATTTCCACTTTGTAATTGGTCCCAATACTACTTCCTTATCTTCACCAGCATCAGCCGAGAAGACCGACCGGTTTACATCTGGCTTTATCATATAACTTTCTCCACCAATCACCACACCGGATGAATTTAATGCCTGGGAAACATTCAGCGTAAAAAGTTCCTTGTCGGTTAATTCATCAGCAAGGAAATTAAAGCTCACATACATTGGCTGATATTCTCCTGCTTCGATCCGAAGATTATCCAGGCTGGCATAGCTATCCCTTACAATCAGTAGCTTCTTTGACTGCATTGTACACATCAATATTGGTAGAAAGCTGACCTCCCGCTACCCAGCGGGCCCAAAGGGTATCACTTAATACAATCCGCACTTCAGCTTCTTCGGTAATCGGCTTCCCTTCTTCGGTTTCGGGCACCTCTATTTTAAACTTAAAATATGCTCTTCTTCAGTCGGATTTGCCACATAAACAGTTCCACCAACCAAACGATCATCTGTATCATCGCCACCAACGATATTGATAAATTCATCGACGACTGAGATATTCTTCCAGGCTATATTGTTGTTTACGCTAACATTATGAGCAGTGCCCATAGGTTTTCCGTGTAAATTTGTTCATCATGTATGGGGTCCTTTATTGATTCAATACGCGACAATAAACAAAAGTGTGAATTATCGCCGTATCCCGCAAGTCCATCGTAGTTCTTCTGGATTTGGCACGGCCAATCAATCTTTACCTGTACTACACCCTCGGCAAACATTCCCTACGGCTAAAGAACCAATGTAATTGCCGGCTTCGACACCATTCAAAATAGTTCCTTCCCCGACTGTTTTCCCAGTTTAAAGCAGTGGAGGCCTTGGCCCAATAAACTTTCATGATTGCATCATTATCTGTTGCAGCGATGTAATCCCTGCAACCATTATTTCGACGAAAACATGAACTTTTGCTTTTATATCCGGGTCTGTAGAATATTCAGGGCTCTCATGCTCCAGTCCATCGGGATTAGTTGAGTTAGTAACCCAAATATCCGGGCTCAAATAGATCGGATTAACTGTAATATCCGGTTCAACGCCAGTATCTGAGGGACCACGCTTGTATATAAATTGTACACTCCATTAAATGCAACTTTCCATTGAACCGAATAACGATGGCCGCCCTCAATTTCAGTAGCTGAATGTGAAGCGACGCGAACCCGACGAGTAGTTGCATCGGTTGCATACGTTTTATCAAAAACTTCGGCTCGTACAATATTGTCATCTCACAGGTGAAGATGTGCAAGATCGTCACAATTAAATGTCCATGTTTCCAGTTATGTTGGTGGTAATCTGCTCACCATTAATAAACCATTTATTTTCCAAAAATGAATGGTTTTCAGGATAAATCAATCCCAGGTTAAATTGTAATGCCGAGGATGCAATAAGAGGATCACCAATGGTAAAATTTGGTGTCGGGGTGGGGATTATTGATTGGATTAACGAGTGAATGTATTTTCTCAATAGTTGCCTCTTTACAAACGCTGCAAAAAGGGTAAGTAGGGTATTGCATCTTACAAACCCCCTCTGTTGGTTTCCACCATTTTACATTTACATCTTCAATTGGATCGTAATCGCAGGAATTAGCGTTTTCAAAACGTTTGTGATGATTGTAATTAATACCATTTATCCAATTGCCTGCTGTGTTTTTCCACTGATCCCATAGTGGGACCGGATCTCCTAAAACCCCGGGAGCCGGAGTTCCGAACAGTGAACGACTCCGGTCTTATTTGGAGCTGCGTCAGTAACATAGTAGTATCATCTTCCAGCTTGGCGAAGGAATGAGCCATTTCGTGCACTCCAACCCATTGCCCCAAATTGTTATTTATATTGGTAACTGCAATTCCAATATTTGGTACAATTCCCGGAACAACATTCATACGTGCACCGCCACCATATATATTGTCAGGAGCATTGGCAAGGATAACAATGATAAGCCTTTCACCCACCTCCTGCGCCCGGGGATTATTAACATACTTGTTCTATTTACTTTATTATAGACCTCCGCAGCGCTATATCCGCCATCGTTGCGTATAAAAATATACCTGTGCGACCTGCAAAATCAAGTGTTGTTCCGAAGTGATTGGCAACTGTAGTTCCATTACATACATGGCCATATTGTGCACACAATGGATGCACTTGTGGAGGGCCCGGACTATAGTGATCAAGTGCCGTGTTGGGTTGACTTACTCCCGGATTATTATACTCACCCGCATTTACTCCTGCCAAATTATTTACAACTACTGAATAGACCTGAAAATAGTCCTTATATTGCTTATAGGATCCGTAGCCAAAAAGTGCATCCAAAAATTTATTCCTGTCGTCAAAAAATCCATTGTCTGCAGTAAGCTCTTCTACAGTTTGATTACCATATCCGTCCCCAAGAATAATAAGATTGATCCTGTTTTTACTTAAAACCGGATCAACCTCTTGAACCTCGCTCTGATCGAGATATACTTTATAAAGAGGTTCTTCGGTCGGTTGGCAAAAGCTGTTAAATGCCAGCAAGCAGAGAAATAATGTGAAAAAATGTTTCATACTTCAATTGTTTTAATGGAAATATTTTTTGAGTTTATCATATGTATCAATTCTGCTTTATCAATTTAATGTTGGACGTTATTTTCCCGGACCAGACTGTAAGGATATATATCCCTGATCGGCGTCCAATACCAACGTATTAATCATTCCCGGGTATAATTGTCCCTGATTAATAATTGACGCCCATCAACTGTATAACCGTATATTCCCCCCCCCTTTCAGCCGCAGTTGTCTCTAAATAAAAGGCATTGAGTGAGGGGTTCGGGTATACAGAAAATTCTTGCGAATGAAGAATATCCTGTTTGACTGGAGGAAAGCGGAAACCCTTTTTGACCAAGTTTGGACAGGGAATTTATCGTCATCACTACTTTCGAGGTTAAGTACTTCCTGACTGGGATCAAGATCAACCTTGCCTTCAAAACGCCCCGATATCAATAAATCTCCTGTATCATTGATATGTAAACGATGAGCATCGTCTCCGTTAATATCTCCAAATCCTTCGACCCAGCAAAAATTGCCTTCCGCATCAATTTTCAAAACAAATGCGTCTATGGAGAACCACCACGCTTCGCCTGTTACTTTTTCGTTCAGATAAGCGGTTCCCGAACCAGGATCAAATCGACGCTCCCCAGCGAAGGCTCCTGCTAAATAACAGTTTCCTTCCTGGTTCGCAACCATGGAATTAATCGAAACGAAAGTTTGTGTATCAATCTGATACTTCCAACTCATCCCCCCGCTGCTATCGAGTTTTTGAATACCATTGTCGTCAATTAAATAATAGATGCCTCCATTGCCGTCAACATTTAAATTATTCGAACTTGATTGGTGAGGAGTGGTTTGTTTCACCCATACTAGTCCCCAGAAGAGGATATTTTTAAAATAAATCCCGTGTATTCGGTTGAATTGAGGGAATGAGAATCCAGGCCAGGATCAAAATCAATTGTTCCAATACAAGATCCGTTAATATAAATAAACCCCGAAACATCCATGACCATTGAATAAAAGCCAAGATTCCCGTTAGAAGAAGTTGTATCTCCGAATTGTTTTACCCGTGAGAAGTTCCCACTCGAGTCCAGCTTTTGCAGGTATCCTCTTTGCCCGAAAGCAGCGTTTAATATATGTTGACTTGGGCCAGGATCAAAATCCACACGACCGAAAAATGGGCCGGATGAATATACATTCCCCAATTTTCCACTGCTATCGAACTGATAAGATCAGTTGAAAACGAACCATCTGCCCGCATGTGTTTGGCCCAGGCAAGAGCGCCATTAGAATGAATTTTCAGAACAGTCCTATTTTTCAGAATGGTTATTTGAGGTGGTATGGAATTTAACTAAACCGGGGCCAGGGTCAAAATCAAACTCGTGTCCTGGAACCACCCTGTTAAGTATATGTTGCCGGATCTATCTACGCAAAAAGATTTACAATCAAGATGCCGTTTACCCCCGCCGATCTGTTTTGCCCATAAAAAGTTACCTGAGGGATCTAATTTTTGAATGAAAGGTCTTTACCCTCTCCCGGATCATTTTCCGGATTCATGCTAACCATAAAAAAAGCACCCGGTCCCGGATCAAAGTCCACCCGGCCTTTAAACTTGCCAACGACGTAAACATTCTCAAGCGGATGAGCTTTTACAAGGCCTATACTCGGCATGGCATTGATCGTTTCCAATATTCTTAGCCCATTTGAATTCACCCTTTGAATTCACCATTTGAAGAAAAATATCGTAGCCAGCCTGGTTTGTAAATAGTTGGTAAGTCCCTTCGCCAGGATCAAAATCTGCATTCTGGTTAAATGAGCCGGTGTGCAAGACATTCCCATTTTTATCCAGAGAAACCTCTTCAGCAAGATCGTCATGCTGAATCGACCCGATCTGAAAAGCCCAGGAAAAGCTTCCATCGGATTGTAGCTTATGCAGGAATATATTTGATTTTTGATTCGTACTTAATTCGACTACTCCCGGCCCGGGATCATGCCTTCGATCTCTACTTTTTCCATGATCATGGTGCATATGTAAATCTCCTTGAGTGTTATCGGGGTCGAGTACCGCGAAGCGGAGTATCGAGACCACAAATTTCAAAAGTTCTATTGCTGTTTTGGTCTCGACACGGTGAAAAATCACCGCTACTCGACCAACGTAATCGCTCAGGAAGATAAATGCTTCTCCAGAAACGCAAAAACCTTTTGCCAGCCATCCATGGCCTGCGCCTGGCGATAGGCAGCGTAGATGTAGTAGAAGAAACCATGGCCGGCTCCATCATACCTGTGGAATTCATAGTTCTTGCCATATTTCTTCAGTTCAGCTTCATGCAAATCTACCTGCTCAGGGGTTGGGCTGGTGTCGTCATTGCCGAAAATACCCAGAATTGGACAGGGCAGGTCTTTAGTGTAGTCGATGGGCGCAATAGGGAAGTTGTGGTTCAGTTGATCGGGATGCATGACGACGCGCCCGCCCCAGCAATCCACGATGGCATCGAAACCTGGAACGCGACAAGCGGTCAGATGACGCATGCCCTGCCGCCTGAGCATGTGCCGAAAATGCCAACTTTCCCATTGACATACGGCAGCGAACGCAGAAAGTCTGCATCGCGCCAGCCAGGTCGCCGATCCATCAGCCCGACGGCGGCCAGGTGCGAGCGGATCTCACGCTCGAGGCCTGCTGGGACCAAGCGGTCGATGCCGGCGCGGAGATTCGCTTCGACGCACCGGTGAGCTCGGTCCGGCGGACGAGCTCCGGAGTGGCGGTGACCGTCGGAGGCGACGTCGTGACGGCCCGCGTCGCCGTCGTCGCCGCCGCCGGCTGGTCGAGCGAGCTGCTGGAACCGGACGTCGCTGCCACGTTGGTGCCGCCCATCACGGTGACCGCGGAGACCGTGGCGTTCTTCCGACCGACTCGCGGGCCGTGGCCGAGCTTCATCCAGCGCGGTGACACGTTGGCATATGGGCTCGGCACTCCGGATGGGCTCGTCAAGGCCGGCCTGCACGGCGTCGGGCCGGAGATCGACCCGGACGATCGCCCGTCGCAGGTTCCAGGCGCCGTCGAGGCGCTCGAGGAGTACGCCCGCGAGTGGCTGCCCGGCGTCGAACCCTCGGCGTTGCGGAGCACCGTGTGCCTGTACGCGTCGAGCGCCACCGACGACTTCGTGCTCGATCGCGACGGCCTCATCGTGGTCGGCGTCGGCTTCGGTGGTCACGGCTTCAAGTTCACCCCGGCAATCGGTGAACGTCTCGCCGACCTGGCAGACGAAGCGCTCGGCCTGCGCCCGGCCGGCACGAATCCCTTCACCGCCGCCACGCGTCGCTCGGACCGCCAGCCAGCCACACTCCTGGCGCTGACGTCCTCCCCGCGACGAGCGTCCTCGCCGTCCGGTCGATCCCCACGAGATCGCGCTCGGCAGCGGACTCCAACTCTGTGACACCGGCGTGCGCATGATCACGTCACCGACTCCCTCCTCCGTCGACGTCATCAACCGAGGAGCCACCATGAAGACCCAACCGCCATCGCCGGTCCCCGATCGCCTGACGCGCCTCACCTTCGATGTGCCACCACGGCTGTTGCGGGAACTCGAACAAGCGAGTCGACGCCGCGGTGTGCCGCTCGACCAACTGGTGGTTGCGGCGTTCTACCTCGTTGCGACATCCTGAGGCCAGCGCCGACGTATGACACTGTATGATTGCCGTATGACGATGCTCAGCTTCCGCATCGACGACGATGACGCAGCGGCGGTACAGCGGTGGGCCGAGGAACTCGGTGTCGACCGATCGGCGCTCCTGCGCGACGCCGTCCGCCGACACCTGAACCGACTGGCGTCGGAGCACGACGTCGACCAATGGGAAGCGCTGCCGCTCACCGAGGGCGAGTCGGCGCTGGCGACGATCGCCGACTGGGGTCCCGCCGAGGACTGGGGGGACTGGGCCGATGCAGCGAGGTGAGATCTGGTTCGCCGCGACGCCCGGCGGCGACCGCCCGGTCCTCGTGCTCACCCGCGACCCCGTCGCCGACCGGATCGGCTCCGTCGTGGTGGCGGCGCTGACCCGGACCGAGCGGGGCGTGGTGTCCGAGTTGGCGCTCACCCCGGCCGACGGCGTGCCGACCGCATGCGTGGTCAACTTCGACAACGTCCACACCATCCCGCGGGCCACCTTCCGGCGAATCGTGACCACACTGCCGGCACCACGGATGGCTCAAGCGTGTCGGGCGCTCCAAGCGGCAACGGGCTGCTGAACACTCGGCGATCGAAGCCCGCCCCTTTCTGAGCGGAATCCGTCCCGGATGCCGGGACCCATTCCGCACCGAATCGCGCCGGCCACGGGCTGCGCCCACCGAGCGCCCACCCGACGCACTCACGGGGCGTCGAAGGCCCACTCGATGTCGGGCTCCATGCCGAGCTCGGAACGCACGAGCGCGTCGTACCGCGGGCGTGGGCGACCGCCTCGGTCCGGTTCCCCTCGGCCAGGTGGCACCGGATGATCAGGACGTGCGTCGTCTCCCGGAACGGTTCGGTGCGCAGGACGACGAGACACAGTTCGATCGCGCCGGCGAACTGGCCGGCTTCCAGCAGATGCGCGGCGATCGCCTCCAACGCGTGGACCCGCAGGTTGCGGAACTCGCTGCGTTCGGCCTCGATCCACTCGTCGTACCAATCGACCAGGATGTCCTCCAGGAACGGCTCCGGCGACCAGATCCACGGTTCCGGATCCGGCTCGGTCTCGGCATGCAGCAACCGGCGCGCCCGGTCGCGGGCATCGTGCAGATCGACACGGACCGTCGCCGACAGCCCGACGTCGTCGCGACCGCGTCGGAGGACCCCCGGGATCGAGCGGTGCAACCGGCTCATCGTCGAACGGAGTCGCCGCATCGCGGTCGAGGTCGAGACATCACCCCACAGACGCCCCGCCAGCCACTCGCGTCCGATGTCGTCGCCCCGCAAGCACACCAGCGCGAGCAGCCGAGCCTCGGAATGGGTCAGCTCGTGCCGGCGCCCGTGCACGACGACGCCGAAGTGACCCAGCACCCGCACCGCGACCTCGTCGTCGCTGCGGGTGGCAACTCCCCTCGTCGACGGTGACATCCGGCCCGCGCCCTCCTTGCCGTACACGCCCGCCCGACGTGCCCTCCAGTATGCACGCGCGCTGCGTGGTTGTCGAGTGGACGCTGCGTGACGGCACCGCGCGCGCCACGGCGACGCCGACACGACGTCCACCGGACACGAGCCGAACGCGAGGAGTGAATACTCGACCACTGTTCGTCAATCGGCGAACAGCCACCGCAAGCGACACACGAGGAGGGGGCCATGGCTCTGAAGTCACTGGATCTCGAACAACTGGACCACGATCTCGAGGCCGCGGGAACGCCGTGGACCCGGGCGGAGAACCCGATGACGGCGCTCACCGAGGCCGAGCGCCGCGTCCGGCTCGGCGTCGCACCGCCCCCGGGCGAGATGACCGTCGAGGCGGCGGCGCACGCCTTCGAAGAAGGCCTGTCCGCCGTGGTCCCGCCGGGGACCGACATCGGGGCGCCGTCCAAGATCGACCATCGAGCGCTGAACGGGAACAACTACACGACACCGGTCAAGAACCAGGGGTCGTGCGGGTCATGCGTCGCGTTCGCCACCGTCGCCGTGATGGAGACCACCTACAAGCGCAAGTCCAACCAACCGAGCCTGGCCTTCGACCTGTCCGAGGCGCAGATGTTCTACTGCCATGCCCGCTCGGAGGGCCGCACCTGCGCCAACGGCTGGTGGCCGGAGAACGCGTTCAAGAAGGCACGGGACATCGGCATCACCCACGACGTCCACTACCCCTACACCCCCGGCGACCAGGACTGCAGCGGCCTCGACGCGAACTGGCAGGCCGACATGGCCAAGGTCGTCGGCTATCAGAAGCTGACCTCACCGGCCGACATGAAGAACTGGCTGGCGACCCACGGGTCGATCAGCGGCTGCTTCGTCGTCTACCAGGACTTCTTCAGCTACAGCAGCGGCGTCTACCGCCACGTCAGCGGCGAGGCCGCCGGCGGCCACTGCGTCGAGATCATCGGCTACGACGACGCACAGGGATGCTGGATCTGCAAGAACTCGTGGGGTCCGAACTGGGGAGACGGCGGCTACTTCAAGATCGCCTACGGCCAGTGCTCGATCGAGACGTGGTCGGGTCCGTGGGGTCTCACCAACGTGACGGCCAAGCAGTGGCGGACGAACGTCAAGGTCACCGGGCTCTGGGCCAACACCAGCGACCTCAACTCCTGGGCCTACCTGAGCGGCGTGGGATGGCGCAAGGTCTGCGACGACTCGCGGACGGTGTCGGAGACGATGCTCGCCCAGCTCACCTTCGCGAAAGCCGCCGGGACGTCGATCAGCGCCCTCGACGACGCCAACGAAATCCGAGAGATCTACGCCTGAGGAGGTCAGACCATGTCGAACACCAACGGAATCCCCACCCAGACCGACCCGCACCTCGGTGCGCTCGCCACCGAGACAGCGGCGGGCAGCCCGTCCGAGGCCTTCAGCGACTCGATCACGAGCACGACGACGACGGCGGCGTCACCGCCCCAGTTGATCCCACCGGAGGAGACCGCGGCCGCCGGCGACACCGGCATCACCGCCTGGCTGTCGAACAAGAAGATCGTCGGCGTCTGGTCGAACGCATCGAACAAGAACTCCTGGATCAACGTCCAGGGCACCGGGTGGCGTCGCCTCCACCCGGCGAGCGAGAACGCCGTCGTGGCGATGACGATCCTCGCGTCCCATGCGAAGGCCGACAACCGCACCTGCTCGGTGCGCGTCGAGAGCGACGACCACGTCCACGAGATCTACGTCTGGTGACGACGACTGACCGTCGCGACGGTCAGTCGTCCAGTTCCCCGGGGGCGATCCGGTCGCCCCCGAGGCCCAGGACCGCCCACGCGAGCGGGATCGTCAACAGCGCCGTGGCCGCCAACGCCACGGTGATCGACCACCGGTCCGCGGCTGCCCCCATCGCCACGGGCAACACCAGCGCCGGCGTGGCCAGCACCGACACCAGCGTCGGCACGGTCGCCGACCGTCCCGGCACCACCGTCAGCATCCGGTGGTGCACCTTCGCCCACACCAGCGCCGTCCCGAACCCCAGCGCCGCCATGCCCAGGGTCTGACCCACCACGCCGATCGGTGTCGCGGCGATCAGCGCTCCCACCGCCATCGCCACGAGCGCGACCGCTGTCCGGCGGCGATCGAGCCCCCGCCGCGCGATCACCAGCGAGCCGCCGATGCCGCCGACGACGGCGCCGCCCGCCAACACCTGCGCCGCGGCGCCGAAGCCGTCCTCGACCAGACGGGCGACGGCGAAGCCGAGGAACGCCTCGTCGAGCGGGAGCAGGATCAGTTCGGCGACGGCCAGCAGCAGCACCTCGCGGGTCCGCACCAGGCGCCGGGCCGACGCCCACAGCGACTCCTCCTCGGCGCCGTCAGCGGGCGCCGCGGGCGCCGGGAACTCCGTGAGCGCCAGCGCGATCGCGAACCCGACGAACACGACGGCGGTGATCCCGAACACCCCCTGCCAGCCGATGATCGTGACGGCACCGACCGCCAGCAGCGCCGGGCCGACGAAGTCGCCGAGCCACGTGACGAGGTGCTGACGGCCGAGCATCCGGTCGAGGTCGTCGCCGGCGACGTCGGCCAGCGACGACTCGAGCGGCCGGATCACAAGGTCGCTCGCCGCGCCCAGGCAGACCGCCGCGACCACGAGCAGCGGGAAGCTCACCCCGACCGCGTACGCACCGAGCCCGGCAGCGAGCACGAGCGCACCGACGACCGCCAGAGGCCGCCGGTGGCCGACGTCGGCGAGCGACGCGATCGGGCTCCCGACCAGCCCGCCGACCGTGAGCATGGCCAGCAGCCACCCGACCTGGGTGTAGGAGAGGCCGAAGTCGAGATGCTGCTGCTCGATCGTGCCGGCGGGCAGGTACGCCCACCACTCGTCGAGCAGTCGCACGACGAGTGCAGCCCGCACGAGCCCGGCGGGCAGTCGGAACACGACGCGGCGCGCGTCGAGATGTGCATTCATGGGAAACCTCCAGTGACGAACGACGGATCGGGACCGCGTTCGTGGAGGTGCTCGGGAGTCAGTACTGGATCAACATCGACGCACGGAGGCGACGTTACTCCGGCTGCGCCCGCCGTCAGGGAGCCGTTTCCCCGCCCGCGATCACGATCTCGAAGACGACCCGGTCGGCGGGTGGCCCTTCGGGCTCCCACGGCTGACGCGACACGAACTCGAGTGCACCCCGGCCGGGACGCTCGGCGCGCACGGTCCACACGCGTGCGCCGGCCGCGCCCGGGACCATCGGATCGGGCGCTCGGAACTGCTCGGCCACGACGGCCACGAGGTCGGCGGGCGTGAGCAACCACCGGAACCCGGTCGTCGCGTTCTCGACGAGCTCGATCCCGAAGATGTCACCGACGCGGCACTCCACCACCCGATCGCTGTCCGATCGTCGGTACACCTCGCTCGGCGTGTCCATCGAGTCCCTCCACCGAGAACCCTACGCCCGAACACCCGGGCCGTCAGCCCCCTCTTGCGCAGGCGTGGGCGTCGGCGTCGAGTCCGGGCGACGCGGCTCACGCCCAACAGCAGGACACCGAGCAGCCGACGCCACCTACCTGTAATGCCTGCGCTCCGGACGGGATCGTTGCCAGGGTCGAACGTCGACACCGTCGTCGATCGACGGCTCCGCATGCTCCGCGTGCTCCGCGAACCGTCCACCCGCATCCTGACCTTCCCCGAGAAGTGGCGGCCGGTGGTCGACCAACCGTCGTGACCAGGCGCGTACGATTGGATCATGGCCACGGTGAAGCAGGTCGAGCGCCGGATCGAGAGGATCGAGGGATTCCGGGTCCAGATCCTCCACGGGCGTGATCGGCGCGACGTGCGCAGCGACAAGGCCGGCGTCACCCAGTACCCATACGAACGGGCACTCAAGGGATCGAACCACGTCAAGGCGTGGCGCGACCATCGCTTCGCCAAGCACTACCCCGGCTTCGAGGTGCAGGTGCTCGATGCGTCCGGCCACGTCGTCCACGGCGGCACGAAGCTGACGACCGTTCGCGACACGTACCTCGACGACTGACGACCTCCATTCGGCGACCCGCAGCCGTGACGCGGATCCTCCACGTCCGGCTGGGTCATGATGGAGCCCTCGGGTCGACCATCGACCCACCAACGCCACGGCAGTCAGGGAACCCATGAGAACCATCGGCAACATCCTGTGGTTGATCCTGAACGGGTTCTGGATGGCGATCGCCTGGGCGTTCATCGGCGTGCTGCTGTCGATCACGATCATCCTGCTGCCGTTCGGGCGTCAGTGCTTCAAGCTGGCCAACTTCGCGCTCTGGCCGTTCGGGCGCACCGCCGTGCCGTCACCGACGGCGCTCACCGGCAGCACCATCGGCAACATCCTCTGGTTCATCCCGGGGCTCCTGCTCGCCCTGAGCTACGCCGTCTCCGGTGTGCTGCTGTGCATCACGATCATCGGCATCCCGTTCGGCATCCAGTCGTTCAAGTTCGTGCCGCTCGCGCTGTTCCCGTTCGGCAAGGAGATCGTCAGCTCCCGCGACCTGCGAGACGACATCGGCGCCGGCCGGGCGTCCGCGTAACCCGGCCGCTCCGGCTGCGACGGCTGCTCAGCCCGAGTCGCCGTACGACAGCAGAGCGACGATGTTGCCGTTGCGATCGCGCAGGAACACGGTGTCGCCGCTGTTGTTCCACACCGCACTCCCGGAGACACACCAGTAGCGGGCGGTCTCGTCGTCGGGGCCGCAGCCGCTGAACAGGGTCACCTCCGCACCGGGCTCCAGGCGCAGGTCACCGAACGCGTAGCGGTGCGACGCCGACTCGTCCGCCACCTCCCAACCGTCGAGATCGACCGCCTCCGTGCCGGCGTTCGTGAACCGGACCCACTCGCCGTTGAGGTTCAAACCGTCGTCGCCGGGCGCGTCGGCGTTCACGTCGATGACGATCTCCACGCCGTCGAGATCGCTCGACCCGCATGCGTCCGGCGCCCAGAGTCCACGGCCCGCCGCTCGCGGCGTCGCGCTGCAACGCGGCATAGCGATCGGCGCGGGCGTCGTCGGGCGGATAGCGACGGGCGATGGCGAAGCCGTTGGCGACGAGTTCCGCGCCGATGTCGACACCGTCGGCGGTCTCGACGTAGCGCAGGGCGCGCCCGAACTGGTCGACGTCGGATCGATCGGTGACGAGCACCAGATCGTTCCCGTCCACCAGCGCGGCGAGTGCATCGGTCGCCTCCTCGGAGAAGCACTCGCCCGACTCGGGGGTGTTGATGCCGATGATCCGCACCTCCAGCTCCCCGGTCGGACCCGAGACGTACAGCGTGTCGCCGTCGACGATCTCGGCGCTGCGCCAACTGTCCGTCGCCTCGGTTGCACTCGTAGGTGGAGCGGTCGAGGGGATGGTCGCGACCGAGGATCCACCGGCGGCGCCGTCCGAGCCCGACGAGGTGCAACCGGCCAGCACGACGGCCGCCACCAGCCCGACCAGCGCGACGCGGCGCCGTTCGTGTGGCCACGACCTGATCTCGCACAGCCGCTCGAGTGGTGGCATCGACGACACCTTCGCACCGTTCGAGTTCGAATCCCAAGACATCGGGCTGGAGGCTCCAGAACCGGTCGACAGGCGGTGTGTGTATGATATGCGCATGGCGAGAGTGAACGTGTACCTCCCCGACGATCTGGCGGCCCAGGCAAAAGAGGCCCGACTCAACGTGTCGGCGATCACGCAGGACGCGATCCGTTCCACCCTCGCCGCATCGGCCACCGACAACTGGCTCGCCGGCCTCGCTGCGCTCGACTGCACGGGCATCGACCACGACACCGCTGCGCGCTCGGTCGCCGAGGCCAAGGACGAGTTGTGGGGCGATGCCTGACCCCAGCGTGGTGCTCGACGCCTCCGCGATGGTCGACCTGCTGTTGAGCACTCCGGTCGGCGAGGCCGTCGGGCAGACGCTCCGGGCAACCACGTTGCACGCTCCACCGCACTTCGACGTCGAGGTGCTCTCCGCACTCGCCCGGCTCCATCGAGGCGGGTACCTCACCGAAGCCCAGGTCGAACAACGTCTGGAGCAACTACGGCGCGCGCGCCGATCGAGCGACACGCCGCGGCCGACCTGATCGAGCCGGCCTGGGCGCTGCGTCACAACGTTCGGATCACCGACGACGTCTACCTCGCCCTCGCCGCGGCCCTCGACACGCAGGTGATCACCACCGATCAGGCACTCGCCCGAGCAGCACCCGATCGGACCCGTCTCGTCGACCAGTAGGCCGACCACTGACCGTTCACATCACTCGAGGGCTGCGTGCCACTCGAGGAAGCGGTCGATCCACGTGTCGGACGGCAGGTGCTGGACCCGCATTCCGAAGCCGTGGCCACCACGGGCGTACGCGTGGAACTCCACGGGCAGGCCCGCCGCCCGCCACCGCTGGTACAGCTCGATCGAGTCGGTGGTGAGCCCGAGCGTGTCGTCGGTGGCCACCGCGAGGAACATCGGGCCGCTGCCCGCCGGCGGTTCGGTCACCTCGACGCCCCGGGTGGTCGCATAGATCGGTGCGACGAAGTCGGGGCGGGCCGCCGGATCCGGTGAGTAGGCGACGCGGACGGCGACGTTCCCGCCGGCGGAGAACCCCATGAACCCCACCTTCGACACGTCGATGGCGAACTCGTCGGCGCGGCTGCGCACCAACCGGACCGCCACCTCACCGTCGGCGCCGGCCAGCGGTGCAACCGCGGTCATGTCGTCGAGCGCACCGCTCAGGTTGGTCATCGTCTTGTGGACGAGCTCGGCCACCGTGTCGTCGCCGCCCTGCACCAGCCGGTACTTCAACACGAACACCGTGAATCCGGCCGCGGCCAGACGATCGGCGACGGCGAAGCCCTCGCTCTCGATCGACAGCGCATGCATGCCACCACCCGGCGCCACGATCACCGCGCTGCCGTCACCCTGACCGGAGGCGGTCGGCGGCACCGGCACGAGCGCCGGGGCGCTGACGTTCGTGACGACCTCGGTGTCCCACAACTCGCTGTAGTAGCGACGTTCGACGCCGGTCCAGCTCTCGCTCCCCGGGGCCGGCCCGTCGTACAGATCGATCGGCCTTGCTCGCATCTCCGCAGCCTGCCCCATCCGGCCGTCGCCCGACGAGGTCATCCACTCCGAGCAGACCGCCGGCCGCCCGATGGATCTCGGTGACGTGAATCCCGGCAACCGGGACTCGAGCCACCGAGATCCCACGGATCGGCACACGACGAGAACGCGACGACGGGTACGGTTCCGGCAGCACCCGATCCGGTGACGACAGCGAGGAGCGCCATGTCCACCGAACCCCTGATCGTCACCAAGCGAAACGACGGCGTCGCGTCATCTCCACCAACGACGACCCGCTGAACCGGATGTCGGTCGCCTACATCGACCTGCTCGAGGAGGTGATCGAGGACATCGCCGCCGACGACGCCGTGCGGGCGTTCGTGCTCACCGCCGAGGGCACCACCAACTTCTCCGTCGGCATGAACCTCAAGGAGCTCGGCGGCGCGATGAACGAGCGCGGCGTCGACGCGTTCTTCGACCAGCGTTGGAATCTCATCTCGCGGATCGAGACGATGGGCAAGCCGTCGGTCGCCACACTGTTCGGCTACTGCCTCGGCGGCGGGCTCGAACTCCCGCTCGGCTGCACGTTCCGGCTCGCCGCTGCAGAGGGCGCTGCGATCGGCCTGCCCGAGATGGATCTCGGCACCACACCGGCCTGGGGCGGATCGGCGCGGCTCGCGAAGTGCGTCGGCCGCAACCACGCGCTCGACATGATCCTGCGGGCGAAGAAGATCACCGGCCCCGAGGCGCAGCGGATCGGGCTCGTCAACGAGGTGTGGCCCCTCGCCGAACTCAAGGACCGAGCGATCGCGCTCGCCGCCGAACTCGCCGCCCAACCACGGCTCGCCGTCAAGGCGATGCTCGACGCACTCCACGACAGCGAGGACAAGACCCTCGACGAGTTGCTCGCCGCCGAACGGGCCGGCGTCCACGCCACCCGCGGGACACCGGACGCCCGCGAAGGCATCATGGCCTTCCTCGAGAAGCGGCGGCCGGTGTTCAACCAACCGTCCTGATCCCCGGCTGACGTCACCGTCGACCGACGTCCAGCTCGACCGGTTGGTGTTCGCCGCCCGCGCGACACTGGCGCGATGGCGTACGAGAGCCCGAGCTTCGTGGTGGTCGAGCGGATCGGACGCGTCGAGATCCGGGACTACGACGGGTACCTCGCGGCGGAGACCGACGTCGACGGTCCGCTCGAACAGGCCGGCAACGCCGGGTTCCGGACCCTCGCCCGATTCATCTTCGGAGCCAACCAGGTGTCACCGGGGCAGAGCACGAAGATCGCGATGACGTCGCCGGTGACCCAGGTGCCGGCCGACGACCGCTTCCGAGTTCGGTTCATGATGCCGACGAAGTACACGGCCGAATCGCTCCCCGTCCCCGACGACCCTCGCGTGACCATCGTCGAGGTCGGCCCACAGCGACTCGCGGCGATCCGCTACAGCGGCCGGTGGTCGCAGGACGGCCACGACCGTCACCTGGAGGAGCTGCGCGAGGTGCTGGCTGCCAACGACCGATCGACCGTCGGCGAACCGATCTGGGCGCGCTACGACCCGCCCTGGAAGCCGTGGTTCCTCCGGCGCAACGAGGTCCTCGTCGAACTCGACGAGCCTCCGTCGGAGCACCCGCAGCCCTGACGCCCGCGGTCGGGACCCTGCAACAGTGGGGTGATGGCAACGATCGCGACCCGCCCGACCGGGGAGGACGTCACCACCTTCCTCGACGCCGTCCCCAACGAGCGCCGTCGCGACGACGGCCACCCGCTGCGCGCCCTGTTCGAGCGGATCACCGGCGCACCGGCGGCGATGTGGGGGCCGTCGATCGTCGGCTTCGGCACCACGACCTACACCAACACCACCGGCACCAACGAGTGGTTCGTCGTCGGCTTCTCACCACGCAAGCAGGCGCTGACGATCTACGGAGTCCACGACGGCTACGCAGCCACCGCGGATCCACTGCTCGACGACCTCGGCCCGCACACGACCGGCAAGGGCTGCCTCTACCTCAAGAGGTTGTCCGACGCCGACCCGGCGGTGCTCGAGCAACTCGTCCGCAACGCCTGGACGTCCGCCAGCGGCAGCTGATCTCGGCGCCCTGAGTCCCGGCAACCGGGACCGGCGCCACCGAGATCGCCGACGGCAGCAGCCGCCGTCCGGGTCGGTCGGTCACGACGCCGCGACCTGGCGGCGGGTCAGCCGAGGGCGATCGTGATGCCCGTCTCGCGTTCGGCGACCTGCCAGAGCGCGTCGATCGCGCCATCGGTGCCCGGCCGGACCAGGGGCTTGAGAATCGGCGGACCGTTGGTGGCGAACAACGGGCCGTAGAACCCTCCGCCCGGGGCGCCGGGATCGGTCGCCGCCCGCAATTGGCTGAGCGCGCCGCGGTCGATCGACATGCCGAAGACCTTGACCCACTTCTCCGACAGGGCCCCGGCGATGCCGGCACCACCCAGCGAGTGGGTCGTGGACTGCAGATCGGAGTTCGTGAATCCGGGCTGCGCCGACAACGCCTTGGCATCGACGCCCAGCTGGTCGAATCGTCGCTGGAGGCCGACCGCGACGTGGCGCATCGCCAGTTTCGTCTGGCCGTACATGCCCCAGGCGCTGTACTTCTCGCGCATGTGGGGATCGTCGGGGTTGACCGCCCGGCCGCTGTGCTGGGCGGTGCTCGACACCGTGACGATGCGCGCCCCCGGCGTCGCCTCGACGAGCGGCAGGAGGCGCCCGACGAGCGCCCAGTGCCCGAGCACGTTGATCCCGAACTGCGTGTCGAACCCGTCCTCGGTGGTGCCCTGCGGCGTCGCCATCACCCCCGCGTTGCACATCAGGATGTCGATGCGATCGTGGTTCGCTGCGATCCGGTCGGCGGCCGCTTCGACCGAGGCGAGCGACCCGAGATCGAGCTCGACGATCTCGAGCGACGCCGACGGATGCTCGGCGAGGATCTCGTCACGTGCCCGTACCGCCTTGTCCTGATCGCGGGCCGCCATCACCACGTGGGCACCCTTCGCCGCGAGCGCTTTCGCGGATGCGAGCCCGAGCCCACCGTTGGCCCCGGTCACCACGGCGATCTTGCCCGTGAGATCCGGGATGTCGTTCGTGCTCCAACTCATGCACCCGAACCTAGGGCGGATCGAGGGCAACGCGAACTCCGGCGCGACCGCTGACGCGCTCGGACGACGAGTGACCCGGGAGGCCGGGAGCGACCCCGCAACTCTGTGACACCCCTTGGTCATGATGGTCGTATGGATCTGGGGGCGTTGTGCGACTCGATCGGGCGGGGCGACCGCACGGTCGACGACGTCGCCGACGAGTTGTTCGACGCCACCGATGCCGAACTCGACGAGCGGGTTCGGGCCTTGGAGTTGCTGCGCCGCCGGGTCGAGGCCGAGACGGCGTTGACGCTGGCCACCGTCGAGCAGCGACGCCTGTATGTGGCCGACGGACACCGCACGATGAAGGGGTACCTGCGTGCCACGTGCAACTCGTCGAACCCGGACATCGCCGCCGGACGCCGTCTCGCGAAGGCCGCCGACGGCGTCCCCGGCCTGGCCGACGCTCTCCAGTGTGGGCGCATCGGTGTCGCCCAGGCAGCCGCGATCGCCCGCGTCTACCGCAACCCGCGGGTGCGCGACCGCCTCGTCGACTTCGCGGCCATGCTGCTCGAGCTCGCCGAGCGGTACTGCTACGACGACTTCGTCATCGCCCTGGCCCGCTTCGAGATGCTCGCCGACCTCGACGGCGCACACCGCACCCGCGACGCCCAGATCGCCGGACGCAACGTGAACGTCACCACCGTCGGCGGCGAACTCCACCTCGACGCCACCGGCGGCGACCCGCTCGTCAACGACGAACTGCAAGCGATCTTCCGGCGGTTCTGCGAGAACGAGTTCCGCACCGACGCCGCTGCCCGCCGCGCCGAGCACGGCAACGACGCGTCCGGCAAGCCACTCGCCCGCACCGGCGCCCAACGCAGCTACGACGCCTTCGTCGACATGGCGCGCCGCGCCAACGCCCACCTCGACACCGACGCCAACGCACCCGCTGCACCCACCCCGTTGGTCAACCTCGTCGTCGACCACCGCACCATGGCACTCGTGCTCACCGACGCCGGCCTCGCCCCCACCACCAACCTCTCCGGCGACCCCGTCGATCCGTTCACCGGACTCCCCGCGCACAGCACCGGTGACCTCCTCGCCGACCTCGTCGCCGACCCCGACGCCTTCGCCCGCATGCACTGCGAGACCGCCAACGGCACACCACTGCACCCCCACGACGTCCTGCGCGCCACACTCGCCGGCCACATCCGCCGAGTCGTCGTCGACGCCCAAGGCGTCGTCATCGACATGGGCCGCAAGGCGCGGCTCTTCACCGGCCCGGCCCGTGAAGCCGCCAAACTGCTCGTGCGACGCTGCGACCACCCCGGCTGCGACCTGCCGGAGGACTTCTGCGAGGTCGACCACGTCACCGAATGGGTCGACACGGGCACCACCGACCAGATCAACGCCGGCGTCGACTGCGGCCACCACAACCGCCACAAACACCACCGCAAGTTCACCAGACGCCGCAGCACCCACGGCCAGAGCTACACCATCCGACCCGACGGCACCATCATCCTGCCCGTCGGCGCCCGACCACCCACCTTCCCCGACGAGAGCGACGAGGGCGACAACGACCCAGCCCACGACACCAACGACGACGTCATCGAGATCGCCCGACAGACCCGACGGGCCCGAGCACGCCTGCGAGCGCTACGCCGGGCCAGCTGAACGGCGCACGCCTGACGGCGGCGCGACCGTGCGATCCGCGATGCTGTTTCCATGAGTACGCCCGACGCGACGCCGCCCGACCGCCTCGTCGCGCTGGTCGGCGTGTACGACGCCGACGGCACGCCGTGGGGCGAGGTGGCGTACTGGGTCGGCGCCCGGTTCGGCCGGCGGCACTGCTCGCTGTGCGAGATCACCCACGGCTCGATCCGACAGCGCCCCGAGTGGGTGGCGTGCCGAGACCGGCTCCCCGCCACGTTCGAGACGTACCACCGCAACGACCAGCCCGACCTCGTGCGCGACGCCGCCGGCGGACGGGCGCCCGTGGTCGTGGCCGTGACCGAGTCCGGCCGCCACGAGTTGCTGCTGACGCCGGAGGCCCTCGACGAGTGCGAAGGGTCGATCGAGCTGCTGATCGCCGCGATCGAACGCTCCCTCCAGCGCCTCGGCCTCGCCGAGTGATCTCCGCGAGCGCCACCGCTGGTGCGCTCGGTGACGAGGACGGCATGGTCTTCCCATGCCACGGTGTCGTACGCCAACCCCGACGCCGACGACCAGCAGGGAGCGCACCGTTCCGGGACGGGCCGACCGTGTCCACGCCGCGACCGTGACGACCCGGCGATCGGCGAGACTGGCTCGATGCTCGCCCGCTCGCTCGTCGCAGTCGCCCTCGTGGGGGCGAGCGCCGTCGCAGCCTGCGACGACGACCCCGCATCGGAACCGGCACCGGAATCGACGCCGACTCCGGCCTCGACGCCGACTCCGACGACCGCGGCGGCCGACGACGACCAACAGCAGTATCCCGACATCGTCGCCGTCGACGTCACCGCCGAAGGCGACACGTATCGGTTCGACGTCACCGTCTCGTCTCCCTACGACACGCCCGAGCGCTACGCCGACGCCTGGCGAATCGTCGCCCCCGACGGCACCGCACTCGGCATCCGAGAACTCGCCCACGACCACGCCGCCGAGCAGCCGTTCACCCGATCGCTCAGCGGCGTCGTGATCCCACCCGACGTGACGACGGTGACCGTCGAGGGACGCGACCTCGTCAACGGCTGGGGCGGCGGCACCCGGACCGTGACGCTCGAACGCTGACGCTCCGAAGCCGACGAGTTCATCACCCCAGATGGAGCGTCGCGTACTCGTTGACGTACTGCTCCTCGCAGAGACGGGCGACCTCTGCCATGAAGCGGTCGGTGAGCTCCCGTCGAGCCCGGTTGGTGCTCTTGCCGCTGGCGCGGATCGGTTCACCGAGGCGGATGACGGCGCGTTGGAACGGCCGGACGAGCCGCGAGCCCGTGGGCAGCACCCGGTCGGTGCCGACGATGCCGACCGGCACGATCGGTGCCCCGGTCGTGAGCGCCAGGTGCGCCGCACCGACGTGGCCGCGGTGCAGCCGGCCGTCGAGCGAACGCGTCCCCTCCGGGAACACGCCGATCACCTCGCCGCGTTCGAGGACCGCGGCCACCTCGTCGAACACGTGGGGAAGGTCGCCCGGGTTCTCGCGACGTACCGGGATCATCCCAGCTCCGCAGAAGAGCCAGTTGGTGATCGGATTGTCGGTGTACTCGGCCTTGCCGATGAACGCGACGGGGCGGGGCAGGCTGAACATCAGCAGCACCGAGTCGAAGAACGACACGTGGTTCGCCGCGAGGATCACGGGCCCGTCGGAGGGCAGATGCTCTGCTCCCTCGACCTGCAGCCGGACGAGCCCGCGGCGCGCCGGGGCGGTCAGCACCCGCACGAGTTCGTAGGCCGTCCCGTGGGCCCGCCAGTCCCCCTCGACCCGGGAAGCCAACTGCCGCATGGCATCGAACACCCCACCAGGCTGCCCGAGGCCGGCGGCCTCCTGCCAGAGCCGGAGGTCCCGCCGCTGGTGCTCGATGCCGCGACTACCATCGGCCGACATGGCAGCAGATGTGACGGTTTCCCGAGACGTCAGTGCCCCGGCCGAGACGGTCTGGGCGTTGATCGCCGATCTTCCCCGCATGGGCGAATGGTCACCGGAGAGCGAGGGCGGCGAGTGGATCGGCGGAGCCACCGGGCCGGCGCCGGGCGCGAAGTTCCGAGGCAGCAACCGTCACGGCGGCAAGAGTTGGAAAACCGTGGCACGTGTGGTCGACGCCGAACCGGGCCGGCGATTCTCGTTCATGGTGAAGGCTGCGGTACTGCCGGTCGCCGAATGGGCCTACGACATCGAGGCGACCAGCTCCGGGTGCAGGGTGACCGAGAGCTGGACCGACCGCCGACCGGGATTCTTCAAGCCGATCGCAGCGAAGGTGACCGGCGTGTCGGACCGGACCGATCACAACCGCTCCACGATGGAGCAGACCCTCGAACGGCTCGCGTCTGCCGCCGAAGCGGTGGGCGCCGCCGGCTGACCGGCGACACCGTCAGTCGGGCACCGAGCGCAGCGAGGCGAGGCGGGCGTCGGCGCCGACACCGAAGAGCGGCATCAGCGGCCAGCGGGCAGCAAACGTGTCCGTGCCCGGGTCGAGTCGGATCTCCAACCGGTGCGGAGTGTGGAGGAAGGCGATGTCGACCGCGATGCGGCCGTCACCGAGACGGGTGGCGCTCGTCGCGATCGACCCGGCAACGTTCCATCGCTCCGTCAGCGGGAACGTGATCCGCGCGTCTCCCTCGCCGCCCTCACCCTCGTGAACGGTCCGCTCGTGAACGGTCAGGGTCGACCCATCGGTGTCGATGGCTGCGATCGTGAAGTTCGACGGTTCCGACTCGCTCTGCACGAACCGTCGCGGGCGCACGTCGCCGGGCGCGGCGCCACCGAGCCGGGCCGCTGCGGTCGGCAGCGCGAGGTTCGCCATTCGTTCCGCGAGGGCGTCGTCGCTGGCACTGGCGGCGTTCCGGTCGACGTTTCGATCGACAGCGGGGAGGACGTGTTCCCACAGCGCGTCGAGGACGACCTGCATCTCGTCGGTGCACGAGAACATCGCGACGACCATGTCCTGCTCGGGAAGGACGACCATGAACTGGCCGAAGGCGCCGTCGCCGCGGTAGCCGTGGCGTGACATCCAGAATTGGAAGCCGTAGCCCTGCTGCCAGTCGATCTGGTCCCAGTCACCGTTGGGGGTCTGGACGGACGAGGCCATGGCGACCCAGCCCTCGGGGAGGATCCGCTGTCCGTTCCACGTGCCGTCGTCGAGGTGGAGCTGGCCCAGACGGGCGATCGTGTCGAGGTTCGTGAACACCCCGGAGAAGCCCATGTCGTGGCCGGCCAGCTGCCGCCACCGCAGGTCGCCGGCACCGATCGGGTCGAGCACCCGGTGGCGCAGCTCGTCGACGAGGCGTGTGCCGGCCACGCGTTCCAGGATGCGGGCGAGCGTGAGGACGGGCGGCTGGTTGTAGGCGAAGATCGTCCCCGGCTCGGCTTCCGGCGCGATGGTGAGAAAGCCGCGGACCGGGTCGTCGGAATCGGCGACGAACGCGTCGAGGAGCGTCTCGGCCGTGTGTCCCGACGCCATCGAGGCGATGTGGCGGATCCGGAGCCGGCGCAACGCATCGGGCGTTGCGTCGTCGAACAGTTCGGGCAGGTGGTCACTGACGAGGTCGTCGAGCGAGAGCCGGCCATCGCCGACCAGCAGGCCGAGCGCCGCCCCGGTGAACGACTTGCTGAGCGAGTAGACCAGTCGGCTGCGATCCCCGATGTGCGGCGCCCAGTAGCCCTCGGCGATCCGCTTGCCGTGACGGTGGACGATCAGTCCGTGCGGTTCGATGCGGGGATGGGAGTCGATCGCGTCGAGGAAGGCGGAGATCCCCCCTGCGTCGACTCTCTGCGCCGACGGGCTGCTCACGTCCATACCGCAGTGTGCCCGAACAGTGTGCCTGAACGAGCGGCTCGGGTGACCTACCATCGGCCCATGGCCACCTACTCCTGCCCCACCTGTGGAATGTCCGTCAACGCGACCTGCGGCGAGTGCGACGCTCCGCTCGTGAACGACACGATCCAGAAAGACGACGGGTCGTCGGTGCAGGTCTCCAAGTGCCCGAACGGGCACGGCAAGATCAAGTCACCGATGTGCTGCGGGGCCGACATGGCCTGCTCGATCGCCTGACCCCACTCGGGGCCCAGCAAGCCCTCGCGGTGGCACCTCGATCCTGACCTTCGGCACTGGCGCCGGCGCGAAGCCCGAGCGACGGTGGAATCGAGGACAAGGAGGTTGGATCATGCGATCGATTCGACGATCCCGTTCAGTTGCAGGCCTCTTCGCGGCGGCGGTCTTGATCGCGGCATCCGGTTGCGGGTCCGAGGACACCGGTCAACAGTTGTCGCCGGCACCGACCGACGCGACCGAGTCGCCCGTGGCCACCGAGTCGCCCGAGTCCACCGAGTCGCCCGTGGCCACCGACGCCGCGGACGAGCCGGACTCGACGTGGGCGCCGGCCGTCACGGACGCCCCGGAGCCGGCACAGCTGGTGACGTCGACGCCCGTCGATGTCGCCGCTCCGTTCGACGCCATGGTGGAGGAGTCGGAGTACATCCCCGTCCAATGGCTCGTCCCGTGGGACGGCGGCTTCCTTGCCATCGGCGTCCGATTCCCGGCACAGCCGCTGCCCGATCAGCTTCCTCCCGAGATCGCCGAACTGTTCCCGCCCGAGGTGAACGCGCTCTTCCCGGACGGGCTGCCGCCCACCCAGCAGGAGGCAACGGACATCCTGCGCGAGGCGGGTCTCCTCGACGTCGTGATGGACATCTTGAACGAGAATCCCGAGGCGATGGATGCGGTGCAGTCAGCGCCACGGCCCGACCCGGAACTGCTCGCCGCTTGGTCGATCGACGGCGACTCGTGGACGCCCACCGGACTGTCGCCGCCGGCCGACACGGGCGACGTGTCGAACATCGCCGTCTCCGGTGATCGGCTCACGATGACCGGTGCCGTCCAGCCCGCCGATGCCGGTGACCCCTGGATCATGACCGTCGCGTCCACGACCGACCTCGCGACCTGGGAGGCCGCGAGCTTCCCCCTCCCTGACACCGCAGGGTCGGCCGAGCAGGCGCAGATGTGGGCCACTCCGATCGCCGGGGCGACAGACGACGAGCACTGGGTGGTGCGCGTCATGGTCGACGTCCCCGCCGACGCCATGGCCGATCCGGAGTCCGACCTCCCCGACTCGGGTCCGCACACCGAGCTGTGGTCGGGACGATGGGGCGGCGAACCGGCGAGGAGTGACGCCAGTCAGTCCTCCTGGATGCTGCTCGCGACGAACGACGGGTTCCTCGACATGGGTGAGCGAGTGGCGTTCTCCCCCGATGGACACACGTGGACCGAGTTGCCTGATCTGGCACCGAACACGAGCGTCCAGGCCGCTGCACCCTTGGGCGATGACGTCCTGGCGATCACGGGGACGCCGTTCGGCGACTCGTCGATCGTCGTGCTCGATGCCACCGGCGTCACCAACGGCGAGGTGGAGATTCCCGAACTGGGTGATGGGTTCTCGATGTGGAGTTCGATGTCGAGCCCGGCATTCATCGTGACGACGGAGACCTTCGGGCCGTACGAGCAGACGATCGTCGTCGAACACGAGGGATTCGAACTCACCCAGGAGTACGGCGCCGTCGCCGCCTACCGGCTCGTCGACCTCTCGACCGGCGACGTGGTCGCCGAGGAGTCGGTCGACCTGCGAACCACGGAGATCACCGGGACCAGCCCGTTCGAGTACCTGACCGAGAGCTCGAACGGCGTCACCATCAGCGATCCCGAGACCGGCGACGCGATCGTCGTGATCCCACATTCGGTGATCGGCAGGGCCTTCGAGGAAGCGGGCGGAGGGGACGAGACGACCGGCGAGGGCGCATCGCCCGACCTGTGGTTGCTCGCCACCGACGACGGCGACACGTGGCTCCTGCACGATCTCGACCAGGGCGCTCCCGACGAGTTCAACCCGCCGCTGCTCGTCGCGACGAACGGCTCGATCGTGCTCGCCGGTACACCTGGCTGGGAACCGGGCACCGACGTCTGGCAACGCTTCACGATCACGGAGTGACGCCACCCGCAACGTTCGGCGCCACCGACTGGGATCTCCCCCGGGTGAGTTCCGCAGGCCGGAACCGAGCCGGCCGAGATCTCAGTCGGCCCGGGATCTCAGTCGGCCCGGGATTCAGTGGCGCGCCGCCGCACCGGCATCGGCACCGGGCAACTGGGTCAGCCGTGGCCGAGCGCGGCCAGCACGGCGATCGCTGAGCCGCGGGCGCCGGCCATGTCGAGGTCGGCCACGAGCGCGAACGACGCGACCGCACGCTGCTCGTCACGCAGGAACGTGTGGGCCTCGACGCGGTCGAGGAACCAGTCGCGAAACGACGGCACGGTCTCGATCACGCCGCCGCCGAGCAGGTAGACGTCGGGGTCGGTGAAGTTGGCCGCGATCGTGAACAGATGGCCGAGCGCCATCGCCTGCTGCTCGAAGATGTGCAACGCCATCTCGTCGCCGCGCTCGCCGAACCCGCGCACCTGCTTGGCGGCGTCGAGCGGATCCATGCCCGCCAGTTCGTGATCGGGATAGCGCGTCAACCAGTACGGCAGGAGGTTCTTGCGGATCCCGGTGAGCGACGCCACGCTCTCGGCGTCGCCGACGAATCCGCAGTTGCACGTCGGTGTGGGCTGGCCCTCGCCGAGCAGACCGTCCATCGGGATGTGGACGTGGCCGAGTTCGCCCGCCATCCCGGCCGCGCCCTTCACGATTCGTCCACTCTCGATCACACCGCCGCCGAGGCCGGTGCCGACGATCACCGAGACCGACGACCGCTCGCCGCCGATCGCCCCGAAGTGCCGGTGATGGGCGTACAGCGCGGCGGCGTTGGCGTCGTTGTTGTAGACGACGGGCATGCCGAGTTCGTGCTCGAGCGCGGTGCGGACGTCGTAGCCCCGCCAGTCGTCGTGGCCGAAGTTGGTGCCGCCACGCGTCGAGATCACCCCGTTGGCGGTGGCCGGGCCCGGAGTGTCGAGGCCGACCCCGAGCACCTCGCGCCGATCGACACCGGCCAACTCGATCGCGGCCTCGAAGGCCGCACGGAGCGCGCCGATCGCGGCGGCCGGGCCCTCCGTGACACGGCTCGGCAACTCGACGAGCCGGTCGATCAGGAAGTGCCCGTCGCGGTCCATGACGGTGAACTTGTTCGCCGTGCCGCCGTTGTCGAGCCCGACCACGTACGAGCCGAAGGCGGAACCGGACTCGTTCATGTCGACGGCACCGTGCTCGTGGAGATCGACCGGGACATCGACCGGGACATCGACCGGGACATCGACCATGGCGTTGGGAATCGGGTTCCGGTGATCACGAAGCAGCCAGCCTACGCGTGGCGCGCGGTGCGCGCGTGGCGACGCGACCGAGTGCATCGTCGGCGTTCACCCAGCTCGCACCACCGCCGTCGAACCGACCGGCCAGGTGATCTCGGTGGCAAGCGTTCCGGAATCCGGAACCGACGCCACCGAGATCCCATCAGGCGAAGCGCGTCCGGCGCGGCGCGGTGAACGGGGAGACCTGGAAACCCGCCCGCGTCGATGTCCTACGGTGCAGCCATGGCAACGGATTCGATCGAGACGATGGCGGTGTGGGCGGGCGAGGAGCGCTCTCTGCTCGACCGGGCGACCCAGGTGCCGGTCGTGCACAGTGTCGGATTCGGGTACCCGGACGTCGACGAGTGGCTCGACGTCGCCACCGGTGCGGCGCCCGGCCACATCTACGGCCGCAACACCAATCCGACCGTGGCGGTGTTCGAGGAGAAGCTGCGGATGCTCGAAGGAGGCGAGGCGGCCACGTCGGCGTCGACGGGCATGGCGGCCATCTCCAACATGCTCTACGCGCTGCTCGAGCCTGGGCAGCGGGTGGTGTCGGTGAAGGACACGTACGGCGGCACGAGCATGTTGTTCACCAAGTACCTCCCGAGGGTGGGCGTGGAGGTCGAGCTGGTCGACACGACCGACGCCGACGGCGTCGAGCAGGCGATGGACAGGGGCTGCGATCTGCTCTACCTCGAGACGCCCACCAACCCGACGTTGAAGATCATCGACCTGCCGCGCCTGCTCGCCGCCGGCCGTGACCGTGGGGCGATCACCGTGGTCGACAACACGTTCGCCACGCCGGTGCTCCAGCAGCCGCTGGCACTGGGTGCCGACCTCGTGGTGCACAGCGCCACCAAGTTCCTCGGGGGCCATGCCGACGCGCTCGGTGGCGCGGTCGTCGGTCGTGGCGATCTGGTCGAGGCGGTCTTCCGCTACCGGGAGATCAACGGCGCGACCCTTCATCCGGAGGCGGCCTATCTCCTCCTGCGGGGGATGAAGACGCTCCATCTACGCGTCGAGCGTCAGTCGGCCAATGCGATGACGGTCGCCGAGTTCCTGGAAGCACACCCGAGGGTCACGGCGGTCAACTACCCGGGGCTGACGAGCCACCCCGGCCACGAGATCGCGAAGCGTCAGATGTCGGGCTGGGGCGGGATGCTGAGTTTTGCGCTCGACGGCGAACTCGAGGCCGTGAAGACGTTCCTCCCCCATCTGCGACTCGCCCACCGCGCGGCGAACCTCGGCGCGGTGGAGACGACCGTCGGGCCGCCGGCGACGACGAGTCACGTCGAGTGCTCGCCGGAGGAGCGTGCAGCGCTCGGTATCCCCGAAGGGCTCGTTCGGTATTCGGCGGGGATCGAGCAGGCCGACGATCTGATCGCCGACCTCGACCAGGCTCTTGCGGCGCTGCAATGACCGAGATGATGACCGGCGACCTGGCACAGCGGGCGCTCGCGTTGGTCGACGCACCGTCGGAGACCGGCAGCGAGCGTCCGGCGATCGAGCTGATCGCGTCGTGGTTGGAGCCGGTGGCCGACGAGGTCGACCGATGGGTGACGCCGATGTCGGAACTCGAAGGCGATCCCGCGTATCCGGGCCGGGAGGTCGAGCGCGACGAGGTGCCGGTGGTGGCGGCCCGCGTCGCCGGCAACCGGCCGGGCCCGACCGTGGTGCTCACCGGACACATCGACGTCGTGCCGGTCGGCGACCGAGCCAAGTGGTCGCGCGACCCCGCCGGCGAGCTCGACGGTGACCTGTTGTACGGGCGCGGCAGCGCCGACATGAAGGGCGGCATCGTCGCCGCGATCGAGGCGTTCACCAGCGTGGCAAACGGCGACCGTGACTTCGCCGGCGAGCTGCGGTTCGTCGCGGTGCCCGGGGAGGAGGACGGTGGCACCGGCACGCTCGCGGCGATCCGGCGGGGGTGGACCGGCGACTTCGTGATCGTGCCCGAGCCGACGTCAGGACCCGACGGCCCGCAGGTCGTCGTCGCCCATGGCGGCGCGTTGACCTACACGATCGAGGTCGACGGACGCTCTGCGCACGCAGCGACCCGGCTGCTCGGCGAGTCGGCGCTGGACCATTTCCTCACCGTGTACAAGGCGGTCGAACGCCTCGAGCGCGAGCTCAACGAGGCCGAGAGCAATCCGGCGATGGTGGCCACCGGCCTGCCCTATCCGACCACGGTCGGCGTGGTGCACGGGGGCGTGTGGGCGTCGAACGTGATGGAGCAGATCACCGCCGAGCTGCGCGTCGGTGTCACGGTCGACGAGTCGATCCGGGAGGCCGAGGCCCGGTTCGAGCGCACGCTGCGCCAGGCGATCGCCGGTGATCCGTGGCTCGACGCCCACCCGCCGCGCATCGAGCGGACCGGTGCCGCGTTCGGTTCGTCGTCGATCGATCCCGACCACCCGCTGGTGGCGGCGCTGCGCGATGCGGCCGAGTCGGAGACCGGGTCGCGGCCGGGCACGATCGGCGTGCCGTACGGATGCGACATGGCCCTGTGGCGACGCGAAGCCGGCGCCGCCTGCGCGGTCTACGGCCCGGGCGACATCGCCCACGCCCACGCCGTCGACGAACGCGTGTCGATCGCCGAGGTCGCCGCGACCGCCCGGGTGCTCGAAGCCGCCGTCCGCCGCCTGCTGCGGTAACCGCCACCCGTTCTCGTGAACTCGTGCGGGATCTATTCCCGCACGAGTTCACGAGAATGTCCGAGCGTGGAGCCAGGCGGCAGACTCGAATGGAAGGACGGAGGTGCGCGTGAAGCTCGAAGCGGTGCTGGGAGACATCACGAAGGAGGACGTCGACGCAGTCGTCAACGCGGCGAACTCGTCGCTGCTCGGCGGTGGAGGCGTCGACGGAGCGATCCATCGAGCCGCAGGAGCGGAACTCGACGAGGCGTGCCGTGCCCTCGGCGGCTGCCCGGAGGGTGACGCGAAGGTGACCCCCGGGTTCGATCTACCCGCCCGGTGGATCATCCACGCCGTCGGCCCGCGCTGGCGCGGCGGCAGCCAGGGCGAGGCCGAGCGACTCGCCGACTGCTATCGCAACGCGCTGGCGAGAGCCGACGAGGTGGGCGCCACCACCGTCTCGTTCCCGGCGATCTCGACCGGCATCTTCGGCTACCCGCTCGACGCCGCCACCGCCATCGCCGTCGAAACGGTCCGCTCGACGGCGACGTCGGTCACCACGGTCCGCTTCGTGTGCTTCGACGACGCGACGCTGCGGGCGTACCTCGATCGGCTGGAGCAGGTCACGTAGCCCACCACAGGTGCCCTTCCCCTGTCGATGACCTTCGGTACGACTGGACTCATGGCGGGGTTCGCCAAGGGAGGAGTCCTGCGCGCCTACCGCTGGGACGGCGTGCGGAATCTAGGGTTGCCGCGATGGGCCGCATCTACGACGACGCCGAGCAGCTCGAGCGGGTGTACACCACGATGTTCGACGCGGTCGCCGACGACGACTCGATGGACACGTTGGTCGACGCGCAGATGGTGATCAACTTCCAGCTGCACGATCCCGACGCCGACATCTGGGTCGACGGTCGCTCGCGTCCGGTCGTGACGACGTTCGCACCGATCGACGGCGTGGACGCCACCCTCACGGCGAAGCTCAGCGCCGACTCGATGCACGAGCTGTTGCTGGGCACGCTCCCGCTCGGCAAGGCGCTGCTGTTCCGCAAGTTGAAGGTCTCCGGCTCCAAGTCGAAGGCGCTGGCTCTCGAGCCCCTCCTGCACGCCTGCCAGGCGGTCTACCCCGACATCGCCACTGACGCCCTCGGCTGACGATCGCCCCGGCCGGTGCCCCCGGTCGGCAGTGATCGGGGCGGGCCGGGGTGACACACTGCTGTGCCGGGAGCGACTCGACAACCGGTCGAGACGTCAACCGTGCGCCGCTCGCGAGGTTCGCCGGTGGCGAGGAGGGGGAGGCGCCGCATGCGCGCATGGCAGTTCACGAACACCCACGAGCCGCTGGTGTTCGCCGACGTTCCCGTACCGAGTGCCGGGCCAGGGCAGGTCGTGCTCGACGTGGTGTCGGCCGGGTTGTGCCATTCCGACGTCGGGGTGCTCGAAGACGAGGGGTGGCTGCCGTTCCTGCCCCGACGCCCCGTCACGATGGGCCACGAGGTCGCCGGCGTCATCGCCGAGGTGGGCGACGGCGTCACCGAATGGTCGGTCGGGGAACGCGTCGGGGTGTGCCCGATGACCCGGGCCGGTGCCCCCGGCTACGGGTACGACGGTGGTTTCGCCGACAAGATCGTGGTCGACCAGATCACGCTCGTGCGGATTCCCGACAACGTGCCGTTCGCGCTCGGGGCCGCCGGCACCGATGCGGGAATGACCTCGCACCACGCGGTCATGGCCAAGGGACGCGTGGTGGCAGGAACCAAGCTCGGGATCATCGGGCTCGGCGGTCTCGGGCAGATCGGTGCGCGTGTCGCGGTCCTGGCCGGCGCCGAGGTCTACGTGGCCGAGATCGACGAGGAGGTGTGGGATCTCGCCGACGAGCTCGGCGTCACCGGGGTCGCCCGATCGATCCGCGACTTCGCGGACAGGCAGCTCGACGTGATCATCGACTTCGCCGGATTCGGCACCACCACCGCCGAGGCCATCGAAACGGTGCGCTTCGGAGGGCGCGTGGTGCAGGTCGGCATGGGCAAGCTCGAGGCGACGATCTCGACGAGGGACCTCATCATCAAGGAAATCGAGCTCGTCGGTGCCCGGGGTGGGACCAAGGATGACGTCGTCGGCGTGTACGAACTCTTCGCCACCGGCCAGCTGGCACCGCACTACACCGAGATCGGCTTCGACGACATCCCCGACGGCCTGGATCGCCTCGCCCGCGGCCTGGTCAAGGGCCGGCTCGTCGCACGCGTCAACGACGCCTTCTGACGGCACCGCCGGCGAACATCGGTCGGCTGACCCGGGCTCGCAGCCGAGCGAGCTGGCCTGTCGGATCAGCGGCCTGCGAAGATGGTGGCGTGACGACGCTCGGACACTGCGAGGTGCGCATCACGTGCGGCTCGCGCGAGGAGGCCGCCACCATCGCCGACGCGCTGGTCGAGGCCCATCTGGTGGCGTGCGCTCACCTCGTGCCGATCTCGAGCGTCTACGAGTGGAAGCAGGTGATCGAACACGACGCCGAGGTGCTGATCACCGCGGCGACCCGTGTGGATCGCTTCGACTCGATCGTCGAGACGGTGCGTTCGCTGCACTCCTACGAACTGCCGGCGGTCACCGCAGTCGCGCTCGACGGTTCCCACGACTACCTCGCGTGGATCGACGACCAGACCCGGCGCTGACCGTGAGGCCGAGCAGGGCCACGATGTGATCGTTGCCGCGCAACGGCGAGTCGTCCGCCTGCCTGAGTGTTCGGTCGAACCGAAGCGACCGAACTCCGAAGTCAGCACCGTCCGCCCACTTCGTGACGTCACGCCGGTCGGCGAAAGGCATTCGATTCCTCCCCACGTAGCCTCGCGACATGGTCACTGCCGGTTCACGCGTGCTCGTCACCGGCGCCTCGGGGTACATCGGCGGACGGCTCGTCGGCGAACTGATCGCTGCCGGCTACCAGGTTCGCTGCCTCGCCCGGACCCCGGCCAAGCTCGACGCGGCGGCATGGAGGGCCGACGTCGACGTGGTGCAGGGCGACATCGAGGGCGACCTGACCGCCGCCGTCGACGGCGTGGAGGCGATCTACTACCTCGTTCACAGCATCGGTGAGGGCGACGACTGGTCCGAACGCGAGGCTGCAGCCGCCGCCAACCTTCGTGATGCCGCTGCCGCTGCGGGCGTCGAGCGAATCATCTACCTCGGCGGGCTCGGCAACGACGAGACGGGTTCCGACGTTCGACTGTCACGCCACCTCGAAAGTCGCCACCGAGTCGGTGAAGTCCTCGCCGCCGGCCCGGTCGACGTCACCGAACTGCGCGCCGCGGTGATCATCGGCTCGGGCAGCGCGAGCTTCGAGATGCTCCGCTACCTCGTCGAGGTGCTGCCCGTCATGGTGACCCCGAAGTGGGTCGACACGCGCTGCCAACCGATCGCAGTCCGCGATGTGTTGCGCTACCTCGTCGACGTGCTGTCGGTCCCCGAGACCGCCGGACGAATCCTGGAGATCGGCGGCCCCGACGTGATCACCTACCGCCAGATGATGGCCATCTACGCCGACGCCGCAGGCCTCCGCAAGCGAGTGATCATCCCTCTGCCCGTGCTGACCCCACGACTCTCGTCGCTGTGGGTCGGTCTGGTCACCCCGCTCCCGCGCGCGCTCGCTCGTCCCCTGGTCAGCAGCCTCGTCAACGAGGTGATCGTCCACGACGACGCGATCCTCGACCTCTGTCCCGGGCCACGTCTCGGCTATCGGGAATCGGTCGACCTCGCACTCCGCCGAGTCGCGGAACGTGACGTGACGACACGTTGGAGCGGCGCGAGCACCGAAGCCGTGGCCGGACCGATACCGACCGACCCCGACTGGGCCGGCGGCGCGGTGCTCCAGGACGTCCGCGAACGAATCGTCCACGCAACACCGGAGGTCGTCCACCGCACGACGCTCGGCATTGGCGGAACACGCGGCTGGTACTCCGGGGACTGGCTCTGGGACCTCCGCGGATTCTTCGACAAGCTGGCCGGTGGCCCCGGGATGCGGCGGGGCCGGCGCGATCCGGATCGTCTCGGTGTCGGCGACGCTGTCGACTTCTGGCGGGTGGAGACGATCGAGCCCAACAGGCTCCTCCGGCTTCGCGCCGAGATGCGCCTGCCGGGCGTGGCCGCTCTCGAGTGGGAGGTCGAGCCGCTCCCCGACGACGCCGACGGCCCACGTTGTCGGCTGACCCAACGCGCCACGTTCGTTCCGCGGGACTCTGGGGCAGGGCCTACTGGTACGGCGTCGCACCATTTCACGTGTTCGTGTTCCCCGGTCTGATCGACGGGATCACCCGGGACGCCGAAGCAGCATCTACCTGAGCCCGGCGGCGGACCAGACGGCTGGTACCGAGACGGCGACGGCCGAGCAGCGAACCGGCGACTCTGTGACACCGCTGTGCGCACACTGGCGACACCGACTCCCTCCTCCGCCGGCCATCAACGCGACCACGAGGAGCCTCCATGAACACCGACGACCACCCAAACGACCACAGAGTCGAGTGGCTGCCAGCACTGTGTGGTGGAGCTAGATGCTAGCGTCAAGTGCCATGGCGACCAGAACGACGTTCACGATGGACGAGTCGCTCGCCGAGCAGGCACGCCGCCTCGGTGTCAACGTGTCGGCAGCGGCACGAGACGGTGTCGCAGCAGCCGTCCTCGCCGCCCAACTCGAACACGATCGAGCCGCCTACCTCGCGAAACCCGAACGCGCCGACGAATTCTGGACCGACGCCGAGACCTGGAGCGCCGAGTGAACCGCGGCGAGGTGTGGCTCGCCCAGGTCGGACGCAAGCGCCGCCCGGTTCTCATCCTCACACGCACCGAGGTGCTCGACGTGCGTTCGTTGGTCACCGTCGCCGAGATCTCCACCTCGGCGCGCGGGCTCGCCGCCGAAGTAGCGCTCGATCACGCCGCGGCCGGGCTCGACCGGGAATGCGTCGTCAACGCCGACGGCCTGCACACCGTCGCTCAGTCGACACTCACCACCCGGATCGGAGCCGTCGACGAACCCACACTCTCCGACGTGTGCCGCGCAGTGAACTACGCGCTCGGCTGCTGAGCGCCGGGCAGCGGGACCCGGCGACGCCGGCAGGCACAACCGTGTCCGAGCCACTGCTACGTTGCCGAGATGTCCGACGGCTCGGTGACCGGGTTCCACCATCTCGCGCTCACGGTCCGCGATCTCGACGCAAGCACCTCGTGGTACGAGCAGCTGTTCGACCTCGATCCGGTCATCGACGAACCCGGCGACGAGCGCCGGGCGAAGGTGTACCGCCTGCGGGGCACCGCTCAGCTGCTCGGCCTGGTCGAGCATCGCGGCAACGACGGTTCGGCGTTCCGACCCGATCGGACCGGTCTCGACCACGGAGCGTTCTCGGTGGCGACCCGCGCCGACGTCGATGCCTGGGCGCAGCGGCTGGACGCCGCCGGCATCGACCACTCGGGCCGCATCGACATTCCGCTCGGCGCGATCCTGAACTTCGCCGACCCCGACGGCATCGCGCTGTCGATCTTCTACGAAGGCGATTGAGGTGCTGGCCGGGTTCGACCACGTCGCGGTGCTGACGGCCGACCTCGATCGCTTCGCGGACTTCTACCGCGAGGTCTTCGGCGCGCAGGTCGAAGGACGGCTGTCCGACGAGGGGCTCGAGATGGTCGTGTTGCGCATCGGGCCGACGTCGGAGATCAACGTGTTCCAGCTCGACGGCAACGACGAAGCATCGCGGCAGACCCCGTCGTTCGGCAGGGGCCGGCTCGATCACTTCGCGTTCCGGGCGGCGTCGATCGAGCAGTTCGACGAGCTGCGCGACGAGCTGATCCGGCGCGGGTGCACCGACGGCTTCGTCACCGACTTCGGCCACGTCCTCAGCGTGTTCTTCCGCGACCCGGAGGGCCTGGAGCTCGAGGTGTGCGTCGGCAACCCCGACGCCGTTCCCGGCCGGATCAACCCACCCGGCACGCCCGCTGCCCGCTACCATCCGGCCTGACCGACCGAGGAGAAGTCAGGAGACGGCGAACGCGCCGTACCCCACCACACGGTGCCGATCACCGGCGGTGTCGCCGGAGTTGCGGACGTCGAGTTGCTCGACGGACAGACCACGCTCGGATGCCACCTGCAGCAGGCCTCGCAGCGGGTGCGCACCGCACGCGTCGCGGTCGCCGACGGCATCGGACCGTCGGGCGACGATGGCTGCCGCAGTGCGCGCATCGAGCCTCGTCGCGTCGTCGTAGCGGTGGTAGTGGGACAGATCGGTGCTGATGACCACGAGCGTCTCGGGTCCTCCCCAGCACGCGTCGAGGACGGCCGCCACCTCGCCGGCTGTGGCGTCACCGACGCAGAAGGGCAGCAGCGTGAAGTCGTCGAGCACGCTCTGCAGGAACGGGAGCTGCACCTCGAGGCTGTGTTCGTCGGCATGGGCACGATCGTCGACCTGCACACCCGGCAGCTCGAGAACGGCGTGGCGTGCGTCGACGTCGATCGGCACGACGCCGAGTGGCGTCCGGAACGCGTCGACGCCGGGGACCGCGAGGCCGCGAACGTACACGCGGTGACTCGGCCCGAGGAGGACGACTCGCCGAATCGTGGATCGGGCCGGGATGATCCGGGCGTACGCGCTCGCGGCGATCGCACCCGAGTACACGTACCCGGCGTGGGGCACGACCAGCGCCTTCGGAACCGCCGCGACAGCAGGCGGAATCACCGCGTCGGCGAACGCCTCGCGAACCGCCGACTCCAGTGCCTCGGCAGCACCGGGGTAGAACATCCCGGCCACCGCCGGCGGGCGCACGCGCCCCGGTGCGCCGCTCCCGCCCGGACCGGCGTCGGCGATCACGGCGCTCCCGCCGATCCACTCCGACGCAGCGTGACGGGTTGGCGACGTTGCCCCCAGTGCTCGGCCGGGCCGTCGAACACGCCGGCGATGGCGGTACCGCACGCCGTGCAGTGGCCGCTGTCGTCCAACCGGTACTCGCCCAGCACGTAGCCGTCGCGCGGGATGACGTACTCGCCGCACCCGGGGCAGCGAGTGCTGCCGCCTTCGAGGTCGCGAACGTTGCCCGTGTAGGCGTAGCGCACGCCGTTGTCCATCGCGATCCGACGCGCCCGCGTCAGGGTGGCAGGTGGTGTGGGGCCGCGGTCGAGCATCCGGTAGTCGGGGTGGAACGCGGTGAAGTGCATCGGCACGTCGGGTCCGAGGTGCTCGACCACCCACTTCGTCATGGCATCGAGTTCGTCGTCGCTGTCGTTCATTCCCGGGATGAGCAGCGTGGTCAACTCCACCCACACGTCGGTGCCGGCCAGGTACTCGAGCGTGTCGAGGACCGCGCCGAGTTCGGCGCCGCAGGTGTGCTTGTAGAAGTCCTCGGTGAAGCCCTTCAGGTCGACGTTGGCCGCGTCGAGGTGACGGTAGAACTCGGCGCGGGGTTCGGGCGAGATGTACCCGGCGGTGACGGCGACGGTCTTGATGCCCAGGTCGTGACAGGCGTCGGCGACGTCGATCGCGTACTCCATGAAGATCGTCGGGTCGTTGTACGTGAACGCCACGCTGCGGCAGCCGAGGTCGGCCGCGGCTCGGGCAATCGTCTCCGGTGACGCCTCGTCGGCGAGGGTGTCGATCTCCTTGGACTTCGAGATGTCCCAGTTCTGGCAGAAGCGGCAGGCCAGGTTGCATCCGGCCGTGCCGAAGGAGAAGACCGACGAGCCGGGCAGGAAGTGGTTGAGCGGTTTCTTCTCGATGGGGTCGACGCAGAATCCGCTGGACCGGCCATACGTGGTGAGCACGACCCCGTCGTCCTCGCGGGCGCGTACGAAGCACACACCACGTTGACCCTCGCGCAGCTTGCATGCACGTGGACAGAGATCGCACTGGAGACGCCCGTCGTCGAGGCGATGCCAGTACTTGGTGGGAACGGTGAAGCGATCCATGAGTGATCACACCTCGTGAGACGGTGGGGAATCGGTCACCCCGCCGACGAGTCGTCACTCGACGGGGGCGGCGGGATGATCCCGCCCTCGAACAGCAGCTCGGTCGCCCGTCGGGCGTCCAGGATGACGTGCCGCGCGTGGTCGGCCAGCTCCTCGGGAGCCGTGTCGAGGCGGGCCAGGCCCTGCCGCTGCGCCTCGACCGCGGTGGCGACGGCCATCTCGGGGACGACCTCCCATTCGGCCATGGTCGGCAGCAGGCCGTGTTCGAGACCGCGGCGTCGTGCGAAGCCGGCGAGCACGTCGGCGGCGGCGAGCGCCATCTCGTCGGTGATGCGGCTGGCGCGCACGTCGAGCACGCCGCGGAAGATGCCGGGGAAGCCGAGCGAGTTGTTGACCTGGTTCGGGAAGTCGGATCGTCCGGTCGCCACCACCCGCGCCCCGGCCTCGGTGGCGTCCCACGGCCAGATCTCCGGGGTCGGGTTGGCGCACGCGAAGACGATGGCGTCGTCGGCCATCGCCGACACCCACTCGGGCTCGATCGTGTCGGGCCCCGGGCTCGAGAACGCGAGGCAGACGTCGGCGCCGGGGAGCGCGTCGGCGATGTCGCCGGTGCGCCCGTCGGCGTTGCTCTCCCGGCACACCTTCCACTTGTCGGGGAAGCGCTCCTGCTGCAGCTCGATGTCGCTGCGGCCCGCGTGCAGGATGCCGCCACGGTCGCAGGCGACGATCCGGCCGGGATCGGCACCCGCCGATGACAGCAGGCGGTAGACGGCCATGTTGGCGGCACCGATCCCGACGAGCGCGATGCGGACCTCGCCGATCGGCTTCTGGACGATCTCCAGCGCGTTGCGCAGCGCAGCGACGACGACGGTGGCGGTCCCCTGCTGGTCGTCGTGCCAGACGGGGATCGACAAGCTGTCGCGCAGCCGGTCGAGCACCTCGAAGCACTTCGGCTGCGAGATGTCCTCGAGGTTGATGCCGCCGAAGGAGGGCTGCAGCGCCTCGACGACCGCGACCAGCTCGTCGGCCGACGACGCGTCGACACAGATCGGCACCGCATCGACGCCGCCCAGGTACTTGAAGAGCAGCGCCTTGCCCTCCATCACGGGCAGGCCGGCCTCGGGTCCGATGTCGCCCAGGCCGAGCACTCGCGTGCCGTCGGACACGATGGCGATCGAGTTGGCCCGGTTGGTGTGCGACCACACCAGCTCGGGATCGGCGGCGATGGCGCGGCTCGACGCAGCGACGCCGGGCGTGTACCAGATGGCGAAGTCCTCCAGACCCCGGACGGGGCACTTCGGCATGATCTGCACCTTGCCCCGGTAGTACGGGTGGAGGCGCAGCGCCTCCTCCGCCGGGCCCTCGGTGCGCCGCTCGGACGATGTCGGCTCCATGACTCCCGTGTACCAGCCGCCACCGGCGCTCGCCCAGAGGCGAACGTCAGGACGCCGAAGCTCGTCGGCCGAACTCTGTGACACCGAGGCGAGTTCACCCTCCCTCCGTCGTGAGGCAGGTGCCTGCTCCAGTACGTTCCTGACAGCACCCGTGCCCGACGACCACAGCGAGGAGCGTCATGTCCACCGAACCCCTGATCGTCACGAAGCGAGATGACGGTGTTGCGATCATCTCGACCAACGACGACCCGCTGAACCGCATGTCCGTTGCCTACATCGATCTGCTCGACGAGGTGATCGACGACATCGCCGCCGACGACTCGGTGCGGGCATTCGTGATCACCGCCGAGGGCACGACCAACTTCTCGGTCGGCATGAACCTCAAGGAACTCGGCGGCGCGATGAACGAACGAGGAGTCGACGCCTTCTTCGACCAGCGCGTCGATCTCATCTCGCGCATCGAGACGATGGGCAAGCCGTCGGTTGCCACGCTGTTCGGCTACTGCCTCGGCGGCGGGCTCGAACTCCCCCTCGGTTGCACCTTCCGGCTCGCCGCCAGCGACGGAGCCTCGATCGGGCTGCCCGAGATGGACCTCGGCACCACGCCCGCGTGGGGCGGATCGGCCCGCCTCGCGAAGTGCGTCGGCCGGAACCACGCGCTCGACATGATCCTGCAGCGAAGAAGATCACCGGCCCCGAGGCGCTGGAGATCGGCCTCGTCACCGAAGTGTGGCCGCTCGCCGAACTCAAGGACCGGGCGATCGCCCTCGCCGCCGAACTCGCGGCCCAACCGCGACTCGCGGTCAAGGCGATGCTCGACGCACTCCACGACAGCGAGGACAAGACCCTCGACGAGTTGCTCGCCGCCGAACGGGCCGGGGTGCACGCCACCCGCGGGACCCCCGACGCCCGCGAGGGCATCATGGCGTTCCTCGAGAAGCGACGGCCGGTGTTCAACCAGCCGTCCTGACAGAGGCACCGCCGGCGGTGGCGGCTCACCTACGATTCGGTCATGGCCACGGTGAAACAGGTCGAGCGCCGGATCGAGAAGATCGAGGGATTCCGAGTCCAGATCCTCCATGGACGCGACCGACGAGACGTGCGCAGCGACAAGAGCGGCGTGACCCAGTACCCCTACGAGCGGGCGCTCAGGGGATCCAACCACGTCAAGGCGTGGCGCGACCACCGCTTCGCCAAGCACTACCCCGGCTTCGAGGTGCAGGTGCTCGACGCGTCCGGTCACGTCGTCCACGGCGGCACGAAGCTGACGACCGTTCGCGACACGTACCTCGACGACTGAACGGATGCCCGCCCGCTCGACGCTCGCGCTCGTCGTCATCGCGGCGACAGCCGCCATGAGCTGCGGGAACAATGATTCAGCATCGACATCCCCGTCGGCTGCGACGGCGACCGGCGTGACGACCAGCGGCGACGAGCAGTTGTTCCCCGACATCGTCGATGTCGCCGTCACCACCGACGGCGACACCTTCCGGTTCGACGTCACCGTCTCGTCGCCGTACGACACCCCCGAGCGTTACGCCGACGCGTGGCGGATCCTCGCCCCGGACGGCACCGAACTCGCCGTGCGCGAACTCACCCACGACCACGCCGGCGAGCAGCCGTTCACCCGATCGCTCAACGGCGTCGTGATCCCACCCGACGTCACGACCGTGACCGTCGAGGGCCGCGATCTCGTCAACGGCTGGGGCGGCGGCACGCAGACGGTCTCGATCGGGCGCTGACAGCACGCCACACCCGCCGATCCGGGATGTCGGTCCCTCAGCTGCCGCGGAGGTAGGTCAACCACGGCGAGCACCCGGCGATGGCCGCTCTCCTCGACGTCGAGTCCGAGCTTCATGAACACGTTGGAGATGTGCTTCTCGACCGCGCCGTGCGAGACGACGAGCCGGTCGGCGATGCCACCGTTCGAGAGCCCCTCCGCCATCAGCGTCAGGACTTCACGCTCCCTCGGCGTGAGGCGGTCGAGGTCGCTCGATCGCTGCGACCGGCCGAGGATCTGGCTGACGACCTCGGCATCGATCGCGCTCCCCCCGTTCGCGACGCGGTCGCAGCGAGACGAGGAAGTCGTCGACGTCGATGACCCGGTCCTTCAACAGGTAGCCGACACCGGCGACGTCACCGGTCAACAGCTCGCCCGCATACCGCTCCTCGACGTACTGGGAGAGCACGAGCACCGCGATGTCCGGATGGCGCCGGCGGATCTCGATTGCCGCCCGCAGGCCTTCGTCGGTGTCGGTCGGCGGCATCCGCACGTCGACGAGACACAGGTCGGGCCTGTGCTCGGTCACCGCGTCGAGCAGGCCGTCCGCGTCGCCGACGGCGGCCACCACGTCGAATCCCGAGTCGGTGAGCAGGCGCACCAGGCCGTCGCGGAGCAGCACGGAATCGTCGGCGACGACCGTGCGCAGCACTTCAGTGGCCACATCAGCCATGATCAACCTCCATGTGACGAGGGATCTCGGCGACGAGCGTCGTCGGCCCGCCGACGGGTGACGTGATCGAGAAGGTGCCGTCGACGGCGCGGACCCTGGCGCGAATCCCCAGGATGCCGGTGCCCCCGGCCGGGTCGGCACCACCGGCCCCGTCGTCGTGGACGGTCACCCGTACGTTCGCCGCGACTCGGGCGACGTGCACCGACGCGACCCGCGCCCTTGCGTGCTTCAGGACGTTCGCGATCGCCTCGTTGGCGATGAAGTACACGGTCTCCGCGACATCGGTGGACAGGTCCAGGTCGGGGTCGACGTGGACCGAGATCGGGATCGGCGCCCCACCGACGATGGCCGAGAGGGCCGCATCGATCCCCCGGTCCTCGAGGATCGCGGGGTGGAGCCCACGCCCGAGCTGGCGCAGCTCGCCGATCGAGCCTTGGACCTTCTGGCGGGCGCTGACGATCAGCTCCTTGGCGGCCTCGGGGTCGCGGTCGACCTGGTTGGCCGCCATCGAGAGGTCGAGGCCGATCGCGACGAGCTGCTGCTGGACGCCGTCGTGGAGATTGCGCTCGATGCGGCGTCGCTCGCTGGCCACCGCGTCGAGGATGTCCTGGCGTTGGATCGAGAGGTCGGACACTCGCTGCTCGGCGGCTGCGAGGCGGTCGACGCCGAGGAACCAGGTGTCGATCTGGGCCTTCAGGCCGGCCGTCCAGATCGCTGATCCGCGGGATCGCGCCGGCAGCGACCACCACCAGCGGGAGCGCAAACAGGTTGAACGCCCCGAACCCTCGCCCACCGAAGAGGCCGTCACCGAACACGACCTGCACGACGAGCGAGAGCGGGAAGCTCCCGAATCCGAACAGCAGGAACGCGAGTACGACGTTGACGGCGACGAAGCCCGCCTGACGCCACCGGACGGGATCGGTGAGTGAACGCGAGATCGCTCGCGGTCCGATCCCGTTGACCGCCACGACGGCGCGCGGTTCGATCTCGTGACCGGCGTACGCGGCGAGCTGACGCTCGAGTCCGGTGAACGCCTCGACCAACCGGAAGAACGGCACGATCAGGAGGAACCCGACGACGACGAACAGCAGCCCGAACGTGATCGCGCCGAACACCACCATGGCCGCGAAGAGGAACGGAGCCGCGACGGCGCTCGCGAACAGGAACAGCAGCGCCCGCCATCCCCTCCGCAGCGGGCGAGGGGCCGGAACCACGTTTCGGCGAGCTCGCGAGCCGCGTACGTCCAGTTCCTGACCCTCGTCCGGAGGTACCAGCGGGAGGGGCCGGTTGCCCTCCCGCCGGCGGCGACGTCGGGGCGCCGGGCCGGATCGGCGGCGGGAGCTGGCTCACTGGGCGATCTCGCGCCCGACGGCGGTCGCCGACGATGAATCGCTCGCCGACGACATCATCGGGTCGGTTGCGGTGTTCATGCCGCACCTCGCAGGGTGACCGCGGTGCGGCCGACGCCCGAGCGCTGCGGGCCAGACGACAGTGGCGAGCAGTACGAGCACGGCGAGTGTGCCGACGATGATGAACGGGATCGCCGCAGTGGCGTCGACGACGCCGATGTCGACGGCGTTGCTGGACTCGAACGAGCCGATGATGCCGCGTGTGCCGAGGGCACCGAGCGCCAGACCGCCGGCCACACCGAGCAGACCGATGGGCACCAGCTCTCGCACGAGCAGGCCGCGCAGACGTCGGCGTCGTGCGCCGATCGCCTGGAGCGCCGCGAGTTCGTGGCGGCGCTGGTACAGGCTCACCGTCATCGACGAGATGACCGCCAACGCCGCCACGCCGGCGACGATCACCCCGATGGCGCCGAACACCATCACGATCGCGGTCGCGGCCGGCCCGGCTCTTCCGCCGCCAATTCGTCGGCGGTCGTCCGGCGTCACCCGTCGCCACCGGAAGGTCGAGCGAGGGCGCCGGATCCGACGACCAGATCACGTTGGCGCCTCCCGGAATCCCGAGGTCGATTGCGAGAACGTCTCGGTCGACGTAGAGCGCCCGTCCCGCGTCGTCCCCGGTGCCGACGATCATGTATTCGGCCGGTCCCGACGCCAGGTCGATCGTGATCAGTGTCGCCGACGTCGTGTCCGCGGCGATCGGCGAAGCCTGCGCTGAGCATCGCTTCGCGGGAACCCGCCGACGGCCACCGACCGCTTGCGAGTTCGCTCTGGAAGTACTCCGTGTCCGATCCGAAACCGAACACGTCGACCTCCCAGTCGTCGATCTCGCCGAACGAGTACACGCCGGCCTCGACGTCGGCGCGATCCGCGAGGGCAGCGGCCTCGAACGGCAGGCCCGGGTTGCGGGCCTCGGTGAGCAGGACTCCCACGTCCACGGCGCCGTCGTGGCGTCGTTGAATCCGTTGACCGACGTGACGAGGCTCGGCACCAGGAACGCCGCGGCGACCGCTGCGGCGATCTGGACGAGGATCGCCATGGTCCGGGCGGGGCGTCGATCAAGGACGAGCTGCGAGCCGACCGAACAGACCACCGGTCGGGACGCGGCGGCAAGGCGCTGGCAGCGTCGGGCTGTGGCCGAACGGCAACCGTGGGTCGCGCAACGCCTCGGCGAGCGGGCGCCGTGTGACCCGAGCGGCGGCCCGCGCCGCAACCAGCCGAGCACCGACGAGCGCACCGATTGCACTCGCTGCGACGATCCACCAGTCGATCACGAGGTCGGGGGTGACCCCGACGAACTCCTGGAGCACCATCCGGGCGATGAGGTTGCTGATCAGCACGCCCAGCGGCAGACCGACGGCCAGCGCGACTGCGGTGATCGCGATCGCGATCAGTCGCAAGCGGCGGCGCAGCGGCCGAGCCGCGGCCACCGAGGGCTCGCATCGCCCGCGACCTCACGGGTGCGCTCGGTGATCAGCGTGTTCGTGGTCGACGCGAGCAGGACCGCGACCGGCCACGACGCCCAACAGGCCGATGAGGGTGCTCACCTGTTCGATGTCGGCATCGATCGGCGTCGAGCCGTTGGGCAGCGAGGTGGGAAACTCGGTGAACGCGTCGCCCGTCGGCGAGCACGTCACTCGTGGCATCCACGATCGCTCGGAGTTCGTCGACCCCGTCGTCGACGGCGGTGATCACCAGCCGGTTCGTCCCGCCCGTGCGGCTGACCACCGAGTCGAGGTCGGCGTAGGCGACTGCCGAGTCCGACCACCACAGCGTGCCGCCGTGCCCGACGATCTCGAACGATGTGTCGTCGACGACGGCCGAGTCGCCGATCTCACCGAAGCCGGGGCTGGTGACGATCTCGTGCCCGTCGGCCGGCATCCGGCCGTCCGTCAACTCGAGCACGTCCATCGTCTGCTGGTCGAAGTCGAGGCCGATCAGATCAGTCTCGACTCCCGACCCTGTCGCCACGGCGACGACGGCCTCTCCCTCGGCGGCGATGACACCGTCGAGTTCGGCCACCCGTGCGACCTGGTCGGCGTCGAGCGGGGTCGTCGCCACGATGATGCGGCAAGTCCACCACGCTCGGCGGCGGAGTGCAGTGTCCCCCCGGCGACCGTGGGGACCGCAAGGACGCCGATCGCCCCGACCGCAAGCGCCAGCAGAAGATGCTGGCGAGGATGCGGCCAGGGGCCCGGCGGAACTCGTACAGGTTGCCGAACATGCCGTCCTCCTCGAAGCGTCGGTGACGGACTCGATCCGACCGTCGATCATCGCCACGACCCGGTCGGCGTCGTTCGCCAGCGCCAGGTCGTGGGTGATGGTTTCTGGCGCACGCCGAAACGCTGTTCCTCGTCGACGATGACCAGGCCGATATCCTTGAAGCGCACGTCCTTCTGCAGCAACCGGTGGGTGCCGACGATCACATCCACGGTGCCTTCGGCGACACGCACCAGTTCGGCTTCGATTTCCTTCTTGGACTTGAAGCGCGACAGCACTTCGACCTTGAGCGGCCAGTCGGCGAAACGATCGCGCAGGGTGTTGTAGTGCTGTTCGGCCAGCAGCGTGGTCGGCACCAGCACCGCGACCTGCTTGCCGGCGCTGGCGGCGACGAAGGCGGCGCGCACCGCGACTTCGGTCTTGCCGAAACCGACATCGCCGCAGACCACGCGGTCCATCGGCTGCGAGGACGCGAGGTCGCGGATCACCGCTTCGATGGCGCTGTGCTGATCCGGCGTTTCCTCGAACGGGAAGGTTGCCGCAAACGGTTCGTACATCGCACGGTCGACGTCGATCGCCAGGCCTTGCCGGGCATGGCGCTTGGCCTGGATCTCGAGCAGTTCGGCAGCGACATCGCGGACCTTGTCGGCGGCTTTCTTCCTGGCCCTGGTCCACTGCTCGCCGCCCAGGCTGTGCAGCGGCGCGGTCTCGGCGCTGGCGCCGGAATAGCGGTTGATCCGGTCCAGTTGCGCGACCGGCACGTACAGGCGATCGCCCTTGGCGTATTCGATGTCGAGGTATTCGCCGGGCATGCCACCGGCATTCAGCGTGACCAGCCCGCGATAGCGGCCGACGCCGTGGTCTTCGTGCACGATCGGTGCGCCCAGTGAAAGCTCGCCGAGGTCGCGGATGATCGCTTCGGGTTCACGCCCGGCGCGCTTGCGCCGGCGTGGTTGCGATGCGCGCTCCGGAAACAGCTGGCGTTCGGTGAGGATGCAGAGTGCAGGGTCATCGAGCGCATAACCGTCGTCGAGCGGGGCGACGGCGATCGCGAATCTTGCATCGCTCGCGGCAAATGCTTGCCAGTCCGCCACCACCTCTGGCGTCAACCCCGCCGCCTGCAACACCTCCAGCAACGCCTCCCGACGACCGGCGGAATCGGTGGCGACCAGCACCCGGCCCGGATACGTCGCGAGGAAGGACTTCAGTGCCGCTGCCGGCTGCGCATCGCGCACGCTGAGCGGCAGGTCGGGTGCCGGCTGCAGCGGCAGCGCTTTGGCCTCGGCATGGCGGGGATGTTGCGGGTCGCAGACTTCGATGCGTTCGCCGCGGTTGAGGCTTTCGCGCAACGCGTCCGCTGCCAGCCACAGTTCGGCGGGCGGCAGCAGCGGGCGCTCGACATCGTGGCGCAGCTGTTCGTAGCGCGTGCCGATCTGCGCCCAGGCCTGGTCGGCGGCGGCGTGCACACCATCGCCGAGCAGCGGCAGTGCGTGGCCGGGCAGGTAGTCGAACAGGGTCGCGGTCTCCGCGTGGAACAGCGGCAGGTAGTACTCCACGCCGGCCGGCGCCGAGCCGGCCTTGAGGTCCTGCACCAGCGCGCTGCGGCGGGTGTCGATGTCGAAGCGGCTGCGCAAGGCTTCCAGCGCGCGCGCGACCGGCGCCTCGTCCAGCGGCACTTCACGGCCGGGCAGCAGTTCGATGCGTTCGAATTTCTCCAGCGAGCGCTGGGTGTCGGGTCGAAGCCGCGGATCGATTCGATCTCGTCGTCCAGCAGTTCGATCCGGAACGGTTCCGGCGCGCCCATCGGGAACACGTCCAGCAAGCCGCCGCGCACGGCGAAATCGCCGGGGTCGAACACCTGCGGGGCATGCCGGTAGCCGGCCGATTCCAGTCGGCGTTTCTCTGCGTCCAGGTCCAGGCGCTGGCCGACCTTGAGGTCGAAGCGATTGCCGAGCACATGACTGCGCGGCGCCAGTCGCTGCATCAGCGTCGCGACCGGCACCACGACAATGCCGCGCGTGAGCTCCGGCAGGCGCGCCAGGGTGGCCAGACGCTGGCTGACGATGTCCGGGTGCGGGCTGAAACGGTCGTAGGGCAGGGTTTCCCAGTCGGGCAGGTGCAGGACCGGCAATGCCTGCGTCGCGCGCCAAGCAGGGTGTGCAGGTCGGTTTCCAGTTGCTGCGCGCGCGTGGTTGTCGCGGGCGACGACCAGCACCGGGCCGGTGTGCTGGCTGGCCGCCGCGGCGACGGCATGCGCAAGTGCGCTGGCCGATGCCGGTGCGCGCCACCAGGTGCGTGACTGGCCTGGCTGGGGCATCGGCAACGACAGGGAAAGCGGGGACGTGCCGATGGGCGCGCTTTGTGTGGAGATGGGCTGGGGGGCATGCAATGGATGTCCGCGCCGGACGCGGTGCGCCAGCGCTTGATGATCGGGTTGTGAGTTGCGATGGTGCCAGGCGTGGATTCTATCGCGGCCCGCCTGGCTGCCTTGTGACATGGGCGTTGCCACGGGAGTGCGCGGACCGGCGTGCCGCGATCAGACCAGCGGCTGCAGTGCCGGCGGGCGCGATGCGTGGCTTTGGGCTTGGGCACGTCCAGCACCATCCGCACCAGGCCGGGCGAGTCGCCGTGTTCGCGGCGGAAGTCCAGCGAGGCCGCCAATGCCTGCATCGGCAGGTTGCTTTCCAGCACCTCGCCGTAGATGCGCTCCAGCTTGCGACCCTTGGCCCAGCGCACCAGCCGCCGCATCAGGTGCCGGCCCAGGCCCATGCCGTTGATGTAATGGCTGACCAGGATCGCGAACTCGCCTGCGCGGCCGTCGTCGTCCACCGCGATGCGGGCCACTGCGCCGATCAGGGCTTCGCCGGGCGGCAGTGGTTCGGCCACCACCAGGGCGAATTCGCGCCGGGTGTTCGGCCGGGTCAGGCGCTGCGCCTGTTCGGCGCTGAGTTCCTTCATCGGATACAGGAAGCGCTGGCGAACCTCGTCCGGCTGCAGCAAGGCAGAACGCCGCGCGCAGGGGCACCGCATCCTCGGGCCGGATCGGGCGCACGAGTACCTCGCGGCCATTGGCCAGGCGGATGCTTTCGTGCCACGGGGGCATGCGGTTGCGGGCTGCCATGGCGACATCATCGCCGGAATCGAGGTCAAAAAAATGAATGGGGGGTGGCTGCGGGGCGTAGCAGCGGCGTCGCCGCCGGCTTCAATGCGGTCGGCGCAGTCGTTCGAGCGACCTCCACCAGCCCTAGTGCCACGGCGCCCGCAACGATGCCGACACCGGCATTGAACAGGTTCTCCCATAGCCAGCCCAGCGGGCCCGATGCGCATGTTCCTGGATCCAGTGATGCAGCACGCCGATGCCATGCACCAGGATGCCGCCGCCGACCAGGAACATCGCCGCGGTGCCGGCGATCGACAGGAATTTCATGAGCTTGGGTGCGAAGGCCAGCAGGCCGCGTCCGAACCAGGCGGCAATGCCAGCTGCGGCCATTGCGTCAGCCGCAGGCCGAGGTCGTCGAGCTTGACGATGCCGCCGACCAGTCCGTACACGCCGATGGTCATGATGAGCGCGATCGCCGATCAGCACGCCGACCTGCGTCGCGAAGCGGCTTTCCGGCGACCGACGCCGAGCGAGATCACGATGATCTCGGCCGACAGGATGAAGTCGGTGCGGATTGCGCCTTTGATCTTGTCCTTCTCGAACGCACCATGTCCACCTTCTCGTCGCCCGACCGCCTTGACCAGTTCGGCATGGTGCTGCTCGTCTTCTTCTGGCTTGTGCAGGAAGCTTGTGCGCCAGCTTCTCGACGCCCTCGAAGCACAGGTAGGCGCCGCCGATCATCAGCAGCGGCGTGATCGCCCACGGCGCGAACGCGCTGATCGCCAGCGCCGCCGGCACCAGGATCGCCTTGTTGACCAGTCGAACCCTTGGCGACCGCCCACACCACCGGCAGTTCGCGCTTGGCCTTGATGCCGCTCACCTGCTCGGCATTGAGCGCCAGGTCGTCGCCGAGCACGCCAGCGGTCTTCTTGGCGGCGACCTTGCTCATCACCGCGACGTCGTCGAGCAGGGTGGCGATGTCGTCGAACAGGGCGAAGAAGCTGGAGGGCATGGGTGCGAGGTGTGGATGCGGGCCGGGATTTTCGCACGACGGCCGATGAAGGTCGGGAAAAGAGGCTGTTTCCTCAGGCCGGCTTCCGCAACCACTCGCAACGCGACGATGCGCCGGCTTCGCCCAGCGCCGCCTGCAGCGCCTGCAACGCGGGCGTGATCTGCACATCGAACTGCCATGGCGCGTTCAGCAGCAGCAGGCCGCTGCCGTTCATGCGCAGTGGCGAGTCATCCGGGCGCACCAGCAGCTCGATCAGCAAAGCCGACTTCGCATCCAGCGCGGCCGCCGCACGCTGGAACTTCGCCAGTGCGCGACGCTGCTTGATCGGGTACCACAGCGCGAACATGCCCTGCGGCCAGCGGGTGAGGCCTTCGCGGATCGCCGACAGTGCGATGGCGAATTCATCGAGCTGGGCTTCGAACGGGGGGTCGATCAGCACCAGCCCGCGCGCGAACTTCACCCCGTCCACGCGCGGCGGCAGCAGTGCCTTGATCCCGGCGTAACCATCGCGCTGGTGCACGGCGACGCGCGCATCGCCGGCGAAATTCGCCTTCAACGCCTCGGCCTCGTCCGGCAGCAGTTCGCAGGCGGCGATGCGGTCGGATGCGCGCAGGGCATGCGCCAGCAGCCAGGGCGAGCCGGGGTAGGCATGCGCCCCGTGTGACTGGCGGCAGGCGCGCACCGCGGTCAGGTAGCGCTGGATGACGGGTGCGCGCGGCGCTTCGGCCAGCAAGCGGGCGATGCCGTCGGCGGACTCGTTGGTGCGTTGCGCGGAATTCCCGTCAAGGTCGTACAGCCCGCGCCCGGCGTGGGTGTCCAGCGCGAAACAGGGCGACGGTTTGCTGGTCAGGGCATCGCACAGGGCAAGCAACACGACGTGCTTGAGGACGTCGGCATGGTTGCCGGCATGGAAGGCGTGGCGGTAATTCATCGCGCGAGTTTACGATGCAAGGATGCCGACAACGATTCTGATAGCCGAAGACGAGGCCGCGATTGCCGACACCGTGGTGTACGCACTGCAGGACCGAAGGCTATGCCGCCGAGCACGTGCTGCTGGGTGGGCAGGTGCTGCCACGACTGCGGCGTGGCGGCATCGACCTGCTGATCCTGGACGTGGGGTTGCCGGACTGCAGCGGCTTCGATGTCTGCCGCCAGTTGCGCGCGGAAAGCGAGGTGCCGGTGCTGTTCCTGACGGCCCGCGATGGCGAGCTGGATCGCGTGCTGGGGCTGGAACTGGGCGGCGACGATTACATGGCCAAGCCCTTCTCGCCGCGCGAACTGGTGGCACGGGTGCGCGCGCGCCTGCGTCGGCATGTTGTCGCCGACGACCATGCCGGCTGGAAGAAGCGCGGTGATTTCGAGCTTGATGCCGCCGGCCATCGCGCGCGTTTCCACGGTGTGCAGCTCGATCTCACCCGCTATGAATTCGGCTTGCTGGAAGCCCTGCTGGCGCGACCCGGTGCGGTTTTCGACCGGGCGCGACTGATGGACCGGGTCTGGGGCGATGCGCTGGAAAGCGGCGAGCGCACCGTGGATACCCACGTCAAGACGCTGCGCGCGAAATTGCGCGTGATTGCGCCTGATCGAGGATCCGATCCGCACCGTGCGCGGGCTGGGCTACGCGCTGCATGCCGGGGATTGAGAAGAAATGGGGTCAGAGTGAATTTTGCGCCCGTGCGTTCCGAGATCTGCCACATGCTCCGTCGCAAAACTTCACTCTGACCCCATTTCTTGCTCCATTTCACTTATGAAAATCGGCCTGCGCGTATTGCTGGGGTATTTCCTGATCGTCGCGCTGGCGGCGTTGCTGGTCGGCCGGGTGTTCGTGGAGCAGGTCAAGCCGGGCGTGCGCCAGGCGATGGAAGACACCTTGATCGACAGCGCCAACATGCTGGCGGAACTGGCCAGCGACGACATGCAGGCCGGCCATATCGCCGATGGTCGTTTCGCGGCGCGGGTGCGTGCCCTGCAGGGGCGGCGCATCGAGGCCAACGTGGCCGGGTTCACCAAGCGCGGCAGCAATTTCCAGGTCACCGTGACCGATGTGCGCGGGATCGTGGTGTTCGACTCGCAGGGTCGCGACATCGGCCGCGATAATTCGAAGTGGAACGATGTCCACCGCACCCTGCGCGGGGAGTACGGCGCGCGTTCGACCCGCAGCGATCCCGATGACGAGGCCAGTACCGTGATGCATGTGGCGGCGCCGATCTACGGCCCTGCCGGGGCGGGAACTGGCGTTAGTGACAGCACGCGTCGCCCCGATCATCGGCGTGCTCAGCGTGGCCAAGCCGAACCTGGCGATGGCGCCCTTCATTGCGCGCAGCCAGACCGTGGTGCTGCGCTGGGGGTTCGTGTTGATGGGGACTGCCTTGCTGGTCGGGTTGATCGCAGCGTGGTGGTTGTCGCGCCAGTTGGGCGCATTGCGCCGCTATGCCGATGCGGTGGCGGCCGGCGAGCGCGCCAGCCTGCCGGATGCTGCGGGTGAATTTGGCGATCTCGGCCGCGCCCTGCAGGAGATGCGGGCCAAGCTTGAAGGCAAGCAATACGTCGAGCAGTACGTGCATGCGTTGACCCACGAACTCAAAAGCCCGCTGGCGGTGATTCGCGGTGCCAGCGAGTTGCTTGAACAGCCGTTGCCCGAGGCCGACCGCGCGCGTTTCGTCGCCAGCATTGCGGCCCAGGGCGAGCGCATGGCGCAGATGGTCGACAAGCTGCTGGCGCTGGCGGCGGTGGAACACCGGCAGCGCATCGAACAGCCGCAACAACTCGATGTTGCCGAACTTCTGCACACAGCGACGGATGCCGTGCGCCAGCGTGCCGATGCTGCAGGGATTGCGCTGGCGAGTGAGGTGCGCGAGGTGGCGTCGATATCCGGCGATGCCTTCCTGCTGCAACAGGCACTGGTGAACCTGCTCGACAACGCGCTGGATTTCGCACCGCGGGGTTCCAGCATCGAATTGCAGGCATCGCGTGATGCGCACGGCATCTGCCTGGACGTGCGTGATCGCGGGCAGGGCATTCCCGAGTTCGCCCGTGAGCGGGTGTTCGAGCGGTTCTATTCATTGCCGCGCCCCGGTGGTGGCAGTCGCAGCAGCGGGCTCGGCCTGCCCTTCGTGGCCCAGGTGGCCGCCTTGCACGGTGGTCACGCCGAACTGCTTGAGCGCGAGGGTGGGGGCAGCGTGGCCCGCATCACCTTGCGCCATGGCTGATGTGGGGCATCAGGACCGTGCGCCACGTCACGCGGCCGGCTACCGCGCGGCGCAGGCCATGACCGATGGCCCACGGCAGCAACGTGTTGGCCGCCTAGACTTCACGGTTTGACGCCTGCTTGGGGAATGCAATGAAACGACGGTTGTTGGTTGCCGCGCTGCTGGCGGCTGGGGTGGCAGGTGCGCAGGGTGTTCCTGCCCAGGAGCGGGTGGACCTGGACATGACCGGGCGAATTCGTGCGGAAGCGTTCAACCGGTCGCAGGTGATGGCGACCCTGGATCACCTGACCGAGGTGATCGGTCCGCGCCTGACCAATTCACCATCGATGGCAGAAGCCAACCGCTGGACCGGTGCCAGGTTCAGCGAGTGGGGCCTGTCCAACGTGCACGACGAGGCTGTCGCCGACATCGGTCGTGGCTGGTCGTTCACCGATGCCAGCGTGGAGATGCTCAGCCCGCGGCCGATGCCGCTGCATGCATTGCCCAAGGCGTGGACGCCGGGAACGGCCGGCCCGGTCGAGGGCGAGGCGATCTACGCCAAGCTCGAGAAGGCGGCCGACCTGGAAAAGTGGAAGGGCAAGCTCAAGGGCAAGGTGCTGTTCACCGACGAGTTGCGTGCCTACAAGCCCAGCGAGAAATCCGATTTCAGCCGGCATGACCACGACACCCTCGAGGAGTTGCTGTCCTATCCCTTGCCATCCGAGCGCCGTGACAGTGAAGCGATGCTTGCGAAGTACCTGGAACGCATGAAATTCGGTCCGGAACTCAACCAGTTCCTGGTCGACGAAGGCGTGGTCGCCACCATGTCGATCAGCAGCTGGAACGACGGCATCGTCCGGGTCATGGGCGGCGGTTCGCGCAAGGCCGGTGAATCGGTTGGCGTGCCGGCGCTGGTGATGATGGCCGAACACTACAACGCCGTGATGCGCGCGCTCGACCGCAAGCAGCCGGTGCAGCTGCGCATCAACGTGGATGCCAGGTTCCTCGATGACGGCAACCAGCCTGGCTACAACACCATCGCCGAGATCCCGGGTACCGGTCCGCAGAAGCACGAAGTGGTGATGCTGGGCGCGCACATGGATTCGTGGCACACCGGCTCGGGCGCCAACGACAACGGCGCCGGCGTGGCGGTGATGATGGAGGCGGTGCGCATCCTGAAAGCGGTGGGCGCCAATCCGAACCGCACCATCCGCGTGGCGCTGTGGACCGGCGAGGAGCAGGGCCTGATCGGTTCGCAGGCTTACGTGGCCAAGCATTTCGCGCGCTATCCGGAGCCGACCGATCCTGCGCAGAAGGCGCTGCCTGCCGCGTTCCGCACCGACAAGGGCACGCTGCAGCGCACCGCGGACTACGGCAGGATCTCGGCGTACTACAACCTCGACAACGGCAGCGGCAAGATTCGCGGCATCTACGCGCAGGAAAACCTGGCCGCCGCGCCGATCTTCGAGCAATGGCTGAAGCCGTGGAATGACGTTGGCGCCACTGTCGTCACCCAGCGCAACACCGGCAGCACCGATCACATCAGTTTCGATCGCGTCGGCATCCCCGGCTTCCAGTTCGTGCAGGACCAGCTGGACTATTTCAGCCACGTCCACCACACCCACCTGGACGTGCAGGACCATGCATCGGCCGATGACCTGAAACAGTCTTCCGCAATCGTCGCCTCGTTCGTCTACAACACCGCGATGCGTCCGGCCCCGTTGCCGCGCAAGATGATGGTGGACTAGGCCTCCAGGCCAACCTCGTACCTCACGGGCCGGCTTTTGCCGGCCCGTTCTCGTTCGGGAAAATGATCAAGTCCCGCTCAGCTGCAACTGCATCCCCAGCCCGCGCATGTCTTCGACCTCGCCCTCCAGGTCGGCGCGCAACAGGGTGTGTGCCTGCAGCCAGTCGGGATCAAGTGACAGTGCAAGTCGGTCGCCGTCGACCTGCAGGTGCAGCGAAGGCAAGGCGCTGCGGTCGCGCGATCGATGCAGCAACACTGCCAGCCGCAACAGCGCCGCACTGCGTCGTGCGTGCGCCAGCAGGCGGTCGGGGATCATCTCGAACGCGGACTTCGGGACATTGCGGCGATGCGTGCGCACCAATACCGCCACGAAGCGCTGTTCCTGCTGCGAGAAGCCGGCAATGTCCGAGTTCGCCAGCACGTAGGCGCCATGCAAGTGGTAGCCGCTATGCGCGATCGCCAGCCCGATTTCATGCAGGCGCGCGGCGCGCACCAGCATCTGGCGGTCGTCGGCGTCCAGCGCCCAGGCCTTGGCGACCTGGTCGAACAGGCGCAGCGCGGTCGCTTCCACCCGCGCCGCCTGGGAGATGTCGATGCCGTAGCGATGCATCAGCGCGGCCACCGAGGCATCACGTGGATCGTCCACGCTGCCACGGCCCAGCATGTCGTACAGCACGCCTTCGCGCAGCGCGGCCTTGCTGACCGCCATCCGCTGCAGGTCCAGTGCGTTGAACACGGCTTCCAGGATCAGGATGCCGCCGGCAATGACCGGGCGACGTTCGGCGGACAGGCCGGGCAGGTCGATGTCCTCGATGCGCTGCGCCTGCAGCAGGCGATCACGCACGCAGGACAGGGCTTCGGCGGTGACCGCGCCCTTGGTGAGTTTCATCTCCGCGCAGATCGCGCCGATGGCCTTGTTGGTGCCGGCTGCGCCGATCGCCTCATCCCAGCCCAGGCTGCGATAGGTCGCCGCGAACTGCTGGAACTCGGCGGTGACTTCGATCAGCGCGTCCTTCCAGCGCTTGCGCGACAGCTTGCCGTTGCCGAAGAAGCGCCGCGTGCTGGCCACGCAGCCGACCTGCAGGCTTTCGCGCTCCAGCGCCTGCATGCCGCGGCCGATGATGCATTCGGTGGAGCCACCACCGATGTCGATCACCAGCCGCAGCTGCTCTTCCTTGGGCGGTTGCGCGTGGGCAACGCCCAGGTAGACCAGGCGCGCTTCCTCGCGTCCGGAGACCACTTCGATCGGTCGGCCCAATGCGGTTTCCGCAGGCAGCAGGAAGGTCTGCGGCGCACGCAGGCGGCGCACGGTGTTGGTCGCCACTGCGCGCACCCGGTGCGCCGGGATGTCGTGCACGCGCTGGCCGAACCGCGACAGGCAATCCAGTGCGCGTGCCAGCACGTCGGGTTTCAGTCCACCGAAGCCGTCCAGGCCTTCGGCCAGGCGCACGCTCTCGCGCAGGCGATCGACCACGCGCAGTTGCCCCAGCAGCCATCTGCGCCACCACCATGTGGAAGCTGTTGGAACCCAGGTCGATCGCGGCCAGCATGTCGCCGTCCTGCAGCGGCGCAGGGTGCGTCATGCGCGATGTGGCTGCACGGCGTGGCGCAGGTCCTCATGCGGCAAGTTCCAGCCGCTTGATGACAGTGCCGCTGCGTGCTTGGCGAGCGTTGTCATTCGTGGATGATCGCTTGCGCCTCACGCGTACATCCCTTCCAGCAGTGAGAGCTGCGCTGAAAATGGCGCTTGTCCGTCGATGGGCTCGAGCTTGTGATACTGGCCATCGGCCTGCAGCTCCCAGGCGTTCTGGTTGTCGTCCAGGTAGTTGAGCAGGCCTTCGCGATGCACGCGCTGGGCGGCGATGGGGTCCAGGATCGGGAACGCGGTTTCGACCCGGCGCAACAGGTTGCGCTCCAGCCAGTCGGCCGAGGAGCAGAACAGGTCCGCATCGCCGTCGTTGCCGAACCACCAGACCCGGTGGTGCTCGAGGAACCGGCCAACGATCGAGAGCACGCGGATGTTGTCCGACACGCCCGTGATGCCGGGCTTCAGCGTGCAGGCGCCGCGCACGATCAGGTCGACCTGCACGCCGGCCTGCGATGCTTCGTACAACGCATCGATCACCTGGGTTTCGTTCAAGGCATTCATCTTCGCCACGATCCGCGCCGGCTTGCCGGCACGGGCGTGGTCGGCTTCGCGGGCGATCCGTTGCAGCACGCCGCTGTGCAGGGTGAACGGTGATTGCAGCAGGCGGCTCAGGGTCAGCGGCGCGGCCAGTCCGGACAGTTGCTGGAAGATCAGGTGGACGTCGTTGCCGATCTCGGGGTTGGCCGTCATCAGGCTGAAGTCGGTGTAGGCGCGTGCGGTGCCGCTGTGGTAATTGCCGGTGCCCAGGTGCACGTAGCGCTTCAGCATGGCGCCTTCGCGGCGCACGATCAGCAGCATCTTGGCGTGCGTCTTGTAGCCGACCACGCCGTACACCACTTGCACGCCGGCATCCTGCAGGCGATCGGCCAGGCCGAGGTTGGCTTCCTCGTCGAAGCGCGCGCGCAGCTCCACCACCACGGTCACGTCCTTGCCGTTGCGGGCCGCCTGGATCAGGTGCTCGACGATCTTGGACTTGCTGCCGGTGCGGTACAGGGTCTGCTTGATCGCCAGCACGTTCGGGTCTTCGGCGGCCTGCCGGATCAGTTCCAGCACCGGCGCGAACGCGTCGAAGGGGTGGTGCAGCAACACGTCGCCATGGCTGATCTGCTCGAACATCGTGCTCCATGTCGCGCAGCAAGCGCGGGCTGGAACGGGCGGAACTTGAGGTCAGGCCGATGGACCAGGTCGTAGACCTGGATCACCCGGTTGAGGTTGACCGGGCCATCGATCTTGTACACCGCGTTCGCAGGCAGCTCGAAGTTGGCCAGCAGCATCTTGACCACGTCGGGCGGGCATTGCTCGGCGATCTCCAGCCGCACCGCGCGCAGGTAGCCGCGGCCGACCAGTTCGTCGCGCACCGCGAGCGCCAGGTTGTCGACGTCGTCCTCGTCGACGATGAGCTCGGAGTTGCGGGTCACCCGGAACTGATAGGCACCGTTGACCTGCATGCCCGGAAACAGCTCATGCACGAAGGTCGACAACACCCCGCTGAGGAACACGAAATCGTGGAAGGCGTCGCCGTCGCCGTCGGCATCCGGGATGCGGATGATCCGCGGCAGCGAACGCGGGGCGCGCACGATCGCCATGTGGCCCTCGCGGCCGAAGGCATCGCGGCCCTCCAGCAGCACCACCACGTTCAGCGATTTGTTGAGGATCTTCGGGAACGGATGCGCCGTATCCAGGCCCAGCGGCGACAGCACCGGCATGATCTCGTTGCGGAAATACTCGCGCAGCCATTCGGTCTGCTCGGCGGTCCAGTTCCGGCGTTGCAGCAGGCGGATGCCCTGCTGCGGCGAGTTGTGGCCGCAATTGCTCGTCGAAGCAGCGGTATTGCGCATCGACCAGTTCGGCGGCGCGGTCGTGGATGCGGTTGAGCAGGGCGGCCGGTGCCAGGCCATCGGCAGCCAGCGGGCCGCCGAATTCCATCGCATGGCGCACCGAACCGCCGCGGATCTCGAAGAATTCATCCAGGTTGGTGCAGGAAATGCACAGGAAGCGCAGCCGTTCCAGCAGCGGTACCGACGGATCCTGCGCCTGCGCGAGCACGCGGAAATTGAAGTCCAGTTGCGACAGTTCGCGGTTGGCGTACAGCGAGGCATCGGGCACGGATGCCGGCACGGTCGGGGGCAGCTGCTGGATGTTCATGTCGAAAATGCTCAAGGCGTGATGGTCAGCGTCGCCTCAGGGTACCGGCTGGCGTCGCGTGGTTGCACGCGCGCCGGGCCGAAGTGGCAACTGAACGTACTGCCCTGGCCGACCTGGCTGGCAACCTCGAGCCTGGCGCCGTGCAGGCCAAGGATGTGCTTCGCGATGGCCAGCCCAAGCCCGGTGCCGCCGGATTCGCGCGAACGGCTGGTGGAGACCCGGTAGAAGCGTTCGGTGATGCGCGGCAGGTGCGCCTCGGGAATGCCGTAGCCGCTGTCGCGCACGGACAGCACGGCGCCGCCGTCGGCGTCCATCGTGAAATCGATCGCGATCTCGCCACCGGCCGGGGTGTAGCGCACCGCATTGCTGACCAGGTTGGAGAACGCGCTGTGCAGTTCCTGGCTCGAACCCCACAGGTCCACATGGGCGTTGTCGTGCACATGGACCTGGTGCAGGCCCTGGCTCAACGCCTCGGCCTCGCGCCGCAGTGTCGCCAGCATCGGCGCCATCGCCACGGGTTCTTCCGGCAAGGGTGTCGCGTGCTTCCAGTCGCGACAACGTCAGCAGGTCCTCGACCAATTGCGTCATCCGCTGCGACTGCCGCTGCATTTCCGCGAGCATCGGCGCCCATTCGGGCTGCTCGTCCGGGTCGAGCATCTCCAGGTAGCCATGGATCACGGTCAGCGGGGTGCGCAGTTCGTGCGAGACGTTGGCGACGAAATCGCGGCGCATCTGTTCCAGCCGCATCAGCTTGGTGACGTCGCGCGCGACCAGCAGCCACAGTTCATCCGAATACGGGATCAGGCGCAGGCTCAGGCGCCGTGCCGGATCGACCGGCGAGGGCACGTCCATCATCGGCTCGGCATTGCGGCCGGCGGCCAGCCACGAGGCCATCGGCAACGGGCTGCAGCGCGTCGACCACGGACGCTTCGACGTGTTGCGGATGCCGCAGGCCCAGCAGGGGCGTGGCGGCTTCGTTGAACCAGAGCACGCGCTGGCGGTTGCGTTCGATCACCACCACGGCGTCCGGCAATGCCGCGGCGGCGGCGCGGTAGGCCCGCAGCATCGCCAGCAGGCGCCGCTTGCGCGCGCGCATGTCCGATTGCCCGCGCAGCAGCAGACGGTCGAGTTCGTTCCAGACGCCCGCACCAGCCGATGGGTCGCGGGCGCTGGCGCGCGGTCAGGCGCATCAGCACGCCATGCAGTTTCCAGTAATGCCAGGCCACCACGCCCAGCGCCGCCATGGTCAGCACCGGCCACGGCTGGCCGATCAACCAGCCGACGCCCAGGCCCGCCGCCAGCACCAGCGCGAGCTGTGCGAGCGTGCGGAACCATGCGGCGCGGGCATCGGGTGTCATTCGGGTGATCATGCGGCTGCAGTCATGACGCCGCAGAGAAGCGATAGCCGGCGCCGCGCACGGTCTGCACCATCGGGTCCAGGCGATGCGGCTCCAGGGTCTTGCGCAGGCGGCGGATGTGCACGTCCACCGTGCGTTCCTCCACGTACACGCTGCCGCCCCAGACGTGGTCCAGCAACTGCGAGCGGCTGTAGACACGCTCCGGGTGGGTCATGAAGAAATGCAGCAGGCGGTATTCGGTGGGACCGATCTGCACGGGCGTAGGGTCGCCGCTGCGCTCCGTCGGGATGGCGAATACCCGGTGCGCGGCGCCATCGATGCGCAGGCCGCCGATCTGGATGCTGCCGTCCTCGTCATCGTCGCGCGAGCGGCGCATGACCGCGCGGATGCGCGCCAGCAGTTCGCGTGCCGAGAATGGCTTGACCACGTAGTCGTCGACGCCGGCTTCGAGGCCGCCGACGCGGTCGTTCTCCTCGCCGCGCGCGGTCAGCATGATGATCGGGATGTCGCGGGTGAGCGCTTCGCGCCGCCAGCGGCGGGCCAGCTCCAGTCCGCTGGTGCCGGGCAGCATCCAGTCCAGCAGGATCAGGTCGGGGACGCGTTCGGCGATCGCCTCCTGTGCCTCGCGCGCGTCGCCGGCATGCACGGGTTCGAAATCGCCCTTGCGCAGGGCGTAGGCGACCATGTCGCGGATGGCGGGTTCGTCATCGACGATCAGGATGCGTTTTTGCATGTCAGGCAACACGTGTGCACCGCATTCGCGGCCCTCCTGCCATTACACGACGGTTTGATGACGGAATTGTGACGTTGTCACCAAGCCGGGGCACGCTCGGTGCGCACTCACTCCGTATTGCAGCTTGCCACGCGTCGCGTCCTCGTCGCGGATGCCCTGGCGACGCAGCTCCAGCACGGTCGGGGTGATCGCGGCGATGCGGGCGTCGATCCGGCTGCGCGCGTAGTAGTCCAGCGTGCTTGCGCTTCTTGAGGTTGTTGAGCTGGACCAGGGCTTGCTCGGGACGACCATTGAGGTAGGCGGCCTCGGCCCAGGCTTCGCCGGCACGGACGTCATCGCCGGCGATTTCGTTGGCGCGGGCATAGGCCTGCTGGAACAGCAGGTCGTCGGCGCCGGTACCCAGCAACGGCCGCAGCACGGCCACCGCGCGCGTGCCGGCAGGCGGGCGTGTTGCGTTCGGCCAGCACCTGCGCATAGCTCAGCACCAGTGCGCGATGGGTCGGCCTGCTCGCAAGCATGCCCTCGAACCGGCGATCGGCATCGGCGATGCGGCCCGCCTTGGCTTCGGCCACGCGCCAGGCTGATCTGCAGCCACATGCTGTCCGGGTGCGCGGCTTGCACGTCGGCGATCCCGCGCATGGCATCGACCATGTGGCCGGCCTGCTGCTGCGCAAAGGCCAGGCCATAGCGCTGGGCATCGTCGAGTGGCTGCTTGGCCTGCATCTGCTGGTATTCGCGGATTGCCTGCGCGGGCGTATTGGCGCTCAGCACGCGCAGGCGCTCGCGCGCCCAGCCGAAATCGCCCGTCTCGCCGCGCGCGCGCGCGCCACTGGTGGCTGATCTGCATCCCGGCCGGCAGCAGTGGATTGTTGGCCACGCGCATGGTCGCGGCGGGCGCGGCTTTCTCCAGCGAGACGCGCACGTTCACGGGCCTCGCTGATGCGGGTCAGGGTGATCGGGTGGGTCTGCAGGTAGCCGGGCGTGCGGCTGCGCTCGTCGCCCTGGTTGGTGCGCAGCACCGACTGCAGCTTCTCGAAGAAATCGGCCATGCCCTCCGGGTCGTAGCCACCGCGCGCCATCGCGCGGATACCGATGCGGTCGGCTTCGGATTCGTTGTCGCGGGTGTAGTCGATCTGCCGTTGCTGGAGCAGGCCCAGGCCGCCGATCACGGCGGCCGAGGTGGCGTTGCCGCTGGAATTGCCGCCGGCCTTCTGTGCCGCAACGATCGTGCCCAGCATCGCCAGCAGGATGGGCAGGCTGTCGCGCTGCGCGCGTTCCGCGCCGCGCAGGACATGCTGCTGGGTGACGTGGGCGACCTCGTGCGAGAGCACGCCGGCCACTTCGTCCTCGCGGTCGGCGGCCAGCACCAGGCCCGCGTTCATCGCGATGTAGCCACCGAGGGTGGCGAAGGCGTTGATCTGGCGGTCGCGCAGCATGAAAAACGTGAATGTGCTGTTGCGGCTTGTCGCTGGCGCCGCCCAGCCGCTGGCCGACTTCGTCCAGCCAGCCGCCCAAGCAGCGGATCGTCGAGCACATAGCCTGCGTGGCGCAGTTGGGCCAGCGTCATCGCGCCGTATTCGGCCTGCTTGGCCGGCGACAGCACGTTGCCGGCGGAGGAGCCGATGTCGGGCAGTTTCGAGTCCTGGGCCGCAGCAGCAGAGGCGAAGACAAGCGCTCCGGCAAGGGCGGCAGCAAGGATCGATGGTCTAGGGGGCACGCGAATCTCCATGTGTTCAGGATGCGGTCGGCGGGCCTCGTGGCGTGAACCGGGGTTGAAGCACTTGCCGGACGGGCACATCATGGCTGGAAATCGGCCCTTGCGCCCGCATATTCGGACAATGCCTTCGACCTGGACTGGCTTCGCTGGTTCCCGGTGGCATCTCTTGCATCGTCCTGAAGCCCATCGCCCCATGCGCCCCCTCATTCCACGATCCCGGAGACCGACGTGAGCGACACCACGCTACCCGCCATCACCATTTACAGCAGCGCCACTTGCCCCTATTGCGTGATGGCCAAGAATTTCCTGAAAAGCAAGGGGCTGGACTGGACCGAGATCCGGATCGACCTCGACCACGCCGAACGCGAGCGCATGATCGCCCTGGCCAAGCGCACCAGCGTCCCGCAGATCTTCGTCGGCGATGTCCACGTCGGCGGCTACGACGACTTGATCGCGCTGCATCGCGCAGGCAAGTTCGAGTCGTTGCTCGCGGGTGAAGGCGCATGAACAAGCCGCGCGACATCCAGGACCGGTTGGCGCGGGGCGAGACCTTCGCGGCGGAGGCCCACAACCACGGCTGAGGTGCCCCGCATGGCATAATTGGCGGCTGACTTCCCCGCGTTGCAGCACGTCCTGCACGTGCAAGCCAGCCTGGAATCGACCCCTTATGACCACGACGATCACCGTTATCCGCGGCGATGGCATCGGCCCGGAAATCATGGATGCCACCCTGCACGTGCTGGATGCGATGCAGCTTGACCTGGCCTATGAATTCGCCGACGCCGGCCTGGTGGCGCTCGAAAAACATGGCGAACTGATCCCCGCCACGACCATGGAATCGATCACGCGCAACCGCATCGCGCTGAAGTCGCCGCTGACCACGCCGGTCGGTGGCGGGTTCTCCTCGATCAACGTCGAGCTGCGTCGCCGCTTCGACCTCTACGCCAACGTGCGTCCGGCCAAGTCGTTCCCGAACACCAAGTCGCGCTTTCCCACCGGCGTTGACCTGATCACCGTGCGCGAGAACACCGAAGGCGCCTACACCCCGGAAGGCCAGGAAACCTCGGCCGATGGCGAAGTTCGCGACTTCGGTCATCCGCACCACCCGCATGGGCTCCGAGCGCATCGTCCGCTACGCCTTCGACCTGGCGCGCCGCACCGGCCGCAAGAAGGTCACGGTGGTGCACAAGGCCAACATCATGAAGTCGACGTCGGGCCTGTTCCTGAAGACCGCGCGTGAAGTGGCCCAGCAGTATCCGGACATCGAGTGCAACGAGATGATCGTGGACAACACCTGCATGCAGCTGGTGATGCGTCCCGAACAGTTCGACGTGATCGTCACCACCAACCTGTTCGGCGACATCATTTCCGACCTGTGCGCAGGTCTGGTGGGCGGACTTGGCCTGGCGCCGGGCGCGAATATCGGTGCCGATACGGCGATCTTCGAGGCCGTGCATGGCTCGGCGCCGGACATCGCCGGCAAGGGGGTCGCCAATCCGTGCGCGCTGTTGCTGGGCGCAGCGCAGATGCTCGACCACCTGGCGTTGCCGGAGCAGGCCGAGCGCCTGCGCACGGCGATCATCGCCACGCTGGAAGCAAAGGACGGCATGACCCCGGACCTGGGCGGGCAGGGCAACACAATGGGCTTTGCGCAGGCGATCGCCAGCAGGCTTTGATGTTTCCCTTGCCACCTTCGTGGCAGGCATGTGAAGGGCGCCTTTGGGCGCCCTTTCTCGTTGCAGCAGGGCGGGTGGGGCGGGGTTGCTTGCGAAGACGCCTACTTGCGTCTGGCGGCAGGCTCCACCGGCACTGTGATCCGCGTTTCCAGGGGGGTCGGGTTGGTGGTCGTGGCGATCATCACGCAACTTCCGTTGTCGCCCATCTCCCAGCTGGATGCAGGTGTGTTTCCGGCATCGTCGGTTTCCTGCAGTAATGGCTTGGCCTTGCATGCGCCGGAGGCATCCAGCTGGACCTCGATGCCGCTCACGCCGTTGCCGTGTTGGTCCGCAACATGTGTTCGGACGTTGAGGGTGTCGCCCACTTCCGCTGATGCTCCCGGTTCCAGCAGCGGGTCGCTACTGAGCTGGATCGTGACCGGCGGGCCAGCATTGACGCTGGTATTCAAGACCAGCGGCTGGCAGATCGCCCGATCGCACCTCAAGGCTCTGCGGACCGGCCGTGGCACTGGCGATCCAGCGTGCAGAGCCGGTCCCGTCTGCTGCCGTGATGGCGGATGCGGACTCGATCGAGCCACTGCGTGCCCATCCGAGCTTCCAGGCCAGGGCGGCGCCGGCTACCGGGTTGTTGAACTGGTCGAGAACCCGAACGGTGACATCCCCGACTGGTGCGCCGGCCTGCGCGGTACCCGGCGGGGACTTGGTGGCTTCCAGCAGGGCACCTGCACCGGCAACGATCCTCACCGGAACCTCGACCACGCGGACGCCGCTGGCAACCTGCACGGCCGATACCCCCACCGGCCCGAGTGCACTGACCATGCCGTCCTGGCTGACGCCGATGATGTCCGGGTCCTTGCTGCGGAACACGATCGATGCGCCCGCCGATCGGCTGGTCGCGTTCATCGTTGACCTGCGCCTGCAGTTGCGCACTGGAACCCGCAGCCAGTTGCATGGCGTTCGGGAAGGCCACCACGGTGTGCGGCGTCGTTGCGGCTTGCGGGACTGGCGGCGGGTCTGCGCAGCCCGCCAGCAACAGGCAGGCGCTGGCGACGGCGACGGACAACTGGACGTTGAAACGCATGCGCATGCCACCTCGTCGGGAAGGGGTGCAGCCCGGCGGGCACGGGCACGCATCCAGGTCGGCATTGTATCCATTGCGGGGCACCTGGCCGGCGTGCGGTTGAAGCGGACCCAGCTACTTGAAGAACCTGTAACCCTGTAGCCTTCGCGGCAGGACAGGCCTGTGCAGATTCGCGTGTTGCGAAGTACATCGGCCATTCGTTCAGATGGAGATTCGCGATGCATCCTGCCTGCTGGACATTGTTGCGGTGGTTGCTGCTGATTGCGCTCATGGCGCCGGCACCGGCGTTCGCATCGCCGCCACCGGTCACGGTCACGGTCGCGGCAACTGCCCCGGCGACGCGGGAAGTGCCGGTTGCCGACAAGGCGGACGTGCTTTTTCGTGGACAGGTGATGTTCCCCGTCGACAAGCCAATCGGCGCACTGAGTGTCGGCAGCCGTGCGAAAGCGATCGAGGCCAGGCTGAACACGGCGCTCGCACAGCCCGGGCTCGACGCGCAGATGCTGCGGGTCGAACAAACATCGGATTCGAGCGATATCTTCCTCGGGGAGCAGTTCATCACCTCGGTGACGGATGCCGATGCGAAGCCGCGCGGCCGGACCCGCCAGCAACGCGCGGCGGATATCGGCATCGTGCTGCGCCATGCGGTGATCGAGGACATGGCAGGCAGGTCGACCCGCGGCCTGGTGATGAGTGCGGTGCGCAGCCTGGTGGCGATCGCTGCAGCCGTCCTGCTGGTCTTTGCACTGCGCTTGGGCGTGGCCCGCCTGCAACGCCGGTTCGCGGAACTTGCGCAACGCAAGATTCCGGTCATCCGCGTGCTTGGCTTCACCCTGCTGTCGCCTGCGTATGCGATTCCGCTTGCCCTGCGGACACTGCGCGGCGTCCGCTGGCTGTTGAGCCTGGTGGTGGCGGTCTTCGTTGCGGGCTATGTGCTGGGCCAATTTCCATGGACCCAGGGCGTCGCACTGACGGTGTCGCGCTCCGCGGTGTCGGCGGTGCGCTGGGTCACATCGGGCATCGCCGGGTTCCTGCCCAACTTGGTGTTCATCGTCACCATCCTGGTGGTCACCCGTTATCTGCTGCGTCTCGTGCGGATCGTGCTTGAACAACTGGGGGCTTCCGAAGAAGCTCGGAATTTCGCGCCAGAACTGATCGAGCCGACCTACCAGATCGTGCGGTTCGTGGTGATCGCGCTGGCGCTGGTGGTGGCGTTCCCGTACCTGCCGGGCTCCGGGTCCAAGGCATTCCAGGGCGTATCGGTCTTCGTGGGTCTGATGGTCTCGCTGGGGTCGTCCGCCGCGATCGGCAACATGGTGGCCGGCATCGTGCTGATCTACATGCAGGTGCTGCGCCCGGGCGACCGGGTCAAGGTCGCCGACACCGTGGGTGACGTGATCTCCTGTGATCTGCTTGCGCTGAAGATCCGGACCATCAAGAACGTCACGATTGCCATCCCCAACGTGCTGGTGCTGAGCAACCCGTTGATCAACTTCAGCACGGAAGCCGCGAATGGCAATCTGATCCTGCACAGCAGCGTCACGATCGGTTACGACGTCGAGTGGAGCAAGGTGCATGCGCTGTTGATAGAGGCTGCGCTCGCCACCCGCGACATCGAGCCGGAGCCTGCACCATTCGTGTTGCAGACCAGCCTGGATGATTTCTACGTGGCGTATGAAATCAACGCGTACACGAAGAATGCGGCTGCGATGGCGCGCATCTATTCGGACCTGCACGCCAACATCCAGGACAAGTTCAACGAGGGCGGCGTGGAGATCATGTCCCCGCACTATGGCGCGATGCGCGATGGCAGCCGGACCGCGGTGCCTGACCAGTACCTGCCGAAGAACTACCGACCCGCCACGTTCGGGCTTTCGTTGTTCCGGCAACGGACGGGCGATGCCTGACATGTGCCATTTCGTGCGACCCCGGGAACAATGCCATGAATGAAGCAAATCTCCGCGCGCTGCTGTTCGACCCCACCGTGGGGCGCTGGATCTCGGTGCTGGTGGTGATCGTGCTGGTGGTCGCACTCAAGCACGTGGTGCAGCGCTATGTCGGCGCGCGCATCAGCGACAGCACCAATCGCTACCGCGTCAACAAGGCATTCACCCTGCTCGGCTATGTGCTGATCGTGCTGGCGCTGGTCACCATCTTCAGCGACCGTCTGGCCGGGCTCACGGTCGCTTTCGGTGTTGCCGGCGCCGGCATCGCGTTTGCCTTGCAGGAAGTGATTGCAAGCGTCGCCGGCTGGGTCGCGATCTCGTTCGGGCGTTTCTATTCACCGGGCGATCGCGTGCAACTGGGCGGCATCAAGGGCGACGTGATCGACATCGGCATCCTGCGCACGACCCTGATGGAGATCGGGCAGTGGGTGGATGGCGACCTCTACAACGGCCGGATCGTACGTGTCGCCAACAGCTACGTGTTCAAGGATCCGGTCTTCAATTACTCGGCCGACCTCCCGTTCCTGTGGGACGAGATCAAGGTTCCGGTCCGCTATGGCTGCGATTGGCAGTTCGCCAAGGACACGTTGGGGCGCATCCTGCAGGAGGAGTGCGGGGAGACTGCGCCGGCATTCCGCGGGTCCTGGGCCAAGGCGGTGCAGAAATATGCGCTGGAAGACGCGCGCATCGATCCGCTGGTCACGATCGTCGCCAACGACAACTGGATTGAGATGACCGGACGCTACATCGTCGACTTCCGTGGGCGCCGATCAACCAAGGACCGGATCTTTACCCGTTTGCTTGAGGCCGTGGATGGCTCTGATGGCCGGATCAAGATGGCGTCGGCGACTTACGACCTGACCGGCTTGCCGCGCTTCAACGTGCAATTCAATGGCGCGTCCGGCTCGGTCGAGCCCGAATACGTGCCCTGAGTTGCGGGCCGCATGAAAAAGGGCGCCGTCGGCGCCCTTTTTCGTTGGAGCACTGGAGTAATTGAATCCCTAGTTGCGTGACTGCAGCTTCGACAGCAGGCGCAGCAGTTCGAGATACAGCCAAACCAGCGTGACCATCAAGGCCGAACGCGCCGTACCACTCCATGTATTTCGGCGCGCCGACTTCGACGCCCTTCTCGATGAAGTCGAAGTCGAGCACCAGGTTCAGCGATGCGATCACCACAACGACCAAGCTGAAGCCGATGCCGATCAGGCCGGATTCGTGGATGAAGGGGATCTTGATTCCGAAAAACCCGAGGCCGATCGTGGCCAGGTAGATCAATGCCACCCCACCCGTCGCAGCCACCACGCCGAGCTTGAAGTTCTCGGTGGCTTTGATAAGGCCGGAACGATAGGCAAACAACAGCGCGAACATGATGCCGAAGGTCAGCATCACCGCCTGCATCACGATGCCCTGGAACTGTGCATTGTAGATCGCCGATATAGCGCCGAGGAAAAAGCCTTCGACCACGGCGTACAGGGGTGCGGTGATCGGCGACCACGTTTTCTTGAAGACGGTCATCAGCGCCAGCACCAGGCCACCGATGACGCCGCCCCACAGATAAACACCTGCGCCAGCGGCGACTTCACCGGTCGGCGTGATGGTTTGCGACCAGGCATAGGTTGCGGTGATTACCGTCAACAGCAACAAGATGCCGGTCTTGTTCACGGTGCCATTGAGGCTCATTGTCCCGGCGTCGTTGCGCACGACGGTGCCGGTGCCGAGGTCGAGGAAGGTGTTTTCCTGGAGTGCGGGATTGCCGCTGCGCATGATGGATCTTTCCTGTGCTTGATCCGGCCAGATGCCGTGTGTCGAGCATAACGCAACTTGCATAAACGGCAGCCTGAACGGCTGGTGCGAAAGGGGGGACTCGAACCCCCACGCCTTGCGGCACTGGCACCTAAAGCCAGGGCGTCTACCAATTCCGCCACTTTCGCGCATCGCGAGCGCAGATTGTATCCGCTGGCTCGATCGAGCTGGAGGGAGCCGACCAAAGAAAACGCCCGGCTTGTGGCCGGGCGTCTCGGGTTTGGTGGGCCGTGAAGGATTCGAACCTTCGACCTATTGATTAAGAGTCAACTGCTCTACCAACTGAGCTAACGGCCCGAACTGTACAAATTGTAACAAACCTGGTGCAGCAAATTTGGGGTGGATGATGGGATTTGAACCCACGACCCCCGGAATCACAATCCGGTGCTCTAACCAACTGAGCTACACCCACCAAAGTTGTTCCCGTCGCATTGGCGCGCCCGGCAGGAATCGAACCTGCAACCGCCGGCTTAGAAGGCCGGTGCTCTATCCGGTTGAGCTACGGGCGCCCATCCGGATTGTCGCATCGAAGTGGTCATTCGAGATGGCACCACGAATGGTCGGGGTAGAGGGATTCGAACCCCCGACATCCTGCTCCCAAAGCAGGCGCGCTACCAGACTGCGCTATACCCCGCCGATAGAACCGGCAACACATCTTGCAATTGCAGGCTTCCGCGACGCGCCAGCATGGCGAAAGGCCGGGCATTGTCCGGCGATGCGGCCAGACTGTCAACGCGTAGCACGAGAAAAGATGACAGCGACGCCATCATCCGCCAAACTACCCTGCTACGCGCGGCCGAATCCAGGTTCATTCCGCCCGCGCAACACCCTTCATCACGTGCAACCGGGTTCCAGGCGAACCCACCCAGGAGTCATCGCATCATGCAAGTCTCGGTCGAATCCGTTGGTAACCTCGAGCGCCGCATCATCCTCAGCCTGCCCGCCGGGGACGTGGACAACCAGGTGGGCGGTCGCCTGCGCGAAATCGCGCGCACCGCGCGCATCAACGGCTTCCGCCCCGGCAAGGTACCGACCAAGGTGGTCGAACAGCGCTTCGGCAGCCAGGTCCGCGCAGAGATCCTTGATGGCCTGTTGCGCGAGGGCATGGACAAGGCCGTGCGCGAGAACGAAATGCGCATTGCCGGCGCGCCGCAGATCAACGAGGCCGAGGAGTCCGACGAGGGCGAGCTGAAGTACGTGGCGTCCGTCGAGCTGGTGCCGGAGTTCGGCGAGCTGGACATGGCCAAGCTTGAAGTCGTGCGCCATACCTCGGACGTGGCGGACGCCGACATCGACCGCATGCTGGTCAACCTGCAGCAGCAGCGCGGCAGCTGGAGCAAGGTGACACGCGCAGCCAGGACCGGCGACATGGTCAACCTCGAAACCTTCAGCGTGATCGATGGCGAGCGCATGCCGGCCGAAGGCGTCGAGAAGACCAGCACCGTGCTGGGCAGCGGCGGCATGTACGAGGAGGTCGAAAAGGCCGTCATCGGCATGCAGCCGGATGAAGAAAAGACCGTCGATGTGACCCTGCCGGCCGACTGGCACGTGCCGCAGTTTGCCGGCAAGACCGTCACGTCGACCTTCAAGCTGGTCGACGTGACCGAGCAGGTATTGCCCGAGGTCGATGCCGCGTTCATCCGCAGCTTCGGCGTGAAGAGCGGCGATGCCGAACAGTTCCGCAGTGAAATCCGCAGCAACCTTGCCCGCGAGCTGAAAGGCGCGTTGATGAACCGCCTGCGCCGCGAAGTCGGCGAGCAGCTGGTCGAGGCCTACAAGGATGTCGAACTGCCGCCGCGCCTGGTCGAGAACGAGGCGCGTGGCTTGCATGCCAATGCCACCGAGCAGGCGCGCCAGCGTGGCCAGCGCGTGGAAGCCGGCCACGAAGCCTTCATGGACGCCGCGCGCAAGCGCGTGCTGGTCGCCTTGCTGGTGGGTGAAGTCGCGCGCCGGAACGAACTGCGCCTGGAGCAGTCGCGCCTGACCGAAACCATGCAGCTGATCGCATCGACCTACGAACAGCCGCAGCAGGTCATTGATTTGTACCGCAACGACCCCCAACTCATGCAGGGCCTGCAAGTCGCGGGTGATGGAAGAGCAGGTGATCGACTGGATCGCCGAGCGCGCCCAGCACACCGAAGACGCCGTTGAGCTTCCAGGAAGCGATCGGCCAGTAAGGCCCTGCAAGAAGCATCGAGTTCCCAATCCAGCGAGCAACCATGGATCACCTCACCAAAGCCCTCAACCTCGTGCCGATGGTGGTCGAACAGACCAGCCGCGGCGAGCGCGCGTACGACATCTACTCGCGCCTGCTGAAGGAGCGGGTGATCTTCCTGGTGGGTGGCGTCGACGACCACGTGGCCAACGTGATCGTGGCGCAGTTGCTGTTCCTGGAGGCCGAGAATCCCGAGAAGGACATCAGCCTGTACATCAACTCGCCCGGCGGCGTGGTCACCGCCGGCATGGCGATCTACGACACCATGCAGTACATCAAGCCGGACGTGAGCACGATCTGCGTCGGCCAGGCCTGCAGCATGGGCGCGCTGTTGCTCGCCGCAGGCGCCAAGGGCAAGCGCTACGCGCTGCCGAACGCGCGGGTGATGATCCACCAGCCGTCCGGCGGTTCGCAGGGGCAGGCCACCGACATCGAGATCCAGGCCCGCGAGATCCTGGCGCTGCGCCAGCGCCTCAACGAAATCCTGTCCAACCACACCGGCCAGCCGCTGGACGTGATCGCACGCGACACCGAGCGCGACAACTTCAAGAGCGCCGAGGCCGCCCGTGAATACGGCCTGGTCGACGAGGTGCTGGTGCGCCGCCCGGACGAGTCGATCCAGGCCGAGCTGAACATGCGATCTGGCGCGCACTGGTGCAAACGCCCGAGTGCCATGCGCGAGGGCATTGCAGCAAATCTGGTGGGTGGGTAGACCGCCTGAAACGGCGTTCCCACGCGGTTTCAATGAATTCCGACCCCCGCTTGGCCCAACGGGAGCGTATGGTATCCTCGGGCCGAATCCGCGCAGCGCGGACAGTGAGTGGCGAATGAGCGAAGACCGTCCAGGGACGCAGCACCGGCGACAGCACCAAGATCCTCTACTGCTCCTTCTGCGGAAAGAGCCAGCATGAGGTTCGCAAGCTGATCGCGGGACCCAGCGTGTTCATCTGCGATGAATGCGTGGAGCTGTGCAACGACATCATCCGCGAGGAACTCGAGGAAAAGGCGCAGTCCACGCGCAGCGCGCTGCCCAAGCCGCGCGAGATCCTGGAAGTCCTCGACCAGTACGTGATCGGCCAGGCGCGGGCCAAGAAGACCCTCGCGGTGGCGGTCTACAACCACTACAAGCGCATCGAGAGCCGGCAGAAGTCGGACGACGTCGAGCTGTCCAAGTCCAACATCCTGCTGGTCGGTCCGACCGGTTCGGGCAAGACGCTGCTGGCCGAGACCCTGGCACGGATGCTCAATGTGCCGTTCACCATGGCGGATGCGACCACGCTGACCGAAGCCGGTTACGTCGGCGAGGATGTCGAGAACATCATCCAGAAGCTGCTGCAGAAGTGCGACTACGACGTCGAAAAGGCGCAGCAGGGCATCGTCTACATCGACGAGATCGACAAGATCTCGCGCAAGTCGCGAGAACCCGTCGATCACCCGCGACGTCTCCGGCGAAGGCGTGCAGCAGGCGCTGCTGAAGCTGATCGAGGGCACCGTGGCCAGCGTGCCGCCGCAGGGCGGGCGCAAGCATCCGCAGCAGGAGTTCCTGCAGGTCGATACCCGCAACATCCTGTTCATCGTCGGTGGCGCGTTCGCCGGCCTGGACAAGGTGATCCAGCAGCGCAGCAGCGAAGCTGGCGGGATTGGCTTTGGCGCCAAGGTCAAGAGCGTCGAGCGCAAGGCCAACGTTGGCGAGGTGCTGGCCCAGGTCGAGCCGGAAGACCTGATCAAGTACGGCCTGATCCCGGAATTCGTCGGCCGTTTGCCGGTCGTGGCGACGCTGGAGGAGCTGGACGAGGCGGCATTGATCCAGATCCTGACCGAGCCCAAGAACGCGATCACCAAGCAGTTCCGCAAGCTGTTCGAGATGGAAGGCGTGGAGCTCGAAATCCGCCCGGATGCGCTGGTGGCCATCGCCAAGCGCGCGCTCAAGCGCAAGACCGGTGCGCGCGGCCTGCGCACCATCGTCGAATCCGTCCTGCTGGACACCATGTACGACCTGCCGTCGCTGGAGAACGTCAGCAAGGTGGTGGTCGACGAGTCGGTGATCGAGCACAAGTCCGAGCCGTACCTGATCTACCAGAACACCGCGTTCGAGAAGGGCCAGGACAAGGAGCCAGGCCGCCGCCGCGCCCGCGCTGTTGCCGAAGGCGGCGTCTGCGGACTGAGTGGCAGCTCATTCACGAATGAGAAGGCCGCCGCAAGGCGGCCTTTTCATTGCGGGCTCGTTCGCGGATTGCCGCTTGCATCCCGGAGCAGACACCCCCATAAACGTGGCTGAGGCGGGCGCATCCGGCGCCGGCCTGCATCCTCCCGGAGCCTGCATGACCGCTACCCCTGCAATCGAACACGAATCCGTCGCGCTGCCTGTCTTGCCGTTGCGCGACGTGGTGGTGTTTCCGCACATGGTGATCCCGCTGTTCGTCGGTCGTGACAAGTCGATCAAGGCGCTCGACATCGCGATGGAAGGCGACAAGCGGATCCTGCTGGTCGCGCAGAAATCCGCCGAGACCGATGATCCCGGTGCGGCCGACCTGCATGCGATCGGCACCCTGGCCCAGGTCCTGCAATTGCTGAAATTGCCGGATGGCACGATCAAGGTGCTGGTGGAGGGGCTGACCCGCGTCCGCGTGGACGCAGTCGTCGAAAGCCGATGGCGCGTTGTCGGGATCCAGCACCTTGGTGGATGCCGCCGACACGCGCGAGCCACGCGAAATCGATGCGATCGCGCGTTCGCTGATGTCGATGTTCGAGCAGTACATCAAGACCAATCGCAAGCTGCCGCCGGAGTTGCTGCAGACCTTGTCCGGCATCGACGATCCATCGCGGCTGGCCGACACCATCGCCGCGCACCTGGGCGTGCGCCTGTCCGACAAGCAGAAGCTGCTGGAGACGCTGGATACGGCCGATCGACTGGAATTGCTGGTTGGCCTCGTCGACGGCGAGATCGACGTGCAGCAGATGGAAAAGCGCATCCGTGGCCGGGTCAAGGGCCAGATGGAGAAGAGCCAGCGCGAGTATTACCTCAACGAGCAGATGAAGGCGATCCAGAAGGAACTGGGCGATCTGGACGATGCGCCGAACGACCTGGACGAACTCGCCAAGCGAATCGCAGGCGCCGGCATGCCCAAGCCGGTGGCGACCAAGGCCAAGGCCGAGTTCGCCAAGCTGAAGCAGATGTCGCCGATGTCGGCCGAAGCCGGCGTGGTGCGCAATTACCTCGACTGGTTGCTGGGCGTGCCGTGGAAGAAGCGCAGCAAGGTCCGCAAGGACCTCAAGGCCGCGCAGGACACGCTGGATGCCGATCACTACGGGCTGGAGAAGGTCAAGGAACGCATCCTCGAGTATCTTGCCGTGCAGACCCGGGTGAAGCAGATGAAGGGCGCGATCCTGTGCCTGGTCGGGCCGCCCGGCGTCGGCAAGACCTCGCTTGGACAAAGCATCGCCAAGGCGACCAACCGCAAGTTCGTGCGCATGGCGCTGGGTGGCGTGCGCGACGAGGCCGAGATCCGCGGGCATCGCCGCACCTATGTGGGTTCGATGCCGGGCCGGATCGTGCAGAACCTCACCAAGGCCGGCACCCGCAACCCGCTGTTCATGCTCGACGAAATCGACAAGATGTCGATGGATTTCCGTGGCGATCCGTCATCGGCATTGCTGGAAGTACTTGATCCGGAGCAGAACCACACCTTCAACGACCATTACCTCGAAGTGGACCTGGATCTGTCCGAGGTGATGTTCGTCGCGACGTCCAATTCGCTCAACATCCCCGGGCCGCTTGCTGGACCGCATGGAAGTGATCCGCATCCCCGGTTACACCGAGGACGAGAAGCTCAACATCGCCATGCGCTACCTGGTGCCGAAGCAGTTCAAGGCCAATGGCCTGCGCGAAGCGGAATTGAAGATCGCCGAAAGCGCGATCACCGACATCGTCCGCTATTACACGCGTGAATCCGGCGTGCGCAACCTCGAGCGCGAGATCGCCAAGATCGCGCGCAAGGTGGTCAAGGACATCGCGCTTGCCGGACCCAAGGCGAAGCCCGGCAAGACATTGACGGTGACTTCGAAGAACCTCGACAAGTACCTCGGCGTGCAGCGCTACGATTTCGGTCGCGTCGAAGTCGACAACGAGATCGGCCTGGTCACCGGTCTGGCCTGGACCGAGGTCGGCGGCGACCTGTTGCAGATCGAATCCACCCTGGTGCCGGGCAAGGGTCAGCTGATCCTCACCGGGCAGCTCGGCGACGTGATGAAGGAGTCGGCATCGGCCGCGTTGTCGGTGGTGCGCGCGCGTACCGAGCGGCTGGGCATCGACCTCGACTTCCTGCAGAAATACGACGTGCACGTGCACGTTCCCGATGGCGCCACGCCCAAGGACGGCCCCAGTGCCGGCGCGGCGATGACCACGGCACTGGTGTCTTCGCTGACCAAGATTCCGGTGCGGTCCGACGTGGCGATGACCGGCGAAATCACCTTGCGCGGCAAGATCACCGCGATCGGCGGGCTCAAGGAAAAACTGCTTGCGGCGATGCGCGGCGGCATCAAGACCGTGCTCATCCCGGATGAGAACCGCAAGGATCTGGTCGACATTCCGGCGGCGGTGACCCGCCACATGAAGATCGTGCCGGTGAAATGGATCGACGAGGTGCTGGATCTGGCGCTGGAGCGGCCATTGCCGGGACGCATGCCAGCGGGTGAGATGGAGCAGCCTCCGCTGGCGAAGTCGGAAGGCGACCTGCGCCCGGATGTCAAGCATTAGCCCGGTGATTGTCGGGCCACTCGTCGGCAACTACCTGAAAGCCGCACCAGCATTGGTTTTCCGTGTTGCATGGGGAAAACCCTGCTGGTATAACGATGGCAACCGCGGCGAACGCACGATGTGCGCCGTGGCAGCCAACCGGTACCGTGGCAGGGGAGCGTCGCAGCCACCGGTCAACGAATATTCCGCGCCTAATCCGCACTAGGGAGTCATCAAACACATGAACAAAGCCGAATTTGTCGAAGCCATCGCCGATCACGCCGAGCTGACCAAGGCCGATGCCGGTCGCGCACTCGATGCGATGGTTGCCGCGATCACCAAGGCCCTGAAGAAGGGCGATACCGTGACCCTGGTGGGCTTCGGTACCTTCTCGGTGCGCAAGCGTGGCGCGCGTACCGGCCGCAATCCGCGCACCGGCGAGACGATCAAGATCAAGGCGTCGAAGAACCCGGCGTTCAAGGCCGGCAAGGCGCTCAAGGATGCGGTCAACTGATCCGTGCGTGATTGACTCGAAAAGCCCGGCCACAGGCCGGGCTTTTCGTTTGTGGGCATCGTGCTGCGATAATCGTGGCGACCGGGTGCTTAGCTCAGCGGTAGAGCGGCTCCTTTACACGGAGCGGGTCGGGGGTTCGATCCCCTCAGCACCCACCAATCGGGTCTTGCGCGAATTCTGGTCGCTGGTTATCATGGTCGTCTCAGCGGAGTGGTAGTTCAGTTGGTTAGAATGCTGGCCTGTCACGCCGGAGGTCGCGGGTTCGAGTCCCGTCCACTCCGCCACTTATGAGTTGAAGAAGGCGCCGGAAACGGCGCCTTCTTTTTTCGTTTTCTGCCGGACACGAGATCAACGGGCAGTGGGCCACGAGGCACGCTAAACTAGGCGGCTACGCCTCACGAACACGCCATCGCCCATGCTGCAGAAACTTCGCGACACGACTTCAGGCTGGATCGCCACCGTCATCCTTGGATTGCTGATCATCCCATTCGCTTTCTTCGGCATGGAGTCCTACATGTCGCAGCGGGTGGACAGCTATGCCGCGCGCATCGCGCAGCCGCCCGTCATGGTGGCAGTCGGCGCCGCAGGCGTGGCCACTGAGCTACTTCTGGCGCACGCATGACATCGACAATGCGGAATTCCGCCAGCGCTTCGAGCAGGCGCGCATGCGCGCGCGCGAAGAACAGGGCGACAAGTTCGATGCCAAGGCGTTCGAGTCCGGTCGACAACAAGCGCAAGGTGCTTGACGAGATGATCGACGAGCAGGTCATGCGCCTGGCTGGCCGAGCACGATGGCATCGTGGTCAGCGATGTCGAAGTGCGCAATGCGATCCAGGCGGTGCCGGATTTCCAGGTGGACGGCAAGTTCGACGTCGACCGCTACCAGTTGCTGCTTGCGTCCCAGAATCCGCCGCAAGCGCCGCGTGATTTCGAGAAGCGGATTCGCGACAACCTGCAATACGGCCTGATCCCGAGCCGGTTGTCGCAGTCGGCCTTCGTCACCAATGCCGAGGTCGATCGCGTGATGCGCCTGCTTGGTGAGCAGCGTGACGTGAGTTTCGTGATGCTGCCGGCCACGCCCGCGGATACCGCGGCGGTGACTCCCGCGCAGATCCAGGACTGGTACAAGTCGCATGCCGACGACTATCGGCAGCCCGAGACCGTGCGCCTGGAGTACGTCGAAGTGGATGGCGCCACCTTGCCGCCACCGGTGGTGGACGAAGCGGCGTTGCGCACGCGCTACGAGGACGAAGCGGCGAAGTTCTCGCCGCCGAACAGCGACAGGTCTCGCACATCCTGGTGCAGGTCGCAGCCGACGCCAACGACGCGGACAAGAAGGCCGCCGAGGCGCGTGCCAACAAGCTTGCGGCCGAAGCACGTGCGCCGGGTGCGGATTTTGCGGCGCTGGCCAAGGCCAACAGCGACGATGCCGGTTCCAAGGACAAGGGCGGTGACCTGGGCCTGATGACCAAGGGTGGCTTGCCGGGACCGTTCGAGGACGCCGCGTTCGCGATGGCGTCGGGCGAAGATCCGCGGGCCGGTCAAGAGCGATTTCGGCTGGCACATCATCAAGGTCGGCGAAATTCACGCCGGTACCCAGCGGCCGTTCGAGGAGGTCCGCGCACAACTCGAGGCCGAACTGCAGGAATCCGAGCGCGAGCGCGCCTACAACGATTTGAGCGGCAAGCTGGTGGACCAGGTCTACAAGAGCCCGAGCTCGCTGGAGCCAGCTGCCAAGGCGATGGGCCTGGAAGTGAAGACCACGCCGGCGTTCTCGCGGGCCGGTGGCCCGGGGTTGGCGGCCAACCAGAACGTATTGCGCGCAGCGTTCTCCGACACGCTGATCCAGGATGGAACCGCGAGCGATCCGATCGAACTCGGCCCCAACCACAGCGTCATGATCCGGGTGATCGAGCACACGCCGGAACGTCCGCGCCCGCTGGCCCGAGGTCTCCGGGTCCGTGGTCGTCGGCAATCCGGCTCGATCGCCAGCGCAAGGCTGCCGAAGCCGCTGCCGATGCACTGGTCAAGGCGGCCAAGGCCAGCACCTTGGCCAAGGCGGCGGACATTGCGCAGCTGGCCATGGCGGAAATGAATGCACTGGAACGCGGCAGCGCGATTCCGTCGCGGCGCGCGGTCGATGCGTTCTTCGACACGCCGCGTCCACGTGACAACCTGATTCCGGTCGACAAGGTCGAGATCGGCGGCCAGTACATCGTCTATGCGATCCGTGCGGTGCGCGATGGCGATATCTGCCAAGGCATCTCCGCAGGAACGCGACCAATTGCGCACGCAGCTGGCGACGATTGCCGGCATCGATGCCCAGAAGGCCTATGTACGGGCGTCGCGGGCGAAGTACCAGATCAAGGTCGCGGAAGATCGCCTGTAAACCGGCTTCGGCCCTGAAAACGAAAACGCCCGGTCATGACCGGGCGTTTTCGTTGGTGCTGGCGGCAAGGCAATCAGTCGATGCCGCTCATGCCCATGATGTTGTAGCCGGCATCGACATAGGTGATTTCACCGGTGATGCCGGCGGCCAGGTCCGAGCACAGGAATGCGGCGGCATTGCCGACGTCCTCGATGGTCACCACCCGGCGCAGTGGCGCGGCGGCTTCGAACTGGGTCAGCATCTTGCGGAAGTTGGCGACGCCGGATGCAGCCAGGGTGCGGATCGGGCCAGCCGAAATGGCATTCACGCGCGTGCCTTCCGGCCCAAGCGCCATCGCCATGTAGCGTACGGTGGCCTCCAGGCTGGCCTTGGCCACGCCCATGGTGTTGTAGTTTGCCAGCGCGCGTTCGGCACCCAGGTAGCTCAGGGTCAGCACTGAACCGTTGCGGCCCTTCATCATCGGGCGTGCCGCCTTGCCGAGCGCGGCCAGCGAGTAGGCGCTGATGTCATGGGCGATGTGGTAATTCTCGCGGGTGATGCCATCCAGGAAGTCGCCTTCGATCGCTTCGCGCGGCGCGAACGCGATGCAGTGGACGAGGATGTCGAAGCCGTCCCAGTGCTTGCCCAGTTCGCTGAAGCAGGCATCGATCTGGCCGTCGTCGGCCACGTCCAACGGCAGCACGATCTTGCTGCCGTACTCGGCGGCAGCGGCCTCGACCCGCGATTTGAGCTTGTCGTTCTGGTAGGTCAGCGCCAGTTCCGCGCCTTGCCGGTGCATGGCATCCGCGATGCCGCTTGCGATCGAACGCTGGCTTGCGATGCCGGTGACCAGCGCGCGCTTGCCCTGTAGGAATCCCATGGTCTCTCCTGTGGATGTGCAGCGCCGGGGGCGCCTCGAGCGAATGCTCTAGTTTGCCTTGCGCTGGCCGCGCGGGCCAGCGTCGGCGTCAGCGCTGTTCAAAGACCTGCATGAGTTCGTCGTCGTTGCGGGCGGGTGCCGAGGCGGACATTGTCGTGCCGGCGCACGCCAGCAGCAGGCACAGGCGGCGCATGCGCCTCACCCGCTGAAGCCGTCCTTCCAGCGGCGCAGTTCGGCGAACGCATCGACGTCGTCCACCAGCGCACGCTGCAGGTGGTGTTCCAGCGCGGCGCGCACGGGCGGCGTGTCGATGCGCAGGAATGGATTGCAGGCGATCTCCGACGCCAGCGCCACCGGCAAGCGTGGGATGGCCGGCATCGCGCGCCATCCTTGCCTGTGCCGCGCGTTCCTGCAGGCCCGCATTGGCGGGATCCACCGTCAGTGCGAAGGCGGCATTGGCCACGGTGTATTCGTGCCCACAGCAGACCCTTGTTTCAACCGGCAGGGCGGAGATCCGCCGCAGTGAATCCAGCATTTGTGCTGGCGTGCCTTCGAACATGCGGCCGCAGCCGAGGCTGAACAGGGTATCGCCGCAGAACAGCAACCCCTCGCCATGGAATGCGATATGGGAGGAGGTGTGCCCGGGGATTTCGATGATGTCGAAATGCCATGGGCCGATGTCGATGCGTTCGCCAGCGGCCACGCGCCGGGTCGCGGTGGCGATCCGCGCATCGTGCGGACGCGATCACCGGTAACTGCGGCCAGCGTTGCAGCAGCTCCGGCACGCCGCCGATGTGGTCGTTGTGATGGTGGGTGAGCAGGATGGCGTGCGGCGCCGGGCCATCGCGCAACGCATCCAGCACGGGCGCGGCATCGCCGGGGTCGACGATCAGTGCGCGCGACGCGCCAGCCGGGGCATCATCGAACAGCAACCAGATGTAGTTGTCGTTGAACGCGGGCAGTGGCTGCAGTCGCATCGAAGTCCATCCGTGACGCGGCGCGGGCTTTGCCGCAAAATCGAACCATGCCCATGCCTGTCTTTCGCCGTCAACCAGCTCCTGCCGCCGCGGCGACGTGGTTTGCCGGCACGGCAGGGCAGATGGTGATCGCCAGCGAAGCCGAATTGCTGCGCACGGCAGCCCGCGAACGGCCCGGCCAACCCGGCCTGTGGTTGCAGCCAGGGGTGATCGACCTGGGTGATAGCGATTGCCTGGAGGTGCCAGGATTGCGCCTGCATGCGGCCGGTGATGGCTTTTCCGGGGATATCCGCTGCGGTGCAGTGCTGCCGTTGGCCAGCGAATCCTGCGGCGTCGTGGTCGTGCAGCACCTGGCCGACATCAGCGCGGAACCGGCGGCCCTGCTCGCCGAATGCGCGCGGGTACTGGTACCGGGCGGGCGCCTGTGGCTGCTGGCCCTGAACCCGCTGGCGCCGTATCGACTGCGTTGGCGCGGGCAGGGGCCGCGCGCCGCGGAGCCGGTCACCTGGCGTCGCCGGTTGCGTGCCGCGGGCTTGGCGCCGGATCCGGTGTCGCCAGGGCATCGGCCCGACCTGGGCGATGTCGATCAACGACCACCTGCAGGATGGCGCCGGCCTGCGCGCGGCCTTCCTGTTGCGTGCGGAGAAACGCCGGATTCCGATGACGCCCATGCGCGCACCCGCAAACTGCGCCTGCAACCCGGCTTGCCCGCCGCATGACGGCGGCACGCAAGCAGGTCGAGGTGCATACCGATGGGGCCTGCCTGGGCAATCCGGGGCCCGGCGGCTGGGGCGCGTTGCTGCGCTGGCGCGAGATCGAGCGCGAAGTGGCTGGCGGCGAACCCGATACCACCAACAACCGGATGGAGCTGATGGCGGCGATCGGCGCGCTGGAAGCGCTGCGCGAGCCCTGCGACGTGATCCTGACCACCGATTCGCAATACGTCCGCCAGGGCATCACCCAGTGGATGGCAAACTGGGTGCGCCGTGGCTGGAAGACGTCGGGCGGCGATGCGGTCAAGAACCGCGACCTGTGGGAGCGGCTGCATGCCGCAGCCGGTCGCCACACGGTGGACTGGCGCTGGGTCAAGGGACATTCCGGTCACCCCGACAACGAGCGCGTGGACGTGTTGGCGCGCGACGAGGCGATCAGGATCAAGGAGTTGGGCGGCACATGAGGCGACATCGTGAGGCGAAGCGCGTGAGGGCAGGCACCGTGAGACAGGTCGTCCTGGATACCGAAACCACCGGCCTGAGCTGGGAAAAAGGCAATCGCGTGGTCGAAATCGGCTGCATCGAGCTGCTGGAACGTCGCCCGACCGGCCGCAGCTTCCAGTGCTACCTCAACCCGGATCGCGAGTTCGAGCAGGGCGCGCAGGAAGTGACCGGCCTGACCGCTGGAGTTCCTGGCCGACAAGCCGCGCTTCGCCGAAATCGTCGATGAGTTCCTGGCGTTCATCGACGGCGCCGAACTGGTCATCCACAACGCCGCGTTCGACGTCGGCTTCCTCAATGCCGAGTTGACCCGGCTCGACGCCGGACATGGCCGCATCCAGGACCGTTGCGGCATCGAGGATTCCCTGCTGCTGGCGCGCCAGCGCTTCCCCGGCCAGCGCAATTCACTGGATGCGCTGTGCAAGCGACTGGGCGTGGACAACTCGCATCGGCAATTGCATGGCGCCTTGCTCGACGCGCAGTTGCTGACCGAGGCTTACCTGGCGCTGACGTCGGGGCAGGAAGAGATCGGTTTTGCCAGCGAACCGGAGGCGGTCGCGCAACGGGTCGTGCCAGTGGCCAACCTGGATGCCGCCGCGCGCCCGCGCGTGCGCGTGGATGACGAGGAATCGGTGGCCCATGACGCCCGCTTGCAGGCGTTGCAGGGCAAGGCCGGGCGCTGCCTGTGGCTGCAACTGGAGCCTGTTGCCTGAGGTGAGCCGGGCGTGCTGGTGTCACGCCTCAGTGGCGGCGGACCAGCACCACGGTCACGTTGTCCGAACCGCCGCCGTCCAGCGCTGCGGCCACCAGTCCGTCCACGCATTCCTGCGCGCTGCATTCCTGGTGGGCAAGTACCCGGGCGATGCTGCGGTCGTCGACTTCCTCGGTCAGGCCGTCGCTGCACAGCAGCAGCTGCATGCCCGGGCGCAGTTCGCCGGTCAGGGTTTCCACGTTCAGTTGCTTGGGGTCGGTGACGCCCAGCGCCTGGGTCACCACGTTGCGATGCGGGTGGCTGCGGGCCTGGTCGGGGGTGATCGCGCCGGTGGCGATCAGTTCCTGCACGTAGCTGTGATCCTGCGAGATCTGGGTCAGCTGGCCGTCGCGCCACAGGTAGACCCGGCTGTCGCCGACCCAGGCCACTTCGAAACGGTTGCCGTCCACGCGCGCGGCCACGACGGTGGTGCCCATCGGCAGGCTGTCGCCGCGACGCTTGGAGCAGCGGATGATTTCCTCGTCGGCGCTGCGGATCGCCTCCGGCAGCGGCGTGCCGGCGCGGACCTCGCGCACGATCGCTTCGCGCGCCAGGGCGCTGGCCACTTCGCCGAACTCGTGTCCGCCCATGCCGTCGGCCACCAGCCACAGGCCGAGCTCGCTGTCACCGTAGTAAGTGTCTTCGTTCAGTTCCCGGCGCAGGCCGACATGACTGAGATGTCCGAATTCGATCATGCGGGCGTATTCGTCCGGGGCTTGAAGGGGCTAACGCAATCGTGCGGGGGAACCGGACGCGTTGGGTGGGGGTGAGGATGGGTTCTACCCCAATGTGCCTTGCCGCACTCAAGACCTGAACCATCTCGTTTCAATGCTGATAATACCTCGGCACCAGTGTCCGGCAGTCTGCCGGGTGAGTGACATCCCTCCTGTGATGAGCCGGTTTCTGCTCGTGCTGAAGGGTGGTCCTCGCTCGGAGCCAATGGCTGGGTTATTCTCGGACGAACACGATTGAACGCCTTGTTCCGGCAATGGGTCACACCGGCGGCGGGTCCATGTGAACGTGCCTGAAGCTGACTTTGCGCCGCGCCGCACTTGACGCGGGACTACTTCGACTTCCATGGGCCAAGTCGTCCAATGACAGAAAATCATGTGCCGTGGGCCGAGCCCTGCAAGATCAAAATGGTTGAGCCGCTGGCCATGACCACCCGCGAACACCGCCAGAAAGCCCTGGGGGAAGCGGGTTGCAACACGTTCCTGCTGCGCTCCAGGAAGGACAAGATCACCGGTCTGAAGATGATCCATGAACCCAAATATCTGCGCTTTTTCCAAGTCAAATTCGTGAAGGTCTGAAGCATATGGAACATCGCACCATCATCGAGCCGTTCCGCATCAAGAGCGTCGAGCCGATCAGCGTGAGCACCGAAGCGGAGCGCACGCAATACCTGAAGGCCGCCCACTACAACCCGTTTCTGCTGCGCTCGGACAACGTGGTCATCGACTTCATGACCGACAGCGGCACCAGCGCGATGAGCGCCCGCCAGTGGGCGGGAATGATGGAGGGCGACGAGGCCTACGCGGGGTCGCGCAGCTGGGAACGCATGGAGCGGGAAGTGCGCGACCTCACCGGCATGGCGCACATCCTGCCGACGCACCAGGGCCGCGCTGCCGAGCGCATCATCTACGGGCACCTCGGCGGGGCAGGCAAGGTCTTCATCGGCAACACGCATTTCGACACCACCCGCGCCAACATCGAGGTCAGCGGGGCGGTCGCGATCGACTGTCCCGATTGCCGAAGGCAAGGACACGGCGCTGCAACACCCCTTCAAGGGCAACATGGATCTGGGCCAGCTGGAGCGCCTGCTGGACGAGCACAAGGGCAAGATGGGCGCGGTGATCCTCACGGTGACCAACAACAGCGGCGGCGGTCAACCGGTGAGCATGGCCAATGCCGAGGGCGTCGCTGAGCTCTGCAAGCGCCACGGCGTCCTGTTCCTGCTGGACTGCTGCCGCATCGCGGAGAACAGCTGGTTCATCAAGCACCGCGAAGCGGGCATGCAGGGCTCCACCTATCGCGAGATCGCGCAGCGCATGTTTGCCCTGGCCGACGGCGCCGTGATGAGCGCCAAGAAGGACGCGCTGGTGAACATGGGCGGCTTCCTGGCACTGAAGGACGATGTCATCGCCGAAGATTGCGTGAATCTGCTCATCATCGGCGAGGGCTTCGCGACCTATGGCGGGCTTTCCGGGCGCGACATGGAGGCCATCGCGATCGGCCTGCAGGAAGTCTTCGACCCGCACTACCTCGACTACCGGATCAAGAGCACCCTGTTCCTCGGGACCAGGATGCACGAGCTGGGTGTTCCGCTGATGCTCCCCATCGGCGGACATGCGGTGTATGTGGATGCCAAGAAGCTGTACCCGCACATCCCGCCGCACCAGTATCCGGGGCAGGCCCTCGTCGGCGAACTTTACAAACTCGCCGGTATCCGCACGGTGGAAATCGGCTCGGTGATGTTCGGTACCTACAACAGCGACGGATCGCTCAATCCCGCCTCCATGGAACTGGTGCGCCTGGCCATTCCGCGGCGCGTCTATACGCAGAGCCACATCGAATATGTGGTGGAGACCTTCGAGGAAGTGATGAGGCAGCGGAAGGAAGCACGTGGACTGCGGATCACCAAGGAGCCGCGTTTCCTGCGGCACTTCACTGCGCACTTCGAACCGGTGGCGTGAGTCGAAGAGGGGGATTCTCTTCCGCCGCCTCTCCAGCGGACAAGAAAAACGCCCCATGAGGGGCGTTTTTCTTGTCTGGCGGAGAGGGGGGGATTCGAACCCCCGGTGCGCTACAAACGCTACGCCTGATTTCGAGTCAGGTACATTCAACCGCTCTGCCACCTCTCCGGATACTTCAGGTGCAGCGGGCTGCGAATGATACGGGGCGGGTGCACTTCGGGCAAGGCACGACCCCGCCGGGCAAGGCGCTACACTGGCCATCCCGAAATAAAACTTGGCCGACATGTCCGAAATCCTCGTCCCCGTCTCGTTTGGCGAACTGCTGGACAAGATCTCGATCCTGCAGATCAAGTCCGAGCGCATGTCCGATCCGGCCAAGCTGGCCAATGTGCGCAACGAACTGAGCGCGCTGGAACAGACCTGGATGGCGCATCCGGCCGCTGGCGGCAACATCGCCGAACTGCGCGCGCAGCTCAAGGCGGTCAATGAGCGGCTGTGGGTGATCGAGGACGACATCCGGATCAAGGAAAAGGCGCAGGCCTTCGATGACGGCTTCATCCAGTTGGCGCGCAGCGTCTACTTCGAAAACGATGTGCGCGCCCGGATCAAGAAAGACCTCAATCTTGCGCTGGGCTCGGCCTATGTCGAGGAAAAGTCGTACCAGGACTACGGCAGCGGGCAGGGCGCTGACGTTCAAGCGTTGTCGCTGCGATAGCGCTCGAACGCGGCGATCGCGTCCTCTGACGGTGATCAGGTCCATCACGCCATCGGCCTCGATCTTGGTGCCCCATTTGAGCTGCCGATGCCGGTTTGCCGCGGTACTTGCGCGCGGCGTCGTCGTAGCGGTCCACGCAATAGCGCCGGTCCGAATACGGCCCGCTGCGGTTCGGATTGGTCGCTGCATGCAGGCCCAGTACCTTGGTGCCCATCGCGTTGGCGATGTGCATCGGGCCGGAATCCGGGGTGACCAGCAGGTCGGCGCGCGCCAGCAGCGCGGGGAGTTGCTTGAGGGTGTCCTTGCCGATCAGGTCGAGCACGCTGCGCCCTCCGCGTGCGCGCGCATCGCCGCGAGGATCGCATCGCCGGTGTTGCGCTCCAGCTCGCTGCGGCCGCCGCACAACACCACCCGCCAGCCCTGCGCGATGGCATGGTCGGCCAACGCGGCATGACGCTCCGGGCGCCAGTTGCGCAAGGCGTGGCTGGAGCAGGGCGAGATCATCAGCGTGCGGATGCCGTCATCCGGCCATTGCGCGCGCGCCCAGGCATGGGCGTCGTCGGGCACCGGCAGGTTCCAGACGATCTCGTCGCGGACCAGGCCGAGTGGCTCGCAGAAACTGCCGATCGCATCCAGCACATGGATGCCGGGTCGGTCGGCGATGCGCTCGTTGATGAACAGGCCATGGCCTTCCTTGGCGCGCGAGCGGTCGTAGCCGATCCGGCGCCGTGCCGGGATGAAGGCAGACAACACGTTGGCGCGCGCAGAGACCTGCAACTGCAGCAGTGCGTCGAAACGCTGCGCGCATTGCCGGCGCACGTCGCGCATGCCGGCCAGGCCGGTCTTCTTGTCGAACTCGATGAAGCGCACGCCGGGCAGGCCGTCCAGCAGGCGGCGCTCACCCTTGCCGATCACCCAGCTGACGTCGAGCATCCGGCCATGCGTTGCGCAAGGTGTGCAGCAGCGGCAGCACATGGGTGACATCGCCCAGCGCCGACAGGCGCAGCAGGCAGATCGATCGTGGCGGGTTGGGGTTGGGCATGTGCTTGTTAAACTCGAGTCATGAGTGGTTTCGACGCCAATGAACACCTGACGCCTTTCCGCGATGCGCGCGGCTATGGGGCGATTCTGTTCGACCGCAGCCAGATCAGGCAACCCGAACCCGACTGGTTCTCGCCCGCGCATTGGGGCGATGCCGCCCAACCGGTGACCGAAGGCGGGCGTGGCGGCGCCTGGTTCATCGAGACCGGCGAGGGCGACGCCTTCCTTCGCCACTACCTGCGCGGCGGCATGGCCGCCAGGCTGAGTCGCGATGGCCACCTGTGGCGCGGCATCAACCGCGTGCGCAGTTTCGCCGAGTTCCGGTTGATGCGGGCCCTGCGCGAAAAGAAACTGCCGGTGCCGATGCCGTTCGCGGCCTGGTATCGCCGCGAAGGCCTGCAGTACCGCGCCGCGATCCTGATGCAGCGGCTGCCTGGCGTGCAGTCGCTGGCGACCCTGGCCGCGCAGGAATCAGGCGCCATGGGATGCTGCCGGGCAATTGGTCGCGCGCTTCCACCGCGCCGGGCTGGACCATGCCGACCTCAACGCGCACAACCTGCTGTTCGATGACCAGCAGGACGTGGCTGGATGATCGATTTCGACCGTTCGCAAGCTGCGCATCCCGGCCACGCCCTGGCGCGAAGCGCAACCTGCAGCGCCTGCAGCGTTCCCTGCGCAAGCAGCGTGGGGCTCGCAGCATCGAACAGGTCGATGCCGGCTTCGCGCAACTGCGCGCCGCGTATGACGCCGTATGGCAACGGGGATATTGATGAATGCATGGACGTTACGCCTGCTCGGCGTCGGCAATGCTTCGGCAGTGGAGCTGGGCTCGGCGATGGCGACCATCGAGCGCGATGGCGTGCCGTGGTTGACCATCGATTGCGGTGGCGAAGGATTGACCGCTTACCAGGCTGCCTACGGCGACAGCCCGATGGCCTTGTTCATGACCCATGCGCACCTGGACCACATTGCCGGCTTCGAGCGCCTGTTCGTGACCAGTTGGTTCGACGAAGCCGCCGCGGCGAAGTGCGCCTGTACGTGCCAGTCGGCCTGATGCCCTTGCTGCAGCAGCGCGTCGCCAGCTATCCGAATGCGCTTGCCGAGGGCGGGGTCAATTTCTGGGATGCCTTCCGGGTCATCCCGGTCGGCGATCATTTCTGGCACGACGGCATCCGCCTGGAGGTCTTCCCGGTGCGCCACCACTGGCCCGACACCGCGTTCGGCCTGCGCCTGCGCGGCAGCCTGGTGTGGACCGGCGACACCCGCCCGATCCCGGAAATGCTGGCCAAGCATGCCGATGCCGATGAGCTGATCGCGCACGATTGCGCGGTGCGCGGCAATCCCTCGCATAGCGGCATCGATGACCTCGAGCGCGAATATCCCGACGCGCTCCTGCAGCGCTGCCTGCTGTACCACTACGAAAGCGTCGAGGACGGCGAGGCCCTGCGCGCACGTGGCTGGCGGGTCGGCATGCCGGGCGAGGTGGTCGCGTTGCGGACGCCGCTCGGCGTGGCGCCGGAATGACCGGCACCACCCCTGCGCGACGTCCTCGGGCGCCCGCTGCGCGACCTGCGCTTGTCGGTGATCGAGGCCTGCAATTTCCGCTGCCCGTATTGCATGCCGGCTGATCGGATTCGCTGACGACCATGGCCTGGATGCCGCGTCGCGATTGTCGTTCGACGAAATCGAAACCCTGGTGCGCGGCTTCGTGCAGTTGGGCGTGCGCAAGCTGCGCCTGACCGGCGGCGAGCCGCTGTTGCGCAAGCGCCTGCCCGAACTGGTGCGGCGCCTGGCGGCGATCGATGGCATCGAGGATCTCGCGCTGACGACCAATGGCAGCCTGCTGGCGGCCCATGCGCAAGCCCTGCGCGATGCAGGCCTGCGCCGGATCACGGTGAGCCTGGACACGCTGGATCCCGTGCTGTTCCGCGACCTGTCCGGTGGTCGCGGAGAGCTTGCCAGCGTGCTGTCCGGGATTGCTGCCGCGAAGGCTGCGGGTTTCGCGCCGATCAAGCTGAATTGCGTGCTGCAACGCGGCGTCAACGACGATGGCATCGTCGAGCTTGCCGCTTACGCGCGCGAACACGGACACGTCCTGCGCTTCATCGAGTACATGGACGTCGGCACCTGCAATGGCTGGTCGCGCGAACGCGTGGTGCCGTCGCGTCGAAGTGCGCGACCGCATCCATGCGCGCTGGCCGCTGCAGGCGCTGGACCCCAACTACCGTGGCGAAGTCGCATCGCGCCATGCCTATGTCGATGGCACCGGCGAAGTGGGTTTCGTCAGTTCGGTCAGCGCGCCGTTCTGCGGCGATTGCCATCGCGCGCGCGTCTCCGCCGATGGCCAGCTCTACACCTGCCTGTTTGCCGGAGCGCGGGCATGCCCTGCGGCCGTTGCTGGCGCAAGGCGAAGATGCGCTGGCGCGCCACGTGGCGGGCCTGTGGGAACAGCGCGCTGATCGTTACAGCGAGATCCGTAGCGAAGCGGGGGCGTCGCGCCGGCATGTCGAGATGTTTCTGGTGGGGGTGAAGCTGCGCTTGCGAGCATTGCAGCGATCCCGTGCGAGGCGAGGCGAGCGCCACGGCTGGGCTGGCCGCGGCTGGAGCGACTTGGCAAGTGCATGGATGCGAACCAGTCGCCTGCAGGACGTGACATCATGCTGAAGAAGACGCGGAACTCACCCATCTCGACCCCACCGGCCGGCCGACCATGGTCGACGTCAGCGGCAAGGCGGTCAGCGTGCGCGAGGCGCGCGCGGAATGCCGCGTGCGTTTCCCCGCCAGCGTCGCCGCGCAACTGCACGACAACGGCCTGCGCAGCGCCAAGGGCGGCATCGTCGATACCGCGATCATCGCCGGCACGATGGCGGTCAAGCGCACCCACGAGCTGATCCCGTTTTGCCATCCGCTGCCGATCGACAGCTGCAAGCTCGCCATCGACTGGCACGACGCGCGCACGCTGCGCATCGAATGCACGGTCCGGGTGACCCATCGCACCGGCGTGGAGATGGAAGCGCTGACCGGTGCCACGGTCGCCGCGCTCACCGTCTACGACATGTGCAAGGCGCTGTCGCACGCCATCGTGATCGGGCCGGCCAAGTTGGTCGGCAAGCGTGGCGGCAAGCGTGATGTGGGCAATCTGGACTGATCCGCAGCGGGCCGCGTTCAACGCGGGCCAGTGCCAGAAAGGCGATGGCCCCGCCGACTTACCTCGGCGCCCGCATCAATCGATACCGTTGCTGCCTTCCGGCCCTGGCGGAGTTTTCGATCTAGCGTCGCGAGGGGCCGACGGGGCCACCATAGGACTGCGTCCTGGAGGACGCATGATGCTTGGATCTGGATACGTGAATCGTGGTGCGTGGATCATATGGCGGAGAGAGGGGGATTCGAACCCCCGAAGCGCGGTTTAGACGCTTACACACTTTCCAGGCGTGCTCCTTCAACCGCTCGGACACCTCTCCGGAACCGCGCATTCTATCCATCGCGGGTCCGGGCCACAAGGAAATCATGCTGTCTCGTCGATCCGGAGCGCTCGCGGAGCGGGCCCGCCATGGCAGCCGTGGCAGAATGGGCCATGTCCTATCTCGTACTCGCCCGCAAGTGGCGCCCCAAGCGTTTCGCCGAACTGGTCGGGCAGGAACACGTGGTCCGTGCGCTGACCAATGCGCTGGAAACCGGTCGCGTCCACCACGCATTCCTGTTCACCGGCACCCGCGGCGTCGGCAAGACCACCATCGCGCGCATCTTCGCCAAGTCGCTCAATTGCGAGCGCGGCACCGGCGCCGATCCGTGCGGCGAATGCGAGACCTGCCTGGCGATCGACGCCGGCCGCTACATCGATCTGCTGGAAATCGACGCCGCGTCCAACACCGGCGTCGACAACGTGCGCGAACTGATCGAGAACGCGCAGTACATGCCCTCGCGTGGCCGCTACAAGGTCTACCTGATCGACGAAGTGCACATGCTGTCCAAGCAGGCGTTCAACGCGCTGCTGAAGACCCTGGAAGAGCCGCCGGAACACGTCAAGTTCCTGTTCGCGACCACCGACCCGGAAAAGCTCCTGGTCACGGTGCTTGTCGCGCTGCCTGCAGTTCAACCTCAAGCGGCTGGATGTCGAGCAGATCCAGGGCCAGATCGCGAAAATCCTGATCGCCGAGCAGATCGAGGCCGACGACGACGCGATCCACCAGATGGCGGTCGCCGCCGATGGCAGCCTGCGCGATGGCCTGTCGCTGCTGGACCAGGCGATTGCCTATTCCGGCGGCAAGCTGGATTCCGCCACGATTGCGACGATGCTGGGCACGGTGGATCGCAGTCGGGTGCAGGCGTTGCTGTCCGCACTGGGCGATGGCGATGGCGCGCGCCTGCTGGCCGAAGCCGCCGAACTGGCGGAATTTTCGCCGGACTGGGGCAGCGTGCTGGATGCCATCGGCGATGCGCTGCACCGGATCCAGGTCAGGCAACTGGTGCCGGACGTCGAGGTCACCAGCGATGCGGTCGATGTCGATGGCCTGGCGCAACGACTGCGGCCGGAACTCGTGCAGCTTTGGTACCAGATGGCGCTGAACGGACGCCGCGACCTCGGGTATGCGCCCAGTCCGCGCTCCGGCTTCGAAATGAGCCTGCTGCGCATGCTCGCGTTCCGGCCGAGCCAGGATGGCGTGCAAGCCACGTCGGCGCGTGCGCCAGCGGCATCGGCTTCGACCGCTGCAGCGCCAGTACGCCGCGCACTCATCAAGCACTGCAGCGGAGCAGGCACGCGCCGCATTGTCAGAGCCTTCGCCACCAGCCAGGCCGGTCGTGCAGGTTCCGGAGCCTGTCGGTGAACATCGATGTGCCGCGCGAAGCCGCTGCCGGCAGCTGCGACGCCTGCAAGCATGTCCGGCGCCAGCGGCATCAAGCCTGCTGGTCACCGATACCGAACACTGGCTGGAGCTCGTGGCGCGCAGCGATGTGCGCGGACCGGTGCGACTGCTGGCCGAGCACTCCGGTTTCGTCGCGCATGCCGAGGGCGTGTTGCTGTTGTCGCTGTCGCCAGGCGACGAACACCTGAAATCGCCGAGCCTGGTGCTGCAGCTGGGCGATGCGGTCGCCACCATGCTGGGTGGTCCGGTGCAATTGCGTTTCGAGACCGGCGCGGCGCGTGGCGACACTGCGCGGGTCCGCAATGCACGCGAGCGCGACGAGAAGCAGGCCGGCGCCGAACAGGGCTTCGCCGCCGATCCCGACATCCAGCGGCTGGTCAAGGTGCATGGCGCGCAGATCGTGCCGGATTCGATCCGGCCGCTCGGCGACGGTTGAACCTGCGCCAGCCGTCGCCATCTCTTCGACGAACAATAACGAACATAACGAGGTTGACGCATGCGTGGAAACATCGCCCAGCTGATGCAGCAGGCACAGCAGATGCAGGAAAACGTGCAGAAGGCGCAGGAACAGGTCGCTGCGCTCGAAGCGACCGGCAGCGCCGGTGGCGGCATGGTCAGCGTGACCATTGGCGGACGCATGGATTGCCGCAAGGTGCGCATCGACCCATCGGTATTGGCCGATCCGGAGATGGCCGAGGACCTGATCGCGGCGGCATTCAACGACGCCGTCAACAAGATCAATGCCGAGTCGCAGGCGAAGATGGCCGCCGCCACCTCCGGCATGCAGTTGCCGCCGGGCATGAAGTTGCCGTTTTGATGATCTCCCCGCCATCCCCGCGTGCGAACGGGATTCGCCAGCTGCGCTGCATGCCGGAGGATGCATCGAATTCGCAATGCGGACCGTGTCTCGCTGCTCGAGCAATTGATCGATGCCCTGCGCGTACTGCCCGGCGTCGGCCAGAAATCCGCGCAGCGCATGGCCTACCACTTGCTGGAACGCCAGCGCGATGGTGGCGTGCGCCTGTCCGCTGCCCTGGCCGACGCGATGGAACGCATCGGCCATTGCCGGCGTTGCCGCGACTTCAGTGAAACCGAAACCTGCCCGACCTGTGCCAGCGGCTCACGCGACGCGCATCTGCTGTGCGTGGTCGAGTCGCCGGCAGACCGGCTGGCGATCGAGCAGGCCACCGGCTTCCGCGGCCACTATTTCGTGCTGCAGGGACGGCTGAGCCCGCTGGACGGCATCGGCCCGCGCGAACTCGGGCTGGACCAGCTGGTGCAGCGGCTGGGCGAGGGCGAGGTCAAGGAATTGATCGTGGCGACCAATCCGACCGTGGAAGGCGAGGCCACCGCGCATTACCTGGCCCAGCTGGCGCGCGCGCAAGGCGTGCAGCCCAGCCGTCTTGCCCATGGCGTGCCGCTGGGTGGCGAACTGGAATACGTGGATCGCGGCACCCTGTCGCATGCGTTCGGCAGCCGCAGCGAAATCCCGAATGATCATGCTGAAGCACGCAGGAATCGAAGGAGCCGGCGACAATGAGCGAAACCATTTTCCACAAGATCCAGCGCCGCGAGATCCCGGCCGACATCGTCTTCGAGGACGAACACCTGTTTGCGTTCCGCGACATCGCGCCGCAGGCGCCGGTGCACGTGCTGTTCGTGCCCAAGACAGGACTTCGCCACGCTCAACGACGTGCCGGAGGATGCGGCGGTGGTGATTGGACGGCTGGCGACTGCCGCCGCGCGCTACGCCAAGGCGCAGGGATTTGCCGAGGATGGCTACCGGATCGTCATGAACTGCAACGGCGACGGCGGGCAGACCGTGTTCCAGATCCACCTGCACCTGCTGGCAGGCGCGCCGCTCGGGCGGTTTGGCACTGCGGGCTGACAAGCCGGCACGCAACAGGCCAAGGTGCATCCGCCCTGGCCTGTTCGACACACCGTCCGGTTGTTGCGGCAGAGGCTTACCAGCCCCACCCCCAACCGAAGCGCCAGGCGGGCGGTGGAGCAATCACATTGACGCGTTCGCGCACGTGGCCACAGGTAGACCACGTCGGCGGAGACACGCGGGAACTTGTAGGTGAAACCTTCGACCTTGCGCTCCTCGTAGCCTTCGATACGGCCGGTGAAGGTGACTTCGCGGTTCGGTTCGAACAGCGCCGGATCATAGAAGCCGGTGCGGCAGGCGATGAATCGCCCCCAGGTGTCGTCGCTGGCCCAGTAGGGGCGGCCAGTCGGCAGTGAGCTTGGTCGAAATGACCTCGAAGCAGGTGCGGTCCGGGCGCGGTTCGGTGCGGATGATGCGTCCACCCCAGCGAACCATGCTGCCGGTGAGTTACCGGCTCGCAGCCTCGTGCGGGGTCAGGGGCTGGAACTGCTCCCTGCAATGGTTTGGGTTGCGTCGCGCAGGCCGCCAGCAGGGCGCGCGGCGATGCAGATCGTGGTCAGTCGCATGTTCATGACGGTTCCTGGAAGTGAACGGCAGTAGGTTGAGGGCAGGCGATGCCGGATCAGGGTCGCATATGACCGTCAAAGCGATGTCACGGGCGATGCGCCTCGATGTCCCGCAACAGGGCGCTAGCTGTTCGCTTGCGCCACTCTTGCCGGGATCAGCGTAGCGCGCGTTGGAGAAACGCTGGCTGAGCGAGCGAAGGGTCCTGCCCGGCCTTCGGCACGTCAGCGCCGGCGCGTTCGGCCCAGGCCTGCGCAGGTTCATGGGTGAAGCGACCCTGGCCAATGCGCACATAGCGCGCACCCAGCCGCCGCCATGCGCGCAGCAACGGATCGCGTTCACGCTCGCCACGCGCGATCAGCCATGCCATCCACGCCAGCGCCAGGCCGGCGATGAAGGCGAAGATCAGGATCAGGCCGCGCGTGCCGAGGTTGTCCATGCCGAATGGATCGAGCAGGCGTTGCTGGCGTTGGGCGTTGTAGCCGAGCACGAAGTCGTTCCAGCCGCGGCGCATCCAGTCGCTGGCGTTGAACATCGGCACCAGCCCGGTGAAGTTGCCGATCCGGCCCGGCTGGCGGTCCGCAAGCGTGTCGTAGACGCGTTCCGGCGCCACCGCCGCGGTGGGGTCCACCCGCACCCAGCCGCGTCCCGGCAGCCAGATTTCGGCCCAGGCATGCGCGCTGGAATGCAGCACCAGCCAGTAGTCGCCGATCGGATTGCGGTATCCACCTGCATAGCCGGTGACGACCCGCGCCGGAATGCCGGCTGCGCGCATCAGCACCACGAACGACGAGCTGAAATGTTCGCAGTAGCCTTCCTTGCGCTCGAACAGGAAGTCGTCGACCTCGTTGCGGCCGGCCAGTGGCACGCCCAGGGTGTAGGCGAAGTCGCGGCTGATCCACGCCAGGGCGCGGGTGGCGATCGCGGTGTCGCTGCGGCCTTGCCCATCGCTGCCGGCTTCGCGCCGCCATTGCCGGCCCAGCGCCACGGTGCGCGGGTTGAAGCCTTGCGGCAATGCGAGCGCGCGCTGGCGCAGGACTGGCCAAAGATCGGGTTCGGCCGAAACCGGCACGGCTGATTGCATCCGCCAACGGCTGACGTTGTTGAGTGGATTCGGCGCATACACGCTGAAATCGATGCTGATGGCGGCGCCATCAGGAACCTGGGTTGGCAGGTCGAGCGCGATCAACTGGTCGCGATCGGTCGCTTCCAGGTCGATCTGGTAATCCCAGCGCGTCTGGCTGGGACGCAGCTCGGCAGCGGGCAGGCGCTGGAGCCCCTTGACCTGGTGCCAGGTGCGACCGTCGAAATCCCATAACACCGGCCCGCGCCAGTACATCTGCTCGGGTCTGGGCGTCGCGCCGAAAAACTGCACGCGCGCGGCCGGGCTGTCGTCGTTCATCAGGTCGAGGAAGCCGCCCGGGGTCATGTTGTCCGACAGGCCGGGGCGGGCGACGACTCGATCCGGCAATCCCCACAACGGCGAGGGAAGGCGCGGGAACAACCAGAAGGCCGCCAATGCCAGTGGCAGGCCCAGGGCAAGCAGCCGCAGCACGCCCGTCGATGACGACCACCAGCGCGCGCCGGTGGCGGCTGCACGCCGGCCTGGTCACGGGCGAGCTGCTGCAGCGCGAGCAAGCGCCAGTACGACGGCCGCCAAGGCCAACACCAGGCTCAGCGGTCCCTGGTCGAGCAGGAAGGTGGCGAACGGCGCAAACAGCGCGAAGCCGACCAGGCTGCGGCCATCGCGCAGGCTGAAGGTCTCGGCCGGCTTCAGCGCCAGCATCGCGGCCAGTACTGCGCAGGCGGTGTCGCGGCCGATGCCCGGAGCGACCGCAGCCACCGCAAGGATCCCGCCGACGCCCAGCAGGATCCGCAGGATGGAAGGCATCGGGTGGCGCCAGGACAGCGCAATGATCGCCAGCGCCGAGAGGCCAAAACCAATGCCCAGCGACCGTGGCAGTTGCAGCAGCAGCGGCAGCAGGCATAGCGCGGTTGCCAGCAGCACCAGGCGGCGGCTGCGCACTTCCATCAAGGGCGAGCGTGGCTTGCTGTCAGCCATGCGCGGTCTCGCCCGGCAGCAGGGCCAGCGCACGCAGGCAGCGATGCCGATGCGAGGTGCCCAGTCCCATCGGGATCAGCGGTTGCCCGGGCAGGGCCAGTGCATAGCGGCGGCCTTCGCGTTCTGCATCGTCAACCCAGCGTGCAAGGCGGCGGATGCGCTGTTCGTAGGGCAGGCCGGCTGTCAGTTGCCAGTCCAGGGTCAGCTGTTCGCTGCGATGCTGCTCGTATTCGCGCACCAGCAGGCTGTCGCGGCGTGCCGATGCTTTCCACGCCACGCTGCGGCGCGCATCGCCGGCACGATAACCACGCAGCTGATGGATGTCGTCGCCGGCGCGGGTGACTTGTGCGCGACCTGCATCGCCTGCGGGCGCGGGCAGCGGCGGCGCCTGGGCTTCCGCCGCGGGATAGACCAGCAGGGATTCATCCGGCCAGACATAGCCCCAGGCGCGCGCCAGTCCCAGCGGCTGCACCGTGCTCAGTTCAATCCGTGACAGCGGCAGCCAGCCGCGATGTTCGGTAGGCAGCAGTAATTCGACGGTGCCGCCATGGCTGTCGAAGCTGGCATGGGCGAAGGCATCGCCATGGGCAACGCGCAACCCGCGGCGCACGCGCTGGTCGACCGCCCCGAGCGCGATGCGCAGGTGCATGGGTTCGCCGGCGGGCACCGGGTCGGCTGCAATGGTGGTCACCACCACGCCCGACAACTGCATGTGCGCGCCGAACAGGCTGGCTTGCGCGGCACCGGCAATCAGGAAGGCGAGCAGCAGTGCCGGATTGTTGTTGAAGTTCAGTGCGCCCAGCATCATCGTGGCCAGCACGAAGCCGAAGAACAGGCCACTGGCGGTCGGCAACACGTAAATGCGTTGCCGGGTCAGGCGTGCCGGCAGGGTTTCCGCTTGCCGCGGCCGCATCCACGTCTGGACCTTGGCGTGCAGCCGCCGGCGCAATGCGCTGAACACTCAGTCCACCGGCACCGCGTGCAGGATCGCCTTGGCCAGGGTGGCGGCGGAGGTATCCGCTTCGCCGACCAGGCGATGTTCTGCGACGGCGGCAAACAGCGCCTGCACGTCTTCCGGCAATGCATGGCCGCGACCCAGCAGCAGGGCATGCGCACGCGCCGCGCGCAACAGGGCCAGGCCGGCGCGGGGCGACAAGCCGACGCGAACGCCGGGATGGCTGCGGCTGCGGCTGACCAGTGCCTGCACATAGCCGATCAGTGCTTCGCTGGCATGCACGCCCTGCACCGCGCGGCGCAGCGCGATCACCTGCTCGGCATCCAGCAACGGCGACACTCGTGCGATCAGGTCGCGCCGATCACTGCCGGACAGCAGCGCGCGTTCGGCGGCCTCGTCCGGATAGCCCAGCGCGAGGCGCAGCAGGAAGCGGTCGAGCTGCGAATCCGGCAACGGATAGGTACCCGCGAGGTCGACCGGATTCTGCGTCGCGATCACCAGGAACGGCTCGGGCAATGGTCGGGTCTGGCCGTCGATGCTGACCTGGCGTTCGGCCATTGCTTCCAGCAGTGCGCTTTGCGTGCGCGGCGGCGCGCGGTTGATCTCGTCGGCCAGCAGCACATGGGTGAACACCGGGCCCGGGTGGAACTCGAAGCGCCGGGTCTGCGCCTCGTACACCGAGACGCCCAGGATGTCGGCCGGCAACAGGTCGGAGGTGAACTGCACGCGCTGGAAACCGAGGCCCAGCGTGGCCGCCATGGCATGCGCGAGCGTGGTCTTGCCCAGTCCCGGCAGGTCTTCGATCAGCAGGTGGCCATCGGCCAGCAGCGCGACGAAGGCAAGCCGCACCTGCTGCGGCTTGCCGAGCACCAATGTGTTGACCTGGGCCTGGGCATCGCGCAGTGCGATGCGCAGGGCTTCGGGTAGGATCGCGTCGATCGCCGGGGATGCTGTCATGTCGTGTATGGGCAAGAGGCGCCTCGGTCCGTGAGTCCACGAGTGTAGCGGGGTTGCAAGTTGGTACGTGACAGGCCGGACATTGGATGCACGCGACGCTGGTTCGTCGGGCTGTGGCTGGCCGTTTGCGCGATCAAGCTCGCGTTGGCGCTGCAGTTGCCGGTGTTCGTCGACGAGGCGTTCTACTGGCAGGAAAGCCGGCATCTGGCCTGGGCGTATTCCGACCTGCCTGGCCTGAGCGCATGGCTGGCCTGGCTCGGGACCAGCCTCGGTGGAACCAATGCGCTTGCACTGCGCCTGCCGTTCCTGCTGATCGGCGCAGTGATTCCGTGGCTGGTCGTCCGCATGGCTGCGCGCGAATTCGATGCGAACACTGGCTGGCAGGCGGGCAGCCTGTCGCTGCTGCTGCCCTTGTCCGGCAGCATGGGCCTGCTGGCATTGCCGGACGCGCCGTTGTTGCTGGCGACCGTGCTGTGCCTGGATGCGAGCCTGCGGCTGCTGCGCAGGGTCGATGCGTTTGCTGTCGCGGAGTTGGCCGCTGGGCCTGGCGATCGGTGGCTTGTGCCACTACCGGTTCGTCGCGGTGATCGCGGTGGGCTTCGTCGCGATGCTGGCGTTGCCGGCGGGTCGTCGCGCCTTGCGCAGCCCGTTGGCCGTGGCTGGCGATCGTTCATTGGCGCGCTGGCGTGGCTGCCGCTGCTGCTGTGGAACCTGCAGCACGCCGACGCCGGCCTGCAGTTCCAGCTGGTTGACCGGCATCCATGGCAATTCAGCAGTGCGGGCCTGCGCCTGGGCCAGATGCAATTGCTGCTCGCCACGCCGGTGCTGCTGGTGGCCATGGTGGTGGCCGCATGGCGTGCATTGCGCACCCGTGGCAACGATGCATCACGCTACCTGGCGCTATGCGGGTCGCTGATCGTGCTTGGTTTCCTTGCACTGGGATTCTTCTCCGACCGCGAGCGGGTGAGTTTCCATTGGCCCTTGCCCGGCTACCTGGCGTTGTTGCCGCTGGTGCCGTTGGTGCTTGCGCGCTGGTCGCGCGGCTGGCGGGTCGCCACCTGGGTGACGGCAGGCCTGGGCCTGGCCGCAGTGCTGGGTTATTACGCCATCGCCTCGGTCCCCGCGTTGCGCGAGCAGACGGCATCGCGCAATTTCCATCCGACCAATTTCGCCGGCTGGGATGTGCTCGCCGACAGCGTGCGTGACCGGCTGGCGACCATGCCGACCGGCACGCGGCTGGTCGCTGGCGACTTCAAGCTGGGCGCCGAACTGGGCTTTGCGCTGGACGATGCCGACATTCCCGGTGCTGAACCATCCGCTCAACGCCAGGCATGGGCGCGCGCCGCAATTGGCGCTGTGGGGACTGTTGCGAGACAGGCTCGCTGTCGATGTCGATGCCGGCAAGCCTGTATTACTGGTGATCGCGGCGAACCATGTCGAATTCGCCGATCTGCTTGATTACTACCATCACCTGTGCAAACAGGTCGGGCCGTTGTCGTCGCCGCAGGTGCTGAACATCGACCATGGCCGCCAGCGTTTCCTGTTGTTTGCACTCCCGGCACACGGATCACCGAAGGCTTGCACCACGCCGGCGCTGGCCTTCCTCGATGTGCCCGGGACGTCGGCAGCAGTGGGGCAATCGTTCGAGGTTGCTGGCTGGGCGTTCAAGGATGGCGTGGGCCTCGCATCGGTCGAGATCCTGCTTGATGGCCGGGTTGTCGCATCGGCGAATTACGGCGAATCCAGGCCTGATGTAGCCGGCTTCTGGAAAATCAGCAGCGATCCCAACCAACCACGCACGGGATTCCGCGCACGCCTCAGCGGCGTCTCACCTGGCGCGCATTGGCTGGGCCTGCGCCTGCATGGAGCGGATGGCGGCGTGGAAGACTGGCCCGAGCACCGCATCACCGTTCAATGACGGCTGGCGCGTGCGCGGTCAGGGCAGGGCAAACCCCGCCTGCCGCAACAAGCGGCAGGTCGCGATCAGCGGAAGGCCGACCAGTGCGGTCGGATCCTGGTTGTCTATGCGATCGAACAGGGTGATGCCGAGGCCCTCCGACTTGAAGCTGCCGGCGCAGTCGAAGGGTTGTTCGGCATCGACGTAACGTTCGATCTCTGCATCGCCCAGTGTGCGGAAGTGGACTTCGGTGAGGTCCAGCTCCGCGAAGCTGCGGCCATCGCGATGGGCCAGGCACAGCGCGGTATGGAAACGCACGCAATGACCGTGCATCGCCTCCAGCTGGGCGATCGCCGCGTCGCGGCTGCCGGGTTTGCCGAGTGGCTGGCCATCAAGTTCGGCGACCTGGTCGGAACCCAGTGCCCAGGCATCATCAAGGTGCAACGCTGCCACCGCGCAGGCCTTGGCCCGCGCCAGACGTACCGCCAGATCGCGTGGGGGTTCGCGTTGGCGGGGCGTCTCGTCGACCTCGGGACGGGTCACGTCGAACGGCAACCGCAGGCGTTGGAGCAGCGCGCGCCGATAGACCGACGTGGATGCCAGGATCAGCCGCGGCATCGGTCAGGTACCACTCAGCCGGGCCTGATTGACGCGCTGCAACTGGCCTTCCAGCTTGGCGCTTGCCCGCTTCCAGGGATTCGCGCACGGACTGCAGGTGTTCCACGCTGGCGTCATTGGCATGTTCCTGCAGCCACAGGCGCTGGCGCAGGATTTCCTGCATTGCGCCGCGCACCGGGTTTTGCTGGTCGCCGGCAATCGCCTCGATTTCCTCCCGCGCGGCGCGCAACCGGGTTTCCAGGGCATCGGCGGCATCCAGCAGTTCACGGATCGCACGCTGGCGGCGGCTGGCGGGCGCGAGCAGGCGCCAGAGCAGGAACAGGGCGCCCACGGCAAGTGCGGCCAGGATTAGTGACAGGACGGCATTCATGCCCCCAGTCTGCGACAGCCTGGACGAAGCGGCAAACATGATGACCCGTGCAGCGGGCACCGCACCGCAGGCACTTGGGGGCTCTGGAGCCTCTTCGGTTTGACGGGCAAAAGCAAGTCCAGTAACATTCTCCGGCTTATGTCCCACACCGTGCCCGATGTGCTGGATGCTTGGCGGATGGTTGCGGCGCGGCGCGAATTCGAAGGTCGGATTCCGCTTGCGGCAATGACCCGGCTGCGCAGCAGCCTCTATGACACCGAAGGCGAGGTTCGGTTCCGGCTTGAATTCGGCATCGATGCGTTGCGGGTTCCGTTTGTCGAACTCGCGATCGATGCCGAGCTACCGCTGGAGTGCCAGAGCAGCCTGGAGCGATTCCTGCTGCCGATACGGATTTCGCAGCGGCTCGGGTTGATCCGCGACGAGGCCGATGAAGCGGCCCTGCCGGAGGAGTACGAGGCACTGCTGGTCGATGCCGACGCGATGCTGCGACCGGCGGAGCTGGTGGAGGACGAGTTGATATTGGCGTTGCCGGTGGTTGCGGTGGCGCCGGATGCCGAGGTGGTCGAGCGCGATTTCGCGCCCACCATCGAGGAAACGGCTTCAGCCAATCCGTTCGCGGCGTTGGTGGGCCTGAAAAAGGATTGAAAGCCGTCGGTACGGATCTGAGTTCCTGGTTCGACTGACAAATCATCGCGGCCTGGCCGCACTGTTGTGGTCCCGTTTTCACAGTTTGGAGTTGCACGATGGCTGTCCAGAAGTCCCGCGTTTCCCCGTCCCGCCGTGGCATGCGCCGCGCCCATGACGCCCTGTCTGCCAAGCAGTTGGCCACCGACCCGACCAGCGGCGAGATCCATGTGCGCCACCACGTGACTGCCGATGGTTACTATCGCGGCAAGCAGGTCATCGCGCCGAAGGTCAAGGTCGTCGACGAAGAGTGATCCGCGGCCGCAAGGTCGTGTGAGCTTTCATGCCCGGCCGCGCCCATGGTGCGGCCGTTGGCGTTTCTGCGTTTCGTGTAATGCCGGCCCGCCGCGCTATGGTGGCAGGCCCTGCAAGGAGCTTCCCGCATGAGCCAGTCGTCCACGTCGCCGCGCCTGTTTTCCCGGATTGCCGGCACCGGTAGTTACCTTCCGGAAAAGGTGTTGACCAATAGCGACCTGGCCGCATTCGTGGATACCAGCGACGAGTGGATCACCGCGCGCACCGGCATTCGTGAACGCCACGTCGCGGCCGAGGGTGAACTCACCAGCGACCTCGCGCTGCAGGCATCGCGTCGCGCGCTGGAAGCGGCCGGCGTGGACGCGTCCGAGATCGACCTGATCATCGTCGGCACCACTACGCCCGACCTGATCTTCCCGTCCACCGCCTGCATCCTGCAGCACAAGCTGGGCATTGCCGGCTGTCCGGCGTTCGACGTCAATGCCGCGTGCTCGGGCTTCATCTATGCACTGACCATCGCCGACAAGTTCATCCAGTCCGGCGCCGCGAAGACCGCGCTGGTGGTGGGTGCCGAGACCCTGACCCGGATGCTCGACTGGACCGACCGCGGCACCTGCGTGCTGTTCGGCGACGGTGCTGGCGCGGTGGTGCTCAAGGCCGATACCGAAACCGGCATCCTCAGCACCCACATGCATGCCGATGGCAGCAAGAAGGAGCTGTTGTGGAATCCGGTCGGGGTGTCCGCCGGCTTCAAGCCCGAGGAACACAATGCCGGCGTGCGCGTGATGATGACCGGCAACGAAGTGTTCAAGCACGCAGTCAGGGCGCTCGACAGCGTGGTCGACGAGGCGCTGTCGGCCAATGGACTTGCACGCGAGGACCTCGATTGGCTGGTGCCGCACCAGGCCAACCTGCGCATCATCGAAGCGACTGCCAAGCGCCTGGCGATGCCGATGGACCGGGTCATCGTGACCGTCGACGGCATGGCAATACGTCCTCCGGTTCGGTGCCGCTGGCACTGGACGAAGCGGTGCGTTCCGGCGCGATGCAGCGTGGCCAGCTGGTGCTGCTGGAAGCTTTCGGCGGTGGTTTCACCTGGGGCTCGGCGCTGCTGCGCTATTGATTCATGCGCCTTTTGGCGCATTGCACGCTTGCACGCGCGGTACCCGCAAAACACGTGGGTACAGACGCGTTAGAGCAATTGCTCGTATCATGCGCATCCGCAATACGGGCCACAGAGGCCAATCCCGCGCGTGACTGATTCCAATACTTCGCCATCGCTTGCGTTCGTGTTCCCGGGCCAGGGCTCGCAGTCGGTCGGCATGCTCGCCGAACTGTCGGAGCTGCACCCGGCGTGCGCGCCACCTTCGAGGAAGCCTCCGAGGGCGCCGGCATCGACCTGTGGGCGTTGTCGCAGGCTGGCCCGGAAGAACAGCTCAATCGCACCGAATACACCCAGCCAGCGCTGCTGGCGGCGGGCGTGGCGGTGTGGCGCCTGTGGCAGCAACAGGGCGGCACGCAGCCGTCGGTTCTGGCTGGGCATAGTCTTGGCGAATACAGCGCACTGGTCGCAGCGCAGGGCGATTTCCCTGCACGATGCCGCGCACCTGGTTCGTATCCGTGGCCAGCTGATGCAGGCTGCCGCGCCTGCCGGCACGGGTGCGATGGCCGCCGTGCTCGGCGCCGAGGACGCACTGGTGCAGGACGTCTGCGCGGCGGTGTCCGGCAGCGAAGCGAAGTCGTGGTGCCGGCCAATTACAACTCGCCGGGGCAGATCGTGATCGGCGGTCATGCCGGCGCGGTGGACGCGGCGCTTGCCATGCTGGCCGAGCGCGGCGTGCGCAAGACGGTGAAACTGGCGGTCAGCGTGCCCTCGCATACACCGCTGATGCGCGATGCCGCCAACCGCCTGGCCGAGACCATGGCTGGCATGCACTGGAGCATTGCCGATGCTGCCGGTGGTGCAAAACGTCGACGCGCAGGTGCATGACAGCATCGATGCGATTCGCGAGGCCCTGGTGCGCCAGCTGTACCTGCCGGTGCAGTGGACCGGCTGCGTGCAGGCATTGGCCGCGCGGGGCATTACCCGGATCGGCGAATGCGGGCCGGGCAAGGTGCTGGCCGGCTTGGCCAAGCGCATCGACAAATCACTTGAAGCGCGCGCACTGGGAAGCGTGGGCGACTTTGAAGCGGCAATCGGGGAATGGAAGGCATGAGCGAGCAGGACTTGAAGGACGCAATCCTTGAAAGGCGAGGTTGCACTGGTCACCGGCGCATCGCGCGGGATTGGTGCGGCGATCGCCGATGAACTGGCGGCACGTGGCGCGACAGTGATTGGTACCGCGACGTCGGATGCAGGTGCACTGGCGATTGGCGAGCGACTTGCCGCATCAGGCGGACATGGTCGCCGGCTGCAGGTCAATGAGGCGGGCGCGATCGAGGCACTGATCGATGCCGTGTCCAGCGAATTCGGAGGCATTTCGATCCTGGTCAACAATGCCGGCATCACCCGCGACAACCTGTTGTTGCGGATGAAGGACGAAGACTGGCAGGCGATCCTGGACACCAACCTGACCAGTGTGTTCCGCAGCTCGAAGGCGGTGCTGCGCGGCATGATGAAGGCGCGCAAGGGACGCATCGTCAACATCGCTTCGGTGATCGGGGTGACCGGCAATGCCGGGCAGTCCAATTACGCCGCGGCCAAGGCCGGGATCATTGCGTTCAGCAAATCGCTGGCGAAGGAGATCGGTTCTCGCGGCATCACCGTGAATGTGGTGGCGCCCGGCTTCATTGCCACCGACATGACCGCGGACCTGCCTGAGCAGGCGCGCGATGCGATGCTGGCGCAGATCGCGCTCGGTCGCCTGGGTGAGCCGGCGGACATCGCCAGGGCGGTCGCATTCCTGGTCGGCCCGTCCGCGGCCTATATCACCGGCGAAACCCTGCACGTCAATGGCGGCATGTACATGCCGTGAGGATGTCGTAAAGCTTTCCGTCAACAAACCCGTCGAGGGAGCGGGCCGGGGCTTGCGCCGGCCGGCTTTCCCGTACACTACCCACCTGAAACAACCGACTCCCGGGAGGAGCACCCCAACATGAGCACCATCGAAGAGCGCGTCAAGAAAATCGTTGTCGAGCAACTTGGCGTCAAGGAAGAAGACGTCACCACCAGTGCGTCGTTCGTCGACGACCTCGGCGCGGACTCGCTGGATACCGTCGAGCTGGTGATGGCGCTCGAAGAAGAATTCGAGTGCGAGATCCCGGACGAAGATGCCGAGAAGATCACCTCCGTGCAGCAGGCGATCGATTACGTGAAGGCCCACGTCAAGGCCTGAGGCTCTGATCGAGGGTATCGCGCCGGGGCCGCTGATGCGGCCCCGTGCGTTTGCGGGGCTGGACGAGTCAGTCGCGCATGTTTTTAGCGCAACAGGATCAATCGAGGAGCCGTCATGTCGAAACGACGCGTCGTGGTCACTGGAATGGGCATGGTTTCGCCGCTCGGCAACGACCTTGCCAGCAGCTGGGACGGGATCGTCAATGGTCGTTCGGGGATCGGTCCGGTGACCAGTTTCGATGCCTCGACCTATCCGACCCGGATCGCCGGCGAGATCCGCGACTTCGATGTCACCCAATGGGTGCCGCCGAAAGATGCAAAGAAGATGGATCCCTTCATCCACTACGGCGTGGCGGCCTCGATCATGTCGATGGCCGATGCTGGCCTGGAAGTGACCGAGGCCAATGCCGAGCGCATCGGCACGATCCTGGGCTCCGGGATCGGCGGCATCCTCGGCATCGAGGAAACGGCCGTGAAATTGCACCTGGGTGGGGTGCGCAAGATCTCGCCGTTCTACGTGCCCAGCACGATCATCAACATGTTGCCCGGCCAGGTCAGCTTGCTGACCGGCATCAAGGGCCCGAATTTTTCCGCCGTGTCCGCCTGCGCAACGGCCAACCACAGCATCGGCATGGCGATGCGTCTGATCCAGTATGGCGATGCCGACGTGATGGTCGCCGGTGGTGCCGAACGCGGCAGCTCGCCGACCTCGATGGGTGGCTTCTGCGCGATGAAGGCGATGAGCACGCGCAACGACGATCCGCACGCGGCCTCGCGGCCATGGGACGTCGATCGCGACGGCTTCGTGCTGGGCGACGGCGCCGGCGTACTGGTGCTTGAGGAGTACGAACATGCGAAAGCTCGTGGCGCGCACATTTACTGCGAGCTGGCCGGCTTCGGTGCGTCTGCCGATGCGTTCCACATGACCGCGCCGAGCGAGAGCGGCGAGGGTCCGGCGCGCTGCATGACCGCTGCGTTCAAGGATGCCGGCGTGAATGCCAGCGATGTCGGCTACCTCAACGCACACGGCACTTCGACCCCGCTTGGCGACCTCGCCGAGACGCTGGCGATCAAGCGCGCGCTGGGCGATCACGCGTACAAGACCATGATCAGTTCGACCAAGTCGATGACCGGTCATTTGCTTGGTGCAGCGGGCGGCGTCGAAGCGATCTTCTCGGTCAAGGCACTTCAAACCGGCATCATCCCGCCGACCATCAATCTGGAAAACCCGGGTGAGGGCTGCGACCTGGACTACGTGCCGAACACCGCGCGCGAGGCCAGGGTCGATGTGGTCGTGTCCAACGGGTTCGGCTTCGGCGGCACCAACGGCACGCTGGTGTTCCGGCGCATTTGATGAACGCCGTCATCCCGGCGAACGCCGGGATCCAGTTCTTGAGGGTTGCCGGGCGGCATTTCATGCACAGAAAAGCTGGATCCCGGCGTTCGCCGGGATGACGAACATGAGGCGATCGGGCCCGGTGTTTGTTGGAGTGACGAGCGAGACATGATTCAGACCCGCGCGCTGCACACTGACATCGATCTGCTGGCTTTGCACCGGCTGGTGCCAGGCCGCTATCCGGTGTTGTTCGAATCCACCGCCAGCGGGGCGCACGGGCGTTGGGACATGCTGCTGGCGCATGCCGGCGAACGTCTGGAGCTGCAGCGTGACGGTGTGGTCCGCGATCACGATGGCCATGTACATGCCGGTACCTTTCTGGATGCCCTGGATGCGCATTGGAGAGATTTGTGCACGGCTGCGGCCGTTCATGGTTCGACAAGCTCATCACGAACGGACTTGCCGTTCCGCGGCGGATGGGCGCTGTTCCTCGGCTATGAAACTGCCGCGCAGATGGAACTGGTCTTGCGCCTGCCTGCTGCCGAAGGCGGCCTGCCAGTCGCGTGCGCATTGCGTTGTACTGCGGCCGTACTGCGCGACAGGGTAAGCGGTGAATGCATCGCGATTGCCGAAGCAGACCATGCCGGTTGGCTGGACCGCATCGAAGCTGACATTGCAGCAATCCACGACCTGTCGCCGTTGTCCGTGTGGCAGGCGCCGATCGAGGTGCTTGAAGAACCGCCGGAGCGCTTCACCACTGGCGTGGCACGGATCCTGGATTACCTCGCCGCTGGGGATGTCTTCCAGGTCAACCTGTCGCGTGGCTGGCAGGTCGCATTTCGATGCGGCGCTACAGCCGGCCGCGCTGTTCCAACGCCTGCGTGACCACAATCCGGCACCGTTCGCAGGGGTGTTCGATGGCCGGGCGTCTGACGGATCGGGCTGGAGCGTGGTCAGCGCGTCGCCCGAGCGGTTGGTATCGGTGCACGGGCGCGAGGTCGAGACCCGGCCGATCGCCGGCACGCGTCCGCGTGTCGATGGCGATGACGATGCCGCGCGGATCAGCGAATTGGTGGGCCATCCCAAGGAGCGCGCCGAGCACGTGATGCTGATCGATCTGGAACGCAACGATCTTGGCCGCGTCTGCACGCCGGGCAGCGTCGTGGTCGATGAACTGATGACGGTCGAAAGTTATCCCCACGTCCACCACATCGTCAGCAACGTACGCGGAGAACTGAAAGTCGATGCGTCGCCCGGTGCGGTCATTGCAGCCGTGTTTCCGGGCGGCACCATTACCGGCTGCCCGAAGATCCGTTGCATGCAGATCATCGCGGAGCTTGAAGACCATGGCCGTGGCGCCTACACCGGCGCAATGGGCTGGCTCAATCGCGATGGCGACATGGACCTGAATATCCTGATCCGCAGCGCCGAAATTGAAGCAAGCGTGTTGCGCTTCCGCACCGGCGGCGGCATCGTGATCGATTCCGATCCGCAGCATGAACTCGACGAAACCCGCGCCAAGGCACGCGGCATGTTGCGCGCGCTCGGGGTGGCGGGATGAGCGCGCGCATCTTCATCGGTGAAACAGCCGTCGATGCAGTGCCAGCGGATGATCGTGGTTTGGCGTATGGCGATGGCGTGTTCGAGACCATGCGCGTGCATGCGGGCACAGTGCCGCTGTGGCCACGGCATTGCGCGCGCTTGCTGGATGGCGCAGCACGACTAGGCCTGGCATTGCCACGGATCGATGTCATCGAAGCGCATATCCGCGAGACCATCGCAGGCATCGATGCGGGCGTGTTGAAGCTGCTGGTCAGCCGTGGCAGTGGTGGGCGTGGCTATGCGCCGCCAGCAGATCCGGTGCCGACGTGGATGCTGGCCCTGCATCCGTTGCCATCGACATCGACTTCATTGAATGGCCTGCGCCTGCAGTGGTGCGATACCCGCCTGGCCGTGCAGCCGGCGCTGGCCGGCATCAAGCATTGCAATCGGCTGGAGCAGGTATTGGCCCGTGTCGAATGCGAACAGGCTGGCTGCGACGAAGGCCTGATGCAAAGCACGGCCGGTGACGTAGTCTGCGCGACCGCCGCGAACCTGCTGGTCCTGCTTGAAGATCGCTGGATCACGCCGCCGGTCGAGGCCTGCGGCGTTGCCGGCGTGTGCCGTGGCTGGCTGATTGGACAGGGCCTGGTCGAGGTCGACAACATCACCACGAAGGCGGTGGAAACCGCCGATGCGCTGGCCCTGTGCAATGCGGTGCGCGGTATCCTGCCGGTGTCGTCGCTGGGTGCGGTGGAGTATCGCCAGCATCCTGCCGTCGCGGCGTTGCAGGTGCAATTGGCCGCGGCTTTCCCCATGTTCCAGCAACACAAGGAGGTTGCGTGAGCTCGTCGTTCATCCCAAGCCTCTGGTGGCGCGTTGAAACGCATGCTTTGGTTGCTGTTGGTCGTCGCGATCGTGGCGGGTATCTGGACCTGGCAGCGCTATCAGGGCTTCGCAAAGGCGCCGCTGGCCGGCATCGAGACCGGCGACAGCCTGCTGGTGGTGCGTGGCGATTCGCTGGATTCGGTGCTGCGCAAGCTGCAGGCCGAGGGCGTGCGCACGGGCGAGCCACTGCAGTGGAAACTGCTGGCCCGCAAGCTGGGCGCGGCCGGCAAGTTGCAGGTCGGTGAATACGCGCTGGATCCCGGCATCGACCCCGAGCAGCTGCTGCTGGCGATGCGCGACGGCAAGGTGGTGCGGCGCAAGTTCACCCTTGTCGAGGGCTGGAATATTCGTGACGTGCGTGCGGCACTGGCCAAGGTCGGGTTGCTCGAACATGCATCGAAGGATATGGACGATGCCGCCCTGATGCGTGCGCTCGACCATGCCGGCCAGCATCCTGAAGGCCGTTTCCTGCCGGAAACCTATGCCTGGGTGCGCGGCGACAGTGACCTCGACGTGTTGCGACGTGCCTATGACGCGATGGACAAGGCACTGGATGCGGCGTGGCTGTCGCGTGTCGAGGACTTGCCGCTGAACTCGAAGTACGAAGTGTTGACGCTGGCCTCGATCATCGAGAAGGAAACCGGGATTGCAGAAGAGCGTCCTGCGATCGCCGGGGTATTCGTGCGCAGGATGAAGGTCGGCATGCGCCTGCAGACCGACCCGACCGTGATCTACGGCATGGGCAGCGCGTATGCCGGGAATATCCGGCGCAGCGACCTGACCACCGACACGCCCTACAACACCTATACCCGCGACGGGCTGCCGCCGACGCCCATCGCGATGCCGGGCGTGGCTGCGCTGCGCGCCGCCACCCATCCGGCGGATGGCGATGCGTTGTACTTCGTTGCCGTGGGCGATGGCAGCGGCCGCCATGTATTCACCCGTTCGCTGGCCGAGCACCAGGGCGCGGTGCGCGACTACCTGCAGCGCTATCGCGCGCAGCAGCAGGCGGGACCGAAGTGACGTCATCTGGCCTGGCCATCGAGCCGCGATTGATCACCCTGGAAGGCGGCGAGGGCGGCGGCAAGAGCACCGTGCTTGCGGCACTGCGCGATGCGTTGCTCGCCGATGGCTGCGAAGTGGTGAGCACGCGCGAACCCGGTGGCACGCCATTGGCCGAGCGCATCCGCGAATTGCTGCTGGATCCCTCGCACGAGGCCGCGTCACCGGAAACCGAATTGCTGCTGATGTTCGCCTCGCGCGCGCAGCACGTGGCCGAACGCATCCTGCCGGCATTGCGACGCGGGGCCTGGGTGATCAGCGATCGTTTCACCGATTCCAGCCACGCCTACCAGGGCGCGGGTCGCGGCCTGGATGGCGCGTTCATCGATGAACTCGAACGGCGCGTGGTCGGCATCGAGCCCGGCCTGACGTTGTTGCTGGACCTTGGCATCGCCCATGGTCGTGAGCGCACCCGTGGCCGCGACCTGTTGCCGGACCGCATCGAACGCGAGCGCGACGAGTTCTTCGAGCGCGTGCGCGGCGGGTTCCTGGCGCGTGCGGCGCAGTATCCGCGCGGTTCCAGGTGATCGATGCCAGCCCGGCGCCGAGCGTGGTGGCGGACACGGCAGTCGCTGCACTCAGGCAGTACCGCGAGGGCATGTCGTGAGCCTGTTGCCTGCACTGAGTCCCTGGCAGCAACGCGCCTACCAGCATGCTGCCGCGGCGCTGGCCGGTGGACAGATGGGCCATGCGACCCTGGTCGTCGGGCCGGATAGCATCGGCAAGCGCGTGCTGGCCGAGCATCTTGCCCGGCGCGTGCTGTGCCTGTCGCCGCTGGCGGATGGCGAGGCCTGTGGCAGCTGCCGCAGTTGCACGTTGTTCGCGTCGCGTTCGCAATACGACCCGCTGGAAACCCGCCCGGATGGCACGCCTTCGCAGCCATGGGGACATAGCGCGCATCCGGACCTGATGTTCATCGGCTACGAGGTCAACCAGAAAACCGGCAAGCCGCGCGCCGAACTGGTGATCGAACAGGTGCGCTCGCTGTCGGAAAAGCTCGTCGCTGACGCCGCGCATGGGCGAGACACCGTGGTGGCGATCGTCGATCCTGCCGACGCGATCAACTACAACGCATTCAACGCACTGCTCAAGACGCTGGAAGAACCGCAGCCGGGCCGTTACCTGTGGCTGCTGTCGAGCAATCCGGCGCGCCTGCCGGCGACCATCCGCAGCCGCTGCCAGCGGCTGGAGCTGCGCCTGCCGCCACGCGCGGAAGCGCTGGACTGGCTGGCTGCACGCGGGCATTCGAGCACTATCGCCAGCGAGGCACTGGACGCGGCGCGCGGGCATCCCGGGCTGGCCGATGCCTGGATCACCAGCGATGGCATGGCGTTGCGGCGCAGCGTCCGCCAGGATGCCGAGGCTTTGCAGCGCGGGCAGGCGGCACCGGTTGAACTGGCCCAGCGCTGGGTGGCCGATGGCCGCGCGGACGAACGGCTGCGCCATCTGGCCGAGCTGGCCCTGCACGATGCGACGGGCTTGACCGATCCAGCCCGAACCCGCACGCTGGCTGCGCGTTTCGATGCCGCCAATCGCACGCGCAACCTGCTGCGCACCACGGTGCGCGCGGACTTGGCGGTGGCGGAAACTTTGCTGGGTGGGTAAGCGATCAGCTTAGTCGAGGCTCTGTCGGGATCGGCCGTGGTAGCGAATACCCAGCCATGGATGGCTGGGCAGTACCATCCAAGGGCAGCGAGTGCGCCAGGGATGGCAGGATTGAATGATGGACAGACGAAAGGGGACAGCATGAGCGGACAGGCACGGGTGGCGCACGACAGGGCATCCTGTCGCTGGTGGTGAAGGACAAGGGCAGCTCTACAACGCCTACATGCCCTACATCAAGCAAGGCGGCATCTTCGTGCCGACGGCGCGCCGCTATTTCATCGGCGATGAAGTCTTCCTGTTGCTGACGTTGCCGGATTCCTCCGAACGCCTGCCGGTGGCGGGACGGGTGTGCTGGGTGACGCCACCTGGCGCACAGGGCAACCGCGTCGCCGGCATCGGCGTGCAGTTCGCCGACACTGCCGAAGGCGAGCAGGTGCGCGGCAAGATCGAGACCGTACTGGCCGGCACTCTCAACGCGGACCAGCCGACGCAGACGATGTAGTCGTATTGCTTAGAAAAATGGTGTCAGAGACAATTTCGCACCATTTCGCGAGAACTCGACTCTGACCCCGATTCCTGTTCCGGGTCGCTCAGCCCACCATCTCCGCATCAGCCCGCAAGGCCGGTGAATCCCAGCCCTGGACGCGGCGCGAAGCGATCACCATGCGCGGCCTGCAGCGCTTTCAGCCGTGCAAGCAGCACCTCGGCACCGGTCTCGCGGATGTACTGGATCGGGCCGCCGCGGAACGGGGCGAACCCGGTGCCGAAGATCACCCCGGCATCGAGCAGTTCGGCATCGGCGACCACCCCATCGTGCAGGCAGGCCACTGCTTCGTTGAGCAGCGGCAGGATCAGGCGATCTTCCAGATCAGCCGGCGCTTTGTAGTCGGCGGGCATCTCGGGCTTCTGCGGCTTGCCGTTTTCCCAGCGGTAGATGCCCTGGCCATCCTTCTTGCCGCGCTTGCCCGGTTCCGGCGGGCTCTGCAGCGCAGCCGGGATCGGCAGGCCGAGGAACGGTGCAAGTTCGCCGCCTACGCCGGAGGCCACGTCCAGGCCCACGGTATCGACCAGTTCGATCGGCCCCATCGGCATGCCGAATGCCACCGCGGCCTTGTCGATCGCCGGCCCCGGGATGCCCTCGGCAAACGCGGTCATCGCTTCGAGCATGTACGGGAACAGCACGCGGTTGACCAGGAAGCCCGGCGTGCCGGCGACCGGCACCGGAAGCTTGTCCAGCTTCTTGCAGAACGCGGCCAGGCGCTGCTGGGTCTCGGCGGCCATGCCGTCGTGGTGGATGATTTCCACCAGCGGCATCAGCGCGACCGGGTTGAAGTAGTGCAGGCCGGCGAACTGCGCGGGCCGGCTGATGTGGCCACTCAAGTTCGGTCAGCGGGATCGACGAGGTATTGGTGGTCAGCAGCGCATCGGCCTTCATCCGTGGTTCGACGCCGGCATACAGGTCGCGCTTGGCTTGCGCCTGTTCGATGATCGCCTCGATCACCAGGTCGGCTTGGCGATGCCGTCGCCGGCCAGGTCGGATTTGAGTCGCGCCGCGACCGCCGGGCGCTTGGCGTCGTCCTTCACTTTCTTGGTGAACAACGCCTGCGCGCGGGTGAGCGCGGCATCGATGAAGCGCTGCTCGCGATCCTGCAGGGTGACCTCGAAGCCCTTGTAGGCTGCCCATGCGGCGATGTCGCCGCCCATCACGCCGGCGCCGATCACGTGCACGTTCTGGATGGCCGGGCCCGTGTACTTGCCGCCGATGCCCTTCAGTCGTTCCTGCAGGAAGAACACCCGGATCAGGTTGCGTGCGGTCGGCGTGGCCGACAGTTTCACCACCGAGCGGCGCTCGGCGGACAGCTGCGACTGGATGCCACCACCGCTGCGGCGCCAGGTTTCGATCAGGCTGTACGGCGCCGGGTAATGGGCCTTGCGTGCCTTGCGCGCGACCTGCTTGACCAGCATCGGGGCGAGGATTTGCCGCGCCGGCCAGGTATTGGTGGCCCACGCGGTCATGCGTTGCTTGAAGGGGCTGCTGGCTGCCGCGCTTGACCAGTTCGATGGCGGCATCGACCAGCACCGCCGGCTCGACGACCTTGTCGACCAGGCCAATCGCGCGCGCGGCGCTGGCCGACAGGCTGCGGCCGGTCAGCATCATGTCGAACGCGGCCGGTGCGCCGACCAGTCGTGGCAGGCGAACACTGCCTCCCCAGCCCGGATAGATGCCCAGCTTCACTTCCGGCAGGCCGATGCGGGTCGAGGGATCCTTCGAGGCCACCCGATAGCGGCAGGCCAGCGACAGCTCGGTGCCGCCACCCATGCAGAAACCATGGATCGCCGCGACCGTGGGGCAGCGCAGTTGGGACAGCCGCTGGAACACTTGCTGGCCGCGGCGGATCGCGTCGTCGGTGGTGCCGCGTGCGTCGAACTCGCGGAACTCGCGGATGTCGGCGCCGGCGATGAAGCCGCTGGGTTTCAGCGAGCGGATCACCACGCCCTTGGGCGGATCCAGGGTGATGCGTTCCAGGATTGCATCCAGCTCCAGCAGCACGTCTTGCGCCAGTGCATTGACCGATTCGCCGGCGCGGTCCAGGCCGAGCACCAGGATGCCATCCTCGCGCGGCTTCCACTTGCCAATGCTGGAAGCGGAGCCCGTCGAAACTGTTTGCAAAGGAGTCGGCCATGCGCTTGCGATCCGGACAAAAGTTGTGGCTATCGTAGCCCGGCCGGCACTTGAATGCTTGTCTAATCGCCTTCACTCAAGTCGGGTGCCGTGGAACTTTCGTGGCGCACCATTGTCACAACGTCCGGAAGCACCGGGCCCACCTTCGAGGCATCGGCGCGAAATGGCAGAGGATGACGTGTCGCAAGCACTTGACCAGGACCTGGTTGCCCGCGTGCAACGTGGCGACAGTGCCGCCTTCGACCTGCTGGTGCGCAAGTACCAGCACCGGACGGCTGCGCTGATTTCGCGCTATATCCACGACTGGAGCGAAGTGCAGGACGTCGCCCAGGACACGTTCGTCCGCGCCTACAAGGCGATTGGCGGTTTTCGCGGCGATGCGCAGTTCTCGACGTGGCTGCACCGGATCGCGGTGAATACTGCCAAGAACCATCTTGTTGCCGGCAACCGGCGGCCACCGACCGACGACATCGAGATCGAGGATGCCGAGCAGTTCGAGTCCGGCTTGCGCCTGCGTGACAACGACACGCCAGAGCGCGAACTGATGCGCCAGCAACTGGAACAAACCGTGCTGCGCGCGGTCGAAGCATTGCCGCAGGAATTGCGCGAGGCGATCACCTTCCGCGAAGTGGAAGGCATGAGTTACGAAGAGATCGCCGAACGCATGGACTGCCCGATCGGCACCGTGCGTTCGCGCATCTTCAGGGCCCGCGAGGCCATCGATGAACGCATGAAGCCACTGTTGGAAAACGACAACATCCGCAATCGAGCACACGCATGAAGACCGCAGGTATTAATGGAGAGATGGCCATGGATGCCACCAACCTGACCCAACTGAGCAGCCGCGAACAGCTGTCCGCGTTGATGGATGGCGCGTTGCCCGCGGACGAGACCCGTTTCCTGCTGCGCCGCCTGCAGCACGATGCGTCACTGGCGGAAAGCTGGGAACGATGGCGACTGTCTGCGGAAGTGATGCGCGGCCTGGCCCCGGCGCAACGGTTGCCGGCGGATTTTGCGTCGCGCGTGGCCGCTTCGCTGCGTGATGAAGCGGAACGTGATGAAGATCAGCGTCATGAAGAGCGACTTCACGGAGCGACAGGGAACGTCAGTTGCGACCGGTACACACACGATGCGTCCATCGGTCTGGCTGCGTTGGGGCGGTGGTGCGGCAGTGGCGGCGTCGCTGGCAGTGGTCGCATTCATGAATCAACCCGCCGTCGTGGGATCAGCCGGCAAGCCGTCTGCTGCCGCCGCAGTGACTGTCGCCGAAATGTCGCCATCGCTTGCGAGCAACACCCTTGCGATTCCGTCGGCGCCCGCACCCGGCACGCCAGCGCCTCAGGCACCCGCGCAGGATCCGGTCGGCATGGACCTCGAATCGCAGAGCGCCGCGCTGGCATCGGCTGTCGCCGTCGTCGTCCGACCCTCGCGCAACAACCGCCGTGAGCAGCCAGCCGCGCGCAATGCAGGCGCCGTCCGTGCGTGCTGGCGTCGACAAGCGCAGTCGCAGCCCGTGGTGGTCGGGCTTACCAGCGCCAGCAAATCGCACCATTGTTGCCGCAGACTGACATCATCACGCGCCCATGGCCGCGTTCGGTGCTCCCGCAGCAATGGCAGTCCTGGCCTCTCTGTGGGCTTCGGCGACAGCGCCCGCAACGACGACGCCCTACAACCCGTTCCAGGTGCGCACCGGCATCGGCAACCTGCCGCCGGCCGTGATTGTCGATCCGCCTGCGGGCGATACGGCGACACCAGCGAATGACGAACCAGGTCGCGCCGCCAACAGCGAGCCGCAGTCCTGATCGTTGCCGCATCTGCTCCGCGTGCGCAACGCTGCAGATATTCGCGCTCCAATTTCGCGCTCCCGATTCAACCTGGTCCCCAGCAAACGAGGATTCGTCCACGATGCCTGCTTCCACGCGTACGTCCGCATTTCGTCCCGTCGTCCTTTCCACTGCGCTCGCGCTGGCCATCGGTGGCGGCGTGGGTTGGTATTCGTCATCGGTCGCCGCAGTGCCACAGCGCAGGTGATGTCGCCTGCGCCGCAACTGGTGGTTGGCTTGCCGGATTTCACGCGCCTGGTCGATGAGGTCGGCTCCGCTGTCGTCAGCATCGAGGCCGAAGTTGCCAGCAAGCCACGCGTTGCCCAGCAGCGCGGACAGGCCCCGCAGTTGCCGGGTGAAGACGAGATGCCGGAATTTTTCCGACGCTTCTTCGGCCCGGGGGGCATGCCGGGGCAGCAAGGCCAGCCGGATGCGCGTCCACCGTGGCGTCTCGCAAGGGTACCGGTTTCATCATTTCCGCCGACGGCTACGTGCTGACCAATCATCACGTGGTCGATGGCGCCGACACCGTGCGCATCCGCCTTGCTGATCGCCGCGAATTCACGGCCAAGGTCGTCGGCAGCGACGAGCAGTCCGACGTCGCCCTGCTCAAGATCGCGGCCACTGGCCTGCCGACGCTGCGCATCGGTGATTCCAAGACCTTGAAGTCCGGCCAGTGGGTGGTGGCGATCGGCTCGCCGTTTGGGCTGGATCACTCGGTCACCGCCGGCATCGTCAGTGCGGTTGGCCGCGCCAATCCCTATGCCGACCAGCGCTACGTGCCCTTCATCCAGACCGACGTGGCGATCAATCGTGGCAATTCCGGTGGGCCGTTGCTGGACACGCGCGGGCAGGTGGTCGGCATCAATTCGCAGATCTTCAGCAATTCCGGCGGCTACATGGGCGTGAGCTTCGCGATCCCGATCGATGTGGCGATGAATGCGGTGGAGCAGCTCAAGGCGACCGGCAAGGTGACCCGTGGCCAACTGGGCGTGCAGATCCAGCCGATGAGCCGCGATGCAGCGAAGGCGCTGGGACTGTCGGGGCCGAGCGGGGCATTGGTCGCAGGCGTCGAGCCGGGCAGCGCCGCGCAGAAGGCCGGCATCCAGCGCCAGGATGTGATCAGCCGGGTCAATGGCCAGTCCATCAATGATTCCAGCGACCTGCCGCCGATCATCGGCGCGCATGGCACCCGGCACCAAGGTCACGCTCGAGGTGATCCGTGACGGCAAGCCGCGCACGGTCACTGCGGTGCTGAGCCAGCTGGATGAACGTGCCGCTGGCGCGTCCATGGGCAATGACGATCGCAACGGCGGCAGTCCGGGACCGGCCGCGGCAGCCCAGGCCAATGCGCTCGGCATCGTCGGCGAGGACCTGGATGACGCACAGCGCCGCCAGCTGGGCCTGCAGGCCGGCGAGGGCGTGTTGATCGCCCGCGTCGAAGGCATGTCTGCGCGCGAGGCAGGGCCTGCGGCCCGGTGACGTGATCCTGGCGGTGGGGCGCAACGATGTTGGCAGTGCCAGCGCCCTGAATGCGCAGCTGCGCGGCGTGAAGGCCGGGCAGGCGGTCATGCTGCTGGTGCGGCGCGGGGGCGGTACCCAGTACGTGACCGTCACCCCGTCGACGGGCTGATCGGCGCACGCTCGCAGGACAAGGCCGTGGGAGTGCTGTGCGATAATCCGCCGTTTACCCCCACGGCCGTGTTCCTTCGGCCCACTCGACCGAAGCAGCCCCTGTCCATGCAGCACGATCCCATGCGGTTCATCCGCAATTTCTCGATCATCGCCCACATCGACCACGGCAAGTCGACCTTGGCCGATCGCATCATCCAGCTGTGCGGTGGCCTGCAGGATCGCGAGATGGAAGCGCAGGTGCTCGACAGCAATCCGATCGAGCGCGAGCGCGGCATCACCATCAAGGCGCAGTCGGTGTCCTTGCCGTACACGGCGAAGGACGGCGTGACCTACCACCTCAACTTCATCGATACACCCGGCCACGTGGACTTCAGCTACGAAGTCAGCCGCTCGCTGGCGGCCTGCGAGGGCGCGCTGCTGGTGGTCGATGCCGCCCAGGGCGTGGAAGCGCAGTCGGTCGCCAACTGCTACACCGCGGTGGAGCAGGGCCTGGAAGTGGTGCCGGTGCTCAACAAGATCGACCTGCCGACCGCCGACATCGACAAGGTCAAGGAAGAGATCGAGGCGGTGATCGGCATCGATGCCGAGGATGCGGTGGCGATCAGCGCCAAGACCGGCCTCAACGTGGTCGACGTGCTGGAAGCGATCGTCAAGCGCATCCCGCCGCCGAAGCCGCGCGACACCGACAAGCTGCAGGCGCTGATCATCGATTCCTGGTTCGACAACTACCTGGGCGTGGTTTCGCTGGTGCGGGTGATGCAGGGCGAGATCAAGCCGGGCGACAAGATCCTGGTGATGTCGACCGGGCGCACGCACCTGGTCGACAAGGTCGGCGTGTTCACGCCCAAGCGCAAGGACACGGCCAAGCTGAGTGCCGGCGAGGTGGGCTGGATCAATGCCTCGATCAAGGACGTGCACGGCGCGCCGGTCGGCGACACCCTGACGCTGGCATCCGATCCTGCGCCGCAGGCGCTACCCGGCTTCCAGGAAATGCAGCCGCGCGTGTTCGCCGGCCTGTTCCCGGTCGATGCCGAGGACTATCCGGACCTGCGCGAGGCGCTGGACAAGCTGCGCCTGAACGATGCCGCGCTGCGCTTCGAACCGGAAAGTTCCGAAGCGATGGGCTTCGGCTTCCGCTGCGGCTTCCTCGGCATGCTGCACATGGAGATCGTGCAGGAGCGGCTGGAACGCGAGTACGACCTGAACCTGATCAGCACCGCGCCGACGGTGATCTACGAGGTGCTCAAGACCGACGGCAGCATCGTGCCGATGGACAATCCGGCCAAGCTGCCGCCGATCAACCAGGTGCAGGAGATCCGCGAACCGATCATCCGCGCCAATATCCTGACCCCGCCGGACTACATCGGCAACGTGATCAAGCTGTGCGAGGACAAGCGTGGCGTGCAGGTCGGGATCACCTACATGGCCAGCCAGGTCCAGGTCAGCTACGAGCTGCCGATGGCCGAAGTGGTGCTGGACTTCTTCGACCGCCTGAAATCGGTCAGCCGCGGCTATGCCTCGCTGGACTACCACTTCCTGCGCTTCGAGGCTGGCCCGTTCGTGCGCGTGGATACGTTGATCAATGGCGACAAGGTCGATGCGTTGTCGCATCATCGTGCATCGTTCGCATGCAGACCGCCGTGGCCGCGAGCTCACCGAGAAGATGAAGGAACTGATCCCGCGGCAGATGTTCGACGTGGCGATCCAGGCCGCGGTCGGCGCGCAGGTGATCGCCCGCACCACGGTCAAGGCGATGCGCAAGAACGTGCTGGCCAAGTGCTACGGTGGTGACGCCACCCGCAAGAAGAAGCTGATCGAGAAGCAGAAGGAAGGCAAGAAGCGGATGAAGCAGGTCGGCCGGGTGGAAATCCCGCAGGAAGCCTTCCTGGCCGTGTTGCAGATGGACAACAAATGAGCGGTCAGGCACCGACGGAGAGCACGGCATGATGGTGTGGTTTGAAACGATCCTGGTGGCGTTGACCGCGTTGACCGGCCTGATCTGGCTGCTCGACAAGTTCCTGCTGGCCAAGCGCCGCAAGGCCGCCGCCGGGGTGCTGGAAGAGCCCAAGGAACCCGATCGTGGTGGATTACGCCAAGGCGTTCTTCCCGATCTTGGCGCTGGTGCTTGGCTTGCGCAGCTTCGTTGCCGAACCGTTCCGGATCCCGTCCAGTTCGATGATGCCGACCTTGCTGACCGGCGACTTCATCCTGGTCAACAAGTTTGCCTTCGGCCTGCGCTGGCCGATCACCAACAAGAAATTCATCGACATCGGCGCCCCCAAGCGTGGCGACGTGGTGGTGTTCCATCCGCCGCACCACCCAAAGGAAGACTGGATCAAGCGGGTGATCGGATTGCCGGGCGACAGGATCGGCTACCACGACAACAAGGTCACGATCAACGGCAAGGTCCTGCCGTACCGGAGCGAGGGCGTGTACCTTGGCAGCGGTGAAGGAAACAGGGAAACCGGTTCCACCAAGATTCACCGAAGGCTTGCCGGGTCGCCCGCATTTCGTGCTGGAGTGGGAGAATGTCAGCGGGGAAGGTGACTGGACGGTGCCGGCAGGGCATTATTTCGTGATGGGTGACAATCGCGACAACAGCGAGGATGGCCGTTTCTGGCCAACGCATTTCCTGCCGGAAGAAAACCTGCGCGGCAAGGCGTTCCTGGTCTGGATGAACTTCGACCGTAGCGCCGACCACGTGGTGGATGTCTCGAGGATCGGTACCCGTATCCATTAATCCGTCCATTAACCCGGCATGTGCCGGGATCAAGGGGAGCAGCAATGAATCGCAAGCAAAGTGGCATCACCATGATCGGCTTCCTGATCAGCCTCGCGTTGATCATTCTCTTCATTTACTGCGGCATGAAGATCATTCCGATGTACACGGAGTTCTACTCGGTCAAGCAGGCGATGGCCGGCATCGCCAAGGATCCGGAAATGGGCGCTGCCTCCAAGGACAAGGTCCGGATGATGTTCAAGCGTCGTCTCGACATGAGCTATGCGAACACCGTCCTGAAAATGAATTCACTCAAGATCGAATCCACCGATACCGGCTACATGATGACGGTGGATTACGAGCGCCGTGAGGAATTGATCGCCAACCTCGACATCGTGGGCAAGTTCCACGCGGAGCAGGCAGTGGTGCGTGGCGCCGGCGTCCAATTAATCTGACGCAGGGGCAGCTTTGCCGGTCATGGGTTCCATGACGCCGGCCTGCTGCAACAGGCGCTCACCCACCGCAGCGCCGGAAGTCCGCACAACGAACGGCTGGAGTTCCTCGGCGACGCGCTGGTCAACCTGATCGTCGCCGAGGTCTCTGTACCTGGCCTGGCCACGTGCCGACGAAGGTGCGCTGACGCGCGCGCGCGCCGAACTGGTGCGCGAATCGGCGCTGGCCGGTGATTGCGCGGGAGCTGGCCCTCGGCGAGCGTCTGGTGCTTGGGCCTGGCGAGATGAAGACCGGTGGCCATCGTCGCGATTCGATCCTGGCCGATGCGCTGGAAGCGCTGGTTGCGGCGATCCACCTGGATGCCGGCTTCGAAACCTGCAAGGCGGTCGTCTTGCAGTGGTTTGCGCCGCTGCTGGCGGCGCTGCCGCCACCGCACAAGGTCGGCAAGGATCCCAAGACACGCCTGCAGGAGTGGCTGCAGGCACGCCAGCGCAGCCTGCCGATGTATGCATTGGTCGAGGAAACCGGCGACGACCATGCGCGAATCTTCAAGGTCAGCTGCACGCTGGCCGAGCCGGCACTGAATACCATGGGCGAGGGCAGTTCGCGTCGCGCCGCCGAACAGCAGGCCGCCGAAGCGGCCCTGCAGGAGATCGAGGCATGAATGTGAATACGCAGGCGCAACACAGTGGGGCAGTGGCGGTGATTGGCCGGCCGAACGTCGGCAAATCGACCTTGGTCAATGCCTGGTCGGCGCCAAGATCAGCATCACCTCGAACCGGCCGCAGACCACCCGGCATCGCCTGCTCGGCATCGCCACGTTTCCGGGCGGCCAGCTGCAACTGGTGGACACGCCCGGCATCCATGGCGAACAGGGCAAGCGTTCCGGCAAGGCGATGAACCGGATGATGAACCGGGCCGCGCGTGGCGCGCTGGAAGGCGTGGACGCCGCGGTGCTGGTGATCGAAGCCGGCCGCTGGGACATGGAAGATGGCTTGGCGTTCGATGCCCTGCGCGATGCCGGCATGCCGGTGGTGCTGGTGGTCAACCAGGTCGACAAGATCAAGGACAAGAGCGCGCTGTTGCCGTTCATCACCAAGGTCACCGAAGGCCGCGCATTCGCCGCCGTGCATCCGCTGTCCGCGCTCAAGCGCAAGGGCCTGGAGTCGCTGGTGGAAACGCTGCTGCAGCTGGTGCCGGAAGCGGCGCCGGAGTTCGGCGAAGACGAGATCACCGACAAGAGCCAACGCTTCCTCGCCGGTGAGCTGGTCCGCGAGCAACTGATGCGCCAGCTCGGCGAGGAGCTGCCCTACGCGACGACGGTCGAGGTCGAGCGCTTCGAGGAAGAACCATCGCCGAAGGGCGGCGTGATGTATCGCATCGATGCGGTGGTCTGGGTCGAGCGCGAAGGCCAGAAGGCCATCGTGATCGGCAAGAAGGGCGAACGCCTGCGCGAAATCGGCACCCGTGCGCGCCTGCAGATGGAGCGCCTGTTCGACAGCAAGGTGTTCCTGCAGACCTGGGTGCGCGTGCGCGAAGGCTGGTCGGACGACGAAGCGGCCCTGCGCTCACTCGGTTACCACGACTGAGCCATGCAGCGTTACGTCGGCGAGCCGGCGTTCGTGCTGCACGCGCGGCCGTGGCGCGAGACCAGCCTGCTGGTGGAGGTCCTCAGCGCTGACCATGGCCGCATCGGCCTGGTTGCGCGTGGGGTGCAGGGACCGAAGCGGCATGTGCTGCGCGCGGCGCTGCAGCCGTTGCAATCGATCCGTTTCGATGCGGTGCAGCGCGGCGAACTGGCCCAACTGACTTCGGCTGAAGCCGTGGATGCCGTGCCACTGCTGCGTGGCGATGCGGCGATGGCTGCGTTCTACCTCAACGAACTGTGCCTGCGCCTGGCCGCCGCGCCAGGATCCCCAGCCGGAACTGCATGCGGCGTATGCCGTGACGCGCGAGCGGCTGGGGAGCAACGATTCACTTGCCTGGACCTTGCGCCGCTTCGAGCGCGACCTGCTGGAGGCGCTCGGCGTGGGCTTCGCACTGGATGTCGATGGTGATGGCCAACCGCTGGATCCCGCGGCGCGCTACCTGCTGGATCCCGAACATGGCCCGCGGCGCGCGTTGAATGATCGTGGCGGTGCACGCCATGCGGCCGCGACCGGCTGCGGCCTGCTGGCATTGGCTGCGGATGCGATCCCGGATCGCGACGACCTGGCCAGCCTGCGCCTGCCGCTGCGTGGATTGCTGCTGCACTACCTGGATGGGCGCGGGCTGAAATCCTGGGACATGCTGGGCGAGCTGGGACGGCTATCCGCCGCTCGCCCAGGCTGACGTCAAGACGTCATCGACCGCGGACTGCAGCGCGGCCAACGCGTCCCGGTCCAGTGGCGTGGCCTGCATCCGGCGCACCACGTGGCCCATCTGTGCCGCACCGACGAACCCGCAACTGGCGACCAGGCGGTGCAGTTCATCGCGCACGCCGGCTTCATTGCCCTCGATACAGGCCTGGGTGATGCGATGCCGCTGGCCTGGCAGCTCTTCCACGAACAGTCCACGCAAGGCATCGACATTGCTGCGGTTGCCCGCCGAGTGCCGCCAGTGCGGCCGAATCGTCCCAGCACGGCAGGTCGGCGATGGCGGTGGGCGTCACCATCGCCTGCGGCAGATGTCGTTGCAGGGCCTGCCTGAGCTCGGCCATGCCCAGCGGCTTGCGCAACACGTCCACGAATCCTGCTGCCAGCAGATCATCGCGCAATGCCGACTCGGCAGCGGCGGTATGCGCGAGTGCAGGGGCGTCACGCCTTGCGCCCGCAGGGCCTGCAGCAGGGTCGACGCCGCGCCCGTCGGGCAGGTGGGCATCGATCAGCAGCAGTGCATGGCGATGGGCTGCCGCAATGGCCAGCGCTTCGGCAACACTGCCGGCCACGTCCACCTGCGCCGGCAGCGACGCTGCAACTTCGCCCAGGTAGGCGGCGCTGATGGCATCATCCTCGACCAGCAGGATCCGCGGTATTGACGCAGGAGGCCGTTCGTTCATCGCACCCTCGCGGTGGCTGGGTATGCTGCGCGCATGTCGCGACCGATTTTACCCGTTCACTTCCTGCTGGCCGCATTGCTGTGCGCGTCGCTGTTGGTGCCGATGCCGGCGCAGGCGCGGGTTGCACAGGCGCGCATCGCCAGGGTCGCCACGCCGGTCGCCAGCCTGGAGCAGGTGCGGGTGAAGCTCGATTGGCCCGATGGCGCAACCGCCGGCACGCTGGACCTGTGGGCCGCGCGCATTGATGCGCCTGACCTGGGTTACGGCTATCGCGACCTGCATTGGCGGTGCCGGTTGCAACGAACCGACCGCGAAGGCTGGCAGTGCGATGGTCAACTGCGTTCCGGACAGTGCAGATCCATTGCGCCTGGCCGTGCAATTCGATGCCGCAGCGACCAAGGCTGCGCTGAGCCAGGGATCGGCGCGGATCGCATTGGATCGCAACGCCGCCAGCCCCGACCTCACCGGATTCGACCTCACCAAGGTGCCGCTGCGCTGGGCGCAAGCGTTGTTGGCGAAGGCCTGGCCGGAGGCGCGCCTGACTTCCGGCGAGTTCGATGGCCAATTGCTCATCGATGCCGGCGCGGATCGTCCGCTGCGTATCGCAGGCCCGCTGAGCGTGCGCGGCCTGGGACTGGAAACCGCCGATGCCAGCACCGCAGGCGAGAACCTCGGCGGCCGTTTCGACATCGATTACCGGACCACGCCGGCCTTGTCGTTGCTGACCGTGGACGGTGAGTTGCAGGGTGGCGAATTCCTGACTGGCAATACCTATGTGGCGTTGCCGGCATCGCCGATTGGCTTGCGCATCGATGCCATGCAGCGCGCGGGCGCCGGTTGGGAACTGCCCCGCATCGAATGGCACGACGGAGATGCGCTCACTGCCGAAGGCAGTGCCGCATTCGGGGTGGATGCCAGCCTGGCCAGCGCTCGACATCGATATCCACAGCGCCGACATGACGCCGCTGCGCGAGCGCTATCTGTCCGGCTGGCTGGGCCTGTTCGGGCTGGGCGACGTTGGGTCTGAAAGGCGCGATGGATCTGGAGATTCAGGTGCGCGATGGCGTGTTGAGCCAGGCCGACGCGGAGCTGCGCGGCGTGAATCTGGGCGATCCCGACGAGCGCTTCGTGTTCAACGGACTGCAGGGCGATGTGCGCTATTCCGCAGGCGCGCCGGTGCGCAGCGAATTGCACTGGAACAGCGGCAAGTTGTACGGACTGGATTTCGACGCATCCACGCCTGCCGTTCGAGAGCGACGGCGGCCTGCTGAGGTTCCGCGAGGACGCGGTGGTGCCGCTGATGGGTGGGCGCATGACCTTCCGCGACCTGGTGATTCGTCCGCCGCAGGGCGATGCCGGTGCCGACATCCGCTTCGCGCTGGTGCTGGACGACATCGACTTCGGCCGGATCTCGAAGGCGCTCGGGCTGCCCGCGTTCAAGGGCCGGCTCAGCGGCACGATTCCGAACGCGCATTACGCCAATGAGCGCGTGGATTTCGACGGCGGCCTGTCGATGCAGCTGTTCGATGGCCGGGTCGCGTTTTCGTCGCTGGCGCTCGAACGGCCCTTCGGCAGCGCGCCCAGCCTGAGCGCGGACATCGCCTTCGACGACCTCGATTTGTTGCGGCTGACCGAGGTGCTGGATTTCGGCAGCATCACCGGGCGCCTGGACGGGCATATCAATGGCTTGCGCCTGGTGGACTGGGACGCCAGTCGCATTCGATGCGCAGTTCATGACCGACAACCAGGCCGGCAGCAAGCAGCGGATCAGCCAACGCGCGGTGCAGAACATTTCCAGCGTCGGCGACGCCTCGTTCATGAGCAGCCTGCAGGGCAAGCTGATTGGCCTGTTCGACGATTTCGGCTATCGCCGCATCGGCATCGCCTGCCGGCTGGTGAACCAGGTATGCGAGATGTCCGGTCTGCAGGGTTCACACCCTGGTCAGGCGGGAAACAGCTTTACTATCGTGGAAGGCGCCGGCATTCCGCGGCTGACCGTCGTCGGATTCAACCGGCAGGTGGATTGGCCGACCCTGGTGGAACGGCTGAGTGCGGTCGGGTCGGGTGAAGTGAAGCCGATCGTGGAATGATGCGGACGTGGAATGTGACATTCTGGATGTGGACTTGATGTCGCGCAAGCGGTCGATGCGCAACCGAACAACGCGAGGAGCGATGCAATGAAACAGTGGTTGGGAATGCCGGTCGTGGGGGCGCTGTTGCTGAGCGCATGCGTGACCATCAATGTCTATTTCCCGGCAGCCGAGGCCAAGGCCGCGGCGCGCGAGTTCGTCGAAAAAGTGATCGACGAGGCCGACAGCACGCAGATCAAGGACAGCAGTGGCGGTGGCATGGCGATGCAGTTGCGGCGTTTCGACTTCGATGCGTCGCGCTTCGAACGTCTCCGGCTTCGATCCGTGGATGTTGCTCGGTATTGGTTCCGCGCAAGCGCAAAGCGCACCCGACATCAGCATCAAGACCCCGGCGATCCAGGCAATCCAGTCGCGCATGGAGGCACGCTTCAGCAGCACCCTGCGCGCGGGCTTCGATTCCGGTGCACTTGGGTTCACCGAAGATGGCCTGATCGACGTGCGCGATGCCAGGCAAGCTGGAACTGAAGGATCGCGTGGCGATGAACGCCGCGGTCGCCGACGACAATCGCGATCGCAAGGCGGTCTATCGCGAGGTCGCGGTGGCCAATGGCCATCCGGAATGGGAAGTCCAGATCCGCAACGTGTTCGCCAAGCAATGGGTGGATAGCGCGCGCAGTGGCTGGTGGTACCAGTCCGGCGATGGCTGGAAGCAGAAGTAGGCCAGGCCGGCCTCATCCCGTGCAGGCCATGGATGGCCGCTGACACGGGATCCATCCTGCAAACGGCTCGCTTCGGCGGGCCGTTTGCATGTGGGCTTCTGCGACAATGGCAGGCCAACTGCAACGATCGATCCCGTGGCCCGTCTCGACCATACCCCCCAGACCGTCGACATCGTCGATCTCACCCACGATGGCCGCGGCGTGGCGCGTTGGGCGGAAGGCCATCCGCAGGCCAGCAAGGCCGTCTTCGTCTCCGGCGCGCTGCCGGGCGAACGAGTCAGCGTGCAGCAGACCGCGCGCTCGAAGAATTTCGACGAGGCCAAGACGCTCGAGGTGCTCACGGCATCGCCAGATCGCGTGACGCCACGTTGCCCGCATTTCGGGGTCTGTTCCGGCTGCGTGTTGCAGCACATGGCCGAAGGCGAGCAGATCAAGGCCAAGCAGCGCCTGCTGCTGGACAATCTGCAACGCATTGGCCGCGTGGAACCGCGACAGGTGCTGTCGCCGCTCATGGGCGATGCCTGGGGCTATCGGCGCAAGGGTCGGTTCTCGGTGCGCCGGGTCGAGAAGAAGGACAAGACCCTGGTCGGTTTTCGCGAGTTGGATCCGCGTTTCGTCGCCGATATCCGCGAGTGCCACACGGTGGTGCCGTCGATCGGCTTCAAGGTCGATGCACTGTCCGCGCTGGTCGATAGGCATGGACGCGCGCGGTGATATCCCGCAGATCGAATTCATCGCCGGCGATGCATCCTGCGACGGCAGCGGGATCGCACTGGTGTTCCGTCACCTGCAGCCCTGGGCGATGCTGATCGCGCGAAGCTGCTTGCTTTCGAACAGGAGCATGGCTTCAGCATCTTCCTGCAACCCGGTGGGCTGGATACGGTGCATCCGCTCAGTGGTGAAGCGCCGCAGCTGTCGTTCCGCTTGCCGCAATGGGACGTGGAACTGCAGTTCCGGCCGCTGGATTTCATCCAGGTCAATGCCAAGCTCAACGAGGCGATGATCGCGCGCGCGCTGGAATTGCTGGACGTGCAGCCGGGCGAACGCGTGCTCGACCTGTTTTGTGGACTGGGCAATTTCACCCTGCCGCTGGCGCGTGTCGTCGGCGATGCAGGCGCCGTGGTCGGCGTGGAAGGCGATGCCGGGCTCGTGCAGCGCGCACGCGCCAATGCCGAACACAACGGCCTGCACAACGTGGGTTTCCATGCCGCAGACCTCAGCAAGGACCTGGCGGGCCAGTCGTGGCTGAAGGCCGGTTTCGACAAGTTGTTGCTGGATCCTGCACGTGCCGGCGCGCTAGAAGTGCTGAAGCAGTTCCCGCTGAAGGGGCTCAAGCGCATCGTCTATGTCAGCTGCCATCCCGGTTCGCTGGCGCGCGATGCCGGTTACCTGGTCAATGAAGCGGGCTGGACGCTGCGTTGCAGCCGGGGTGATGGACATGTTCCCGCACACTGCGCACGTGGAATCGATCGCCGTGTTCGAGCAGGCCTGAGGCGACGCATGGGCATCGAGATCGAGCGCAAGTTCCTGCTGGTCGGCGACGGTTGGCGCGATGCTGCGCATGAGGTCGTGGCGATGGCGCAGGGTTACCTCAATGACCTGCATGCGGTCGACAGCGGCGCGATGAATGCGTCGGTGCGGGTGCGCATCGAAGGCGAACAGGCGCGGCTCAACATCAAGTCGCGCGAGCTGGGCGCAAGCCGGCAGGAATTCGATTACCTGATCCCGATGGACGATGCGCGCGCGCTGCTGGCGCTGTGCGTTGGCGGGGTGATCGACAAGCGACGGCATCTTGTCCAGCACGCCGGGCACTTGTGGGAGATCGACGAATTCCTCGGCGACAACGCGGGCCTGGTGGTCGCCGAAATCGAACTGGATCGCGAGGACGAGTCGTTCGAACACCCGGCCTGGCTGGGCGTCGAAGCCACCCATGCCGTGCGCTACTACAATCTTGCATTGGCCTCGCGGCCCTACTCGCAATGGGACGAGGCGCAGCGCCTCGCCACCGACCTCAAGGAAGGCTGAGCATGCTGGTCATCGGTGTCGCCGGGCACGAACTCACCACGCGCGAACGCGACTGGTTGCAGCACGATGCCTGTGCCGGCGTGATCCTGTTCACCCGCAATTTCGCATCGAAAGACCAGGTCATCGAATTGACCCAGTCGATCCGCGAGGCGGCGCCACGCCCGCAACTGTTATGCGTCGACCAGGAAGGTGGTCGCGTGCAGCGTTTCCGCGATGGCTACAGCGTGCTGCCGCCGCTGGAAGGTTTCGATGCGCTGTATCGGCGCGACGTGGCCAGCGCACTTGAACTGGCACGTGAACATGCCTGGCTGATGGCCAGCGAAATCCGCGCGACCGGCATCGACCTCAGCTTCGCGCCAGTGGTCGATCTCGGGCGTGGCAACCGGGCGATCGGCAACAGAGCGTTCTCGCCCGATCCCGATGTCGTGGCCGACTTCACTCGTGCCTATGTCGAAGGCATGCACAGTGCAGGCATGGCCGCGACCCTCAAGCACTTCCCCGGGCATGGCTCGGTGCTGGAAGACACCCATTTCGACGAGGCGGTGGACAACCGTTCGCTGGATGAATTACGCGCGCTCGACCTGGTGCCGTTCGTGGCCGGCATCGATGCGGGCGCAGACGCGGTGATGATGGCGCACGTGGTGTATCCACAAGTTGCGCCGGAACCGGCCGGCTATTCTCCGCGGTGGATGGGCGACATCCTGCGCAAGGAAATGGGCTTCCGCGGCGTGGTGTTCTCGGACGACATCGGCATGGCCGCGGCGTTTTCCGCCGGTGGCATCAAGTCACGCATCGATGCACATCTGGATGCCGGTTGCGATGTCGTGCTGGTCTGCCATCCGGATCTGGTGGACGAGTCGCTGCATGCACTCGATGACCGCACGTCCAGTACGATGAACCTGGTCGGCCTGATGGGCCGTGGTCCGCAGGCGTGGGATGGCCTGCTTGCCGACGCACGCTACCAGCGCGCGCAGCTGCGGCTCGGCGACGTGCCGGTGTCCGCTCAGGATGCAGGTGCCGCATCCGGTGCAATCAACGTGGGGAACGTGGCATGAGTATTCCGAAACTGTCCGACGCCTTGGCGACCGCACGCGTGGTCCACGAGAAAAGCGTGCTGGAAGACGCGATCCAGCGCATGGCGGGCGAAATCCGCAGCGAATACGACGAAGGCGAAGTGCCGCTGTTCCTGACCATCATGAACGGTGGTTTGCCGTTCGCCGCGCAGCTGGCGTTCGCGCTGGGTGATCGTGGGCTGGACCTGCATTTCGACTACCTGCATGCCACGCGCTATCGCGGCCAGACCAGTGGTTCGGGCCTGGCCTGGCTGCATCGTCCGGCCACGCCGATGCAGGGACGCAAGGTGCTGCTGGCCGACGACATCCTCGACGAGGGCCATACGCTGCTGGCGATCAAGCATTGGTGCGAGGATCAGGGTGCGGCCGAGGTGCGCATCGCGGTGCTGGCGGAAAAGAAACACGACCGTTGCGTGGATGGCATCAGCGCCGACCACGTCGGCGTGGACGTGCCGGATGCGTATGTATTCGGCTACGGCATGGATTACCACGAACAGGGCCGCAACCTGCCTGCGATCTATGCGCTCTAGGCGGTAAACGGGAAGGCATGCACGTGCCGGTGGCGATTGGCCGGACTTTCGGCGACATGGATGTCGCCGAGAAGCCTACAGGGACGTATTCACGGCGTGTCCGGCCAATCGCTGCCGGCGCAGTCGCAGGCCGCTAGCGAAAGGGAAACCGGCAATGTCCATCGAACTAGCCCTCATCGGCGGCACTGGCGTCTACGCACTCGGGGAACTGGGCGATGTCGAAACCCACCAGCCGGTCACGGCGTACGGCGCGCCATCGGGACCGATTCGTGTCGGCACTTATGCCGGTAAGCGCGTCGCCTTTCTGGCGCGGCATGGCGAAGGCCATTCACTGCCACCGCACAAGATCAACTACCGCGCCAACCTCGCTGCATTGAAGGCGATTGGCGCGACGCGCGTCCTGGCGTTGAACACGGTCGGTGGCATTGCCTCGCACTGCGGTCCGCGCGTGCTGGCGTGCCCTGACCAGCTGATCGACTACACCTGGGGGCGTATCTCCACCTTGTGCGAAGGCGATGTCGATCACGGCATGGGTACCGAAGTGCTGCATGTCGATTTCGGCGATCCCTATACACCGGCATTGCGCGCGAGCGTCATTGACGCGGCGAAGCGTGCGTCGATTCCATTGGTGGGTACTGGCTGCTACGGCGCGACCCAGGGCCCGCGACTGGAGACCAGGGCGGAAATCGTGCGCATGCGCCGTGATGGTTGCGACCTGGTCGGGATGACCGGCATGCCGGAAGCCGGCCTGGCCCGTGAACTGGGCCTGGACTACGCCTGCCTGGCCATTGTCGCCAACTGGGCGGCCGGTGCCGGGCCAGATCCTGATGAAGTCATCACCCTGCAGGACGTGCTGGACAACGTCGCCGCGGCGATGGACGGCGTGCCGCGCTTGTTGGGCGAATTGCTCACGCCCTGATTCGCTGCAGTGCGGCGCAGCGTTGCATGTGAAGACGGTTCCTGCATACTTGGGGCGTGCGTCCGGCCACACTGCCGAAGACGCGCGTTCCAGCAACGTTCTCGAGAGGTCACAGTCACATGCAAGGCACCGTGAAATGGTTCAACGACGCCAAGGGCTTCGGCTTCATCTCGCCCGAGGACGGCAGCGCCGATCTGTTCGTGCATTTTTCCGCGATCAGTTCCGAGGGCTTCCGCAGCCTGCAGGAAGGTCAGCGGGTCAGTTTTGAAGTCACCCAGGGCGCGAAGGGTGCACAGGCGACCGACGTCAAGCCGGCCTGATTGAATCAGGTTGGAAGCATTCGATGCCCCGCCACGTGCGGGGCGTTTTTTATGCGGAATTTCGGGCTGCCGAAGCTGTCTTGCGATCTGCGTCATCGCGACAATGAAGCTCAGTCCAGGAACTGCAACCGCGCCAGCTCCGCGTACAGGCCGCCCTGCACCAGCAATTCCTGATGCGTACCCTCGGCGACGATGCGGCCGGCATCCATCACCACGATGCGGTCAGCCATCAGGATGGTGGCCAGGCGATGCGCGATCACCAGCGTGGTGCGGCCGGCCATCAGGTTTTCCAGCGCGTGCTGCACGGCGCGTTCACTCTGCGCGTCCAGCGCCGAGGTTGCCTCGTCCAGCAGCAGCACCGGCGCGTCCTTGAGCAGGGCGCGGGCGATGGCCACGCGCTGTTGCTGGCCGCCCGACAGGCGCGTGCCGCGTTCGCCAAGCTCGCTGCCGAAGCCATCCGGCAACGCATCCAGGAAATCGTCGGCCTCGGCGGATTCAGCTGCCTTGCGAACCTCTGCATCGGTTGCATCCAGCCGACCGTAGCGGATGTTGTCGGCGGCACTGGCGGCGAACAGCGTGGGTTGCTGGGGAACCAGCGCGATCGCGTCGCGCAGGCACACCGGGTCAAGCGCACGCACGTCGAGTCCGTCAACGGTGATACAGCCCTGTTGCGGATCGTGGAAGCGCAGCAACAGGGTGAAGACGGTGCTCTTGCCAGCGCCGGAAGGCCCGACCAGGGCTACGGTTTCGCCTGGCCGAACGTGCAGGCTTAAACCTTCCAGCGCAGGGAGTTCCGGGCGTTGCGGGTAATGGAAGGTAACGTCATCGAACACGATGTCGCCGCGCACAGGCGACGGCAACGCAAGAGGATTCTCGGGGGCAACGATGCCGGGAGTTTCCTGCAGCAAATCGTTGATCCGGCCCATGCCGCCAGAGGCTTTTTGCAGCTCGTTCCAGACCTCGGCCAGTGCCGCCACCGAACCGCCACCGAACATCGCGTACAGCACGAACTGGATCAACGTGCCGGCGCTCATGCGGCCGGCGATCACGTCGTGCGCGCCGGACCAAAGCACCAGGGTGATCGCGCCGAAAAACAAGGTAATCGTGATGCCCGTCATCAATGCCTGCGCGCCGATCCGCTTGCGTGCAGTGGCGACGGCAGTGTCGACCGCACTGGCGAAACGCCCACGCTCGTAGCCTTCGCGGGCATGCGCCTGCACCGTGCGCACCGCGCCCAGGGTCTCGGTCGCCAGCGCATTGGCATCGGCGATGCGATCCTGGCTGCTGCGCGAGATCTTGCGGATCATGCGTGCGCCGAAAATGACCGGCAGCACCGCCAACGGGATGCCGACCAGCGCCCAGGCTGCGAGCCTCGGACTGGTGACGAACAGCATCACCAATGCACCGACCGCGGTAATCGTGCTGCGCAAGGCGATCGACATGACGCTGCCGATGATGTTGCGGATCAGTTCCACGTCGGAGGTCAGGCGCGAGACCAGTTCGCCGCTGCGGGTGCGGTCATAGAAGCCGGCATCCAGGCTGATCAGGTGGGCGTAGAGTTGCGTGCGCAAATCGGCGACTACGCGTTCGCCCAGCAGCGAGACGAAGAAGAAGCGCGCCGCGGTGCCAGCCGCGAGCACCAGCGCCACCACGAACAGGAACAGGAAGGCGCGGTCGATGCTGCCCGTGCCGCCACTGCCGAACCCATCATCGATCATGGTGCGGAAGGCGACGGGCAAGCTCAACGATGCACTGGATGACACCGCCAGTGCCAGCAACCAGGCGATGAACAGTCCGTGATGCCTGCGCACGAACGGCCATAGCGCACGCAGGGAGCCGATGGGCGCCTTGGCCGGCGCCGACGTGGGGGAATTCATCCGTGCATGTTAACGGCGCGCGGCTGCAGCGGCAGTTCAAGGGCTCGATTTCGAGCGCACGCAACCGAATGGGCAGCACGGCAGTCGGATAGCGCCGCCTGAATTCGGCCAGGCTGGCCTTGGCTTCCTGCCTGTTTCCTTGTTCCAGCAATTCGCCGATGCGGTGCAGCCAGGCGTCGCGTACTGCAGGCGAGTCAGCCGTGGCCGGTGGAACGTCTTCGACCGGGTCGTCGGCGAAGCCGGCTTCGGCTGCCATCCTTGCCTCATTGCGCGCTTGAGGCATCAGGGGCGACGGCGCCACAGCTTTGGTGCAGCCTGCGGCACACGCTCGGTCATCGCGGCCTTGCCCGCACTTGCCGACGCAGCGTCTCGCGCGATGGCATCGTTGCCCGGATTGGCGGCCGCGGTAGCGGGTACGGCGTGGCGCGTCAGCGATCCTCGATCGACACCCTGCGCATTCAGCGTGTCGCCTGATGATCCGGCAACGGTTCCGGCGCGGGATGCTGGTTCCGTTGCGCTGACTGCAGCGGGTGCCGGCGGCGCCGGTGGTGCTGGAGGGGATAGGGGTGCCGTTCGTGCGGGTGGTGAAAGCAGCGGAGAAGGCGCGTGCATCGAGCCAGCCTGGGACGTTGGCGACGACGAGGCCTCCTGCACGTCGACTGCCGGCGAATTTGCCTGCTGGCGTGCAGGCGCAGCTGACCGTGCGGGAGCTGGTTTCGATTGCTTCATCGGCACGGGTTTGTCGTAACTATCGGACTCGATCATCCGCACAGCCGCCGCGTCGACCGTGTCGGACTGTTCAGTTGGCGGGGCGGTATCGAGCGCAGGCAAAGGACGCAAGTGCCAGGCCATGCCCACTGCCAGCATCACCGATGCCGCCAGTGAAGCAGGAGCGATCCAGCGGATCCCCGGCCTGGTCGTGCGCTGCGAGGGTCGCGCAGGCTGCACCGCTGACTGCGCAGCAGCCAGGATGCTTGCATCAAGGTCAGGATCAGGCGTGGTGCGGCCGTGCAGGCGCGGCAGGGCCTTGGCCAGTGCGCGTTCCTCGGCATCCAGCCGCGTGGTGACCGGTTGTGGCGAGCGCTGGTTCATGCCGACAGCCTCGCACGCAGCTTGTCCATCGCATAGCGCAGGCGCGACTTCACGGTCTCGCGGCCGACGCCGGTGACTTCGCCGATTTCCTCAAGCGTCAGTTCCTGTTCCAGCCGCAACAGCAGTACCTCACGTTGATCCTCGGGCAGGTCATCCAGCGCCAATTGCAGCTCGCGCCGGCGTTCGAATTCGGACACTACGCGCTCGGGTGTGTCCGGATCGGCAAGACGCGCAGCGCGTTCATCGGCGTCGGCAGGTGCCGGCGGGCGATGCTTGGCCGCCCGCCAATGATCGTGCAGGCGATGATGGGCGATCGTGTACAGCCAGGTGGCGAAGCCGGGATCCGGTTTCCAGCCGTCACGCGCGCTGATCACACGCTGCCAGACATCCTGGAAGAGTTCATCGGCCATGCCCGTTGTCGCGCAGCTGGCGCAGCAGATAGCGGTAGAGTTTGCCGCGATGGCGCGCATACAGCTGGTCGAACGCCCCCACTTCACCTGCCGCATAGGCAAGCATCAGGGTTTCGTCGCTGGTATCCAGGCCATCCATGCCCGCCAGCCTACGGACTGGCGGGTGCGCAGGAAAGGGCGAAAACAGTGATTGGGCGAGGATGCAGGAAGTTGGCATGTCCCTGCCAACGCGCTGGATGGCAGGAAAGGGTTGCCGTTTGTCCTGCCGCTTGGCGTCGTTCACAGTATGCTCGCCGCATGAATGGGGTTCGGATAGTGCAATCTGCCGAAGGGCGTGGAAGCCACGCGCACGCCGGCGGGTGCGCAGGATCTGGCGCAGCTTGGCAAGGAGGACCTGATCCGGCTGTTCCAGCAGGCCGGGCAACGGATCGAGTCCCTGCGCCGCTCCGAGCGCCTGCAGCAGTCGCTGTACGCGATCGCCGACCTGGCCGGTGGCAGCCAGGACATGCAGGACATGCTCAGGCGGATCCACGCGATCATCGGCGAGCTGATGTACGCGGAAAACTGCTACATCGTGCAGTACGACGAATTCCGCCAGAAGATCCGCTTCCTGTACTTCGTCGACAAGCTCGATTCGTTCATCAACGACCCGGATGCCGAACTCGATTTCGACCAGGCCGATGCCAACCTGACCGTTGCCTTGCTGGTTGGTGGTGAGGCCATGCGCGGCCCCTCGCGTGAACTCAGCGAGACAAGAGAGATCCCGTTCGAGCTCAGCAATGGCCCCGACAGCGCGGACTGGCTGGGCGTGCCGATGTTGCGCGACCACCGGGTGGTTGGCGGCATCGTGGTGCAAAGCTACGAGCACTCGTCGATCTACACCGACGAGGACAGGACGCTGCTGGCCTATGTGGCCCAGCACATCCTGACTGCGCTGGACCGCCACCATGCGCGCGGGGAACTCGAGCAACGCGTCGAGGAGCGCACTCGTGAACTCTTGCAGGCCAACCTTGACCTGCAGTCCGAGGTGCTGGAGCGGCAACGTGCGCAAGAGTTGCAACGCACGCTTTTCCGCATCGCCGAATTGTCCATGACCAGCGACAGCCTGGAACAGTTCTACGCCGAGATCCACGAGGTCGTGGGCGGGTTGCTGTATGCCCGCAATTTCTACATCGCGATGCTGTCTGCCGATGCCACGATGCTGGAATTCTCGTATTCCGTCGATGAGCGCGACATGATGCGCATGCCTCGCAAGATCGCCAGGGGCCTGACCGAATACGTGCTGCGAAGCGGCAAGCCGTTGTTGGCCGACCGCAAGCGGATTTCCCAGCTGGAAAGCATGCGTGAGGTGATCAGCCATGGCACATTGGCGCATTGCTGGCTTGGGGTGCCGCTGCTGCACGAGGACAATGTGGTCGGCGTGATTGCGGTGCAGAGCTACTCACCGGAATTCACGTTCAGTATCAGCGACCAGGAATTGCTGACATTCGTTGCCTTCCACATCGGCAGCGGCCTGGCCCGCAAGCAGGCGCAGGACAAATTGGTGCTGGCGCACGCCGGGCTGGAGCAACGGGTCAACGAGCGCACCCGTGAGCTGGCGGAAGCCAACGTGGAGCTGGTGGAGCAGATCAGCGAACGCATGCGCGCCGAGCGCAAGCTGACCCACCAGGCCATGCATGACGGACTGACCGGACTGCCGAATCGCGCGCAATTGCTGGGCAAGCTCGATCTCGCCATCGAAAATGCATGCAAGCAGGAGGATGCCTGTTTCGCGGTGCTGTTCCTCGACCTGGACCGCTTCAAGCTGGTCAACGACAGCGTCGGCCATGCGGTCGGTGATGAATTGCTGGTGGAAACCGGCCGACGCATCGCCGGCAGCATGCGCGGCAATGACGTGGTATCGCGATTGGGAGGCGACGAGTTCGCGATCCTCACCGAGGGCCTGAGCGGGCCTCAGATGGCGGAGGAGCTGGCGCACCGGGTACTGGCGGCCCTGAATGCGCCGGTCTGGATCGCCGGGCGCGAACTGTTCCCCACGGCCAGCATTGGCATTGCCATGTGGCAATCACACTATGAATCCGGCGAGGACATGTTGCGCGATGCGGATGCCGCGATGTACCGGGCGAAGGCCGATGGCCGCGATCGCTGCATGCTGTTCGACGAGGTCATGCGCGAGGAAGTGATGCGCACGCTGGATATCGAATCGGACCTGCGTCGCGCGATCAACAACGATGCCTTCGAACCGCATTACCAGCCAATCGTGAAACTTGGCAATGCCGAACAGGTAGGAAGCGAGGCATTGCTGCGCTGGCGGCACGAGAAACGCGGCCTGCTGGCGCCAGGCGACTTCATCGATGTGGGCGAGGACAGCGGCCTGATCGAGCAGGTGGATTGGCTGATGTATGCGCGGGTGATTGCCGACATGGCCGCGAAGCGCGATGCCGGGCTACGTGGCGATCAATGTCTCGCCGCGGCATTTCGGTTCGCAGGATTTCGCCGAGCGACTGCTGGGGCTGCTGGACGTGGCCGGGGTGGATCCATCGCGGTTGCGGATCGAGATCACCGAGGTCGCATTGCTGGACGACGCGCCACGCATCAGCGAGACCCTCAACCTGCTGCGCAGCCATGGCGTGCTGGCGCAATTGGATGATTTCGGCACCGGCTTCTCGGCGCTGTCCTACCTGCATCGCTTCCCGATTGCAGCACTGAAGATCGACCGCAGTTTCGTGGCCGACTTGTCGGGTGATACTCGCGACGAGAGCGTGGCGGTGATCCGCGCGATCATTGCCCTGGCTGGCAGCCTGGGCATGGAGATCATCGCCGAGGGCGTGGAAACCATGGCCCAGCGCGAACGCCTGCGTGAACTGGGCTGCATCTATGCGCAGGGGTTCCTGTTCGGCAGGCCCGTGACCGCTGCTTGCCTGAAGCATCGGGCGAGCAGCGGCCAGGCGGCCGTGCGGCGAGAGACCGGGTTTCGGCCAGTGTGCGACCCGGATTCTCCGGTTCATTGCCTGGCGCGTACCTCCACGCGCAACTGGCCGTCATGCAGGCGCGCATCCAGGGTGTCGCCGATGGCGGCATCGCCAACACCGCGCACGATCCGGCCGTCGTCGTGCTGGAGGATGCTGTAGCCACGGGCGACAGTGGCCAACGGACTGATCGCATGCAGCGAACGCGCCAGCCCGCGCAGCCGCAACGCGTCATGTTGCAACCGGCGCGCCATCGACGCCTGCGGACGGCCCTGCAGCGATGCCAGGCGCTCACGCAGGCGCCGGATCCGGCGATCGGGATGGCTGGCGCGCAACACGCTGTCGGCGTGGCGCAAGCAGGCGCGGTCGCGCTCAAGTCGTCGCTGCATGGCATTGGTCAAGCGCACATGCGCCTGCTGCGCGCGTTGGGCGAGGGCAGCAAGGCGCGCCTGCGGGCGCAGCGCCTGCAGGCGCAGGAAGGCGCGATCCGCGCGCTGGCTGCGTTCGCGCAAGGCGTGCTGTTGCAGGTTGGCCTGGCGCGTGCAAGGTATCCAGTCGCGCGGACAGCGCAGCGTGATCCGGCACCAGCAACTCCGCCGCGGCCGATGGTGTCGGCGCGCGCAGGTCGGCGGCGAAATCGCTGAGCGAGAAATCCGTTTCGTGGCCGATTGCGCTGACGATTGGCACCGGGCTGGCGGCAATCGCGCGGGCAAGTGCTTCGTCGTTGAAGGCCCACAGGTCTTCCAGCGAGCCGCCACCGCGGGCGAGCAGGATCGCGTCGTAGCGTCCGCAGTCGACTGCGCGTTGCAGCATCGTGCGGATCTGCATCGCGGCGGTGTCGCCCTGCACGGGCACCGGCAGCAGGTCGAGTTCGACCAGCGGGAAGCGCCTGCCCAGCACGCTGACGATGTCGCGGATGACCGCGCCGCTGGGCGAGGTCAGTACCGCCAGCCGGCGCGGCCAGGCGGGGAGGGCGCGTTTGCGGTCGGCATCGAACAGCCCCTCGGCTTGCAGGCGTGCCTTGAGTTCATCCAGCGCACGACGCAGGGCGCCTTCGCCGGCTTCCTCCATGGAATCCAGCACCAGCTGATAATCGCCGCGGGCCTCGTACAGGGTCAAGCCGGCCACGCGCCAGTACGCGCAGGCCTTCGCGCGGGGCGAATTTGAGCCACTGGCTCTTGGGCTTGAACAGGGCGCAGCGCACCTGCGCGCGCGCATCCTTGAGGGTGAAATACAGATGGCCGGAGCCGGGCCGCGACAGGTTGCCGATCTCGCCCTCGACCAGCACCAGCGGGAATGCGCCTTCCAGCAGGTCGCGGGCCAGCGTGTTCAGCTGGCTGGGGGTGAGGATGTGTTCGTCCATGCGGGCATCCTAGCGATTCTGACGTGATGGCGAGAGCGGCGGGTGGGTGAGAGGGGAATTCGAACGGCGAAGCCGCGAGCCCGCGAACGCCCGCCAGCATGCAGGCTGGCGGGCCGGAAGTAGCGGCATTTCGAGCCGCAGAGCGAACACCCGCCGCTAGGCGCCGTCGCAGCCCGCTAAAATGAAGCCATGAAACTTTCGTCAAACGAAACACCGCCTTGCCACGTCGATCGCTTCGGCTCGGAGCCACGTCGTGCCACCCGCCAGGTCGTGATCGGCGGGGTGAGGATCGGTGGCGATGCACCTGTCGTGGTGCAATCGATGACCAATACCGATACCGCCGACGTGGCCACGACAACGAAACAGGTGGCCGAACTGTGGCGTGCCGGCTCGGAGCTGGTGCGGGTCACGGTCAACAATGCCGAATCCGCCGCCGCCGTGCCGCGCATCGTCGAGAAACTCGAGATGATGGGCGTGCGGGTGCCGATCATCGGCGACTTCCACTACAACGGACACACCCTGCTGGCCAGCGAGCCCGCCTGCGCCGAAGCACTGGCCAAGTACCGGATCAATCCCGGCAACGTCGGCTTCGGCAAGAAGCGCGACACCCAGTTCGCGCAGATGATCGAGTTCGCCCTGCAGTTCGACAAGCCGGTGCGGATCGGCGTCAACTGGGGCTCGCTGGACCAGGCGTTGGCCACGCAATTGATGGATGAGAACGCGCTGCGCGTCGAGCCGTGGGATGCCGGGCGCGTGCTGCGCGAGGCGCTGATTCGCTCGGCACTGGATTCGGCACTGCGTGCGGTGGAGCTTGGTCTGCCGGCCGAACGCATCATCCTCAGCGCCAAGGTCAGCGGCGTGCAGGAATTGATCGCGGTCTATCGCGACCTTGCCGCACGCAGCGACTTCGCCTTGCACCTGGGACTGACCGAAGCCGGCATCGGCAGCAAGGGCATCGTCGCGTCCAGTGCCGCGCTGGGCGTGCTGCTGCAGGAGGGCATCGGCGACACCATCCGGATCTCACTGACGCCCGAGCCTGGCGGCGCGCGCACGCAGGAGGTGATCGTCGCCCAGGAGCTGTTGCAGACCATGGGACTGCGGGCGTTCACGCCGATGGTCACGGCCTGCCCGGGTTGCGGCCGCACGACCTCGGAGTTCTTCCAGGAACTGGCGCAGGCGGTGCAGGAACATGTGCGCGCCCGCATGCCGGAATGGAAGATCAGTCATCCGGGTGCGGAGAACATGACGCTGGCGGTCATGGGTTGCATCGTCAATGGGCCTGGCGAGTCGCGCCACGCCAACATCGGCATTTCGTTGCCAGGTACGGGCGAAGCTCCCGCCGCGCCGGTCTTCGTGGATGGCGAAAAAACCGTCACCCTGCGTGGGGCCAACATTGCGCGTGAGTTCGTTGCCCTGATCGATGACTACGTCGAGCGGCGCTATCGTGCCGATGCATCGCAGGATTGAGCCGAATGACCCGGGCGGCGCCCCATGGAGCGCGCTAGACTCGGTTGGCTGACTGCGTTCGGGGGGCGCCATGGACGGCAAGACGCACGAGTTTCCCGCTTTACCTGCACATCACGGTGTTGTCGGTCGGACTGGTGGTGGCCACTGGCCTGCTGCTGCGCTGGTTCGGCGACGCAATCCCGGGTCTGTGGGAATTCGCGTTGCTGTCGGCCGCAGTGGCTGTGGTCGCGCTGCTGGCATCGCGCCGGCTGTCGGCGTCGCTCGGGCGTCTGGCCCGCGAGGCCGAAGCCGTGCGGCGATTCGATTTCAGCGACCATCCGGTGATCCGTTCGCGGGTGCGCGAGATCGACCAGCTGGGCGGCGCCTTCGACCTGATGCGCGATGCGGTGCGCCGCTTCCTGCGGATCAACCAGCGACTGGCAACCGAAACCGACCTGGAGGCCCTGCAGCCGTGGCTGCTGGACAAGCTGGTGGACATCGCCGGCGCCCGTGGAGGCGTGCTGTACCTGGTCGATGACACCGGCGATGCGTTGCGCGCGACCGCAGTGGACACCAGCGGCGGCATGGCCGAGGCCGTGCAGGACCTGCCGACCCTGGTGCAGGAGACGTTGCCGCAGGTGATGGCGCAGGCGCGCTCGACCATGCAGCCGGCCAGCGGTCGCCTGGACGCCGCGGAACTGCAGGCGATCGGGCTGGATCCCGTGCTGGCGTCGTTTGCGACGTTGGCGCTGCCGTTGCGCGACCGTCGCGAACAGTTGCTGGGCATGTTGCTGCTGTTCAAGGATGGCGAGATCGACGAGGCCAGCACCCGCTTCATTGCCGCGCTGGCCGCCAGCGCGGCCACCACGCTGGAAACGCAGGAACTGCTGCGCAGCGAAAAGGCGTTGATGGAGGCGACCATCCGCATGGTCGCCGGCGCGATCGATGCGCAGAGCCCGTACACCGGTGGTCATTGCGAACGCGTACCGGAACTGACCTTCATGCTCGCGCGCGCGGCCTGCGCGGCGCAGCACGGGTCGTATGCCGATTTCGACATGGATGCCGAGCAATGGGAGGCGCTGCACATCGCCGCCTGGCTGCACGATTGCGGCAAGGTCACCACCCCGGAATACGTGGTGGACAAGGCGACCAAGCTGGAGACGTTGAACGACCGCATCCACGAAATCCGCACGCGCTTCGAAGTGCTCAAGCGCGATGCCGATGTCGACTACTGGCGTGGCGTGGCCGAAGGCGGCGACGAAGCCTGCGTTGCGGCAAGTGCGTGATGCGTTGCAGGCGACGCTGGATGAGGAATTCGCGTTCGTCGCACGCTGCAATGTGGGCGGCGAATTCCTGTCGCCGGACAAGCAGGCGCGCCTGCGCGAAATCGGCGCGCGACGCTGGCTGCGCACGCTGGATGATCGGCTCGGGCTGTCGCGCGACGAGCTGGCGCGCAAGCCGGAGCAGGTGGAGGCGTTGCCGGTCGAGGAGTCCCTGCTTGCCGACAAGCCCGAGCATCGGTTCGAGCGACCGGAAGCCGGAAGTCATCCCGCCGGACAATCGCTGGGGCTTCCGGATGGACGTGCCGGAGTTGCTCTACAACCGCGGCGAGCTGCACAACCTGTCGATCAGTCGCGGCACCCTGACCGCGGAGGAGCGCTACAAGATCAACGAGCACATGGTGCAGACCATCGTCATGCTCAACGAGCTGCCGTTCCCGCGCCACCTGCGCACGGTGCCGGAAATCGCCGGCGGCCATCACGAGAAAATGGACGGCACCGGCTACCCGAAGCGGCTCGACCGCGACCAGCTCAGCCCGCTGGCGCGGATGATGGCGATCGCCGACATCTTCGAGGCGCTGACTGCGGCCGACCGGCCTTACAAGCCGGGCAAGACACTGATCGGAAGCGTTGTCGATCATGGCCAGGATGTGCCAGGACAAGCACGTCGACCACGAACTGTTCGAGCTGTTCCTGCGCGGCGGCGTGTACCTCGAATACGCGCGGCGCTTCATGCCCGCAGGGCAGATTGATGACGTCAGCATCGAGGATTACCTGCAGCCCCGGGGCTGATCCATCGCCCATTCCTCGGATCGTGATCGGTATGATCCGGCATCGTTTGGTCGGAACCCTTGTTCATGCCGAATCCCGGGCAGGCACCCGAGCACGGCCCGCGCGCGGTGTTGCGCGTCGCGCGCGAAGATGCGCGCTTTGGTGTCGACTTCCTGCGCAGGCGCTGGCGGCGCTTGCTGCTGGTCTTCGCTGGCGTGCTGCTGCCGCTATGGGGTTTTGGTGCGTTGGCCGAGGAGCTCCGCGAAGGCGAGGTGTTCTTCTTCGACGCCCCGTTGCTGCAATTCGCGCATGCACTCGCAGCCGATGGCTGGAATGCATTCTTCGTATGGATGTCGGCACTGGGTTACCTGCATGGCGTGATGCCTGCCGATGCCGGCATCGTGCTGGTCCTTGCCTTGCGCCAGAAACTGCGCGAAGGCCTGTTTGCCGGATTCGCCATCCTCGGGTCGGCGCTCCTGAATCTCGGCGCCAAGCAAATCTTCGCGCGCGAGCGGCCATCGTTATGGGAGTCGATCGCGCCCGAGTCCAGCTTCAGTTTTCCCAGCGGCCATGCGATGGGCTCGATGACGCTGGCTTGCGTGCTGGTGTTCCTGGCCTGGCACACGCGTTGGCGCTGGCCGATGCTGGGGGCGACGTCAGCCTTCGTCGCGCTGGTGGGGTTGTCGCGCGTCTACCTGGGCGTGCATTACCCGTCCGACATCCTGGCCGGCTGGGCCGCGGCCATCACCTGGTCTGCCGCCATTTACCTGTTGGTGTTCCCGCACGGCCGCCGGCCTTGGCAACAAGACTGATCTTCAGGAAAGGGAATTACGGTTCGATGCAGACCCGGTTGCGGCCTTCGTGCTTGGCACGGTACAGGGCAGTGTCGGCGGCGGCCATCAAGGAAGGCCTTGTGTCGCGATCCTTCGCCAGCGCGGCAATGCCAATACTGATGGTGATGTGCTGCGGCTCGCCGCCGGGGCTGAACAAGGTGGCCGCGACCATTTCGCGCAGGCGTTCGGCGAAGACCCACGCGGCTTCGGCGTCGCATTCGGGCACCAGCAAGGCGAACTCTTCACCGCCGATGCGTGCGGCGATGTCGTCGTTGCGGGCCTGCTTGCGCAGCAAGGCGGCGATCTGGCGCAGCACTTCATCACCGGAAATATGGCCGTAGCGATCGTTGACCGGTTTGAACAGGTCGACGTCGATAATGCACAGCGACAGTGGTCGCGCATGCCGTATCGCGCGCGCGATCTCGTTGTCCGCCAGTTCGATGAAGTGGCGCCGGTTGTAAAGGTCGGTCAACGCATCGTGGGTGGCGAGCTGGTAGATCTCCTCGTGGTAGCGCGCTTCCACGCTGTCCTGGCTGATGAACTTGAGGATGCTTTCACCCACGGTCACCTGGTCGCCATCGGCCAGCACGGTGTCGTGCTCGATGCGCGCTTCGTTGACGCGGGTGGTGTTGGTGGCACCAAGATCGCAGATGCGATAGCTGTCGCCCTCACGCCAGATCCGGCAGTGCTCACGCGAGACGCTCCGATGCACGATGACCAGGGTTGCCTCATGGGAGCGCCCGACCAGCACGGGCGATTCGCCGATGTCTGCGCGGCGGCCAAGGCCTTCGCCATGGATCACCACCACGCATGCCGAACGCGGCGCGGGCTGCAAGGGGCCGGGGCTGAATACGGTCCGTTGGGTGGCGTCGTGGGCGTTGTCGTCCGTGTGCATTTCTTCTGTCGACTGGGCAGGCAGCAGCATCGAGGAGTGTAGCCTCTGCATCGGTTCCATGCTGCGCATCAATGGTGGAACCATGCGCCGCGGCGAAGTAGCGCTACTCCCCGGGGACTGCTGCTTCGCTGGGTGCCTGCGATGCAGCCCTGCGTGCGAGCACCGCCTCGCGATGGGCGATGTAGGCCGTCGCACTGAAGATGATCGCGGCGCCGGCCGCAGTCCAGCGGTTCAGCACTTCGCCGAACCACAGCCAGCCGGCAACGGTCACGATCACCAGTTGCACGAAGCTGATCGGCGTGAGTGCCGAGACCTCGCCGATCTTCAGTGCACGCGTCCACAGCAACTGGCCCCCGGTGCCAAGCACACCAGACAGCACCAGCCAAAGCCACGCAATGCCCTGCGGCGGGTGCCACACCCACAGTGCAGGCAACAGCGACAGCGGCACCCAGAACAGGTAGGTCCACAGGACAATCGTGTCCGCGCCGTCTTCGCGCGAGAGCTGCTTGATCTGGATCGCGACGATCGCGGTGATGACGGCCGCGGACACCGCCACCAGGCTGCCTGCGCTGAACGCATGCGACCACGGCCGCACGATCACCACCACGCCGATGAATCCCGCCAGCACCGCGCTCCATCGTCGCATGTGGACTTTTTCGCCCAGCATCAAGACTGCGGCAATGGTGACGAAGATCGGCGAGGAATACGCCAGCGCGATGGCCTGCGACAGCGGCAGGTTGGCGATCGACCAGAAGCCCAGGTACATGCTGATCACGCCGATCAGGCAACGCACCAGGTAGCGCGGCAACTGCCTGGTGTGCAAGGTGCCGCGCAGGGCGGCCAACGGCCGACCGCTGAGGACGGCGGGCCACAACAGCACCGGCAGCAGTGCGAGCAGGCCGAACAGGTTGCGGAAGAACGCGATTTCGAATACGGGCTCGGTCGTGCTGGACAGGCGGATACACACCGCCATCAAGCCGAAACTGATGGTGCTGGCAAGCATCAGCAGTGCCGCGCGAAGCTGGCTGTTCATCACCACGTTCCACCGATGATGCGCGGTTCTGGTTCAATCGCCACGCCAAATCGCGCATGGACCGAACCGGCAACGCGGCGGGCCAGGTCGAGCAACTGTGCACCGCTGGCGTTTCCGTGATTGACCAGCACCAAGGCATGCGATTCGGCTATGCCGGCATCGCTCTCACGGAAACCCTTCCAGCCGCATTGGTCGATCAGCCATGCGGCGGACAGCTTGGTAAAACCGGGGTCAGAGTCGCCTTTTTCCGAAAAAGGCGACTCTGACCCCGGTTTTACCCGGAACACCGGCATCGACGGGTGCTCAGCTAGCAAGGTATCGGCGACATCGGCCGCCACGATCGGGTTCTTGAAGAAGCTGCCGGCATTGCCCAGCATGTTCGGGTCGGGAAGCTTGCGTTGGCGGATGCGGATTACCGCTTCGGCCACTTGCGAGGCGCGGGGTGATTCGATGCCCATCGCTTGCAGTTCTTCACCGATGCCGGCGTAGTCCAGCTTCAATGCGTGCGTGCGTGACAATGCGAACTCCACGGCGGCCACCACGAAATGCTCGGGGTCGCGCTTGAACAGGCTGTCGCGATAGGCGAAGGCGCAGGCATCGTTGCCCAGTCGCACCATCATGCCTGCATGGCGGTCGAACGCCTCGACCGCATGGATGCAATCGCGCACTTCAACGCCATAGGCGCCGATATTCTGGATGGGCGCGGCGCCCACGGTGCCGGGGATCAGTGCCAGGTTTTCCAGTCCGCACAGGCCGTGGCCGAGCGTCCATAGCACCAGGTCGTGCCAGCCGACGCCGGCATCGGCACGCACGATTGCAGTCCCGCCGTCATCCTCGATGATTGAAATGCGCTGTGCGGTGAGCGTCAGCACGGCGCCTGCGGGATCGCCTGCAAACAGCAGGTTGCTGCCACCGCCGAGCACCAGCACTGGCCCATCGCGCAGCATCGTGTCGCCGAACAATTCTGGCAGGGCAGCGCTGTCGTCGACCTCGATCAGCAGTGGCGCCGTCGCAGCCACCCCGAAGGTGTTGCGCGCATCCAGCCGCGCATCCTCCTGGATGCGATACGCCGCGGTCGACGCGCTGTTCATTCCGGCGGCAGGGGCCCGCGGCTTGGGGCTTCCTTGCGCCGGCGCAGTGCTTCCACGCATTCGCCGATCAGTGCCGGCCCGCGATAGACCAGGCCGGTATAGGTCTGCACCAGGACCGCGCCGGCGGCTTGCTTGGTTGCGGCATCGGCGCCGTGCAGGATGCCACCTACGCCAATCAGCGGAATGTGCTCGGGCAGGCGCGTGCGCAGCATCCGCAGTACCGCGGTGGACCGGGACATCAGCGGTGCACCGGACAGACCGCCGACTTCATCGGCATGCCGCGCGCCCTCCACGCCCTCGCGGGAGATGGTGGTGTTGCCTGCAATCACCCCATCCACGCCGAGGTCACCGAGCACGCGCCCGGCAGCCTCGATGTCGTTGTCCGACAGGTCGGGCGCGATCTTGACCAGCATCGGTACCCGCTTGCCATGTTGGGCGCCGAGTCGCTCCTGCGAATCACGCAGGGTGCCGACCAGGCGGCGCAACGCCTGTTCCTCCTGCAGTTCGCGCAGGCCAGCGGTATTCGGCGAGGAGATGTTGACGGTGATGTAGTCGGCCAGCGGATACACGCGTTCCAGACAATGCAGGTAATCGCTGGCGGCGTCCTCGTTGGCGGTGTCCTTGTTCTTGCCGATGTTGATGCCAAGCAATGCGCGCGTGCGCTTGGCGCGCTCGACATTGCGCACCAGCGCGTCCACGCCGAGGTTGTTGAAACCCAGGCGGTTGATCACCGCTTGCTGTTTCGGCAGGCGGAACATGCGCGGCTTCGGGTTGCCCGGTTGCGGCCGCGGGGTGGTGGTGCCGATTTCGATGAAACCGAACCCCAGCGCCATCAGTGCATCGATGTGCGCGCCGTTCTTGTCCATGCCCGCCGCCAACCCGACCGGATTGGCGAACGTGAGGCCGAACGCCTTGGTCGGCAGCGGCTTCGGAATCGTGGCCAGCAGCGGATTCAGGCCGCTGCGATAGGCCGCTTCCATCGACGCCAACCCGAGCGCATGCGCGCGCTCGGCGTCGAGCGCGAACAGGAACGGGCGTGCCAGCGAATACAACAGATCAGTTCCCCGACATCGCGACCAGCCATGCCAGGCCGCCGAAGAACATGAAGATCGCGATCACCGCGAACACCGCCATCGCGATCGCCGCATAGCCCAGGATCAGGCCGGCGATCGCCAGGCCATCGCCTTCCAGCCGATCCGGCGCGCGGCGGATTTCGCTGCGTGCCATATGGCCGCACACCACCGCGACAATGCTGCCGAGGAACGGCAGCACGGTCCAGCCGAGGATGCCGGATACCAGGCTGATGATGGCCATCGCGCTGGTGGTACGGGTCATTGCGTTCATGGGTTGTCCCTTACAGGTCGAACTTGATGCCCTGGGCCAGTGGCATGGAATCGGAGTAGTTGATGGTGTTGGTCTGCCGGCGCATGTAGGCCTTCCACGCATCGGAACCCGATTCGCGGCCGCCGCCGGTTTCCTTTTCGCCACCGAACGCGCCGCCGATCTCGGCGCCGCTGGTGCCGATGTTGACGTTGGCGATGCCGCAGTCGGAACCGGATGCTGCCAGGAACGCTTCGGCGCGCTTGAGGTTGGTAGTGAAGATCGACGAGCTCAAACCCTGCGGGACGGCGTTCTGCATGCCGATGGCATCGTCGAGGTCACGGTATTTCATGACGTACAGGATCGGTGCGAAGGTTTCGTGCTGGACGATGACGGCATCATTGGTCAGGCCAGTGACAATCGCCGGCAACACGAAGTTGCCCTTGCCCTCGATCGCTTCACCACCGGTCTCGACGGTGCCGCCGGCCGCCTTTGCCTTGGCAATCGAGTCCAGGTACGCCTCGACGCCGTCGCGGCTGTTGAGCGGGCCCATCAGGTTGGCCGGGTCGGTCGGGTCGCCGATCTTCTTTTCGACCTGCTTGTAGGCGGTGATGAGCTTGGCCAACACGTCGTCGTACATCGATTCGTGCACGATCAAGCGGCGCGTGGTGGTGCAGCGCTGGCCGGCAGTGCCGACCGCGCCGAACACGATGGCCGGGATCGCCAGCTTCATGTCCGCGGTTTCGTCGACAATGATTGCGTTGTTGCCGCCCAGTTCCAGCAGGCTGCGGCCCATGCGGCGCGCGCAACGCTCGCCGACCATGCGACCGACCTTGGTGCTGCCGGTAAAGCTGATCAGCGCGATGCGCTTGTCGTCGACGAATTCCGATGCCAGTTCGGTGCCGGCATCATTGAACAGGTAGAACAGGTCCGGGAAACCGCCCTTGCGCAGTGCCTCGTTGCAGATTTTCATCGATGCAATCGCGGACAACGGGGTCTTCGGCGACGGCTTCCAGATGCAGATGTTGCCGCAGACGGCCGCGACGAAGCTGTTCCAGGCCCAGACCGCGACCGGGAAGTTGAACGCGCTGATGATCCCGACCAGACCGATCGGATGCCACTGCTCGTACATGCGGTGGCCCGGGCGTTCGCTGTGCATGGTCAGGCCGTACAGCTGGCGTGACAGGCCCACCGAAAATTCACCGATGTCGATCATTTCCTGCACTTCGCCGTCGCCTTCCGGCTTGGACTTGCCCATCTCCAGCGCAACCAGCGAACCCAGTGCGTCCTTGTGGGTGCGCAGCGCATCGGCGCACAGGCGGATCGCCTCGCCACGGCGCGGCGCCGGCGTGGTGCGCCAGATCCTGGCGACGGCTTGGGCACGCTCGACGATGATGTCGTAATCCGCCTGCGACGACGCATGCACGCGGCCCAGTACCTCACCGGTGGTCGGATTGACCGGCTCGATCACGCCGGCGTCGGTGGTCCTGGACCACTCGCCATTGCCGAGATAGCTGCCGGATTCCTCGGCCTTGAGGCCAAGCGCGATGAGGACGGGGTGGGACATGGGAAACTCCAGATTACGAAAGGCATGGGGGTTGCGCGTGTTCGTGGTGACCCCGGCGCGATTCGAACGCACGACCTGTCCCTTAGGAGGGGACCGCTCTATCCAGCTGAGCTACGGGGCCTGAAACACAACCTGCCAAGAATACCAACCAACCATGGCCAGGTCGAAGAAATCGCCGAATTGGCCAAGCGCGGGGAACAGTGCAGGTCGCACGGGCTGCGTGTCGGGCGAGTCATTCCGCGACGGTCATGGCGTGCGCTGGATAGTGCGAATCTGTCGCAAAGGGCGGGGCTACTTTCGCCCGCCTGTGGGAATGCGGTCAGTGGCAGATACGCAATTCTCCGGGGCGTGCCACTATGCTGAAGCCCATACTCCGCGACATTCCACCCATGCACGAATTGAATGCGCTGCGCGCTCTTGCAGAACAAGCCTCGCAGCAGGCCTATGCGCCATATTCCAACCTGCGCGTAGGTGCTGCGCTGCGTTCTGCCAGCGGCCAGACATATGCCGGCTGCAATGTCGAGAATGCCTCCTTCACCATCGGAAACTGTGCCGAGCGCGCTGCAATAGCCGCTGCCGTGCAGGCCGAAGGACAAGATTTCCGCCTTGCCGCGATCGCGGTAGCCGCGTTCACCACCGACGGTACCGCACGACCGGTTTCGCCATGCGGTGCATGCCGGCAGGCGATGGTCGAATTCGGCACGCAGGCAGCGGTGAGCTTCCGGCAGTCGGATGGCAACTGGATCGAAGTCGGCGCCGACGCGCTGCTGCCGTTTTACTTCACTCTGCCGGCACGCGTAGGCAACCAGCGCCAAGGCGTAACCTCCGCGGGGGCAACGCTCTCCCAAAGCAAACGCTGCCTGCACTGCCGCCGCTGCCCGCTCGGCATCCGCTTCGTTGCGCGCATGCACGACGGCCAGCGCCTCGCCGCGCGCCAACGTCTCGCCACGCCCACGCACCTCGGCCAGGCCCACCGCGTGGTCGATCACCGCACCCGGCATGCGGCGGCCGCCACCCAGATCCACCACGCATTCGCCCAGCGCGCGTACGTCGATGGCCTGCACGCAGCCGTCATCCTGCGCGGGCACGCGCCGCTGCACCGGCGCCTGCGGCAAAAACCGCTGCGGGTGCTCCAGCAGGCCGTGCGGGCCACCCAGCCCGGCCACCATGCGCGCGAAACGCTCCGCCGCCGCGCCGCTTTGCAGCGCGTACTCCAACCGTGTCAACGCATCTTCGTGACTGGCGGCGATCCCGCCGAGGCAAAGCAAGCGAGCAGCCAATTCCAGGGTCAGCCCACGCAAGCGCGGGCACCCCGGCCGCCCCGTCAGCAGATCAAGAATGGCGCGCAGTTCCAGTGCATTGCCGGCTTCGCGCCCCAGTACCTGGCCCATGTCGGTCAGCGCCACGGCAAGCGCAAGGCCGCTGCCGGCCGCAACCGCCTGCATGCGTGCCGCCATCGCGGCGGCAGCAGCGACCTCCGGGGTCTGCGCCCCACTGCCGGTCTTGATATCCAGCACCAGCGCTTGCGCGCCGCCGGCCAGTTTCTTGGAGAGGATCGAGGCGACGATCAAATCCGGCACGTCCACCGTCGCAGTGACATCGCGCACGGCATACAGGCGGCGGTCTGCGGGAACCAGGTCTTTACTCTGCCCAACGATTGCGCATCCTGCCTCGATCACGGTCCGGCGCAAGCGTTCAGGCGTTGGATTCACCTCATAACCGGACAGGCTTTCCAGCTTGTCCAGGGTGCCGCCGGTATGGCCCAGCCCGCGCCCGGAGATCATCGGGACATAACCGCCACAGGCAGCCACCAGCGGCGCCAGTGCGAGGCTCACGCAATCACCCACGCCGCCGGTGGAATGCTTGTCCAGCACCGGACCGGGCAGCTCGCTCCAATCAAGGCAGCGACCGGAGTCACGCAGCGCGAAGGTGAAGTCGCGACATTCCTCCGTCGCCAGCCCGCGCCAGGCAATCGCCATCGCCAGCGCCCCCACCTGGCCTTCGCTCCAGGTTTCCTGCGCGATGCCATCAGCCAGCGCGCTGCCACTGCGCCGCGGACAGGCGCGAACCTTCGCGCTTGGTCCGGATCAGGGTGGCGGCAGGCCAGAGGCTCATGCGCAACCTGTCCTGCAACGGGATCGATGCGATGGCGAGCGAGAACGAGGGAATACGCCATGGAACTGCCTGCATCAACGCGGAGTGGCCGCAAACAGGCTAGGCGCAGGGCCCAGGCCTATCGCCTTGATCTGGCGCAAGCGCAGGAGCCCTGTACCCGATCTACGTGGTCGCGGCCCCGCGTTTCATCAGGCCCATGAAGCCGCCCCGACGGGACGGCCGGACCTCGGAGGATCATGCGAGTTTCGGGCAGGTGGTTCCGGCGATCCCGGTCTCGCCTGCTGCGACATCGGCCGGCTACAGTGGCGGCCTCGCCCGTCCGGTTCCAGCATGGCCAAGCCCACTCAAATCGCTGCGTCGACGCGCCGCACCGCTTCATGTCTGCAGCGAGTGCGGCGCCGACCACGCCAAGTGGCAGGGCCAGTGCGAGGCTTGCGGGGCCTGGAACTCGCTGGCCGAATTCGCCCTGGAAAGCGCGGCACAGGCGAAATCGCCGGCATCGCGGCGCAGTGGCTGGGCAGGGAAGATCGATGCGCCGAAGGTGACCGCATTGGCCGATGTGCGCCATGGCGAGCAGGCGCGGGTCAGCACCGGCATCGGCGAGTTCGACCGTGTATTGGGCGGCGGCCTGGCCGAAGGCGCGGTGGTGCTGGTCGGTGGCGATCCCGGCATCGGCAAATCGACGTTGCTGTTGCAGGCGCTGGCATTGATGGCGACGGACGATGCCCGGCCTGTACGTGACGGGCGAGGAGTCACTGGCGCAGGTCGCGGGCGCGCCGTGCGCCTGGGACTGCCGCTGGATGGCTTGCAGGGGCTGGCGGAGACCTGCGTCGAGCGCATCCTCGAGCATGCCGTCGCCATGCGGCCGCGATTGATCATCGCCGACTCCATCCAGACCTTGTGGACGGAGTCGCTGACGGCCGCACCCGGTTCGGTGAGCCAGGTCCGTGAATCCGCGGCACGACTGGTGCGCTACGCGAAGGAAACCGGGACGGCAGTGTTCCTGGTCGGCCACGTGACCAAGGAAGGCGGCATCGCCGGCCCGCGCGTGCTGGAGCACATGGTCGATGCCGTGCTGTATTTCGAAGGCGATTCGGGCAGTCGCTTCCGCGTGCTGCGTGCATTCAAGAACCGCTTCGGCGCGGTGAATGAGCTGGGTGTGTTCGCGATGGGTGACAAGGGCCTGCGCGAGGTGCCGAATCCGTCCGCAATCTTCCTGTCCGGTGCCAGCGCCGGCCAGCCCGGCAGTTGCGTGATGGTGACCCGCGAAGGCACGCGCCCGTTGCTGGTGGAAGTGCAGGCGCTGGTGGATGCCTCGCCGCTGTCCAATCCGCGCCGGGTCGCGGTCGGCCTGGAAGGCAACCGGCTGGCGATGCTGCTGGCGGTGCTGCATCGGCATGGCGGGATCATGGTCGGCGACCAGGACGTGTTCGTGAACGTGGTCGGTGGCATCCGCGTGCAGGAAACGGCAGCCGACTTGCCGGTGCTGTTGGCGGTGTTGTCATCGCTGCGCGACAGGCCGCTTGGCCGACAAGACCATTGCGTTCGGCGAAGTGGGCCTGTCCGGCGAAATCCGCCCGGTGCCCAATGGCGAGGAACGCCTGCGCGAAGCCGCCACGCATGGCTTCAAGCGCGCGATCGTGCCCAAGGCCAATGCACCCAAGGTGCCGCCGAAGGGGATCGAGGTGATCGCGGTGGAACGATTGTCGGAGGCGCTCGAGCAGGCCTGACCGGCTGTTCAGATTGGTGCCGCTGGCGCAGCAATTAGTGCCAGTCGACTCAGTGCCCGCCACCGGGAGGCGCACCGGCCTTGGCACCGAACGGTGGTTTGGCGATCCAGACGAATGCGATCACGCACAGGAACATGATGCCGAGCAGGTGGAAGATCTCGTTGAAGCCGATCTGCATGGATTGTTGGGTAATCATCCTGTCGAGTACGAACGCGCCGCGCTGGAGGTCGCCAGCGCCGTAGCGGGCCACGGTTTCCAGCATCGCCGGGTCGGTCGCGGAAATGTGTTCGGTGAGTTGCGCGTGGTGCACGGCGGTGCGCTGGGTCCAGGCATAGGTGGTCAGCGATGCGGCGAAGCTGCCGCCAAGCGTGCGCACGAAGGTCATCAGGCCCGAGCCCGCGGAGATCTCGTGTGGTTCAAGGTCCGACAGCAGGATCTGCAGCACCGGCATGAAGAACAAGGCGACGCCGAGCCCCTGCAGCAGTTGCACGTAGGCCACGTGCTCGAAATCGACGTCGAGGTTGAAGTGCGAGCGCATGAAGCTGGTCACGCCCATCACGATGAAGGCCATTGTGGACAGCATGCGCAGGTCGAACTTGCCTGCGTATTTGCCGATCAGTGGTGCCAGGATGACAGGCAGGAATCCAATGGGCGCGGTGGCGAAACCCGCCCAGATCGCGGTGTAGCCAAGGTTTCGCTGCAACCACAGCGGCACCAGGATGCTGACGCTGAAGAAGGCCGAGTAGGCGACCACCATGGCGACGGTACCGGCTGCGAAATTGCGATGCCGGAATAGCCGCAGGTCGACGATTGGATCTTTGTCGGTCAGTTCCCAGATGATGAAGACGGCCAGCGAAATCGCAGCGACGATCGCCAGCACCACGATCAGGGGCGAGTGGAACCAGTCCTCGTCATTGCCCAGGTCCAGCATGATCTGCAGCGCGCCCACGCCCAACACCAGCGTGGTCAGGCCGACGTAGTCCATCTTGGGTCTTTCGATTTTCTCCGGACGGCCCTTGAGCTGTGCGCCGACCACGAGGCTGGCGAAGATGCCCAGTGGGATATTGATGAAGAAGATCCATTCCCAGCTGTAGTTGTCGGTGATCCAGCCGCCCAGGATCGGTCCGGCAATCGGCGCGACGACGGTGACCATTGCCAATAGCGCAATCGCCTGCCCGCGGCGCGCGGGTGGGTAGATCGACAGCAGCAGTGCTTGCGTGACCGGATACATCGGCCCGGCGACAAATCCCTGCAGTGCACGTGCCGCGACCAGCAAACCCATGCTGTTGGCCAGCCCGCACAGGAACGACGCGGCCACGAAGGCGAGCGTCGAGACCATGAACAATTTGCGCTCGCCGAAGCGGCGCGCCAGCCAGCCGGTCAGCGGCAGGGCAATGGCGGTGCTGACCGCGAACGACGTGATCACCCACGTCGCCTGGTTGGGGCTGCCGCCCAGGTCACCGGAGATTGCCGGCAACGACACATTTGCAATTGTCGTGTCGAGCACCTGCATGAAGCTGGCCAGGGCCAGCCCGAACGTGGTCAGCGCGATGTTCGGCGGCGCAAAGGCGAGGCCGTCGGCACGCGGCGCTGGCGCCGCAGGGGCGGTGGCTGAAGTGCTGGGCATGAGCTGGATCAGTTCCCGCCAGTTGCGGTGCGGCGCGTGCCCAGGTTGTCGGTGATGATGCGGTCGATCACGGCATCGGCATCGCCCAGCTGCTTGGCATACGCGGTCGTGGTCAGCGTCGGCGTGGACGCAGCGGCGGTTGGCAGCAGGCCATGGCCCGCATCGTGCAGGTTGACATCGACGCTCATCGACAGGCCCAGGCGCAGCGGGTGCTCCTGCAGCTCCTTCTTGTCCAGCGTGATGCGCACCGGAACGCGCTGCACGATCTTGATCCAGTTGCCGCTGGCGTTCTGCGCCGGCAGGATCGAGAACGCGCTGCCCGTGCCCATGCCCAGGCTTTCAAGCGTGCCGTGGTAGGTCACGTCGTTGCCGTACAGCTCGGAGTGCAGCTTCACCGACTGGCCCAGGCGCAGCTTGCGCAGCTGGTCTTCCTTGAAGTTGGCATCCACCCAGACTTCGTCCAGCGGAATGATCGCCATCAGCGGGGTGCCGGCGGCGATGCGCTGGCCCAGCTGCACATTGCGCTTGGCGATGTAGCCGGAGGTGGGCGCAATGATCGTGTTGCGTTGCTTGCCGAGCAGGGCGGCGCGCAGTTGCGCCGCGGCCGCCATGATCTGCGGGTTGTCCTCGCAGCTCGCCGTTGTCGACCAGCACGCGGTTGCGCGAGGTCTGTTCGCGCGCGCCGGACAGCGCGGCTTGCGCGGCGGCCAGTTGCGACTTCGCGTGTGCAAGTTCTTCCGCTGACACCGCGCCGCTGGCGACCAGTCCGGCGCGACGGTTCACGTCTGCCTGCGCCTGTGCCAGCGCAACTTCGCGGGCGGCGATATCGGCCTGCCCGGCATCCACCGCGCGATAGATGCCGCGCACCTGACGCACTGCGCCGGCCAGATTGGCGACGGCCTGCGCATAGGCGACTTCGGCATCGCTGCCATCGAAGCTGACCAGGGTCTGGCCGGCCTCGACGCGCATGCCGTCCTCGGCATGGATGTCAATCACGGTGCCGCTGGTTTGCGGGGTGACGGTGACCACGTTGCCTTGCACATAGGCATCGTCGGTTTCTTCGTGCCAGCGGCCGATCATGAAGTGGTAGGCCAGCCAGCCAATACCGGCCAGCACGACGATGGCCAACAGGATCAGCAGGGCGCGTTTGCGCTTGCCGTTGGCCGGCTTCAGCGAACTGTGCGAGACCGGCAACGGTGCGCCGGTGCCGGTTGATGTATTCGGTGTGTTTTCAGTGGTCATGGCGGTGTCGGTTCGATGTCAGTGCGATGCAGTCGGGGTCGGGACGCTGTCAGCGGTTGTTGCAGTGACTGCAATACCGCCACCCAGAGCCTGGTCGAGATCAATCGCGGCAGTGCGCCGCTTGGCATTCAGTGCCGCCAGTTGCTGGTCCAGCTGCAGCAGTGGTCGCTGCGCGGCCAGCACGTCGAGTTGCGTCGCCAGCCCCGCGCGATAGCGCTGCTGGACAAGGGCATGCGCCTTGCCAGCGGTGTCACGGGCTTGGCGCGTCGTCACGATCTGGGCATCCAACGCGCGTGCGGCCTGGACCGCATCGGTCACCTCGTGGATCGCGCCCAGCAGCGACTGGTTGTAGCCGGCCACGGCGATGTCGTAGTCGGCATTGCTGCGCCATCAACTGATTGCGCAGGCGGCCGCCTTCGAAGATCGGCAAGCGTCAGTCCCGGACCGCCGTTGACCAGCAGCGCATCGCTGCCGAACAGGTCGCCCAGATTGCCGGCCGCCAGGCCAACCATCATGCTGAGATTGATCGTCGGGTAGAACGCCGCCTTGCTGGCATCGATGCCGTGGGCAGCTGCTTCCACCCGCCAGCGCGCAGCGACGATGTCGGCGCGTCGTGCCAGCAGATCACTGGATAGCAGAGAGGGCAGGCTGATGTCGGGTGTTGCAAGTTTCGGCCGCTGGATTTGCAGGCCACGATCAGGGCCTGCACCTGCAAGTGCGGCGAGCGCATTGCGCAGCGCATCGATCTGCTGCTGTGCGGCCTGCGCTTGCTGTCTTGCAGATGCAGAGGTGCTGCGGTTCTGGTTCAGCGCGATGGTGTTGTCCAGGCCGGCCTTGATCCGCTGCTGGTTGAGCGCGATCAGCGCATCGGTGCGCGTGGTTTCGGCATTGGCGGCATCCAGTCGCATCGAACGCCTGCGCCAGCGCGACATAGGTACGGGCGATGTTGGCCGCCAGCGTGAGCCGCGCGGCCTGCGCATCGACCTCGCTGGCGCGCGCATTGCCGACTGCCGCCTGCCACTTCGACTTGTCCACGCCCCACAGGTCGGGGTTGTATTCCAGGTTCAGCGTGAGCAGGTTGGCGATGCTGAAGTTGCCGCCGAGTTCTTCGCCTGCCAGTGTTTCCGGGATTTGCAGGCCGAGCACCTGCGCGCCCGCACCAAGCACCGGCTTGCGCATGGCATCGGCCAGTCCTGATTGCGCCAGGGCCTTGCGGGTGCGCGCGTCTGCAGCGTCGATCGCGGGGGAAGCTGCCAGCGCTTCGTCGATCAATGCATCCAGTTGCGGGTCGCCAAGCGTGGTCCACCAATGGCCGTCCGGCCATGCGGCATCACTGACATCGACCTTGCCGAGCGCGGCGCCTGAGCAGACAATGAGCCGGCATCGCGCAACTGTGATTGCGTGGTCAATCCTTCGGTGCTTGCGCATGACGACAATACGAAGGCGCAGGCCGCGATCAAGGCAAGGGGCCGGAGGAGGGAGTATCGAAACATGGCTCAGTCCGTGGACAAAACGAGGTTGTCGCGCACGCGTTCCAGCAGCGCGGTCAGGGTGTTGCGTTCGCTGTCGCTCATGCCGGCCAGTGCGGTATCGCGCACGCGCATCCCGCACTGGTCGATGTCGCGCCAGATGGTGCGGCCGGAATCAGTGAGGTCGATGTGCAGGGCGCGGCGATCGGAGGGATCGGCTTCGCGGGCGACCATGCCCCTGGCTTCAAGCTTGTCCAGCAGGCGCGTCATCGCGCCCGGATTCAATTCGGCAGCGCGGGCCAGGTCGCTGGCACCGGCGGTGCCTTCGGCCAGTTTCTTCAGGGTGATGTACTGGCTGAAGGTCAGGTCATGACCACTGCGGGCCAGTTCTTCGGCCATCCGCGCCCACATGGCGTCGCGCACCTGACGAAACAGAAGTCCCAGCGTAGAACCGGTACAGGGAGCGCTCGGAAGCGATGGGGCACGTGAGGAGGCAGTCGTTTGCATGGGCGCATTTTGATAGCCCATGCAATAGTTGTCAAGGCAAGTATTGCAAATACAACGTATTTAACGAACCAAGCCTGAAGAGATCAATCCACCCGATGCAGGACCAGTTCCAGCACGAACTTGCTTCCGAAGAACGCCAGTACCAGCAGGGCCATCGCGGCCAGTGTCCAGCGCACCGCGATGGCGCCGCGCCAGCCGAGCCGCCAGCGACCCAGCAGCAACGCCCCGAATGCGAGCCACGACAGCACGCTGAGTACAGTCTTGTGGACCAGGTGCTGGGCCAGCAGGTTGTCGACGAACAACACGCCGGTCAGCAGGGTGCCGCCAAGCAGGACGAAGCCGACTGCAATCGTGCGGAACAACAGCATTTCGAGTTCGGTCAATGGCGGCAGCGCACGCAGCCAGCGGTGGAATTCGCGGCGGCGCAGGGCGCGTTCCTGAAGCCACAGGAAGATGGCCAGCACCGCAGCCACGGCCAGTGTTGCGTAGGCCAGCAGTGCAAGCCAGGCATGCAGCAGCAAGCGCCAGTCCAGTGGTTCGGGTTGGGTGGCGTGGCCGTAGAGTGCGTAAACCAGCAGGGCCAGCCCGGACAGCGGGAACACCACCACGCCCAGTGCACGCATGCGGCCCGACGCACCGACGATCGCGGTCAGCGTGCTCATTCCAAGTCCGACCAGTGACAACGCGGCGAAGAAATGCAGGTCGGTGACACCGCTCGCACGCCACGCCAGGTAATGCGCAAGTCCGTGCAGGAGCAATGCCAGGTTGGCCGGGATCAGCCAGCCGCGAATGCTTGCCGCGCCCTCGCGCTGAGCAGCGATCATCAGCCAGCCGGTGGCGAACAGGTACGACGCGACGGCGATGAGAACGATTGTCATCGAGTCAGTGTCGCATAAAGGCTCGACGGCAAGCGTAGAAGGGGCCGCAGGCTATACTTCATGACCCGAAACGCACGCATCACAGGCCGTCCGCATCATGTTCGAATCCCTGACCCAACGCCTGTCCGGCACCGTCGAACGCCTGCGCGGTCGCGGCCGCCTGACCGACTCCAATATCAGCGAGGCCGTGCGCGAGGTCCGGATCGCCCTGCTGGAAGCGGACGTGGCATTGCCGGTGGTGCAGGCGCTGATCCAGCGCATCAAGGTGCGCGCGGTGGGCCAGGAAGTCATGCGTTCGCTGACGCCAGGCCAGGTGCTGGTAAGGATCGTGCGCGACGAGCTGACTGCCGTGATGGGTTCGCAGGCATCGGAGCTCAATCTCAATGTGCCGGCGCCGGCCGTCATCCTGATGGCCGGTTTGCAGGGCGCGGGCAAGACGACAACGGTCGCCAAGCTGGCGAAACACCTGAAGGACAAGCGCAAGAAAAAAGTGATGGTGGTCAGCGCGGACGTCTATCGTCCGGCTGCGATCGAGCAGTTGCAGGCCTTGGCCGGTCAGGTCGATGCGATGTTCTTCCCGTCGGACGCCTCGCAAAAGCCCGAGGCGATCGTCAAGGCGGCGATCGATGCCGCCCGCAAGTCGTTCGTTGACGTGCTGATCGTCGATACCGCCGGCCGCACCAGTATCGACGACGCGATGATGGCCGAGATCAAGGCCTTGCACGCTGCGGTCAACCCGGTCGAAACACTGTTCGTGGTCGACTCGATGACCGGTCAGGACGCGGCGGTCACGGCCAAGCATTTCGGCGAAGCACTGCCACTGACCGGCGTGGTCCTGACCAAGACCGATGGCGATGCGCGTGGCGGCGCGGCACTGAGCGTGCGTTACATCACCAGCAAGCCGATCAAGTTCATCGGTATCAGCGAAAAGCCCGATGGCCTGGACGTATTCCATCCGGATCGCGTGGCCAGTCGCATCCTCGACATGGGGGACGTGCTGTCGCTGGTCGAGCAGGTCGAGCAAGGTGTCGACCAGGACAAGGCCAGGAAACTCGCCGAGAAGGTTGCCAAGGGCAAGAAATTCGACCTCAATGACATGCGCGACCAGCTTGAGCAGATGCAGAACATGGGCGGCCTGTCCGGATTGATGGACAAGCTGCCCGGCGTTGGCGCCTTGCCCGAACACGTCAAGCAGCAGGTCACCGGCAAGGAAGTGCCGCGGATGATCGCGATCATCAATTCGATGACCAAGAAGGAGCGCCGCAATCCGGAATTGCTGAAAGGTTCGCGCCGTGCGCGCGTGGCGCGTGGCAGTGGCCTGACCCCGGCTGACGTCAACAAGTTGTTGAAGCAGTACCAGCAGATGGAAAAGATGATGGGCAAACTGGGCCGCGGCGGCATGAAGGGCATGATGCGCGGACTGAGCGGGATGATGGGTGGCCGCGCCGGCATGCCGCCGATGCGCTGATCGTTGCACCACGACAATTGTTTCCGTGGCCTTGACGGCACGGTCGAGCGCAAGGATGTGACTCGTCGGTTCCCGTGTTCCTGGAAATACGACCGGAGCTTCCAATGCATCAGCGTCTGAATTATCAACAGGCTTCGCCCGCTGCCTTCAAGGCCATGCTCCATCTGGAGCAGCAGGTCCATCAATGTGGACTGGAGGCGTCGCTTCTGGAACTGGTCAAGTCGCTTGCCTCGCAGATCAATGGTTGTGCCTGGTGCCTGGACATGCATACCAAGGACGCGCGCGCGCAGGGCGAGACCGAGCAACGCCTGTACCTGCTCCAAGCCTGGCGCGATGCGCCGTGCTACAGCGATCGCGAGCGCGCCGCGCTGGCCTGGACCGAAGTCGTCACCCGGATCGCCACGAACGAGGTTTCCGATGCGGTTTACGCCCGAGGCGCGCGTGCATTTCGACGAGAAAGCGCTGGTCGACCTGACTTTGGCAGTCATAGCGATCAACGGCTGGAACCGGATGAACGTGGCCTTCCGTACCGAAGTTGGTGACTATGTCAGTCATCATGCGGCAAAGCGGTGAAGCACCGACGACCCGGGGGGGGTATGGCAAGCATTGGCGAGGGGATCCGTTTCAACACGTCGGCGGTGAAGGGGTTCGTTGCGTTTTCGCGGGTCGTTGGCTGGGTGCTGGTGGCGGTGTCGCTGGCGATACTGGTCACCTGGATCAGTGGCACGGGCCCACTGCGCGAGCTCGTGCAGGCGCAGGCCGGCACACATGCAGGCGCTGCTTTCGCATTCCTGCTTGCAGGCTGCGCCCTGCTGCTCAGCAAGCACGTGCCGCGCGCCAGTGTTGCCCTGTCACTGGCGTTGATGCTGCTCGGCGGTATCGGGTTGCTGGAATTTGCCACGGGCCAGGATGCCGTGGTTTGGCGCTGGCTCGACGGGTTGCTGCCGGATTGGCCGGGGCGGCCTGTGGGGAGCATGACGGAATTTGCGGCACTGGCCTTCACCATGATCGGCGTGGCGGGAACGGCAGTGGCACTTGGTCGCGCGATCTGGCTACGTGAGGCATGCGTGATCGGGGTCATCGGGATGGCCATGGCGTCCAGCGCTTCCTATGGCCTGGTATTGGCGGGCGACAGCGCAACCATGTTGCGCCGGATGCCGATCATGACCGCATCCCAGCTGCTGCTGCTGTCGCTGGCATGGATGGCGTCGGTCCCGACCACGGGCATGACCCGGATTGCGGTGGCGGACAGCCTGGGCGGTGCGTTTGCGCGTCGTTTGATCTTGCCCGCGCTGCTGTTGCCGCTGCTGCTGACCTTCCTGTTCAAGGCGGTGCAATCATGGCTGGGGATGTCGGAATCACTGGCGCTGGCGCTGGCCGCGGTTGCGACCGGCGGCGTGGTGACGGTGATGATCACGTGGGTGGCGCTCCTGCAGGATCGCAGCGAGCGCCAGCGGCGCACCGTGCATGTCCTGCGCGAAGATGCCAGTACCGACGCGCTGACCGGGCTCGCCAACCGGAGGATGCTTGACACGACCCTGGCGCAGGCCATGCAGGACAGGGGTGGGGAGGCATTGGTGGTGCTGATGCTCGACATCGATCATTTCAAGAAATTCAACGACAGTTTCGGCCATCAGGCGGGCGATGATGTCCTGCGTGAAACTGGCCGACTGCTGGGTGAGGCGGTGCGTGCGCAAGACCTTGCGGCACGCTACGGTGGCGAGGAGTTCGTGATCGTGCTCCCGCACAGTGACGTGTTGCACGCCGAGAATGTGGGCCAACGCATCCTTGAGGCGTTCCGCAGCCACGACTGGCCGCTGCGAGCGGTGACGGTGAGTATTGGCGTTGCCGTTGCGGAGGCCCACGACAGTCCCGAAGATCTTGTCCGGCGGGCCGACGAAGCAATGTATCGCAGCAAGCAGGAAGGCCGTGACCGCCTTACCGTTGCCGGCCCGGACGAGTAGGCAGGCAGGCCCTGCGTCGCAGGCAGGAGGTCCCTGCCTGTCGTGCTGCTCCTGGAGTGGCCATTGGCGGCAGTAAGCGGGGTGGTTGGGCGATTGGCCCGCAGGGATGAATCCCGTTATACTTGTCGGCTTACCCGGCCATTCCGGCCGCTGGGCAACACCGAGAAACTGCAATGGTCAAGATTCGCCTTACCCGTGGCGGCGCCAAGAAGCGCCCCTTCTACCACGTCATCGTCACCGACAGCCGCAGCGCCCGTGATGGCCGCAACATCGAACGCGTGGGTTTCTACAACCCGGTCGCCGCCGGTGCCGAAAAGCGCGTCGAGCTCAATCTCGAGCGCATCAAGCACTGGGTGGACAACGGTGCGCAGCTGACCGACAAGGTCGCTGATCTGTACAAGCAGGCCGTCAAGGTCGCCGCCTGATCCATTGCGGGCGACGCCGAACCGGCATCGCCCGCGACGGTTCCATGCTGGCGCCTGAGGCGCCAGGCAGGATGAGTTCATGACTGATGCACCGGACACCGGCCAGCGGATGATCACCGTAGGTCGGTTGCACGGTGCATTTGGCGTGCGCGGCGAACTGAAGCTGGAAAGCTTCACCGATCCGGCCCACGCCATCGGCCGATACCAGCCTTGGCAGTTGCGCGATGCGCGTGGCAACACGCGTTCCTGCGACGGCGTGCAGGTACGCGTTGGCGGCAAGGGCTTGATTGCCACGATTCCCGGAATCGACGATCGCGATGCCGCCGATGCCTTGCATGGCACCGACGTGCTGGTGCCGCGTTCGGCATTGCCGGCGCCCGCGCCCGGCGAGTACTACTGGGTCGACCTTGAAGGCTTGCGCGTGGTGAACGTGGAAGGTGTCGCGTTCGGCACTGTTTCGCACCTGTTCTCGACCGGCGCCAATGACGTGCTGGTGGTGCAGGGCGAGCGCGAGCGGATGATTCCGTTCCTGACCCCGGACTATGTGACATCGGTGGATTTCGATGCCGGCTTGTCACGGTCGACTGGGACGCCGATTTCTAGAGCAACTTGCGTGCACCGCCTGGAAGCAATTCCGATGCGTTTCGACATCATCAGCCTGTTTCCCGAATTCGTCGCCCAGGTCGCCGCGCATGGCGTGGTCGGGCGTGCCGGCGAGCGTGGCCTGCTGTCGATCCATGGCTGGAACCCGCGTGACCATGCCGAAGGCAGTTACCGACGCGTGGATGACCGTCCGTTCGGTGGCGGTCCCGGCATGGTGATGCTGGTCGATCCGCTGCGTGCGGCGATCCAGGCAGCGCGCGATGCCGATCCCGCGCCGGCCAAGGTCATCTACCTGAGTCCGCAGGGCACCCGCGCTTGACCCAGGCCAAGGTGCGCGAGCTTGCGCGCGCTGCCACGACTGGTCTTGTTGTGCGGCCGCTACGAAGGCGTGGACGAGCGACTGATCCAGGCCGAGGTCGACGAGGAGCTGTCGATCGGCGATTACGTGCTTTCGGGCGGCGAACTGGCTGCCGCAGTGCTGATCGATGCCGTCGCGCGGCTGCAGGACGGCGCCCTGAACGATGCCGAGTCCGCCGTTGCAGGACAGTTTCGAAGGTGATGGCATGCTGGATTGCCCGCATTACACGCGCCCGGTCGAGCATGCACTGGGGGCGGTGCCCGAGGTGCTGCTGTCCGGCAACCATGCGCACATCGCGCGCTGGCGGCGGATGCAGTCGCTGGGCCGGACCTGGCTGCGGCGCCCGGACCTGCTGGATGAATCGGGCCTGTCGAAGGCGGATCGTACGCTGCTGGCAGGACGTTCCGCGACCACCATGCCGATACGCCTCGATGGCCCCGGTCGAAGGCACCTAAGCCCCTAGCCACACAGGGAAAATTGCCGTTATAATGCGCGGCTTCGTCTCACATCTTGTTCCTCGGGGCGTGCTTCACCCATGCCATGACGCGGGTCCACGTGCACTCGCGCATACAACTACTCCAACAGGCGCGTGCGACTGCACGCAAGAAAGGTGCTCCATGAACAAGCCATCGATCCATACCCTGGTCCAGGAATTCGAAACCGCGCAGGTCACGCGTGAGATGCCTGTCTTCGGCCCGGGCGACACCGTCATCGTCAACGTCAAGGTCAAGGAAGGCACCCGCGAGCGTTTGCAGGCCTATGAAGGCGTGGTGATTGCCATGAAGAATGGCGGCCTCAACTCCGCGTTCACCGTGCGCAAGATCTCGCATGGCTTCGGCGTCGAGCGCGTGTTCCAGACCCACAGCGCCGCGATCGATTCGGTCACGGTCAAGCGCCGCGGCCACGTCCGTGCCGCCAAGCTTTATTACCTGCGTGGCCTGCAAGGCAAGAAGGCGCGCATCAAGGAGGATCTGGCTGGCAACGCGAAGGCCAAGGCCCTTGCGATCGCGACCGCAGCTGCTGCCGCTGCCGCTGAGTAAGGGCAACGCAGGCTCTCACGCACAGCGGCCACCTTCGGGTGGCCGTTTGCGTTTCTGGCAGGATCAACCATGCAATCGGCCATGCAACCTGATAGTTCGGTTCCAAGCGTGCGCCTCGACCTGTGGTTGTGGGCGGCTCGCTTCTTCAAGACGCGCGCGCTCGCCAAGCACGCGGTTGAAACCGGCAAGGTCGATATTGGTGGCCAACGCGCGAAGCCTTCGCGCGGCGTACGCACGGGTGATGCACTGGTCATCACGCTGGGCGAGGAATACTTCGAGGTCGAGGTGTTGGCACTTAGCAGCAAGCGTGGACCGGCCAGCATCGCGCAAGGGCTCTATCGCGAATCCGATGCCTCTCGGCTCGCGCGCGAACAGGCACGCGCCTTGCGTGCGGCAGCAACGCGCCGGCTTCCAGGCGCCGGAGACCAAGCCGGACAAACGTGCGCGGCGTTTGATCCGGGCATTGGGTGACCTGGATGCATTGTGAACCGGGAAGGCTAGCGGGAAGCCTAGCGGGAAGGCTAGCGGGAAGGCTAGCGGGAAGGCTAGCGGGAAGGCTAGCGGGAAGACTAGTCCAAACCGCCTAACACCCACGAGGGTGAGGCTACATCGTTCTGAGAATGGTGCTTGGGCTCCGGCATCCGTCAGCATATGACTCTCGACGGGTGGAGTTGGAAGCCGATGACCGTGACCGTGTTGCGCATGGGCTCCAGGGGTGACCAGGTACGTCGCCTGCAGGAGGCACTGAATCAGGAAATTGCCGGAAACGTCCCTGCGCGTCGACGGCGATTTCGGCAACAACACGCGACTTGCAGTGCGCAGGTTCCAGGATGAAGGCTGGCTGGTGGTGGATGGCGAGGCCGGCCAATGCACGCAGAATGCATTGTTCGACGCGGAAACCTATGCGCCGATCCACCACCATCGACCGTTCATACCGCAACCGACGAACACCACGTGCTGGGCAGCAAGCACCGCGATGCTCAAGCGCAGTTCGGTGACCGCAGTGGTCGCGGCGACACCTGCGGATCTGGTCGCCAGCGATGGCGGCCTGCTCGAACTCGTCCGACCTGTCCAACTGGTGACCCAATACCGAACGCTATGCCGACGCCCACAACCTGCGGTTCCGGGCACCGTCGTCGTGGACGCCGCAGGGCTTCGCCGGAATGCTCGCCGCTGGACCGATGATGGTCGACACGTTGTGGAACGTGACCGGTTACCTGACACACGTGCCAGGCGGATACCAAGGGAGCCCGGGCCACATGACGCTGGTGGTCGGATGTCGTGGCGACAATGACGCGACCGGGCGTGGCACCAGCCTGATGGTGTACGACCCGTGGGAGCCCGGGGTTGGCAAGCGCTGGCGGGTCAGCTACTACCGGTGGGTGACCGAGGTCAGTACGCGAACCTATCGCCTGTTCTACTGACGATCACAGCGGATCGCTCTAGGGGCGTGCCCACCGCATGCGCCTGCAACGCCGCAGCCATGCCACTCGAGGAATTTCGATCGAGGCAGGGAAATCGATTGATCGCAATGCGTCGATTGCGTTTTGCCATCGACGCAATGGCCATCCTCGCGTTTCCGCAATGGCTGCTTTCAGGTCGCAGGCGGCCCGTCGATTCGCCGGCTCCAGTCTTCGACCTCGCGCTGTTGCAGGCGGCGCTCGACCAGTTTGCGCCAGGAGGGTACCAGCGGCAGCAGCAAGGCAGGTTCCAGTGCCGCAGGATCCAGCACGCGATCGAACAGCAAGGTGCCGAGGCGGCGCAGCGTCCAGTCCGGATGTGGGCGCTCCTTCAGCGCCAGCAGGTCTCCGGTCGTGGCGCTCCCTGCTTGCAGCACGCGGTAGTACCAGCCGGTGCGGCCGGTGCTTTGCACCCGGCGTGCCATGTCAGCTACATCGAAGCGGTCGTTCAGTTTCCAGCACGGCTGGCGGCCCTGGCTGACTTCCAGCAGCGCGCCACCCAGTACGAACTGGTCGCCGATGCACACGTTGCCTTCGTCAAGTCCATGCGTGCTGATGTTCTCGCCGAATGCGCCTGGAGCCTGCAATAGCACCAGCGGGCCAAGCTCTTCCTGCCACTGCGCGTAGTGCTCGAACGCGTAGTGGTGCACTGCCTTGTCCGGCCCGCCGTGCACGCGCGTATCGCCCTGCTCGTCGCCACTCAAGCCAAGTTCGCCGATCTGCACGCTGCCGGTGCGCAGGTGCTTGTCGATGCCGCTGAAACTGCCGGGCCGCGCATAGGGTTTGGCGTGGCCGGTCAACAGCGCATCCACGCGAGTGCTGAGCAAAGTCTTCATTCCAGTGCCTTCAGTCGATACAGCGCTTCAAGTGCCTGCTTCGGGGTCAGCTCATCCGGATCGAGCCCGGCGAGCGCATCCAGCGCAGCGGAACTTGGCGTAAACAAGCCGATTTGCTGCGGCGCATCCATTGCCTGTGCGGTCATCGGCGTGGATGGCACGTCACGGTTGTGGCGTTCCAGTTCGGCCAGACGTGCGCGTGCCTGGCGCACCACGGCCTGTGGCAGGCCTGCGAGCGCGGCGACCTGCAGGCCGAAGCTGCGATCGGCAGGCCCGTCCTTGACCGCATGCATGAACACCAGGGTTTCGTTGCCCGCGCCGTCGCGGTGCTCGACCGCATCCAGGTGCACATTGGCAATGCCGCTACCGGGCTCGGCCAGTGTGGTGAGTTCGAAATAATGCGTGGCGAACAGGGTGTGGCTGCGATTGACCGACGGCCAGATGGCGTGCGCAGGCATCGGCCAGCGCAAGTCCGTCATACGTCGAAGTGCCGCGCCCGATCTCGTCCATCAGCACCAGCGACTGCTCGGTGGCGTGGTGCAGGATGTAGCTGGTCTCGCTCATCTCGACCATGAAGGTCGATTGCCCGCGGGCCAGGTCATCGCCGGCGCCAATGCGGGTCAGGATGCGATCGATCGGGCCGATCACCGCGCGCGCCGCAGGCACGAAACTGCCGATGTGCGCCAGCAGCACGATCAGCGCGTTCTGGCGCATGTAGGTGCTCTTGCCGCCCATGTTCGGACCGGTCACCACGTACATCCGCGTGCTGGCATCGAACAGCAAATCGTTCGGTTCGAACGGCACATCGCGCAGCGCTTCCACGACCGGGTGGCGCCCGCGTTCGATGTGGATGCCGGGTTCGTCGACGAGTTTTGGCGCGTTCCAGTCCAGCGTCTGCGCGCGTTCGCCGAAGCCGGCCAGCACGTCGAGTTCGCTCAGTGCCGATGCGCAGCGACGCAGCGGTTCCAGCGATTCGTTCAACGCATCCAGCAGGCCTTCGTACAGCAGCTTCTCGCGCGACAGCGCGCGTTCGCGTGCGGACAGCACCTTGTCCTCGAAGCCCTTGAGTTCCTCGGTGATGTAGCGCTCGGCGCCGGTCAGGGTTTGCCGGCGCGTGTAGTGCACGGGAGCCTTGTTGCTCTGGCCCTTGCTGATCTCCAGGAAGTAGCCATGCACGCGGTTGTAGCCGACCTTGAGCGTGGCGATGCCGGTGGCCGCGCGTTCGCGCGCTTCCAGGTCGATCAGGAACTGGTCGGCGGTGCTGGACAGGTGGCGAAGTTCGTCCAGCTCGGCGTCGTAACCTTCGGCGAAGATGCCGCCGTCGCGGGCCATGACCGGCGGCTGTTCAACCACGGCGGTGCGCAGCAGGTGCGCGTTGGCGGCGTGTTCGCCAAGTTCGTCGGCCAGCGCCTGCAGGCGTGGGGAATCCAGCGGCGCCAGGATCTCGCGCAGGGCAGGGAGCATCGCCAGCCCATCGCGCAGGGTCGACAGGTCGCGCGGGCGCGCGCTGCGCAATGCGATCCGCGACAGGATGCGTTCCAGGTCGCCGAGCGCGCGGAATTCGCCGCGCAATGCATCGTCCGCGCGCGCATCGATCAATGTGCTGACTGCATGGTGGCGTTCGCCAAGTACGCGTCTGTCGCGCAACGGGCGATGCAACCAGCGCCGCAACAGGCGTCCGCCCATCGGCGTGATGGTTGAATCGAGCACGCCCAGCAGCGTCGCCTTGAGGTCGCCATCAACGCGGGTGTCGAGTTCCAGGTGGCGGCGGGTGGCTGCGTTCATCGCAATCGCTTCGTCGGACTGTTCCAGCGCAATCGCGCGCAGGTGCGGCAGGCGCTGCTTCTGGGTTTCCTCGATGTAGCCCAGCAGTGCGGCGGCAGCGGCAATGGCCCGGGGCTTGTCGTCGATGCCGAATGCGGTCAGGTCATGCACCGCGAAGAACTGCAGCAGCTGGCGGCGACCGCTGTCGGCATCGAACAGCCACGGTGCACGCCGGCGCAGGCCGCGTGCTTCCAGCACTGCAGGTGGCCAGCCATCTTCGTCGGCGATCAATACTTCCGCCGGTTGCAGGCGGGCCAGTTCGGCGTCCAGCGCATCGTCGCCGTCGACTTCGTTCGCGCGCAGGCGGCCGCTGGCGAGGTCGGCCCAGGCGAGGCCATATCCCTGCTTGTGCCGACTGATCGCCAGCAGCAGGGTGTCGCGGCGTTCGTCCAGCAGGGCTTCGTCGGTGACCGTGCCGGGAGTGACGATGCGGACCACCTTGCGTTCGACCAGTCCCTTGCTGGTGGCCGGATCACCGATCTGTTCGCAGATCGCCACCGATTCGCCGAGCGCAACCAGTCTTGCCAGATACCCTTCGGCGGCGTGGTGCGGCACGCCTGCCATCGGGATCGGCTGGCCGGCCGAACTGCCGCGCTGGGTCAGGGTGATGTCGAGCAGCCTGGCGGCCTTGCGGGCATCGTCATGGAACAGTTCGTAGAAGTCGCCCATGCGGAAGAACAGCAGCACGTCCGGGTGTTCCGCCTTGGCGGCGAAGAACTGGCGCATCAGGGGCGTGTGCTGCTCGTGGGACATCCGGATCGAGTGCATTTGCAGGGGGCACTAGTGTGCCCGATCCCGCCACGCAAGCCGCTCACGCCAGGCACATACGCAAGCGTGCGGTTGTGTGTTAGCTTTTGGTTAACGCGGACAAACAAGCCGCGCCCGCGATGCCAACCCCCACGTGGCTCGCGTCTGTATCGAACGATGACACGGCATGTGCCGTGTCACGAATATTCTGGTGTCCACTCCGAGGGGGAAAACATGCAACACAAGCCACTGCAACCCAAGCCGCTCGCGCTTGCCCTGCTCGCCGCGATAGTGTCGATGGCAGCCATGCCGGCGCTTGCGCAAGACAGCACAAGCCAGGATGCGACGCAGGAAGCCAAGACCCTGGACACGATCGTGGTCACCGCGCAGAAGCGCGAAGAGGCCATGCAGGACGTGCCGATCATGATCACCGCGTTGTCGCAGGAAGCCCTGCAGGACGCCGGCGTGCGCGACATCAAGGACCTGCAGGTGCTGGTACCGGGCCTGACCGTGACCAGTACCCAGAGTGAAGCGATCACCACCGCGCGCATCCGCGGCATCGGTACCGTGGGCGACAACGTCGGACTGGAATCCTCGGTCGGCGTGGTCATCGATGGCGTCTACCGGCCGCGCAACAGCGTCGGTTTCGGCGATCTCGGCGAGCTTTCGCGGATCGAGGTCCTGAAGGGACCGCAGGGCACGGTGTTCGGCAAGAACACGTCGGCCGGCGTCATCAACGTCATGAGTCGCCGTCCGGATTTCGTGCGCACCGCAGACCTTGAGATCACTGCCGGCGACTATGGCTTGCTGGGCCTGTCCGGCTCGTTCAATACGCCGGTGGGTGAGAATGCCGCCTTCCGCATCTTTGCTGCGCAGCGCGAGCGCGACGGGTTGATGAAAATCCACACCGGCGGCGGACCACGTACCAACGACAAGGACTACGACCAGGACTACAGCACGATTCGCGCGCAGTGGCGGATCACGCCCAACGATGACCTGGACATCAATTTCATCGCCGATTACACCCGTCGCGACGAGAACTGCTGCTCGGCGGTGACGTTGGAGCATGGCGCGACCCGTGCCTTGATCGACGCGTTGGCAGCCGACTCCGGGGTATCGCCGACCGCGGATCCGTTCGCGCGCGAAGCGTGGAGCAACCGTGACACCACCCAGAAGATCGAGGACAAGGGCCTGAGTGGCGAGGTCAACTGGAATACGCCGTGGTTTGGTGGCGCAGCCTTGACCTCGATCACCGCCGTCCGCGATTGGGGCGTGGTCAATGGCCTGGACTTCGATTACTCGTCGGCCGATATCCTCTATCGCGAAGGCACCCGCGATGAGTCGTTCTCCGGCTTCAAGCAGTTCAGCCAGGAGTTCCGCCTGACCGGTTCCACGGAAAAGGTCGACTGGATGGTCGGGCTGTTCTATGCCGATGAAGACCTGACCCGCAACGATTCCTATCGGTTTGGTGGCGCGTACGAAGCCTATCTCTCCACCCTGGTGGGGCAGAAGGTGCTGGCTGGCGTGCAGGCTCAGCTTCCGGCAGGGTGGGTCAATCAAGCGAATCCCGCGACGTTCCTGTCGCAGGTCAGTGGCAAGCCCTATGGCACCAATTACCAAGGGCTTGGCGCGCTGGATCGCCACCAGCAGAACGCGAAGAGCGTTGCGCTGTTCACCAACAATACCTGGCATGCCACCGATGCCCTGGACGTGACCCTGGGCTTGCGATACACCCATGAAAGCAAGAAGCTGGATTCGCAGTACAGCAATCCCAATGGCAGTATCGGCTGCGGCAACACGCTGGCCAATCCGGGTGCCCGGGTCGGCGCGGCCCTTGCGGCGCGCATCCCCAATTTCGGACTGCTGCCTGCGGCAACCCAGGCGGCGCTGATTGGTGCAGTCACGCCGGACATCGTGGGCTTCATGTGCTTGCCATGGGCGAATGCGCTGCACAACGGTCGTAGTACCAAGCAGTCGCGGGATGAATCGGAATGGACCGGCACCCTGAAGGCGGCCTACCGCTGGAACCCGCACGTGATGACCTACGGTTCGGCCGCGCGTGGTTACAAGGCGGGTGGCTTCAACCTGGACCGCGTGCAATCCAAAGATGGGCTGTCGATCTCCGGTGCCGGCATCGTGCCGGTCAACGACACCTCGTTCCCGGGTGAGTTCGTCGACAGCTACGAGCTGGGCACCAAGACCACCTGGGCCGGCGGCAACCTGCTGCTCAACGCCACGCTGTTCCACCAGACCTACAGCGACTTCCAGCTCAACAGCTTCCTGGGTACCAGCTTCGTGGTGCGCTCGATCCCGGAAGTGGTGTCGCAGGGCATCGATGCCGAGATCCTGTGGCAGCCGGCATCGGTCAAGGGCCTGATGCTGCAGGGTGGCGTGACCTATGCCGATACGCAGTACGGCAATGATCGTCCGACCGCGGAGTTCGCCCTCACGCCTGTGCTGGGCGCGCTGTACAAGTTGCCTGGCAGCCAGGCCAGCTTCGCGCCGAAGTGGTCGACATCGGGTTCCGCGACCTACGAGTGGGATTTCGGCAGCAACCTGATGGGGCGCTTCAACGTGGGCGCCAAGTACATGTCGGAGTTCAACACCGGTTCCGACCTCGACGTCGAAAAGCAGCAGGACGCCTACACCGTGGTCAATGCACGCATCGGCTTCGGTTCGCGCAACCGCAAGTGGATGGTCGAGTTGTGGGGCCTGAACGTGTTCGACACCGAGTACGTGCAGGTCGGGTTCGACGGACCGTTGCAGGCCGTGGGTACACCATTGCCCAACGCGCAGCATGCCGCGAGCGATCCGCTGAACACCTACAACGGCTTCCTGGGCGCGCCCGCGACCTATGGCGTGACCTTGCGCATGCAGTTCTGATCGCATTGAAGTAGTGCCAGAAACCGGCCTGCATTGCGGGCCGGTTGCAAAAGTTAACGAACCGGCCCGCATGCGGGCCGGTTTCGTTTTCGGGCTGCATGCGCTACAACGCCTGCACCACCCCATGCGGACAGTCCAATGACCACGCCTACTGATGTTGAGCTCGATTCCCTGGCACAGGCCACTGGCGCGCGCCTGCTGGCCGAGCGGCAGATGCTGGTCACTGCCGAGAGCTGCACCGGTGGCTGGATCGCGAAGGCGGTGACCGACGTCGCCGGTTCTTCGGGCTGGTTCGACTGCGGACTGGCGGCCTACAGCTATGAGGCCAAGCAGGCCTTGCTGGGCGTGCAGCCGCAGACCCTGGAAATCCATGGCGCGGTCAGTCGGGAGACCGTGGTGGAGATGGTCTCGGGCGCGCTGGTGCATTCCGGCGCCACGATTGCCGTGGCAGTGACCGGTATCGCCGGCCCGGGCGGTGGCACCGAGGACAAGCCGGTCGGCACGGTCTGGATCGCCTGGAAGCGTCGTGGTGGCTACCCGCGCGCGGAGTTGTTCCATGTTCGAGGGCGATCGCGATGCCGTGCGCCGGCAGACCGTGGCGGCGGCCTTGCGCGGGCTGGAGCAACAGTTGGATGCGTGAGCGAGGCACGGCGCATTCGCCGCCGTAGATTGCAGCTGCTGACAGATCGTTGACAGACTGAAACGTTAGTAGTAATACTACTAACCATGAATCTCACCGATACCCAGCGTGCCATCCACGCCTTCATCGCCGAGCGCATCGAAGCCGAAGGTGTTCCTCCTTCACAAACGGAAATCGCCCGCGCCTTCGGTTTCAGCGGGGTACGCGCGGCGCAGTACCACCTGGAGGCACTGGAAGCTGCTGGTGTGGTCGAGCGCACGCCGGGTCGTGCCCGTGGCCTGCGTCTGCTTCAATTTCCCGACATCCATCGGCAGCTGCCGCTCCCGGTCGATGACGACGCCCTGCGCCTGCCGGTGCTGGGGCAGGTTGCGGCCGGCCAGCCGATCGGAGCCGATATCGGCTCCGAGCAAGTCGTGCTGATGGATCGCACCTTCTTTTCGCCTGCGCCGGATTACCTGTTGCGGGTGAAGGGTGATTCGATGCGCGACGAGGGCATCTTCGATGGCGACCTGATCGGCGTGCATCGTACCTCCGATGCCCGCAACGGGCAGATGGTCATCGCACGCATCGACGACGAGATCACCGTCAAGCTGCTGAAGATCGGGCAGGGACGCATTCGCCTGCTGCCGCGCAACCCGGATTACAGCCCGATCGAGGTGCAGCCGGGCCAGGACTTCGCAATCGAAGGACTGTACTGCGGCCTGGTGCGGCCCAACGCATGAGCCTTGCTTGCTCTCGCTGCTGCCAAATGCCGGCATCGTCCCAGTCGTATGCGGGGGATTTCCCGATACCGACTGATGCGGGCAACTGCCATCGTTCATGCAAGGCGCGTGGCGTCGCAGCCTGTGCGACCCGTCCCGCCTAACCTGCGTCCAGACCAGAAGACCTACCCAGGTCACTCACCAAAAAAGCAATCTACCTTGAGGAACAGCACCATGGATGAGAACAAGAAGCGCGCACTCGCAGCGGCCCTGGGCCAGATCGAGAAGCAGTTCGGCAAAGGCTCGGTAATGCGCATGGGCGATCGCGCGGTCGAGACCGTGGAAACCATCGGTACCGGTTCGTTGATGCTGGACATCGCGCTCGGCATTGGTGGCCTGCCGAAGGGCCGGGTCGTGGAGATCTATGGTCCGGAATCCTCCGGCAAGACCACGCTGACCCTGCAGACGATCGCCGAGTGCCAGAAAGCCGGCGGCACGTGCGCCTTCATCGACGCCGAGCACGCGCTGGACCCGTCCTATGCGCAGAAACTGGGCGTCAACCTGGACGAGCTCTACCTGTCGCAGCCGGATACCGGCGAGCAGGCACTGGAGATCGCCGACATGCTGGTGCGTTCCAATGCGGTGGACATGGTGGTGATCGACTCGGTGGCTGCACTCACGCCGCGCGCCGAGATCGAGGGCGAGATGGGCGACCAGCTGCCTGGCCTGCAGGCACGCCTGATGAGCCAGGCACTGCGCAAGCTGACCGGCAATATCAAGCGCAGCAACACCATGGTGTTCTTCATCAACCAGTTGCGCCACAAGATCGGCATGATGATGCCGGGCCAGAGCCCCGAGGTGACCACTGGCGGCAATGCACTGAAGTTCTATGCCTCGGTGCGGCTGGATATCCGCCGCATCGGCAGCATCAAGAAGGGCGACGAGATCATCGGTAACCAGACCCGGATCAAGGTCGTCAAGAACAAGCTGGCGCCGCCGTTCAAGCAGGTCATCACCGAAATCCTGTATGGCGAGGGCATCAGCCGCGAAGGCGAGCTGATCGAGATGGGCGTGGACGCCAAGCTGGTTGAAAAGGCCGGTGCCTGGTACAGCTACGATGGTGAACGCATTGGGCAGGGCAAGGAAAACGCTCGTACCTATCTCAAGGAGAACCCGGTCCAGGCCCAGAAGCTTGAAGCTGCCCTGCGTGCACAGTTCGTGCCGCAAGAAGCGCCGCGAGACGAGGTCGAAGAAGCCGAGATCGAGGCCGAGACCATGGTCAAGGCCAAGGGCAAAGGCAAGGACAAGGAAGACTGATGCGGCCGGACGGCTGCGATGCTGCGGTGCCCTCGTCAGCGCCGTCGTGTCGCCGCCGTCCGGAGCTTTCGCCGAGCCAACGCGCGCTTGGTCTGTTGGCCCGCCGTGAGCATTCCCGCAAGGAGCTCGAGCGCAAGCTCACCAGTCACGGCGTTGAGCCAGATGATGCCCTCGCAGTCGTCGACAAGCTCGCCAAAGCGGGTTGGCAGGACGACATGCGCTTTGCCGAATTGCTGGTCCGTAGCCGTGCAAATACTGGCTACGGACCTGTCCGGATACGCGCCGAGCTGGCCACGCATGCGCTGCCGGCGGAGGTCATTGCCACGGCCGTGGAAGGGTTTGAGTGCGATTGGTCAGGCAATGCCAGTGACCTGTTGCGGCGCAGGCATCCCGCGGCACTGAGTGGCGATCGTGCTGCCCAGCGCAAGGCGGCGGACTTCCTGTTGCGGCGTGGGTTCGGGATGGAGCAGGTTTGGGTTGCACTGCGTGCCAATCCCGACCAATGAGTTCGGACGAGCTGTAAACTGGGCAGATTGGGTTGCCAACTCGGTTTCGCGTCCGCATCGTGGCGGGAACGCGGCGCAGTTGCGCGCTCGCCTGAACCCGACATTGCATGAATATCGCATCACAGAAAACAACGTCAGACATCCGCCGGGATTTCCTCGAGTTCTTCGCCTCCAAGGGCCACACCATCGTGCCGTCTGCACCACTGGTGCCGGGCAACGATCCCACCCTGATGTTCACCAATTCCGGGATGGTCCAGTTCAAGGACGTATTCCTGGGTGCCGAGAAGCGCAGCTATGTTCGCGCTGCCGACGTGCAGCGTTGCCTGCGGGCAGGTGGCAAGCACAACGATCTTGACCAGGTCGGCTACACCGCGCGCCATCACACATTCTTCGAAATGCTCGGCAACTGGTCGTTCGGCGACTACTTCAAGAAGGACGCGATCGCCTGGGCCTGGGAGTTGTTGACCCAGGTCTGGCAGCTGCCACCGGAGCGCTTGCTGGTCACGATCTACCAGGACGATGACGAAGCATTCGAGATCTGGCATCGCGACATCGGCCTGCCTGCCGATCGCATCATCCGCATCGGCGACAACAAGGGTGCGCCGTACGCCTCGGACAATTTCTGGCAGATGGCCGATACCGGCCCGTGCGGTCCGTGCAGCGAGATCTTCTACGACCACGGCCCGGAACACGCCGGTGGTCCGCCGGGATCACCGGACGAGGATGGCGATCGTTACATCGAGATCTGGAACAACGTCTTCATGCAGTTCGATCGGCAGCCGGACGGCAGCCTGGTGCCGTTGCCCGCACCGTGCGTGGATACCGGCATGGGCCTGGAGCGGATCACTGCCGTGCTTCAGCACGTGCACAGCAATTACGAGATCGACCTGTTCGACACCCTGATTCGGAAAACGGCGGAGTTGACTGCGACGAAAGACCTGCAGAACAAGTCGCTGCGGGTGATTTCAGACCATATCCGTGCCTGCGCATTCCTGATCGTCGATGGCGTGTTGCCGAGCAATGAGGGGCGCGGCTACGTGCTGCGCCGGATCATCCGCCGCGCGTTGCGTCATGGCTGGATGCTGGGCGTGCGCGAACCGTTTTTCCACAAACTCGTCGAGACGCTCGATGGCCTGATGGGTGATGCCTACCCGGTGTTGCGCGAGGGCCGCGTGACCGCAGAGCGCGCGCTGAAGGCGGAAGAGGAGCGCTTCGCTGAAACCCTCGATTCCGGCATGCGCATCTTCAACGACCTGGCTGATCGCAGCAGTGCAACGATTCCGGGCATTGATGCATTCCGTCTCTACGACACCTACGGCTTCCCGCTCGACCTGACCCAGGACATGGCGCGCGAGCGCGGGATGTCGGTGGATGTCGCCGGCTTCGATGCGGCGATGGCGCAGCAGAAGGAAACCGCGCGCGCAGCCGGCAAGTTCGGCGGCGGCACCCAGTTGCCGGCGGACCTGGTCGCAAGGCTGACGCCGACCAAATTCCTCGGCTACGACTCGCTCGATGGGGCTGGCCTGATCGTGCTCGCCCTGCTGAAGGACGGACGCCCCGTCGATGCCATCGAGGCAGGTGACGATGCCATCGTGATCCTCGATGCCACGCCGTTCTATGCAGAGTCGGGTGGTCAGGTCGGCGATACCGGTGAGCTCGGCGGCACGCTGGACGTGCAGGGCGTCCGGTTCGTGGTTGCCGATACCGTGAAACTCGCCGGCCAGTTCCATGGCCATGTCGGCAAGCTGCAGGCAGGGACGCTTACGCGTGGCGACCAATTGACCGGTGCTGTCGATGGCACGCGCCGAGCGGCCACCGTGCTCAACCACAGCGCCACCCATCTGATGCACGCTGCGCTTCGCGACGTGCTGGGCACCCATGTGCAGCAGAAGGGCTCGCTGGTCGCTCCGGATCGGTTGCGCTTCGATTTCTCGCATTTCCAGCCAATGACAGCCGCCGAACTTGCCGAGATCGAGCGTCGGGTCAATGCCGAAGTGCGCGGCAACCATGCGGGCGAAGTGCACCAGATGGCGATGCAGGAGGCGCTTGATTTCGGTGCGCTTGCGCTGTTCGGCGAGAAGTACGGCGAGCACGTCCGCGTGCTGCGGTTCGGGCCGACCTCGACCGAGCTGTGTGGCGGCACCCATGCGGGGCGTACTGGCGACATCGGTCTGTTCAAGATCATTTCGGAGGGCGGCGTGTCGGCTGGCGTGCGCCGCATCGAGGCCGTGACCGGGCAGGGCGCGCTGGACCACGTCGCCGAAGAAGAACGTCGGCTTGGTGAAGCCGCGGCGCTGCTTGGTTCACCGGCCGGTGAGCTTGGCGACAAGTTGCGTGCGCTACTGGACAAGCAGAAGAAGCTGGAGCGCGAGCTGGAGGCCCTGAAAGCCAAGGCCGCCTCGGGTGCCACCAGCGACCTTGCTGGACAGGCCCGGGACGTGGCCGGGATCAAGGTGTTGGCCACGCGCCTGGAAGGATTCGATGCCAAGGCCCTGCGCGATGCGATGGATCGGCTCAAGCAGCAACTGGGCGATGCGGTCATCGTGCTGGCCGGCGCCAACGGCGGCAAAGTGGCATTGGTGGCCGGCGTCGGCGGCAATGCGCTTGGCCGGATAAAGGCCGGTGAACTTCTTGCCGATGTGGCAGGTCGCATCAATGGCAAGGGTGGTGGGCGCCCGGACATGGCTCAAGGTGGGGGCGACGATGGCCCTGAATTGGTCGCTGCGCTGGCTGCCGTACCCTCCTGGGTGGAAGCGCATCTACGCGAAGCGTGATCGTCCTGCTTGTGAAACCTGAATGAAGGCCCGTATGATCGGGTGGACTGGATGCATTCCGCATCCCTGTGCAGGACGCGCAGTGGAGCGGTCGCACGCGACAGGGGAGTTGCAAGATGCTGATCCTTACTCGGCGAGTGGGTGAGACATTGATGATCGGTGACGCCATTACCGTCACGGTATTGGGCGTCAAGGGCAATCAGGTCCGGATCGGCATTACTGCGCCGAAGGACGTGTCCGTGCATCGAGAAGAGATCTATCAGCGCATCCAGAATGCGGAAGATCCGGAAAAGAAGGTTGGCAACGAGGATTGAGGTTTGCCGGATCCCGGCGTTGCCTGTATCCTCCGCCACTCGCGATTTTGCCTTTGGAGACTTGCCCGAGTGGCTGAAGGGGCTCCCCTGCTAAGGGAGTATGGGGCTTAATACTCCATCGAGGGTTCGAATCCCTCAGTCTCCGCCATCAAGGCAGAATCACGGGATGTTGTTGGTTTTTGCGTTGACGATGATCGTGTCGTCACCGCATAATTGTCTGCTTGCGCCCGTAGCTCAGTTGGATAGAGCACCAGGCTACGAACTTGGGGGTCGGGAGTTCGAATCTCTCCGGGCGCACCACCAATTGCGAAAGGTCGATGGGAAACCATTGGCCTTTTTCTTTGTGCCCGGTCAGTTCTCGATCCTGTACAGCATCAGGTACACGGCGAGGCCGGAAAACGACACGTACATCCAGATCGGCCAGGTCCAGCGCGCCCAACGGGTATGGCGGGGCACGTTCCGCTTCAGGCCCAACCTGGCGGTCATCAGGATCAGCGGCAACGATGTGGCCGCCAGGACCACGTGGCTGATCAGCAGGGAATAGTAGATGGGCCTCACCACGCCATGTCCGCGGAAAACGAAGATGGGCGATGACACGTGGTAGGCGATGTACGAAATCAGGAACAGGGCGGATACGCCCAAGGCTGACAGCATCGCAACCCGGTGTGCCTCGATGTGGCCGCGCGCAACCATCACCCGCGCAACGACCAGCAGGATGATCGAAATCCCGTTGAGGATTGCATTCAAGTGCGGAAGGATACTTGCGGAATTCATCGGCATGGCGCGGCTGGTGCTGAGTGCGAAGGCATCTTCGGGCATGCCGAACCTGGGCGCAATCCGGTTCCGCGACTGACCCAAGTCAATGCAGCGGCCTTCGGCGCCATGCATCCTGACCAATACAGGTGCAACTTGCACCGCTGCCGACACACATTCGATGCGGACAACTTCATTGCGATGGATGGCTCCCTTGGTTGCAGCCGCCGGGCTGAGCTTGATGTTTTGGGCCTGGATGCAGGCACCGCCGCGGGTGGCGGACATCGGATCGGCATCACCCGAGTTGCAGGCCGTGCTGTGGCCGGTCGCGCACCCCGTGGCGCCGTTCCAGATGCGCACCCACCGTGGTGAAGCCTTCGATGAAGCTTCCCTCAAGGGACAGTGGAATTTTGTATTCTTCGGATTCCTGCAGTGTCCGGACGTTTGCCCCACCACCCTGCAGGCCTTGCGCGGATTCCGCCGAAGCTTGCTGGAGAACGACCCCGCTGCCCTCCGGCATCGCTTCATATTCGTGACGGTGGACCCAGGCAACGACACCGCCGAGCGCATCGGTCCGTACCTGCAGTACTTCGACCCGGAGTTCATCGGGCTCATCGGCAGCGGCGGCGAGCTCGCCAAGCTGGCCGATTCGCTGGCGGTCTACTACGCCAGGCAGCAGGACAAGAATGGCAACAGCAACTTCGACCACACCGCCGCGGTGATGGTCGTCGACCCGGCGGGCCGTGTGGTGGGGGCACTGCCCTCGCCGCATGATCCGGCCATGATGACGCGGCGTTTTCTGGCGCTGCAGCGACATGTCGAAGCCGGCGACGGCAATCGCTGGTGGACAGCAGCGCGGCAAGCACTGACCGGAAACGAGCTGCGCCGGTGATTGCACGTTCCAACTGCGCCCAAGGGCAAGCGCTCGCACGCAGATTCGATGACGGTTGATCCAGATCAAGGACGGGTTTACGCTCGAACGGTAAACATGATTCAGCTCGGTGCCTCGCCATGGATCCGAGCCGATGACCAATGGGGCGACTCTTCCCGGCCTGCAGCTGGCGCGGAAGGCGGAGCTGGTCGTCGTCCAATGGCAGGTGCCAGCGTAGGCAAGGGGAATTGCATGCGTTCGCACGATAAGGAGAGTCTCCATGAGTGACGAACAGCGCGATCCGGGCGAAGGCGATTCCGGCGATGACTCGAAGATCCCCTTGATCCAGCAATTGCTGGACAACACGTTCCTGTTGCTGTTCCTGGGAGTGATGATTCCGATGATCGTCTACGTCCTCTGGGGTGTCATCGACATCCTCACGATTCCGCTTGCGAAATAATTCCGCAGCTGCGCCAACTTCCGGGGAAACACCATGACAGCAATTTTACCGCCGGCCGAACGACTGTGGTGGAAGCACCCGATCGACCGTGTCGAAGGCACCTGGATCGCGATCGCGTTCGTGTGGTGCATGATCATGTTCTTCATGATGGTGGGTTGGCACGTCTACGGAAACCAGAATCTGTCCACGGAGACCTACAAGACCACTCCGGAAGCGTTCGCCGAAAAGGCGCAGGTGATGGTCGACAAGTACACCGTGCGCAACGAAACCGAGGCTGAGACCCCGGTGGTGGCTCCGCCGGCGGGCAGCGATGTGTACCTGATCGCCCGGCTGTGGAGTTTCTGGCCGATCCTCGAGCTCGAGAAGGACAAGACCTACCGCCTGCATCTGACTTCGATGGACTACAACCACGGCTTTTCGCTGCAGCCGGCGAATATCAACATCCAGATCGTGCCTGGCTATGAGCACGTGGTGACGGTCACGCCCAACCAGAGCGGTACGTTCTCGGTGGTCTGCAACGAATACTGCGGGATTGGCCATCACACGATGGTCGGCCGCATCTACGTCAAGTAAGGGGCGCCTCACATGTCGCACGCAACCACCTATCGGACCTGTCCGCGTTCCGGCCTGCAGTTCGAGGCGCATGCGGAAAAACTGATGATCGCCAACGCGGTCGCGGCGGTCGTATTCCTGTTGCTGGGCGGTATCCTCGCGATCGGCGTGGTGTTGACCCGCTGGCCGGCGGTGCACTGGCTCGAAGCCGACACCTTCTATCAGGTGCTGACCGCGCACGGCATCGACATGCTGATCTTCTGGATCATCTTCTTCGAGATGGCGGTGTTGTACTTCTGCTCGTCAACCTTGCTGCGATGCCGACTGGCCACGCCGTGGCTGGCCTGGGCGTCGTTCGCGCTGATGCTGATCGGCGCCATCATGAACAACTACGCGGTCTATCAGGGCGCCTCCAGCGTGATGATGACGTCGTACGTTCCGATGATGGCCGCGCCTTCGTTCTATCTCGGCCTGATCCTGTTCGCGGTCGGCGCCTTGATCGCCTGCTTCGTGTTCCTCGGCACGCTGGTCGTCGCCAAACGCGACAAGACCTATCAGGGATCGGTGCCACTGGTGACGTTCGGTGCCATCACGGCCTGCATCATCGCCGTTTTCACCATTGTTACCGGCGCCATCATCCTGATCCCCACCTACCTGTTGTCGATAGGGGTCATCGATGCGGTCGACCCGTTGATCTACCGCACCATCTGGTGGGCCTTCGGCCACTCCTCGCAGCAGATCAACGTCGCGGTGCACATCTCGATCTGGTACGCGGTCGCCGCGATCGTGTTCGGTGCCAAGCCGATGTCCGAACGGGTCAGCCGCGGTGCATTCCTGCTTTACATCCTGTTCCTGCAATTGGCGAGCGCGCACCACCTGCTGGCCGATCCCGGCATGAGCACCGAGTGGAAGGTGGTCAACACCAGTTACTTCATGTATTTCGCAGTGCTGGCGTCGATGATCCATGGTCTGACCATTCCCGGGGCGATAGAAGTCGCGCAACGAAGAAAGGGTTACAACAAGGGACTGTTCGAATGGTTGCGCAAGGCGCCATGGGGGAATCCGGCCTTCTCCGGCGTGTTCATCTCGCTCATCGGCTTTGGTTTCCTGGGTGGCATCTCCGGCGTCATGATGGGCACCGAACAGCTCAACATGATCATCCACAACACCATCTATGTCCCCGGGCATTTCCACGCCACAGTGGTGGTCGGTACCAGCCTGTCGTTCATGGCCTTGACCTATTTCCTGATCCCTGTGCTGTTCAAGCGTGAAACGATCAACCCCGGGCTGGCACGCTGGCAGCCCTATCTGTTTGGCTTCTCGATGTACTTCTTCTGCCTGGTGATGATGGGCGCTGGAACGTTGGGCGTCTCGCGCCGGCATTGGGACATGGCCTTCAGTGACGCAGCCCTGGCTTACGAATGGCCAGGCTCCGCTTATCTGATGATGGGACTGGTCGGAGTGGCTGGCATTTCCGCAATCGTTGGTGGTGGCATCTACATCTACATCACGGTCGGTTCGCTGTTGTGGGGCAAGAAGCTTGATGGCGGGATCACCAGCAGCGCCCCCACACCGATTCCACCGACCGCGCCCACCGTTGATGTGCAGTCCTACGGTTCGATCGGCTTTGCGGCGCCGGGCACGTTCGTGCTGGCCATGGTGTTCCTGGTGTCATTCATCCTCTACTACTTCGTGAACTGGAAGTACCTGTCCACACTGTGGGGTTTGAGCTGAGTTCCGAGGTGACGACGGGCCACGCGCCAGGACCACAAGCCGATCACGCGAGGTTCCAGCACTCGCGCCGTCGGCAACCAGGGGTACTCGCATGACCATCACGTCCTCCATCGTCGACACCAGCCTTTCGGTCCGGGCGCGCACCGTGGTGGGACTGTTCAAGTTGCGCATTGGCAGCCTGATCATGATCACGGCAATCGTGGGGATGGTGGTGACGCCGGGTCGGGAGCTGGGGTGGCTCGAGCGGCTGGTGCTGGCATTGACGGTACTGGTTGCCTCGGCCAGCGCCGGCGCCTTCAACCAGTATTACGAGCGCGTATCGGATCGCCTGATGGTCCGCACCCGGGACCGCGCGTTCGCCAGTGGGGCGCTTGCCGCCAGCCCGGGCTGGCTCTGGCTGATGGCCACCATGCTGGCGGTTGCCGTGGCCGCGGCTGCCTGGTTGCTGAACCCGGTGTCTGCCCTGTTCGTATTCCTGGGTGCGTTTTTCTATGCGGGCGTCTATACGGTCTGGCTCAAGCGGCGCTCGGCCTGGAACATCGTCATCGGCGGGTTGGCTGGCAGTTTCGCCGCGCTGGCCGGGGCCGCCGCGGTTGACCCGGCGGTGGGGCCGGCAGGCCTGATCCTGGCGCTGGTGCTGCTGCTGTGGACACCGCCGCATTTCTGGAGTCTGGCGATTGCCTACCAGCACGAGTACCGCGCGGCCGGTATTCCGATGCTGCCGGTCGTGGTGGGCATTCCCCGCACTGCACGCATCGTGTTTGTCTCGACCATTGCACTGGTACTGGCTTCGCTGTTGCCGATGCTCTACGGGGCCGGGCCGATCTACCTGGCGGGTGCCGCCATTGGTGGCATCTATTTCCTCATCAAGGCCCGTGCGCTGGACAGGTCGCCAGACCGGGGCACGGCCATTGGCAGCTTCCTGGCCTCGCTGTTGCAGTTGTCCCTGCTTCTGGCTGGCGCCTGCCTCGACTCGCTGTTGCGTTGAGCGCGATGGTGCCGCTGTCGGGTCATCGTGCCTGCCGGCTGCCTACGCGCGTGTTGATCGCGGGTTTGTGCGCCCTGCTTGCGCTCACCGCAGCAGCGCAAGGGAATCCAGCCGAGGTGGGCGAAGCGGGTAGCCAGCAGGCCGCCGCACACGCGGGCGCCACTGGCGCTCCCAGCCAAGCCGGCTACGGGCTGGTCCAGGACGCTGCGTTCGAGTTCAGTCGCTCCGTGGTCGGGAAGCGGCCGGTGGACCACGTCATGCTTGATCAGGATCGGCGCCGGGTCACGCTGGCCGACTTCCGTGGCAAACCGTTGCTGGTGAATTTCATCTACACCGGTTGTTTTCAGGTCTGCCCGACCACCTCGCGCGCGCTTAATGGGGCGGTAAAGGCGATGCGGAAGCGATTCGGAAGCGACCAGTTCAACATCGTCAGCATCGGATTCGACCAGCCAACCGATTCGCCGGCCTCGCTGGGGATCTTTGCGGCACAGCAGCGCGTCGATGTGGCCAACTGGCGTTTCCTGAGTCCACGCGCCGAAGACGTGCCGGCTTTGGCGCGTGATTTCGGCTTCAGCTACGTCAGGACGCCCATCGGTTTCGAGCACACCCTCCAGGTGAGCATCCTCGATGCGGAGGGGCGCATCTATCGACAGGTCTACGGAGATGGCTTTGCCGCCGACGCGCTTGGCGAGCCGCTGAAACAACTGATTGCCGGCAATCTGCTCGAGGACAACCAGGGTTGGGGCGACCTGATCGGTCGGGTCCGCATCCTGTGCTCGGTCTACGACCCCGTTTCGGGTGAATACCGGACGGACTACACGCTCTACATCGAAGTGGCGGGAGGCATTACCTTCGTACTGGCGATGCTATGGTTTGTGCTGTCGGAATGGCGAAGCCGCCGACGGTACAAGCGCCTGGCATTGGACTGACTGACGGAGTACTGGACCAGACGATGCCCAGCTTCCGCCAACCCGCCAACTGGATCGCCCAGGCCGCGCTTTACGCCGTGTTCGCGGGTGTGATCGCCGTGTTTTCCTCCTGGCCAGTCTTCCGTTCGCTGCAGTCGGACGAGGGCCTGGTCACCGTCAGCATCGCCCATCATGGCCAGCGGCTGCAGCCCTGCCAGCAACAGTCACTCGAAGAACTGGCCAAGCTGCCGCCCAACATGCGGGCGCAGTCGCGCTGCCCTCGCGAGCGTGCGCCACTGCTGGTCGAGGTCGACATCGACGGGATCACCGTGCTGCGACAGCAAGCCAAGGCTTCGGGCCTGTCGCGCGACGGGGCGGCGAAGCTGTACCGTCGAATGCCGGTGGCGGTGGGCACGCACCAGATCACTGTCCGGTTGCGCGACAGCAATCGCAGCCAGGGTTTCGATTACGTTCGAGAGCAACGGGTCGAATTGAGCCCCGCGGAAATCCTGGTGGTTGATTTCGATTCCGAACAACGGGAATTCACCTTTCGATGAACCGACCGCTGGATCTCCACCCGCGCTCCGTGCCGCATGCCGGTGGCGAGGGTCATCAATACACCCTTGACGTGGGGCAGGGGGACGACAGGACGCTGGCCCGCGCCTGGCTTGGACTGGGCTTGTTCGCCCTGGTGGGATCGGGTGTGTTCTCGATCCTGCTGGTGCTGTCGCGATCGCCTTACATCAACCAGCTGTTGCCAGTCCAGGGTTTCTTCCGGGTAGCGCTGGTGGTGCACGTCGACCTTTCAGTGCTGGTCTGGTTCGTGTCCGTTGCCGGGCTGTTGTGGACTGTTGCCGGCAGTCGTCGTGCCGCCGGCATGAGCTGGGCTGCACTGATCATGTGTGGCACCGGAACCGCGATCATGGCATTGGCACCGTTCATTGGCCAGGGCGTGCCGGTCATGGCGAATTACGTGCCGGTGCTCGACGGTGCAATGTTCCTGGCCGGCTTGCTGCTTTTCGCGCTGGGCAGCGGAACCTTGGTCGTGTGGAGCTTGTGGGCGGGGCCAAGACCCGGGCCCGGGCTTGGGCTTGGACCGAGCGGCGCGGCCGCGTTGCGGTTCGGACTGTCCGCATCGGCGGTGGCAGCGGCGGTCGCGCTGCTGGCGTTCGCCTGGTCGCTGGCGCTGGTACCCATTGACCTGGACAGCAACGGCTATTACGAGATCCTGTTCTGGGGTGGCGGGCATGCCCTGCAATTCGTCTGGACGCTGCTGATGCTGGTCGCCTGGCTGTGGCTGGCGAGCGCCACCGGTGCGCGGGTTCCGATGAGCCCGCGGCTGGTGATGGCGATGTTCGGGTTGGCGCTGGTTGGCGTGTTCGCCACGCCGTATGCGTACCTGGCGCACGACATTGCATCGGTCGAGCATCGCCTGCTGCATACCTGGGCCATGCGCCTGGGTGGTGGCCTCGCCATTCTGCCAATCGGCCTGGCGACGGTGCTCGCAGTATGGCGCCGGGCGACGCCACTGACACCCGCCGCGCGACCGTTGCAGGCGGCGCTGGTCGCTTCGATTGTCCTGTTCGCCGTCGGTGGCGTGATCGGGATCTTCATCAGCGGCAGCAACGTGAAGATTCCCGCGCACTACCATGGGTCGATCGTCGGGGTGACCCTGGCCTTGATGGGGCTGGTCTACCTGCTGCTGCCCAGGCTCGGCTACGGCACGCCGACCGGCAAGATGGCGCGCTGGCAACCCACGCTCTACGCCACCGGTCAGTTCATGCACATCATCGGGCTGGTGTGGTCAGGTGGTTATGGCGTGCAGCGCAAGGTGGCCGGCACCGAACAGGTGCTGCGCAGCACGCCGGAAATTGCCGGAATGGCATTGATGGGCCTCGGTGGAGCGATCGCCATTCTCGGCGGCCTGCTGTTCATCATCGTGGTGATGAAGTCCGTGTTGCGACCGGCAGGCAGCGGGAGTGCTGCCCCATGATCAATGCCACGCAACGCCTGCTGCGTTGGGGTTTCATGCGCATCGAAGCGCTGTTCAACCGCGCGTTTGGCGACCGCATCAACCCCTTCTATCAATTGGGTGCCATCGCCTTCTTCCTGTTCTGGCTGGTCTCCGCCAGCGGGCTGTACCTCTACATCTTCTTCGATACCAGCGTGACCGGTGCGTACACCTCGGTCGAAGCGCTGACCCACGGTCAATGGTATGTGGGTGGAGTGCTGCGCAGCGTGCATCGCTACGGATCGGACGCGCTGGTCCTGGTCATGTTCATCCACCTGCTGCGGCATTTCGCCTTCGACCACCTGCGGGGCTACCGCTGGTTTGCCTGGGTCACTGGTGTCGCCCTGATCTGGTTCATGTACATCTGCGGAATCAACGGCTACATGTTGCCGTGGGACCGGCTCGCGCAATTCGTCACCGTCGCCAGCTTCGAGTGGCTGGACTGGCTGCCGGGCATGGGTGGCAGCCTGGTGCGCAATTTCATGTATCCGGACAGCGTCGACGACCGCTTCTTCTCGTTGCTGGCGTTCGTGCATATCGGCGCACCGCTGCTGACCCTGCTGTTGATGTGGGTCCACATCCAGCGCGTTCCCAAGGCCAGCACGACGCCGCCGCGTGCCATCGGCATCGGCATCTGCATCATGCTGCTGGCGCTTGCCGCATTGAAGCCGGCGCTGAGCCAGGGCGGCCCCGCTGACCTGGGGTCCGCCGTCGTCGAGATTGGACTGGACTGGTTCTATCTCGGCTTGTTGCCGCTGATCTACCGCATGCCGATCTGGCAGGTGTGGGCCCTGGCTGCAGCCGTCACGTTGCTGTTGGCGGTATTGCCCTGGCTGCCGCTGCGTCGTCGGGGCGCGCGCGGCGAGCTTCACATCGAGCTGCATCCCGGCGGCCATCGGGTTCCGGCACGGCCAGGCGAGACCCTGCTGGATGCGGCGCTGCGCGCGGGCCTGGTGTTGCCCTACGAATGCCGCAATGGCGGCTGTGGCGTCTGCGTCTGCACCGTGCTGCAGGGACGGATCGATCACGGCGCCTATCAGCCGGCGGTACTGAATGCAGCCATGCGCACGCGTGGCAAGGCATTGACGTGCTGCGCCACCGCGCTGGAAGACGTGGCGATCGAGATCGACGTGCAGTCACTTGAACCGGGCATGGCGAAGCCGGTGCTGAGCCTGGAGGCCAGGGTCGCAAGCCTGCGCTTGCTGGGCGACGATGTCATGCAGGTGTTGCTCAACTTGCCTACCGGTGAGCGACTCGACTTCATCGCGGGGCAGTACCTCAACATCGTGCTGGAAGACGGGCAGCGGCGCGCATTTTCGTTCGCCAGCCCGCCACACCGTGGCACGCCCATCGAGCTGCACATCAAGCTGGTGCCCGATGGCCAGTTCACGCCGCGAGTGTTCAAGTCCTTGAAGGTCGGGGACGCCCTGCGCATCGAGGGGCCATTCGGAAGGTTCAGTCTCAGCGAGAGCGAAAAGCCGATCATCCTGATCGCGACGGCCGTGGGCTTCGCCCCGGTCAAGAGCATCCTCGAAGACGCCTTCCATCGCGGAATCAAGCGGCCGATGCAGCTCTATTGGGGCGCACGTCATCGGCGCGACCTCTATCAGCTGGAGCTGGCCGAAAGCTGGGCGAGCGAACACGACAATTTCAGCCTGCAAGCTGTCTTGTCGGGTGAGCCGGACGGCACCTGGAGTGGCCGGACCGGTCGTGCCAGCACCGCGATCCTTGAAGACCATCCCGACATGAGCAGCTTCGAGGTCTATGCCTGTGGCTCGGTCCGGATGGTGGAAGAGGTGATGCCGACGTTCATGGCCCGGGGGGTGAGCGAAGACGCCTGTTTTTCGGATGCGTTCACCAGCGGATTCGCAGGCGAGCCATCGTGCGAGGTACCTGCCAACGCGCCGTCCGCTTGACCTGGATCATGGCATGGCGTGGTATTTTCGCTCGCAATACATATCCCAATCTGCCTGAGATCCTGCGCATGACACCCATTCAATCCAGTCGCCGTCGCTTTCTGCAGCAAGCAGCGCTTGTCGTCGTTGCGGCACCACTGGCCAGCTTGGTGCCTGTGGGCGACGCGTTCGCGAAGGCTCCGCGGCTGCCCCTGACAAACGCGCAGGCCAAGGCGTTGGGCTATAAGCCAAGTGCGGCAACCGTTACCGCCAAGAGCCTCAAGCCAGGCAGCAACTGTGCCAACTGCCAGTTCTTCACCGCCAAGACCGAAGCCTGCACGATCTTCCCCGGTTTCAGCGTTGAACCGAAGGGATGGTGCACCGCCTGGGCGCTGCGCAAGCCCTGAGGGCAAACGGCACCGCTACCCGGTGCCGTACACGAGGTCCGTGGGTATCTGCAGGAAGGTGGGCTGCAACGCCGCCTTATGCGGGCTCGTAACGTCACCGGCATTGCTACACTGCGGACATGCAGATGCAGGTACCCAGCCGGACCAAGAAAAGGACCAAGGCCACGTCGATGGACATCGCCCATCGGGCCGGTGTCTCGCAGGCCACGGTGTCGCGGGTGCTGCGCGGCAGCCCGCTGGTCAATGCGGAAACCCGCAAGCGGGTCGAAGAGGCGGTACGGGAACTCAACTACAAGGTCGACCGGCACGCGTCCAGCCTGCGGACCCAGCGTGCCGGCACGTTGGCGCTGTTGCTGTTCGAGGATCCGACCCCGGACGATTCGCACATCAATCCGTTCTTTCTGTCGATGCTCGGCTCGATCACCCGCGCCTGCGCCAAGCACGGCCATGATTTGCTGGTCTCGTTCCAGCAACTGTCCGATGACTGGCATGCCGATTACGAAGACAGCATGAAGGCCGACGGCCTGATCCTGCTCGGCTACGGCGATTACCTGGCCTACGAGAGCAAGCTGGCGCATCTGGTGGCGCAGGGCACGCATTTCGTCCGTTGGGGCGCTGTCCTGCAAGGCCAGCCAGGCATTTCGATCGGTTGCGACAACGCGCAAGGTGGCGCGTTGGCGGCACGCCACCTGGTCGAATGCGGGCGCAGGAAGGTCGCATTCCTGGGCGACGCCTCCACCCACTATCCCGAGTTTTTCGCGCGCTATTGCGGCTGCGATGCCGCGTTGCGCGAGGCGGGCCTGCGCATCGACCCTGCGCTGCAGGTCAATGCCGCGAGCACCGAGCAGGCCGGTTACGACGCCGCGAAAACGCTGATTGCGCGCGACCTTGCCTTCGACGCGATCTTCGCCGCCAGCGACCTGATCGCGATCGGGGCGATGCATGCACTGAAGGAACACGGACTGCGCGTACCAGAGGATGTCGCGGTAGTCGGTTTCGACGGCACGCCGATGGCGCGTTTCTCCAACCCGCCGCTGAGCACGGTGGTGCAGGACACATCGATGGCAGGCGAACTGCTGGTGGACTCGTTGTTACAGCTCGTCCGCGACAAACCGGCGAAAAGCATTACCTTGGCGCCGACCTTGCAGGTTCGCCAATCCAGCGGCAGTTGAGTCCGCGGCGCGCAGTGCGCGCCTTAGAAATGTCGTGGCGCGCACTGCGCGCCTGTCAGAGCCCTATGGCGTGCGCCTCGCGCCGTCCATCGCTGCATCAAGCGCCAGTCGCAAACCCGGTTCGGTGACCGCTGCGTCAAGCAGGAACACCTGCACGCCATGCGCGGGCACATCGGCTTCCAGCGCGCCGCCGGATACGACGGCAACCTGTTGATCACCGAATGCAGAGCGCCATTGCCCGGGTTGCAGTTTGTCGCGGATGCGGAACTGCTGGCGGACATCGCCCTTGTTGAGCAGCACCAGCGCGAGCTGGTGGACGCCGTCGTGCTGATAGACGCGATAGAACGCGGCGCGATCACCCTGCAGTTCGAGGTTGAGCTGCAAGCCGCGTTGCAGTGCGGGTGATGCCTGGCGAAGCCTGGCGATGCGCGCGAGTGCGGCGTGGATCGGGTGCGATTTCGCGGCCTGGATACCCTGCACGCCGAAGTAATTGCGGTTGCCGGCGTGCTCAGCGGCGCTGCGCTCGAATCCGATCTCCGAGCCGTAATAGATCACCGGGATCCCGCGTGCAGTGAACAGCCAGTTGTTCGCATCGATGAAGCCGTTGTCGCCGGCATTCATGCGCGCCATGTCGTGGTTGTCGTAGAACGTCATCAGCTCGTACGGGTTCTGGTAGGGCCCGCCGGTGAGATGCAGCGGTTCGACGAGCGCCGCGTAATCGCTGCCGGGCGTTTCGAACGTGGCGGCGATGGCCTTCTTCAACGGAAAGTCGAGCACGCTGATCGCGCCGTTTTCGGGCCAGGTATGTGGCGCGATCTCGTCAGCCTTCCAGCGAAAATCCTCGCCGAACATGAAGAACCCCGGCCGCTTTGCGCGCATGCGCTCGGCGAAACGCTTCCAGAACGCATGCGGCATCCAGCCGATGGTATCGATGCGGAAGGCATCGGCACCCTGGTCGATCCATTGCTCATAGGCGCCCGCAAGATACTCGAACATCTCCGGGTTGTTCTCGTTGAAATCCAGCAGCTCGGCGATCTCCTGCTTCTTGTTGAAGAAGCGGTGCAGCGGCTGGTGCTCGGGATCGAGCTGGTCGGGCGGCAGGTTCTGATAGTCGGCCAGCAGCTTGCCATCCCGGCCGTAGACCTTGCCAAACTCCGGTTGATCGCTCGGCATGGAGAACGCGGGTGAACCGTGATTGCCGACGATATCCAGCACGACCTTCATGCCCTTGTCGTGCATCGCCCGGGTGAATGCCGCGAAATCAAGCCCGGGGCTGGGCAGGTGCTCGTCGAGCTTGTAGAAATTCACCCCCCAGTAGCCGTGATAGCCGGTCTTGCCCTGGTCGGTCCAGAAGCTGCCCCAGCTCACAGGCTTGCCACCGGTGAATGCAGCATCGGGATTGTCGACGATGGGCGTGATCCAGAGCGCACCGAAGCCCATGTCACGGATGTAGTCGGCGTTGTCGACGATGCCCTTGAAGTCGCCGCCAAGGTAGCCGATGTTGGCGTGCTTGCCCGCAGGTGCGCCGGGTACCGGGCGGTCGAAGGTGAAGAACGCCGGCCCCTCGGCTTTTCCCTGGTCGTGCTGGTCGTTGCCAGGGTCGCCATTGACGAAGCGGTCAGTCAGCACGAAATACACGGCGTCACGCGCAAACGGCTCCAGGGTGCCGTAGTAATCCGCCGAGGCGGTCGCCTGCGGTGACGTCAGAGATGAACTGCTGCTGCAGCCAGTGATCTGGCCGGCGAGCGCGAGAGCGAACGCGATGCCGCAGGTGAGCAGCTGGGGTGTGATGCGCATGGTCATGTCCTCATTTGGCAACGGCAGTGCCGGGTTCGCGCACGCGCAGCACGCAAAGACCCGCAATGATCAGGCTGATGCCGCCGATCGCCAGCGCGTTGACTGGATGCCCGCCAAGGAAGGTTTTCAGGAGCAGTCCCAGCAAGCTGGCCGCGACCAGTTGCGGAATCACGATGAAGAAATTGAAGATGCCCATGTAGATGCCCATTTTTTCGGCAGGCACGCAGTCGGACAGCAGTGCGTACGGCAGCGACAGGATCGAGGCCCAGGCAAAGCCCACCCCGACCATCGACAGCAACAACCAATGCGGGTCGCGTATCCACAGCATCGACAGCAGGCCAAGCCCGCCCAGCGAGGTGTTGAGCAGATGACTCATGCGCAGCCCCCACGTGCGCACCATCAGCGGGATCACGATCGCGGCCAGCGCGGCGAAGCCGTTGTAGCCGGCGAACAGCACACCGACCCAGTTCGCGCCTTCGTTGTACGCGGCCGAGGCGGTGTCGGTGCTGCCGAAATGGACTTCGGTGACCGCGGCCGTGGTGTAGATCCACATCGCGAACAGCGCGAACCACGAGAAGAACTGCACCACCGCCAGCTGGCGCATGGTCGTGGGCATCGAATGCAGGTCATGCATGATCGTGGCGAACATGCCCTGTCCACGGGTCATGCCGCTGGCCAGAAGTGCGACACCATAGGCGGCAACGCCACCGGCCAGGATGTAAAGCTGCTTGTCCAGCGCGAAATGCCGGATCGCGAATACCGCGACCAGGCCGACAAGCAGGCAGGCGATGCCAAGCGTATTGCGGTTGACCGGTTGCAACGGCGGCGTGCGCGTGGGCGCATCCGGGAGGTAATCGTCGAATCCGGCCAATTGCTGCGGTGAGTATTCGCGCGTCCGCAGCACCGTCCAGCCAATCGCCGCCAGCAGCACCACGCCACCGGCATAGAACGCATAGCGCACCGTGTCCGGCACATGGCCAGGTTCGGCGGTGTTCGCAACGCCGGCCTTTTCCAGCAGGAACGGCAGCATGCTGGCGACCACAGAGCCAATTCCGATGAAGAAGCTCTGCATCGCGTAGCCGCTGGGCCGTTGTGCGGGCGACAGTTGGTCGCCGACGAAGGCGCGAAAGGGTTCCATCGAAATATTGATCGACGCATCCAGCACCCACAGCATGCCGGCGGCGACCCACAACGCAGGGACATTCGGGAAGGCGAACAGGGCCAGCGATGCGAGCACCGCACCAACCAGGAAATACGGGCGGCGACGACCAAGTCCCGTCCACGTGCGATCCGACAGGTAACCGATGATCGGTTGCACGATCAGCCCGGTCAGCGGCGCGGCGATCCACAGCATCGGGATATCGTCCATGCTCGCGCCGAGCGTCTGGAAGATGCGGCTGACGTTGGCGTTCTGCAGCGCGAATCCGAACTGGATGCCGAGGAAGCCGAAGCACATGTTCCAGATCTGCCAGAACGACAGTTGCGGCTTTTGGGTCAGCGTGGTCGACGCCATGGTTGCCTCGCGTGCAGGTGACGGTTCAGTGTCCGGAGTGTGCCGCAGCGATGCAGCCTGCGCGTGATGCAGCGCCGTAATAAACCTTGTGTTTCGGCATATGGCGCACATGTAAACGTATTCACCGCACCGGCATGGGGCAATCTCGCCGCATGCGGGCGCTGGCGCGGCATATTCGCGGCTGGTTGCGGGAATGCCCGGGGCGGCAATGACTTCGAAACAATGGTGGCGCGGCGCCGTCGTGTACCAGATCTATCCACGCAGTTTCCTCGATACCAACGCTGATGGTGTCGGCGACCTGCCGGGCATCATCGACAAGCTTGGCTATATCGCCAGCCTCGGCGTGGACGCGATCTGGGTCTCGCCGTTCTTCAAATCGCCAATGGCGGACTTCGGTTACGACATCGCCGACTATCGCGATGTCGATCCGTTGTTCGGCAGCCTGGAAGACTTCGACCGCTTGCTGGAAAAGGCGCATGCGCTGGGCCTGAAAGTGATGATCGACCAGGTCCTCAGCCACTGCTCGGAGGCGCACGCGTGGTTCCAGGAAAGCCGCGAAAGCCGTGTCAACCCGAAGGCGGACTGGTTCGTCTGGGCCGATGCGAAAGCCGACGGCACGCCGCCCAACAACTGGCTGTCGTTGTTCGGTGGGGTGGCCTGGAAGTGGGAGCCACGGCGTGGCCAGTACTACCTGCACAACTTCCTGGCCGAGCAGCCGGACCTGAATTTCCACAATCCGCAGGTGCAGGCCGCGCAGCTCGACAACGTGAAGTTCTGGCTGGACCGCGGCGTGGATGGCTTCCGTCTGGATGCGATCAACTTCTGCTTCCATGACGCGCAACTGCGCGACAACCCGCCCAAGCCACCGGAATTGCGGACGGGTCGGGGCTTCAGCCCGGACAATCCCTACGCATTCCAGTACCACTACTTCAACAACACGCAGCCCGAGAACCTCGATTTCCTCGAAGACCTGCGCGCGCTGCTGGATCGCTATCCGGACATCGGTGCACTCGGCGAGATCTCCTCCGAAGACTCGCTGGCCACCACTGCCGAATACTGCAACGATCGGCGCCTGCACATGGGCTACAGCTTCGAATTGCTGACCGAGGATTGCAGCCCCGGCTACATCCGCTCGACGGTGGAAGCACTGGAAGCGCGCATGACCGAAGGCTGGCCGTGCTGGGCGATTTCCAACCACGACGTGCAGCGCGCAGTGACGCGCTGGGGTGGCGCGCAAGCGAGCGACGCACTGGCTGCGCAACTGGTCGCACTGGTGTGCTCACTGCGTGGTTCGGTCAGCCTGTACCAGGGCGAGGAGCTTGGATTGCCCGAGGCCGAGGTGCCGTTCGAAGCGTTGCAGGATCCCTACGGCAAGGCGTTCTGGCCGACCTTCAAGGGCCGCGACGGTTGCCGCACGCCAATGCCTTGGGATGGCTCCGAACAAGCCGGCTTCAGCGGCGCGACACCATGGCTGCCGCTGCCGGAATCACATCGGCAGCGCAACGTCGCCGCGCAGGACGCAAGCGAAGCTTCCGTACTCAATGCAGTGCGTGCGTTCCTGCAATGGCGCAAGACACAACCGGCGCTGGTCACCGGTTCGATTGTGTTCGTTGACGCGCCAGCACCGTTGCTGGCTTTCGTTCGCGAACATGGATGGTCAGCGCCTGCTGGTGGTATTCAACCTGTCGGCAGATGGCGTCGATTGGAAGCCTCCCGCCATCGTGAAGACCCTTGAGGCACCCGGTGTCGAGGCAGCTTCAATGCGCGAAGGCCGCTTGCACTTCCTGCCGCACGCCGTCGCGTACGCCGTGCTGGCGTGAACAGTCATGGGTGTCTGGAGATGGGTGTAATCGATCAAGGGGAGAGTGAATGTTGCGACTGATGCTTGCGCTGCTGGCAGTGCTGCCCTTCCTCACACCTGCTGCTCAGGCGGCGCAGGTTGCCCAGATCTTCTCGCCGGATGGGCGCAACGTGGTCCAGCTGGATATCAATGGCGAAGGGCGGGTGGCCTATCGCGTGTTGCGTGATGGAAAACCCGTCATCGACGATTCGCGCCTTGGCATCCAGCTGCGCAACGGCCGCGAATTGCTGCGCAACCTCAAGCTTGATGCGCAGGCAGAAAGCAGCTTCGACGAAACCTGGGAGCAGCCCTGGGGCGAGCGCCGCTTGATCCGCAACCACTACAACGAATTGCGCACGACATTTGTCGAGACCGACCGCGATCATCGCCGCTTCGATGTGGTGTTCCGCGTGTATGACGACGGTCTCGGCTTTCGATACGAGGTGCCGAAACAGGATGCGCTGCAGCGTGCCGAGATCGAGGACGAGTTCACCGAGTTCGCGATTGCGCGCCCGGCGACGGCCTGGTGGATCCCGGCCGGCGAGTGGAACCGCTACGAATACCTGTACAACCACACGCCACTGGCTGAAGTGTCGCAGGCGCATACGCCAATCACCATGCGTACTGCTGGCGGCCTGCATCTGTCGATCCATGAAGCAGCCCTGGTCGATTACGCCGGCATGTGGTTGCGCCGCAGCGAAGGGCAGCGCCTGCGTGCGCATCTCGCCCCGGGTGGAGAACAGGGCGCCAGCGTGGTCGTCGACACGCCGTTCAAGACGCCGTGGCGCACCATCCAGATCAGTGAACATGCTGGCGGCCTGGTGGAATCCAGCCTGATCCTCAACCTCAACGAGCCAAACAAACTCGGCGACGTGAGCTGGTTCAAGCCGGCGAAATACGTGGGCGTGTGGTGGTCGTTGCACCTGGACACCGAGTCCTGGGCCACCGGCGCCAAGCATGGCGCAACCACCAGAAATACGAAACGCTACATCGACTTTGCCGCCGCCAACGGCTTTCGCGGCGTGCTGGTGGAAGGCTGGAACATCGGCTGGGATGGCGACTGGTTCGCCAATGGCTGGGGCTTCGACTTTCGCAAGGCAACGCCGGATTTCGACATCGAAGCGCTCTCCAACTACGCGACAGCGAAAGGCGTGCACCTGATCGGCCATCACGAAACCGGGTGTGCGGTCAGCCACTACGAGCAGCAGCTGGCCGAAGCGCTGGACCTGGATCAACGCCTGGGCATCGATGTGGTGAAGAGTGGCTATGTTTGCGATGCCGGCCAGATTGAACGGCAGGAAGCTCCCGATGGACCGATCAGCCGCGAATGGCATGACGGCCAATGGATGAGCAACCATCACCTGCGCGTCGTGCAGGAAGCCGCCAAGCGCCACATCGCGATCAATCCGCACGAGCCGATCAAGGACACCGGCCTGCGTCGCACCTATCCGAACTGGGTCTCGCGCGAAGGTGCGCGTGGCATGGAATACAACGCCTGGGGCGATCCGCCGAATCCGCCCGAACACGAGATCAACCTGGTGTTCACCCGCATGCTCGCGGGGCCGATGGATTACACGCCGGGCGTGCTCAGCCTGACCGGTCGCGGTGGCAAGGACATCCAGAGCACGCTTGCGCGCCAGTTGGCGCTCTACGTGACCTTGTACAGCCCGATCCAGATGGCGGCTGATTTACCCGAGCACTACGCGCAGCACATGGAGGCGTTTCAGTTCATCAAGGACGTGCCGACCGATTGGTCCGATACCCGCGTGCTCAATGGCGAAGTGGGCGAGTTCGTCACCATTGCGCGCAAGGATCGCAACAGCGCCCAATGGTTCCTCGGCGCGATGAGCGACCGTAATCCCCGCACGCTCAAGGTGCCGCTGGATTTCCTGGATGCCGGCAAGCGTTATCGCGCCGAGATCTATGGTGACGGCGAAGGCGCCGACTGGCATGGTGACGCGCGTTTCCGCTTCAATCGCGAAACCCGTGAGGTCACCCGCAAGGATGTACTCGATGTCTGGCTGGCCGGCGGAGGCGGGCAGGCAATCCGGTTCGTGCCATTGCAGCACTGAAGGTGTCGCGTGAAGGCGCAGGTTTCATCGGCTTTTACTGGAAATGTTGCCTGCTCCGCGCGTGTTGTTGTCGATGGACTTTCTCGACACGTCTGAAGTCACTCGAGGGTGTCGTGCCACGCGCTGCGACTTGCGCGTGCAGTGATGCATCCAACAAGCATGCTGCGCTGCCGCATTTCAGTGCGAATGTGCGGTCGAGAGTTCGTCATGCCTGTTTCCTGCCGTTGGTGACATTACCGAGCGTTAGCACTGGCGCGGTTTGCAGCACTCATTTAACGAAATCGTCATGAATACGTATGCAGCTTTGTCACGTTGTGGAACTCCGCGACTACCATCGGCTGCGTTCGCGTGATGGCTGCATGGGTTGCATGCAGCGCGGCGGAACGGATGGCAACGACCATCCGATCACCTAACCATTCCTGGAGGGGAAAATGGTGCATTTGAAGCGGAACCTGTTGAGCGTGGCGCTGGCCTCGGCAACGATGATGTTGATGGCCCAGGCGCATGCACAGACTGCACCGGCCACGGACAATACCGAGCAATCAGCGGCTGCAAAGAAGAAGGCCCAAGACGCCAAGAATCTCGACACGGTGATAGTGGTTGGTATCCGCGGCGGCATCGAGCGCGCCATCGACACCAAGAAAAATGCGACCTCGATCGTCGAGGCGATATCGGCCGAAGACATCGGCAAGCTGCCCGACATCAGCATCGGCGAGTCCATTGCGCGCCTGCCTGGCCTTGCCGCGCAACGCGTGGCTGGTCGCGCCCAGGTGATCAGCGTGCGCGGCCTGTCGCCCGACTTCGCGACTACCTTGCTCAACGGCCGCGAGCTGGTCAGCACGGGCGACAACCGCAGCGTCGAGTTCGACCAATACCCGTCCGAATTGATGGCCGGTGTGACGGTGTACAAGACACCGGATGCCGCACTGATTGGCCAGGGCCTGTCGGGCACGCTGGACATGCGCACCGTGCGTCCGCTGGACTACGAGAAGCCGGTGCTCGCGATGAGTGGCCGCCTGTCGCGCAATTCACTGGGTTCGGCGGCGAATGCCGATGCCAATGGCAACCGCTTCAATGTGAGCTACATCGGTCAGTCCGCAGACCGCAAGGTTGGTTACTCGATCGGTTACTCGCATTCGGATACACCGATCCAGGAAAATCAGGTTGGCTTGTATGAGCCGTGGCAGGCCATCGGCGCCAATTGGCGCCCGGGTGTCGCTGCGGGCACGTACTATTCGGATGGCATCAAGGCGTTGCGTCGCACCGGTTACACCAAGCGTGATGGCGTGATCGGTACCCTTGAATTCCGGCCCTCGGATACCTGGATCAGCACCTTCGATGGCTTCCATTCCGAAGCCAAGCAGGAAGACACCGCCAATCAGTTCGAGGTCAACCTCGGCGATTACAACGGTGGCTATGGCCGCATCAACGTCACCAATGCGCAGATCAATGGCAGCAACACCTTCACCGGTGGTACTGCGGCGAACCTGTACCCACTTGTGCGCGGCATGTACAACAAGCGCAATGACACGATCAATTCACTTGCCTGGAAGAATGAATTCTTCGTGGGCCGTGCAACGCTGGTGGCCGATATCAGCTGGTCGAAGGCGGATCGCGATGAAGTGAGCCTGGAGAACAACACCCAGCTGACGCCGGCCCCGCAACTGGACACCTTGAACCTGCAGTATTCCAGCAGCGGTTTCTCGCAGCTAAACCCGGGCCGGGATTATTCCGATGCCAGCAAATTGCTGCTGCGCGGGACGATCTACGGTTCCGGCTACGGCAAGACGCCCCGGGTCGCCGATGAGATGACCAGCATCCGCCTGGGTGCCACGGTGCCGGCGCCTGCAGGCATGAGCTGGCTGACTGATATCGACTTCGGCCTGAACCATGCCGACCGCAGCAAGGCCAAGCGCCAGCCCGAAGGCAACATCAATGTCGGCGCGCAGGGCGACACCGCGATCGGTTCCGAGTTCCAGTACGGCCTGGTCGACCTTGGCTTTGCTGGCGTTGGCCTGATTCCATCGTGGAATGTGCCGGGCGCGGTGGCCAAGTACATGACCTTCAATCCGGTCGAAAACCAACCCTGGCTGATCCCGAAGGCCTGGACGGTCGACGAGAAGATCACCACCGGATACCTGCGTGCCAACATCGATACCAATTGGGGCTCAGTACCGGTGCGCGGCAATATCGGCCTGCAGCTCCAGCACGTTGACCAGTCCTCGGCGTCCAACTACTGGGATGGTTCGCGACCGGCTGGCCAGGAAGTGCGCCCGATAGACCTCGGCAAGAAGTACACCGACGTGCTGCCCAGCTTGAACCTGGCGTTCTCGCTCAGCAATGACCAGACTCTGCGCTTTGCGCTCGCCAAGCAGGTTGCGCGCCCGCGCGTGGACCAGTTGCGCTCTTCGCTGGAATTCGGTGTCGATACCAGCAAGCCGATTCCGGTGCCGGGTGGGGGCGGCGGCAATCCGGAACTCGATCCGTGGCGGGCCAACGCACTGGATATTTCCTACGAGAAGTATTTCGGCACCAAGGCGTATGTCGCCGCTGCGGTGTTCTACAAGGACCTGACCAGTTATATCTATACCCAGACCCGCGACGGCTATGACTTCACCAATCTGCTGGTGGGTTACGTGCTGCCGCCGGGCATAACCACGCCACCACAGAGCACAGGCAACTTCACAGCGCCTTACAACGGCAAGGGTGGCACGCTGCAGGGCCTGGAATTGACGGCGTCACTGCCGTTTAATCTTTGGTCGGAAGCTTTGGACGGGTTCGGTATTGTCGCCAGTGCCAGCTTCACGGACAGCAACATCAAGATCCGCGATCCGGAAAGTGCCTCCAGCGTGGGCGGTGGCGACATCTCGCTGCCGGGCCTGTCCAAGAGCGTCTACAACTTCACCGCCTACTACGAGAAAAATGGCTTTGAAGCACGTATCAACAACCGCCGGCGTTCGGATTTCATCGGCGAGATCGGCAACTTCAACGGTGCCCGCACCCTGCGTTACGTGGTCGGAGAGAACCAGACCGATGCGCAGATCGGTTACAGCTTCGGCGAAGGCAGTTGGAAAGGCCTGGGCGTGCAATTGCAGGTCAGCAACCTGTCCGACTCGTCCTATCGCACCTATGCGGGCACCAAGGATCGTCCTCTGGAAAACATCAAGTGGGGCCGTACTGTCCTGCTGGGTGTGAGCTACAAGTTCTGACCACGTCATACGATGCATTGATGTGACCTCTGCCCTTGCCTGTCCCCCCAGGCAGGGGCTTTTTTTGTCCTCGATATGCGTGGAGCGGGTGAATGCAAACCAATGTGTTGCAACTGGCGGTATTCCTGGGCTTGACCCTGCTGGTCGCATTGGCGACCTGGTGGCGTTACCGCCAGGAGGGCAAGAGCGGTGACTCGGCGCAGGATTTTTTCCTGGCCGGCAAGCACCTGAGTTGGCCCTTCATCGCCGGTTCTCTGCTGCTGACCAACATCAGTGCCGAACAAATCGTCGGCATGAACGGTGCGCAGAACATGCTGCAGGTATGGTGGGAATTCGGCGCTGCTATCGGCCTGCTGGTGCTGGCGAAAGTGCTGGTGCCGATGTACTACAAATACGACTGCACAACGACCACCGAGCTGCTTGAAAAACGCCTGCCCGGTGGTGCCGGCCTGCGGCGCACGGTGTCGGTGCTGTTCCTGCTGGGCTACATGTTCATCCTGTTGCCGATGGTGCTCTACACCGGCGCACGCTTCATGCAGTCGCTGTTCCAGCCCGACCTGTCGATTCTGGCGATTGCGGTGTTGTTCGCACTGGCGGGCCTGGCTTATGCCGCGCTTGGCGGGTTGCGTGCAATCGCGATTTCCGACACCTATATGGGCGTGGTGTTGCTGGTGATGGGCGGCCTGGTCACCTGGTTCGCACTGGAGCGGATCGGCTGGGATTTTTCCGGCATTCCGGCCGAACGCCTGACCCTGTGGGGCGGGCCGGATTCGGACATCCCGTGGCCGACACTGCTGACCGGCATGATGTTCGCGCACATCTTCTACTGGGGCACCAACATGCTGATCGCGCAGCGCGCGATGGCAGCGAAGAACGTGCGCGAAGCGCAGAAGGGCATCTATGCGGCGGCGGCGCTGAAGTTCCTGACGCCGTTCATCGTGATCCTGCCCGGCATCATCGCGTTCAAGCTGTATGGCGACATCAATGACGACGCATACGGGCGGCTGGTCGGCGACGTGCTGCCGCCATGGTTATCGGGTGCATTCGCAGCGGCGATGACGGGCGCGGTGCTGTCCAGTTACAACGCCGGCCTGAACTCGGCAGCGGCGCTTTATACGGTTGACCTGCATTTGCCGCTGGTGAACCCGAAGGCAGACGGCAAGCGCATCGGCCAGACCGTGCAGGTGATTTTCATGCTGGTGTCACTGGCCCTGGTGCCGCTGTACCAGAACGCCAAGAGCATTATTGGCACCTTGCAACAATTGAATGGCTTGTATTCGATGCCGGTGCTGGCCGCGTTCATCGTGGCGATCTTCGTGCGCGGCGCGAACGTGCGCGCATTGCGCATTGCACTGCTGTTCGGCGTGGCGCTATACGCCGTGTTCACGTTTGCGTGGACGCCGCTGCACTACCTGCATCTGATGTTCATCACCCTGGTCGCGACCATTGCCGTTGCAGTGCTGTTGAGCAAGATGATGGGCAGCAAGATCGGGCTCAGGGCAGGCGACTGAAGTCTGTCAAAAAAGGGGCCAGAGCCAATCTCAACAAAAACGGGGTCAGGTTCACTTATCGAATCGATAAGTGGGACTTGAATTGTCCCTGACACCCTTTGCAGCAACTGCCCTGAATTATCGGCATGGGTCCATCTCCATCCGAATGTGGGCGTATCATGCAAGCCGTTGGCATCGAATCGGGCGAAAGACCGGCCGGGGATGTTGGCCAGTCAGGACAATCCCCCTTCGCGCTAGCGGTCATGATGGCTATCGCATTTCCGCTATCAGGCAAGCATGAGCGAGCTGGGTCTTCCGCCCATTGACATTCCTACTTTAGCTCTCAGCCGAGGACTAATGCAGATGATGCTCGCCGGCCTGCTGCTTTACATGGGCAGTCAGGATGCGCGCAGCATCAGCGCACGGCTATGGGCGGCGGGACTGCTGCTGAACGGGTTGTCGTTGTTACTGTTCGTGATGGTCGTGCCTCCGTCTTGGGAGACGGGCGTGACCGCGGCAAATCACATCGCCGTGGCGCTGGGCATTGCATGCCTGTTGTTGGGCTTCTGGCGGTTCAATGAACAGCCGCCGCGGACGTGGGTACTGGCGACAATATTGATTCTCCTCATGTTTGCGCTGTTCGCATGGGAGTTCATCTGGCCGAACGCCCGTCTACGCGTTTTAGGAAGTGCAGTGGGTCAGGCGCTTTACCTTTTCGTATTGCAGCAGGCGCTGCGCGTGCCACCGCGCCAGGAAGTGCTGCATATTTACCGTCGCCTGCGGTGGGTCGTGATCGTTTACCTGCTTGTTTTCGTCTGGTCTTATGCCAGCATTGCGGAGGTCCTGCCGGTGTCTGCGCGGCTCGACCAGGGCTACCACCGCGGCGTCTTCAGCGTCGCCTCGCTGCTCTTCATGCTCACGCTTGCGGTGTCGTGCCTGGCCCTGATGTTCACGGTGCTCGCCGCACGCAATTCCGATCTTGCGATGACCGACTGGCTTACCGGCGTGCTCAACAGGCGTGGCTTCTTTCTCGAAGCGGCGCGTGAGTGCGCTCGACAGATGGATGTCGAGCGACACATGAGTATCGTGTTGATCGATATCGATGTCTTCAAACGAATCAACGACGAGCACGGACACGCAGCGGGCGATGATGTACTGAAGGCATTGACCAACGTGCTGAGGCGGTGGGTCGGCGGCGCGAATCACATCGCGCGGATCGGCGGTGAGGAGTTCTGCATTCTGCTTCCTGAAACAGCTCTGGATGTTGCCCGGCAGCTTGCCGAATTGCTGCGATCGAAATGCGAACAGACGCGGGTGGCTACCCACGGGTCTGCGCCGATCAGGTTCACGATAAGCGCAGGCGTAAGTCAGGTGGCACCTTCCGAGTCGATCGATCAGGCGATCAATCGCGCCGACGAGGCGCTTTACGTGGCTAAACGCGATGGTCGAAATCGGGTGGTTGAGAGCGATTGGAATCAGCGAGCTGGATTGGAGACGCGCTCAACTATCCCGTCCTCGCCAACAGCTTGCGCCGCGGCATCCACAGATTCGACAGCACGAACGGCGCGACGATCTGCGCGGTGTACTTCCCCAGACCTTTGAAGCGCACTTTCCGGAATCCGAACTGGCGCTTCACCACCCGGAACGGAAGTCCCAGGAATTGTCCCTGACACCAATTTCGTTTTCCGTGCTTGGGCAATGGCGCCGGAACGCCCGGCAGTCACTCCACCGCCAACCCATCCACCTTCTGCCAGCCGCGTGGCAGCAGGCCACCGCGCGATCCGCGTGCGCCGATATAGGTGTCCAGGTCGTTGAACGACAACGTCATCGTGCGTGCGCCGCTGGCGACCAGCAGCTTGCCGCCAACCGGCACCACCGCGACCGCGACCACGCGCTCGGTGCCGCGTTTGGCCTTCGGGATTTCGATGATCTTGTTGCCCTTGCCCTTGTCGAGTTCCGGCAATTCGGCCAGCGCGAACGCCAGCACGTGTCCGGCTGTCGTCACCGCGATGATGCGATCAGCCGCCACATCGCTCACGGCAGACGGTTGCAGCACGCGGCCGCCATCGCCGAGCGACAGCAATGCCTTGCCGGCCTTGTTGCGGCCGGTCAGGTTCTCGAAGCGGGTCACGAAGCCATAGCCATGGCTGGAAGCAATCACCAAGCGGCTGTCGTTGTCCGCGCTCGCCATTGCCTGGAACGTGGCACCCGCTGGCAAGGTGAATCGACCCGATAGCGGTTCGCCGTTGCCGCGTGCGCTCGGCAGGGTGTGCACCGCGGTTGAATAGCTGCGGCCGGTACTGTCCAGGAATGCCGCCTGCAGGTTGCTGCGACCGCGCACTGCGGCCAACAGGCTGTCGCCTTCGCGATAGCTCAAGGTCGACCCATCGATGTCGTGGCCCTTGGCCGCGCGCACCCAGCCCTTTTCGCTGAGCACTACGGTCATCGGTTCGCTGGCGACCAGTTCGGTTTCGTCCAGTGCCTGAGCGGCATCGCGCGCGACCAGCGGGCTTCGTCGTGCATCGCCGAATTTCTTCGCATCGGCCAGCAACTCGTCCTTGATCTGCTTGCGCAGTTTCGCCTTGCTGGCAAGGATTGCCATCAACCGGTCGCGTTCGCTGTCCAGTTCGTCCTGCTCGCCGCGAATCTTCATCTCTTCCAGTCGCGCCAACTGGCGCAACTTTGTGTCGAGGATGTAGTCGGCCTGGTCGTCGCTCAACTTGAAGCGTGCGATCAACGCTGGCTTCGGCTCGTCCTCGCTGCGGATGATGCGGATCACTTCATCCAGATTGAGGAAGGCGATCAGCAGGCCGTCCAACAGGTGCAGGCGGCGCTCGACTTTTTCCAGTCGATGGGTGAGGCGACGAGTCACTGTGCTGGTGCGGAATACCAGCCATTCACTCAGCAGCATCTTCAGGTTCTTGACCTGCGGACGCCCGTCCAGGCCGATCACGTTCATGTTGACCCGGAAACTTTTCTCCAGGTCGGTGGTGGCGAACAGGTGGCCCATCAGCTGTTCGGCATCCACGCGGTTACTGCGCGGCACCAGCACGATGCGAGTCGGGTTGGCGTGGTCGGACTCGTCGCGAATGTCTTCCAGCCACGGCAGCTTCTTGGCTCGCATCTGCATCGCGATCTGTTCGATGATCTTTGACGGCGAGACCTGGTGCGGTAGCTGGACGATGACGATGTTGTTGCCTTCGCGCTCGAACACGCCGCGTGCGCGCACGTTGCCATGGCCGGTTTCGTACATCGCCAGCAGGTCGGCCGCCGGCGTGATGATTTCCGCTGCGGTCGGATAGTCCGGCCCGCGCACGTGCTCGCACAGGTCGCGCACTGTTGCATCCGGATCATCCAGCAGGCGAATGCAGGCGCTGACGACCTCGTTGAGGTTGTGCGGCGGCACGTCGGTCGCCATGCCGACCGCGATTCCCGTCGTGCCGTTGAGCAGCAGGTGCGGCAGCCGCGCCGGCATCCACATCGGTTCCTGCAGGGTGCCGTCGAAATTCGGCGTCCAGTCGACGGTGCCATGGGCCAGTTCGCCCAGCAGTACTTCGGCAATCGGCGACAGTTTCGATTCGGTGTAGCGCATCGCCGCGAACGACTTCGGGTCGTCGGTGGAACCGAAGTTGCCTTGCCCTTCGACCAGCGGATAGCGGTACGAGAACGGCTGCGCCATCAGCACCATCGCCTCGTAACAGGCGCTGTCGCCGTGCGGGTGGTACTTGCCGATCACGTCGCCCACGGTGCGTGCGGATTTCTTCGGCTTGGCCCCGGTGGCCAGGCCCAGTTCGCTCATCGCGAAGATGATCCGGCGTTGCACGGGTTTCAGCCCGTCGCCGATGAAGGGCAGGGCGCGATCCAGCACCACGTACATGGAGTAGTCGAGGTAGGCGCGCTCGGCGAATTCGCTGAGCGGGATCTGTTCGAAACCGTGGAAGGCGGGGCGGACGAGTTCGTCGGTCATGGGGCGCTGCGGGGGGAGAAAGTCATCCGGTCATTCTACGTTCCGGACGCGATTGCGGGGTTCTTGCCCGCGCCAATTCACGCCGTCGCAGCCACCGGAACGCAGCCGGGAGCACCAGCATCGACAGCAACGGCGCGGTCAGCATGCCGCCGACCATCGGTGCAGCGATGCGTTGCATGACCTCGGAACCGGCGCCGCTGCCGAGCATGATCGGCAGCAGGCCGGCCAGGATCACCGCCACGGTCATCGCCTTCGGGCGCACCCGTTGCAGCGCGCCTTCGCGGATCGCCGCATCCAGTGCGGCCTCACCTGCCTGTGGATTCAGCGCCAACTGGTGTTCCCACGCTTGCCGCAGGTAGAGCAGCATGATGATGCCGAACTCCGCGGCCACCCCGGCCAACGCTATGAACCCAATAATCGTGGCTACCGAAATCGCATGGCCCAGCAGCCACACCAGCCACAAGCCGCCGACCAGTGCCAGTGGCAGGCTGAGCATGATCAGGGCGGCATCGTCGAAGCGGCCGAACACGAAATAGATCAGCAGGAACACGATGGCCAAGGTTGCTGGCACCACCAGTCGCAATCGCTCCATGGCGTGCTGCAGGTATTCGAACTGACCCGACCACGCCAGCGTGTAGCCGGTGGGCAGCGTCACCTGTTCGGCCATCGCACGCTGCAGTGCTTCGACCTGCGCCACCATGTCCGAGCTGTCGGTGTCGACATAGACATAGGTGGCCAGTTGCCCGTTCTCGCTCTTGAGCATCGGCGGGCCGCCGCTCAGGCCGATCTCGGCCACCTGTTCCAGGGTCAGCTGGCTGCCGTTGGCAGCCACGATGGGCATCGTGCGCAACGCTGCCAGCGAATCGCGTTGCTCGCGTGGATAGCGCAACACGATGGGATAGCGTTCCAGCCCTTCGATGGTCTGCCCGATGGGCGCACCACCGACGGCCATCGCGATCATCGACTGCAGTCGTGCCTGGCTCAGCCCGTAACGCGCTGCTTGATCGCGACGGATGCGGATGTCCAGGTAACGCCCGCCAGCCGCGCGGTCGGAGATCGCCGATGTCACCCCGGCGACGCCCTTGGCCACGCCTTCGATCTTCGATGCGAGCCGTTCCAGTTGCTCGATATCTGGTCCCAACACCTTGATCCCGATCGGGCTCTTGATGCCAGTGGCAAGCATGTCGATGCGGTTGCGGATCGGATACACGAACAGGTTGCTCAGCCCCGGCACCTGCACCGCGGCATCGAGCTCGTGTTTGAGTTTTTCCATGGTCATGCCCGCGCGCCACTGGGACTTCGGCTTGAACGTGATCGTGGTTTCGAACATCGCCAGCGGTGCCGGATCGGTGACGGTATCGGCACGCCCGGCCTTGCCGAACACGTGGTCGACCTCGGGCAGGGTCTTGAGCATGCGATCGGTCTGCTGCAGCAACTGCGCTGCCTTGCCGGCCGATAGTCCAGGCAGGGCAGTTGGCATGTACAGCAGGGTGCCTTCGTCGAGCGGTGGCATGAATTCACTGCCCAACTGGCTCCATGGCAACAGTGCCGACAGCAGTATCAGGCTCGCCACCAGCATTAGCATCCTGGGCGCGCGCAGCACCCAGGCAAGCATCGGCCGGTAGGCGGCGGTCAACGCGCGATTGATCGGATTGGCATGTTCGGCGACGTATGCGACCACGCACCAGATAGCCCATCAGCACCGGGATCAAGGTGATCGAAAGCCCGGCCGCTGCCGCCATTGCATAGGTCTTGGTGAATGCCAGCGGCTTGAACAGCCGGCCTTCCTGCGCGCCCAGCGCGAACACCGGCAGGAACGACAGGGTGATCACCAGCAGACTGGTGAACAGCGCCGGGCCGACTTCGGCAACCGCAGGTGGCGACCAGTTGCCAACGCTCGCGGGTGTCGGGTTCGGCGCGATCGGGGTGGTCGTGTTGCCACGCTTCGATGTGTTTGTGGGTGTTCTCGATCATCACCACGGCTGCATCCAGCATCGCGCCAATCGCAATGGCAATGCCGCCCAGCGACATCAGGTTGGTGCTGACTCCTTGCAGGTGCATGACGATGAATGCAGCCAGCACGCCCAACGGCAAGGTGATCACCGCCACCAAGGATGAGCGCAAATGCCACAGGAACAGCAGGCACACCAGCGCGACCACCAGGAACTCTTCCAGCAGCTTGCGCGCCAGGTTGTCGACCGATGCGCGGATCAGTTGCGAGCGGTCATAGGTCGTGACGATCTCTACGCCTTCGGGAAGACTCTTCTGCAATTCCTGCAGGCGTGCCTTGACCAGGTCGATCGCAGTCAGCGCGTTCTTGCCGGACCGCAAAATCACCACGCCGCCGGCGACCTCGCCTTCGCCATCCAGTTCGGCGATGCCGCGGCGCAGGGTCGGCCCTCGTCGTATTTGCGCGATGTCGCCAAGCAACACCGGCACGCCGCTGGCACCGGTGGTCACCGGAATCGATTGGAAGTCCGCGATCGAGGCCAGATAACCGACGCTGCGCACCATGATTTCCGCTTCGCCCTGTTCGATCACCGAACCGCCACTGGCGCCGTTGGCGGCACGAATCGCATCCGCCACCTGTTCCACGCTGACCCCGCGCGCAGCCAGCGCCTGCGGGTTCACCACCACCTGCCACGCCTGCACCATGCCGCCGATGCTGGCGACTTCGGCCACGTCGGGCACAGTCTTCAGCCGGTAGCGCAGGAACCAGTCCTGCAGCGCGCGTAACTCGCCGAGGTCGTGCTTGCCGCTGCGATCCACCAACGCGTATTGATAAATCCAGCCAACGCCGGTGGCATCCGGGCCGAGCGCGGGATTGACCCCCGGGGGCAGTCGGTCGCGTACCTGGCTCAGGTATTCCAGCACCCGCGAACGCGCCCAGTACGGATCAGTGCCGTCTTCGAACAGCACATACACATACGAGTCGCCGAAAAACGAGAACGCACGCACCGTGGTTGCGCCCGGCACCGACATCATCGTGGTTGCCAGCGGATAGGTGACCTGGTCCTCGACGATTTGCGGCGGCTGGCCGGGCCAGCTGATGCGCAAGATGACTTGCGTATCGGACAGGTCCGGCAATGCATCCAGCGAGGTGCGCGAGAGTGACATCGCGCCAGTCACCGCGAGCGCCACCGCCGCCAGCAGCACCAGCAGCCGGTTGCGGATCGACCAATGGATGATCCGCGCGATCATGGCCGACGTTCCTGCGACATCCCGTCCGGCTGCATAGCGCCCATGTCATGGCCGGCATGCGGATCGGGTTCCGCTGGCTTTGCCGGCGGTGTCGGCTTGGCCGGCATCGCACGCATGTCGTGACCTGCATGCGCATCAGCCGCGACAGGCGCATCAGTGGACAGGCGCTCCAGCGCGCCGGACAAGCTGGCTTCGGAGTCGAGCAGGAACTGCCCGGACACCACCACCTTTTCGCCGCCGGACAGGCCGGACAGAATTTCGGTGCGCCCCCCCGCGGAACGTCCAGTGGTGACCCGCACCGGCTGGAATCGACCTTCGCCCAAGGCCACGATTACCCGAGCATCGTTGCCGGTGGCGATCAGTGCTTCGTCCGGCAATAACGGATGCTGCATCGCGCCTTTGATGCCCGCGAATTGCAGGTCGGCGAACATCCCCGGCACCAAACGCTGCCCCGGATTGGCGAGCACGATCCTGGCCATTTGCGTGCGGTTGGCGGCATCGATGCTGGGAAGCAAGGCTTCGACTTGGCCCTCGAACGATTCACCGGGAAACGCACTGATGTTGGCGGAAACCCTGGTGCCGGCGACGATGCCTGCGACCTGCGCCTGCGGGATCGCCGCTTCCACCCATACGGTGGCCAGGCCGTTGATGGTCATCAATGATGTGCCGGCCTGCACGCGCTGGCCTTCGCGTATGTCCAACTGGCTGACCACGCCAGCATGCGGCGCCCGCAACACCACGCGCGGATTGCTGCCGCGCAGGCTGCTGATCTGGCCGTCATCCATGCCCAGCACGCGCAGACGATTGCGCGCTGCGCCCTGCAGCGCACGCGCATCGGCAGAACCGGCGCGTCCCAGCGCCAGGTATTCCTGCGCCGCTGCATTCCATTCCGGCGCGATCAGTTCAGCCAGCGGCTGACCCTTGCGTACCTGCTCGAATAGCGCGCGCACATGCAGTTTTTCGATCACGCCATCGGTTCGAGCGCTCACTGCATAGCTCGTACGCTGGTCCCAGGCGATGCTGCCGGGTACGTGCGCGCCGGTGGACAGGGTGCCCAATTCCACCACCGCCGTGCGCACGCCCAGGTTCTGCAAGGTCGCCGCAGACACCCGCACGCCATCGCTATCGCCTTGGCCGGCGCTCGGATATTTCGCGACCAACTGCATGTCCATGAACGGCGATGGGCCCGGCTTGTCGAAATGCTTGTCCGGATACATCGGGTCGTACCAGTACAGCGCCTGCGGTGCATCGGTAACGGGCGTTGCCGGTGCTGTTCCGGCAGGCGCATTGCGGGTGCCGAGCCAGTAGCCACCACCGGCAAGCACCAGCGCGGTCAGCAATCCACCTGCCAACAGCAGCGCGTTCGTATTTGAGGCGTGATTCATGGCGCGATCTCCGGCAGGCGGATGTGGCGTGATGTCGATGCGATGTCGTTGCCGGGTAGCAGGTAGGCGAGTTCCGTCCAGGCCTGGCCCCATTCGCCAAGCAGGGTGGCGTAGTCGATGTTCGCGTCGATCTCGTCGCGGCGCGCATCCAGCCACGGCTGCAAGGCCGCGCCAGCGGAGTAGCTGGCCAGCGCGATGCGGCTGCGGTCGTGCGCCAGCGGCAGCAGGCTGTCGCGGGTACGCGTGACTTGCGCGCCCAGTCCCTGCCAGCGCGCGAATGCCTTGCGCACGCTTTCGGCCTGCATGCGCCGCGCGTCCTCGCGGCTGGCGCGGACCGCAGCGAGATCGGCGCTGCGTGCACTGATGCCGCGGTCCTGGCGGTTGCCGGGGAACAGCGGCAGGCCCACCCCGACTTCCAGCCACATCACGTTGGAGCCACCACCGCCACGCCTGGCGACGCCGCCACCCACGTTCCAGTCCGGTCGTTTCTCGGCGCGCGCGAGTGCGAGCGCGGCATCGGCGGATGCCTCATGGGCATTCCAGGCCAGCAGCGGGCCTTGCTGGTCGAGGCGCGCCAGCATCCGCGCTTCGGAGATTGGCGCGCTGGAAAAATCCGGAGACGCAGTCGCTGCTGCGCTCGCATCGACATCGTCCAGCCAGCGCTGCAGTCCGGCGCGCGCCTGCGCGATGCGCGCATCGGCATCGTCGATGCGGTTCTGCAATTCCAGTTCACTCGCGCGCGTGGCCAGGGCATCGCCCGCGTTGCCGCCGCCACCCGCCAGCCGCGCCCGGGTGGCACGCACCGCCAGCGCCGCCTGTTCGCGCAGGGCCTGCACCTGTTCGCGCTCGCGTTGCGCCGCCCACAGCAGGACCCACGCCTTGGCCGTCGCCCGCTGCACGTCAAGCGTGGTCGCCACAGCATTGGCACCGGCCTGGTCGAGCAACGCGCGCGCCAGCTCACGGCGTGCATTGCGCTTGGCCCGCGATGGCAACGCCTGGCTGATGCCGATGCTCCGCATGGTCATCCCGTCACGGTTGAGCGTGTAGGCGTCGGGCCCGCCGATCGGGAAATTCTGCACGCCGACGGTGAGCATCGGGTCCGGCAGCGCATCGGCGCGAGCAAGGTCTTCCGAGCGCGCCTGGCGGCTGGCCTCGCGTGCCAGCAGGATCGGCGCGCGTTGGGTTGCGGCAGCGACCGCTTCCTGCAGCGACAGCGCCTGCGCGGTGGCACCGGCTGGTGCGAGCGTTGCCAACAACAACATCAGTAATGCGGACTTGCGCGTCGCCAATGGCGCACGCCGGCAATCAGTTGAAACATCCATGGGAACTCCAGACCAACCAGGCACACAGGCACGGAAACACCACCGCTGCAGCGCAGGGCGTGCGATGCAGGGCGATGAATGACGGTGTGAAGCGGTGGTCTAGATCAGCAGGCGGCAGTAGCGCAGGCGCGGCGGTGGATGTGCGCGCGTGAACACTTCGTTTGATACGACATCGCACGTGTGCGTGGCGGGCGCCAGGACCAGCGCATGCAGCAACGGCGGCAACGCCAATGGCAGTACCGGCGGAATGGACTGGGTGCTGGCCGAGGTGGCGTCAGGCGAGCAGTGCTTTTCGCACAATGGGTCGCTGGAGGGTGCCCGATGTTCGGCTGCCATCGCCGCGTGGCAATCCGGCGTCTTGTTCACCGACATCGAAAGTGACATCGACATCGATGCCTTGGCCGGCACCAGCGGCATCGTGCAGGCCAGCGCCGACATCGCCAGCTGCTGCAACAGCAGGCAGGCGGTCAGCAAGAACACGATCACGGAACGTTGGCGACGGGAGTGGGGCATGGCAGGAATCTAGGCGCCGGTCGGGGGATTGGCAAGCGTAGCGACGTCCGGAAGCCGCACCCGCGCCAGCCGCAGCGCATTGCTCACCACCGACACCGAACTCAGGCTCATCGCCAGCGCGGCGATCATCGGGCTCAGCAGCAGTCCGAACACCGGGTACAGCACGCCGGCGGCGACCGGCACGCCAATGGCGTTGTAGAGGAACGCGAACGTCAGGTTCTGGTGCATGTTGCGAACCGTCGCAGTGGATAGCTCGCGCGCCCGCAGGATGCCGCGGAGGTCGCCCTTGACCAGGGTCACCTGCGCGCTGGACATCGCCACGTCGGTGCCGGTACCCATCGCGATGCCGATGTCGGCGCTGGCCAATGCCGGCGCATCGTTGATGCCGTCGCCGGCCATCGCGACCTTGGGCCCTGTCGGCCTGCAACTTGCGCACCAGTGCCGCCTTGTCTTCGGGGCGCACGTCGCCGTGGATTTCGTCGATGCCCAGCGCGCGGCCAACCGCATTCGCGGTGCCAACGCCGTCGCCGGTCGCCATCACCACGCGCAGGCCGCTGGCTTGCAGCGCGGCGATTGTGGGCGCGGCAGAATTCTTGATTGGATCGGCCACGGCCAGCAAGCCCAGCAGTGCGCCATCGGCAGCCAGCAACATTACGCTGGCGCCGTCCTTGCGAAGACCGTCGGCTTCGGCACCGAGCGCAGTGATATCGATATTGTTCGACGTCATCAGCACGTGGTTGCCCAGCAGCAATGCGCGGCCGTCAACCGTGCCGCGCACGCCGAGCCCGGTGACCGAATCGAAGTCCTGCGCTGCAGACAGTTCAAGCGTGCGCTGGCGTGCTTCGGTGACCAGTGCTCGGCCAGCGGATGTTCGCTACCCTGGTCCAGGCTGGCGGCCAGGCGCAACACCTCGACTGGATCATTGCCGGACACCGGCAACACGCTGCGAAACGCCGGCGTGCCTGCGGTCAGCGTGCCGGTCTTGTCGACCACCAGCGTATCCAGCGTGCGGAAATTCTCGATCGCCTCGGCATCGCGGAACAGCACGCCGGCCTGCGCGGCGCGGCCAGTGGCGACCATGATCGACATCGGCGTCGCCAGCCCCAGCGCACACGGGCAGGCGATGATCAGCACCGACACCGCGTTGAGCACCGCCCACGTCCATGACGGCTCCGGTCCCCACAGGCCCCAGGCGAAGAACGTGGCGACCGCAATCGACACCACCACCAACACGAACCAGTACGCCACCTTGTCGGCCACACGTTGCATCGGTGCGCGCGAGCGCTGTGCCTGGGCGACCAACTGCACGATCCGCGCCAGCACCGTGGCCGAGCCCACCTGCTCGGCGCGAATCAGCAGCGCGCCGGTGCCGTTCTGGGTGGCACCGATGACGCGATCGCCGACCTGCCTGGTGACAGGCATCGGCTCACCGGTCAGCATCGACTCGTCCACGCTGGAACGGCCTTCGACCACGCTGCCATCCACCGGCACCTTTTCGCCTGGGCGCACGCGCAGCACGTAGCCGACGTGCACATGATCGAGCGGATGTCCTGCTCGTTGCCGTCGTCCAGCACCCGACGTGCGGTTTTCGGGGTGAGGCCCAACAACGCCTTGATCGCAGCGCCGGTTTTCGAGCGCGCGCGCAGTTCCAGCAACTGGCCGAGCAAGGTCAGCGAAATGATCACCGCCGCCGCTTCGAAATACACACCCACGCGGCCGTGTTCGCGGAACGAGTCCGGGAACAGTCCCGGCGCGACGGTGGCGACCACGCTGTAGCCGTATGCCGCACTCACGCCGATGCCGATCAGCGTCCACATGTTGGGATTGCGGTTGCGGATCGATTGCACGCAGCGGGTGAGGAACGGCCAGCCCGCCCACAACACCACCGGCGTGCTCAGCGCGAATTCCAGCCAGGTGCGGGTGGCCACCGGCAGTGCAGGCAAGGAGTGGCCGAACATCGCGAGCAAGAACACCATGACGCTCAATGGCAGCGTCCACCAGAAACGCCGGCTGAAGTCACGCAGCTCCGGGTTGTCGTCATCCTCCAGGCTCGGCATTTCCGGCTCAAGCGCCATCCCGCAGATCGGGCAGGTGCCCGGATGGTCCTGGCGGATCTCCGGATCCATCGGGCAGATGTAGAACGTTCCCGGAGGCGCCAACACTGGCGGTGCAGGTTTATCCCCGAGGTACTGCTGTGGATTGGCGATGAATTTGCTGCGGCAGTTCGGATTGCAAAAGTGATATTCGATGCCGGCGTGCGCGGCCGAGCCACCCTTGGCCGTCGCCGGATCCACGGTCATGCCGCAGACCGGATCGATCACCTTGGTTGGATCATCCGTCGCAGTCTTTGTAGCGGAACCGCAACAACTGCCTTTTCCAGTGGGACTGTCATGCATATGCGTGTTCATGCTGCGTCCTCTGACAGTGCCGCCATGATCGGGCAGCGTTCCAGCGCACCGTGGCCGGGGCAAGCCGTGACCAACTGCTGCAGCGCATCGCGTACGCGCACTAGTTCGTCGATGCGGCCGTTGACGTCATCGAGTTTTGCCTGCGCCCGCACGTTCAGGCCCGCCATGTCATCCGATGCACTGGCGGTCAGGTCCAGCAGGTCGCGGATTTCCGGCAGGGTGAATCCGAGTTGTTTCGCTCGGCGCACAAAGCGCAGCCGCACCACGTCGCCTTCGCCGTATTCGCGATAGCCGGATTCCCGCCGCAGCGGCGGCGGAATCACGCCCTCGCGCTCGTAATAGCGGATGGTGTCGATGCCGACATCGGCCCGCTGGGCCAGTGCTCCGATCTTCATCGTGGTGTCCCTGATGGTCAGGAATCAAAGTATGAACCCTTGACTAGAGTCCAGAGTCAAGGCCGCAGGCAAGCCTACATGTAGGCGCATCCTTCAGGTACGACTCGGAAAAGAGGCCAGAGTGAATTTCCTGCTGGCCGCAACGATTTCTTCGCGAATCTGCGTCAGGAAACTTCACTCTAGCCTCTTATCCTCCCCGGCAATCCTCCAACATAGACATCGCCATGAGACTTGCAGGACGCATCACCAGCTGGAAAGACGACAAGGGGTTCGGCTTCGTCACCCCGCATGACGGCGGCAGCCGCGCGTTCGTGCACATCAAGGCATTCCAGGCGGCGATGCGCCGGCCGGTGGATGGCGACCTGATTTCCTACGCAACGCAAACCGATGCCAAGGGCAGGTTGAATGCGATCGATGTGCGCTTCGCTGGCCAGCGGATGGATGTGCGCAAACCCGCGATGAAAAGCTCCTCGATGCGCATGCCCAGGGCTGCGATTGGCATGGGATTCCTCGCGGTGGCACTGGTGATGATGTGGAATGCAACTGTCCCTGCGCTACTGCCGTTGATCTACCTGCTGATGAGTGCGCTGACCTACATGGTCTATGCATTGGACAAGGATGCGGCGGGCAAGAAAGGCTGGCGGCGCACGCCGGAGTCCACCCTGCACATGATGGGCCTGCTGGGCGGGTGGCCGGGCGGACTGATGGCACAGCAGCGGATGCGCCACAAGACCGTGAAAGCCTCCTTTCAGGGCACGTTCTGGTTCACCGTCATCGCCAACCTGGTGGGCGTTGCGGCGCTCTGGTACAGCGGGCTGGCGGCACGGATGACGGATGTGGTGATCGGGTAAGAGCGGTGCCATCGAAACACGGGCCAGTGCCGACTGCCCCGCGCGGCCATGGATCCGGGTCAGCCGAAGACACTCAACAGCTGGCTTGCACCGCCCACCGCAAGTTCCACCCAGATCAGCAGGACCACGCAGAAGACCGCAAAACCCAGCAGGACCTTGTGCCCCTTCTGCACCACCCTGCGGGAGAAGCTTTCGTAGGCCAGGCCTGCGCCAAACAGCAGGACGCCCATGACCAGGAAGTCCATGGAGCTCCACCGCCATCCGTCGCCTTCCGGCTTGTTGCGGTCCACGTGGGTCATCACCAACGGAACCACGAGGATCAGCGCAGTACCGATTGCCGGACGTGCCACCAGGGTGTGCTTCATGGCCGTAGCTTCATTCGTGGACGTGGCGAAAGGATGCTTCGCTTGTGTGAAGCCATCACGAAGTGGGGAATCGGCCGACTTGTCTTGACGCCGGGATCCAGCTTCCTGGCGCTGGTCATGCTCGACAGCAAGCACTGGACCCCGGTGTTGACCGGGGTGACGAGCAAAGCGACGCCGTGGTGGTCTTTGCAACGCTGCGGACTACTCGCGCTTGTTTGCCTCCGCTTCTGCCAACAGCGCCGCACTTTCTTCCGCCAGTTGTTGCACGCAGGTTTCCATCTGCGCGCGGCGGGTGCGGAAGCTGAGCACGCAGACGCGGCCGAGGAAGCGCGCGCCGACGGTCGCGCCGGTCAACATCACCTGACCTCGCGCGGTAACCCGGTCCATCAATGCGCGGGTCGCTGCGTTCTGCGCAGCCAGCGTGTCGAGGGCGTGGCTTTCCAGGTGGAAGGCGAACAGTGACAACTGCGGCATCGCATCCATCACGATGCCGGGAATCCTTGCGACTTCATCAGCGGCCACACTGCAAGTTCACGCTTTTCGGCCAACGCAGAGCGATAACGCGCGGCGCCGAAGAATTTCACGGTCAGCCAGATCCGCAAGCCGGGAAAACCGCGTGAGAGCTCGGGGCCGTACTGCGCCGGGTCGTAGAACGCGCTCTGGTTGTCCGGCAGGTAGCCGGCAGTGGCGCTGTGCAGCGCGCGCAACGCCTCGCCATCGCGTGTTCCAGTGCGTCCACGCGCATGCGGAAGTCGGCATCGACATCGATCACGCGCACGCGGTCATGCGCGATGCCGGCAAGTTTTGCGGCCTTGATCACGCAATGACGGGTTTGCGAACTCACATGCAGCGTGCCGGAACGGATGTCGTCGCCCAGCAACTTTTCACGTGCGCAGGCAATCGCGTTGAACATGGCCATCGAGCCACCGGGGATGTATGCCATATAACCCGAATGCGCCGTGCCGAATGAGCGCGGAATCCATTGGTCGAACAAGGGACCCAGCAAGGCCTCCAGCACCGTGCCTCGTTCCGGCGCGTCTTCACGCAATGAACGGCACAGGGCTTCGATGTTGGTGTAGTCGCCAAGGATGGGATCGGCCTCCAACGCGGCCAGGTGCGCCACCGAACGCGCCATCACCTGGTTGCCCATCGCCTGCATGTCGGCGGGCGACAGCTCCAGGTTGGCGGGATCTTCGGGTGCGTGATTGCTCATCAGGAGCTCTTCCTTGCGGTCGCCACGGGTGGAACGGAGTGCGGAGTCTCCGCGGATGGTATTCGATGCGTTGGACTGCGCCGGCTGACTGGAAGGATTGCGCATGGCCTTGTGGCGCGCCGGATCACGTGGTTTGGTATATCCGCAGTCACGCCAAGGAGACAGACATGTCGAATATTGCCCCCACCCATGCCAACCAAATCACCCGTGCCACCGAGATCATCCGCACCAGCGGTGAGGTGATGATCACCCTGTCGGATTCCGGGCCAAGCATCGAGTTGCAGACACCGACCGGGACCAGGATCCTGGTGGGCGCATCAGACATCACCATCAAGACGATTGCTGGCAGCATCAAGATCGAGGGTGCCACGATCACGATCGATGCCGCGCAGATACGGCTTGATGCGCCGATGGTGACGGCGCGCACCATCCGCTGCGAGACGATCATCGCCGAATGCGTGGTGGGGTCTTCATATACGCCAGGTGCCGGCAACATCATGTAGGCCCGATGCCGGTCCTGGCGTGGCCTGTGCGATCACGCAGGCGGGTGCGCCGACGGCAGCATCACACCGCGGCTGGCCAGATGGAGGTAGCCTTCGTCGGTAACCGATGCCAGTCGTCGCCTGGCTATCCGAGCATCTGCGCAAATTGCGACCGTAATCCTGGAGTCTCCCATGCAATCGAAGCCCGCGCAGAATTCGCTCCTTGGCCTGATTGGCTGGCTGGCGCTGAGCTTCGCCGCCGCGGCGATCGGTGCTGTTGCGTCGTCACAGGCGAAGGCGTTTTACGCTGACCTCATCCAACCCGACTGGGCGCCGCCCGCATCAGTGTTCGGCCCGGTATGGATGGTCCTGTATGCGCTGATGGGCTGTTGCCGCGTGGCTGGTATGGCGCTCGGGCGGTTTCATCCGCAATGGCAATGCACTGAGCCTGTTCATCATGCAGTTGCTGGTCAATGCACTATGGAGCTGGCTGTTCTTCGTCCATGGCACAATGGGCGTATTGGCATTCGCCGACATCGTCCTGTTGTGGCTGTTGATCCTTTCCGTGATGCTGGATTTCTGGCGGGTGCGCCCGCTGGCAGGGGTGTTGCTGTTGCCTTATCTGGCGTGGGTCAGTTTCGCGGCGTTGCTGAATTTCGAGGTGTGGCAGCTGAACCCGGCGATCCTCGGGTAACGTCATTCAAGCGCTGACCTCACGCGCCGGACCCAGGCGTTCGCGGGATCCGGCGCGTGGCATCAGGATGGCGAGTCGAGGGTTTCGGATTAACGATGACTCGCATTCGGCGCAGTAATCCGCGGCCGACCGCGATACAGCTTCGACTGCGACATCGATGAGGATGAACGCGATGACCAGGCGCAAGGCCGCCGCGTGCCCCGTCATTGGTCGCCTTTTCGATGAAGATGTCTGCCGGCGAACAGCCACCAGGCCAGCAGGGCGACGAAGCCCGAGGCTGCCGCAAAGTTCCAGTCGCCGCGTCAGCGAGGTGTGGCGACCATTGTCGCCGCACCGCGACCAGTGTCGCGAACGAGACCAGCCACAACACCACGGCCGGCCATGCACGTTCTGCAGGAAGCTCGGGATCGAACGCCAAGCACGCGCGCAAATGGGGCGGGCATCAGCTCGACCAGCCATGGCAGGGCGATCATGAAGCTCATCGCGATGCGCGATGCCGACCAGGCCCGCGATCATGCCGCCGCGATTAATGCGATCGGGGTCCGCGATGCGTGGCGTCCACTTCGGCAGGAACATCCCGCGCGAACGCAGCCATGCGATCAGCAGCGACATCATCGCCATGAAAGCCGGGCCACCAGAACGCGCCCAGCCCCGAGCCAAACCACCACGCCGCGATCGGCAGGCTGCCATCGAACACGCGCGGCAGGGTCAGTGCCCATTGCAGGGCCGATGCCGCTGATCGACCAGATCGCGAACGAACGCGTCTGCTCGGCGGGATCATACGACGTCAGCCAAGTTGCCCGGCGGGCGGTAACGCGCGGCGATCTCGGCCGGCGTGCCGAACTCTCGCAGCACGCCAAGCACCATTGCATCGTCGGCGGCGCGACCGGCGGTCTGCGCGTGGTCGTCCAGCATTTCGGTCAGCAAGCCACGCAATTCCAGGCCGACCTCGTTGCGATCCTTGGCCGGCACGCGGCGCATCACGTCGACCACATAGGATTCGATGACGTCATTCGGGTTCATCACGGTGCATCTCCTTCAAGCAATCCGGCCATGGTCCCGACAAGGGCATTCCAGGTGGCGGTCAGGTCGGCGAGCAACGCCTCGCCAGCGGTGTTCAAGTGGTAATAGCGGCGCGGCGGGCCGTCTTCGATCCGCCATTCCGAATCCAGCAGCCCCTGGCCTTCCAGCCGGCGCAGCAGGGGGTACAGCGTGCCTTCCTCGATCGGCATCCCACGCGCAGCCAGGGCCTGGCGCAGGGAATAGCCGTACTGCACGTCGCGCAATCGGGACAACACCGCCAGCACCAGCGCGCCTCGACGCAGTTCGAGTTCCAGCTTGGAAGCCGGGGTCTCGCGGATCTCACTCATGGGTATCCCTCATGGTCGTTTCGACTACCAACAGTGTTTCGCCTTGTATATGCTAATGACAGTACTGTGCGCTGCATAGCAATGCAAGACCATTCGTCGGCACAGTGCGAACTGAAGCATCGGGATCGAAATGAAGGGCGGTCACGCTGCAACGCACGCGCGCAACGATGCTGCGGCACCAAGTCGGCGCGCAGTGCTTGAGGGTGTCGTTGGGCTTCGCGACGCCGTCAGCGCGTGAATTCAGGGCTTAGCGATGCAGTTCGCCTGCCGCTTCAGGCTGGTAGCGGATCGCCAGCACGTGCAGGCGCGCATTGCGGCCACCCGGCATCGGCCAGTCGATGGCGTCGCCCACACGCAGTCCAAGCAGGGCGCTGCCGACCGGCGCCAGGATCGACACCTTGTTGGCGCTGCCATCGGCTTCGCGCGGATAGACCAGGGTCAGTTCGTGTTCGTAGTCACCCAGAACGGCGTCTTCGAGGCGAACCAGGGCAGTCGAGTTCATGGTGATGACATCGGCTGGCATGTCGGCGGGTGACAGGACTTCTGCACGCGCCAACTCATTTTGCAGGGCCGAGGTGTTCAGGGAGTTTGTGCTGGGCTGCTCCAACAGCGTCTCGATGCGCTCCACGTCCAGGCGGGACAGCAACAGCGGGGGACGGTGATCGTTGCTCATGAGACTTGCTGGCTCCATATGTGTAAACGGGCGACGCACCATCCGCGCCGCCCGGAAAATCCGTTCGTATATGGCCACGTTAGCCGTGAACGACGGTTGGTTCAAGCCAGTCGGCCCCGTGGATCCGGAGATAGGAAGCCGACAAGGCAATCCCCCACGGGCTGGCAAGTGTCGACCAATGGCATTGCTTCCCACGCCAGCCCGGCTAGTGGAAAACAAAGTCAAAAGTCGCGCCCTTGCAGCCGACGCCAATTATGGGCTCTTCATTGACCACAAGCAGCTCGGGAACGAATCTACGCCCGTCGCCCTGGGCAAGAATTGATCAAGCGAGAATGTCCTTTACGTTTTCACATCACCCGACCCGGAAGCACCTCCAGTAGCCCGGCGTGACTTCAAGAGAAGCGCGAATAATCCGGCGTCCGCTTTTCGGCGAACGCAGCGACGGCCTCGGCCATCTCGGCTCCTTCCATCATGGTCTCGAGATGCTTGTCTTCCGTTTCGTACGCCTGTTCGACGTCGAGCCTTGTCCATCGCTTGAGAAGTTGCTTGGCCGTGCGCAACGCGGTTGGTGGCTGTGCTGCCAGCTTGTGGGCGCGCACCAGGGCGTGGGCCTCTACTTCGCCTGGCGGGAGAACGGCGTTTATCAGGCCGCACTCGAGTGCGTGCTCGGGTGTGAAAGGTTCGCCGAACAACACCAGTTCGGCCGCACGAGCATGGCCCATCATGCGCGGCAGGATGTAGCTTGCCCCGAATTCGGGGCAAATCCCGATGCTCACGAACGGCATTTGCAAACGTGCACCACGGCCGACATAAACGAGGTCGCAATGCAGAAGTAGCGTAAACCCGATGCCGATCGCCATCCCCGTGACGGCGGCAATGACCGGCTTGTCGATACCCGCGAACGCTTCCGTCATGCGTCGCGACGGATCCTTCTCGCCTGGTTCGGCGAACGACTGGAATTCGTTCATGTCGTGGCCGGCACAGAAGCTGTTTTCCTGGCCGGCCAACATCACGACTCGAATCTCCCTGTCGCGGCCTGCAAGCTCAAGGGCATCCGCTATCGCGCCATACATTGGATACGTCAATGCGTTTTTTTTGGCGGGCCGGTTGAGACGAACGACCATCACGCCGCCGTCTCGGCTGATCTGGATTGTCTCGTCGCGCATGTCACTGCTCCGATGCTGGTGGGGTGGTTTGGCGGGAGTGCGTCCATGGTCGCAGGTGGGCGTAGTGACCTGGCTATCCATCCCGTGATGGTTTTTTTCGCCGATTGCGGGTTCAGGCGTTGGCGCGCCGTTGTGCGGTTTCCAGGCTCTCGCGGCATTCACGCACCATGCGTTCAATCAATTCAGCGCAGGTGGGGATGTCGTCGATGAGGCCGACGGACTGACCGGCCCACAACAGTCCGCGCGTCGGGTCACCGATCTCCAGTGCTTCGCGACCCTTGGCACCGGCGACAAGGTGCTGGATATCCTTGAACTCGCAGCCGCCGGGACGATTTTCGATGGCGATGACCTCGTCTGACAGCGAGGTTCTCAATACGCGTGCGGTGTTGCGCAAGCTGCGAAAGATGAGATTGGTGTCGCGTTCGGTGGCATTAACCAGCAGCTTCTTGATGTCTTCATGGATGGGTGCTTCCCTGGTGCAGCAAAAACGCGTGCCCATGTTGACACCCTCCAGCCCCAGTGCCATCGCCGCCGCCATGGTGCGGCCGTCGGCGATGGCACCGGACGCGATCAGCGGGATCTTCAACTGCCTTGCCGCCAGCGCGAACAGCACCAGACTGCCGATCCCGTCCTCGCCGGGATGGCCGGCACACTCGAAACCGTCGATGGAAACCGCATCCACGCCCTTGCGCTCGGCTGACAGCGCATGGCGTACTGCCGTGCACTTGTGGATGATCTTCGCACCGGCTGACTTGATCTTGGCGATGAACTCCACGGGGTTGTTGCCGGCGGTTTCCAACACCTTGATGCCGCTGTCCAGTGCCGCGTCCAGATAGGCCTCATAGGGTGGCGGCGTGGCGGTGGGCAAAATGGTGAGGTTGATGCCGAAAGGCTGGTCGGTCATCTCGCGGCAGCGTTTGATCTCCTGCGCCAGCGCCTCCGGGCTCGGCTGCGTCAGCGCGGTGAGGATGCCGAAGCCGCCGGCATTGGAGACGGCCGAGGTCAACTCCGCGCGGCCCACCCATTGCATGCCGCCCTGGATGATGGGATAGCGCGAGCCGAGCAATTCAGTGATACGTGTTTTCATGGGAATCCGGTAATCCTCTGCAGGAGACGGTTGTATTCGACGGGTGGTCAGGCGCGTTGTCCGCTGAGTCTGATATATCGCTGCAGGTGATGGTCTTGATCGCCCAACTCATGGTCGATCATGATGAGCCGTTTGGCGTAATGCGGTAGCGGTAGTTCCCAGGTTGTGCCGATGCCGCCATGCAGCTGGATGCATTCTTCGGCGGCGATCGCACCGATGACTCCAATCGAATATTTGGCGGCGGACAGCACGCGCGCGCGGTTCCCGTCGGGTTCGTCCATGGCCGCGGCGGCATTCGTCACTGCGGAGCGCGCCTGCTCGATCTCGATGAGAAGATTTGCCATGCGGTGCTGCAGCGCCTGAAAACTGCCGAGCGGGACGCCGAACTGTTTGCGCGTACGCAAGAACTCCAGGGTGTCGCGTCGCGCGATATCCAGGGCTCCGAGCGCTTCAGCACAAATGGCCAGGATCCCCCACGCGATCCCCCGGTCGAGAACGGTGGCCCCGCGTTCCCCACCTGTATCCACTCGTGTTTCCGGGCCGACGTGCATGTCGCGCAGGGTCAGTTCGCCAGCGCGACCGCCGTCGATGCGTCCGTATCCACGCACTGACAAGCCGTTGCTGTCGCGTGGAACGAAGAACAACGCAACGCCTCCGACGGCGTCGTCCGCCCCGGAAATGCGCGCCGAAACAAGAAAGTGATCGGCACTCTCGGCGTGGCGCACGACCGTTTTTGCGCCATTGAGCACCCACCCGTCGCTGACTGCTTCGGCGCGCGTGGTAACGCGCGACGCTTCGTAGTGATTGCCAGGTTCATCGTGTGCCAATACTGCAACGGTCGTTCCCTCGATCAGCCCTGTCAGGCGTGATGTGTTGCCGGCCGCCATCAGCGCGCGACCGACGATCAGTGTGTCAAGGAAAGGTTCCACGCAAAGCCAGTGGCCGAGGCTCTCGAACACGACCTGTATGTCGGCAGCGTCACCGCCGAGTCCGCCCGCATTTTCCGGAAACAGTGCGCCGATGACACCAAGATCCGCCAGCTCCTTCCAGTGGCGCGGACTGTGCCCGACGGTGCCGTATGCGATCTCCTGTCTGGTCGCAAAATCGTACTCTTTGCTTAGATAGCGTCCCAGCGCATCGGAGAGCATGCGCTGCACTTCAGTGACTTGAAGGTTCATTTCGCGTGTTCCGTCAAAGTCCGAGGATCATTTTTGCAATGATGTTGCGCTGGATCTCGTTGGATCCCGAGTAAATCGACAGCTTGCGATTGTTGAAATACTGGGCCGCCAAGGTCGCCGCACCAAGGGGGCCAATGGGCGCTTCCGCATAACCTGCCTTGAAAGCGTCTTCGATGAAGGGCAGGGCAGCGGGCCCAACGGCACGACGTGCCAGCGAGGTGAGTGTTTGCAAGATCTCCGTGCCGCGAATCTTCAACATCGAACTTTCCGCACCGGGCCGCCCACCGCTGGCGACCGTGGCGATTTCCCGCAAGTTTGTGGTTTTCATGTTCTCGAGATCGATCTCGACACGTGCAAGGCGTGCTGCGAACAGCGGATCCTCGATCAGCGGACGGCCGTTGTACTGCGCCTGGGATGCCAGAGTCTTGACCTTGGCCAACGTGGCCTCTGAAGTTCCCACGCCGGCGGTGTCGGTTCGTTCGAGGGTCAGCAGATATTTCGCGTAAGTCCAGCCCTGGTCCTGTTCGCCGACAAGGTTTCCCACTGGGACGCGGACGTCGGTGAGGAACACCTCATTGACTTCGTGCGCCCCTTCCAGGGTGATGATCGGACGGACTTCGACCCCGGGGCTCTTCAGGTCGATCAGCAGAAAGCTGATCCCCGCTTGTTTCTTGACCTCAAAGTTGGTGCGCACCAGGCAGAACATCATGTTCGCGTAGTGTGCCAACGACGTCCACATCTTCTGGCCATTGACGATGTAGTGGTCACCGTCCAGTACGGCGGCGGTTTTCAATGACGCGAGATCGGAGCCGGCGCCAGGTTCGGAGTAGCCCTGGCACCACCAGTCGGTGTCATTGAGAATACGCGGCAGCCAGTACTTCTTCTGCGCTTCACTACCGTATTTGATAAGCACTGGCGCCAACTCGCCGACGCCGTACGCGACGATTTCGGGAGCTCCAGCCAGCGCGCACTCGCGTTCAAAGATAAACGTCTGTACCGGGTTCCATCCGGTACCGCCATATTCCATGGGCCAGTGTGCCGCGAGCCAACCACGCCGGTGCAAGATTGCGTGCCACTCCAGATAGTCCTCGCGCTCCAGATGCAAGCCGCCGCGGACCTTGTTGCTGAGACGCTGCGGCAACTCGGCGGTGAGAAATGCCCGCACTTCATCGCGGAATGCGAGTTCATCCTGCTTCAAGTTCAAATTCAACGCGTTTGCTCCACAGTGCGTATTCGAACAAACTGACGCATCAATTAAGCACGAGAAACCACGTGTCGTCAAGTTGACGAAACCAGCTGACGCCATGGCGGAAACGCTGCAGTGAAGAAGCCATGTGAGTCAAGCAATCAGTGAGCAGCCTCCGTAGACAACAGTTCCTGACTCCGGCTTGAGCAGATCTTGTTACGTTGACCGGACTGACGATAGCGTCAGTGCTGCTCCGTCCACCACACTCGTCCCGTCACTCGTCTTTCGCCGAACTGACGTGTCGGTTGGTGTACTACCGTAGCTATACTGGAACGGGTTCAGACACAAGCTGGCACGGGGGCCTGTCTTGCCGAACTCATCTCAACGGGAAAATGACTTGGACACTGAAATCAGTGACGCTGACACCGCCGAGGATAGCTCGAGAAAAACGGCGATCCTGGATGCTGCGGCGCAGTTGATTGCCGATCGCGGTTACCACGCTGTGCGTATCGCCGATATTGCGCGCTTGGTGGGGACCAGTACTGGGACCGTCCACTACTACTTCCCGACCAAGGACGATGTGCTGAGAATGGCGTTGAAACACGGCGTCAGCCGTCAATTCGCGCGTCACAAAAGGGAGTTGGGCGCGATCGACGGTGCCTACCCACGACTTTTGCGTTTGATCGAGCTGCAGCTGCCCACGCTGGGCCCGAAGCGTGAAGAATGGATGATCTGGATGCAGTACTGGGCCGAAGCCTGCATCCGCCCCGAGTTACGGCACATGCATAACGAAATTTACGAGCGCTGGCACAGTGCGGTGCTGCACATCGTGCAGCGCGGCCAGGCGCGTGGTGAATTTCGTGCGGATATAGACGCGGTCGCTGTCGCCATTGAATTGACGGCGCTTATCGATGGGTTGGCCATTCATGTCCTGACCGGCATGCCAAACGCAACGCTCGGCACCATGCGCGAAGTGCTGGTTGCCCATGTGCATGAAAAGTTGCTCGACAAAGGCCGGCAAAAGTAAACGCACAAATTATTCGCGAAGGTTCCCGGATCCGCGTGACACGGTGGAGGCCTTCAAGCGCACCCGCGGTCGACAAGCTCGACGCATGTTCAGACCGGGCGCTCCCCGTGCGGCGGCAAACTAGTGCCGCAACGGACCTCGATGGTCGTCAGGCAAACAGTCCCAGCGGTACGTGCACGAGCGTGAGCCCGCTGGTACCCAGTGCGGCCTGAAGTACACTTTCCAGGTCCTCCGAACTCTTCACCCCGAAACCTGTTCCGCCAAACGCCTCGGCGAGTGCTGGCCAGTCGGGCTGGGTCAAATCCACCCCGATCGGTGTGATTCCGCGGTCGATTTCATTTTGCCGAATCTCCGCATAACCACCGTTGTCGACGCAGATGACGGTAAGGTCGAGATTCTGCTCCACGGCGGTCTGGAACTCTTGAACGGAGAACATCAGGGCGCCGTCACCGATGACACCGACCACGGGCCGGGACGGATCGGCGAGTTTCGCCCCAATGGCGGCAGGCAAGCCGTAACCCAGCGTCGAATAGGTCGGCGTGTACAGGAATGCCCCTGGCTCATCGGGGTGGCAAGTCGCTGCCATGCCGGAATACGAGATCTGCGATGAATCGCCTGCAACAATTGCGTCCTTAGGCAACACGGCTGCAATACGTCTGGCCAGCGCGTATTCAACGGGTGCAAACGCAGCTGCTTGTGCCGCCAATTCCGCTCGAACAGCATCCAGGTCCCATGCCGGGTCTCGCGGCGCACTGGACCTCAGCGCGGCATCAAGCTGCGAAAGCACTGCGCCTGCGTCGCCCACCAGTGGAATGTCGGCAACAAGATTCTTGTTGCATTGCGACTCCAGAATGTCGACGCGGATCACCTTTCCCTGCGGAGCGATGGTGCCCCCCCACAGTTTTGCTTCGCTGACTTTCGAACCCACCACCAAGAGCACATCGGCGTCGTTCAGAAGGTCCTGGGTGGCTTGCAATCGCAACTCAGAGCCAATGGACAACGCGTGCGACTCCGGCAGCGCGCCCTTGCCGTTCATGGTGCACACCACTGCCGCACCGAGGCGTTCCGCCAGTTGGCGTAGCGGAGTACATGCAGTCACTGTGCCTCCGCCAGCAAGGATGGCGGGACGTTTCGCATGTCGCAGCAGATCGGTCGCGGCGAGAATTGCCGTGTCAGCTGCCCGTATGGGAGCTTGAACGGGTCTGGCTAGAAGAGAAACCGGGTCGGCGTCGTGCGGACCTTGCAGCAAATCGATGGGGATCTCGATAACGACGGGCCGTGGACGTGAAGTTCGAAACAGCTGGAATGCGTCGTGCACGGCTTCGACAGCTTCCTGCGTTGTTTTTACGCGACGCGCCCATTGCACGGTCGCGTCTGCCGCGAGCACCTGATTTTTCGTTTCGTGCATGGTGCCAACGTCGGCGAATTCCTCCCCTCGCGCAGGACCGGGGGTGAGAATCAACAGCGGCCGCGATTCACAAAATGCGTTGCCCGCGGCGGACAGGACATTGAGCAGTCCGGGCCCCGAGGTCGTGATGACAATGCCCGGTAGCCGCTTGCGCTGCGACCAACCGTCGGCCGCGAAACCTGCGCCTTGCTCGTGTCGCGTCGTCACTGCACGCATTCCCAGGCGACTCAGGGGCCGGTAAAGCTCCAGGTTGTGAGTGCCTGGGATCCCGAAAATGGTATCGACCCCGTATTCGCGGATCAGCCGCAGAATCGCGAATCCGATGTTTTCAGGATCGATGCCAGCTGCGCGGGCAGCAGCAGTTGCGGCCGGGGAAACCGGCTCTATATTCAGTTTGCTGTGCACGATACCCCCCCTCTTTGCGGCAAGCCGGCAACGAGCCAGGTTTGCGTGGAAAGCCGGGACAAGCATGTGGAGCCACGCCTCATTGCGTGACCCCGACACGTGCGACGACGTCCTTGGTATTGCGAGCCACAAGCTGATGCGCTGCCTGCCGCAGCGAACAACCCGACGACTGCGCATCACGCCATATGCTGTGCGTCAACCGCGCGGCGACCGCATCGATTTTGGCGTACGACGCGCGCGCAGTGGGCTCGATGTCACCGAAAATAATCCACCACCACCATGCGTTCGTCATGACGTTGGCCGCAAAATCCGGCATGACAGGAATCCCGCGTTTCAACAAGGCCGCTTCTGCATCCGGCATGGTCGGCATGTTGGCGCCTTCGACCACCGCCCGCGCGTTGATCCGATCCACGTCCGTCAAGTTGATGACGTAGGACATGGCCGCCGGCACCAGGAAGTCACAAGGCACATCCAACCACGCGTCGCGGTCGCCCAGTTGCACGCTGTCGCCAGCAAGCACCGATCGATCGACGACCCCTTGGGCACTACGAGAGGCCAGCATGGCCTCAACATCCAAGCCATTGTCGTCACGGATCAACCCGTCACGATCCGCAACCGCGATGACCTTGACGCCGTTCGCCACCAAATAACGCGCTGCTGCACCACCAATCGATCCGAAACCCTGCACGACGGCAGTTGCACCAGGCACGTCGATATTCAAGGACTTGGCGGCATTGAGGCAGGCCTGAGCGACACCGTAGCCGCCAACGAGCTCCATCAGGGGAATACCGTTGACGTGCACCGCAGCTGCGTCGGCGAGGTGCTGTCGCGCCGCGTCGGCATCGGGAAGTGTCCGGTAGACGGCTTCGATCGTCGAAGGCATGCCGACCCCGGCAAATATTTTTTCCAGCACTTCCTGACTCGTGCCGAAGTCTTCTCCGGTATTCCATTGTGATTCGATGACCGGACGGACCGCTGCGACGAAACGCGACAGCACGTCGAGGACCCCTGGATCGCTTGGGTCAAAGTCTATGCCGCCCTTTCCGCCACCGAGTGGAACGTAGTTGTCGGCGGGGTCGTAAACGAGCATTTCCTTGTGGCTCATGCCTTGGGCGAGGCCACGAACTTCGTCAATGGTGCAGCCTTTGCGCACGCGCAGTCCGCCGCTGGCGAGACCGCGAACCAGAGTGTCCAGGACGACGAAGCCCCTGGTACCCGTTACATGGTCCGTCCACGTGATTTCGATCAAGGAATTACGGAGATTCTCGGTAGTTTCGATCATGAGGCACTTACTCCCGGAACGTTCGTGAAAAGTTGTGGCCGGCACAAGTCGCCATGACTGCGATTGTGGTCCCGGAAAGGACCACCTGTCGTGAAGGGCTCATTGGGGAGTGTCCGCGGCGCTATGCAGTGCGCCAGAGCGTGCGACAGGGCTTGAGTATCACGCGAGCGTCGAGTCCAAGCGTGCCGGACGGAGAGGCCAGCAACGGATTGACTTCCAACTCACCGATCTCGGGGTGAGCTGCAGCTACCCCGGTAATTTTCACGATCGCGACCGCCGCAGCGTCGAGGTCGATGCCGGGCCTGCCGCGCACTCCCTGCAAAATGGCGGCCGAGCGCAGCGACTCGAGCATGCCACGTGCGGTCGCGGCGTCCACAGGTGCGAGTGCAAAGGACACATCTTTCAGGACTTCGGTCAGAGTGCCGCCCAGACCGACCATGGCGACGCTGCCGAAGCGGGGGTCGGTCTGTACACCAACGATCAGCTCAACGGAATCGTGCAGTTGGGCCATCGCTTCGACGCAGTAGCTCGACACTGCGACGCGCTTGTGCATGTCTTCGAACGCTGCCGTCAATTCCTCCGGCCCCGTCAGTCGCAAGGCTACGCCGCCGGAGTCAGACTTGTGCAGCAAGCCCATCGCTTTGAGAACCACCGGATAACCTGCACGTTTGGCTGCTTCGAGCGCTGTCGGCACCGAATCCACCAACTCGGCGTACGGGAACGACACGCCGGAATCTGCAAGCAACGCGCGAGATGTCCAGTAGCCGTCGTCTGCCAGTGGCGCTGCTTCGCGACCAGCCACGGGTGGCGGAATCGTTCGCGGCTCGGTAGCGCGCGCCGCGATACCCAACGTTCGCAATGCGTCTTCCACGGCACGAAAGACCGGCACGCCCAAGTTGCGGAGTACCTTCGCCGTTTGGCTGTCTGGCCACATCGTGTGCACCACCACGGGCTTGCCAGCTGCCAATGCCGCCGCTGCCATATGCTCTGCGGTCTGCGCCTCCAACTGGGCGATGGTGTCGCCGTACTCCCAATAGCCGCAGAAGTATCCCGTCACCACGACCGCATCGATCTTCGGATCGCTGATGGCGGCGTCCAGAGCCCGTCCGAACGAAGTAATGTCGTGTTCACCCGCTCCGGCAATGTCGATGGGATTCAGGACGCCTGCGGATGGCGGAAGTTCGGCCTTGAGTGCAGCTTGGGTTTGATCGGAAAACGTCGGGACCGATAGTCCTGCAGCTTCGGCGACGTCCGCGGCCACGCTTGCATGTCCGCCACCGTCGGACAGGATTGCGACGGACCGGAGCGGCTGCATGCCGAAACGCAGAAGCACAGCGGCGACATCGGCCAACTCCCGTGGGCTGGAGACGCGATAGATTCCAGCTGCCCGGCAGGCGGCATCGATGACGGCGGAACTGGATGTCAGCGAACCAGTATGGGATTGGGCGCCACGGATAGATGCTTCGCTGCCGCCCACTGTCAGCAATACCACCGGCTTGCCGTGGCGCCGCGCTTCTGTCGCCGCGTTCACGAAGTCGCGGCCATCCTTGAAGTCTTCGCAGTACAGGGCAATGAGTTTGGTGCCGTCATGGGCAATGCAATGACGGATCAGGTCGGCGGCGCAAAGGTCTGCCTGGTTGCCCAGGGACGCAAATCGCGCAAACCCCAGATGATGGGCGGACATGAACTGCCCGAGTTCCAATGCCATGTTTCCGCTTTGAGAAAGCAGACTGACAGGCCCGACGGGCAGCGGGTTCGACGCAAGCGAGAATTCCGCCGTTGCGTCGGTAACCCCCAGGCAATTGGGTCCGAGCAGCACAGCGCCCGCGTCACGTATCCGCTGCACGACACGGTCCTGGAGCAACTTGCCATCGGTGCCGAGCTCGGCAAACCCTGCCGTGATGCCCACGATCGCACGCGCGCCCTTGTCCAGCGCTTCATTCACGGCAACTTCAAAAGCCGAGATGGGTACGGCGATCGCGACCAGATCGACGCGGCCGTCGATCTCTTTCAATGAAGTGACCGAGGCGCGACCAAGTACCTCAATACCTTTGCGATTGACAAGGTGCACTGCGCGTCGATGTTCCCCTCGCAACGCTTGCACGCTAAGCCAATTGCCGTATTTGTTTTTGTCGTTGCTGGCACCAACGATGGCAACAGAGTTGGGATTGAACAGTGTGTCGAGAGAACGGCTAATGGCGAGTTACCTCATGAAGATGAGCTTTTGTTTTGTCCCGAGAAGCTGCGGGTTGGGTTCTACCCCGTTTCCACGGACTGTTGGGTCAAGTGTCTAATGGCCTGATCTTTGCCATCCAGCCTGCGCTGCATGCGTGGGTTGTGGAAGCGTTCGATGTGGTCGAACACATCACTTCTTGCATGTGCCAATGTCAGGTACAGGACTGCCAGCACGTGCAGACGCGCTTTGCGGCCACCCGGCATCGGCATCCTTGGTCAGAGTTTGATGGTCTGATCGACGAAGGCCGTCATCACCATGCCCGAGTTGACCTCGACATCATGGCCGCGCTTGAGCAGGCCCAATGGGCCGAACAGCACGGTCAGCACCACCGTCGTACCGACTTTGTCCTGGCCTTCCTTGCCTTGGGCTGCACGCAGGCGGATGCGATCGTCGCCCACCGTGATGTAGTCCAGGGTGATGTTCAATTCGCCACCCTTGCCCATGAAGCCCTTCTTCTTGGCTTTCATGACGGTGCCGACAGCTTTTGCGCCGCGCGGCACCACCACGGTTCCATTGATGCGGATGTCGTCGTCGAGCTCCAGTGTGAATCGCTGCCCCTCGGTTGCGGTGGCGGACGTCAGGCTTTCCAGCATGCGCAACTTGACTTCCGTACCCTCTGGAATCGTGACTGGCCCGGCGACACTGGCAAACGTGGTGAAGGCGAACATGGCAGCAGCAAGCAAGAACGCGAGCGAGCGTGAATAGTTCATGGGTCCCCCAAGGTATCCGTCGACTGGAGTGCGGAAGCCGAAGTAGAGCATGGAAATGCGCACTATCGGCATGTGCACGTGATGGGGTCGTTTAAGCTGCCAAGGTTCCGCCGGGACGGCTTGAGCACCAAACAAAAAACCCCCGCTTTCGCGAGGGTTGCTTGTTTCAACCTGGTGCCCGGAAGAGGACTCGAACCTCCACGAGGTTGCCCCCGCTAGCACCTGAAGCTAGTGCGTCTACCAATTCCGCCATCCGGGCCGGTTGAAGCCGCGCATTCTGCGTGCGGGCGATCGCGATGTCAACGCTTTCTGCATACGCCCTCGACAGGTGGCCTGTAATATCAGGGCATGAGCAAACCACCCAGCAAGCGCGGCAGCGGCCGCGGCAAGAAGGCATCGTCCGGCAAACCGGGCAACCCTGGAACTGCCACGAAGGGACCACGCGGCGCAAAACCTGCCAGCGGCAAGCGACCCGGCGGAGCGAATGCCGGACCGAAGCGTCCCGGTTGGCTACCGGATCCCGGCCTTGCCCGTGCCATGCGCTCGACGGCGCCGACGCGGTCGCATCCGGACGGACAAGACCCGCATGCGGCGCGCGAGGCCCGGCGCTACGCGCAGCCCATCGCCAGCCGCGAGATGATCCTGGAGGTCCTGGCCGCGCATGACGGGCCAATGGATGCCGACGGGCTGGCGAAGAAACTGGAGCTTGCGGCGCCGGACCGCTTCGAGGCACTGGAGAAGCGGCTGCAGGCGATGTTGCGCGACGGCCAGCTGCTGCAGAATCGGCGCGGTGGGTTCGTACCGGCAGAGCGCGCCGACCTGGTGCCGGGCACCGTCATTGCCAATCCGAACGGATTCGGCTTCCTGCGTCCGGATGGTGGCGGCGATGACCTGTTCCTGGCGCCGAACGAGATGCGCAAGGTCACCCATGGCGATCGCGTGCTGGCCAGTGTCACCGGTGTCGATCGCAGCGGTCGCAAGGAAGGCGCGATCGTCGAGGTGCTGGAGCGCCGGCTCAATCGCCTGCTTGGTCGCTACACCGAAGAGGCCGGCATCGCCTATGTCGTGCCCGACGACAAGCGCATCCAGCGCAACGTGATGATCCCGCAGGACGCACGCAAGGACGCAAAGCATGGCCAATTGGTCGTGGTCGAGATCACCCAGGCGCAGGACCAGCATCGCCCGCCGATCGGCAAGGTGCTGGCGGTGCTTGGTGACAAGCTGACAGCGTCGCTGGCGGTGGAAGCGGCGATCCATGCACATGAGATCCCGAACGAGTTTTCGCCGGAGGTCCTGGCCCAGGCGACCGCGGTGCCGCTCGACGTGCAGCAGTCCGACATCCTCAAGCGGCTCGACCTGCGCGCATTCCCGCTGGTCACCATCGATGGCGAGGACGCCAAGGATTTCGATGACGCGGTGTGGTGCGAACCCAACCGCGACGGCTTCCGCCTGATCGTGGCGATCGCCGATGTCTCGCATTACGTGCAACCGGGAACGCCGCTGGATGACGAAGCCCAGCTGCGTGCGACGTCGGTGTATTTCCCCGGTTTCGTGGTGCCGATGCTGCCGGAAACACTGAGCAACGGCATCTGCTCGTTGATGCCGAAGGTCGACCGGCTGTGCTTCGTCTGCGACATGCAGGTCGGCCGCGATGGCGTGGTCAGCCGGCGCGAGTTTCCACGAGGCGGTGATGCATTCGCATGCGCGGCTGACCTATACCGATGTCTGGAACGTGGTCGGCGACGGCATCCCCGAGGACGACCACGCCGCGGCACTGGCCAAGGTCGGCGGACTGCTGCCGCAGATCCAAGACCTGCACCAGTTGTACAAGGTACTGGATCGCGCGCGCGCCAAACGCGGCGCGATCGAATTCGAGAGCAGCGAGGTCCGCTTCCTGCTGGACGCGAAGGGAGCAGTGACCCAGGGCGGCATGCTCCAGCGCAACGACGCACACAAGCTGATCGAGGAATGCATGATCGCGGCCAATGTGCAGGCCGCGCTTTACCTGCTGTCCACGCACATCCCGGCGCCGTATCGCGACCACGACAAGCCGCCGGAATCCAAGTACGCCGATCTGCTGGAGTTCCTCAAGGAATTCCAGTTGCGGATGCCGCCCTGGGCCAAGGTGCAACCGAAGGATTACCGCAACCTGCTGGAGAAGATTCGCGAGCGCCCGGATGCAACGCTGCTGGAATCAGTGCTGCTGCGCAGCCAGTCATTGGCCGTGTACTCGCCGGACAACATCGGCCACTTCGGGTTGGCGTTGGAAGCGTATGCGCATTTCACCTCGCCGATCCGCCGCTATCCCGACCTGCTGGTGCATCGCGCGATCAAGCACGCGTTGGCCGGTGGCAAGCCGGACACGTACGCCTATACGCCGCATGCAATGGCCAACTTGTCACTGCAATGCTCGGAACGCTCGCGCCGCGCCGACGAAGCCCAGCGCGAGGTGGACGAGCGCTACCGGGCGGCTTGGATGGAAACCCATGTCGGCGAGGAGTTCGACGGCACCATCAGCGGGGTGACCAGCTTCGGCCTGTTCGTGGAACTGGACGACTCCAAGGTCAATGGCCTGGTCCACGTGACGCAACTGGCCAATGATTTCTACCACTTCGATGCGGTGCGCAAGACACTCACCGGCGAGCGCCGTGGTCGCGAATATCGCCTCGGCGACCGGGCGCGGGTGGTGGTGCTCAAGGCCAGCGTGGAAGATCGGAAGATCGACTTCCGCTTGGTGGAGGAGGGGGGCGGTGGAGTCAAGCCACTTCCGGAGCGCGGCAAGCCGAAGAAGAAGTCCAGGAAGAAATACTGAGGGCTGTGCGTTGAGCCGGATCTCGGGCTGTCATCCCGGCGTGCGCCGGGATGAGGAGCAAAGGCTTCGGCTTGCGATCAATGGCCTCAAATTTCGCGATAATGACGGCATGAACAAAGCCGCCCAATGGATTGTCGGACTCAACGCCGTGGCCTCCGCCGTGGAGCACGACGCCGACAACGTCCGCGAAATCCTGCTCGAAGCCGGTGGCAAGAACCCGCGCATCACCGACCTTGAACAACAGGCGAGGCGCATGGGCATCGAGGTGCGCCGCGTCGCCCAGAATGCGCTGGACGGCGTTGCCGGTGGCTTGCGCCACCAGGGCGCGGTCGCGCGTTATGCGGCGGCCAGGACCTGGGACGAGCACGACCTGCCCGAACTGATCGAGGCCGCCGAAGGCAAGGCGCTGGTGCTGGTGCTGGACGGCGTCCAGGATCCGCATAACCTCGGCGCATGCCTGCGCAGTGCGGCTGCTGCGGGCGTGACGGCGGTCGTGTTTCCGAAGGACAAGGCGGTCCAGCTCAATGCCACCGTGCGCAAGACCTCGGCGGGAGCTGCCGACACGATTCCGGTGTTCAGCGTCACCAATCTCTCACGCACGCTGCGCGACCTGCAGAAGCTCGGAGTGTGGATCTACGGCTTGGCGGGTGATGCGGACGCGTCGCTTTATGCGATCGACTTGAAAGGCAACGTGGCGCTGGTGCTGGGCAGCGAAGGCGACGGCCTGCGCAGGCTTACGCGCGACAACTGCGACCAGCTGGTGAAGATCCCGATGCCGGGCGAGTTCGAGAGCCTGAATGTGTCGGTCGCCACTGGCGTGGCCCTGTTTGAAGCCGTGCGTCAGCGGCAATCCTGAGGAGCGTGCGGCAATGGCACTCGAACTTGCGTGGTACGACATGGTGGGGCTGGTGGGAACCGCGATCATCCTGCTGGGATTTTTCCTGCTGCAGGCGGGACGCCTGGCAGGTACGGGTCTGGTCTATCAGCTGATCAACCTGTTCGGCGCGGCCGGGATCCTGGTCTCGCTGATCGGCAAGTTCAATTTGCCCGTGTTCCTGCTCGAAGCCGCGTGGATGGCAGTGAGCTTGTATGGCATCGGGCGTTCATTGAGGCTCAAGCGGTCCCAGCGCGCAGGCTAGGCCACGCATTGGCGATCACGCAGAACAGCCGCGCGGTCTGTTGCGCGTCGTAGATCGCCGAATGCGCCTCGCGCTGGTCCCAGTCGAATCCTGCTGCCTGCAAGGCCCGCGCCAGCACGGTCTGGCCATACGCCATGCCGGCCATGGTCACCGTGTCGAACACCGAGAACGGATGGAACGGGTTTCGCTTGTGGCCCACTCGCGCCACCGCGACGTTGAGGAAATTGAGATCGAAGTGGGCGTTGTGTCCAACCAGGATCGCGCGCTGGCAGCCGTGTCGCTTCGCCGCTGCACGCACCGGCGTGAACACCGCATCCAGCCCCTCGCGCTCCGGCAGTGCGCCGCGCAACGGGTTGTCGACCTGGATGCCGGTGATCTCGAGCGATTTGGGGTCGATGGTGGTGCCGGGCGCGGGTTCGACATGCGCACTGCAAACTTCGCCGGGCACGAAACGGCCCTCGGCATCGAGTTCGATCGGTACCGCCGCGATCTCCAGCAACGCGTTGCGGTTCCAGTCGAAACCGCCGGTTTCCACGTCCACCACTACCGGCAGGTAGCCGCGGAAACGTTCGGCCATCGGCTTGAATAGGGGCGTGATTTCGGGAATGTCAGGCATCGGGACAGACTAGCAGAGGGCTGGTTCCTGAAGCCTGCTGCGCGTTGATGCGGGTGCCGGGAAGTACACCCTGCTGGTGCAGTTGCAGAAGCAGCGGGCGTGCGGCATCGATGAAGGCTTCGGCATACTCCTGGCCTGCCTCGTGAGCCAGTTGCGTGAGCAGGGCACGTCCACTGGCCGCCATGTTTGCGCCGATCCGCTCCAGCAACTTGAACAGCAGGGGCGACAGCGAGGAGAACCGTACCTCGCCACCATCGTTCCGCTGCATCAGGACCAGGGTTGGCTCGGACGGCGCGGTTTCCGGCTGGAACCCGGGTCCGATGCGGGAGACCGGCCACCGATACGCAAGCGGCCAGGCCAGTGGTGACAGCAGCGGTACGCCGCCAAGCAGGTCGCCGTGCGGATCATGCGCGGGCACGGCGGCATCGCTCAGCTGCAGGCCGAGTTCCGCCCATTCGTAGTGGGCAAGCTCCGCCAGCCAGGGGCGCTGTGGGTCATGGCCTTCCGGGGTTGCGAGGAAGTCGATGAGTTCCAGCCCGATCCTGGTGAACAGTGGCGTCTGGCTACGATGGCTGGCGAAGAATCGCTGCACCAGTGCGTGCCACTCGGTATCGCCCAGCGTTTGGCGAATCACCGGAAAATTTCCGGCCAGCAGCCCTTCGATGTTGTTGAACAGCAGGTCGCTGTAGAGCTTCAGGCGACGCGGTTCGATTCCCGGTGGTCCCGGCTGTGTGTCCGGGCTGCGCACGTAACGGGCGAGAGTGTCGAGTTGCATCTGCAGGTCACCGGCGTCGTTCATGCGAGAGCCTTCTCCTGCAGCGTGCGAATTGCGTCCACTTCCGCCAACAATGTGTCGAGAGGTGGAAAGTTGAAGTCGCGTTCCAGCAGGGTGGCACGCACGCCATGCACCTGGTAGGTATGCGCCAGCAGATCCCAGACTTCCGCTTTCACGTCGGCACCGTGGGTATCGACTTTCAGGTCGTCGGCTTCGTCAAAGTGGCCGGCCACGTGGTAGCAGACGATGCGCCGGGCAGGCATGCGCGCGATGAAGCCACGCGCGTCATAGCCGTGGTTGATCGCATTGACATGGATGTTGTTGACGTCCAGCAACAGATCGCAATCTGCCTCGTCCAGCACCGCGGTGATGAAGTCGGCCTCACTCAATGCCTGGTAGGGCGCGGCGTAGTAGCTGACGTTCTCGATCGCGATGCGGCGGCCCAGCGCATCCTGGACCTGGGCGATTCGCGCGCCGACATGGCGCACCGCTTCATCGGTGAACGGAATGGGTAGCAGGTCATACAGCTGGCCGGCATCGGCGCACCAGCTCAGGTGTTCGCTGTACAGGCTGACTTGCTGGCGATCCAGGAACTGGCGGATCTGCTTCAGCAGCGGCTGGTGCAGCGGGGCCGTGCCGCCCAGTGACAGCGATAACCCATGGCAGGACAACGGATAGCGACTGGTGAGATCCCCGAGGGCGTCGCCCAGCGCGCCGCCAACTCCAATCCAGTTTTCAGGTGCGCACTCCAGGAAATCCACCGCGCCGTGCTGCATCTGCCGCAACTCGGCCAACAACGCCCGGCGCAGGCCAAGGCCTGCGCCGGAGATGGTGCCTGTGCTTCATGTTATCTGGTATCAGCGGATTACTTGCTGCCGCACTTGCCTTCGCCGCACTTGCCTTCGCCACACTTGCCCTCGGCTTCCATCTTCTTCATGGCCGCGTCGTCGTCGCCCTTGGCGTCGTCCTGCTTCATGGAGGCATGGTGGGCATCCATCTCGGCCTGGGTGATGAAGCCATCGCCATCGCCATCGTGCGCGGCGAACTTCTCTTCGGAACCCTTGTGCGCGGCGTTGAACTCGGCGCGCGACAGGCGGCCATCCTTGTCGGTGTCCATCATCGCCATGCCGCTGGCGCCATCGTGGCCGCGTCTCGGCCGCTGGTCGGTGCGTCCTGCATGTAGCCGTGGGCCATGGCCTGCATGCTGAACAGGGAGCCGGCAGCGATGGCGGCGCTGATCGCCAGGGTAAGCGGTTTGCTTGATTGCGACATGTTAAGGACTCCGTTGCGCTTGGGCGCGTGTGGGAAATGGTGTGGGGGATACGAATGCTACCGCGCCCGGTGGCGCCGATCCATGTCAGCACGAAGTTCCGTTCAGCTACTCGGCACGCGTCGCAAGGATCACCGTGGTGTTGCTTTCGTCGCGCTTGTCGCGCGGCGGCATCAGCTCTTCGCCATGCAGCAGGAACCAGATGTTCTCGGCGATGTTGGTGGCGTGGTCGCCGATCCGCTCCAGGTTCTTGGCCATGAACAGCAGGTGCGTGCACGGCGTGATCGCGCGCGCGTCTTCCATCATGTAGGTCAGCAGCTCGCGGAACAGGCCGGTGTAGAGGGTGTCCAGCTCGGCATCGCGGGCACGGACCCGCAGCGCCGCCTCGCCATCGCGGTTGACGTAGGCCTCCAGCACGTCGCGCACCTGGCGCACCGCCATCCGGCCCAGCGCGTCCAGCCCGCGGGTGTGCGGCAGCGGCGGCGACAGGTTCAGCGCCATCGATCGCTTGGCGATGTTGGCCGCGTAGTCGCCGATGCGCTCGATGTCCGAGGCCACCCGCAGGGCGGCCAGGATCATCGCGCAGGTCGCCGGCCAGCGGGCCGCGGCGGATCAGGTGGATCGCGTCGTGGTTGACCTGCTGTTCCAGCGCGTCGATCGCCTCGTCGTTGCCGATCACGCGTTCGGCGGCCTTGTCGTCGCGGCGCTCGACCACGTCCAGCGCGGCTTCCAGTTGCGCGGCGGACATCTGGCCCATGCGGATCAGTTCGTCGATCAGCGCGTGTCTGTTCGTCGTCGTAGCTCTTGACGATGTGGTGTGTTCTCGCTCATCAGCCGAACCTCCTGTGATGTAGTCCTCGGTCTGTTGCTTGCCGGGATTGGAGAAGATCTGCTCGGTCGCGCCGTGTTCGACCAGGTCGCCCAGGTACATGAAGGCGGTGTAGTCGGAGACGCGTGCGGCCTGCTGCATGTTGTGGGTCACGATCATGATGGTGAACTGCTGCTTGAGTTCTTCCACCAGTTGCTCGATGCGGCTGGTGGAGATCGGGTCCAGCGCCGAGGTCGGCTCGTCGAGCAGCAGCACCTCGGGTTTCAGCGCCACCGCACGCGCGATGCACAGCCGCTGCTGCTGGCCGCCGGACAGGCCCAGGCCGCTCGTCTTCAGCTTGTCCTTGACCTCGTCCCACAGCGCGGCTTGGCGCAACGCCTGTTCCACCCGCACGTCCATGTCGGCCTTGCCCAGGCGCTCGTGGTGGCGGATGCCGTAGGCCACGTTCTCGTAGATCGTCATCGGGAACGGCACCGGCTTCTGGAACACCATGCCGACCTTGCTGCGCAGGCGGTTCATCGGGTACTTCGGGTCGAGGATGTTCTCGCCTTCCGAGCAGCACCTCGCCCTTGGCTTCCTGCTTCGGGTACAGCGCATAGATGCGGTTGAACACGCGCAGCAAGGTCGACTTGCCGCAACCGGACGGCCCGATCAGCGCGGTGACGCGCTTCTCCGGGATGTCCAGGTTGATGTCCTTCACCGCGTGGAACTTGTCGTACCAGAAGTTCAGGTTGCGCGCGGTGAGCTTCACCGGCGGCGCCAGTGGCAGGATGGTGTCGCGCGCAGAGGCGGCGCGGCGAGGTGTGCATCATTCATGTCGGGAATCCGCGAAAAATCAGTCATGGGTCATCTTGTTGCGCGAGACGATCGCCCGGGCGACCAGGCTGATCAGCAGCACGAACATGGTCAGGACGAAGGCGCCGGCCCAGGCCAGCGAATGCCAGTTGTCGTACGGGCTCATGGCGTACTGGAAGATCACCACCGGCACGTTGGCCATCGGCGACAGGATGTCGGTGGTCCAGTACTGGTTGTTGAGTGCGCTGAACAGCAGCGGTGCGGTTTCGCCGCTGATGCGTGCCAGTGCCAGCAGGATGCCGGTGACGATGCCGGGCAGGGCGCTGCGATACAGCACCTGCATCGTCACCTTCCATTGCGGCACGCCGAGCGACAGCGCCGCCTCGCGCATCTGCGACGGCACCAGGCGCAGCATTTCGTCGGTGGTGCGCACCACCACCGGCAGCACGATGAAGGCCAGCGCGATGGCGCCGGCCAGTGCCGAGAAGTGGCCCATCTGCGCGACGACCAGGGTGTACACGAACAGGCCAAGCACGATCGACGGTGCCGACAGCAGGATGTCGTTGACGAAGCGCACGGTCTCGCCCAGCCAGCTCTTGCTGGAGTACTCGGCCAGGTAGGTGCCGGCCAGCATGCCGATCGGCGCGCCCAGCGCGATGCCGAGCAGGCTCATCAGCGCGCTGCCGAAGAACGCATTGAGCATGCCGCCGCCGTCTGCCCCGGGCGGCGGGGTCATCTCCGTGAACAGCGCCAGGTTCAACGAACTGACGCCCATGCGCAGGGTGGTCCAGATGATCCACACCAGCCAGAAGATGCCGAACAGCGCAGCGAATACCGCCAGCACCTGGGCCAGCATGTTCTTGGCGGCGCGCATGCGGTACAGGGACGTGGACATCAGTTGCCCTCCCGCTTGTTCAGGCGGCGCAGCATCAGGCGGGCGATGGTGAGCACGACGAAGGTGACGAGGAACAGCACGAAGCCGAGCGCGATCAGGGACGAGCGATACATCTCGGAATCGGCTTCGGTGAATTCATTGGCAATGGTGGCCGCGATCGAGTTGCCGGGTTCGAGCAACGACAGGGTCAGCGAGTGCGCGTTGCCCAGCACGAAGGTGACCGCCATGGTTTCGCCCAGCGCACGGCCGAGGCCGAGGAAGATGCCGCCGATCACCGCCGAACGCGTGTACGGCAGCACCACGTCCCAGACCACTTCCCAGCGGGTCGAGCCCAGCGCATATGCCGATTCCTTCAGGCGGCCGGGAACGGTCTGGAACACCTCGCGCATCATCGAGGACACGAACGGGATCACCATGATCGCCAGCACCAGGCCGGCGGTGCCCATGCCCAGTCCCAGCGGCGGCCCGGCGAACAGCTTGCCGACCAACGGCAACTGGCCGAAATGTTCGTCCACCCACGGATAGACGTATTCGGCCAGCACCGGCACCAGCACGAACAGGCCCCACATGCCGTAGATGATCGACGGAATGCCGGCCAGCAGCTCGATCGCCGCACCTACCGGCGTGCGCAGCCACTTGGGGGCGATCTCGGTCAGGAAGAAGGCGATGCCGAAGCTCACCGGCACCGCGATCAGCATCGCGATGAACGAGGTGACCAGGGTGCCGTAGATCGGCACCAGTGCGCCGAACTGCTGCTGCACGGCGTCCCATTGGTCGGTCCACAGGAACGCGAGGCCGAACTTCTGGAAGGCGGCGCGGCCACCCCACAGCATCGACAGCGCGGCGGCGGCCAGCGACACCAGCACGAACACGCCGGCCCCGGTCACCAGCCAGCGGAAGCGGTTGTCGGTGCGGATGTCGGCGCGGTCGCGCGAATCGTCTGGAACGGTCGGGGCTAGGGCGTTCATGGTCTTGGCTACGGGTGTTCCGGTCGTGTCGGGCATGTGCCGCCGGCAGCGGCACGCTCAGGCGCGGTGCGCGCATCGTTTGTCAGGCCTTGATGTCGGATGCCCAGTAGGCTTCGATCTGCTGCACCAGTTCCGCGGGCAGCGGGACGAAGTGCAGCGCGTCGGCCTGGGTCTGGCCGTTCTCGAATGCCCACTTGAAGAAGTCCAGCGTGTTGCGCGTGCGCTGGGCATCCTTTGGCGTGCTTGTAGACCAGGATGAAATTGGTGGCGGTGATCGGCCAGGCGTCCGCGCCCGGTGCATTGGTGATGACCAGGCTGAAATCCTTGGCAGTCTTCCAGTCCGCGCTGGCGGCGGCTGCGGCGAACGACTGCCGCCGTCGGCTGCACCCAGTTGCCGGCGGCGTTCTGCATCGCTGGCATAGGCCATGCCGTTCTCGGTGGCATAGGCCAGCTCGACGTAGCCGATCGCGCCCTTGATCTGCTTGACGTAGGCAGCCACGCCCTCGTTGCCCTTGCCGCCGACGCCGCCGGGCCAGTTGACCGAGGTGCCTTCGCCGACCTTGGAATTCCACTCCGGGCTGACCTTGGACAGGTAGTTGACGAAGTTGAAGGTGGTGCCGGAGCCATCCGAGCGATGCACCACGTTGATCTTGGCGGACGGCAGCGGCAGGCCCGGATTGAGCGCGGCGATCGCCGGATCGTTCCAGGTCGCGACCTTGCCCAGGAAGATGTCGGCCAGCAGCGCGCCGGTCAGGCGCAGCTTGCCGGTTTCGATGCCTTCGACGTTGACGACCGGGACCACGCCGCCGACGGCGGACGGGAACTGCGCCAGGCCGGCCTGCGCCAGTTCTTCGGGCGGCAACGGCTTGTCGGAGGAACCGAAGTCCACGGTGCCGGCCTTGATCTGGGCGATGCCGCCACCGGAGCCGATCGACTGGTAGTTGATCTTCGCGCCGGTCGACTTGTTGTAGTCGTCCGACCACTTCGACAGCAGCGGATAGATGAAGGTGGCGCCGGCGCCGGTGATCTCGACGACTGACCTTGTCTCCGGCCGGTCGTGGCGGTGGTCGGCGCTGCCAGCGTCGTTGCCATTGGCCGGGGCGGACTCGTTCTTGCAGGCGGTCAGGCGGCCAGCAGGCACAGGCTGAGGGCGGCGATGCGGGGCAGGGTGCGGTTCATGGGCTCTCGTCGTGATCGCGTTTTTCGGATATCGCCATGAAATGATGTTTTTGTGACATCCCGATGACAGCAGCCGCACGATTTCGTCATGACGGCAGGATCACTGGTGCAAAAAAGCGGGCCCGAAGGCCCGCTCGAACGTACACCCTGGTCAGGCGATTCTTGCGGTCAGAACTTGAAGTTCTGCGGTCCAGTAGGCCTCGATCTGCTGGACCAGCTCGTCGGGCAGTGGCACGTAGTCCAGCGAGCGTGCCTGCACGTCGCCATTGGCATAGGCCCAGCGGAAGAACTCCAGCGCCTGCCTGGAGCGCACGGCATCCTTCGGCTTCTTGTGCATCAGGATGAAGTTGGTGGCGGCGACCGGCCAGGCATTTTCGCCCGGGGCATTGGTCATCACCAGGTAGAAGTCCTTGGCATGCGCCCAGTCGGCGCTGGCCGCCGCGGCTGCGAAGGTTTCATCGCTCGGGTTCACGAAGTTGCCGGCGGCATTCTTCATGCGGCTGTAGGCCATCTTGTTCTGCAGCGCATAGGACAGTTCGACGTAACCGATGCCGCCCTTGATCTGCTTCACGTAGGCGGCCACGCCTTCGTTGCCCTTGCCGCCCACGCCGGTCGGCCACTTCACCGAAGTGCCTTCGCCGACCTTGCTCTTCCACTCCGGGCTGACCTTGGACAGGTAGTTGACCCAGTTGAAGGTGGTGCCGGAGCCGTCCGAGCGGTGCACCACGGTGATCTTGACGTCAGGCAGGGTGACGCCACCGTTCAGGGCGACGATGCGTGGATCGTTCCACTTGGCGACTTTGCCCAGGAAGATGTCGGCGACGAGCTCGCCGTCCAGTCTTCATGGCGCCGGCCTTCAGGCCCGGAATATTGATCACCGGCACCACGCCGCCGATCGCGGACGGGAACTGGCCCAGGCCCGCGGCTTTCAGTTCTTCGGGCGGCAGCGGCTTGTCGGAAGAGCCGAAGTCAACGGTCCTGGCCTTGATCTGGGCGATGCCGCCACCGGAACCGATCGACTGGTAGTTGATCTTGTTGCCGGTGGCCTGGTTGTAGTCGGCCGACCACTTCGACAGCAACGGATAGATGAAGGTGGCGCCGGCGCCGGTGATGTCGGCAGCGGCAGCTGTGAAGACGATACTGCCGGCCAGCACGAGGGCGGCGGTGCGGTGCTTGAGGTACTTGGACACGCGGTACTCCTGGATGGGCGATGCGCGGACTGGCCGCTTGATGCGCATTCCATATCCTTTGCGTGACAGAACCATGTAGCGGCGATGACAGTTCGATGACCGGGCATTTCCGGCTTGCCTGCCGGGGCAATTCCAGGCGTGGGACCGGCCTTTCATTCAATTGTCATATAGCCGACAACATGATTGTCGCAATCGAATCGCAGGCTATGTCCGATTCACGAATGCTTAACGCCCGTCTGGGCCGTGCGCCGACCTCCTTCTGCAAAATCCATCGGAGTCAAGACCCATGCAACACAAGACGCTTGTCCTCGCCGTCGTCACTGGCCCTGTTGGCCACCACCGCACCGGCCTTCGCGCAGGACGCGCGTGACGCCGAAATCGCCGCGCTCAAGCAGCAATTGGCCGAACTGGCCGCGAAGGTGCAGGAACTCGATGAGCGCAGCGACGCGCAGTCCGACGTCAACGTGGCCCAGGCCAAGACCAACGAGTCGCTCGATGACGTCGTATCGCTGAAGAAGCTGGTGAACGACACCAAGCTCAGCGGTCGCCTGTACTACGACCTGACCAACATCGAAGACAGCAGCAAGGGCGTGAAGACCGACAAGTCCGGCTTCGCGTTCGACATCAAGCGCTTCTACCTGGGCGTGGACCACAAGTTCGACGACAAGTGGTCGATGAACCTGACCACCGATTTCCAGTATTCATCCGCGATCGGCGCGACCGAGATCTACCTGAAGAAGGCCTACGTGCAGTACAAGTACAGTGACGCGTTCGTCATGCGCGCCGGTTCCACCGACCTGCCGTGGGTACCGTTCGCGGAGAACTCCTACGGCATGCGCTACGTCGAGAACACCCTGGTCGACCGCCTGAAGTACGGCACCTCGGCCGACTGGGGCGTGCATGCAAGCGGCAAGCTGGCCGGCGGTTCGCTCGAGTACGCAGCCGCCGCGCTGAATGGCAATGGCTACAAGAACACCAGCCGCAGCAAGGGCCTGGACTTCGAGGGCCGCCTGAGCTTCGCTCCGACCGACAAGCTCGTGGTCGGCGCTGGCGTCTACTCGGGGACGCTGGGCAAGGAAAAGCAGACCGTCGACGCCCTGCATACCGCCAATCGCGTGGATTTCCTGGCCGCGTACTCCTCCGGAAATACCCGGTTCGGCGTTGAATATTTCCAGGCCAAAAACTGGAACAACGTGCTCACGGTGGCAAGCGACAAGGCCAGTGGCTGGTCGATCTGGGGCAGCATGGGCCTGACCGCCGGTGGCATCACCCTGTTCGGGCGCTACGACCAGGCCGACCTCAGCAAGTCTCTGAACCCGAGCCTGCAGGACACCTACTACAACCTGGGTCTCGAGTTCCCGATCACCAAGGGCGTGAAGCTGGCGACGGTGTACAAGCACACCGACCAGAAGAACGATGCCTTGTCCAAGGATCTGAAGACCGACGAATTCGGCGTGTGGGGCGAATTCCGCTTCTGATCGCGGAAAGCTGATTCAGCTTGCCACGCGGCGGACTTCGGTCCGCCGTTTGTCGTGTCACCTGATGATTTTCTCCGGCCAGCGGCACAGGTCGCGGATCGGGCAGGGCCCGCACAGCGGTGAACGCGCCTTGCAGGTGTAGCGTCCGTGCAGGATCAGCCAGTGGTGCGCGTCGCGCATGAACTCGTCCGGCACGAACTTGACCAGCTTGTCCTCGACCGCGCGCACGGTCTTGCCGGGCGCCAGCCCGGTGCGGTTGGCGACGCGGAAGATATGCGTGTCCACCGCCATGGTCGGTTCGCCGAACGCGGTGTTGAGCACGACATTCGCGGTCTTGCGGCCGACACCGGGCAGCGCTTCGAGCGCCTCGCGCGTGCGCGGCACTTCGCCATCGTGGTGTTCCAGCAGTAGCCGGCACATCGCGATCACGTTGGCGGCCTTGGCGTTGAAGAGGCCAATCGTGCTGATGTAGCGTTTCAGCCCGTCTTCGCCGAGCGCGAGGATCGCCTGCGGCGTATTGGCGACCGGATACAGCCTGCGCGTGGCCTTGTTGACGCCGACATCGGTGGCCTGCGCCGACAGGATCACCGCCACCAGCAATTCGAAGGGCGAGTCGTACAGCAGTTCGGTGACCGGCTTCGGGTTGAGTTCGCGCAGGCGCGAGAACAGCTCGACGATTTCTTCACGGGTGAGCTTGCTGCCGCGCAGCGGGCGTCGCTTGGCGCCGCTGCTCAGGGCGTTCATCGTGGCGTGCGGGCCTTGGCCAGCGCGCGCGCCAGCACATCGGCGGCAGCGGCGGGCAGGGCCGGTGGCTTGCTGCCGTCGTGGCCTTGGGTACGCGTGCCGCGTCGCGTTCGGCCTTGCGCCGATGCAGGCGCGCAGCGCGCGCACGATGGCGGTCACGTGCTGCGAGTGCGGTCAGGCCGGGCATCGCGCGCCGTGGCCAGCAGTGCGCTGCAGCGGGTATCGCAGGCCGGGCAGGGCAGCGCATCCAGCAGGCCATGTTCCAGCGCGGCATCGAGGTCATCGATGCCAGCGATCGCCAGCACGGCATGCGCCTGCGTCCCGCCGGCGACATGCAGGCGCAATGCGGGCAACCGGCGGTCATCGCGGGTGCGGCTCAGCGTCCGCTGAACGCCGGCTTGCGCTTTTCGAGGAAGGCGGAGGTGCCTTCGCGCATGTCGTCGGTCGAGAACACCAGGCCGAACTGCGCCGATTCGTATTCCAGGCCTTCCTCGATACCGCATTCGCCGCCGATGTTCACGCAGTCCAGCATCCCGCGCAGGGCCAGCGGCGCGGCATTGGCCAGTTGCCCGGCCAGCTTCAGGGTTTCGGCTTCAAGCTCGGCGGCCGGCACCACGCGGTTGACGATGCCCAGCTGCAGCGCGCGCTCGGCAGTGATCGGCGCGCCGGTCAGGCACAGTTCCAGGGTCGCGGCGCGACCGGCCAGGCGCAGCAGGCGCTGGGTGCCGCCGAAACCCGGGATCAGGCCCGAGGTTGATTTCCGGCTGGCCGACCTTGGCGTTGTCGGCGGCAATGCGCAGGTGGCAGCACATCGCCAGTTCCAGGCCGCCACCGAAGGCGAAGCCATTGATCATCGCGATGACCGGCTTCGTCAGTTTCTCCACCCGCCGCATCATCCGGGTGCCGCGCAGCGAGAAATCGCGCCCCTGGACGGGTGTCAGCGTGTTCATTTCCGATATGTCGGCGCCGGCCACGAAGGCCTTCGGGCCGCTTCCGGTCAGCACCACCACGCGCACGCTGGCGTCGGACTCGGCGTCGGCGAAGGCGGCATCCAGCGCATCGATGGTGGCGGCATTGAGCGCGTTCAGCTTGTCCGGGCGGTTGACGCGGATGATGCGCACGCCGTTGGCATCGTCGATCAGCAGCAGGGAATCGGTCATGGGAATGGGCCTCGCATGTAGGGTGAATGAATGTCGCGATGGGCCGGAACTTCCGGCCCCGGAAGGTGTCCGAAGACTGCCTCAGTGGCGGTTAAGCCCTGTGGCCGTTATCCTAGCGTGTCATCCATGGCCGGTTCGGGTCGATGGCATGAAGCACCGCGACGGCTGGTCCGGCGTGGTACCAAGGGCGGCGTTGCCGCCCCTAATTTTGATGCTGATGCGAGGTTTGAATGAAGTTGCGCGTGCTCTCCGCCACCCTGGTGGCCCTGACCCTGACCGCCGGCATCGCTTCGGCACAAACCAAGCCTGCAGCCAAGCCAGCCGCTGCCAAGCCTGCGCCGCGGCTTCCCAGGCCTTGCCTGTCGTCGACAAGACCCATGCCAGCTACGCCTTCGGCTGGTCGCTGGGCTCGGACCTGGTCAATTCCGGTGAACCTGTCGACATCGCGGCCGCGATCCGCGGCCTGCAGGATGCCTATGCCAAGAAGCAGCCGGCCTATACCGAGGAACAGCTGGGCAAGGCCTATAGCGGCTTCCAGGCCCACGTGCAGAAGAAGCGTGAGGATGCCTTCCGCAAGGCGCTGGCCGACAACCAGGCCCAGTCCCAGGACTTCGTCACCAAGTTCAAGGCGCAGCAAGGTGTGATCACCCTGCCCAGCGGCATCATGTATCGCGTTGCCAAGGCCGGTACCGGTGCCAAGGTCACGCAGAACAGCGAAGTCCAGATCGCGCTGCGCAGCTTCCTCGCCGCGGTGGGCGTGCCGTTGAGTGGCGTCGACACGCCGCCGTCGTTCAAGGTCTCCGATGCGCCGATCCCGGCACTCAAGGAAACCCTGGTGTTGATGCAGCAGGGCGCGGTGTGGGAAGTGATCGTGCCGCCGGGCAAGGGCGTGGGCCAGCAGAACCCGCAGCTTGCGCAGCAGGCGATCGCGATCCAGGTCGAGCTTGGCGCCGTCAAGTAAGTCGGCACCCGCAGTAATCCGGTTCACCCGATGCGCCGGCCTTGCCGGCGCATCGCATCTCCAGGTTCGGGTTTGTCCGCATGACCCACAAGTCCGTAACCTGATCGACATGACTTACCAGTATCCGCGCCGTGCTCAGTCCCTGCATCGGCATCTGCACACATCGAGGATGACGGCCTGTGCGCGGGTTGCCATCGGACCGGCACCGAAATCGCGCATTGGTCGACGATGAACGACGATGCCCGCCTGCGGATGATGGATGAGGTGTTGCCGCAGCGCGCCGCACGACGCGGGGAGGACTGATGGACAGCGGGCTGCTTGCGGATTGGTTGCGCCAGGCGGCTCGCCCGCTGCAGGCGCCGCCCGACGGCGCTGGATGGAACCTCCACGAGCTCGATGGGTTGTTGCCCATTGGGCGAACCGCGGCCTGCGGCCGTCCTGGTCGGGGTGGTGGCGCATGCGCATGCGCCCACCGTGCTGCTGACACGCCGCCACGATGGTCTGCGCCACCACGGTGGTCAGGTCAGTTTCCCGGGCGGGCGCATCGAGCCAGGCGATGCCAGTCCTGCAGCGGCAGCCTTGCGCGAGGCGCACGAGGAAGTCGGCCTGCGAGTCGGTGCAATTCACGCCGCTGGGCTATCTGGATCCGCTGCTGACGATCACCGGGTTCCGGGTGGTGCCGCTGCTGGGCCTGATCACGCCTGGTTTCGTGGCGATGCCTGATCCCGGCGAAGTGGCGGAAACCTTCGAGGTGCCGCTGGACCTGTTGCTGGATCCGCTTCGACTGGAACAAAAGCAGTTCCAGTTCGGCGGACGGCCGCGCCACGTGCTCCAATACCGCTATGACCAGCAACGGATCTGGGGCGTGACCGCCTCGATCCTGTTCAACCTCCGCGAGCGCCTCGCGAACGCAACCCCAAGGAGCGCATGATGGCCGGATGGACAACCCTGGTGCAGGCCGAAACGCTGGCGATGGCGCTCAATCGCGCCGACCTGGTGGTGATTGACTGCCGCTATACCCTGCTGGACCCGAGTGCCGGCGAACAGGCCTACCTGAGTTCGCATTTGCCAGGCGCGGCCTATGCGCACCTGGAGCGCGACCTGTCGGACATGACGCCGTCGTCAGGCGATGGCCGGCATCCATGGCCATCGGCAGCGCAGATGGCCAGCAGGCTGTCGCGCTGGGGCATCGGCCCAGACCTCGCAGGTCATCGCCTACGACGACGGCGACGGCGCGATCGCCGCGCGCCTGTGGTTCCTGCTGCGGATGCTTGGCCACGAAAAAGTGGCGGTACTCGACGGCGGCTGGGCACGCTGGACCTCGCTGGGCTTGCCGGTCTCGTCGTCGCCCGCCACGACCGCAGCCATTGTTTCGCGCGCAATATGACGCAGCGCAGACTGGCCTACGACAACGTTCCGCCTGTTCGACGCGCGATGACGTGCGAGGCCCACCTGCAACTGGCGGCTTGCTGGTCGATGCGCGCGCCGCAGCGCGCTTCCGTGGCGAAGAAGAGCCGCTGGATCGCGTTGCCGGGCACGTGCCGGGTGCAGTCAATCGGCCCTATCCGCAGAATCTGGTCGGATGGCCGTTTCAAGTCGCCGATGCAACTGGCCGAGGAGTTCCGTGCACTTGCTCGGGTCGCATGCGGCCTACCGATGTGGTGGCGATGTGCGGCTCGGGCGTCACCGCCTGCCACAACCTGCTGGCGATGGAGCGCGCGGGGTTCAAGGGCGCCGGGCTTTACACCGGGCTCCTGGAGTGGCTGGATCAGTGATGTCTCGCGACCCATCGCCACCGGCGCTTGAGAGCAGGAGGGCAACAACATGCATGTTGAAATCTGGCACAACCCGGCTTGCGGCACCTCGCGAAATGCGCTGGCATTGATCCGCGATGCTGGCATCGAACCGATGATCGTCGACTACCTGCAAGCGCCGCTCGGACAAGGCACGCCTGGCCAGGCCATAGCGACTGCCGGGCTGTCCGTGCGTGATGCGATCCGCAGCAAGCAGCCGGAATACGCGGCGCAGGGACTGGATGAGCCTGTCGCTCATCCGACGACGCAACTGCTGGATGCGATGCTCGGCAACCCCGAGTCCTGATCCAACCGGCCGTTCGTGTTCAGCGCCGCTCGGCGCGCGCATGTGCCGGCCGGATTCGGCGCGGGTGCTGGAGATCCTGCCGCGCGTGCGATCACGACGCTTCGGCAAGGAAGATGGCGAAGTCGTGATCGATGCAGTCGGGCAAACGGGTCCGCTTGACCGCTACTTGCCGATCCGCGCCAGCATCGCTCGCAGCCCGGCCTGTGTGTCCGGCTCCATCCATGCCGCGACGAAGCGTGGCAGGTCGATGCGCTCGGGCTGCAATGCGGCGACCACGTCGCGACGGGCGATGCGCCGGGTTTCCAGCACCGGTCCGCGTGGCAGCTGCAACAAGCCTTCCAACCAGACCCGTGCACGGGTGGCGACCTCGTCGATGCCGGTCAGCTCATCCACCAGGCCGATCGCGTGGGCCTCGGTCGCCTCGACCAGTGCGCCGCTGACCAGCAGGCGCTCGGCGCGATGCGGGCCAACCACGCGCGCCAGCAGCGACTGGATGCCTTCCGGCGCCACCAGCCCGACCTGGGTCTCGTTCAGGCCGATCCGGTATGGCCCATCGGCCATGACCCGGTAGTCGCAGCACAGCGCCAGCACGCAGCCACCGGCCGGCGAATGCCCGGCAAGCGCGGCCGCTACCGGCACCGGGCAGTTGGCCAGCGCACGTGCAGCGCCGAAGAAGTCATTCCAGGCCGACAACAGGGCATCCTGGTCGTCGCCCAGCGAGAGCAGGAACGGGACATCCAGGCCAGCCGAGAACACCTTGGGTCCGCCAGCCAGCACGATGCCCTGCGCGCCATTGGCAACGGCGTCCGTGATGGCCGAGGTCAGTGCCTGGCACAGCGACGGATCCAGCGCATTGACCGGAGCACGCGCCAGGCGCAGTTCGTGGATGTCGCCATGGATGGTGGTTTCGACGAGTGGCATGCATGCATTCCGATTGATGGTGGGTAGTCGGTTATCATAGGCGCATGAACATTCGTACCGGAATTGCGCTACTGCTGTTGTCCCTGTCGCTCCCGGCCAGCGCGCGCGATTGCGCACCGCAGGTGAAGGATGGCTGGATTCGCCTGGTTCCCGGCGGCATGCCGATGCACGCGGGTTTCGGCCGCATCGACAATGCCTGCCCGATGCCGGCCACGATTGTCAGCGCCAGCAGCCCGGCTTATGCCAGCGTGGAGCTGCACGAATCGCAAGTCGTCGATGGCATCAACCGCATGCGCCAGCTGCCGGAATTGCGCATCAGGCCGGAAGACGCGGCCGTGCTCAAGCCGGGTGGCCTGCACCTGATGCTGATGCAACCGAAGGCGCCGCTGAAGGAAGGCAGTCGCGTCGCGATCGAGTTCAAGCTCAAGGATGGCCGCAGCGTGCTGGGCGAGTTCGAGGTGCGCAAGCCGGCGCTGTAATCGTGAAAAGAGAAAAGGGGACGGAGGGAATTAAGTTGCAACTTAATTCCCTCCGTCCCCTTTTCGTTGCTAGCGCATTGCTTTCAGCACCAGATCCGGCAACGCGATCGGCCGACCCGTCGCGCGATCAATCCACACCATCACCACATGCCCGTCGGCGTGCAGCGTGCTGCCGTCCGCGGAGCGGATGCGATGGCCAACAGTGAGGCTGGTATTGCCAATGCGCTGTGCGAACAATTCGATCGAGATTGATGAGGGATAGTCGATCGGTGCGCGGTAGTTGAGCTGGACCGCAGCCAATAGCGGCGCGATGGCATCGTCGACCCACTGTCCGCCGAATGTCTCGAACCAGCGGATGCGTGATTCCTCCAGATAGGTCAGGAAGTTGGAGTTGTTGACGTGGCCGAACGCGTCCAGGTCGCGCCAGCGTGGCTCGATCGCATGCTGGAACAGGACGGCTGGATCCTTGTCGTTATCACTCATGGCTCGACCTTCAGAGGCGATAATTTCGGTCTCAAGGCTTTCCAGTCGTGGAAGTCCTGGTGGGCTTCGGAGCCTTTGGGATTTTGGCGGTCTTGCCGGGCCTTGAAACAGTCCTGCTGGCTTTTGCGCCTGACTTGGTGCTGGCAAACATGCGCGCCAGGAATTGTCCGGTATGCGAACGCGGCTCTTTCGCCAGATCTTCCGGCGTGCCTTGCGCGACGATCTCGCCGCCACGAAAGCCGCCTTCCGGACCGAGGTCGATCACCCAGTCCGCGGTCTTGATCACGTCCAGGTTGTGTTCGATGACGACAATCGTGTTGCCGTCGTCGCGCAGCTTGTGCAGCACTGTCAGCAGGTGTTCGATGTCGTGGAAATGCAGGCCGGTGGTGGGCTCGTCGAGGATGTACAGGGTGCGCCCGGTGTCGCGCCGGCTGAGTTCCTTCGACAGCTTCACGCGCTGCGCCTCGCCACCGGACAGCGTGGTCGCTGACTGCCCCAGCTTGATGTAGCTCAGGCCGACATCCATCAGCGTTTCGAGCTTGCGGGCGATGCTGGGCACCGGCTGGAACAGGTCCAGCGCATCCTCGACGGTCATGTCCAGCACTTCGTGGATGTTGTAGCCCTTGTAGCGGATGTCCAGCGTCTCGCGGTTGTAGCGCTTGCCGTGGCAGACGTCGCAGCGCAACGTACACGTCAGGCAGGAAATGCATCTCGACCTTGATCAGGCCGTCGCCCTGGCAGGCTTCGCAACGCCCGCCGCGCACGTTGAAGCTGAAGCGTCCCGGTGCGTAGCCGCGAGCACGTGACTCCGGCACCTGCGCGAACAGTTCGCGCAGCGGTGTGAACAGGCCGGTGTAGGTGGCCGGATTGGATCGCGGCGTGCGCCCGATCGGAGACTGGTCGATATCGACGACCTTGTCGAACAGGTCCAGTCCGTGAATTTCGCGGAACGGCGCCGGCGTGTGCGAGGCGCCATTGATCTCGTTGGCGGCCAGCGCGTACAGGGTGTCGTTGATCAACGTTGACTTGCCCGAACCTGAGACACCCGTGATCGCGGTGAACAGGCCCGAGGGAATCTCGAGATCGACGTCCTTCAGGTTGTTGCCGTGCGCGCCCTTCAGCGTGAGCAGCATCTTCCGGTTCACCGGATGCCGATGCGCCGGAATTTCGATGCGCTTGCGGCCGGACAGGTAATCGCCGGTGAGCGAGCGTGGCGCTTTCAGCAGGTCCTCGAACTGGCCTTGCGCCACCACTTCGCCCCCGTGCACGCCGGCACCGGGGCCGATGTCGACGATATGGTCGGCCAGCCGGATCGCGTCCTCGTCATGTTCGACCACGATCACGGTATTGCCGAGGTCGCGCAGGCGGGTGAGGGTGCCGAGCAGGCGTTCGTTGTCGCGCTGGTGCAGGCCGATGGAAGGCTCGTCGAGCACGTACATCACGCCGACCAGGCCAGCGCCGATCTGCGAGGCCAACCGGATACGCTGCGCTTCGCCGCCGGACAGGCTGTCGGCCTTGCGCTCCAGCGTCAGGTAGTCGAGACCGACATCGACCAGGAAGCTCAGCCGCTCGCGGATTTCCTTGACGATCTTGCCGGCGATCTCGCCGCGCCAACCCGGCAGCGTCATCGAACCGAAGAATGCCAGCCCGGCATCGATCGGCATCGTCGAAATTTCCGGTAGTGGCTTGTCGGCGACGAACACGTTGCGCGATGCGCGGTTCAGGCGGGCGCCGCCGCATTCCGTGCAGGGACGTTCGCTGACGTACTTCGCCAGCTCCTCGCGTACTGCCGAGGATTCTGTTTCGCGGTAGCGGCGCTCGAGGTTCGGCAGGATGCCTTCGAACTTGTGCTTGCGCTGGCTGCGACCACCGGCTTCGGTGACGTAGTTGAAGGTGATCAGCTCGCCAATACTGCCGTACAGCACATGCTGGCGATCATCCTCGCGCATGTCCTGCCAGGGTGTGTCCAGGCTGAAACCATAGTGCTTGGCCAGCGACTGGATCAACTGGAAGTAGTAGATGTTGCGGCGATCCCAGCCGCGCACCGCGCCGGCTGCAAGCGACAACTCCGGATGCACGACCACTCGCGTTGGGTCGAAGAACTGGGAGACGCCCAGGCCGTCGCATTCGGGGCAGGCGCCGACTGGCGAATTGAACGAGAACAGGCGCGGTTCGAGTTCTGGCAGCGAGTAGTCGCAGACCGGGCAGGAATATTTCGACGAGAACAGCAGTGGCGCGCGTTCGGCTTGATCCATCGATTGCACGATCGCCATGCCGTCGCCCAGTTTGAGCGCGGTCTCGAACGATTCGGCCAGGCGCTGCTTGATGTCCTCGCGCGGCTTGAAACGGTCGATCACGGCTTCGATGGTGTGTTTCTGCCGCAGCGCCAGTGCTGGCACCGCATCGATCTCGTGCAGCACGCCGTTGACGCGCACGCGCACGTAGCCCTGCGCACGCAGCTGGTCGAACACCTGCACATGCTCGCCCTTGCGCTCGCGGACCACCGGCGACAGCAGCATCCAGCGCTGTTCGGCCAGCGCCGGGTCGGCCTCCATCGCCAGCACCTGGTCAACCATCTGGCTGACGATCTGCGCTTCCAGCGGGAAGTGGTGGTCGGGGCAGCGCGGGGTGCCGACGCGCGCGTACAGCAGGCGCAGGTAGTCGTAGATCTCGGTGATGGTGCCGACGGTCGAGCGCGGGTTGTGGCTGGTGGACTTCTGTTCGATCGAGATCGCCGGGCTGAGTCCTTCGATGTGGTCGACGTCGGGCTTGTCCATCACCGACAGGAACTGCCGTGCATACGCCGACAGCGACTCGACATAGCGGCGCTGGCCTTCCGCATAGATGGTGTCGAACGCCAGCGACGACTTGCCGGAGCCGGACAGGCCGGTGATCACGATCAGCTTGTCGCGCGGCAGGTCGAGGTCGATGTTCTTGAGGTTGTGCGTCCGTGCACCGCGGATGCGGATGGTGTCCATCGCCATCGGGACTGGATCTCTTGGGGGAAAGACCCGGCATTCGGCCGGGCAACAGGGCAGGGTACCCAGCCGACGATTTGGGGGCAAATGGCAGGATTGCCACCGCCACGTCCTGTGGCGAGCGTCTGGCAGGCAGTTGACCCTAACCCGCTGAATCCCCTACAATTCCGCTCCTGTCCGGCCTCGATGCCGTGCAGGGACAAGAATAACTACAGAATCCAACAAGTCAGGAATCATCAACATGTACGCAGTTCTAGTGACTGGCGGTAAGCAATACCGCGTGATGCAGGGCGAAAAGCTCCGCGTCGAAAAGCTTGAAGCCGAAGCCGGCAGCGAGCTCACGTTCGACAACATCCTGCTGCTCGGCGACGCCGACGGCATCAAGCTGGGCGACGCGCTGAAGGGCGCAACCGTCGGCGCCAAGGTTGTCGGCCACGGCCGTGCGGACAAGATCCGCATCGTCAAGTTCCGCCGCCGCAAGCACCATCGCAAGCAGATGGGCCACCGGCAGCACTACACCGAAATCGAGATCACCGGCATTGCCGGTGGCAGCAAGTAAGGAGAAGCAGTCATGGCACATAAAAAAGCTGGTGGTTCGACCCGCAACGGCCGCGACTCCAACCCGAAATACCTCGGCGTGAAGATCTATGGCGGCCAGGCGATCGAAGCCGGCAACATCATCGTTCGCCAGCGCGGCACCCAGTTCCACCCGGGCATGGGCGTCGGCCTTGGTCGCGACCACACCTTGTTCGCGCTGGTCGACGGCAAGGTGGAGTTCACCGTCAAGGGCCCGAAAAAGCGCCGCACGGTCAACGTCGTCACCACCGCGTAAGCGCCAGGCGACGCATCGCGAAGAGCCCCGCTTCTGCGGGGTTTTTCGTTTGCGAGACCTGCTACTTCTTATCCACTTCATCCAACATTGCGACAATCCAGCCATGAAACTCGTCGACGAAGCCGAAATCACCGTGACCGCAGGCAATGGCGGCAATGGCTGCATTGGTTTCCGCCGGGAGAAGTTCATCCCGCTCGGCGGCCCGGACGGCGGCGACGGCGGCAATGGTGGCGATGTCTGGGTACAGGCCGACGAGAACCTCAATACCCTGGTCGATTTCCGCCACCAACGCAGCTTCAAGGCGCAGCGCGGCGAGAACGGCATGGGCCGGCAGGCATATGGCAAGGCCGGCGAGGACATCGTGATCACCGTGCCGATCGGCACCGTGATCCACAACGTGGATACCGACGAAGTGATCGGTGACCTCACCGACCACGGCCAGCGCATGCTGGTTGCGCATGGTGGCAAGGGCGGGCTGGGCAACATGCACTTCAAGAGCTCGGTCAACCGCAGCCCAAGACGCGCGACGTCGGGCGAGGAAGGCGACCAGCGCACCATCAAGCTGGAACTCAAGCTGCTGGCCGATGTCGGCCTGCTGGGTTTCCCGAATGCGGGCAAGTCGACCTTCGTCCGTGCCGTCTCGGCGGCAACGCCCAAGGTGGCCGACTATCCGTTCACCACGCTGTATCCGAATCTTGGCGTGGTCAGCGTGGAGCCGGGCCGCAGTTTCGTGATCGCCGATATCCCCGGCCTGATCGAGGGTGCGGCAGACGGCGCCGGCCTGGGCAGCCAGTTCCTGCGCCATGTGCAGCGCACGCGCCTGCTGCTGCACCTGGTCGACCTGGCACCCATGGAAGGCGGCATCGAGGCATCGCCTGCCGAACAGGTCCGTGCGATCGAACATGAGCTGCGCAAGTACGACCCGGGCATGCTCGAGAAGCCGCGCTGGCTGGTCCTGAACAAGGCCGACCTGCTGTTCGAGGACGAGGCGCGCGAAGCGGCCGAAGCGGTGGTGCGCGAGCTTGACTGGAAAGAGCCCTGGTACACGGTCTCGGCGATCGGTCGCGACGGTACCTGGCCGATCATGCTGGCGGTGCAGGCGTTCTTCGATCGCTTGCGCGAAGAGGCGCTGGAGGCCGAACAGGCGGCGCAGCCCTTCGATGCCGGCAACGATGCTTGAGGCAGGCTTGCAGGACGCGAAAAACCCGGCCATGGCCGGGTCTTCTGTTTGCGGCATGGCCTGCGCTGGAAGTACAAGCGCATCGAACACCATGATCGCTAGAACACAGGCAACGAAAAGCCCGGCCGGAGCCGGGCTTCAAGCATGTACCGCAACGCGATCAGGCGGCCGCGAGGGCCTTGATGCGTGCGGTCAGGCGGGACTTGTGACGCGCCGCCTTGTTCTTGTGGATCAGGCCGCGGGCAGCGAACCTGTCGAGCAGCGGCTGGGCGCTGGCGAAAGCTTCGGTGGCAGCGGTGGCGTCATTGGCGTCGATCGCCTTGATCACCTTCTTGACGGCGGTACGCAGCATGGAGCGCTGGGCGACGTTGCGGGCATTGCGCACGACGGTCTGCTTGGCGCGCTTCTTGGCGGACTTGATATTGGCCACGACGGGAATCCTGGGTTGGTTCTGCTGGAAGCAGTGGAACTTGGGGCTGGAAGGATCGGCGGCTGGCAGGACTGCCAACAATCGAATGAGTCTGGTAGACCCGAAATTATGGCGGATTCAATGGCTTGGGTCAACATTCCGGTTGACGGCATGACAGATGGGACGTGGCAGGGCGCATGAACGGAACTGCAGGCGTGAACAAGACTGGTCCCAAGGGCCGCACACCAGGGCTGTTGCGGTCCAGTGCGGTGTTCAGCGCAATGACCCTGCTGTCGCGAATCGCGGGCTTCGTGCGCGACATGCTGCAGGGCATGCTGTTCGGTACCGGCGGTGCGATGAGCGCATTCATCGTCGCCTACCGCATCCCGAATTTCCTGCGTCGCGTGTTCGCCGAAGGCTCGATGGCGATGGCTTTCGTGCCGGTGCTCAATGAAATCAAGCAGCGTGGCGACAAGGCTGCACTCAAGGACTTCATCGACAACATGGCCGGCGCGCTGTGCGCGGTGGTGCTGGTGGTGAGTGCAGCCGGCGTGTTGCTGGCGCCGCTGGTGGCGGCCGCATTCACACCCGGCTGGGCCGCCGACGAGCCGCTCAAGTACGCCCAGGCCACTGCCATGCTGCGGGTGACCTTCCCGTACCTGTTGTTCATTTCGATGATGTCGTTGTCGGCATCGGTATTGAACAGCTTCGGGCGTTTCGGGTTGCCGGCGTTCACGCCGGTCCTGCACAACCTGACCATGATCGCCGCGATGTTCTGGCTGGCGCCACGCTTCGACGTGCCGCCAATGGGCCTTGCCTGGGGCGTGCTGATCGCCGGCTTCCTGCAACTGGTGCTGCTGTGGCCTGCATTGGGTCGGCTCGGTTTGCGACCAAGACTGCGGCTTGGCTTCAAACATCCGGACGTGCGCCGGGTCGGCAAGCTCATGCTGCCGACGTTGTTTTCGTCCTCCGTCGCGCAGGTCAACCTGTTGGTCGGCACGGCGTTCGCATCGATGCTGGTGGATGGCAGCCAGGACTGGCTGTATTACTCCGACCGGCTGGTCGAGTTCCCGCTGGGCCTGTTCGGGGTTGCGCTGGGCACCGTGATCCTGCCGCATCTTTCGCGGCGCCACGCCGATGCCGATGCCGGCGGCTACAACGCCTCGCTCGACTGGGGCATGCGCACCGCGTTGCTGGTCGGCGTGCCCGCCGGCCTGGGCTTGTTGCTGCTGGCCGAGCCGCTCACCGCCACCATCTACAACTACGGGAAATTCACCGCGTACGACACCCGCATGTCGGCGATCAGCCTGACGGTGATGAGCGTCGGCATTCCGGGGTTCATGATGAGCAAGGTGTTGGCACCGGCGTTCTATGCGCGCCAGGACACGCGCACGCCGATGCGCGCAGCGATCTGGACCGTGATCGTCAACGTGCTGCTGACCGTGGCCATCACCTGGCCGTTGTGGCAAAACCAGGTACCCGGCGCGCATGGCGGCATTGCGGCAGCGACAGGCCTGGCCGGGCTGTTCAATGCGTGGTTGCTGTGGCGCTACCTGCGCCGCGCAGGCCTGCATCAGCCATTGCCGGGATGGCGGACTTACCTGTGGCGGCTGCTGGCAGCCTGCCTGGTCATGACCGCCGCCGTGCTCGGCGTGCGCGTCTGGGTGGGCGAATGGACGGCCCTGCACGGCAGCTGGCGGGTCGCGTGGCTGTTGGTTGCGGTGGCCGCCGGCGTACTGGCCTATGCAGCGACCCAGTTGGCGCTTGGATTGCGTCCGCGGCACTTGCGTCACTGAACCCGATTGTTGCACCGCAGCTATACTGCGCGATCATCATGAAGAACCTGTTTCGCGACGCCGGCTCCCATTCGGAGCGCACCGGGCTGCTTTGCCCGCAGGGAAGCGTGGTCTGCATCGGTGCCTTTGATGGCCTGCACCTGGGTCATCGCGCATTGATCGGCCGCGCCGTGTCGCGTGCGCGGACGTTGGGCGTTGCCGCGGTCGCGGTGAGCTTCGAACCACTGCCGCGCGAGTTCTTCGCGCGCGGTGCCAAGCCGCCACGCCTGATGTTGCCGCGTGCGAAAGCCGAAGGCCTGTTCGCGCTTGGCTGCGACAAGTCGGCCTGCTGCGTTTCAACGCCAGGCTGGCGGCAATGAGTGCAGAGGATTTCGTTCGCCAGCTGCTGGTGCAGCGATTGAACGCGCGCGAAGTGTGGGTGGGCCCGGATTTCCGCTTCGGCAAGGGCCGCACCGGCGATCTTGATTTGCTGCAGGCGATGGGCCGCGACCTCGGTTTCTCTGCGCATGCCATCGAACCCGTGCTCGAACGTGGCGAACGTGTCTCCAGCACCCGCATCCGCGCGGCGCTGGCGAGCGGCGACTTCGATACCGCAACGCGTTTGCTGGGCCGGCCCTATGCGATCGGCGGGCACGTCGTGCATGGCAAGCAACTCGGCCGCACCCTGGGCTATCCGACCGCCAACCTGCGCTTCGGCGGCAAGACCCCGGCCTTGCGCGGCATCTATGCGACCTGGGTGCATGGCGTCAGCGACGCGCCCTGGCCCTCGGTGTCGAGCTTCGGTACCCGGCCCACGGTCGATGGCATCGAGCCGCTTCTGGAAGCGCATCTGTTCGATTTCGATGGCGACCTGTACGGAAAACGCATCGAAGTGGAATTCGTCGCCCGCCTGCGCGACGAAGAAAAATTCGACGGCCTGCCGGCACTGGTGGCGCAGATGCAGCTCGACGACCAGCAGGCGCGTGCCATCCTCCTTCAACACACAGCACAGCGAGCCTTCGCGTGACCGACAAGACCGACAACCCCTACAAGGCCACGATCCTGTTGCCGGAGACCGCGTTCCCGATGCGCGGCGACTTGCCCAAGCGCGAGCCCGACACGCTGGCGCGCTGGGAGGCCGATGGCCTGTACGCGCCAGATCCGCGACAGTGGCGAAAGGTCGCCCGCAGTTCGTGCTGCATGACGGCCCGCCGTATGCGAATGGCGCGATCCATCTGGGTCATGCGGTCAACAAGATCCTCAAGGACATCATCGTCAAGTCGAAGACGGTGGCTGGTTTCGATGCGCCGTATGTCCCGGGTTGGGATTGCCACGGCCTGCCGATCGAGATCGCGATCGAAAAGAAATTCGGCAAGGTCGGCGTCAAGCTCGATGCGGTCGAGTTCCGCCAGCAGTGCCGCGACTACGCCAATGCGCAGATCGACGTGCAGCGCCGCGATTTCAAGCGGCTCGGCGTGCTCGGCGACTGGGAAAATCCGTATCGCACGCTGGATTTCAAGTTCGAAGCCGACGAGATCCGCGCGCTGGCCAAGATCGTCGACAACGGTCACCTGCTGCGCGGCGTGAAGCCGGTCTATTGGTGCTTCGATTGCGGCTCGGCGCTGGCCGAGGCGGAGATCGAATACCAGGACAAGGCTGTCGCCTGCGGTCGATGTCGCCTACAACGCACGCAACCCGCAGGCGGTGACGCGCGCATTCGGCAGCGAGTTGCCCGAAGACGTCATCGTCGCGATGCCGATCTGGACCACCACGCCGTGGACGCTGCCGGCATCGCTGGCGATCAGCCTGGGCGCCGAACTCGATTACGTGCTGGTCGAAGGGCCGGCACAGGACGGTCGTCGACGCTGGCTGGTGCTGGCCGAAGCATTGGCGGCGAAAGCGCTGCAGCGCTATGGCGTCGATGAGGTCGTCGTGCATGGCCACGCGACCGGGCGAGAAACTGGAAGGCATGCTGTTCGCGCATCCGTTCTATGTCGAGCGCGACATCCCGATCCTGCTCGGCGACCACGTCAGTGACGAGGACGGCACCGGCGCCGTGCATACCGCGCCCGGCCACGGCCAGGAAGATTTCGCGGTCAGCCAGCAGTACGGACTGGTCGAAAAATACAGTGCGGCGCAACTCAATCCGGTCGATGGGCGAGGCGTCTACCTGCCATCCACACCGCCGGCAGGCGACACCGAACTTGCTGGCCTGCATGTCTGGAAGGCGAACGATGTGCTGGTGGATGTGTTGCGCGGCAACGGCCATCTGCTCGCGTTTTCCAAGCTCAACCACAGCTATCCGCATTGCTGGCGGCACCGGACGCCGGTCGCGTTCCGCGCCACCCCGCAGTGGTTCATCTCGATGGACCAGGCGCACCTGCGCCGCGATGCGTTGCCGCGATCGACACCGTCACCTGGTATCCGGCGTGGGGCAAGGCGCGCATCGCCGGCATGATCGAAGGGCAGGCCTGATTGGTGCATCAGTCGCCAACGCACCTGGGGCGTGCCGATCACCTTGTTCGTGCATCGCGAAACCGGCGAACCGCATCCGCGCAGCGTCGAGCTGATGCGTGAGGTCGCCGATCGCGTCGAACGCGAAGGCGTGGACACCTGGTATTCGCTGGATGCCGCCGAATTGCTTGGCGATGACGCTGCCAGTTACGACAAGATCACCGACATCCTCGATGTCTGGTTCGATTCCGGCGTCACCCATGAAACCGTGTTGGTGGAACGCGGCCTCGGCAAGCCGGCTGATCTCTATCTGGAAGGCTCCGACCAGCATCGCGGCTGGTTCCAGTCGTCCTTGCTGACCGGGCGTTGCGATCGACAAGGCGGCGCCGTACCGGCAGTGCCTGACCCATGGTTTCACCGTGGACGAGCACGGCCGCAAGATGTCCAAGTCGCTGGGCAACGGCATCGAGCCGCAGGACATCATGAAGACGCTGGGCGCGGACATCCTGCGCCTGTGGATCGCGTCGGCCGACTACAGCAACGAGATGTCGCTGTCGCAGGAAATCCTCAAGCGCAATGCCGATGCCTATCGCCGCATCCGCAACACGTCGCGCTTCCTGCTCGGCAACCTGCACGGTTTCGATCCGACGCGCGACCTGCGTCCGCTCGACGACATGGTCGCGCTGGATCGCTGGATCGTGCATCGCGCCTGGCAGGTGCAGGAACAGATCGCCGCTGCCTATGCGAACTACGACTTCGCCGCGGTGGTGCAGGCGCTGATGAACTTCTGCAGCGTCGACCTCGGTTCGCTGTACCTGGACGTCACCAAGGATCGCCTGTACACGATGCCGGCCGACTCGCGCGGCCGCCGCAGCGCGCAGTCCGCGATGTACCGGATCGCCGAGGCCTTCGTGCGCTGGATCGCGCCGGTGCTGAGCTTCACCGCCGACGAGATGTGGTCGTATATCCCCGGAGAACGCGCAGGCAACGTGTTGTTCGCCACCTGGTACGACGGCCTGGCACCACTGCCCGATGATGCAGCGCTGTCTGCCAAGGACTTCGACAGCCTGCTGGCAGTGCGCGAGCAGATGTCCAAGGTGCTGGAGCCGATGCGTGCGGCTGGCGAGATCGGTGCTGCGCTGGAAGCTGAGATCGAATTGAAGTGCGGCGTGTCCGACCAGAACTGGCTTGGCGCCGTTCGTCGATGAGCTGCGTTTCCTGCTGATCAGCGGTGACGTGCGCATCGTGCCGGACGCCGCCACCAACACGATTGTGGTGTCCGCGAAGGCCACGACCAAGCCCAAATGCGTGCGTTGCTGGCACTACCGCGAGGACGTGGGCACGCATGCCGAACACCCGCAGTTGTGCGGACGCTGCATCGGCAATATCGAAGGGCAGGGCGAAGACCGGAGATTCTTCTGATGGCGCCTTCGAAGCCGAATGCACTGTCCTGGCTGGGCCTGTCTGCACTGGTGCTGGTCCTCGACCAGTGGAGCAAGGCCTGGGTACTGAAGACGCTTGCCGGAGCATGTCGCCGGTGCCGGTCATCGACGGCTTCTGGAACTGGTACCGCACCTACAACACCGGCGCGGCCTTCAGTTTCCTGGCCGATGCCGGCGGCTGGCAGAAATGGTTCTTCGTCATCCTGGCATTCGCGATCAGCGGTTTGATGATCTGGATGCTTGCGCGCACGCAGCAACGTGATTGGCGTTCCGCGATGCCGCTGGCGCTGGTGGTCGGCGGCGCGATCGGCAACGTGATCGATCGCCTGCAGCATGGCCATGTGATCGATTTCGTGCAATGGCATGTCGGCGAGCACTACTGGCCGGCATTCAACATCGCCGATGCCGCGGTCGTTGGCGGCGCGATCGGCATCGCCTTGTTCGGCCTGCTGTCAGGCAAGCCGAAGCGTTCGGGTCGGATAATCGCGGCATGGACGTCCTGCTCGCCAATCCGCGTGGTTTCTGCGCCGGCGTCGACCGCGCCATCGAGATCGTCAAACGCGCGCTCGAAACCCTCGGCGCCCCGATCTATGTGCGCCATGAAGTCGTGCACAATCGTTTCGTGGTCGATGACCTGAAGGCGCGTGGCGCGGTGTTCGTCGAAGAACTCGATGAAGTGCCGGATGGCGCGACCGTCATCTTCAGCGCACATGGCGTGTCGCAGGCCGTGCGTCTCGAAGCCGACCGGCGCGGGTTGAAGGTGTTCGATGCGACCTGCCCACTGGTGACCAAGGTCCACCTGGAAGTCGCGCGCCAATGTCGCAACGGCCGCGACATGGTGCTGATCGGCCATGCCGGGCATCCCGAGGTCGAAGGCACCATGGGGCAGTGGACTCGTGAGGGCGGGGCGGGGCAGATCTATCTGGTCGAGGACATCGAGGGCGTGGCTACGATCGAGATCGCACAGCCCGACAACGTGGCCTATACCACCCAGACCACGCTGTCGGTGGACGACACCCGCGACATCATCTCCGCGCTGAAGGCGAAATACCCTGCGATGCAGGGGCCGAAGAACGACGACATCTGCTACGCCACCCAGAACCGCCAGGACGCGGTGCGCGAACTGACCGCGCAGTGCGACCTGGTGCTGGTGGTGGGCTCGCCGAACAGCTCGAACTCCAATCGCCTGCGCGAACTCGCCGAGCGCGAGGGCGTGCAGGCATACCTGATCGACGGTGCCGACGAGATCGACCCGGCCTGGGTGGCCGGGAAGCGCAGCATCGGGGTCACCGCGGGGGCTTCCGCACCGGATGTGCTGGTTCAAGGCGTGCTGGCACGCCTGAATGCGCTGGGTGCTGGCAGCGTTCGTGAATTGCATGGCGAACCGGAGAACATGGTGTTCGCCCTGCCCAAGGAATTGCGCCTGCAGCTGGTGGAGTGAGCCGGTAGCGGCTAGAATTGCGCCCCTGTGCCGGAATAGCTCAGTTGGTAGAGCACGTCATTCGTAATGACGGGGTCGTAGGTTCGATTCCTATTTCCGGCACCACTTGAGGGTTTCAGGGCATCCCCCAGACACCCAAGCAGGGCACGAAACCTCGCTACGGCGGGGTTTTTTGTTGCCTGAGGTTCCAAGCCATCCCATTGCAGCCCGTCAAACGTGGGGGTACCGTGTGGGGTATCGGCCCCCTGCTGGGGGTATCGGGGTGGGGGTACCGGCATGGCGACCAATACGGGCAAGCTGACTGCGTTCAAGCTCAAGGCGGACGAAGCAACGCCGGGAAAGCAGGCGGATGGCGGCGGACTGTTCCTGTTGACCAAGGCCAACGGCAGCCGTCTATGGCGGATGAAGTACCGCTATGCAGGCCGGGAACGCCTGCTGTCGTTTGGTGCATACCCCGAGGTTTCGCTCGCTGAGGCGCGGCGCAGGCGGGATGCAGCGCGCGCATCGATCCGGGATGGTGGCGACCCTGCGGCGACCAAGCGGGCAGGCAAGGCGGCAAAGAAGCTGGCGGCTGAGAACAGTTTCGAGGCCATCGCGCGCGGTTGGCTGGCGGCGCAGAAAAAGAGCATGTCCCCGGCGACCTATATCAAGGCGCTGGCATGTTTCGAGAATGACCTGTTCCCGTGGCTGGGCGCGCGCCCGATTGACGAGATTGATGCACCCGACCTGCTGGCGACCGTGAAGCGCATAGAAGCCCGTGGGGCGCATGAATCGGCGCATCGTGCGAAGCAACGGGCGGGGCAGGTATTCCGCTACGCCGTGGCGCATGGGGTTGCCAAGCGTGACCCTGCCGCCGACCTGCGCGGGGCACTGGCCCCGGTTGTGTCTAGGTCACGCGCGGCCATTACCGACCCGGCAAAGATGGGCGACCTGTTGCGGGCAATCGAGGGCTATACCGGCCAATTCGTGACCCGCTGCGCCCTGCGTCTGGCACCCCTGTTATTCGTGCGGCCGGGCGAGCTTCGGGCCATGGAATGGGCGGAGCTAGACCTAGACGGCGCGCAATGGCGCATCCCTGCGGCCCGGATGAAAATGCGAGAGGCGCATATCGTCCCGCTGTCGTCGCAGGCGGTGGCGATCCTGCGCGAGATTGAACCGTTGACGGCGCGCGGGCGCTACGTGTTCCCAAGCCTGCAAACGGCATCGCGGCCAATGAGTGAAAACACGATCAATGCGGCCCTGCGGCGCTTGGGATTCGACAAAGACACCATGACGGGGCACGGCTTCCGCGCGATGGCATCCACGCGGCTGAATGAGATGGGATGGAAGCCGGACGTTATCGAACGCCAGCTAGCGCACGCCGAACGCAACAAGGTGCGGGCAGCCTACAACCGCGCGCAATACATCGCCGAACGGGAAAAGATGATGCAGGCATGGGCTGACTATCTGGACGCGCTGCGCACGGGTTCCAACGTGGTGGCAATCAAGCGCAAGGCAAGTTGACCGAATAGCCGCGCCTAGCCCGACGGGGCGAACACGCCGTACACCCTGCGGCGCAGACGCGGTTTTTTTAAAGGGGGCAGGGTGCGCGTGGACGAGTCGAAAGGGACTAGGAAGCGAAGCCCGCGAATTAATGCTTGATGACATTCGTGGCGCGTAAGACTTGCAGGTGACTTGCGGAACTTGTGACAATTGTGGAAGCGGCTTGCATCCTTACGGGCAATGACCCGGCACCCTACCGCCATAGCAATATAATTCTGCCAAGTGACATGGATGCGATGCAGACGGCAGTGGAGCAAGCGATCTTGCTTGGAAGGCTCCAAGCATTCGCCTTGTGGGCATATAACCCAATGTTGGGTGAAGAAACTCCATTCGATGAGGTGGATCCTCATCTAAATTTGGTTGTGAATCGAACGACGATTCGCGTTGCTCACCTTGCCGAATGGGCGGATACCCGTGACTTGCCTCATTGCTGGCGAGTAGCTTCTTCCGTCACACAAAATCTTTCCGCCGCAACCGACTTGCCACCTGAGCTAAAAGCTGCAGTCGATGCATTCCGTGCGGTAAGCGCCAACCCTGCGGCAATCGGCGGGCGCAGCGTCAAGGCGGCACTACTTGCGTGGCTTGAGTCCAAACGACCAGACCTGTCAGCAAACGCCCGTGAGCGCATCGCGACTGTGGCGAATTGGCAACCAAGCGGCGGAGCGCCCAAGACACCCGGCACCTAACTGACCCCGGAGGGAGTGGGGTAGGTTGCCGATTTCAGGGGGTGAGGTTTTCTAAACCTTCCCCGCTATTCGACTGTGTTCTCGTGTGGATACTCGGTAATCGCTGCATCCCGCAGCGGCCAATGCCAACCGGCTGCGGCCTACACCATGGGATACGACGATGACCCAAGCAACGAACCACCCGCCGATGCTGGCCGATGCCACAAGCGGCGAGCCGCTATACCTGCAAAGCCTGCGGCTGCTGCGCTTGCCCGAAGTGAAAGCCCGCACCGGTTATTCACGAAGCGAGGTTTACCGCCGTATCGCGGCTGGAGACTTCCCGGCCCCGGTCAAACTTGGCGATCGTGCCAGCGCATGGCCCGAGCATGAAGTAAACGCATGGTGCCTAGCTCGCATTGCCGCGCGCGATGCAAAGGCGGTCGCATGACCCGGCCTAAAAAGATCGCCCCGACCCCGGCAAGTTTGGCGACCGACGGGAATCAGGGCGAGAGCGCAAAGACCATAGGCCCGTGCGAGGTGAAGGATAGCCCGCATGGTTGCGTCCCGCTATTCCTGGCCGTGGTGGCGATGGATGCCGCACGCGACCACCTAGACCGCTACGCACTGGCAACGGATGAACCCGCATGGGGCGCGGTGGATGCTGCCGACCTGCTGGACGCGGCGCGCGATGCGATGGCGCAGGCGGTGTGCCAGTGACCCGGCCCCGTGATTGTCCGCGCTGGGATGGTTGCAGTGCGCCTGTATGTCCGCTGGCGACCGACTGGCAAAGGTGCGACCACCTAGATGGCGAGCGCGTTTGCGGCCTGCTGTCGGAGCTGGTGAAAGATGGCGGGGAAGCCCGTTTAAGGGGGGTGCTACCTGCTGCGCTAGTGGACACCTTGACCGAGGTAGCGCCGATGGTGGCGTCTAGGCTGTACCGCATCCGCAGGGCGCTAGAACGCGCATCCCGTAGTAGCTCCCGCATGGAAGCGGGGCAACGTCTGTCGCGTTATGCAGGGGGTTCTATGCAGGGTGCCGACCTGACACCTGCCGATGCTCCCGCTTCGCAGGTATGCGAGGTGGAACCCGTCTTTACTGCGCGACATGACCCCATTGCAATGGCGAGGGCATGACATGGCCCGGACGCGAGCAAAGGCAATAGGGCGCAAGGATGCGGGCACGTTCGTAAAGATCCCGACCGTCGTTATCGACTCCGCGAACTTCCGCGCGCTGTCTGCGAAAGCAAAGGCGCTGATTCTGGACATGGGAGCCGGATACAACGGCCACAACAATGGTGACCTTGCCGCGCCTTATTCATGGATGAAGGAACGCGGCTGGCGAAGCAAAGACACCCTGCATCGCGCGCTGTCGGAACTGCAATGGCGGGGCATGATCGAACTGACCCGGCAAGGCGGATTGATAGGCCCGAGCTTGTACGCGTTTACATGGCTGGCAATCGACCAATGCAAGGGCAAGTTGGACGTACCGACAACCCGCGTTGCATCGGGCAAGTGGAAGCATGTACCGGAAAAGATGGCGGCCTGATAAAAAAACGCCACCCCGACTATCGGGGCAAGCTAGCCCGACCACCGGGGCAGTAGTGGTGAAAATATCGCCACGCTACCCCGGTCATCGGGGCCATAAGCCTAAAAACAGGCCCGCTACTGCCCCGACCATCGGGCACCTTTAAGACTCTACCAAGCAGTGCAGGGGAATCCGGGGAACGGCAGGGGCACGTCCGACTTCCTGCTGTGGTGCATCCTGCATCCGGCGCTCGCTGTGGTCGATGAGTTTTTGGACGCTATAAAAGGGCCAGTAATTGATGCTGGCAGGCTCGCTATCCCTGCGTACCCCGTGCACGTGGATGACCCGTCGGCGTTGCACGTTGCCAGCGTTGTTAGGTTGCCAGCGCGGCGCAGGAAAGGCAGTCGGGGAACGTCGCGCCATGGGGTCGGAAGTCTGACCCGGCATTAAAATAGCGAAACTAAAATTCCGGCCCTGTCTAAAGTAGAGCGATGTAGAGCACGGGCGCGGCCCATGACTGGCACAGTGTCGAAAAGCGCCGTTAAACAAACGGCGGGAAACCTGCTGGCGCTGGCGGGCGATGCCGTGCGCTGGAGTAGGGAAACCCCTAGACGGAGTGCTAGCGGGGTCGCGCGCGCGAGGGTTTCGCCACAGACCTTCCGCAATTTCTTGCGGAAGGTTCGGATCGCGCCCGCGCGCGAGGGGTCGAGGACATTCCGATAAAAGTATCGAAGGTTCCGACGGTCGCGCGCGCGTATAGCTGACAGAATTGGCCCATTGATCGCAAAGTGTCGATAAGTGCGATGGCTAGGGGTGCCGGGGGCCGTCTCAGGGTCTAGGGCTTCCAATATGTGAGCACGCAGTGGGACGTTCTTACGGGCACCCACAATTGGGCGGCCGGGGGCAGGTACGAAGTCTGGCGGCTTGCAACGCATGACCGGGCGCTTCGGCTTGCCTGTCTTTGTTCGTAGTTTTTCGCGGATTGCGATGCGAGGGGGTGCCTGCGAAGTGTGGCCGGTACGGTGTTAGCCGCGTCGAGGAGCTTCAGCGCCATATATCCGTAGTTTTCCGATTCATGCCAGCCCGAACAATCCGGGGGTATTTACGGGGGTACTCTCAAAAGTCTGTTTTTGCAAAGCCTTTTATATCAACAAGATGGGCGTACTTTGCGGTTCCTATTTCCGCACCACTTGAGGGTTTCAGGGCATCCCCCAGACACCCAAGCAGGGCACGAAACCTCGCTACGGCGGGGTTTTTTGTTGCGGTCGTCTGCCTCAGCTGTAAACCAAAATCCCGGTTACACAGAATTCTGCACACCATCCTCCGGCGAAGTCGCCGGGAACAGCGTCACCGTCAGGGCTTCGCCTCGACACCCAGACGCAGCGCGCTTGATCCTTCCTTCTGCGGACTCTTGGTCAGCCAGGAGCCGAGCCACGATTTCGGCTGAAGCCGAACCGGATATCCTGTCCGTGCATTACTGGCACGTCCGGAGCATCGTTCCAGGCAGACCTGCGAAGCTACAAAGAATCAGCTTATCGGCTTGACCTAACCGCCCACGTGAGCGAAAAAGCGCATCAAGGAATTTTTTAGGGAGCTTCAATGGCGCGCCAGCGGTTCAAACACTCGCAAAGCTGCGCCGCATCAAGGTTTCGCACCGTCGGCGGCGCAAAGTCGCGTCGGGTCAGAGTGTTCACATGAACAAGGACCTCGTTTGAACATTCATCGCCTTCCGCTTGTCATGGCCATCATGCTCGCCATCGTGCTCGCCATCCCGATGGCAAGTGCAGGGCAAACCGCGATTCCCGCCGTCGACAAGCCTGTATCGACTTCGGTACCTGGCGCCGCGTCGGCGCCTGAGTCGATCAAGCGACCCTTGCTGTGGAAAGTGTCCGATGCCGACAACAGCGTTTATTTGCTTGGCTCGTTCCATCTGCTCAAGCCTGATGATTATCCGTTGCCGGTGGAAATCGATCGCGCATTCGAAGACGCCGAATTGCTGCTGTTCGAGGTCGATCCACTCGAAATGGATTCCCCGGAGACCATGGCGGCGGCACGCAAGTACATGGCCTACGCGCCGGGCAAGTCGCTTAGCACCGTATTGCCCAAGCCCACGCTCGAGAAGCTGGACAAGATGATGGCTGCAGGTGGCGGCTCGGTGCAGGCGATGGAACAGAGCGAGCCTTGGGCCGTCAGCCTGGGCTTGATCATGGGTGTCACCCAGGCGCTGGGTTTCAAGGCGGAATTGGGGCTGGACCGGAACCTGATGGAGCGCGCCGCCAAGGCCGGCAAGCCGACTGCCGGGCTTGAAACGGTCGATGCACAACTGCGGGCGCTGGATTCGGTGCCCTATGACGAGCAGGCAAGGGGCCTGGACGAATTCCTCGATGATCCGATGAAGGCAACGAAGCAGATGCAGGACATGCACGCCTGGTGGCGTGCGGGTGATTACGCGAAACTCGATGACGGGATGCGTGTCGAGATGGCGACGAAGACGCCGGTGTCCTACAAGCTGCTCGACGTGGATCGCAACGATTCCTGGCTGCCGCAGGTGGAAAAGCGCCTGACTGGCTCGGCCGAAGACGACACGCTTGTCGTTGTCGGCAGCCTGCATCTGCTGGGCCAGGATGGCCTGGTCGAGAAACTGCGTGCGAAGGGCTACAAGGTCGAGCGTATCTGCGATACCTGCGAGGCGTCCTCCCCCTGAGCGAGCATCACGATGCAATCCACCGGGCAGGGCGGCACGCACAGTGCGCAACCGGTGCACAGTGACTCGATCACCACGTGCATGTGCTTGCTGGCGCCGATGATCGCGTCCACCGGGCAGGCCTGGATGCATTTGGTGCAGCCGATGCAGTCCGCTTCCACGATCACTGCAACCAGTGGCGGCGGCTGTTCGCCGCGACTGCGGTCGTAGGGCAGGGCAGGCACGCCCAGCACATGCGCCAGGGCGCGTGCCCCGGCATCGCCGCCCGGCGGGCAATGGTCGATTCCTGCAGCTCCCGCGGCCATTGCTTCGGCATACGGGCGGCAACCTTCATGGCCGCATTGTCCGCATTGGGTCTGCGGCAGGATGCGGTCGAGGCGTTCGACCAGTTCGGTTGATCCCGGCGGCGCGCGTGCGCTCACTTCACCGGCATGCCCGGTTGCGCGCCGGCATCGGCATCCAGCAGCGCCAAGCCACCGCCATCGAAGCCGGCCGACAGGATCATGCCTTCGCTGATGCCGAAGCGCATCTTGCGCGGCGCCAGGTTGGCGATGAACACCACGTTGCGGCCCACGAGTTTTTCCGGCTCGGCGTAGCTGGCGCGGATGCCGGAGAAGATCTGCCGCTGGCCAAGCTCGCCGGCATCCAGCAGGAAGCGCAGCAGCTTGTCCGAGCCTTCGACGAAGCCGCATTCGAGCACTTTGCCGATGCGCAGGTCGAGCTTGCTGAAATCCTCGATGCCGATGAACTCGCCCGCCTGCTTGCTCGTCTCAACAGCTGCAGGCAACGCTGGTTTGCTGGCAGCAGCTGCCGGCGCGGCGGTTGCGGGTGTGAGCGTGTCCTTGCTGGCGTCGATCATGGCTTCAATCTGCTTGGGGTCAATGCGGGTGAACAGGGGTGTGTAAGGTTTGGCCAGCGTTCGACCCTCGAGTTCGACACGCTTGTCTAGCGTCAAATCCACGCCAAGGTAATGCTCTACTTTGGTGGCTGTCGCAGGAAGTATCGGTTTCAGCACCGCGGTGATGTCGGCAAATGCCTGCAAGGCGGTACTCAGGACGATGTGCAGCTCGGTTCGGCGACTTGCTTCCTTGGCTAGCGCCCACGGGGCGGTTTGCGCGATGTATTCGTTAACCTGGTCTGCCGCCGTCATTGCATTGCGCGCAACTGCAGCCGCGTTGTCCTCCGCATACAACTCGACAGCCAGATTGTGCGTGTGGGCAGCAACGCTACCGAGCAAGGCGACGCGCTGTTTCCAGATGTCACCGAGTTCCTCGGCTTCGCTGGTACCGGAGGGCGCAGCCCAAAGCGTATTTTCGAAATGAGTTTCCAGCAATTTCGCGCAGCGACTTGCGATGTTCACGAACTTGCCGACCACGTCGCTGTTCACGCGCGCCACGAAGTCGCCCAGGTTGAGGTCGAGGTCATCGACGCCGCCGGAGGTTTTGGTCGCGAAGTAGTAACGCAGCGCTTCCGGTGCCAGGCCGGCATCGAGATAGGTACGTGCCATCACGAAAGTGCCGCGCGACTTGCTCATCTTGGCGCCGTCCACGGTCAGGTAACCGTTGACGTGCAGTCGGGTCGGTGCGCGAAAGCCCGCGCCGTGCAATACGGCCGGCCAGAACAGGCCATGGAAATTGACGATGTCCTTGCCGATGAAGTGGTGCAGCTCGGCCTCGCTGTCCACCGCACATGTATTCGTCGAAATCGATTCCGCGTGCTTCGCACAAGGCCTCGAAGCTGGACAGGTAACCGATTGGCGCGTCCAGCCAGACGTAGAAGAATTTGCCGGGTTGACCGGGGATCTGGAAACCGAAATACGGTGCGTCGCGCGAGATGTCCCACGCGCGCAGTCCGCCTTCCGCATCCAGCCATTCGCGCAGCTTGGCCTTGACCCCGGGCGCGGCGACATCGCCTTGCATCCATTCCTGCAGGAAGTCCTGGAAGCGGCCGACTTCGAAGAAGAAATGCTCGGAATCGCGCAGTTCGGGCGTGGCACCAGACACCACCGACTTCGGGTCCTTGAGTTCGGTCGGCGCGTAGGTTGCGCCGCAGTGTTCGCAGTTGTCGCCATATTGGTCCGGCGTTTCGCACTTCGGACAAATACCCCTGACGTAGCGATCAGGCAGGAACATGCCCTTGCCCGGGTCGTAGAACTGCTGCACGGACCGACGCCCGATGTGGCCGCCTGCGTCCAGCGCGGCGTAGATTCTCTCGGTCATCGCGCGGTTGCGCGATGAGTTGGTCGAGTCGTAATGATCGAATGCCACGCCGAACTCGGCGAAGTCCTGTTCGTGGCCAGCCTGGATATTGGCGATGAAGGCTTCCGGCGTTACCCCGGCCTTCTCCGCCGCCAGCATGATCGGCGTGCCGTGGGTGTCATCGGCGCAAACGAAATGCACTGTCCCACCCGCCATCCGCCGCGCGCGCACCCAGATGTCGGCCTGGATGTACCCGACCAGGTGGCCAAGGTGCAGCGGGCCGTTGGCGTAGGGCAGGGCATTGGTGACGAGTGCGTTGCGGGGCATCGTGGGCATCGGTGCGAAATGGTTTGCGATTATCGCATGCAGGCATGAGGCCCCGCGGTACCATGGAGCCATGGAACACGAACCGCGGCAGCTCTATGCACGGGCTGTGGATGCCCTCAACAGCGGGCAGTGGCACGCAGCACGCGACCTTGCTGGAAGGTTGCTTGCCGTGGCGCCCTCGCATGCCGGCGTGCACTTCGTCGCAGGGGTTGCCGCATTGCGCGAGCGTGACTTCAGGCCTGCGCTCGAACACCTGCAGATGGCGACCCGCCTCAGCCCGACCCGACCCGACTATGCAGCGCAGTCGGCAGCGGCACTCTCCGCGGTGTTCATGGGGCGCGAAGCGCTGGGCGAGGCGCGTCGTGCGCTGGCCCTTGGAGGGCTGGATGCAATGTCACTGGATACCGTGGGCATTGTACTGACCCAGAACAATGCGCACGCCGAGGCTGCCGAGGCATTCGCGGGCGCGGTCGCGTCCATGCCCGGGGTTGCCAGCTACCACTTCAACGTTGCCATCTCGCTGGCCTTCAGCGGTCGCCTCGAAGAGGCTGAGCGCGCATACGAGGCATGCATCGCCCGCGACCCGCATCACTGGAAGGCCCACCTGGCGCTGTCGCAGCATCGCCCGAATACCGCGGAGTGCAACCACCTGGGGCGGCTTCGCAGCTTGCTGGCCACAACCGCCATGGAGCCGCAGGCGGCGCTGCACCTGAATCTGGCGTTGGCCAAGGAACTGGAAGACATCGGCGAGTATGGCGAGGCGTTCGCGCACCTCAGTGCAGGCAAGGCGGCAGGTGGACGCCTGGAGCGCTACCAGCCTGCGCGTGAGCAAGCCCTGTTCGAGGCGTTGCACGAAGCATTCCAGGTGCGCGAAGTGGCGACTGGCGGAGACGCGAGTCGCGAGCCGATCTTCGTGATCGGCATGCCGCGAAGTGGGACGACCCTGGTCGACCGCATCCTGTCCAGTCATCCTGCAGTGCACTCCGCCGGGGAATTGCAGAACTTCGGTGTCTTGCTCAAGCGCATGTCCGGTAGCCGGACGCCGGCATTGCTGGATCCCGACACCATTGGCAAGGGCCTGCAGGTCGATTGCCAAGAACTGGGGCGAGCCTACATCGAAAGCACGCGTCCTGGCACGGGTCATGTCGCCCATTTCGTCGACAAGCTGCCGCACAATTTCCTGTATGCCGGGTTCATTGCGCGTGCATTGCCAAATGCACGCATTGTCTGCCTGCGGCGCGATCCGGTGGACACCTGCCTGAGCAACTTCAGGCAACTGTTCGCACCTGGCAACCCGTATTACGCCTACTCGTACGACCTGCTGGATACAGGCCGCTATTACCTCTGGTTCGACCGCCTGATGCGGCACTGGCGCACGCTCATGCCTGATCGCATCCTGGAGGTCGATTACGACGCGCTGATCAGCCATCAGGAGGACCAGACCCGTCGCCTGCTCGGGTTCTGTGGATTGTCGTGGGACGATGCGTGCCTGCGATTCGAGGAAAACGCTGCGCCGGTCGCCACCGCCAGCCTGGTGCAGGTGCGGGAAGGCCTGCATCGGCGATCGAGCGGTCGCTGGCGTCGCTACGGCAGTCGGCTGGATGGGCTGCGCACCCTGTTGCGCGAGGGCGGGCTGCCGATGGAGTAAGTCGACGTGCCGCCGCCGTGGTGGCACGCGACTCCACAAACACGAACCCCGCCTTGCGGCGGGGTCGTGGTGGAGCCATTTTCTGCCGTGATCAGCGCTTCATCTGTCCGAAGTTGTAACGCATCTCCAAATAGATGGCACGGCCGTAGACGTCGAAGTTGTAACTGTTGAACGGCGCGCCCGAGGAGCCGGAGTAGGTTGCATCGTACGGCGGCATCTTGTCGAAGACATTGTTGACCATCAGCGAGAGATCGATGCCTGGCGTGGGGTTGTAGGCCAGACTCCAGTTGTAGGTCGTGGTCGACCCCAATTTGCCGGCAAGTGGTGCATCGTAACCAGTGGTGGAGATCCACGCACGGTAGTTTGGCGTCTTGTCGCGCCAGTTGGCATACACGGTCGACGCCCAGTCGCCACGGCGCCAGGTCAGCGACGCTTCGGCCTTCCGCTTCGGATCCGAACTCCAGTAGGGATCGTTCAGCAGGTCGATGATCGGGTCTTCGGGGTACTGCTGGTACTCATGGCTGAGATTCTGCGTATAGCTGCTGCGCAGGTTGAGGTCTCCATAGCGACCAATCGCGAAGCCATAATTGAAGGACGCGGTGACTGCTTCCAGCCGCTGATTGGAAACGTTGATCTTCGGAGTGAAGATCTCGGTGACCTGGCCAGTGGCGTTGCGGGTGATCTGCGCCAGGGCATTCACGCACAACTGTGAGGCGATGTCGTCCACGCCCGTGCGGCAGCGGTATTCCTGCAACATCAACCCGTTGGCGCTCTGGGTGGTGACCTCGTCAGAAATGTCCCAATTGTGGTAATCCACGGTCAAGGCCATCTGTGCGATCGGCGCCCAGACGAAGCCTGCGCTCCACACGTCCGCATTGATCGGCTGCAGGTCAATGCTGCCGGATTGGGTGCCGAACACCTGGCGGCTGGACAGGCGAGCCGGGCAGTTGTCGACATCCTCTGGCCCGTAACCTGCCTGCGAGCACCCGTAATAATCCACCACGCTGGTGTAGAAGCCGCTCTCGCCTTGGTACAGGTCGGCCAGGGTGGGCGCGCGGAACGCGGTGCCGTACTTGCCGCGGATCAACAGTGTCTCCATCGGTCGGAATTCGAGGCCGGCACTGTAGGTCGGCTTGTCGATCGTGCGGCCACTGGCCTTGTAGCTGTCGAAGCGACCGGAGACGCTTGCGGTGAGTTGCTTCAGCAATGGCATGCGCAGTTCTGAAGTGAATGCATAACGGTCACGCTTGCCGCCACCCTGAACGTCGGTCTGGCCCCAGATGTCGCCGTTGAGAAAGCCCGGGTCTGGTGTGTAGCGCCATTCCTGCTGTCCCCACTCGCCAACCAGCGCGATGCCCGCGTCGCCGCCGGGCAGGCTGAACAGGCTGCCGTTCACCAGTTGGGCGCGCACCATGGTGTCGCTGGTCTTGGCGGTAGTGGTTGCGAAACCACTCATTGCCCAGAAATCTGCGGTGCTGATGGGCTGGTAGAATTTGCTGTAGTCCGGCGTATACACGGCATAGCCGAAATACGGATCGTAGCCCTGCTGCGGACCAAGGACGGTGCGCTTGAAATACGCGTCCATCTTGTCCGCCCAGCGTACCCACGAAGCGGAATCAAGTTTGGAATCGGAATAGGTGACGCCAACGTCATAGTCCCAGGAGGACTGGCCGATGGTGCCCTCAATGCCGAAGCTCGCGCGCAGGGCCTTGCTCTTGTCGGTGCTCATGGTGCTGCCGAACCCTTCCGGACCCATGTCCTCGGGTGCGAAGGCGCGTTGCAGGTTCACGATGTCACCGGGCGGCAGCGAAGCCACGCAGGCATCGTAGCCCGGGCCAGCGTCGCAGAAGTAGCCGCCGTAGACGTCGCGCACGCCGAAGTCGGTCATTCGCGGGTCAAAGAAGTAGCCCCATTTCACGCCGGTGCCCCACCACGTGTAGTTGGAACCGACGTGGTACTTCACCTCCTCGTCACTGTAGAGCACGTTGCCGTACAACGACGCGTTGTCGCTGATGGCGAAGGTGGCGTTGACGTACGCCTGGCCCGATTCCTTGCCGTTGAGAAGGGTCCGGTAACCCGGGCTGTTCATCGAGCCGCAGTAGTTCTCGTCGCCGAAGCCCGGGCGGGTTTGCAGGCCCGCGCCGCCATCGAACATATGGTCCACGTTGGCACAGCTGGACGGGTCCATGAAGCGATAGCTGCTGAACGGGCCATACACTAGGAAGTCGCGGCTGGCCAGCTGCGGGCTGTATCCATTCTGGTTGAACTGGCTGGTGAGGTCGCGCTGGTGACCCCAGATCGGATTGCGGTCCTCGTATTGCAGGCCGGCCAGCACGCTCAGTCGGCCGTCAGCGGAGGTGAAGCCGTTGGAAACGGTGGCGCGGACGCTGGATCCGCCGCCCTCGCTGTGGGCTCCGCCACGCACGCTGATCGCGGCACCATCCATCTGCTTCTTCAGGATGACGTTGATCACGCCGGCGATGGCATCGGAGCCATAGATCGAAGACTGACCGCCGGGGAGGATCTCGATCCGATCGACCATGTCGATCGGGATTCCCGAAATATTGTTGAAGGCATCGCTGCCGTTGTACAGCGCCGGGTAGTTGGACATTGGCCGGCCATCAATCAGGTACTTCACGTATCCAGGCGGCAGTCCAAACAGGCTGACTGTCTCAGCGCCCTGAGTGAAGGAGGCGGAGCTTTGTGCACCCTGCACGCCGCCGGTCGCGAACGAGGACTTCTGCAGCACCTCGGCCATGCTGTTGTGACCGCGGGACTGGATGTCCTCGGCCGTGATGATGGTGATCGGGACAAAGGTCTTCGATCTCGGTCTGCGGAATAAGCGAGCCGGTGACGACGATCTTGCCGAGGTTCTTGGTGTCCTCGCTGGAACCTGGTTTCTTGCCCTGAGTGGCGCTTTGCTGATCCTCCTGATCCTGATTGATGGTCGTGCTCTGGGCCATGGCGACGCCGCTGGTGACCAGCAGGGCGGTGGCAAGGGCGAGGGCGAGGGGGCTTCGGGAAGGCGGCTTGCGAATAGGCATAGAAAGTCCTTGTTCAGGGGCATGAGGTAGCGCGCGAGGGTTCTCCTACCCTACCGATAGTAACCGTACGTTCAGGTTCGGACAACCTTCCGCATGCAAAACAGCACCTTGAACAATAAACCCCGGCATTGCCGGGGTTTCAGGATGGTGCGTGGTGCCCGACAGCGATGGCGGCTATTGGCGGATCCAGACTTGCTGCCGGCAGAAGAAAGCAATGCAACCGGACATGCCCAGCTTGCGACCGCCATCGAGCAGTTCGAGCTTGGACTTGTAGGTTTTGCCGTTCTCCGGATCCAGCACGCGTCCACCACTCCAATGACCTGCGCCGTTGGGCTTGAGTCCCCACAGGATCACCATGCCCTTGATCGGCTTGTCCTTGTTCGGGCCACTGCACTTGTCGCACTGCGGATCCGGGCCATCCTTGGTATCCAGGATCTCCGTCACCCGGCCAGCGAAACTGCCATCCCTCGCCTGATAGATCTCGACAACCGACTTGGGCTTGCCAGTTGCGTCGTCGATGGTCGTCCAATGGCCGGTCGCTGCTTGTTGCGCGTGCGCGGACAGTATCGGCAATGCGGGCAATGCGAGCAGGGCGATCAAGGTGATGACGCGCATGTGCCGTTCCTCGTCCAGGCAGGGAAACGGCCCGCTGGCGGGCCGTTTCGTGGTTTCAATCGGAGCAATTCACGTCAACAGGTTCAGTTCGCGCGCACCCAGGTGGCAGTCTTGCAGAAGATCGACTTGCAGCCGGTGACCTCCAGCTTGTTTCCACCATCAACCAGCTTGATGCTCTTGGCCTTGAAGCTTTTGTCCTCGGATGGCTTATAGCCATTGCCGCCGCCCCAGGTGCCATCCTTGTTGGCCTTCATGTTCCACAAGGTGACGATGCCTACGAAGGGCTTGCCTTTATTGGTGCCGCTGCACTCATCACAGGTGGCCGGTAGGCCAAGATTTTCGACGATCTTGGCCGCAAGCGTGCCGTTCTTGGCCTCGTACACCTCGGTGAGGGTCATGGCCTTGCCGGTTTCGTCGTCCAGCGTCTTCCATTTGCCGATCGGAGAAGTGTGGTCCTGCGCTGACGCAGTAAAGCTGATCGATGCGAGTGCTGCGACAACTGCGGTGAGGATGATCTTGCGCATATGGTGTCCCTCCCAGGGAAATAAGTGGACGCGACGGCGGCCGACTCGTGTTTTATACCCCATTCGCACCGGTATGGAGCATTGCAGGGCGATGCATTCGGCGTGCATTGGGTGGAATCTCATGAACGGTTCATTTACCGCCCAGCCGTTAGACTTCGCACACCAAGCTGCGGATCCAATCCATGTCTCGTCTAGCCCCCCACGCCGTCCAGGGCGAACTCAAGCCCTTGGCCAATGTCCGCAACATCATCGCCGTGGGTTCCGGCAAGGGCGGGGTCGGCAAGTCCACCACCGCGGTCAACCTGGCGCTGGCGCTGGCGGCAGAAGGACTTGCGGTTGGCGTGCTGGATGCCGATGTCTACGGCCCCAGTGTTCCGATGATGCTGGGCCTGTCGGGCCGCCCGGATAGTCCGGATGGGAAGACCATCGAGCCGCTGCGCGCGCACGGGATCGAGGCGATGTCGATCGGCCTGCTGGTCGACCAGGACACGCCGATGATCTGGCGCGGGCCAATGGCGACCTCGGCGTTGACCCAACTGCTCAACGAAACCCGCTGGGGTGACCTGGATGTATTGGTGGTCGACCTGCCACCGGGCACCGGTGACATCCAGCTGACCATGGCCCAGAAAATCCCGGTCGCCGGCGCGGTGATCGTGACCACGCCACAGGACATCGCCACCCTGGATGCGCGCAAGGCGCTGAAGATGTTCGAGAAGCTCGGCATCGCCACCCTGGGCCTTGTCGAAAACATGGCCGTGCACGTGTGCACGCAGTGTGGCCATGCCGAACACATCTTCGGCCAGGGCGGCGCGCAAAAGATGTCGAGCCAGTACGACGTCCCTGTGCTCGGTTCGCTGCCGCTGGAAATCGGCATTCGCGAGCAGGGTGATGGAGGGGTGCCGATTGTCGTTGCGCAGCCTGATTCCAGCGCTGCGAAGGCTTATCGCGCGACCGCCAGGGCGCTGCTGGAAGCACTCGACCAGAGACCAAAAGTCCGCAGCTCGATCATGGCTTCGTTGCTGGGCGGCTGAGCACTGGCGCCCAAGCCCGGCGCGCAACGCCGTAGAATCGCGGACTCACCCGAACCATCACGAGCCTGCATGAGCATCAAGAGCGACCGCTGGATCCGCCGCATGGCCGAGCAGCGGGGCATGATCGATCCGTTCGAACCCGGTCAGGTCAAGCAGGTTGATGGCCGCCGCATCGTCAGCTACGGCACCTCGAGCTATGGCTACGACGTGCGTTGCTCGCGCGAGTTCAAGGTGTTCACCAACATCAACTCGACCATCGTCGATCCCAAGCACTTCGACCCGAAGAGTTTCGTGGACATCGAGGCGGACGAATGCATCATCCCGCCGAATTCCTTTGCACTGGCGCGGACAGTCGAGTTTTTCCGCATCCCGCGCGACACCCTGGTGGTGTGCCTGGGCAAGAGCACCTACGCGCGCTGCGGGATCATCGTCAATGTCACGCCGCTGGAACCGGAGTGGGAAGGCCACGTAACCCTCGAATTTTCCAATACCACGCCCTTGCCGGCGCGCATCTACGCCAACGAAGGGGTGGCGCAGATGCTGTTTTTCCAGGCAGATGCCGACGACGTCTGCGAGACCTCCTACAAGGACCGCGGCGGCAAGTACCAGGGGCAGACCGGGGTCACCCTGCCGAAGACGTGATCGGCTCAGGCGTGGCCCGACTCAGGTTTGGCTGAGCGCTTCGCGCAGCACATTCACCCGTTCGATCAACTCTTCCGGTGCATATGGCCGTGCGTTCGCTGCGCCCCAGACTGGGCGTGGCCAGGCGATGTCGTTGCGGAAGCGCGCGATCACGTGGACATGCAATTGCGGAACCAGGTTGCCGAGCGCGGCAACATTGAGCTTGTCCGGCTTGAATAGAGTCTTGAGTGCGCGCGCGGTGGCATCGATCTCTGCAGTCAGTTGCGTGCGCTGCGCGGCATCGAGGTCGATCAATTCGGTCACGTCCGCGACCCGTGGCACCAGCACCAGCCACGGATGGTTGGCATCGTCCATCAGGCGTACTTCGCACAACGCCAGCTCGATGATGGGCACGGTGTCTTCGGCCAGTTGCGGGTGCAATTCGAAATGCGTGGAAGCGTGCGAATGACGGCTCATGTGGGGTCTCTCAATGTGCGGGATGCAGGCACCGCATGGCTGTTGACCCCGAAGATTTCCTGCACCACGACCAGCCCGCCACGTGGCGGGATCGTGGGGTCTGCACGCCAGCCACGGATACGGCTGGTCGGGGTGTCCAGGGAGATCCATTCGCCCATCGCGCGCTCCTCTGCAGAGTCATCGATGGTACGCCTGCTGCAGCCTGGGGAAGATGCACGGGGATCACGGGATGGTTCCCGGTGCCTGCTGGCTGTTGCAAGAACGGGTTATTTCATCGTCGGCATCACGAATTCCGCATGCCGGGCATCTTCCGGCCAACGTGCGGTAATCGTCTTCAGACGCGTGTAGAAGCGCACGCCGTCGGGCCCATGCACGTGCAGCGGGCCGAAGATCGAACGCTTCCAGCCACCGAAGCTGTGGAATGCCATCGGCACCGGGATCGGCACGTTGATGCCGACCATGCCGGCTTGCACGCGATGCGCGAATTCGCGCGCGGCACCGCCATCGCGGGTGAAGATCGCGGTGCCGTTTCCGTACTCGTGTTCGTTGACCAGCGTCAGCGCGCTCTCGAAATCCGCTGTTCGCAGCAGGCACAGGACGGGGCCGAAGATTTCCTCGCGATAAATGCGCATTTCGGGCGTGACGTGGTCGAACAGGCAGCCGCCAAGGAAAAACCCCTCGTCATGGTCGATGACGACATGTCCGCGGCCGTCGACGACGAGGGTGGCACCTTCGGCCACGCCAGCGTCCACGTAGCCACGCACCTTGTCGCGATGTGCGGCGGTCACCAGCGGGCCCATCTCCGGATCCAGGCAGCCGGGGCCGATCTTCAGGGCTGCGACTTTCGGTGCGAGCTTCTCGACCAGTGCATCGGCAGTGGCATCGCCCACGCAGACTGCCACCGAGATCGCCATGCAGCGCTCGCCTGCCGAGCCGTAACCTGCGCCCAGCAAAGCGGAGACCACGCCGTCGATGTCGGCGTCCGGCAGCACCACCATGTGGTTCTTGGCGCCGCCCAGCGCCTGCACACGCTTGCCGTTGGCACTGCCGCGGGCGTAGATGTATTCGGCGATCGGCGTGGAGCCGACGAAGCTGATGGCCTGTACGCGCGGGTCGTCAAGCAACGCATCGACGGCCAGTTTGTCGCCATGGACGACGTTGAACACACCGTCCGGCAGGCCGGCCTGCTTGAGCAATTCGGCCATGAACAATGACGCGGACGGGTCGCGCTCGGACGGCTTGAGGACGAAGGTATTGCCGCAGGCCAGGGCGACCGGGAACATCCACAACGGCACCATCACCGGGAAGTTGAACGGGGTGATGCCGGCGACCACGCCCAATGGCGCGTATTCACTCCAGGAATCGACATCGCGCCCGACGTCCATCGAGTGCTCGCCCTTGAGCAAGTGCGGCATGCCGCAAGCGAATTCCACCACTTCCATTCCACGCGTGACCTCACCACGCGCGTCGGATCGTACCTTGCCGTGTTCGCTGGTGATGATCGCGGCGAGCGCGTCGGCATGCTGTTCCAGCAATGCCTTGAAGCGGAACATCACCCGTGCGCGATTGAGCGGCGTGGTCGCGGACCAGCCGGGAAACGCAGCGGCAGCGGCTTGAATGGCGGCATCGACGTCCCCTGCCGATGCCAACGGCACGCGTGCAGCAACCTCGCCGGTGGCAGGGTCGAAGACATCGGCATGGCGGCTGCTGTCGCCGGTTGCCGACTGGCCGTTGATGAAGTGGGGCAGGGTTCTGGTCATGGCGCGCCGTTGCTCGTTGTATTCCAGTCTGGCGAATGCTCGGGGTGGAACGATGTCGGTACTGCCGTCTTCAAGGCGTGGTGCGGCAAGGGCAACGCCCATGTCGCATCGCATGCCTGGTGAAGGGGTGACGCCAGGTATCAGCCCAGTGCCTGCGCCGCTGGCACGTAGTCGTAGCCGAGGTCATCCGCCACCGCCTTGTAGGTGATCTTGCCGGCATGGACATTGAGGCCATTGCGCAGGTGTTCGTCCGCCAGCATCGCAGCCTTGGCGCCCTTGTTGGCCAGTTGCAAGGCGAAGGGCAGGGTCGCGTTGGTCAGGGCAAAGGTGGATGTGCGGGCCACGCCGCCGGGCATGTTGGCCACGCAGTAGTGGATGATGCCGTCGACCTCGTAGGTCGGGTTCTGGTGGGTGGTTGCCTTGCTGGTTTCGAAGCAGCCACCCTGGTCGATCGCGACATCCACCAGCACCGAGCCAGGTTGCATGAGCTTCAGCTGTTCGCGCGCGATGAGCTTCGGCGCCGCTGCCCCCGGGATGAGTACCGCGCCGATCACCAGGTCGGTCTCCGGCAGGCGCTCCTCGATGGCATCGTGCGTGGAGTAGATGGTGGTCAATTGGTGGCCATACACCTCGTCCAGGTAGCGCAGGCGATCCAGCGAGCGATCCAGGATGGTGACGCGGGCATTCATGCCCATGGCCATGCGTGCGGCATTGATGCCGACCACGCCGCCACCGATCACCAGCACTTCAGCCGGCTTCACCCCCGGCACGCCACCCATCAGCACGCCGGAGCCACCCTGGGCTTTCTCCAGTGCATGCGCGCCGGCCTGTATCGACATGCGGCCAGCAACTTCGCTCATTGGCGCCAACAGCGGCAGGCCGCCCTTGCGGTCGGTGACGGTTTCGTAGGCAATGCAGGTGGCACCGGACTTCAGCAGGGCCTTTGTTTGCTCCGGGTCGGGCGCAAGGTGCAGGTACGTGTAGAGCACCTGGCCTTCGCGCAACATCGCGCATTCGAGCGGCTGCGGTTCCTTGACCTTGATGATCATGTCGGCACGCCTGAAGATTTCCTCGGCGCTGGCGACGATTTCCGCGCCGGCCTTGGCGTACATCTCGTCGGTCAGGCCGATGGCCTTGCCGCCATCGCGCTGGACCATCACCTGGTGGCCGTAGTGGCAGAGTTCGCGGGCACCGGCAGGGGTCAGGCCGATCCGGTACTCGTGGTTCTTGATTTCCTTGGGGACGCCGATGAGCATGGGTTTCGTTTCGCGTTTGGGAGTGGGGGGAGTATCAGACCGTTTCGCGGATCACATCCGCAAGCGTCTGGAAGATGCGATCGATGTGGCTGCGTTCCAGGATCAGCGGCGGTGACAGCGCGATCACGTCGCCGGTGACGCGGATCAGCAGCCCTTTCTCGTGGAAGCAGCGGGTGAACACCTCATAGGCCCGTGCGCCGGGTGCACCCGGGCGCGGTGCAAGTTCGATAGCGCCGATCAGGCCGTAATTGCGGATGTCGACGACATTCGGCAGGTCCTTCAGCGCATGGATCGCCTCCTGCCAATCCTCGCCGAGTTCGATGGCCTTCTCGAACAGGCCTTCTTCTTCATAGGTGTCCAGCGTGGCCAGTGCGGCGGCGCAGGCCAGTGGGTGCCCTGAGTAGGTATACCCATGGAACAGGTCGATGGCGTTTTCCGGGCCTTGCATGAAGGCGTCCTGCACCGCATCGGACACCAGCACCGCGCCCATCGGCACGCAGCCGTTGGACAAGCCCTTGGCGCAGGTGATCAGGTCGGGCGTCACCCCGAAGCGTTGTGCTGCGAAGGCCTTGCCGACACGGCCGAAACCGGTGATGACCTCGTCCAGGATCAGCAGGATGCCGTGCTTGTCGCAGATCTGGCGGATGCGCTGCAGGTAGCCCTCTGGCGGCAGCACCACCCCGGCGGAGCCCGCGATGGGCTCGATGATGACCGCCGCAATGGTGGACGCGTCGTGCAAGGCCACCATGCGTTCGAGGTCTTCCGCGAGTTCGATGCCGTAAGCCGGCAAGCCCCGGCTGAAGGCATTGCGCTCGATGTCCAGCGTATGCCGGATGTGGTCGACGAACGGCAGTTGTGCGCCATACCACTTGCGGTTGTTTGCAAGGCCGCCGACCGAGATGCCACCGAAGCCGACGCCGTGGTAGCCCTTCTCGCGGCCGATCAGCCGCGTGCGGCCACCTTCGCCACGTGCGCGATGGTAAGCCAGGGCGATCTTGAGCGCGGTGTCGACCGCTTCGGAACCGGAGTTGGTGAAGAACACCTTGCTGATGCCTTCCGGTGCAAGCGCCGCCAGACGCTCTGCCAGCATGAAGGGCAACGGGTGACCCATCTGGAACGACGGCGCGAAATCCATGGTCGCGATCTGTTTCTGTACCGCTTCCACGATGCGCGTGCGGGCGTGGCCGGCATTGCAGCACCAGAGGCCGGCGGTCGCGTCGAGGATCTCGCGGCCTTCGACGTCGTGGTAGTACATGCCCGAGGCACTCGCCAGCAGGCGTGGCGCGGCCTTGAACTGACGGTTGGCCGAGAACGGCATCCAGAAGGCGTCCATCGCTTCAGGTGCCTGGGTCGCCTGGGTCGGTTCGTAGCGCTTGGCGGGGTGAAGGGTGTTCATGAGGACGGATTCCGGCCAGAAATTCAAGGCGATGCGTACAGCTTAGCGCGTTGAAAAAACTTTACAATATCTGGCAATTTTGATGAGATTCACGCGACATTACGGGTGCTGTGTAAAGTATCCGGCAACAGTGGAATCACTTCGAAAAGGTTTTGAATGGATATCGGCGCACGCCTGCAGCTTGTGAGGAAATCAAAAGGGCTGAGTCAGCGCGAGTTGGCGAAGCGGGTAGCGGTGACCAACAGCACCATTTCACTGATCGAGCAGAACAAGGTCAGCCCGTCGGTGAGTTCACTGAAGAAAGTGCTGGACGGCATCCCGATTTCCCTGGCCGATTTCTTTACCCTGGAGCTGGATGTCGGTCTTCTGGATGATCCGTTCTACAGTGCAGACGAGCTTCCAGACGTTGGCCACAAGGGGTTCCATTACTTCCTGGTGGGCCAACATCGCCCGCAACGCCGGATGTGCCTCCTGCGGGAGGTCATGCTGCCCGGCAGTGACACCGGCGACGGCATGTTGTCGCATGAAGGCGAGGAGGGCGGCGTGGTGATCGAGGGCCAGGTGGAAGTCACGGTGGGCGACAAGGTCCGCATGCTTGGCCCTGGCGATGCCTATTATTTCGAAAGCCATATCCCGCACCGCTTCCGCAACATCGGTGCTGTCGACGCGATCATCGTCAGCGCGAATACGCCAGCGACGTTCTGACCCTGCTTCGCCTTCCCCGGATGGGGGCAAGGCACCAGCCCGTTTTTCCGGAGATGCCATGAACGCACCCCACACCTTCGAGACCTGGCGCGCACTCGCAGGCACATTGCACATCACCACCCGCGCCTTCATCGACGGGCAATACGTCGATGCCGCCAGTGGCAGGACGTTTGACTGCATCAGCCCGATCGACGGGCGCGTGCTCGGCAAGGTCGCCGAATGCGAGGCCGAGGATATCGCACGTGCAGTGCATGCCGCGCGGCGGAGTTTCGAGGCTGGTGACTGGTCGGCGGCCAAGCCGGTGCATCGGAAGAAGGTGCTGCTCAAGCTTGCACAGCTGATTGAACAACACGCTGACGAGTTGGCCTTGCTTGAAGCATTGGACATGGGCAAGCCAGTAAGCGATGCACGCAACGTGGACGTGGCCGCGACCATTCGCTGCATGGCCTGGACGGGCGAGGCGCTGGACAAGGTCTATGGCGAGATCGCATCCACCGGGCCTGGCGAGCTGGGCCTGATCACCCGTGAACCCCTGGGCGTGATCGGCGCGATCGTGCCGTGGAACTTCCCGCTGCTGATGGCGACCTGGAAGATCGCGCCGGCATTGGCGATGGGCAATTCGGTAGTGCTCAAGCCGTCGGAAAAATCCCCGCTGAGCGCGATCCGACTGGCACAACTGGCCATCGAAGCGGGTATCCCGGCTGGTGTGCTGAACGTGGTGCCCGGGTTCGGCCAGGGTGCCGGCGAGCCGCTTGCGCTGCACATGGATGTCGATGGCATCGTATTCACCGGCTCAACCGGCGTGGGCAAGCACCTGCTGCAATGCGCCGGCCGCTCGAACCTGAAACGCGCCTACATGGAATGCGGCGGCAAGAGCCCCAATATCGTGTTTGCCGATGCGCCGGACCTTGCACAGGCTGCGAAGGCCGCGGCCAGTGGCATCTTCTACAACCAGGGCGAGGTCTGCACCGCAGCGTCGCGCCTGTTCGTGGAGCGTTCGATCAAGGACGATTTCGTCGCCCGTGTGGTCGAAGCCGGCAAGGCGATGCAGCCGCGCCATCCGCTTGAACCTGGCGCGCCGATGGGCTCAATGGTTGACGAGGGCCACACCCGGCGCGTGCTCGACTACATCGCCAAGGGCAGTGAAGAAGGCGCCAAGCTCGTGTTGGGTGGCAAGCGCGTGGATGTCGTGGCGGGGGGGTGCTACCTCGAACCGACCGTTTTCGACCACGTCGGCCATGACCACACCATCTCGCGCGAGGAAATCTTCGGGCCGGTATTGTCGGTGATCGGCTTCGACAGCGAGGACGAAGTGCTGCGCATGGCCAACGACACCGAATACGGTCTCGCGGCCGGGGTGTGGACACGCGACATCAGCCGTGTGCATCGCGTTGCAGGCAAGCTGCGTGCCGGCAGCGTCTGGGTCAATTACTGGGACGGCGGCGACATGACCGCGCCGTTTGGTGGTTACAAACAGTCCGGCAACGGCCGTGACAAGTCGCTGCATGCCTTCGACAAATACACGGAGATGAAGGCGACCTGGATCAACCTCGAAGGTTGAGGCTCGTGCGGCGCCTCACCACAACGCATCGCGCAGCTTGTACCAGGCCATCGCCGCCACCAGCAGCGGCGTGCGCAGGGCGCGACCACCCGGGAAGGGGTGGTGCTGGATCTGCGCAAACAGGTCCAGGCGTTCGGATTGGCCACGGATCGCCTCGGCGATCAGCCTGCCGGCCAATCCCGTTGCCGCAACGCCGTGGCCCGAGAAACCCTGTGCGAAGTAGACGTTCGGCGTGATCCGCCCCCAATGCGGGGCGCGGTTGAGCGAGATGTCGATCAGGCCGCCCCACAGGTATTCGATGCCGACATCCCGCAGTTGCGGGAACACGCGGTGCATGCGGCTTGTCATCACCCGGCGCAGGTTGGGCGGAGGCATCGCGGAATAGCTTGCACGGCCTCCGAACAACAGCCGGTGGTCGCGGCTCAAACGGAAGTAATCCAGCGCCCAGTTGGTATCGGCGACGGCCATGTCGTTGCGGATCAGCTCGTGCGCGCGGTGTTCGCCCAGCACCGGAGTGGCACCAATGTACGTGCCGACCGGCATCATCCGTGCTTCGAGTTCCGGTGCCACGTTGCCGAGCAGGGCGTTGCCGGCCAGGATCACGAATGTGGCGCGGACCTGGCCCTGTCCGGTCTTGAGGATCGGCTTGTCGCCGCGGACCAGCGAGGTGACCCGCGAGTGCTCGTGGATACGCACGCCAGCCGCCTGCGCCGCGCGCGCCAACCCCAATGCATACTCGAGCGGATGCAAGTGACCGCTGTCCGGGTCATACAGGGCGCCGCGATAGCGTTCACTGCCAAGTTGTTCACGCAGTTGTTCGCGCGGCCACCACTCGGTCTGGTAACCATACTGGCTGGATAGATGCGCTCGTGCCGCCTGCAATTCGTCGACATGGCGCGGCTTGATGGCGACCTGGGCGTGGCCGTCACGCCAATCGCAGGCGATATGATGCTTGTCGATCCGCTCGCGCAGCATGCGCATGCTTTCGCGCGAGAAATCGAACAGTTTTCGCGCATCGTCGATGCCGACCAGGGCCTCGATCCTGGCCTCGCCGCAGCTGTAGCCGACGATGGCCTGGCCGCCATTGCGACCCGACGCACCCCAGCCGATGCGTTCGGCTTCGAGCATGACCACTTTGTAGCCAGCTTCGGCCAGTTCCAGTGCCGCGAACAGCCCCGTGTAACCGGCACCAAGGATGGCCACGTCGGCGTCGATGGCGCCCTGCAGGGGCGGCTGCTCGGGCAACGGGGTGGCGCTGGCGGCATACCAGCTGGGTGGGTAGGCGGATGCTGGAGTCACGGTGCGTTCCGGGTAGGCAGGAGCGAAGCTTCTCTCACCGAGAAGCAGCAAGCATCAAACGCTGCGGAGATACCATTCGTATTCGAGCGTCGTGACCTGGGTGTAGAACTCGCGCATTTCCTTCAGCTTCTGTTGGCCTAAGTAGTGGCGGAACCGTTCACCGAATTGCTCGGCAATGAAATCGCTGGCCATGAAATCGGTGATGGCATCACGCCAGAAGGGTGTGCGTACTTCGGTCTGATCGTAGGCATTGCCGACGATGGGTGCACCGGGATCATGCTGGTGTTGCATGCCATGCAACATGCCAGCCAGCACCGCGGCGGTGACCAGATAGACGTTGGCATCGGCACCGGAGATGCGGTGCTCGATGCGGGTATTGCCGGCGTCGCTGTGCGGCACGCGCATGGCCACGGTGCGGTTGTTGTAGCCCCAGCAATCGTTGAGCGGCACGAAGGCATTGAGCACGAAGCGGCGGTAGCTGTTGGCGTGCGGGGCAAACAGCAACAGGCAGTCGCGGGCGCTGCGCTGCAGGCCGCCGATCGCATGGCGCAGGGTGTCGGCAGGCGCGTCCGGCGTGGAGGCGAAGATGTTGTTGCCGGCCCCGTCCAGGACGCTGGCATGGATATGCATGCCGCTGCCGGCTTGCTCGACGAAGGGCTTGGCCATGAAGCTGGCCTGCATGCCCTGCTGCTGGGCGATGGCCTTGATTGCGCGCTTCAGGTAGATGGCATCGTCACAGGCCAGCATGGCGTCGTCACGATGCTTCAAGTTGATTTCGAACTGGCCCGGCGCGTATTCGGCGACTGCGGTATCGGCAGGAATGTCCTGCACGGCACACGCCACGGCCACCGCGTCGGTGAATGCGCGGTAGTCATTCAGGTCTTCCATGTAGTAGACCTGCGTGCTCGTGTTGCGGATGCCGGTGACCGGGTTGATCGTGGTCTGCGGACGACCGTCCTTGTCGGCTTCGCGGTCGAGCAGGTAGAACTCCAGTTCCACCGCGATCACGGGCTTGAGGCCCAGCGCCGCGTAGCGGTCCAGCACGCAGCGAAGGACCTGGCGCGGGTTGGCCTCGAACACGCCGCCTTGCGCATCCTCCATCGACAACAGGACCTGCGCCATCGGTCGTGGCGTCCATGGCACCGGTCGCAGCGAGCCAGGCACCGGGCGACAGATGCGATCCTCGTCACCGATGTCGTAGCCAAGCCCTGTTTCCTCGACGGTGTTGCCGGTGATGTCGGTGGCGATCAGGGACATCGGCAGGCACACGCCGTCGGTGTAGACCTTCTCGAGTGCATCGCGGCTGACGCGCTTGCCGCGCAGCAGGCCATTCATGTCCGGCAGCAGCAAGTCGACCATTTCGCAGTCGGGAACGCGAGATAGCGCGATGGCATCGTGGTCGGGAATGGGCATGGGATTACAAGTCATGTTTGGACGTCGGCGGTGAGCTTAGCAGGGCCTCAAGCGTAAAGAATACTCAACAAGTTTTCAGAACGCACTCCCCATGAAATCAGTAAAACCGCGCTGCATTGCAGCAATAACGGAATTTATTCGACAATTTCAAGGCGTGTGTTGCAGAAATTTAACAGCCGAGGTAAGTTGCTTTCAACCCGAACGAGCGCTCCCCAAGATGGCCGGTTTACCACTGGTCGGCATGCCGACAGACCGGAAGTTGATTGGTGTCCATCCGTTCCTGGCGGCTGGCGAGAAATACGTGCGTGCAGTGGTGGATGGTGCAGGTTGCATCCCCCTGCTGATCCCGAACCTGGTGCCGTCACTGCCACTGCGGCAAGTACTGGAACGCATGGATGGCCTGTTGCTGACGGGATCGCCCAGCAATATCGAGCCGCATCATTACGGCAACGAGCCGAGTTATGAAGGCAATTTGCACGATCCGGCGCGTGATGCCACCAACCTTGCGTTGATCCCGTTGGCGGTTGAAATGGGTGTGCCTGTACTTGCGGTGTGTCGTGGTCTGCAGGAAGTGAATGTCGCTTTCGGCGGCACCTTGCACCAGGTGGTGCACGAGCAGTCCGGCTTCCAAGACCATCGCGAGGGCACGAGCGAACTGTTGGAACTCCAATACGGCCCAAGCCATGCAGTGACCTTGAGTGGGGGCGGCATCCTCGCCGGCATTGCAGGCGGCAATTCGGCGATGGTGAACTCGCTGCATGGCCAGGGCATCAACAGGCTCGGTGGCGGGTTGATCGTGGAGGCAGTGGCGGAGGATGGCCTGATCGAAGCCTTCCGCCATGACGGCCCCGGTTTCCTGCTCGCGATGCAATGGCACCCCGAGTGGCGGGTCACCGAGAACCCGTTTTATCTGGGCAGTTTCCAGGCCTTCGGCGCAGCATGCCGACAACGCGCGATGAATCGCGCCCGCTGAACACACAAGACTTGAAGAAACCCGTTCATGAGCCCACCCAAGACGCCTTCGAAGACATCCGCGACGCGAAAGCCGCAAGGTCAAGTGGCGTCCAGGCCGGCAAGAAAGCCGACGGGAAAGCACGCTGCCAAGACTGCTGCGGCAAAGGCAGGCAAGCAAAGTCCAGCGCAGACCGAGAATGCGCTGCGCCGTTGGCTCAAGGATCGCCACATCACCGAAGTGGAATGCCTGGTGCCGGACATCACCGGCAGTGCGCGCGGCAAGATCATTCCGGCAGACAAGTTCTCGCATGACTACGGCACGCGGTTGCCGGAGGGCATCTTCGCCACAACGGTCACGGGTGATTATCCCGATGACTACTACGACCTGATCAGTCCCTCCGATTCGGACATGTTCCTGAGGCCGGATCCCGACACCGTGTGCATGGTGCCGTGGGCGACCGATCCCACTGCGCAGATCATCCACGACTGCTACACCAAGGACGGTCGGCCGCACGATCTGGCACCGCGCAACGTGTTGCGGCGCGTGCTGGCCGCCTACGAGGAAGCCGGCCTGCAGCCAGTGGTCGCGCCCGAGGTCGAATTCTTCCTCGTGCAGAAGAACACCGATCCTGATTTCCCGTTGCTGCCTCCAGCAGGCCGATCAGGTCGCCCTGGAAACCGCGCGCCAGTCGTATTCGATCGATGCGGTCAACGAGTTCGATCCGATCCTCGACCTGATGTACGACTACTGCGAGTCCATGAAACTGGACGTGGACACGCTGATCCACGAATCCGGCGCTGCGCAGCTGGAGATCAATTTCCTGCATGCCGATGCGCTTTCGCGCGCCGACCAGGTATTCCTGTTCAAGCGCACGATGCGTGAGGCCGCGATGCGTCACGGGGTGTTCGCCACCTTCCTGGCCAAGCCGATGGAGAACGAGCCGGGCAGCGCGATGCACATCCACCAGAGCTTGCTGGACAGGCGCACCGGTCTGAACGTCTTCGCAGGCAAGCATGCCGACAAACCGAACAGGATCTTCGACCAGTACCTTGCCGGCCTGCAGAAATACGCGCCGGCAGCAATGGCATTCTTCGGGCCGAACGTGAATTCGTATCGTCGCCTCGCGCTCGGCCAGGTTGCGCCGATCAACGTGCAGTGGGGCTACGACAACCGGACCTGCGGGTTGCGCGTGCCGATGGATACGCCGGAGAACACGCGTGTGGAAAGCCGCTTCGCAGGTTCCGATGCCAACCCCTATCTGGCGATGGCGGCCACGCTGGCGTGCGGCCTGCTCGGCATCCAGGAAGGATTGAAGGCCACGCCGCCACTGACATCCAGTGCGCAGGACATGGGCTTCGAGTTGCCGCGCTCGCCAGGCCAGGCACTGGATCTGATCGAGACCTGCAAGCCGCTGCAGCAGATGCTGGGGCCGCGCTTCGTGCGCGCTTACATCTCGGTGAAGCGCAAGGAGTACGAGACGTTCTTCCGTGTGATCAGTTCGTGGGAACGGGAATTCCTGCTGCTGAACGTGTGACGCATCGCATCGCCCGGCGCGCACGTTTCGCGTTCGCAAGGCCAATGAAAACATCCGGAGCAAGCACTCGATGAGCAACCTGGACACCCATGCCCTGCAGCACCTTGATGCTGCACATCACCTGCACCCGTTCAACGACAACGCGGCGCTGGCCAGGAAGGGGACGCGCATACTGACCCGCGGCGAGGGGGCCTATGTATGGGATGCGGAAGGTCACAAGCTGCTCGATGCCTTCGCCGGACTGTGGTGCGTGAATATCGGTTACGGGCGCAAGGAATTGGGCGAAGTTGCCGCCAGGCAAATGACCCAACTGGCCTACTACAACAGTTTCTTCCAGTGCACGACCGAACCCACCATCAAGCTGGCCGCCAAGCTTGCCGAAATCACGCCGGCAGACCTCAATCACGCCTTCTTCACCAATTCAGGCTCCGAAGCCAACGACACCATCCTTCGCCTGGTGCGGCATTTCTGGGCGGTCCAGGACAAGCCCGGGAAGAACATCTTCATCGGCCGCCACAACGGCTATCACGGCACCACGATGGCTGGTGCCAGCCTCGGCGGCATGGCTGGCATGCACAAGCAGGGCGGGCTGCCCATTCCCGACATCCACCACATCGATCCACCGTTCTGGTTCATCGACGGTGGCGACCTGTCCGAAGAAGAGTACGGACTGGTTGCGGCGAAACGGCTGGAGGACAAGATCCTCGAGCTGGGTCCGGACCGCGTGGCAGCGTTCATCGGCGAGCCGGTCATGGGTGCGATCGGCGTCTACATCCCGCCGATGAGCTACTGGCCGGAAATCGAGCGCATCTGCCGCAAGTACGATGTGCTGCTGGTCGCCGACGAGGTGATCTGCGGTTTCGGGCGAACCGGCGAATGGTTCGCTTCCGATTATTTCGGCTTCACCCCGGATGTGATGACCCTGGCGAAAGGCATTACCTCCGGATACATCCCGTTGGGTGCCGCAATGTTCAATGACCGCGTTGCCGGCGTGCTCAAGGAGCAGGGCGGGGAGCTGGCGCACGGCTGCACGTATTCCGGGCACCCGGTGTGCACGGCAGTGGCACTCGAGAATATCCGCATCCTGCAGGACGAAAAAATCGTCGACACCTGCAGGAACGAGATCGGTCCTTACCTGGCCGAACGCTGGCAACAGCTTGGCGAACATCGCCTGGTCGGCCAGGCACGCATCGTGGGCATGGTCGGGGCGCTGGAACTCGTGCCGGACAAGGACCGGCGCGCGTTCTACGATGATCGCGGCAAGGTCGGCGCAATCTGTCGCGACAAGGCATTGGAGAACGGCTTGATCCTGCGTGCCACCTACGATGCCATGCTGCTTTCGCCGCCATTGATCCTGACCTGCGCGCAAGTCGACGAATTATTCGAGAAGTGCTGGAAATCACTCGATGAAACCGCAGACGCAATTGGAAAGTAAGGCAATGAGGCAATGAGGCAATCTGTCGGTCGCGACTTGCCATCCATCCACCATCGATGCCCGACTGGGCGAGGGGAGCAAACCATGAAACTGAAATTGCTTGGACTGTCCATCACCGCGTGCTTGCTGGCGGCCTGTGGCGGAAAGCCTTCCGGTGCTGCCGCCGATGCGGGCCCGGGTGCGGCGCCGGCCGGCGAGGAGAAGGTTCTCAACGTCTACAACTGGTCGGACTACATCGGCGAAGACACCATCCCGAATTTCGAGAAGGACACCGGGATCAAGGTCGCCTATGACGTGTTCGACAGCAACGAGGTGGTGGAAGCCAAGTTGCTCGCGGGTTCCAGTGGCTATGACGTCGTGGTGCCCTCGCTCAGCTTCCTGGGTCGCCAGATCCAGGCTGGCGTGTTCGCCAAGCTCGACAAGTCCAGGATCCCGAACTACAAGAACCTCGATCCGGAGATGATGAATAAAATCGCCTTGCAGGATCCGGGCAACGAATACGCCATACCGTACATGTGGGGCACCACTGGCATCGGTTACAACATCGACAAGATCAAGGCGGCATTCGGGACCACCGACGTCGCCAACAGCTGGGACCTGGTGTTCAAGCCGGAGAACATCGCCAAGCTCAAGGATTGCGGCGTGACCCTGCTCGATACGCCGCAGGAAATCATCCCGGCCGCGCTCAATTACCTGGGCGAGGATCCCAACAGCCGCGACCCGGCCGTCATAGAAAAGGCTGCCGCGTTGCTGAAGAGCATCAGGCCCTACATCACCAACTTCCACTCTTCGCAATACATCGATGCAATGGCCAAGGGCAGCACGTGCCTGGTGGTCGGGTGGTCGGGCGATGTGATCATTGCCCGTGACCGTGCAGAGGAAGCCAAGAATGGCGTGCACATCGCCTACTCGATCCCGAAGGAAGGCGCGGCGCAATGGTTCGACATGCTGGCCATGCCCAAGGATGCCAAGCACCCGGAAAACGCCTACATGTTCATCAACTACCTGCTGGATCCGCAAGTGATGGCCAGCAATTCGAACTTCATCAACTATCCCAACGCCGTCCCGGCATCCAAGGCGCTGATCAATCCGGATATCACCGGTGACCCAACGATCTACCCGCCGCCTGAAGTGGCCGCCAAGCTCTATACCTTCGCCATCGTGCCGCCGGATACCGACCGCCTGTACACACGTATCTGGACCCAGCTCAAGACCGGGCAATGAACCATGCCTGGGCGGGCGTGATCCGCCCGCCCAGGTGTTTGCCAGACTGCATGGGGATGACCGCCGCGAAGCGTGCCTCCTGCGCCGGTTTGTCCCATGTTCCAACTTGATCCGCGGGGAAGCGAATGGCCTTTGCAGCAATGGATAACCGTCAGGCCACAGGCCATTCGAATGCGCCCGACAGTGGGGCGGACACATACGTCAAGCTGGTGGACGTACGCAAGGAGTTCGATGGTTTTGTCGCCGTTGACGACATCAACCTGTCGATCCGCAAGGGCGAAATCTTCGCATTGCTGGGCGGGTCCGGGTGCGGCAAGTCGACCTTGCTGCGTTGCCTTGGCGGATTCGAGAAACCCACGACGGGCAAGATCTACCTGGACGGCCAGCTGATGAACGATCTGCCGCCGTACGAGCGGCCGATCAACATGATGTTCCAGTCCTATGCCTTGTTCCCGCACATGACGGTGGAGCAGAACATTGCCTTCGGCCTCAAGCAGGATGGTTTGCCCAGGGCGGAGGTCGCACGGCGCGTGGAGAACATGCTCTCACTGGTGCAGTTGGAGAAACTGGCCAGACGCAAGCCGCACCAGCTTTCCGGCGGCCAGCAACAGCGCGTGGCGTTGGCACGTTCGCTGGCCAAGGGGCCGAAATTGCTGTTGCTCGATGAACCGATGGGTGCGCTCGACAAGAAGCTGCGTTCGCAGATGCAACTGGAGTTGGTGAACATCATCGAGAAGTCCGGCGTGACCTGCGTGATGGTCACCCACGACCAGGAAGAGGCCATGACCATGGCTACCCGCATCGCGTTGATGGACCAGGGTCGCATCCGCCAGGTTGCAAGCCCGGATGAAATCTACGAATCGCCGACCAGCCGTTTTGCCGCCGAGTTCATCGGTTCGGTCAACATGCTGGAAGGCAAGATCGAGGACGACCATCCGGAGCACGTCACCATTCGTTCCAGGGCATTGGAATCCAAGATATACATCGGCCACGGCGTCTCCGGGTTCGAGGGGCAGGAAGTGGCGTTCGGGGTCAGGCCGGAGAAGGTGTCGATCGCCAAGGTCGAACCCGCGCAACCGTACAACAAGGCACGTGGCACGATCGACGACATCGCCTATTTCGGCAGCCACTCGGTGTTCCACGTGCGCCTGCCGAGTGGCTTCATCATGCTGGCCAATTTCGCAAACCAGGCGCGCTGGGCGAGCGAAGGCATGACCTGGGGCGATGAGGTCTGGGTGTCATGGGGCGAGAATGAAGGTGTGGTGCTGTCGTCATGAGTGCCATGTCCGGTCTGTTCCGTTTCGCACGGCGGATCACCCCGGGCCCGCGCTGGGCGGTGATCGCCGCGCCGTACCTGTGGATGCTGGTGTTCTTCGCGATCCCGTTCCTGATCGTGCTCAAGATTTCGTTCTCGACGCTCGCCATCGCGATGCCGCCGTACACGCCGGTCATGGAGTACGTGGACAACGCGGTCACGATGAAGCTGAACCTGACCAACTACCTGACGCTGTTCACCGATTCCCAGTACGTCGCGGCGTACATGAGTTCGATCAAGATCGCGGCGATCTCGACGTTCATCGCCTTGCTGATCGGATACCCGATGGCCTACGTCATCGCGGGGCTGGCGCCGGCCTCGCGCAACATCGCGATGATGCTGGTGGTGCTGCCGTCGTGGACATCGTTCCTGATCCGCGTCTATGCCTGGATCGGCATCCTCGACAACAACGGCCTGCTCAACGGATTGCTGATGAAGTTGCACATCATCGATCAGCCCTTGCAGATCCTGTACACGCCACTCGCGGCCTACATCGGCATCGTCTATTGCTACCTGCCATTCATGGTGCTGCCGCTGTATGCCAACTTGCTGAAGTTCGACCATCGCCTGCTCGAGGCGGCCTATGACCTCGGTGCGCGCCCATGGAAGGCATTCCTGAAGATCACGCTGCCGATGTCGCGCTCCGGCATCATCGCCGGCTGCATGCTGGTCATGATCCCCGCAGTCGGAGAGTTCGTGATCCCGGAAATGCTGGGCGGCCCGAGCACCTTGATGATCGGCCGCGTGCTGTGGGGTGAGTTCTTCAACAATCGCGACTGGCCCGTGGCGTCCGCGGTTGCAATCGTGATGCTGCTGCTGCTGTTGATCCCGATCCTGATCTTCAACAGGGTCCAGCAACGGGAGATGGAGGGCAACCTGGCATGAGCCTTTCGCGCGGGAAAAACACCTTCAACTGGATCGTGCTCGGCTTCGGCTTTGCGTTCCTGTACCTGCCGATCCTGATCCTGGTCATCTACTCGTTCAACGAATCCAGACTGGCGTCGGTCTGGTCGAAGTTTTCCTTCAAGTGGTACGGCGAGTTGATCCGTGACCGGCAAATGCTCGATGCCGCCTGGGTCAGTCTGCGGATCGCGTTCTGGACGGCGTGCGCATCGGTGGTTTTCGGCACCATGGCGGCGCTGGTGATGACGCGGATGCAGCGGTTCCCGTCGAAGACCGTGTTTGGCGCACTGATCACGGCGCCACTGGTGATGCCGGACGTGATCATAGGCCTGTCGATCCTGCTGATGCTGGTGTCGATGGGCGGGATGATCGGCATTGCACCGAAGGGGATGCTGGCGATCTGGGTGGCGCATGTCACGTTCACGATCGCCTTCGTCACCGTGGTCGTGTCATCGCGCCTGCAGGAATTGGACAAGTCGCTGGAGGAAGCCGCGATGGACCTTGGCGCCAACCGGCTCAAGGTATTTTTCCTGATCACCCTGCCGATCATCGCGCCAGCGCTGGTGTCGGGGTGGTTGCTCGCGTTCACCTTGTCGCTGGACGATGTGGTGATCGCCAGCTTCGTCGCTGGTCCCGGCTCCACCACGTTGCCGATGAAGATCTTCTCCTCGGTCCGGCTGGGCCTCAGTCCGAAGATCAATGCATTGGCCACGCTGATGGTGCTGGCGGTATCGATCGCGGCATTGATCGGGTGGTGGCTGATGGCACGGGAAGAAAAGCGTCGCCAGCGCGACATCCAGCTTGCGCTGCAGCAAGGATAGACATGCATAACGTCAAGAACATCTGGATCCAGTAGGCCCGTTGGTCGCGACAATTTCGTGCGGCCCCACTTGAAAGTTCACCAGGTAGATCACCAAGACAAGGGAAGGGAGTTCTAATGAAACCTAGCAATTGTTTGGCATACGCACTCATGCTGGCGTTGTCCGCGCCGATGGCAGCCTTGGCCCAGGATGCTCCTGCGGCCGAACCCGAATCGGCGGAGGCATCCGAGAGTGCCTGGTCGGTCGAAGGTAGCGTCGACCTGGTCAGCGACTACATGTTCCGCGGCATTTCGCAAACCAATGAGAAGCCCGCGCTCCAGATTGGTGCCTCGGTGTCGCACGAGAGCGGCTTCTATGCCGGTTTGTGGGGGTCCGGCGTGAATTACGATGACCCGGGTGACGGCATTTCCACCGAAATGGATTTTTACGTCGGCTGGTCGCATGACATGACCGACCGGCTCAACCTTGATCTCATGGCGAACCGATACACGTATCCGGGCTCCAATCCCGGATACGGGATCGATTACACCGAATACCTGGGCAAACTCACCCTGGACGAGACCTGGTTTGCCGGGTTTGGCTACGCCAACGACTACGTGAAGAGTGGTGAAGCCGCCACCTATTACCAGCTTGGCATGGACAAGGCGATTGGCGAGAGCGGTTGGACCGTGCATGCGTCGGCTGGCCACTACGATCTGCAGGACGTCGCGGGCGACAGCTACGACGACTTCATGCTTGGCATCAGCAAGACCTTGGGCCCGGTGGAAATTTCGTTGAGTTATACCGGTACGTCGGGTGCAAGCGAAGACATCGCACCAAGTGCGTGGACAAAGGATCGCCTGCTGGCAAAGATCAGCATCCCCTTCGCGTTCTGATCCAGTTTGCAAGCGGAAATCTCCCTGCGGCGCCAGTCTCTGGCGCTGCAGGTGTGTGTTGTGTGCCGAGGGTCGCCGGCATCGGGGATGTACAATCGCAACCCGTTTCCCGGTAGTCGCACATGTCGCTGTCACAGCCAAAGGTGGGTTTCGTCAGTCTTGGCTGTCCCAAGGCCTTGGTCGATTCCGAGCGCATCCTCACCCAGCTTCGGGGTGAAGGCTACGACCTGGTCCAGGCGTATGACGATGCCGACGTGGTGGTGGTCAACACCTGCGGCTTCATCGACAGCGCGGTGGCGGAATCGCTGGATGCGATCGGCGAAGCGATGGCGGCAAACGGCAAGGTGATCGTGACGGGTTGCCTGGGCAAGCGCGCCGAGATCATTCGCGAAGCGCATCCGGGGGTACTGTCGATCAGTGGCCCGCAGGATTACGCAAGCGTGATGGATGCGGTGCATCTCGCATTGCCGCCGCAGCACAATCCGTTCGTGGATCTGTTGCCGGACTACGGTTTGAAGCTGACGCCCAAGCACTATGCCTACCTGAAGATTTCCGAAGGCTGCAACCACCGCTGCAGCTTCTGCATCATTCCGTCGATGCGCGGTGACCTGGTGTCACGGCCGATCGACGAGGTATTGAACGAAGCCGAGAAGCTCGTCCGCGGCGGCGTCAAGGAATTGCTGGTGGTCTCGCAGGACACCAGTGCCTACGGCGTGGACGTGAAATACGCGACGCGGTTGTGGCGCAACAACCCCTATGAAACACGCATGAAGGCCTTGTGCGAGGGACTGGGCGAACTGGGCGTGTGGGCGCGCTTGCATTACGTCTATCCGTACCCGCATGTGGACGACATCATCCCGCTGATGGCGGAAGGCAAGATCCTCCCTTACCTGGACATTCCGTTCCAGCACGCCAGCCCACGCATCCTGAAGTTGATGAAGCGGCCGGGCGCGGTCGACAAGACCCTGGAGCGCATCCAGCGCTGGCGTGCAACCTGCCCCCAGTTGACCATCCGCAGCACGTTTATCGTCGGATTCCCGGGCGAGACCGAGGACGAGTTCGAGCGGTTGCTGGACTTCCTCGACGAGGCCCAGCTCGACCGCGTTGGCGCGTTTGCCTATTCGCCGGTGACTGGCGCCAAGGCCAATGACTTGCCGGATCCGGTTGACGAAGCCGTCAAGCAGGAGCGGCTTGCGCGTTTCATGGAACGCCAGGCCTTGATCAGCGAAGCGCGATTGGCAGCGAAAGTCGGCACCGTGCAGCGTTGCATCGTCGATGCGATCGATGGCGACCTCGCCATCGCGCGTTCGATGGCCGATGCGCCCGAGATCGACGGCCTGGTGCAAATCCAGGACGGGCGTGAAGCCGGATTGCAACCCGGCGAGTTCGTCGACGTGATGATCATGGGCAACGACGAACACGACCTGTATGGCGAGGTTGACTACGCCGGCGAATGAGCTGATGCATCCGGTGTACGCCGATCCGCGTAAGGTAAACATGCCCAACGCATGGAATCCGCGATGTCGGTGAATCCGCGTTCAATCGAATCTGCAAGCACCACTAGCCAGTGGCGCACCGTGCTGCGCCATCGCTGGCCGCTGCGGCTGATGCACTGGATCAACCTTGCGTGCATGCTGGCGATGGTGGGTAGCGGGTTGCAGATCCTCAACGCGCATCCTGCGTTGTACTGGGGCGAAGCCTCCAGTTTTGCGTCGCCATTGGCTTCGACGAAGGCGGTCACACGCAATGGTGAATTGCGCGGCATCACCCGGATCGGCAATGCGTCCTTCGATACCACCGGCGTGCTGGGAGCGACCAACAATCCGGGCGGCATGCGCGTGCGTGCGGTCGCGCCGTCTTGGGCGATGATTCCGGGCTCGCGCAATCTTGCCGCCGGTCGCCGTTGGCATTTCTTCTTCGCCTGGGCCTGGGTCATCAATGGTGCGGCGTATCTGCTGTGGTCGCTGGGCAGTCGCCACTTGCAGCGCGATCTGGCAATGCAGCGCCGCGACTGGCGCGGCATTCCGAAATCCCTCGCCGACCATCTGCGTTTTCGCCATCCTGAGGGCGAGGCGGCGCTGCGCTACAACCCGCTGCAGAAACTCGCCTATCTATGCGTGATTTTCGGGCTGACACCACTGATCGTGCTGACCGGTTTGTCGATGTCGCCGCAACTGGATCCGGTGATGGACGGTTTCATCGAACTGGTTGGTGGACGTCAATCGGCACGCACGCTGCATTTCATTGCGATGAGCTTGTTCGTGCTGTTCGCGGTCGTGCATGTGCTGATGATGGTGTTCGCCGGGCCACTCAACGAAATGCGTTCGATGCTCAGCGGGCGATTCCGCATTCGCACCGACCCACGTTCGCACAACCGGGAGCCGGGCAATGAGTGACCTGCTGTTGCCGCGCCGTCGCTTCCTGCGCATGGCGGCAGCCGGGGCGGGTGCAAGTCTGCTGGCCGGTTGCGATGCGTTGTCCAGGCGCGAGGGCTTCCTTGACGTGTTGAGCGCCGCCGAGCCGTTGAACCGCACTGTCCAGCGATTCCTGTCAGGTGACAGGTTGGTGCGCGAATATCCCGCCCACATGATTTCGCCGAGCTTCCGCCCGAATGGAACGATCAACCCGCAGACGCCCGAGTACCTCGCGCTGAAGGCGCAGGGATTTGCCGGTTATCAATTGCGCCTGCGCGGTCTGGTGGAACGCCCGATGGAGTTCACCCTGGATGCATTGCGCGCGCTGTCTTCGCGCACCCAGGTCACCCGCCACGATTGCGTGGAAGGCTGGAGCGCGATCGGGCAATGGACCGGCGTGCCGTTGGCGCATCTGCTCAGCCTCTCCGGCATCAAGTCTTCAGCGAAGTACGCGGTGTTCCACTGCTTCGACGACCTGTCCAACAACGGCAGCCGCTACTACGAGAGCGTGGACCTGCACGATGCGCTGCACCCGCAAACGATTGCGGCGTATGCGCTCAACGGATCACCGCTGCCGGTGGCCAATGGCGCGCCATTGCGCATGCGGATCGAGCGCAAGCTGGGGTACAAGCAACCCAAGTACGTGCACACCATCGAGCTGGTCGACAGCTATGCACGCGTGGCGGGTGGCAAGGGCGGATTCTGGGAAGACCAGGGTTACGACTGGTACGGCGGGATCTGAGCCCCGTCGGCTGACCGACATCACGCCGACGCACGGCATCAGTCGTACTGCACATCCACGATCACGAAGGCTGTCGGTCCGGTGGGCAGCTCGACCTGCAATTCGTCATCCGTGCGTTTCTTGAGGAGCGCGCGCGCCAGTGGCGAGTCGATGCTGATAAGGCCCAGCGGTGCATCGGTCTCATCCGGTCCGACGATCCGGTACACCAGTTCCATGCCATCGCTGATCCGCTCCAGGGTGACGCGTGCGCCGAAGAACACCACCTCGGGATCGCTGGGCGCGGTATCCACCACGCGCAGCACTTCCAGCCGCTTGCTGAGATAGCGCACGCGACGGTCGATGCCACCCAACTGTTTCTTGCGATAGGTGTATTCCGCGTTTTCCGAGCGATCACCTTCGGCTGCTGCCGCTGCAAGTGCGCGCACGACTTCGGGACGCTGCACGCGCCAGAGATCATCGAGTTCTGCCTTCAGCCGGTCATGGCCGGCGCGGGTAATCAGCGCAGTGCTGGCCTGCGCGGGTGGACGCCACCTGCCCATGACGGTCGCCCCTTATTTCTTGCCGCCGAAGATGCTGCCCATGATGCCGCGCAGGATCTGCCTGCCGATCTGGTTGCCCATGGTGCGCGCGGTCTGCTTGGCCATCGTCTCGACCATGCCTTGCCTGCGCCTGGTGCCGAACACGGCATCCTTGACCGATTGCCCGAACCCACCCACTTGCCCATCGTCGTGTTCGCGGGTCTTCGCGGGCGGTGCCTGCGCCTGTTCGCTTTTCTGTTCGGCTTTGCGCGCCAGCAATTCCGCCGCCGACTCGCGGTCGATGCGCTTGTCGTAACGTGCGCCGACCGGGCTGCTGGCGCGTACCTGCATGCGTTCGGCATCGCTGATCGCGCCCATCCGGCAGCGCGGCGGCGCAATCAGGGTGCGCTCCACCGGCATCGGCACGCCCTTGTCCTGCAGGGTCGAGACCAGCGCCTCGCCGACGCCCAACTGGCCGATCACGGTGGCCACGTCCAGCGCGGGATTGGCAACGAAGGTCTGGGCGGCAGTGCGCACTGCCTTCTGGTCACGCGGGGTGAATGCGCGCAAGGCATGCTGGAAGCGGTTGCCCAGCTGGCCCAGGATCTGGTCGGGAACGTCGTCCGGGAACTGCGAGCAGAAATACACGCCGACGCCCTTCGAACGAATGATCCGCACCACTTGTTCGATGCGCTGGCGCAACGCAGGCGGCGCATCGTCAAACAGCAGATGTGCTTCGTCGAACACGAAGACCAGCTTCGGTTTGTCCATGTCGCCCACTTCCGGCAACGTCTCGAACAATTCCGACAACAGCCACAGCAGGAACGTCGAGTAGAGCTTGGGCTTCAGGATCAACTGGTCGGCAGCCAGGATGTTCACCACGCCTCGGCCATCGGTGGTGGTGCGCATCAGGTCGGCCAGTTCCAGCGCTGGTTCACCGAAGAACATTTCAGCGCCCTCGGCTTCCAGCCGCAGCAGCGCGCGCTGGATCGCGCCGATCGACTGCGTGCTGACCAGCCCGTACGAGGTCGAGATGTCCTTGCGTTCATCGGCAATCAGGCCGAGCAGGGCGCGGAAATCCTGCAGGTCCAGCAGCAGCAGGCCGCGGTCGTCAGCCAGCTTGAACAGGATGTCGAGCACACCACTCTGGGTGTCGTTCAACTCCAGCATGCGACTGAGCAACACCGGGCCGATCTCGCTGACCGTGGTCCGTACCGGATGGCCAGACTTGCCCCACAGGTCCCAGAACACCACCGGCGCGGCTTCGTTGCGATAGTCGGTGATGCCCATCTGTTCGATGCGCTGGGCGATGCGGTCGTTCATCGTGCCCGGCATGGCAAGCCCTGCCACGTCGCCTTTCACATCGGCCAGGAATACCGGCACGCCGATTCGGCTGAAGCCTTCGGCCAGGGTCATCAGGGTCACCGTCTTGCCGGTGCCTGTCGCGCCGGCAACCAGCCCATGGCGATTGCCGTACCTGGGCAACAAATCAACCAGACCGCTGGTTTCGGTAGTGACGGACTTGCCGACAAGGATTGGTGGAAGTGCTGCCTGGTCCATGGTGACTCGTGAGCGAATGCGATCACGTGATTCTATGCGGATGCGCCGCAGAGCGCCCGTTGCCTGTACGGCTTGCGTGCGGTCTGCGCACACGGGTTGCCTCGGCTTCCGGCAGGCGGCTACCCTGCGGATTCCCTCGCAGTCGGTTTCCCCATGTCCCTTCGCTTCTTGCCTGTCGTGGCTGCACTTGCGGCCACCTTGTTCGCCTCCCTTGCGGCTGCACCGGCACAGGCCCAATCGCGTCGAGACCAGGCGGCGATCGTGATCCTGCAGCAACGCATGGACACCGCTGAAAAGCAGTATCGCGACGGTCTGCTGGCTGAAGATGAGGAGGCCGCCAACAAGGCCACCAAGGCGGCGCTGGACGACATGGAAATCGTGGTCGCGGCCTGCGCCATACAGCGCAGCTGCCAATTGAAGACCATGCTGGCGACCTACGAACGCCTGCTCAAGGCAAGCGCGCCAGCGCAAGTCGACGGAATGACCGGCGAGTACGGCGATGACACCATCGATGAGGGTGACCTGGCCGATGCAGACGTCCCCGATGGCGCCAATGCGGTCTCATTGCTGGGCGAAGAAGGGCAGCGTTTCGTGCGCATGGTGCAGTTCAACCCGGCGGTGCAGGCCGGCATTCGCCGCTGGCTGACCGACATGCGGCCGTCGTTGATGGACAGCTACGAGAACTACCGCTACATGCGGCACCTGATGTCGCCCGCATTCAAGCGCCAGGGGCTTCCGGAAGCGCTGCTGTTCGGGGTCATGGCCAAGGAATCCAATGGCAAGGTGCATGTGGGCTCGCGCGCCGGCGCGGTTGGTCCGATGCAGTTCATGCCAGCCACCGGCAAGCGTTTTGGTCTGGGTGATGACGGTACCGGCTTCGACACGCGCTACGATCCGCGCGCTGCTGCAGATGCCGCAGCCGCTTATTTGACCGAGCGTATGCGCGGGCTGAACAACAGCATCGAGTTGTCGCTGGCCGCGTACAACGGTGGTGAAGGACGCGCCGCACGCATCTTCCAGAGTACAGGTGGCCGCAGTTTCTGGGATGCCGATGTCTATGCCCAGTTCCCTGCTGAAACCAAGGACTACGTGCCCATGGTGATCGCCGCCGCGTGGCTGTACCTGCATCCACGCGATTACGGCATCACCTGGCCGCAAGTCAGCAGCAAGCCGGCAACGCTCCGCTTGCAACAACCCACCTCGATCTACGAGCTGACGATCTGCATTGGCAACAGCGGCTCGCGCGATGGCTACATGCGTACCTTGCGCAACCTCAACCCGCGTCATGCTGCGGACGAATGGCTGCTGGCGGGAACCACCCTGAACGTCACCGCGCGCATCGTTCCACTGTACGAACGCTACTGCACACCGGGCAAACAGCGCGGCCAGCTCGCCAAGCAATTGGTGGCAAGCAACGTGCAGTCGGCGCTGGTGCGGATCGGGCCGATGACGTCTGCATCGCAAGAAACGCCAGCGGCGATTTCGCCTGCATCAACGCCAGCAAGGTCCCCCGGCAAGCCGGCAAAGCCCAAGTCCTACAAAGTGCAACGTGGCGATACCTTGAGCAGCATCGCCCGCAAGCAGGGCTGCGAGATTCGAGACATTGCCAAGGCCAACACGCTGAAAGCGCCGAAGTATTCGATACGGCCGGGTCAGTCGCTCAGCATGCAGGGCTGCAAGGACTGACTGTCGCGCACGTCTGTTTCTGCTTTGGCTCGTCATCCCGGCGAATGCCGGGGTGACGAGTCAAGTGACCAGAACGCAGGCCAAACACCCAACCTGTCGATTGGTTACCGGCTCCGCATCGCCAAACGCTGTCCCAGCCTTACCCCCATTTCGGCTTCGAGGGCCGGATCAAGTGCGGCGACGCCTTTCGGCAGCAACACAATCACCGTGCTGCCGTAGTTGAAACGCGCCATTTCGGCGAAACGCTCCAGGGTGATGCCTTGGCCGCGATAGTCCCTGGTGGTGATGCAGTCGCCATAGCGCGGGATCTCGATGCCGCCCCAGACCGTTTCCACGCCGGAGACCAGCAGGGCGCCAACCATGACCATCGCCATTGGCCCGAAGTCGGTGTCGAAATGGCAAACCAGACGCTCGTTGCGGGCGAACAGGCGCGGCACGTTGTGCACCGCGTCCGGCCCGACCGAGAACAATCGGCCAGGCACATGCACGGTTTCGCGCAGGGTGCCGGTCCACGGCATGTGCACGCGGTGGTAGTCGCGCGGCGACAGATAGACGGTGGCGAACACGCCATCGGCGAAGGGCTCGGCGGCTGCGGCATCGCCCAGCAGTTCGGCGGCGGTGAACGACTGGCCCTTGGCCTGGAAAATGCGGCCATTGCGATAGCCATCTTCAAACCCGAGCGGGACGATGCCGCCGCACTGGCTGATGCGTCCGTCGGCCGGCATCAGCAGGGTGGCGGGATCAGGGTCGGCCACCCGCACGCCCGGCTTCAGCGCGCGGGTGAAGAAGGCATTGAAGGTCGGGTAGGCGCGCGGATCGGATTCTGCGGCTTCGGACAGGTCCACGCCGAACTTGCGGATCACCGTGTCGATCAACCAACGGCTGATCGCCGGGCTGCGCGAATATGCCAGCTGCCGTGCCAGCGAGGACAGCAGTCGATGCGGCAAGGCGTAGGTGAGGGTAGTGAGCATGCTCATGGCAAGGCTTTGGTGAGGGCGATCAGATCCGCCGCGATCACCTTGGGATCAAACGGCGGCGAGATCACGCCGGCCATCCGTGCCTGCGGGTCCAGCACGATGAGCGTGGCGCTGTGACCGATGCTGTAATCGTCGGCGCGGCCGCTTGGGCCGGGCACCTTCATGAAGACCAGCGACAGGGCACGCGCGAATGCCTGGAGTTCCGGCACGGGACCAGTCGCTGCCAGCGAGTCGGCATTGAACGCATGCGCGTAGTCGCCGGTCAGCCTGGGGCTGTCGCGCTCCGGATCTGCGGACACAAACAGCACGCGCGGCCGGGTGGCCTCGGGCAGTGCCGCCCATTGCTTCTGTGCGCCGTTCAATTCCGTCAGCGTGGTCGGGCAGATGTCCGGGCAATGGGTGAAGCCGATGAACACGACCGTCCAGTGGCCGCGGAGTTCTTCGCCGGTGAGTGCGGTGCCATCGGACTGCTGCAGCGAGAACGCCGGCAACACGCGTGGCGTGGACAGTAGCGTGATGCTGCGGACCGCTGGCAATGAAGCGGCGGTGGTGATGGGGCCAAACAACCCTTTCGCGGCCCACAGCCCACCGGCGGTGGCAAGGATGGTGATGAACAACAGCGGAAGCGTGCGTTTTGTCATGTCTCTCTTCCGATAAAAGGCAACTGGAGCGATCCGCCATGATACCGACCCGCCGCCGCTATACTGCGGGGCTTGGCGCCATGCCGCCCGCTACCGATCCGCCATGTCCCAGGAATTGCAGACCATCATCGACCTGATCCGCTACGGCGGCAGCCGCTTCAACGCGGCGGGGCTGACGTTTGGCCATAGTTATGACAATGCGCTGGACGAAGCCACGCAGCTGACCTTGCATGCACTGCACCTGCCGCATGACCTGTCACCGGTCTATGGCAATGCACGCGTGACCGAGGCGGAGAAGGAAGAAGTCCTCAGCCTGTTCCTGCGCCGCATCGAGGAACGCATCCCGGCGGCTTACCTGACCGGCGAGGCCTGGTTTGCCGGACTCAGCTTCAAGTCGGATCCACGCGCACTGGTGCCACGCTCGCCGATTGCCGAGTTGATCGAATCCGGCTTCCAGCCATGGCTGGGTGACCGTGAAGTGCGGCGTGCGCTGGACCTGTGCACGGGTTCGGGCTGCATTGCAATCGCGATGGCACATCACAACCCGGATTGGCAGGTGGATGGCATCGACATCAGTGATGACGCGCTGGCGCTGGCCAACGAAAACAAGCAGCGCCTGCATGCCGACAATGTGCGCCTGCTCAAGTCGGATCTGTTCGACGGCCTGTCCGGCCAGCATTACGATTTGATCGTGACCAATCCGCCTTACGTCACCAACGACGAGACTGACGCGCTGCCCGGCGAATATGCACATGAACCGGAACTCGGCCTGCGTGCGGGCGATGACGGCCTGGATCTGGCGCTGCGGATCCTGCGCGATGCGCCGCTGCACCTGGATCGCGATGGTCTGTTGATCTGCGAGGTGGGCGAGGCTGAACAGGCATTGGTCGAGTTGCTGCCTGAATTGCCGCTGGCCTGGGTCGAGTTCAAGGTCGGGCAGATGGGCATCTTCGTGGCCGAATGCGCCGATCTGGTCGCGCACAACGCAAGGATCACCCGGTTGGTCGAGTCGCGCGAAGCGACGACCGGGCCCGGGTTGTTCTGACCATTGAATACGTTCGGCCACCTGCTGCGGGTCACCACGTTCGGCGAATCGCACGGGCCGGCAATCGGCTGCGTCATCGATGGGTGTCCGCCCGGGCTCGAGATTGCGCCGGAAGCTTTCGCGCATGACCTTGCGCGCCGGGCGACAGGGACATCGCGGCATACCTCGCAACGGCATGAGGCCGACGACGTCGAAATCCTGTCCGGCGTCCATGAGGGGATCACCACTGGCACCCCGATCGCCTTGTTGATCCGCAATACCGATGCGCGCAGCAAGGACTACAGCAAGATTGCGGAGCAGTTCCGCCCTGGCCACGCCGACTACACCTACTGGCAGAAATACGGCCTGCGCGATCCTCGCGGTGGCGGACGTTCGTCTGCGCGCGAGACCACGATGCGCGTCGCCGCCGGGGTGATCGCCAAGAAGTGGCTTGCCCAGCGCCACGGCGTGCAGGTGCGCGGCTATGTGGCGCAGATCGGCGACATCGTGCCTTTCAACGGCGGGCCGTGCGGGCACGACTGGAGCGCGGTCGAAACCAATCCGTTCTTCTGGCCGGATGCCGCGCAAGTGTCTGAGCTGGAAACCTACATGGACGCGTTGCGCAAATCGGGTGATTCGGTTGGCGCGCGTCTTGTTGCGGTCGCCGACGGCGTTCCTCCAGGTTGGGGCGAACCGATCTACGGCAAGCTGGACGCCGAACTTGCCGCGGCGATGATGTCGATCAACGCGGTCAAGGGCGTGGAGATCGGAGCCGGTTTTGCCAGCGTGGCGCAAAAAGGCAGTGCACATCGCGACCGGATGACGCCTGATGGGTTCCAGTCCAATCATGCCGGCGGCGTGCTGGGTGGCATTTCCAGCGGGCAGCAGATCGTGGTGTCGGTGGCATTCAAGCCGACCTCGAGCCTGCGCCTGCCGGTGGATGGCGTGGATATCCATGGCGATGTCGCTGAAATCATTACCACCGGCCGCCACGATCCCTGCGTCGGCCTGCGCGCGACACCAATCTGCGAGGCGATGCTGGCACTGGTGCTGATGGACCAGGCCCTGCGCCATCGCGCGCAATGCGGCGATGTGGGTGAGGTATCGCCAAGAATTCCAGCAAGCGTGGCCGAGTGACGGCCGCGCAGCGACGACGCCTACCGGCGTGTGTTCGCTACGCGGCTCGAAATGCCGCTTCGCGATCCACCCGCCGGTCTCGCCGCCGCCCAACCATCAACGAACCAAGGACGTCATGAGCAATTCCAGGCAATTCAAGGTCGCCGTCGTGGGCGCGACCGGCGCAGTCGGTGAAGTGATGTTGTCGATCCTGCACGAGCGCGGGTTTCCGGCCAGCGAAGTGGTCGCGCTGGCCAGCGCGCGTTCGGCGGGCGGCAAGGTGAAGTTCGGCAATCACGACATCGTCGTGCAGGATCTGGCCGAATTCGATCCGGTGGACATTGACATCGCGTTGTTCTCCGCCGGTGGTTCGGTGTCGCAGGAATACGCGCCCGAGTTCGCTGCTGCGGGCGCGGTCGTCATCGACAATTCCTCGGCTTTCCGCAACGACGACGATGTCCCGCTGGTAGTCAGCGAGGTCAATCCGCAGGCCGCACGCGTTCGTCCGCGCGGAATCATCGCCAACCCCAATTGCTCGACCATGCAACTGATGGTCGCGCTCAAGCCGCTGCACGATGCGGCGAAGATCGAGCGCATCAACATCGCGACCTACCAGTCGGTGTCCGGCACCGGCCGCAAGGCGATGGAGGAGCTCGGCAGGCAGACGGCGGGGCTGTTGGCGTTTCGCGATGCCGAGCCCGAGGTCTACCCGGTGCAGATCGCCTTCAACGTGATCCCGCATGGTGGTGAATTCATGGACAACGGCTACACCACCGAGGAAATGAAGCTGGTCTGGGAGACCCGCAAGATCCTGGCCGACGACAGCATCCGGGTGAATGCCACGGTGGTCCGCGTGCCGGTGTTCTATGGGCATTCCGAAGCGGTGGCGATCGAGACCCGCGACAAGCTGACCGCTACGCGTGCACGCGAATTGCTGGACGCTGCGCCTGGCATTGAAGTTGTCGATGAGGCGCGCGGCGGCGGCTATCCAACGCCGGTCACGCATGCTTCCGGCAAGGATCCGGTATACGTGGGCCGTATCCGCGAGGATCTATCGCATCCACATGGCCTCAATTTGTGGGTGGTGGCCGACAATATCCGCAAGGGTGCAGCCCTGAATGCCGTGCAGATCGCCGAATGGCTGGTGGCGGATGGCTTGCCGTCGAAGGCCGCACACAGCTAGAGTCGCGGCGGGGCATCAAAGGGGACTTATGTGATCAAGACATCTGTGGTCAGGACATGGCGCATCGCGCTCGCCACGCTATTGCTGCTTGCGGCAGGCAATGCGCTTGCGCTGGGCCTGGGGCAGATTGAGGTCAAATCGAGGATCAATGAGCCGCTGCTGGCGGAAATCCCGATCGTGTCGACGACGCCGGGCGAATTGCAGGCACTGAAGGCGCGCCTGGCATCGCCCGACACGTTCCGAAGGGTGGGTCTGCAGCCGCCCCAGGGCATCGCTGCCGATTTGCGCTTCAGCCTGGGTAGCGATGCACGTGGCCGTCCGGTAATCCGGGTCACCACGGTCGCGCCCGTCAACCAGGCCGTGCTGAATTTCCTGATCGAAGTGGACTGGGGCCAGGGTCGCCTGGTGCGCGAGTATTCGGCGCTGGTCGACGTGCCGCGCACGGCCAGCGCACCGCTGCAGCCCGCGATCAGTGCGCCGACGCGTGGCCGCGCCGAACGTGGTCCAGCGACCTGTTGCGTCGATGCCGGCTGCTGCACCGGTCACGCCGCCGATCAGCATCACGGCGCTGCCGCCGATCCCCGGGACAGTTGCAGCACCAGTTGCCATGGCACCGGAACCTGCCCCAGATATTGCTCCCGCAGCCGATGGCTGCGGCCGAACCCGCACCGATTTCGAGCTGCGATCACGCCGCCGCCACGCCCGCAGCAGCCCGCGGTGCGCACGCCGGCACGCGCGGTTGTCGCTGCAGCACCGGTGCCGGCGCCCGAGGCCAGGTCGTCGCAATACGGCCCGATCAAGGCCGGCGAAACGCTGTCGAACATTGCATCCAGCCTGGATCGGTCGAGTGCCTACAGTCTCGAACAGACCATGCTGGCCTTGTTGCGCGCCAACCCGGATGCGTTCCTGAACGACAACATCAACCTGCTTCGGCAGGGTGCGGTATTGCGCGTCCCGGGCAGCGAGGACCGGGCAGCATCGGCGCCGATGAAGCGCAGCTTGTCGTGCGCGAACAGATGCGGCAGTGGCGGCAGGCCAGACGGCCGGTCATTCAGCCGGATGCAGTCGTCGCTGGCAATGTGCCCAAGCGCAGCGCCGCTTCGAGCCAGCCGGAAGAGCGCGCTCCAGCGAAACCTGCCGCCTCCAGGCCCCCGGCGACGGCAAAACCCACTGCAACTCCCACTTCAGCACCGATGGCCATCGCAAAGCCCGCAAAGGCGCCGCAACAGGCGCAGGCGCGACTTGCAATCGTGCCGGCGGCGGTACCTGGCAAGGCCACGGGCACACGATCCGGCACCAATGCCGGAGGCGAGGGCAAGATGCTCCAACAACAATTGCAGCAACGCGATGAAGACCTGGCCGCACGCAAGGCGGAGATCAGCGACCTCAAGGAGCGCGTCGCCGAACTTGAAAATCTCAAGCAGCAGCAAGACCAGCTGCTGACCATGAAGGACAGCGAGCTGGCTGCCGTGCAGCAGCGCTTGGCGGATGCACGCAATGCTGCCAGTGTCGCGGCTGCCGCCGAGCCTGCCGCAGCAGCGCCGACCCAGACGACCCAGCAGACGCAGCCGGTACCGGAACCACAGCCGCATGCGAGCAACGTGATGCCGTGGTTGTGGGGTGGCTTGGCGGTCGTGGGCTCTGGGCCTGCTGGCATGGCTGCTTTCCCGTCGCCGACCCGCACCGGTTGCGACAACGCCGTGTCGCAGGCTTCGACAACGAGGCACTGGCGGCGAGCATGCGCCGGCCGGCTCGCGGCGACGCCAGCGACGCCGTATCCGAGTCTGCAGAAGCGGGCGGCGAAGTGCCATTCCGCCGACTGCACGTCGAGGAGACGAGTGATGATGTCTCCGAACTTCCGACGACGCCGGGCGCGCATGTCGAGGCGCCCACGTGGCATTCCGGGCGCTGGATCGAAGGCTGATGCGGAGCCAGGAGTGGCCACGCCCGCCGGCAAGCTCGCCGCGCTTCGTCCCGCCTGCAGACGTGCCTTCGCCGGAATCCATTCCGGATGCATCCAGTGAGCCGCTCCCGGAGCCGGTCAGTGCCGAGCAACGGATGAAACTTGCGCGTGCGTTCCTGGATATCGGCGACGACCATTCGGCCAAGCAGTTGTTGCTCGAGCTGATGGATGGCCGCTGATCCTGCGATGCGCACCGATGCCGCGAAGCTGCTGCGCGAGCTGGGCTGAGGCGCGTACAAGGATCGGCATGCGGCTGGCGCTGGGGATCGAATACGACGGTAGTGGCTTTTCCGGCTGGCAAAGGCTGAGCGTAGCGGGCTCGCAGGTGCGCGATGGCAGCCTGCAGACCGCCCTGGAAATCGCGCTGTCCAGGGTTGCCAATGCGCCGATCACCACGGTATGCGCCGGGCGAACCGATGCCGGCGTGCATGGCCTGTGCCAGGTCGTGCACTTCGATACCGATGTCGTGCGTGACACGCGCGCGTGGCAACTCGGGATCACCTCGAACCTGCCACGTGGCATGTCGGTGCGCTGGTGCGTGCCGGTGGCCGATGATTTCAGTGCGCGTTTTTCCGCACGTGCACGTCGTTACCGTTACACGCTTTTCAGCCGGATCACCCGACCCGCGTCTGATGGGCCAGTACCTGAGCTGGGAACGGATGCCGCTGGATGGCCAGGCGATGCATGAAGCTGCCCAGGCATTGCGTGGCCTGCAGGATTTCTCGGCGTTTCGAAGTTCGCAGTGCCAGGCCAGGCATGCGCGTCGCGACCTCCAGCGCATCGACGTGCGCCAGGACGGCGACGAAGACGATCGTCGACGTGCAGGCCAATGCCTTCCTGCATCACATGGTGCGCAATATCGTGGGTTCGTTGCTGTGCGTCGGACGTGGCGAACAGCCGCGCGAATGGATCGCGCAATTGCTGGCTGGCCGTGATCGCGGCGTGGCCGGTCCTACCGCGCCTGCGGCCGGCCTGCTGTTCCTCGGGCCGTGTTATCCGCCAGAATGGGGTCTCCCGCCGGAAGTCTGCGGCGATCACGCAGTCGGCTGAGGGCACTACGATGAATCGCGCACTGTTTCGCACTCGCATCAAGTTCTGTGGCCTGACCCGTGCAGGTGACGTGCGCCTTGCAGGCGAGTTGGGCGTGGATGCGGTCGGATTGATCTTCGCGGCGCAAAGCAAGCGCCGGGTTACTCCGGAGGTCGCGCGCGGCTTGCGCGATGCCTTGGGCCCGCTGGTCGATGCGGTGGCGTTGTTCATGGACAACGAGCCGGATGAAGTGCGCGCGGCGATCACCCATGCGCGTCCGACCTTGCTGCAGTTCCACGGCAACGAGGACGATGCGTTCTGCCGCCGGTTCGGTTTGCCCTACCTGAAGGGCATCGGCATGGGCGGGCGAGGAAGCGGCGCTTTCCGGCCGCATGCTGCATGCGCGCTATCCGCATGCCGCCGGCTTCGTGCTGGACGGACATGCGCCCGGCGCTCCGGTGGCAGTGGATTGCGCATGGCGGTCGAGCGTATTCCGGACGACATGAGCAAACCTTATGTGCTCGCCGGTGGCCTTTGCCCGGATAATGTATTCGCCGCCGTGCGCGCGGCATCGCCCTGGGGCGTGGATGTCTCCAGTGGCATCGAAACTGGACCTGGAATCAAGGACGGCGCACTGATGCGCCGTTTCGTGGAGGAAGTGAGACGTGCCGATTGCATCGAACTTGGCGAGGACGACGTCCGTCAGCAGCTGTCACGCCTGTGGCCGCTGAACCGCGTGCGCAACGAACCCGCCGCGCCATCGACTTCCATGCCTGGCCCGATGCATCCGGGCATTTCGGCCGTTACGGCGGGCGCTTCGTCGCCGAGACCCTGATCGGGCCGCTGGAAGAATTGGCGGCGGCCTACGATGCTGCGCGCGTCGATCCTGCTTTCATCGACGAATTCGAGCGCGACCTGGCCCATTACGTCGGCCGTCCCAGCCCGATCTACTTCGCCGAGCGGCTGAGCCGCGAAAACGGCGGCGCGCGGATCCTGCTCAAGCGCGAAGACCTGAACCACACCGGCGCGCACAAGATCAACAACACCATCGGCCAGGCGCTGCTGGCCAGCCGCATGGGCAAGACCCGGATCATCGCCGAGACCGGCGCCGGCCAGCATGGCGTGGCCAGCGCGACGGTCGCCGCACGGCTGGGGCTTGAATGCGTGGTGTACATGGGCGCGACCGACATCGAGCGCCAGAAGATCAATGTCTACCGGATGAAGTTGCTGGGCGCGACCGTGGTGCCGGTGACCAGCGGTTCGGCCACGCTCAAGGATGCCTTGAACGAAGCGATGCGCGACTGGGTCAGCAACGTGCGCGACACCTTCTACATCATCGGCACGGTGGCCGGCCCGGATCCGTATCCGCGCATGGTCCGCGACTTCAATGCGGTGGTCGGCCGCGAGGCGCGTGCGCAGATGCTGGCCGAATACGGACGCCTGCCCGACGTGGTGACTGCCTGCGTGGGCGGCGGCAGCAATGCGATCGGCGTGTTCCATGCGTTCCTCAACGATCCCGGCGTGCGCATCGTCGGCGCGGAAGCGGCGGGCGAGGGCATCGAGACCGGCCATCACGCAGCGTCGCTGGCCGCCGGCCGGCCGGGCGTGCTGCATGGCAACCGCACCTACGTGATCTGCGACGACGACGGCCAGATCACCGAAACCCATTCGGTCTCGGCTGGACTGGATTATCCCGGCGTCGGCCCGGAGCACGCCTTCCTGAAGGATGCCGGTCGTGCCGAATATGTCGGCGTGACCGACGACGAGGCGTTGGCGGCGTTCCACCTGCTGGCCACTGACCGAGGGCATCCTGCCCGCGCTGGAGTCGAGCCATGCGATTGCGCAGGCCCTGAAACTGGCTCGCGAGCTGCCGCCCGACGGCATCGTGCTGTGCAACCTGTCCGGTCGTGGCGACAAGGACGTGCATACCATCGCCGTGCCGCGAGGGATTCACGCTGTAGGACCAACTGGCCCGAAGCGCCCAGTTGCGCGACAATAGACGGCTTACCAACGATCCAGGAGTCCGGCCATGGCCGACGAACAAGCCCAGCAAGAGCAACAGGCCCAGCCGAGGCCGACAACCCGAACGCACCTTGATCCGGCATTCTTCGAAGCGTGAACGAGTATCTGGAGCTGACCAATCGCCAGTCGCAGCAACACGGCCTCAAGCGCATCAGCCTGGCCAGCCTGTTCGCCGCAGCGCGCTTCAATGCGCACGTGTACCTGTCCAGCATCAAGCCGAGCCACGCGGCCGGCGAGCGCACGGACTTCCTGGATTACATGACCACCATGTACCGCCGGATGCTCAACGAGCATCTGGATGGCATGGGCCAGGAACGCGACATCGACGTGGGCGAGTCCGAGCTGGCCGCCGAATATGCAGCTGCCGGCGTGCAGGTGGGGCAGGAGTGCAAGGCAACGCCTGCCAACGACTATGTGTCTGCCGCAGGTGCTGTGCCGCCCGGCCGCGCCGTCGAACGAATGACCCGATTGCAGCAACGGCTGGGCGCCCTGCATTCAGCCGGGCGCAAGGCGCTGGTGCCGTTCATGACTGCTGGCGATCCATCGCTGGCGGCCACGGTGCCGGTCATGCATGCGTTGGTCGAAGCCGGCGCAGACGTGATCGAACTGGGCGTGCCGTTCTCCGATCCGATGGCGGATGGGCCGGTCATCCAGCGCAGTTCCGAGCGTGCGCTGCTGCGCGGTGCTGGCCAGCGTTACGTGCTCGATTGCGTGCGCCAGTTCCGCGAGCGTGATGCACGGTCACGCCGGTGGTGTTGATGGGTTACCTGAACCCGGTCGAGATCCGCGGCGTGGCGACGTTCGCTGCCGATGCGGCCGACGCCGGCGTGGATGGCGTGCTGCTGGTGGACCTGCCGCCGGAAGAAGCCGACGAATATCGTGCAGCATTCCGCCACCATGGCCTGGCCCTGATCTCGCTGGCGTCGCCAACCACGCCGCAGGCGCGACTGGAACGCCTGTGCGCCCAGGCCGATGGCTATCTCTACTACGTCAGCTATGCCGGCGTCACCGGCGCGGATGGGCTGGATGTGGGCGATGCCGGCCAGCGCCTGCAGCAGATGCGTTCGCTTGGCCCGGCACCGGTGTTCGCCGGTTTCGGCATCCGCGATGCCGCCAGCGCCCGCGCCATGGCCGAGCACGCCGATGGCGTGGTGGTGGGCAGTGCATTGGTGTCGGCGATGGATGGCAGCGTCGATGTCGAGGACGCCGCGGCGCGTGCCGCAGGCCTTCCTGCGTCCCCTGCGCAGCGCGCTGGACACCCTGGCGGTCGCGGTCGCCTGAACCGACTGCGCTAGACTCATTGGCGGTCATCCCGTGCGACTATGTGGAATGACGTGGCAAGCCGATGCGCCTCATGAACGAAGGTGATTCTCCCGAATGAGCTGGCTGAAGAAACTGATGCCCGCGCGCATCCGCACCGAAACCGGGGCGGATCGCAAGCGCAGCGTGCCCGAGGGGCTGTGGGAAAAGTGCGAGCGTTGCGGGGCGGTGCTGTACCGGCCCGAGCTCGAGGCGAACCTCGAGGTCTGTCCCAAGTGCAATTTCCACATGCCGATCCGCGCGCGCGCGCGCCTGGCGGCATTGCTGGACGACGGCATCGGCCACGAAATCGGCGCCGAACTCGGCCCGGTCGATGTGCTCAAGTTCAAGGACCAGAAGAAGTATTCCGACCGGATCAAGGCCGCGCAGAAGAATGCCGGCGAGCGCGATGCGCTGATCGCGATGCAAGGCAAGCTCAAGGGCCACGACCTGGTCGCATCGGCCTTCGATTTCGCCTTCATGGGCGGCTCGATGGGTTCGGTGGTCGGCGAGCGCTTCACCCTGGCCGCGGAACGCGCGCTGGAACTGGGCTGCCCTTTCGTGAATTTCTCCGCCAGCGGCGGCGCGCGCATGCAGGAAAGCCTGTTCTCGCTGATGCAGATGGCCAAGACCTCGGCGGCACTGGGGCGCCTGCGTGCGGCCGGCTTGCCCTACATCTCGGTGCTGACCCATCCGACCACCGGCGGCGTATCCGCCAGCTTCGCGATGCTGGGCGACATCAACATCGCCGAACCCGAAGCCCTGATCGGCTTCGCCGGGCAGCGGGTGATCGAACAGACCGTGCGCGAAAAGCTGCCGGAAGGATTCCAGCGCAGCGAATTCCTGCTGGCGCACGGCACCGTCGACCAGATCGTCGATCGCCGCGAGATGCGCGACCGGCTGGCGCACCTGCTGGCGATGCTGATGAACCGGCCCGCGCCGCCTGACGACGCGGAGGCCGCATGAGTCGGCGCTATTTCGGCACCGACGGCATTCGCGGCCGGGTCGGCGAGGGCCCGATCTCGGCCGACTTCGTGCTGCGCCTGGGCAATGCCTACGGCCATGCCTTGACTGACCTGCGGCGAACGAGCAGGATCGGATCTGGCGCAAAGCCCGTGGTCCTGATCGGCAAGGACACCCGGATCTCCAACTACATGTTCGAGGCCGCGCTTGAAGCCGGCCTGGTCGCCGCGGGCGTGGACGTGCAGCTGATGGGTCCGATGCCGACCCCGGCAGTGGCGCACCTGACCCATTCGATGCGCGCCGATGGCGGCATCGTCATTTCGGCCTCGCACAATCCGCACTTACGACAACGGCATCAAGTTCTTCTCCGCGCATGGCGAAAAGCTCGACGACGCAACCGAACTGGCCATCGAAGCCGCGCTCGACCAGCCGTTCAGCACGGTGGCGTCCGAGCTGCTCGGCAAGGCGGTGCGTACCCGCGACACCATCGGCCGCTATGTCGAGGCCTGCAAGAATTCGGTGCCGAAGGGCTTCAACCTGGACGGCATGCGGATCGTGGTGGATTGCGCGAATGGCGCGACCTACCAGCTCGGTCCGCTGGTGCTGCGCGAACTCGGTGCGCGGGTCGACGCCATCGGCGTCGAACCCAACGGACTGAACATCAACGAGGGCGTCGGTTCGACCCATCCGCAGTTGCTGGCAGCGCGCGTGCGCGAGACCGGCGCAGACCTCGGCATCGCCTTCGATGGCGACGGCGATCGCGTGCTGTTCGTCGATGCCGAGGGCCATGTGCGCGATGGCGACGACCTGCTGTACGTGCTGGCTTGCGACTGGCAGGACAGTGGTCGCCTGCGTGGCCCGGTGGTCGGCACGTTGATGACCAACTACGGCTTCGAGCGCGCGCTCGGCGAGCGCGGCATCGGTTTCCTGCGCGCGAAGGTCGGCGATCGTTACGTGCACCAGCAGCTGCTGGCCCATGACGGCGTGCTGGGTGGCGAGGCCTCGGGGCACCTGCTGTGCCTGGACCGTACCAGCACGGGCGACGGCATCATCAGCGCGCTGCAGGTGCTCGAAGTGCTGCAGCGGCGCGGGCTGAGTCTGGCGCAGGCGCTGGAAGGCCTGCACAAGGTGCCGCAGAAAACCATCAACGTGCGCTATCAAGGCAGCAGCAAGCCAGCCGAAGCCGCCAGCGTAAAGGCTGGCGCTGGTGGAGGCGCAGGCCAGCGTCGAGGGCCGTGGTCGCGCCTTCCTGCGCCCATCCGGCACCGAGCCGGTGGTGCGGGTGACGGTGGAGGCCGACGATGCCGCACTGGTCGATGCGACCCTGGAACGACTCGCCGCGGTCGTGCGCGATGCGGCCAGCCGATGCCTGTCATTCCCGTGATGGCGGGAATCCAATGACGTCAGGCCTCGACCGTTGAGCCCACGAATTCCCGCTTCGCGGATTGCCGGCAAAAGCCACGAACAACAGAGCAATCGAACCATGAGCAGCCGGATCCCGACCCTCGACATTCGTCGTTTCACCGCGCCATCCAGCTCCGACAGATCGCGAGGCCTTCGTCGATCGAGCTGGGCGCAAGGCCTACCGCGAATGGGGCTTTGCCGGCATCCGCAACCACGGCATCCCGCAGGCGCAGATCGATGAGGCCTACCGGACCTTCCAGGCTTTCTTCGCCTTGCCGAAGACGCCAAGCGCAGGTACCACGTGCCAGGCGGTGGCGGAGCGCGTGGCTATACGCAGTTCGGCGTGGAGACCGCGAAGGGTGCGAAGTATTCCGACCTCAAGGAGTTCTGGCATATCGGTCGCGAGATCCCGCGCGATTCGAAGTATGCGAGCGACATGCCGGAGAACCTGTGGCCGGGCGAAGTGCCCGATTTCCGGCGCGTGGGCTATGGCCTGTACGAAGCACTGGATGCATTGGGTTCGCAGGTGCTGTCTGCATTGGCCCTGCACATCGGGTTGGCCGAGGACTATTTCGCCGACAAGACCGACTCCGGCAATTCGATCCTGCGCCCGATCCACTATCCGCCGATCACCGCCGACGACATCCCCAACGTGCGCGCCGGCGCGCATGAAGACATCAACCTGATCACCTTGCTGGTCGGTGCCAGCGCCGCTGGCCTGGAAGTCCTGTCGAAGAAGGGCGAGTGGGTGCCGTTCACGTCCGACGCCGACACCATCGTCGTCAACATCGGCGACATGCTGCAGCGCCTGACCAACCACGTGTATCCATCGACCACCCATCGCGTGGTCAATCCGCCAGGCGAGCAGGCGCGCCAGCCGCGCTACTCCACGCCGTTCTTCCTGCACCCGAATCCGGATTTCCTGATCGACGTGCTGCCGTCCACGATCACGCCAGACAATCCCAGCCGCTACCCGCAGCCGATCACCGCGCAGGCCTATCTGGAAGAACGCTTGCGCGAGATCAAGCTGAAATAGGGCAGCCACAGCCAGCCACGACAGACTTCCACTCGCGCGGCCTTGCTAAACTGCATGGTCTGCAATCAATGGATGGACGCCATGCGCCAGAGGATCGTTGCCGGGAACTGGAAGCAGCACGGTGATCGCAAGTTCGCGCGCGAGCTGGTCGACGCGATCATTGCGGCGAAGGCAGGTCCCGGCGTCGAGCAGGTGATCCTGCCGCCGTTGCCGTACCTGACCGAGCTGATCGAGCGTTGCAACAGCTGCGGCCTGAAGTTCGGGGCCCAGGATGTCAGTGCCAACGAGCAGGGCGCCTATACCGGCGAGGTTTCGGCCTCCATGTTGCAGGACATTGGCGCGCGATACGGGCTGGTGGGCCATTCCGAACGACGCCAGTATCACAATGAAAGCAACGAACTGGTCGCTGCAAAGTTCATGGCTGCCAAGAATGCAGGGTTGACGCCGATCCTGTGCGTGGGTGAGTCCCTGCGTGAGCGCGAGGCAGGCCAGACCGAATGGCGCATCGAGCAGCAGCTGCAGGCGGTGTTCGACGCCGCTGGCGACCAGGCCTTCGCTGGTGCGGTGGTTGCCTATGAGCCGCTCTGGGCGATCGGTACCGGGCGCACTGCCAGCCCGGACCAGGCGCAGGCCGTGCATGCGTTCATCCGTGGCGAGATCGCCGCACGCGATGCTACAATTGCTGGCTCACTGCCGATCCTCTATGGCGGCAGCGTGAAGCCCGACAATGCCGCCAGCCTGTTTTCGCAGGCCGACGTCGACGGTGGGCTCATCGGCGGCGCCTCTCTGGTTGCAGCCGACTTCCTGGCCATCGTGGCGGCTGCAGCCGCCTGATCCAGCCCGATTCGCACTATCTGATACGGAACCACGCACCATGCTGTTGCAAATCGTGAATGTGCTTTATGTCCTGGTGGCGATTGCCATGATCGGCCTGATCCTGATGCAGCGCGGCTCAGGCGCGCAGGCAGGTTCGGGTTTCGGTGGCGGTGCTTCGGCCACCGTGTTCGGTTCCCGCGGGTCGTCCAACTTCCTGACCAAGACCACCAAGTGGTTGGGCGTGCTGTTCTTCGCCATCAGCCTTGGCATGGCGTATTACGCCAGCAAGATGGCGAATGTCGGGATGGTCCGTCCGCAGCTGACCTCGGCGTGATGAGCCAGCCTGCGCAGACCAAGCAGCCAGTCGCCCGCCGCCAAGGTGCCGACCGCGCAGGTACCCGGTTGCAGAAGCAGCGCAACCGGCCAGCCCGGTCAGTCTGCCGCAGTATGACCAGCAAGCGCCGGCGGAATCGGTCGCTCGCCCCAGCGCAGCCGACCCCGAAACACCGGAAGCACCGGCGCAAGGCAAGTGATCGGCTTTACAATATTCGCGGCAGTTGCCGCACCCGTTTGTTTGCCCAGGTGGCGGAATTGGTAGACGCACTACCTTGAGGTGGTAGCGATTTAGGTCGTAGGGGTTCGAGTCCCCTCTTGGGCACCAATTGCAACAACATCAAACCCCGCTACGGCGGGGTTTTTTGTGTCTGTAGCCTGCCGCATTGCTTGTCAGCTCTAACGATACGGATTCCGTTGATGTTCGCCCTAGACTGTTGCAGATGGTGCAAGCGTTCTATCAAGGGTTTCTGGACTTGGTGTCATCCTCGGACTACTGCCCGTTGCTCCACGAACCGATCACCTTGGGCCAGTGCATTGCCTACGTGCTCGCTGAAGACGACGCAACGGTCTTGCCAGCGACGCTTGCCGCAAGGAATCGCATGGATGCCTACGCCCTTGTGAATGTGATTATGAACTTCGGTTTCAATCAGAAGCAGGGAAGCCTGGAACGAGCCTCATTGGCTGCGTTTCTGGAAACAGCAGCAAACCCCACTGAAGTTGAACATGTCGATCAGGATCATGTCGACGCATGGATTGATCCAAAGTGGGATCAATGGAGCCTCCAGCAACGCCTCGGCAGCTTCGAGGAGATATGCGGCATGCAAGGCTGGTACAGCTCAGGCGAGAAGCTCTCGACTTTGCGAAGCCCGAGGGTCGAGGGGTGGCTTTTGGAAGCTTGTGTACCGGCTTCGGGTAAGGCGTCTTCGTTCGGCTGGGGGCCCCGTGGCGAAAGGCGGAGTGCGACGCGATCTTGCCTACGCAAAACGGCTCCATACGTTCTCGTTCCGGTCTGGGAGCGGGTTGGTGAATGATCGGTGCAGGCTCCACGGTTTGAGGTCTACCTGGCCGAGGACGCCGGAGGGCGGGCGCTCGCGAACCTCAGGCGGGGTCATGTGGGTCGAGAAATTTTTTGGTAGACCGCAGTTGAATGGGTGATAAAGTGTTTTGAAACAATCGCTTAGTGTTGGTCCAATGAGTCGCGAGCCTCGTAGAGACGCCCCAAGATTGCCCGTTGATAAATGCTGGGTACCGTGGAGTTGCCCAGAGATCGCTTCCGTGCTGTAATTACATTGTGAATACAGAGCGGGGAGGGTCCCAATGAGCGCAGTAATAACTCGTAGCGAAACCATGAATTTCAGGGTTGCTCCTGCAAAGAAGGAACTAATTCAGTCCGCAGCCGATGCACTTGGGAAGACTGCGACTGACTTCATGGTTGAGACTCTTTGTGACAGGGCTCATGAAGTCTTGGCAGACCGCACTCAATTCCAGTTGTCGGCTGATTCGTTTGGAATCTTCAGTCAATTGCTAGACCAGCCCGTCAACGCTTCTGTGTTGCGGCTTCTCGCTAAGAAATCGCCTTGGGAATAGGGCGTGGCGCTCACGCCCCCCGCCCCGATAACGGGCACTGTCGATATCGAAGTTTTCAATTCTCGACATTCGACGCTTAACAATTGGCTGATCGAGAGAGCAATACACAACCAAGCCGAGCGAATCTCACAGACTTACGTGGTCTGTGATGCTGGTGACGGTGGGGCAAATGTCGCATGTCACCGCGTTGTTGGGTTCTACTCGCTAGCTGCGGGGTCCGTTACCCATGACAAGGTTTCCGCAAGTCTTCGGCGAAATTGCCCGAATCCCATCCCTGTTGTTGTTCTCGGCCGACTCGCCGTCGATCTCGATTTTGAACGGAAGGGAATCGGTTCCGGATTGCTTAAAGATGCGGTAGGAAGGTGCCTTCGAATCAGTAATGAGATGGGTGCCCGCGCAATCCTGTGTCACGCCATAGACGAGGACGCGAAGGCGTTCTACCTGCACCATGGATTTGTGCAGTCCCCTATTGAAGACCTCACCCTCCTCCTCCCTCTCGTGGAACTAGGGAAAAGGCTAGAACGGCTAAATAAGCCCGCATAGCGGCATCCCATCCAAGGCATCCTGTCCTACAATTACATGCTGCCGACGGATGACGGCCCATGCGCCTGATTTCTGATTGTCGTTCGCCCCAAGCCGGTAGAATGTGGGGGTACTTTAGGGGGTATCCGACAAGTGATGATCCGCGACAAGTAGCGATATCAATGCCTGTGGACGATTCAGTGAGTCCCCTCTTGGCACCATTTGCAACAACACGAAACCCCGCTCCGGCGGGGTTTTTCTTTGCCTGACCGTCAGGCAGTGGCCGTAATCGTCCGCTTGCAACCGGGCATTTGTGGGGGGTAGGGGCGTAAGCTCCCCCGTCAAGCAGACACATCAAAAGTAGAACTTCCGGTGTGTGTGATGCGGTACTCGGCGGGGCTAAGTCCGCCGAGCGAGTCATGCGGTCGGATTTCGTTGTAATCGATCATCCACCAGTGCGCGGCCTCGCGAACATCCTCCAGACGCGCAAACAAGTATTGATCCAGCACTTCTTCTCGGAACGTTCGGTTGAAGCGTTCGATGAAGGCGTTCTGGTTGGGTTTGCCCGGCTGGATGTACTGGAGGGCAACGCCGTTGGACTTGGCCCATTGGGTAAACGCCTCGCCCAGGAACTCCGGCCCGTTGTCGGAGCGCAGCACCTGTGGAAGGCCATGGTCGCGCTTGAGCTGCTCGAAGACGCGAACGAGCCGGTTCGAGTTGATCGAGGTGTCGACCTCGATGTGCAGGGCCTCGCGATTGAAGTCGTCGACCACGTTGAAGGTACGGAAGCGTTTTCCACAGGCAAGCGCGTCGCTCATGAAGTCGACCGACCAGACCGTGTCGGGCAACCTAGGCACATACAGCGCGACACGTTCGCGCTTGGGCAGACGGCGCTTGGCCGCCCGCCGCAGGTTCAGTTTCATCGCTTTGTACACCCGGTAGATCCGTTTGGGGTTCCAGTCCTGCCGCGTCTTGCGCAGTTGGTCGCTGCACTTCCAGAAGCCACGGCTGGGCCGCGCTTCCACCAGAGCCGCGAGCGCAGCAATCAGGTCAGCGTCTCGCACCGTCCAGTCCAACGGCGGTGCATACCACGCTGCACGTGACAGCCCGACGCAATCGCAGGACCGGCTCAGGGGACGTTCGTGCACCTGCATCAGGTACCGTACCGCCTCGCGCTTCTGGGCCGGCCCTATAGTTTTTTTGTGATCAGATCCTTCATTGCCACGTTGTCCAGCGCGAGCTCCGCGTACATCCGCTTGAGCTTGGCGTTCTCAGCCTCAAGCTCCTTCACCCGACGCAGCTCGGAGGCTTCAAGACCCCCGTACTTGCTCTTCCACTGGTAGTACGTCGCGGTGCTGACGCCGGCTTGCCGGCAAATGTCCTTCACCGGCACTCCGGCATCGGCTTGCTTGAGGATCGAGATGATCTGTGTCTCGGTGAACTTGGATGTGCGCATGGAACCTCCTGGCTGGGGAAACGATGCCAGAAAGTTCTAGTTATGAGATGTCTGTCAGACGGGGGAGCTTACGATGGTATGGGTGTTGATGCAGATCATGCGGAAGGCTATCGCAGCTGGCTCCAGACTGAGGCTTCATTGGAAAACGTTATTCCTGCACATGCTCCGAAGGCGAAATTCCTGCTCGTGGTCTCGCATAAACGCGTACTTCACCCGAACAGCTTGGCAAAGTACGCTGCGGCCTTTTTTTGAATGTCGCGCTCTTCGGTCACCCGCCGAAGCTCCGACTTCAAACGCCGTAGTTCGGACAATTGATCGTTTGCTGTCGGATGCGTCGTCGATGCCTTGCTGTACCGCTTGCGCCAGGCATAAAGGCTGTGAGTCGATATGCCGAGACGGCTCGCCACGTCGGCCACGGAGTGTCCGCGTTCGATGACTTGCTTGACCGCCTCAACCCTGAAATCTTCCGTGAATCGCTTGCTGCTCATAGACACCTCTGTTGCTGCCGTGAATTATGGCTGCAAGGTGTCTAGGAAAGCCGGGGCGATTCAGTTGTCCCGAACCCAACCTGCAGAAACAGAGCTGGATCCCGACGTACGCCGTGATGACAGCAAAGGCGCGGGCATGTTCAGTCAGGGTGCGGGGCTTGATTGGTCTGGGTAGAACCCCTGACACTATTTCAGAGGCTTTCCGCAGTCAGATCCAGCGTCTTGATCGTGCCGGTGCGCACTTCCACCCGCACGACTTTCAGGTGCGAACCTTGGGCCTTCGTTTCCTTGCTGGCGTCTGCGGGGGGTGGTTCGCTGCCCAGCAACAGCAGGTCGTCATCCTTGCGCATCACCGATTGCAGTTCGTCCATGGGAAGGGCGATGCTCCACACCGGCTTGCCGGCCGGCCCTGAGATGCGGCTCAACTGCAGGCGGCCTTCCTGTCCCAGTTTGTCGGAGTGCAGCACCAGTACGCTTTCCGGTTGCCGGTACCACAGCGCCTGGTCCTGCCGATGGTTGTCGCGGAGCAGGCCGGCCCGCAGGAATGCGGGTGCTTCTGGCAGCAGCCGGTAGTCGTTGAGCCTGTGTCGCGTACCCCAGTTGCTGGGCAGCGAACTCGGCCAGTCCAGCGGCGCAGCCGAAACCCGATCCACGCGCGCGCTCCACAGGCGGTAGTGCTGCGGCTTGGGGTGTTGCAGCGGCGCAGGGACGTGGTTTTCTTCCAGGAGGCGCTGTATCGCACCGGGCCGTTCGTTTGGGTCACGTCCGGGAATGACCGGTTTGTTGCGGTAGAGCTCGGCCTCCTGGTCGGTCATCACGCCCAACCAGTGATCGCCAGTGGGCAGGGCGCGTGTCATGAAGGTGGACGAGGCGCCGCGCGCGTAATCTGCCGGTGGCACGATGCCCAGCGGGTTGCGTACGGGCGTGTCGCGCGGTGCGGCGCGCAAGTCGCTCGCGTCGATGCGCCACTGGCTGGCATCGTTCAAGGTCACCTGCAAGCCGTGCTTGCCGAAGGCGATGTAGCCCAGCTCGTCGACGCGCTTGCGGGCCATGGCGGGATTCCTTGCCTCGATGCGGTCACCGTCGGCAACCACGCTGCCATCGACAAGGGAGACACCCAGCGGTCCGTCCACGGTCAGCCACAAGGTCCTGCCGTCCACGCCCAGCAGGTCGAAGCCGCGCAGATCCCGACCGGCGCGTTCCTTGCCTTCGTAGCTGCGCAGGCGTTTGCGCCACGACAGGGTGGCGGTACTGGCGTCGATGGCCCAGAGGTCGACGTGCAGCAGGTCGCGGCGGAGACGGTTGTTGGTGCGTCGGCCGGTGACGCCAAGGATGGTTTCGGATTGGGTGCCGAGCACGTAAATGCAGTCCGTGCCGCCTTGGTCGGTGCGCAGGGGGGCGGTTTGGAACAGGGCCGGTTGCAATTGCCGGATCTGGCCGGTGGTGAACAACTGCTGCAGCCCGACGCCACCGCCGGCACGCAGGACCCATAGTCCAACTACGCCGAGCAGCACTACCAGTAAAACGCCCAATGTCGCCAGAACCTTGCCAGCGGCGGTATTCATGTGGGCCTCCCACGCCACGGGCGTGGTGAGGATGTGTTTGCGCTGGTCATGGCGGTCATGGGTGGAAACAACGCAGGACCCACGGCCTACAGGTCAAGCAGCGGAAAAAGGTGAAAAAGGTGTCTGAAAAAGGTGTCAGGGACGATTTCCAGGTCGCGTGGGGCTGACTGGGCCGGCGATCAAAAGTCGACTCTGACCCGGGTTTTCTTGCGAGCAGCGTGACGCGTATGCTGCCGTGGACCCCATCGCCACGGACCCGCTGATGACTCCTTCGCCATTCAAGACGTTGCTCGCCCCATTGCTGGTGGCCGCGATCGCGACTGTGTTCTCCACCCATGCACGTTCGCAGCCGCTGGATGAAGGCGCATCGCGCGATGCCGTCGTCACCGCCGACCGCATCCTGGACGTACGCAATGGCCGCATGATCAGGAACGGGCATGTGCTGGTTCGCGATGGGCGCATCGTCGAAGTCGGCCCGGGCAACAGCACCGACGCGGCCGGCGCGGGCATCAGGCGCATCGCGCTCGGCGACATGACCTTGCTGCCCGGCCTGATCGACATGCACGTGCATCTCGACAGCGATCCCGACCTACGGCGGCTACACCGGTCTGCAGTTCGGCGACCGCTTCTGGTCGATGATCGCCGTGCCCAATGCCGCGCGCACGCTGAACGCCGGCTTCACGACCGTGCGCAATGTCGGCGCCGATGCCTGGAACGACGTCGGCCTGCGCCAGGCCATCGAGGACGGCAAGCTGCTCGGCCCGCGCGTCGTCACCGCCGCGTACGCGTTCGGCGCCACCGGCGGGCATTGCGACTCGACCTTCTTCCCGCCCTCGATGGAGCAGGAAAACCCGTTCAACGCCGACAGTCCGGAAGCGGCACGCAAGGCGGTGCGCGACGCTGCGCAAGTACGGCGCCCAGGTGATCAAGATCTGCGCCACCGGCGGCGTGTTCTCGCACAACACCGAACCCGGCCAGCAGCAGCTGTCGCTCGCCGAGATGCGCGCGGTCGCCGACGAGGCGCACCAGTGGGGCCTGAAGGTTGCCGCGCACGCCCACGGCGCCGCCGGCATCAAGGACGCGATCCGCGCCGGCATCGACACCATCGAGCACGCCAGCCTGATCGACGACGAGGGCATCCGCCTGGCCCAGCAGCACGGCACCTGGCTGTCGATGGACATCTACAACACCGATTACACCCAGGCCGAAGGCGCAGAAGAACGGCGTGCTCGAGGACAACCTGCGCAAGGACCGCGAGGTCGCCGAAATCCAGCGCCAGAACTTCCGCCAGCGCCCACGCCGCCGGCGTGCAGGATGGTCTACGGCACCGATGCCGGCGTCTATCCGCACGGCGACTGAACGGCGGCCAGTTCGCGGTGATGGTCCGCTACGGCATGACCCCGCTGGAGGCGATCCAGTCCGCCACCATCAATGCCGCGCAAGCGCTGGGGCGCGATGATGTGGGCGTGCTCGAAGCCGGACGCTATGCGGACCTTGTCGCGGTGCCCGGTGATCCGACGCAGGATGTCAGCCTGTTGCAGGCGGTGCCGTTCGTGATGAAGGGCGGGGTGGTGGTGAAAGAGCGGCGCTGATGCGGAATGGCAAAAAAGTGGCGGAGCAAGTTTTTGTTCGAGCAGCCATTCTGATTTTGATTCTATCGAGGTAACGCAGCGGCCTCGCGGGCGAGGTCGCCGATGCGCATCCAGTCGCGTGCGACCAGTGCATCGGCGGGCACCATCCACGAGCCGCCGACGCAGGCGACATTTGGCAGCGCCAGATATGCCGGTGCCTTGGCCGCATCGATGCCGCCAGTCGGGCAGAACCGTACCTGCGCGAACGGGCCGCCCAGGCCACGCAGGCCGGCGATGCCGCCGCTGGATTCGGCCGGGAAGAACTTGAAGCGCTGCCAGCCGTGTTCCAGGCCGCGCATCAGTTCGCTGGCGGTGGCAATCCCGGGAATCAACGGAACCGGGTTGCCCGAGGCCTCGCGATAGAGGCTGTCGGTGGCGCCCGGCGAGATCGCGAAACGCGCGCCTGCTGCCGTCACGGCATCCAGGTCCTTGCCGGACAGCACGGTGCCGGCACCGACGCAGGCGTCCGGCAATTCGCGTGCGATCAGCGCGATGGCTTCCAGCGCGCATGGCGTGCGCAGGGTGATCTCGAGCACGCGGCAGGCCATTGCCTGCAAGCGCACGTGCCAGCGGCAACGCATCTTCGAGGTGGGTGATCGTGAGTACCGGAATCACCGGTGCCAGCGCGAAGATGGCATCGACGAGAGCATTGCGGGATTGGGTGTGGCTCATTGAGCTACTTCACAGGTCATTGGCTCGCAGGGCAGTGGCAGCGCCCAGCAGGCCCGGGTGGGGATGGGTGATCACGTGGATCGGCACCGATTCCAGCAAGGTCGCCATGCGACCCTTGGCGAGGAAGCGTTCGCGGAATGCGCTGCTGCGCAGGAACGGAATGAAGCGTGGCACGATGCCGCCGGCGATCACCACCGTGCGTGCGCCCTGGATCAGCGCGCAATCGCCGGCGACGCTGCCAAGCACCGCGCAGAAGCGTGCCAGCGTGCGGCGCGCCGCGTGGTCGTGGCCTTCGAGTGCCGCCGCGACGATCTCCGGCGGGTCGCGCAGCGCCGGACGCAGCAGTGACGTGTCACCAGGTGTTGGTGTCTGCGAGGGCAGCACCGCGCTGGCGCCGCGCAGGACCGCGTCGATTTCGGAAAGTCCCTTGCCGCACAGCAGGCGTTCGGTCGAAGTGCGCCCGTGCTGCGCGGTCAGCCAGGCTGCGATCGCACGTTCTTCGTCGCCGATCGGCGCGAAGCTGACGTGGCCGCCTTCGGTCTCGACCGCGTGCCAGCCGTGCTCATGCGAGCCCACCATGCAGCGCCACGCCCAGCCCGGTGCCAGGTCCCAGCACGGTGATCGGCCCGCGCAAGGGCACCGCAGGGTCGCCGTGCAGGGTGGTGAGGTGTTCGCGATCCAGTGCCGGGATCGCCCAGGCGACCGCGCCGAAGTCGTTGATCATGCGCAGTTCGGTCAAACCCAAGCGTGCCTGCAGTTCGCTGCGGCTGAACGACCATGCACGATTGGTCAGGCGGATCTCGTCGCTGCCGACCGGGCAGGCCACCGCCAGCGCCGCGCGTGCGGCCTGGCATCGATGCTGGCCAGGTAGTGTTCGACCGCGTGCTGCATGCTGGCGAAGTCGGCATTGCGCAGCGACTGTGCCTGTTGCAGTTCAGCCCGCGGCGCGGCCAGGTCGGTCAGCGCGAAGCGCGCGTTGGTGCCGCCGATGTCGCCGACCAGCGCCAGCGGCTGCTGCTCACGTGGCATTCCCCTCACGATCGGTTTCGTCAACGAACAGCCAGCAGGCACCTTGTTCGGCGGGACTGACCTGCTTTCGCAGCACCCCGAACAGTTCACGGCCGTGTCCGACATGGTTGGCCGTCAGTGCGATGCGCGCATGTGGTCGACTGCTCCATTCGCCTGCTGCCACCAGCACATCCATCGTGCCGGCTTCGGCGTCGATGCGGATCAGGTCGCCGTCGCGCAGCCTGGCCATCGCGCCGCACGCCGCGGCTTCGGGGGTGACATGGATCGCCGCCAGCACCTTGCCGGATGCGCCGGACATGCGTCCGTCGGTCAGCAGGGCGACGCGTTGGCCGCGATCCTGCAATGCCGCCAGGGTCGGCGTGAGCTTGTGCAGTTCGGGCATGCCGTTCGCACGCGGGCCCTGGCCGCGCACCACCGCGACGAAATCCCCGTGCAGGCGGCCGGCCTTGAACGCATCCAGCAGCGCGTCCTGCGAGTCGAAGATGCGTGCGGGCGCTTCGATGTGCCGGAATTCGGGCGCGACTGCCGAAACCTTGACGACCGCGCGGCCGAGATTGCCGGCAAGCCGGCGCAGGCCGCCTTCGCTGTCGAACGGCTCGGCGACGCCGCGCACGATGTTGGTATCCAGCGACTGCGCTGGCGGCGCGGACCAGCGCAGCGACACGCCGTCCAGTTCGGGCTGCATCGCCTGCTGGCGCAGGTCGCCGCCGTGCACGCAGGCGATGTCGGGATGCAGCAGGCCGGCGTCGATCAGTTCGCGGATGACGACACCCAGGCCGCCGGCGGCGTGGAAATGGTTCACGTCGGCGGGGCCGTTCGGATAGACGCGCGCCAGCAGCGGCGTGGCCCTGGACAGTTCGTCCAGGTCGTCCCAGTCGATCAGCATGCCGGCGGCGCGCGCGATCGCGACCAGGTGGAGTGCATGGTTGGTCGAGCCGCCGGTGGCGGCCAGGCCGACCATCGCATTGACGATGGCCTTCTCGTCGATGGTGCGGCCGAGCGGCGGTAGTCGTCGCCGAGCGCGGTGATCGCGCAGCGCCTGTTCGGCGGCGGCGACGGTCAGCGCATCGCGCAGCGGCGTGTCGGGCGTGACGAACGCGCTGCCCGGCATGTGCAGGCCCATCACTTCCATCAGCATCTGGTTGGAGTTGGCGGTGCCGTAGAACGTGCAGGTGCCGGGGCTGTGGTAGGACGCCGCTTCGGCTTCGAGCAGTTCTTCGCGCGTGGCCTTGCCCTCGGCGTAGCGCTGGCGGACTGCGGCTTTCTCCTTGTTCGGCAGGCCCGATGGCATCGGCCCGGCCGGCACGAAGATCACCGGCAGATGGCCGAAGCTCAGCGCGCCGATCAGCAGGCCGGGCACGATCTTGTCGCAGACGCCGAGCAGCAGCGCGGCGTCGAACATCTCGTGCGACAGCGCGACCGCGGTGGCCATCGCGATCACGTCGCGCGAGAACAGCGACAGCTCCATGCCGGCGCGGCCCTGGGTCACGCCGTCGCACATCGCCGGCACGCCGCCGGCGACCTGCGCGCTGCCGCCGGCGTTGCGCGCGGCCATGCGGATCAGCGTCGGGTAGTGCTCCATCGGCTGGTGCGCCGACAGCATGTCGTTGTAGGCGGTGACGATGCCGATGTTGCCGCCGCTGCCGCCGCGCAGCATGCGGTTTGTCGTCACCGGATGCGGCGAAGCCGTGGGCCAGATTGCCGCAGCGAAATTCCGGCGTGCCGGGCCCTGTTCGCGGGCGGCGTCGATGCGCGCAAGGTAATCGCCGCGCAGACGCGGCTGCGTTCGGCGATGCGGGCGGTGACGCGTTCGACGGTGGGGTGCAGAGACATCAGGGACTCCAGTGGATCTGCACGCGACTGATGCGCGCGCGTGCAGCAGCGCCAGCAACGGGGTATGCCGCCGGCCGCGTCGCCTCGGTGCTGCGCCTGGCGCAGCACGCGGCGCTTGTCCTCGCCGGTCACCACCAGATGCATGTCGCGGGCACGCAGCAGACGCGGCAGCGTCAGGCTGATGCGCGGCGAACGGGGCTTCGGGCGGCAATGGATCGGGCAGGGTGGCGATGGCATCGACATTCGGGTCCAGCGCCAGCGCCGTCGGCCAGATTGTCGGCGCCCGGGAACAGCGAGGCGAAATGGCCATCGGCGCCCATGCCGAGCAGCACCACATCGAACGGTTGCGGGTTCACCGCGAGCATCGCCCGGGTCTGGTCGAGCGATGCCTGTGCGTCGCCGTCTTCGCGGGTCAGCGGATTCGACCACGATGCCCCGGCGTGCCCGCGCGAAGGCCGTCGCGCAGCGCGCGCGGATTGCAGGCGGGATGCGCATGCGGCACCCAGCGCTCGTCGGTCGGGGATCACGCGTCAGCGATGCCAGTCGCAGCGCTGCGCGGCCAGCGCGCGATAGATCGGCAGCGGCGTGCGCCCGCCGGCCAGCGCCAGCCAGGCGCTGCCGCGTTCGCGGCTTGCGTGATTGCAGGTCATCGCAGCCAGCGCGTCGACGAGCTGCGCGATCGAGTGCGTCGCTGCTGGGGTGGTCGTGTTCGATCCAGGCCATCGTCGTCGCCTCCTACTCGCGCCAGCTGTGGCCGTGGCGCTCGATCAGCGACGACCGCCGCGCTCGGGCCCCAGGTGCCGGCGGGGTAGGGCTTCGGCGGCCTGCCGGCTTGCGCTCCAGCCGTCGAGGATGCCATCGACCCACTGCCACGCGGCCTCGGTTTCGTCGCGGCGCACGAACAGCGTGCCAGTTGCCTTCGATCGCATCCAGATACAGGCGCTCGTAGGCGAGTGCGTTTGCGCACGTGCTGCGAAGGCGTCGTGCAGATCCAGATCCAGCGCCACCTGCGACAGGCGCAGGCCGCTGCGGTCCAGGCCCGGCGTCTTGCTCATCAGGTGCAGCGCGATGCGTTCTTCGGGCTGCAGCTGGATCAGCAGCGCATTGGGCCGATGTCGGCGGCGCTGGCGCCGCCGAAGATCGAATGCGGCACCGCGCGGAACTGCAGGTAGATCTCGGTGCAGCGCGCGGGCATGCGCTTGCCGGTGCGCAGGTAGAACGGCACGCCCGACCAGCGCCAGTTGTCGACGTGCGCGCGCAGGGCGACGAAGGTCTCGGTGTCGCTGCTGCGACCCAGTTCGTCGCGATAGCCGGGCACGGCGACGCCGTCGATCGCACCGGCGGTGTACTGGCCGGCGACGCTTTCGGTGGCGACATCCTCGCGGCCGATCGGCGCGCAGCGAGCGCAGCACCTTGATCTTCTCGTTGCGCACCGCGCTCGGGTCGAACTGCGACGGCGGCTCCATCGCCGTCAGGCACAGCAGCTGCAGCAGGTGGTTCTGCAGCATGTCGCGCATCGCGCCGGAATCGTCGTAGTAATCGCCGCGGCCTTCGACGCCGACGGTTTCGGCGACGGTGATCTGCACCTGCTCGATGTGGCGCGCGTTCCACAGCGGCTCGAACAGCGCATTGCCGAAGCGCAGCGCCAGCAGGTTCTGCACGCCTTCCTTGCCGAGGTAGTGGTCGACGCGAAAGACGCGGTCTTCGTCGAACACCCGGCCACGCCGTCGTTGATCGCCTCGGCACTGGCCAGGTCCTTGCCGATGGGCTTTTCCAGCATCACCCGCGTGCCAGCGCCCGCGGCGCCATGCGCGCCCAGCGCGCCGCAGGCCGGGACATAGAAGCGCGGTGCAGTGCTCAGGTGGTAGAGCACGTCGCCGTTGCGCATCGCATTGACGCGTCCGGCCAGCGCGGCCATCGAGGCGTCGTCGTCGACGCTCGCGGTGCGTAGTCGAGTCGCTCCAGCAGGCCACGCGTCGCCTCGTCGCTGCGTTCGGAGGCGGGGACGCATTCGCCGATGGCGTTCCCGACCTGGCCGGCGAATGCCTCGCGATCGAGCTCGCTGCGCGCGGTGCACAGGATGCGCAGGCCCGACGGCAGCAGACCCTCGCGCTGCAGGCCGTACAGCGAAGGCAGCAGCATGCGCTGGGCGAGATCGCCGGTGGCACCAAAGATGGTCAACAGCGAAGCGGGCGCGGCAGGGATCACGCATGCGTTCCAGACGGGGTTCATTGCAGCTTAATACGCCGTGTCGCGTGCTGCCGTGTGCATTCGATTTCACGCAAGCCGATGCCTGCAGTGGCGGGATCGACACCGGCGAGCGGCAATACGCATAGGTATGTCGGGGATGTCGCCGGTAGAATCTGGAATTTCCCCCCAAGGTGCACGCAATGACCCGTCCTTCTTCGCTGGATCGCGAGCAGTTGCTGGCCTGCGGCCGTGGCGAGATGTTTGGTGCCGACAATGCACGCCTGCCGGCGCCGCCGATGCTGATGTTCGATCGCATCACGCATATTTCAGAAGATGGCGGTGGCAACGGCAAGGGCTTCATCCACGCCGAACTCGACATCCACCCGGACCTCTGGTTCTTCGGTTGCCACTTCCTCGGTGATCCGGTGATGCCCGGTTGCCTGGGCGTGGATGCGATGTGGCAGCTCACCGGATTCTTCCTGCCGTGGCTGGGTGAGCCCGGGCGTGGGCGCGCGCTGGGTGCGGGTGAGATCAAGTTCACCGGACAGGTGATGCCCGATGCCAAGGTAGTCAGTTACGAAATCGACATCCGCCGGGTCATGCGTGGTCGGCTGAAAATGGTGATCGCCGATGGCCGGACCCTGGTCGACGGCACCGAGATCTACACGGCGAAGGATCTGCGGGTTGGCCTGTTCCAGGCCCCGGAGGTGGTATGAGCAACAAGACGAGTCGACGCGTAGTCGTCACCGGCATGGGCATCGTGTCCTGCCTGGGCAATGACGTGGCCAGCGTGGCCGCGTCACTGCGCGAGAGCCGCAGCGGGATCAGCTATCGGCAGGATCAGGCGGATCTGGGCCTGCGCGCACAGGTGGCCGGCGTGCCCACGATCGACCTGGATGCGCTGATCGACCGCAAGCAGAAACGCTTCATGGGCGATGCCGCGGCCTACGCCTGCGTGGCGATGGCCCAGGCGATCGCCGATGCTGGCCTGGATCCTGCGGCCCTCGGCGATCCGCGGATCGGCGTGATCGCCGGCTCCGGTGGCGGTTCGCCGAAATGGCAGATCGAAACCGCCGACCTGCTGCGCGCCAAGGGCGTGCGCAAGATCGGCCCGTACATGGTGCCGCGCACGATGTGCTCGACGGTGTCGGCGGCGCTGGCGACGGTCTATGCGATCAAGGGCGTCAGCTATTCGCTGTCCGCGGCCTGCGCGACCTCCGCACACTGCATCGGCGCGGCGGCTGACATGATCCGCCATGGCGCACAGGACATCGTGTTCGCTGGCGGCGGCGAGGAAGTGCACTGGGGCATGACCAGTCAGTTCGATGCAATGGGCGCGCTGTCCACCCACTTCAACGACACGCCGCAGACTGCGTCGCGTCCGTACGACGCCAACCGCGATGGTTTCGTGATCGCCGCAGGTGGCGGCATGCTGGTGCTTGAGGATTACGAGCATGCGCTTGCGCGCGGCGCGCGCATCCATGCCGAGTTGCTCGGCTATGGCGTGACCAGCGACGGTGCGGACATGGTGGCACCGAGCGGTGAAGGTGCTGTGCGCTGCATGCGCATGGCGATGGAAGGTCTCGAAGCTCCCATCGACTATCTCAACACCCATGGCACCTCGACCCCCGTGGGCGACGTGACCGAACTGGAAGCGGTGCGCGCGGCTTTTGGCGACGACATCCCGCCGCTGTCATCGACCAAGGCACTCAGCGGGCATTCGCTGGGCGCGGCCAGCGTGCACGAGGCGATCTATTGCCTGCTGATGCTGCAGGAAGGCTTCATCGCCGGCTCGGCGAACATCGAGGAACTCGACCCGCGTTGCGCGGGATTTCCCATCGTGCGCGAAAGCCGCAATGCCGACCTGCGCACGGTGATGTCCAACAGCTTCGGCTTCGGCGGCACCAATGCCGCGCTGGTGTTCGGGCGGGTCTAGTTGGTTGTGGGCGCGGTCGTTGCAGTCGCGGTAGTGCCTGCCAGCCACGCCGCGACGGCATCGGGGTGTTTCATCCACGCGTAATGGTCGGCCGCCGCGCCGACCTGTTGCCTGGAGAAGTGCGCTTCGGTGATGCGTGCCCGGGACAGTTTCGACAACAGGAAGCGGAGCGAACTGGGCGGCGCCATCCAGTCGTCCGAAAACGTCATCGCGCGCACGTTGCCATTGAATGCCGACAGGGCCTGTTCGATGTCTTCCTCGATGCCTGCTGCCGCGTAGCGGCCACGCAGTGCGGTGCGCGCCCAATCCGTCATGACGCCGGCGGCTTCATTGCCGCCAAACCCGATCCTGCGACCAGGCAGGAAACCAATGCGTTGCGCCAGCCATTGCAGGAAACGCACGGTTGGCGGCAGCCACCAGCGCATCGGTCGCGGGAAGGCGCGCCCGTGGGGTGCGCCACTGGCGACGAGCCAAACGGCATGCTTGGTTTCGGGAGCCAGCGCGGCGTGCATGCAGGCCATCTGCCCACCGAGGCTGTGTCCACCCACCACGCGTGGCAGCCCGTTCGCGTGGGCCTCCACAACGGCGCCGCTTGCGTCGATGTCCTCCAGCAATTCGAGGTAGCCCCAGTCGATGCCGCCTCCGGCACGCACATTGCTGCTGCCATGGCCGCGCCATTCGTGCAGGAACACCGCGACGCCATGTGCCGCCAGCGCTTCGGCGAACGGGATGTAGTGGCGTGCGGTGATGCCCAGCGCCGGCAGCCATAGCATGCTTGCGCGTGGCGCATCGGGTATCCGCACGATCAGCTCTGCCTGATGGCCATCCTGTGAGCAGACAGCTAGTTTCAGCGCCTGCATCACCCGCGGTTCCGCGGCGATGCACCGAAATGGTCGAGCACCACCACGTCGCCCATGCCAGGGCGATAGCCTCGCCGAAGCGCTGAGGCGACGTAGTCGATCGCCGCCTCGCAGGCGGCCGCGGGGGACAAGCCCAGACACAGGTTGGCGGCAATTGCGGATGCCAGCGTGCAGCCGGTGCCATGGCCTTCCAGAGGCAGGCGCTCATGCTGGTATTGCCTCTCGAGCGGGGCATCGAGGGTCGCTTCGACATGGCGATCAACCACGATATTGCCTTCGTCCAGGTGCGCACCCTTGAGCAGCACTGCACGTGCGCCGAGGGCAAGCAGGGCGCGCGTGGCAGCGTCGGCGTCGGTGGCATTCCGGATGCGCTGGCCCAGCAGCAGTTCGGCTTCCGGGATGTTCGGCGTGAGTACCGTCGCCATCGGCAGCAACCGCGTGCGCAGTGCGTGCAGCGCATCGTCTTCAAGCAGCTTCGCGCCTGATGTCGCCACCATCACCGGATCCAGCACGATGCAGGCCGCTGTGTGGAACTCCAGCGCATCGGCGACGGCGTGGATGACCTCGGCATTGGCCAGCATGCCCAGCTTCACCGTGCCGATGCTGAAATCGTCGAAACAGGCGTCGATCTGTGCGCGCAGGAACGCGACCGGTGGCACATGCACGGCGATGACGCCGCGGGTGTTTTGCGCGGTCAATGCGGCGATTGCCGACAACCCATGCACGCCGAACGCGGCGAACGTGCGCAGGTCGGCCTGGATGCCGGCACCACCACCGGAATCGCTGCCGGCGATGGTTAGCGCACATGGCGGGATGAGGTGATCCAAGGGGGAACTCCTGATGGTGCAGCTTGCATGATGCCGACCAAGTCACGTCTGGGGAAACTTCTCCTCGATGGACGCTGGCTATCGCGTGCGTGCAAAAACGCTGCGAATGGCAAAGGCACGCATTTGCAGATTTCGGTATTGTTGCAGTGCTGAGCTTTTAAAGTAATGTTTAAAACATCAATTTTGAGTGAATTGAACAACTACCCATCGCGGAGTGAATGGATGATCACGGCAGCCCAGATGCGCGCGGCGCGCGCGTTGCTCGGAATAGATCAGAAGACGTTGGCGGGTATGGCGGGTATATCGGTGCCTACCATCCAGCGGATGGAGGCAAGCGACGGCAACGTGCGTGGCATTGTGGATTCGCTCACCAAGGTGGTGACCGCGTTTGATGCGGCAGGCGTTGAATTGATCGGTGAAAATGTGGCGAGCAACGGTGGCGGGCGCGGCGTGCGCCTGAAGCGGGGGAGTGTGCAGTGATTGCTGCCCTGGAGGCCGCTCGCGCGGGGTTGTTCCGCCGCGCCCAATGGGTGCCCAACATCATCGCAGGCGTGATCGTCGGGGTCGTGGCGTTGCCGTTGGCCATGGCCTTTGCCATCGCGTCGGGCGTCAAGCCCGAACAAGGGTTGTACACGGCGATCATCGCCGGCATTGCGGTGTCGTTGTTCGGTGGCTCGCGGGTACAGATCGCCGGTCCTACTGGTGCCTTCATCGTGATTCTGGCCGGCGTGGTTGCGCAGTTCGGGGTAAGCGGCCTCATGGTGGCGACGCTGATGGCGGGCGTGATGCTGGTGGCGATGGGAATGGCGCGCCTCGGCGCAGTGATCCGCTTCATCCCCGATCCGGTGATCGTCGGGTTCACCGCAGGCATCGCGGTGATCATCTGGGTGGGACAATGGGTGTATTTCTTCGGCTTGCCGACGCCGGAAGATGCGCCGTTCTACCTCAAGACCTGGCATCAGCTGCAATCATTCGGCCATGTGCAGCCGGCGACGGCGATGCTGGGATTGCTCAGCCTCGCGCTGGCAGTACTGGGGCCACGCATTCCAGGCTTGTCGCGAATGCCAGGTCCGCTGCTGGCGATGCTGGTGGCGACTGCTTTGGTGGTGCTGCTCGACCTGAAGGACGTCGCGACCATCGAATCGACGTTCGGCGCCATCCCGCGCGGTTTGCCGACATTGCAGATGCCGGAGATGAGTTTTGATCGCGTCGTGGAGCTGCTGCCATCGGCGTTCACCATCGCCATGCTTGGCGCGATCGAGTCGCTGCTCTCCGCGGTCGTGGCCGACGGCATGGCCGGCACCCGCCACGATTCCAACCAGGAACTGATCGGGCAGGGCGTGGCCAATATCCTGTCGCCGCTGTTCGGCGGCATCGCCGCTACCGGTGCCATCGCGCGCACCGCCACCAATATCCGCAACGGCGGCACGTCGCCATTGGCAGGGGTCGTCCACGCAATCACGCTGCTGCTGATCCTGGTGGTGCTGGCGCCCTACGCGGGCAAGGTACCGTTGTGCGCGCTGGCGGCCATCCTGTTCCTGGTCGCATGGAACATGAGCGAAGCCCCGCGCTTCGCCAGACTGGTGCTTCGCGCACCGCGCGCTGACGTGGTGATCTTGTTGATCACGTTCACCTTGACCATCGTCACCGACTTGGTGGTGGCCGTTAACATCGGCGTGATCCTGGCGATGTTCCAGTTCATGCGCCGCATGAGTGCATCGGTGTCGGTGGTGGCGCATGGCCAGGCCAGCCTGCGCCACGAGTTGGCTGAGGCCGGACTGGAGGTGCTGCCGAAAGACGTCCTGGTATATGCCATCGAGGGACCATTCTTCTTCGGCTCGGTGGATTCGCTCGAACGCGCGCTTTCCTGGTCGCGGGAGGCACCGCGCTGCGTGGTCCTGCGCCTGGACCGCGTGCCGCTGGTCGATGCCACGGGCCTGAAGCGGCTCGAATCGACGATCAAGCATTTGAAGGGTCGTGGCGTGGAGGTGTTGCTGACCAGTGCCAGCCAGCGCGTGCTGCGCAAGCTGGTACACGCACAGATCGTGCGTCGCGACCAGGCGCCAACCTATTTCGGCGACCTGGCCACCGCGTTGCGCCACATCGAAGCCGAGCGTGTTTCCGGCTTGCCGGCTGACGCCGGTTGACGTAGCGGCATGAACCCGTCCCGCTACAACACTTCCGACGCGAAATCAGCCAGTCGCGAACGCTCGCCGCGACGCAGGGTGATGTGCGCGCTGTGCGCCCAGTTCTTGAAGCGGTCCACCGCGTAGGTCAGGCCCGAGGTGGTTTCGGTCAGGTACGGCGTGTCGATCTGCTCGACGTTGCCCAGGCAGATGATCTTGGTGCCGGGACCGGCGCGGGTGACCAGGGTCTTCATCTGCTTCGGCGACAGGTTCTGCGCCTCGTCCAGGATCAGGTAGCGCGACAGGAACGTGCGCCCGCGCATGAAGTTCATCGAGCGGATCTTGATCCGCGACGCCAGCAGGTCGTTGGTCGCCGCGCGGCCCCAGCTGCCGCCTTCCTGGTTGTGGGTCAGCACTTCCAGGTTGTCGGTCAGCGCGCCCATCCACGGCGTCATTTTTTCTTCCTCGGTGCCGGGCAGGAAGCCGATGTCCTCGCCCACGCTGACGGTGGCGCGGGTCATGATGATCTCGCGGTAGCGTTGCGCATCCATGGTCTGCGCAAGTCCTGCGGCCAGCGCCAGCAGGGTCTTGCCGGTGCCGGCGGTGCCGAGCAGGGTGACGAAGTCGATCTCCGGATCCATCAGCGCATTGAGCGCGAAGTTCTGCTCGCGGTTGCGCGCGTTGATGCCCCACACCGCGTGCTGGCTGTGGCGGAAGTCATCGACGATCTGCAGCACCACCTTGTCATCGGTGATGCGGGCGACCTTCATCTCGGCCTGTTCGTCGCCGGGCAGGTAGACGAACTGGTTGGGATACCAGTCATCCTCGTCGCTGCATGCGATCTCGTAGTAGGTGCGGCCCTTTTCGGTCCACGAGCGCAGGTCCTTGCCGTGGATCTCCCAGAAATCCAGCGGCAACGCGGTGGCGCCGGTGTAGAGCAGGCTGAAATCGTCCAGCGCGCGGTCGTTCTCGTAGTCCTCGTTGGGGATGCCGGCGATCGATGCCTTGATCCGCAGGTTGATGTCCTTGGACACGAACACCACCGGCGCGCCCGGGTCGGATTCCTTCAGTGCCAGGATCGCGCCGAGGATCTGGTTGTCCGGGATGACCGTGCCGAAGCGCCGGCCGGCATCGAAATCGCCGGTCTGGAAACGCAGCTTGCCGATGCTGTCCTCGCCGCGCAGCTTCAGGCCATGCGGGCGTTGCAGCAAGATGCCGTCGGTGATGTCGGTGCTGCCGTGGGCCTCGATCAGCTCGTTGAGGAAACGGCTGACCTGGCGCGCGTTGCGGCTGGCTTCGGAGGTGCCCTTCTTGCCGTTGTCCAGTTCCTCCATCACCTGCATCGGCAGGTACACATCGTGCTCTTCGAACTTGAACAGCGCGGTCGGGTCGTGCATCAGCACATTGGTGTCGAGGACGTAGATGCGCTTGCTTCGCGTCATGGATTGGCTTCCGTCAGGTCGGGCAGGGCAGGGCCACCGTGGCCCGCAGGGCGGGACGGCGGTGGGTGAAGAGGAGCAGCTTGCACGCCATCGGCGTGCGCGACGATGAACGCCCGGCGTGCTGCGCCGGGACGGACAAGGGGTGGCGAGTCGGTCACTGCGACTTGGCAGCCTTCAAGGCATCCAGCACGGCTTGCGCATGGCCGGGGACTTTCACTGGCCGCCACACTTGGCGGATCACGCCGGTCGGGTCGATCAGGAAGGTCGTGCGCTCGATGCCGAGGTATTCGCGGCCGTAGAGTTTCTTCAGCTTGATCACGTCGAACGCCTTGCACAGGGCTTCGTCCGGGTCGCTGGCCAGTTCGAAGCGATAGCCCTGCTTGGCAGCTGAAGTTCTGGTGGCTGCGGATCGAGTCGCGTGACACGCCAAGGACATCGGCGCCGGCGCGGCGGAACTTGGTCAGCAACTCGTTGAAGGCGATGCCCTCGTTGGTGCAGCCCGGGGTGGAATCCTTCGGGTAGAAGTACAGCACCAGCCACTTGCCGCGGAAATCGTGCAGGCTCGCCGGGGTGCCGCTGGTGAGGTTGAGCGGCAGGTCGGGAACGCGGTCGCCAAGATCCATTCGAGATTCATTGGCGGTGCCCTGTCATCAGTACTTCATCGGGATCCATGATCGCGTCCAGGTTCAGATGGTCGCAGAACTCGAGGAAATCGTCGCGCAAGGCGGCGATGTGCATGTCTGACGGGATGCCAATGGTCAGTTGCGCGGAAAACATGTCGGCGCCGGTCTGCATCGCCCGGTAACGCGAGCAGTGCAGGCTTTCGATGGTGATGCCCTGGCCGTCGAAGAAATCCGCAAGCTGGAACATGATCCCGGGCTTGTCCGCGGCGATCACTTCGACCACGTAGGGCAGCAGCATGGACTGCACCTGCTTGGGGCCGGTGCGATACCAGACCAGCTTCAGGCCTTCCTCGCGCTCGAGCTTGGTCAGCATCGTCTCGAGCTTGGCCACTGCATCCCACGAACCCGGTGACGAGCGCCGACACCGACACGTCACGACCGACCGTCGCCAGGCGGGTATCGACCAGGTTGCAACCGGAATCGGCGATGCGCCGGGTCACGGCAAGCAAGGGCGACTGCGGGTGCGTGGTGTACGCGTTGATCAGCAGGTGGTTTTCATTCGGCGCTTGCCGGGGCGTGGTATCGGTCAACTGCAGCGTCCACGCAAAAAGGAGATGGGTGCGCGGCACCTGGATACGTGGCTGGATGCCGAACACCTGCCAGCATACTTGCCGGCGCTTTTGCGCCGCAAGTAAGATCAAGCCTGAATCGGCCCCGGCCGAGCCCTTTCCTGCGTCGGCATCCCTGTGCCAGCGCCTCTCCGCGAGTCCGCAGTCTTGCAACTTTCCGGCAGCATCACCGCACTGGCGACCCCGTTCACGGACGCTGGCGACATCGACCTTCCCGCGTGGCGGCGCCTGCTGGAGGCGCAGCTGGCGGCGGGGACCCATGCGGTCGTGGTCGCTGGTTCCACGGGCGAGGCGGCGGCACTGTCCGATGCCGAATACGAGACCCTGCTGCGCACCACCGTGGCGTTCGTGGCAGGGCGCATCCCGGTGCTGGCTGGTACTGGCCAGTCCAATACCGCCAAGACCATCCAGGCCAACCAGCGCGCCGCTGCACTGGGTGCCGATGCCGCGCTGGTGGTGACGCCGCCGTACGTACGGCCCACCCAGTCGGGACTTCTCGCGCATTTTCGCGCAGGTTGCCGACGAGGGCGGGTTGCCGGTGGTGCTCTACAACGTGCCTGGCCGCACCGGATGCGACATGGCGCCGGAGACCACTGCCGACCTGGCGATGCATCCGAATATCGTCGGCATCAAGGAAGCGGTTGCCGATTCCGCGCGCATGGACAGCCTGTTGCCGCTGCGCAGGCAGGGCTTCGCCGTGCTCAGCGGCGACGATCCGACTGCCTTGCGGGCGATGCTGGCAGGTGCCGATGGCATCGTCTCGGTGGCATCGAACGTGGTGCCGGGTGCCTTCCGGCGCCTGTGCGAGCTGGCGCGGGCCGGGGATGTCGGCCGAGGCGGAGGAATTCGACGCCCGCCTGCATGCGCTTTACCACTTCCTGGGCCTGGAGCCCAATCCGATCCCGTTGAAAGCCCTGCTGGCGCTGAACGGGATCGGCCATGGGCTGCGCTTGCCGCTGCAACCGCTATCATCCGTGCATGCCGCCGAGGCCCAGCGCCTGCACGCGGACATCATCCAGCTCGAACAACGTTGCCGCCTCGACGCGGCTTGACAGGAGATCCTGATGCGTCTTTCCCCCCGCGCCACCCGCGTTGCCACCGTGCTTGCCGCTGCCGCCCTGGTCACGGGCGTGTCCGGCTGCAGCATGTTCGGCAAGAAGAGCGACCTCTACACGCAGAGTGGCGAGAGCCGGCCGCTGGAAGTGCCGCCGGACCTTGATCGCCCGTCCACGGACCGTGCCATGGCGCTGCCCGATACCAGCAGCGTGTCCGCATCGGGCATGAACAAGGCAGGTGGCAGCAGCGCCGCGCCGATCGGCTTCAACGCCACCGGTGAGCGCGACGCCGTGTTCGCCCGCGTCGGTGACGTGCTTGCCGCGACGGATGGCGTGACCATCGCCAGCAAGGCCCTGATCCTGGGTACCTACGACGTCAGCTACATGGGCTCGAATTTCCTGGTCCGGGTGACCAAGGTGGGCAACGGCGCGTATATCTCCGCGGTCGATCCGCGCGGTTTGCCGCCGACCGGTGACGCCGCCGGTCAAGCTGATTGCGCGCTGAAGTCCGCAATCGCGCCCTGATCGCGTTTTACAGAAGGCACACACGCAAGGCCGGCACCTGTCTGCCTTGCGTGACACCTTCAACGCGACCAGGAGCACCGCATGACCCCAGGCACCACCGCTGGCCGAAGCCCAGGCAAGACTGCAGGCGAGGTCAAACCAAAATCAAGACCGTTGGCATCGTTGCAGCAAGCATTGGCTTGTTGGCATTGGCTGCTGCATTCGTCCCTTCGTGGGCAGCGCAGCCTGCGAACCCGGGAAGGAGCCAGACTGCCAAGCCGGGCGAGACGCATCCTGATCCTGGATGCGTCCGGTTCGATGTGGGGCCAGGTCGGTGGCCAGGCCAAGATCGAAATCGCGCGCGAAGCCGTCGGCAGCATGCTGGCCAGCTGGCCACGCAATGAAGCATTGGGGCTTGATGGCCTACGGCCACCGGCGCAAGGGCGATTGCAACGACATCGAGCTGTTGTCGCGTCCCGGCAAGCCATCGCCCGATGCATTCCAGAAAATGGTGGACAGCCTCCAGCCCAAGGGCATGACCCCGATCACCGCATCGGTGCGGCAGGCCGCTGAAGCGCTGAAGTACACCGAGAACAAGGCCACCATCGTCCTGGTCAGCGACGGCGAGGAAACCTGCAAGGCCGATCCTTGCGCACTGGGCAGGGAGCTGGAAGCAGCCGGCATCGACTTCACCGTGCACGTGGTCGGCTTCGACCTGCCCGAAGGCAAGGCGCGCGCGCAGCTGCAATGCCTGGCCAAGTCCACCGGCGGTCGTTACGTGGAAGCGCGCGATGCGGCCGCGCTCAACAAGGCGCTGGGCCAGATTGCACAGGCCCCGCCAGCGCCCGGCCAAGCCCAAGCCCATCGCGAACCTGAAGCCGCCGAAGGGCTGCAGTGCTGTATGCCGAGGACAACTACAAGGGCGAGAGCATCCTGGTCGGCGAATCGGGGTATGCAGACGAGATGCCGGCAGGCTGGGACAACCGGGTGCGCTCGCTCAAGTGCAGCACGCGCTCCTCGCTTGTATCTCTACAACGACAAGGGCCGCGAAGGCGACTACGTCATGACTGACGATGGTGCGTCCATGACCAAGCTGGGCGCAGTCGCTGAGTTCGTACATCTACTTCGGCACGTTCGACGAAGAAGAGGATTCTTCACCCGCTGATTGAAGACGTAGCTCCGATGGCACTTGGCTTGAAACAACAACGGCACCGAAAGGTGCCGTTGTTTTATTCGTCGATGCGATCAGCGTTCCAGCAGCGGCAACTTGTTCGGGCTTGCCGTCCCATTCCGCGGCGTCCGGTGGCGGATCCTTGCGCGTGGCCAGCACCGGCCATTCCTTCGCCAGTTCGGCATTCGAGCGCAATGAATTTTTCCTGGCCGCCGGGACGTCTTCTTCCGGATAGATCGCGTTGACCGGGCATTCCGGTTCGCACAGGGTGCAGTCGATGCATTCGTCCGGGTCGATCACCAGGAAGTTCGGGCCTTCGTGGAAACAGTCCACCGGGCACACCTCGACGCAGTCGGTGTGCTTGCACTTGATGCAGTTTTCGGTGACGACGAAGGGCATGGTTCGTGGATCCGGGTGATTCAGGAGTGCAAGTGTAATCCAGCGCGGCCATCGGCATCGAAAAGGGCAGGCAACGAAAAGCCCGGCATCGCGACCGGGCTTTTCGAGGGCGAACCGTACGCAGCTGTGCACGGGTCGCGGAAGTGGTACTCCCTAGGGGATTCGAACCCCTGTACCTACCGTGAGAGGGTAGTGTCCTAGGCCTCTAGACGAAGGGAGCAGTGTCGAAGCTCGCGCTTCGCCGGTTGGACGACCGGTACGGTGGCGGCTGGGCCGGGCACCGAGCTTGCTAGTATAGAGGCCCGCGCCTGCCAGTGGCAATGCGCTCGACACCACTCTGGACCGATGCGGCACGGCCGCCACGAATGACCGACAACGCCTACGCACACACACCCACGCCGCCCGCGCAGCACGAATGCGCGCACGTCATCACGCGTGACCAGCACGACCTCTCGCGCAAGCAGATGAGTCCCAATGCATTGCGCGTGCTGTATCGGCTGCGCGAGGCGGGCTTCGGCGCCTACCTGGTCGGCGGCGCCGTGCGCGACCTGCTGGTCGGCAGGTCGCCCAAGGATTACGACGTCGCCACCGACGCCACCCCGGAGCAGGTCAAGTCGCTGTTCCGCAACTGTCGCCTGATCGGGCGGCGCTTCCGCCTGGCGCACGTGGTGTACGGGCGCGAGATCATCGAAGTCGCCACCTTCCGCGCCGGCGGCGGTGATGACATCGAGGGTGACCGCAAGGTCCACGCCGATGGCAGGCTGCTGCGCGACAACATCTACGGCAGCATCGAGGAAGATGCGGTCCGCCGCGACTTCACCGCCAATGCGCTGTATTACGCGATCGAGGATTTCTCGGTGCGCGACTACACCGGTGGCTATGCCGACGTGCAGGCGAAATTGCTGCGCCTGATCGGCGACCCCGAAGCCCGCTACCGCGAAGATCCGGTGCGCATGCTGCGCGCTGCACGATTGGCAGCGAAGCTCGGCTTCACCATCGAGGCCGCCACTGCCGAGCCGATCCCGCGACTGGCACCACTGCTGGCCGAATCGGCACCGGCGCGGTTGTTCGAGGAAACCCTGAAGATGTTCCTGTCCGGCCATGCGGTGGCCAGCTTCGAGATGCTCGAAGCCAACGGATTGCTGCCCGTCGCTGTTGCCGGAAACCGCGCAGGCGCTGGCGTCGAACAAGTCCGGTGCGCTGCGCCGGATGCTGATCGATGGCTTGGGCAATACCGATCGACGGGTTGCCGCGGATGAGCCGGTATCGCCGGCATTCCTGTATGCGGTGCTGCTGTGGCCGGCCTACTGCCGCGCGCTTGCGCTGCTGCAGGCGCAGGGCGTGCATGCCGTCGAAGCACAGCGCCGCGCGGCCGACCGGGTGACCATGCACCAGGTGTCGCGCATCGCGTTGCCGCGCAGGTTCTCGCTGCCGATGCAGGAGATCTGGCTGCTGCAGCCGCGCTTCTCGCTGCGCCAGCGCAAGCGGGTGTTCCGCTTGCTTGCGCATCCACGGTTCCGCGCCGCCTTCGATTTCCTGGAACTGCGGCTTTCGGCATCGAACACGCATGCCGACGACGTGGCGTTCTGGCGCGAGGCGCAGTTGCATCCGGCCGAAGCGGTAGCTGCCGCCGGCGACGAAGCCGGGCCTGGCGGCGCCGATGCGGGTCTGCCGCTGATGAACTGGCGAGATCGATTCGCCGATGCCCGGGACGACGGCCAGGCGCCCGCACCACGCAAGCGCCGCCGTCGTCGCCGGCCACAACCGGGCACTGCTTGATGCAGGAAGCTCACCAACGCCTGCATCGGTCTTGGTGCGAATCTGGGTGATGCCAGGGCAAGCGTGCTTGGAGCGTTTGCCGTGCTCGACCTGCTGCCGGAAACACGGCTGCTGCGCGCATCGAGGCTGTATCGCACGCCTGCGTGGGGGCAGATCGAGCAGCCGGATTTCATCAATGCGGTGGCCATGATCGAGACCGGGCTTGGCGCGCGAGAATTGCTGGATCGCCTGCTTGCGATCGAGCGCGACTTCGGCCGTGTCCGCGCGGAGGACGAACGCTGGGGACCGCGCACGCTGGACCTGGATCTGCTGCTGTTCGGCGACGCGGTGATCGATGAGCCCGGCCTGCAGGTGCCGCATCCGCACCTGCACGAGCGTGCATTCGCACTGGTGCCGCTGGCGGAAATCGCACCCGAATTGCCGATTCCCGGTGCCGGCATCGTGGGCGAACTGGCCGCCGCGATGGCGAGCGACGGCATCGAAGCGATACCTTAGCCGTCCGGGCCACGGAGTAGACGATGACCGATGCGCAAAAAACCTGGAGCGTGCCGCAGCTTTCGCGCGCGCGCGCCGAAGGTCGAAAACTGGTGATGCTGACCTGTTACGACGCCAGCTTCGCCCGCGTGCTGGACGACAACGGCTGCGACCTGATCCTGATCGGCGATTCGCTGGGCATGGTGGTGCAGGGGCACGACTCGACGTTGCCGGTCACGGTCGATGACATCGTCTATCACACCGCCAACGTCGCCCGCGGTGCGAGGCGTGCGCTGAAGATCGCCGATTTCCCGTTCGGGTCCGACGGCTCGTCCGCATGCGGCGCATGCCAGCGCGGTGCGCTTCATCCAGGCCGGCGCCAGCATGGTCAAGCTGGAAGGCGCGGGCCACAAGCTCGACACCATCCGTCATTTGGTCGAGCGCGAGATCCCGGTATGCGCGCACCTGGGCCTGACCCCGCAGTCGGTGCATCGCTTCGGCGGGTTCAAGGTGCAGGGCCGCGAGGATGCCGCTGCCGCGAAACTGCGCGAGGATGCATTGGCCGTTGCCGAGGCCGGCGCGTCGTTGCTGGTGCTCGAGGGCGTGCCTGCATCGCTTGCCGCCACGATCACCGCTGCCAGCCCGATTCCGACCATCGGCATTGGTGCCGGTCCTGGTTGCGATGGACAGGTGCTGGTCCTGCACGATCTTTTGGGCCTGGACACGGGCCACCGCAGGCCCAAGTTCGTCAAGGATTTCCTGGCCGATGGCGGTTCGGTTGCCGGTGCGGTGCGCGCGTTCGCCGAAGCAGTGCAGCGTGGGACCTTCCCGGCCGCCGAACACAGTTATTCGTGATCGACGTCATCGACCAGATCGACGCCTTGCGCGCGCGTGTCGGCGCGTGGAAACAAGCGGGTCTTCGCGTCGGTTTCGTGCCGACCATGGGCAATCTGCATGCGGGCCATTTCTCCCTGGTGGAACTGCGCGCGCCAGCATGCCGACAGGGTGGTAGCCAGCGTGTTCGTCAACCCGACCCAGTTCGGCCCGAACGAGGATTTCGGCCGTTATCCGCGCACGCCCGAGGCCGATGCGAAGGGCCTGCAGGCGGCCGGCTGCGATGCGCTGTGGCTGCCCTCGGTCGAGGCGATGTATCCGTATGGCGCCGACCGTGCCGTGCGCATGCACGTGCCCGGCATCACCGACATCCTGGATGGCGCGTCCAGGCCTGGCCATTTCGATGGCGTGGCGACCGTGGTCACGCGCCTGTTCAACCAGGTGCAGGCGGATGTTGCCGCGTTCGGCCGCAAGGATTACCAGCAGCTTGCGGTGATCCGCTACCTGGTGCGCGACCTCGCATTCCCGATAGAACTGCTTGCCGGCGACACCTTGCGCGAGGCAGACGGCCTGGCGATGAGTTCGCGCAACCAGTACCTGACGCGCGCAGGAGCGCGCCATCGCGCCGACCATCCATCGCGTGCTGCAGGCGATGCGCGATGCATGGCATGCAGGAATGCCGCGAGAGGGCATCGAGGCGATCGCGGATCAGTTCTTGCGCGCTGCCGGCTTCGTGCCGGATTACGCCGTCATCCGGCGTCCGGATTTCAGTGCACCTGCAGACGGCGAGGGCGGTGCGCTGGTAGCGTTGGTTGCTGCGCGACTGGGGACGACCCGGCTGATCGACAATCTGGAATTCGATGCCGGGATCTGACCCGGAGTGAACCCGGGTCCTGCGATGTTGCAGTGCGGAATATCGCATTTATACTGGCCGCTGACGGGTGCCGGCCCGGGCCCATGCTGGAGCCACAGATGCAACTGACCCTGCTCAAAGCCAAGATCCATCGCGCCACCGTGACCCATGCCGAACTGCATTACGAGGGTTCGTGCGCGATCGACGGGCGCCTGCTGGACATTTCCGGCATCCGCCAGTACGAGCGCATCGACATCTACAACGTCAACAACGGCAAGCGGTTTTCCACTTACGCGATCCGTGGCGAGGAAGCCAGCGGGGTAATTTCGGTCAACGGTGCCGCCGCACACCAGGCGCAACCGGGCGACCTGGTCATCATCTGCGCCTATGGGCATTGCGACGAGGCCGAAGCCGCCATTCACAAGCCGACGCTGGTGTACGTCGATCGCGACAACCGGCTGACCCACACCAACCAATCGATGCCCAGGCAGGCCGCATGAGCGGGCACCTGGCCAGCCTGGAGGCAGAAGCCGCACGGTTGGCGGGAAGCTCCATTCCAGGTTTGATTGCAGACGACCCGCAGCGTGCGAGCGATTTCGCACTTCGGGTAGGCCCGATCTATGCGAGTTTTGCCCGCCAGCGTTATGACCGGCAGGCACTGGATGTGCTGTTCGCGATTGCCGACGACGTCGCCTTGCCCGCCGCGATGCGGCGCCTGGTCGACGGCGAAGCGGTCAATCCCACCGAAGGTCGCGCCGCATTGCATACCGCATTGCGTGGCGAGGCGTCGCAATCTTCCGTGGCACGCGATGCGCATGCACTAGCGCTTGCCGCGCGTGAACGCATGCGCGCGATGATCGACACGCTGGCCGCATCCGATGTCACCGACCTCGTCAGCATCGGCATTGGCGGGTCGGACCTGGGTCCGCGTCTGATGGTCGATGCGCTGGCGCTGCCGGGAGCACGTTTCCGGGTGCACTTCATTTCCAATGTCGACGGCAATGCCGCGCAGCGCGTGCTGGCCGGGCTGGACCCCGCACGCACTGCGGCTATCGTCATTTCCAAGACCTTCGGCACCCAGGAAACCCTGCTAAACGGCGGCATCGTCCGCGAGTGGTTGGGTGACGACGCTCGGTTGTATGCGGTCAGCAGCAACCTCGAGCGTGTCGCCGCGTTCGGTATTCCGCCCGAACGCAGCCTGCCGATGTGGGACTGGGTGGGAGGACGTTATTCGCTGTGGTCGGCGGTCGGTTTTCCGATTGCACTGGCGCTGGGCATGGAACGTTTCGAACAGTTGCTGGCGGGTGCGGCGGTGATGGACATGCACGCAGCGTCGGCACCGCTGCGCCAGAACCTGGCAGCCTGGCACGCACTGACGGCGATCTGGAATCGCAACGGCTTGCATGCCGCGACGCAGGCAGTGCTGCCGTACGACGAACGCCTGAAACTGCTGCCGAACTATCTGCAGCAACTGGTGATGGAAAGCCTTGGCAAGTCGGTCCGGCTGGACGGCACTTCTGTCAATGTCGATACCGTCCCGGTCTGGTGGGGCGGCGCCGGGACCGACACCCAGCACAGTTTTTTCCAGGCCCTGCACCAAGGCACGCAAGTGGTACCGGCGGATTTCATCGGCGTGCTGCAGGCTGACCACGCACGCGTCGAAAATCATCAGGCGTTGCTCGCCAACCTGTTGGCGCAGACCGAGGCGCTGGCCAATGGCCAGGCCAGCGATGACCCGCATCGTCGCTATCCCGGAAATCGCCCGAGCACGCTGTTCTTGCTGGATGCACTGACGCCCGAGTCGCTGGGCATGCTGGTCGCACTGTACGAACACAGCGTGTACTTGCAGTCCGTGCTGTGGGGCATCAATGCCTTCGACCAGTTCGGCGTTGAACTTGGCAAGCAGGTCGCCAGCCGCTTGTTGCCGGCGTTGCGGGGCGAGGGTGATGTTGACGATGTGGTGACGCGGGCGTTGCTTCTCGAATTCAAAGCGCGCAACTGAACACACGGGACGGATGGGCCCGGTTTGCTCCGGGACCTTCGGCGGCATGGATGCCGCCGAGGAGCCTGCATGGACGTATTTACGGCGTGTCCCGGAGTGAATCGGGGCCACCCGGCCTTGGTATGATCCGCAGCTTTGAAAAATGGGGTCAGAGTGAAGTTATCTGATCGCGTTGCCGGAACGAATCTGGATTCGTCGGCAGAAAATTCCCTCTGACCCCATTTTTCGCCTTTCGTTTACTCGATGGCGTGCCGCGCCAACGCCCATTCCACATGCTCGCGAACGACGGGCGAAGCATGCTCGCGGCGTGACTGCAGCGCCGCGATCACCGCTTCCGTGCGCGGTGCATTGCCTAGCGCGACCGCGATATTGCGCAACCAGCGTTCGTGCCCGCTGCGGCGAATCGCCGAGCCTTCGGTGCGCCGCAGGAATTCGTCTTCTTCCCACGCGAACAGTTCGGCCAGGCTCGCCTGGTCCAGGTTGTTGCGCGCACGGAAATCCGGCTCGTCGGTGCGCTTGGCGAACTTGTTCCACGGACAAATCAGCTGGCAGTCGTCGCAGCCGAAAATGCGGTTGCCGATCAGCGGACGCAGTTCCTCGTCGATGCTGCCTTCGTGCTCGATGGTCAGGTAGGAAATGCAGCGGCGTGCGTCGAGCCGATACGGCGCAGTGATCGCGCCGGTCGGGCAGACATCAATGCAACGCACGCAGCTTCCGCAATGCGCAGTCGCGGGGGGATCGATCGGCAGTGGCAAGTCGACGAAGATCTCGCCAAGAAAGAACCAGCTGCCGCCTTCGTTGTCGATCAGGCAGGTGTGCTTGCCGATCCAGCCAAGGCCCGCATTGCGCGCCAGTGCACGCTCCAGCACCGGCGCGGAATCCACGAACACCCGATGCCCGAACGGCCCGATTTCATCTGCCACCACGTCGGCAAGTCTCTGCAGGCGTTGCCGCATCAGCTTGTGGTAATCGCGACCCAGCGCATAACGGGCGACATAGGCGCGTTCGCCGTCGGCCAGGTTGGCCCAGGCGGCATCGGCATCCTGGCCGTAGTCCAGTCCAACCGAGATCACCCGCAGCGTTTCCGGTACCAGTTCGGCGGGTCGCGCGCGCTTGTCGCCATGCCGGGCCATCCAGTGCCATCGAGCCATGCAGGCCTTGCGCCAGCCACTCGTTGAGGTGGGCTTCGTCGCTGGTCAATTCCACCCCGGAGATGCCGACGCGCTGGAAGCCGGCGGCCTGCGCCAGCGCGCGGATGCGCGCGGCAAGGGCGATGTAGTCGGGCAGGGAGGTGTCCACCGGCGAAGTATAGAAGCGCACCCGATGGCCTGCGCCCGATTAGAATCGTTCCATGCCCGCAACCCATGCCCTGTACGACGTCGGTGCCCTGCGCCTGCTGGAAGCACGCGGCATCGCGCTATGCGACGGCGATGGGTTCGCGCTGATGGGGCGTGCGGGCGAGGCGGCATGGCGTTGCGTGCTCGCGCATTGGCCGCAGGCCCGGCGCATCGTGGTGGCGTGTGGACCGGGCAACAATGGCGGCGATGGCTATGTGCTGGCCCGGCATGCACAGGTTTCCGGACGCGATGCCCATGTCCTGCGCTTGCCCGGGCATGTGCCGGCGACACCACTGGCGAAACGCGCCTGTGATGAGTACCTCGCGAGCGGCGGCAGCATCGTCGATTCACTGGATGCGTTGGCCGATGTCGACCTCATCGTCGATGCGCTGTTCGGCATTGGCCTGTCGCGCGCGCCGGATGCCGCTACTTCGGCCCTGATCGACGCGATCAATGCGCAGTCGGCACCCGTGCTCGCGCTGGATGTGCCAAGTGGCGTTGATGCGCGTAGTGGTCACGTGCCCGGTGTCGCGATCAATGCGTTGCGCACGTTGCAGTTCATCGCAGCGCATCGCGGCCTGTGTACGGGTGACGCGTTGGAGCATGTCGGACGAATTGGAAGCTCGCCTCGCTCGACTTGCCGGCCACGTTGTTCGATGGCATCGAAGCCAGCGCACATGCCTCGACGGTCGATGCACTGAAGGCCATGCTGCCGCGGCGTGTGCGCAACAGCCACAAAGGCCGTAACGGCCATGTGCTGTGCATCGGCGGTGATCATGGCGGTGGTGGCGCGGTACTGCTTGCGGCCGAGGCCGCCTTGCGCTGTGGCGCGGGTCTGGTCAGCGTGGCGACCCGCATCGAGCACGTGCCGGCACTGCTGTCGCATCGGCCCGAGATCATGGCCCATGCGGTCGCATCGGCAGAGGATCTGCACTGCGCTGCTCGCGCGTGCCGACGTGGTCGCGATCGGTCCCGGACTGGGGCAGTCGGCGTGGGGCCGTGGTTTGTTCGACGCGGTCATGGCCAGCACGAAGCCACGTGTGCTGGATGCCGATGCCTTGAACCTGCTCGCGCAATTGCCGCGCATGCTGCGTCCACACGATGTGCTGACACCGCATCCGGGTGAAGCGGCTCGCCTGCTTGACTGCGATACCGCCGATATCCAGCGCGACCGGTTTGCGGCAGCGCAGGCACTTTGCGAACGCTACGGCGCGCAGATCGTGTTGAAGGGCGCAGGGACGATCATTGCGTCGCCGGATGCACGGCCTGTGGTGATCGATGCGGGCAATCCGGGGATGGCCGTCGGCGGCATGGGCGACCTGCTGACTGGCTGCATAGCGTCATTTCTGGCGCAAGGGCTTTCGCCATGTGATGCGGCCACCGCTGGCGCCTTGCTGCATTCTGCAGCGGGTGATGCGGCGGCACGCGAGGAGGGCGAACGTGGTCTGCTGCCCAGTGACCTGCTGCCCTGGCTGCGTCGGCTGGCCAATCCGGTGCGACGATAGGCACATGCACGATCTTGTTCCTCCCCGATGCCGATGCCACCGCAGCGCTTGGTGCGCGCCTGGCCCAACATTTGCCTGCGCAAGCCGTGGTCGAGTTGCATGGCGACCTCGGTGCCGGCAAATCCACGCTCGCGCGTGCGCTGCTGCGGGCACTGGGCGTGACCGGCACGATCCGCAGCCCGACCTACACGCTGGTCGAGCAATACCCGCTGCCCGCCGGCGGAATCGCCTTGCACCTGGACCTGTACCGGATCACTGATCCCGGCGAACTGGAGTTCCTGGGCCTGGATGCCAGCGAAATCCGCCTGTGGCTGGTCGAATGGCCCGAGCGCGGGCAAGGCGGCTTGCCGCCCCCGGATCTGAAGATCGAACTGGAGGTCGCAAGCGCGGGTCGCCGATGCCGGCTGCAGTCTGCAAGTCCGGTAGGCGAGGCCTGGATCGCGGAACTGAGCAAACTTTGAGGTTTGCGGGATGTTGTTGCGGGCCAAGAACAGAAAAGTCCGGCAGGTTATGGATTATTAAGGGAAAAGTACTTGTCAAGTGCCATAACAAGTGCTTAACTCGGTGCCATGCACGTGAAGGGAATCAACCTGCAGAAGGCAGTCCTCGGCGCCGCATTGGGTGCGATAGCGCTGTGCTTGAATCCTGCAAATGCTTCTGAAATCAAAGGTTTGCGCGTAGATGTTGGCGCCACAGGTACCCGTGCCGAATTGCTGCTGGACCGTGAAGGCCAGTACAAGCTGATCGACCTGCACAACCCTGATCGCCTGGTCGTGGACTTTCCGGAAAGCAGTCTCAGCCGTGGCCTCACGCTGCCGCTGCCGGCTGGCGTGGTGAAAGCCGTGCGTAGTGGCCAGCCGCAGCCGGGTACCGTGCGTATCGTGTTCGACCTGGCCAGCAACGTGAGTCCACTCAAGCCGCGCATCGAGCAATCTGCAGAAGGTCCGCGGCTGGTACTGGAATGGCCGGGTGATGGCGCGATGCCTGCAGCACGGACCGCGCAGGCTGCAGTCACAAAGCCTGCATCGGGCCAGCTTGTGACAAGCCATCCTGTAGCGAGCACGCTGGATCCAATCGCCGAGATCGCGCGCAAGGCGGCCAGCACCCCGGTGAATGTCACTTCCAGGGCAGCCACAACCGATGCCGTGGCGACCGACAACCTTGTTGCCAATGACGCCATGCCAACCGCAACATCGATGCCGGGCGTGGTTGCGACCGGAGTTCCTACCCGTATCGCAACGGGCCAGCCCGCTGTCGGTGCGGCTGCAGCAACGCCGATCACTGAAAACGTGTCGGCACCCATCGTGCGGCATGCCTTGCAGCCTGGCATGCGTCCATTGGTGGTGGCCATCGATGCAGGTCACGGCGGCCAGGATCCGGGTGCGCATGGCAAGCATGGCTCGCGCGAAAAAGACGTGACGCTCGCGATCGCGCGTGAACTGGCGCGCCAGGTCAATGCGACGCCAGGCTTGAAGGCGTACCTGGTCCGTGATGCCGACGAATACGTCCCACTGCCGCAGCGCGCACGCCGGGCCAGCTTGAACAAGGCGGATATTTTCCTGTCGATCCATGCCGATGCAGCGGAGAATCGTTCGGCGCGTGGTTCCTCGGTGTACGTGCTGTCCACCCGTGGCGCATCGTCCCAACGCGCACGGTGGCTGGCTGACAAGGAAAACGCGGCTGACGTGATCGGTGGCGAGCGCGTGCGCATGGCTGACAATACCCTGACCTCGGTGCTGCTGGACCTGACCCAGAGCGGCAACATGAAGGCGTCGGAAGATGCCGCCGACCATGTGCTCAGTGGGCTCAAGCGCGTCGGCAACAATCACAAGCCGCAGATCGAGCGCGCCAATTTCGCGGTCTTGCGCACCTCCGACAAGATGCCGGCGATGCTGGTGGAAACCGCCTTCATCTCGAATCCGGATGAAGAAGCGCGGTTGATCGACCCCAGCTTCCAGCGCACGCTGGCGGCGGCGATCCTGGATGGCGTGGACGATTACTTCTTGCGTCAGCCCCCGCCAGGCACGCTGTACGCAGCGCGTGCACAGGCATCGCAGTCTGCAGCCGCAACGGTGGGTGGAAGTCCCTGAACACCGCGCACTGAATTCCTGCGACGGGCTCCGGCGCGAGCGGCCGACGGGCGAGACTCCCGCGGTAAACTCACTGCGTGAGCATCCGCCAACTTCCCGATACCCTCATCAACCAGATCGCGGCAGGCGAAGTCGTTGAGCGCCCTGCATCCGTGGTCAAGGAACTGGTCGAAAACGCACTGGATGCCGGTGCGCGCCGGATCGACATCGACCTGGAGGAAGGCGGCGTGCGCCTGATCCGCATCCGCGATGACGGCGGCGGAATCCCGGCCAGCGAACTGCCGCTGGCGGTAACCCGGCATGCGACCAGCAAGATCGCCAGCATTGATGACCTGGAAGCGGTGGCCACGCTGGGTTTTCGCGGCGAGGCCTTGCCGTCGGTCGCATCGGTCAGTCGCTTCTTGCTGGCCTCGCGCCACACCGATGCCGAGCATGGCGCGATGCTGCAGGTCGAGGGCGGCCGCATTGGCCAAGTCGTCCCGCACTCGCATCCGCCGGGTACCACGGTCGAGGTGCGCGACCTGTTCTACAACGTGCCGGCGCGGCGCAAGTTCCTGCGCGCCGAGCGCACCGAGCTGTCGCATATCGAGGAATGGCTGCGTTCGCTGGCACTGGCGCGGCCCGATGTCGAACTTCGCGTGTCCCATAACGGCAAGCCGTCGCGGCGTTGGAAGGGCGAGGGCGATCTTCTCTCGGATGTTCGCCTGCATGAGGCGCTTGGGCAGGATTTTGCGCGTAACACACTTCGCGTCGATCACAGCGGTGCCGGCCTGCGCCTGCATGGCTGGATCGCGCAGCCGGCTTACAACCGCGCAAGCACCGACCAGCAATACCTGTACGTCAATGGCCGCGCCGTACGTGATCGCAGCGTCGCGCATGCGGTTCGACAGGCGTTTTCTGATGTGCTGTTCCATGGCCGGCATCCGGCGTATGTGCTGTTCCTCGATCTCGATCCGCGCGGCGTGGACGTGAACGTGCATCCGGCCAAGCATGAAGTGCGTTTTCGCGAATCGCGGCTGGTGCACGACTTCGTCTATCGCACCTTGCATGAGGCATTGGCAGAAACCCGCGCTGGCAGCGTGCCGAGCCACGACGTGTCGAATTCCGCATCGCATCACACATCGAATGGCTGGGCGATGCCGCCACCACGGCAGGGCAATATTGGCTTGCAGATCGGCGACGCACCTGCGGCGTACGCGGCACTCTATTGCGGCGTTCCTGCCATCCATGGCGAAACAACGTGGACTTCGGAGGCCCCGGGTCAGCCATCCATGGCTGACCGTTCGCAGACGCTGGACGCATCTGCTTACCCACCGTTGGGTTTTGCGATTGCGCAACTGCATGGCATCTACATATTGGCCGAGAACGTCGACGGACTGATCGTGGTCGACATGCATGCCGCGCACGAGCGCATCGGCTACGAGAAGCTCAAGGCCGCGCATGATGGCGCCGGCCTACGCACTCAGCCATTGCTGGTGCCGGCCAGCATGTCGGTGTCCGAGCGCGAGGGCGACATCGCCGAACGCGAAGCCGAAACCCTTTCCAGGCTCGGCTTCGAAGTCGCACGCAGTGGTCCGCAATCATTGCTGATGCGCAGCGTGCCGGCGTTGTTGGCGCAGGGCGACGTGGAAGCCTTGCTGCGTGATGTGCTCGCCGACCTGCGCGAGCACGGGACGACGCGCCGCATCGAGGAAACCCGTGACCAACTGCTGGCGACGATGGCCTGCCATGGCGCCGTGCGCGCCAACCGGCGCCTCACGATCCACGAAATGAATGCATTGCTGCGCGACATGGAAGCGACCGAGCGTTCCGGGCAATGCAACCATGGCCGTCCTACCTGGACGCGTTTCAATCTGGCGGAGATGGATCGATGGTTCCTGCGCGGACGATGATGCCAATGATGCCAATGATGCCAATGATGCCAATGATGCCAATGATGCCAATGATGGCGCCGATGAAACGTACGGTCATGTTGTTGGTGGTCGGGCTGTTGTGCGCGGCCTGTCAGCAAAATCCACCACCCACCAAGGCAGTCGATGACACGATGGATCAGGAATCGTTCGTGAAGCAGCAACAGGAGTGGCGTGCCGAACGACTCGCGGGCCTGACCAAAGCAGACGGCTGGACCAGCCTGATTGGCCTGCATGCGCTGGATCCCGGCGCGCATCGGCTTGGCAGCGCTGAAGACAACGGCATCCGCCTGGCAATGGGGCCCGCGCACCTGGGTGTGCTCACGATCAAGAAGGACGCGTTGACCTTCGTTCCCGAGCAAGGCGTCGAAGTGAACATCGACGCTGCACCAGTGCAAGGCAGCGTCACCCTGCATGACGACACCCAGCCTGAAGTGGGGCCGAGCAAGATCAGCTTCGACGATGGCAAGGGCGTGGCGACGGTCATCGTGCGTGCCGGCGGCCATCGCCTGCGGGTGAAGCATGCCGATGCCGGCACCCGCCTTGGCTTCGCAGGTCTGGACTACTGGCCTGCTGAGCAGGACTGGCAGGTCAAGGCGCGTTTCATCCCGAATCCGCCTGGCAAGACGATGCCGATCGCCAATATCATCGGCAGCATCGACGAAATGGCCAATCCCGGCGTTCTGGCGTTCGAACGCGGCGGCAAGACGCACCGCCTGCAAGCACTGGACGAAGGCGAGGGCACGCTGTTTCTGGTGTTCGCGGATCGCACCAGCGGCCACGGCAGCTATGGCGCTGGCCGTTTCATCGATGCGCCGATGCCGGATGCGCAGGGCAATGTGGTGATCGACTTCAACCGGGCCTACAACCCGCCGTGCGCATTCACGCCATTCGCGACATGCCCGCTGCCGCCACCGGAAAACCGGCTTGACCTGGCGGTCGAAGCGGGCGAGAAGGCTTACGGGAAATCCGGGCACTGACCCGCAGCGAGATGATCAACTCTGGTGCGAGTGGATGTGAATCGCCGGGTGGTTGCTGGCCACATTTCTGCGAATAGGGCTACAGAAGCTTGGTGTGGCAAGTCACTGCGGCTGCTACAACGCATCTTCCGCTAGCGCGAGGAACGCCCAGAACGGGACCTCTCGCTGCGCCCAGTCGGTGGCGGCTTCCTGCAGGATGTCCAACAGGGTGTCGAAGCTGGCTTCGTCGGCGGCGCGCAGGTCGCTGGCATCATCGAACAGCAATGCATAACCCGGTGCTGGCAGCCAGGCAAGGTCGCGCAGTTGGTCGCTGAGCGAATCCCAATTGCGACCGCCGCCGGTCGGGGAGTCGAGGGCGCTGAACAGGCGCAACAGCAAGGTGGCCTTGGTCTTGCAGTCACGCAGGTCAATGCGGCGTGCCAGCAGGCCGGCATCGCGCGCAGCCATGCCAATGGTGCGCAGATCGTCATTCGTGGCGAAATGGACACCGGCCCTGCTGGGGTCATCCAGCCCCAGGTCGAATCCGGATTCAGTCATCGCGGGCCTCCGCTGGCCGTGCCGGGGTCGAAGGCGCGGAAGCTGTCGTAATGGTCACTGGTGTAGTGCCAGGTTTGCGGGGGATCGCCGCCGGTGACGATGCGGCGCGCGCCGCGGTGTGACAGGCCAGGCGTGTCCACGGTGTATTCGTGATACCAGCCGCGGGGTTTGCTTGGCAGATGGCCTTCGCGGTTGCCGAACACGTTGCCATCCTGTCGATGCGGGAACGGGCCGCCGCGCTGGATCAGGGCAATCGTCGCGCGTGCCTCGGTCGGCAGGAATGCCGGCAGGCGTGCGCTGGGCACGGATTGTGCGGGCGCTGGTGCAGTAAGCTCCGCCGGCGCCGGCGCTGGCGCGTGGCCGGGTATCGGAGTGCTTGCGACTGGCGGTGTCTGGCGCGGCGCCGGCGCTGGCGCGTGGCCGGGTATCGGAGTGCTTGCGACTGGCGGTGTCTGGCGCGGCGCTGGCGCATGTAGCCAGTATTGCCAGACCAGCAGCAGTGCAAGGCCAAGCAGCCACCAGGTCCAGTGGATGCGCGGGTTGTTCGTCCTGGACATCGTTCAGTCGCTGCGGATGTCGAATGGCGGATGCTGGTTGAGCGTGCCGTCGACCTCAAGCAACGCGAAGGTGTTGCGGTCGCCGTCGAACACCACCGGGATAGATGGCTGGAACAGCGGTCGGCGCACGAACTTGAGTTCCCAGCCGAAACGCTCGAGGTCGCCCAGGGTGTCCAGCTGGGACGCGCTCAAGCCAGCGCGAAGTTCTCGTCGGTTGCGCAAGGCGTCATTGCGGCGTTCATCGGTCATCGCGCGCTCCAGTTCGGCCAGCCAGTCGAACGCGCAGAATGAGCCTGTCCCGGAAGGCACACAAGTCCACGCGCGAGATTTCGCATTTCAGGCACATCAGTACATGGTATCGGTCCGCATCACCGGATAGCGATTGAAGTCCCTGTCAAAGGCCGGGTGGCGACGGTAGAAGAAATCCAGGCGCGCGAACGGATCCTTGGCGAAATCGGGGTCATCGCGCAGCTTCTTTTCAAACGCTGCCTTCAAGACCGGGTCACCCGCCATCATCAGCCGTGCCTGTTCTTCTGCGACATACGATTCCATGTATTCCTTCTGTTCGAACGCATTGTTGAAGTCGCCCCAGGCCGCCATCGAGTCCGCCGCCTGCGGTTCCAGGATGTTGATGACCAGGCGCGCCTTGGCCTGCGCGATCGGCACATACAGCGAACCGGCGGCGATGTCGGCGGCGGCGTTGTGCCATTCGCCCTTGAGGCTTACGCGTTGATGGCCTTCAACCGAGTTGGGCGCGAACTTCACGCTGTCGGCCATGAACACCTGCGCCTGCATGCCGCTTGTCGCATTGGTGAGTACCCGGAAGTCGATCCCGTGGATCAGCAGCTGCTTGCCCACCGCGACGGCATGTTGCTTCGGCACCAGGTAGCCGCCCTTCGGCGCCGTGATGACGGTGTCCGGCACGATCTCGTCACGCAGCGGGATCTTCCACACTTGAGGCGTTGTTTCGTCGTAACGGGTCATCAGGGTGCCGGACACATCGGACGGCGTGCGCGAGTACGCGTAGCCCAGGAAATCAATCGTGCGCACCTTGTCGGTGGCCTTGTAGTCCAGCGATACCGGCTGACCGCCGAGTTGGCGCGCGCGCTGGTCTGCCTGTTGCGCCAACGCCTGCCATTGGCTGGCATTGGCAGCGGTCAGTTCCAGGGCATCCAGCACCGTGTTGTAGGTCGTGCGCACCCGATGCGCGTAATCCCGCCAGGAATGGGTTTCAAGCAGGATGCCGATGCGGTTGCGCAGCGGGTAATAGCCATGCGAGAAACGCGGCGTTGCCACGCCGTGGATGAAGCCGGAAGCGGGGTTGTCGTCGACCACGAAACTCGGATAGAACCCGACCGGCAACGAGCCCTGGGTCGCGAGCTTCGCCACGATCCCGTCCTTGAGCGCGCGCCCGGCTTCGCGCAATGCTTCGTCGCCAGAGTTGGTCGGCTCGCCGGTGATCGAGACATCGTGCTGGAACTTGGCGCCGTCGGTGACGTGCAGGTCGAGTTCCACCAGCGGGTCCCATGCATTGACCAGGCCGAGCAGGGCCTGCATCTCGGGCGTATCGGCTTTCACGTAATCGCGGTTGAGGTTGTAGCGCTGGCCGGTGACGCGAAAGCCCATCTGCTCCGGGCCGCGCTGGTTGGGGCGGTTCCATGCGCGGAAGTTCTCATGGCCGTCGACGTTGAGCACCGGCACGAACAGCAGCACCGTCTTGTCCAGCACGCCCTTGCCGACCTTGCCTTCCAGCAGGTCGCGGATCAGCCAGAAGCCGGCGTCCTTGCCGTCGATCTCGCCGGCATGGATACCACCCTGCGCCAGCAGCACCGGCAGGCCTTTCGTGCGTGCAGCCGCGGCATCCAGCGCGCCATTGGTCGACACCACCATCGCCTTCATTGGCCGGCCTGCGGGCGTGGTGCCGAAATCGAAGCAGCGCACCGACGCCGGATAAGCCCTGGCGAAGGCATCGCACAGTTCAATGACCTCGGCGTAGCGGCCCGTGATCGTGAAGCCGGAACGTTCGGACACCGTGCTGAGTGGCGCATCTGCCGCAGTGGCGCCAAACGAACAGCCGAGCAGGGCGGCAAGCAGCAGGGTGCGACGCATGGAGAGTCTCCGTTCCAGTGAGTGATACCGAGTGGTCGATGGTAACTGCCTGCTGTTCCCGCCGGGAGCGTCGATGGTCATGGATGTGTATGCCGGGGTGCGTGCGAGAATCCGGCTTCGATTCCTATTGCTTCAGCCTCAGGAACCCGCCATGACCATGACCCTGTATTACGCTCCCGGCGCGGCCAGCTTGCTGGTGCACTGGTTGCTGATCGAAACCGGAGAGCCGCACCAGCTGCACCTGGTCGATACCGCTGCGAAGGCGCAGAAGACGCCCGAATACCTGGCACTGAACCCGAATGGCGTGGTGCCTACGCTGATGATCGATGGCACGCCGCATTACGAAGCTGCCGCGATGGCGATGCTGCTGGCCGAGCGCCACCCGCAGACCAATCTCGCGCCCGCGTTCGATGATCCGCGCCGCGCCGATTACCTGCAGTGGATGTTCAACCTGGCCAACATGGTGCAGCCACTGTTCCGCCAGTGGTGGTATCCGCATGAGCCGGCCGGTGAAACGAATGTCGATGCCGTCCGTATCGAATGTGCCATGCACGTCGAGGCGCAGTGGCAGCGCATCGACGACCATCTTGCAGCGAACGGGCCATACCTGCTTGGTGACGCAGCGACCATCGCCGACTTCTACCTGACCATGCTGATGCGCTGGTCGCGCGGGATGCCGAAGCCTGCGACCGAATGGCCGCATCTGGCCACGTTGGCACAGCGGATGAAAGCGCGTCCGTCGTTCGCTGAGCTTTACGCACGCGAAGGTCTGACCGAATGGGCCTGACTGCGCGGGCCTGACGCGCCAGTGACCACGTTCCGCGGGAACACGCGGCACGGCATCGGTTAGGCTTGCGCTTCCGCCACGCCAGAGCCACGCATGACCAAGACCGCGACTGCCCCTGATCCGAACGCGCGCCTGCCGCGGCAGATCCCGTACATCATCGGCAACGAGGCCTGCGAACGCTTCAGCTTCTACGGGATGCGCAACATCCTGGTGCAGTTCCTGGTCAGCAGCGTGATCCTGGCCTACATTCCCGAGGGCCAGCGCGAAGGCGCGGCCAAGGATGTGTTCCACAGCTTCGTGATCGGCGTGTACTTCTTCCCGCTGCTCGGCGGCTGGCTGTCGGATCGCTTCTTCGGCAAGTACAACACGGTGCTGTGGTTCTCGCTGATCTACTGCATGGGCCATGCCTGCCTGGCCTTGTTCGAGGACAGCCGCAACGGCTTCTATACGGGTTTGTTCCTGATCGCGCTCGGCTCAGGCGGCATCAAGCCACTGGTGGTGAGTTTCTGCGGCGACCAGTTCACGATGGCCAACAAGCACCTCGCGAAAATCGTGTTCGATGCGTTCTACTGGACGATCAATTTCGGCAGCTTCTTCGCGTCCTTGCTGATGCCGTTGTTCCTGCGCAACTACGGTCCATCGGTGGCGTTCGGCATTCCCGGCGTACTGATGCTGATTGCGACCATCATCTTCTGGCTGGGTCGCCGAAAGTACACGCGCATTCCGCCGACCCGTGGCGAAGATCCGGATTCCTTCTTCAACGTCGCACGTACCGCACTGACCACGCAGGCATCTGGGCAAGGCCGCAACGGGACGCTGGTGGCGGGGTTCGGTGTCGCGCTCGCCGTGGCTATCTTGCTGCTGTGGGCATTGCATTCGTGGTTCGGCGTCAGCCTGCCGTTCTGGCCGGATGATTTCCATTTCGTGATCAGTGCCTGCCTTGCGCTGGGTGCGTTGATCGCGTTTGGCGGACTGGGTGTATCGATGCAGCTGGATCGCGCCCGTGGGCATCATTCCGATGCGGCGGTGGATGGCGTGCGCGGCGTGCTGCGGATCCTGATCGTGTTCGCATTGACCACGCCGTTCTGGTCGTTGTTCGACCAGAAGGCCAGTACCTGGGTGATCCAGGGCAAGGCAATGACGGTTCCGCACGAGCTGTGGTGGTGGCCGAGCTGGCTGGTCAAGGAAGCCAGCCAGATGCAGGCACTGAACCCGCTGCTGATCATGATGATGATCCCGTTCAACAACGTGGTGCTGTACCCGGTGCTGCGACGGATGGGCTGGGAGCCAACGGCGCTGCGGCGGATGGGTTGGGGCATCGTGTTCGCCGGCTTCGCATGGATTTTCGCCGGCTGGATCCAGCTCAAGATCGACAGTGGCGCGTCGACGTCGCTTGCGTTGCAGACATGGCCCTACCTGCTGCTGACGTTTGGTGAAGTGCTGGTATCGGCCACAGCGCTTGAGTTCGCCTACAGCCAGGCTAGGCAGGCGATGAAGGGCGTGATCATGGCGTTCTGGTACCTGGCCAGCACCTTCGGCAGTCTGTGGGTGTTGCTGACCAATGTCGCCGTGCGCAATGACACGGTCACGGCGCAGATTGCCAGCACCGGCTACAGCGAGAACGCCTTCCTGATGTTCTTCTTCGCGGCATTCGCCTTCGTCGCGGCGCTTGCGTTCGCGCTGTATGCCCGCAGTTATCCGATGCAGGACAACTACCGTGCTGTCTGATTGCGCTGGAGCTGACGCGTGACGCTTTCCGCCACCCTGGTCATCGTGGCCATCACCGTGCTGGTGTCATGGCGCGGCTTCAATGACCGTGCGTTGCTGGAGCGCCTGATCCTGTGGCCGCCAGCGGTCGAGCGGGGCAAGCAATACGACCGCCTGCTGGGTTATGGCTTCGTGCATGCCGACTGGATGCACCTGCTGTTCAACATGATCACGCTGTTCTCGTTCGGGGCTGCGGTGGAGCGGATCTTCGCCGAGTGGATCGGAGTGACCGGTTTCGTGCTGTTCTACCTGTCGGCGATTGTTGTCTCGATCATGCCGACCTACATGGCGCATCGCCGCGATCCGAACTACCGCAGCCTTGGCGCGTCGGGTGGCGTTTCGGCCGTGCTGTTCGCCTTCATCCTGTTCGACCCGTGGTCGACGTTGATCATCTTTCCGATCCCGGTGCCGATCCCGGCGTTCATCTTCGCCTTCCTGTATGTCGGTTACAGCATCTGGATGGATCACCGCGGACGCGACAACGTCAACCACAGCGCGCATCTGTGGGGTGCAGCCTATGGCGTGCTGTTCACTTTGTTGATGGAGCCGAAGGTGTTCACCCATTTCATGCAGACCCTGCTGCACCCTTCCTCGAACTGACACGAGATCAACCATGGACAATCCGATCCGGCACGACCCGAAGACCCTCCGGTTCAACACCGTCGTCGACGGCGTGACCGGCTACGTGGAATACGAACTGGCCGGCGATGTGATGACGATCACCCATACCATCGTGCCGCCCGCCATCGGCGGACGCGGGATTGCCGGTGCCCTGGTCAAGGCCGCACTGGACCACGCGCGCGCTGAAGGGTGGAAGATCGTGCCGCAGTGTTCCTATGCCGATACCTGGATGCGCAGGCACCCGGATTACGAAGGTTTGAGAGCCTGAAGCAGCAAATCAGGGTCGAACGCGGGCGGGGCGCGTAGAATGCGCGCCCATGCGACTGAACAAGCACATTTCCGATGCCGGGTTCTGCTCCCGCCGTGAAGCCGACCGCCTGATTGCCGAGGGACGCGTCACCGTCAATGGTGTGCGTGCAGGCATCGGCGCAGAGGTGGGCGAGGGTGACAAGGTCCGCATCGACGACAAGCCACTTGCGGCGCGCACCGCGGCCAAGGGCCAGCGCCGGCATGTCTATATCGCGCTGAACAAGCCGGTCGGTGTGACCAGCACGACCGAATCCACGGTCAAGCACAACATCGTCGACTGCGTCGGCCACGAGCAGCGGATCTTCCCGATCGGGCGTCTGGACAAGGATTCGGAAGGACTGATCCTGCTGACCAGCAATGGCGACATCGTCAACCAGATCCTGCGCGCCGAGCACAAGCTGGAAAAGGAATACCTGGTCGAGATCAACCATGCGGTGACCGACCAGTTCCTGCGCGGCATGGCCCGTGGCGGGGTTCCGGTCCATGACGAACGGACCCTGCCGTGCAAGACCGGCAAGCTGGGCGCGGTGGGTTTCCGGATCGTGCTGGTGCAAGGGTTGAACCGCCAGATCAGGCTGATGGCGGCGCATTTCGGGCATCGGGTAAAGCACCTGCTGAGGGTGCGGATCGGCAATGTGAAGATCGGTCACCTCAAGCCGGGTCAGTGGCGGAACCTGACCGACGCCGAATTGCGTGGCCTGCTGCCCGGGCATGCCGACTGGTAGTCGCGCAGAGGCGGGCAGGGTCGCAGGAAAAAATCTTCGCCCCATTCACACTTGCGCCCGAAAACAGGGTATTGTGCGCCCACTGTTTCAAGCGGGATCACGGTACATCGTGACCCGATGCGGTAGATCCATGTGATCCGCTACATCGTGTGCGTTACCCCTTGCTCGACAGTCTCGGTCCGTTTTGGCGGGTCGTGTCAACAATTCACACTGTTCTAGGAGTAACACAACATGTCGGATCGTCAGACCGGTACCGTCAAGTGGTTCAACGATGCCAAGGGCTTTGGCTTCATCACCCCGGAAAGCGGCCCGGACGTCTTCGTCCACTTCCGCTCGATCCAGGGCACCGGCTTCAAGTCCCTGCAGGAAGGCCAGAAGGTCTCCTTCAAGGTCGTGCAAGGCCAGAAGGGCCTGCAGGCCGATGAAGTCCAGGCTGACTGAGGTCGCCTGAACTGAATCAGGGAAAGCCCGGCTTCGGCCGGGCTTTTTCGTTGTGGCACGCTGGTTTGCACCGGCAAGTTCTCACATTGCCTTCAAGGGCTGCGCGGCTAGACTGTGCCACGTGTCCTCCAACTTCCACGATCCAGCTGTCATGCGCATGCTTCGTCGCCCGCTTTGCCTCATGCCCCTGTTGCTGTTGGCCTTGTTGCCCGCATGCGAACGTGGAACCAATCCTGCAGCGCCGGACGCGCAGGCGCCCATGGCACCGGTTCAGGCACCGGCTACTGTCACATTGCAGGACGTGGTGGAAACCAGGCCGGATTACATCGTCGGCATCAGCTTCCCGCAGTCTGCGGTGAACCATCCCGGACTTGCCCAGGCATTGAAGGCCTATGCCGAAGCCGCGCGTGGCGACCTCATGCAGGCAGTGGCCGGCCTGCAAGGACAGAAGCCAACAGCGCCCTATGATCTCAGCCTGCAGTTCACCGGCTTGGTGGACACGCCCGACGTGGTGGCGGTAGCGGCAGATGGCAGCTCCTATACCGGCGGTGCCCATGGCAATCCGTTGGTGGCGCGCTTTGTCTGGTTGCCGAAATCCCGGGTGATGCTGAGCGCGCAGGTGTTGTTCCCGCACGCTGATGCGTGGAAAGTCCTCTCGGATGTCACGCGCGAGCAGTTGGCGATGCTCTTGTCCCAGCGATTGGATGCCGATGCGCTGGAAGGCGCGGAACGGGCCGAACAGCTCCAGAACAGCAGCAGGATGATCGCCGATGGCACGGCTCCCGAGGCTGGGAATTTCGCCCAGTTCGAGCCTGTGATGGATGTTGGCGGGCGAATCAGGGCGCTGCGCTTCGTGTTTCCGCCTTACCAGGTCGGCCCCTATGTGGACGGTACCCGCACCGTGGATATTCCGGCGCGGGTGTTGCTGCCGATCCTTGCGCCTGAATACAAGACGCTATTTGTCGGTGGTTGAGTATCTGATTTCTCGCGAGACGACGATGCGACGGATACTGCCGCCATGTCCGTGCATCCAGCGCTTGATGTGTTCCAGCCTGCGTGCGATGCGCAAGCGCGCGCATGACGGTGCGATGCTTCGGGAGTGTCTTCGGAGATTGGTACAGGTACGTGCTCGGATCCACTCGGCTTGCATGACTGAAGCGACGACATGAAAAACGCCGCCCGAAGGCGGCGTTTTTGATGGAACGTGGGTGATTGCTTACTTGGTCGTCAGTCCGCGTGCTTCCAGCAGGGGCTCGATCTTGGCTTCGTAGCCGGAGAAGTTCGGGAACAACTTGCCCGGTTCGATCTCGCCGCCCGGTGCCAGCACGAACTCGCGCAGCCGGTCGCCGTTCTCGCGCGTCAAGCCACCGTGCTTCTTGATCCACTCGGTGGTGTTGGCGCCGAGGACTTCCGACCAGATGTACGCGTAGTAGCCGGCCGCATAGCCACCCATGATGTGGCTGAAATACGGCGTCTTGTAACGGGGCGGCACGGGTGCGTAGTCGAAGCCGTCGGCCAGCAGTGCGTCGTGCTCGAACTTCATCACGCCAGAAGCCTCCGGAATCTTGTTGGCAGGTGCCTGGTGCAGGCGCTGGTCCAGCATCGCGGCTTCCAGGTATTCGGTGGTGGCGAAGCCCTGGTTGAACTTGGACGCGGCGATCACCTTGTCCAGCAGCGCTTGCGGCATCGGCTTCACCGGTCTGGTAGTGCTTGGCGTAATGCGACAGCACTTCTGGCCAGTCGGCCCACATTTCGTTGACCTGTGACGGATATTCGACGAAGTCGCGCGGCACGTTCATCGAGTAGTACGGGATAGCGAACGTCCTGGAAGAATCCGTGCAGTGCATGGCCGAATTCGTGGAACGTCGTGGTGACTTCATCCCAGGTCATCAGCGTCGGCTTGCCGTCGGCCGGCTTGGGGATGTTGAGGTGATTGGCGACGACCGGGTTGTGGCCGGTCAGCGCCGATTGCGACACATAGGTATTCATCCAGGCGCCACCGCGCTTGGACGAACGTGCATAGGGATCGAAGATGAAGATCGAAAGCGGCTTGCCGTCCTTGTCGATGACGTCGTAGGTCCAGGTGTCCGGGTGGTACTTCGGCAGGTCGGTGCGTTCCTTGAAGGTGATGCCGTACAACTTGGTCGCGGCAAAGAACACGCCGTTCTCCAGCACGTTCTTCATTTCGAAGTACGGCTTGAGCTGGGATTCGTCGAAGCTGTACTTCTCCGCGCGGACTTTTTCGGAGTAATGCGACCAGTCCCATGCGGCCAGTTCGAACGACGGGTTTCCCGGCTGCCTTCTGGTCGGCATCGATCATCGCCTGCAGGTCGGCACCCTCGCGACGCGCATTGGCAACTGCAGCGGGTGCCAGCTGGCGCAGCATCTTGTTGACGTTGTCCTGGTTCTTGGCGGTCTCGTCAGCCAGCACGTAGTTGGCATAGGTGTCGTAGCCCAGCAGCGTTGCGCGCTCGGAACGCAGCTTGAGCACCTTCGAAACGATGCCGGTGTTGTCCCACTTGTTGCCGCGGCTGCCACGCGCGACCGATGCTTCGTGCAGGCGCTGGCGCAGCGCACGATCTTCCAGCTGGGTCTCGGCCGGTTGCCCGGTGGTGTTGAGCAGGGTGATGACGTACTTGCCTTCCAGCCCGCGCGCCTTGGCGGCTTCGGCTGCAGCGCCGATCTGTTCCTCGCTCATGCCCTTGAGTTGGTCGCGGCTATCCACGACGACCGCCGAATCATTGACCTCGGCCAGCACGTTCTGGTCGAACTGCGTGTTCAGGGTGGACAGTTGGGTGTTGATCGCGCGGATGCGCGTCTTCTGCGCGTCATCCAGGGCAGCACCGCTGCGCACGAAATCGTCATAGCGGCGTTCCAGCAGGCGCAGGTCGATCGGGTCCAGGCCGAGCGTGGCGCGGGTGTCGTACAACGTCTTGATGCGCGCGAACAGCGTCGGGTTCAGCATGATGGCATCGCGATGCGCCGAGAACTTCGGCGCGTAGTCGCGTTCAATCGCGTCGCGTGCGTCGTTCTTGTAGGTGCCTTGCAGGTTGAAGAACACGTTGGTCGCACGGTCCAGCACCAGGCCGGTTTTCTCCATCTCGGCAATGGTGTTTGCGAAGGTCGGGGCTGCTGGATTGTTGGCGATCGCCTCCATTTCCTTCAGCTGCTCGGGCCATGCCCGCGTCGAAGGCAGGCGTGAAGTCAGTGTCCTTGATCTTGTCGAACTGGGGGTAGTGCATCGGCAGCGGGCTGGGCGCTGCGAATGGGTTGGATGCGAAATTGTCCGCGGACATCGGGGCCTCCATCGCAGAGTTGGTGTTCGAGGCGGCGGTGGCGGGCGCAGTCGCGCAGCCGGCCAGGGCAGTGGATACGGCGAGCGCAAGCGCGCATGTGATGTGTTGTTTCATGCAGATCCTCGTCAGGGTGAGGCTATACAACTGACTAGCGTAGCGCAGGACCGGGGCACGGGCGCGTGACGAACGGCAGGGTTGCCGGGCCAGACGCCCGAGATGAAGGCATACGGTGTCGGCAGCAGGGGATAAGCGCCACAATGCAGGTCCGACTGCACCGCGAAGGATGCCCGATGGCCACGACCGCCTATGATTTCGATGCTGCTGCCCTGGACGGCACGCCGCAGCCACTGTCCGACTATCGCGGCAATGTCTTGCTGATCGTCAACGTGGCCAGCAAATGCGGGTTCACCCCGCAATACACCGGGCTGGAGGCACTGTGGCGCGAATACGGCGAGAAGGGACTGGTGGTGCTGGGTTTTCCCTGTGACCAGTTCGGCCATCAGGAACCAGGCAATGCAGACGAAATCCGCAATTTCTGTTCGCTGACCTATGACGTGAGCTTTCCGATGTTCGCCAAGGTCGAGGTCAATGGCGGCAACGCACATCCGCTGTGGAAGTGGCTGAAGGACGAGAAGGGCGGCTTGCTTGGGTTCGACGGCATCAAGTGGAACTTCACCAAATTCCTGGTGGGCCGCGACGGCAAGGTCATCAATCGTTACGCGCCGACTGACAAACCCGCCTCGTTGGCGGCCGACATCCAGGCAGCACTGGCGCAGCATGACGCGCCTGCCTCCAGGCTGACCCCGGGCTTACTTCTCGACGAAGGCACGTTCGAACACGTATTCGCCGGGTGTACCGATCCGTGGTGCCGGGCTGAAGCCACGTGCGTCGAGGAGCGCACGGAAGTCGGCAAGCATCTGCGGGCTGCCGCAAATCATTGCCCGGTCACGGCTGGCGTCCAGGGGCTCCAGGCCAAGCACGTCATGGATTTGACCACTTTCCAGCTGTTCGGTGATGCGGCCACGATGGTTGCGCCCTGCATGCCGGAAGTCTTCGCGTGAGACCGCCGGGTAATACAGCAGCTTGTCGCGGATCACGTCGCCCAATAATTCGTGATTGGGTAGTTCGCGCTCGATGTAGTCGCGATAGGCCAGGTCATCCGCACTGCGCACGCCATGGCAGAGGATCACCTTGTCGAAGCGTTCGTAGGTTTCCGGATCCTTGATCACCGCCAGCCATGGTGCCAGGCCAGTGCCAGTGCCGAGCAGGTACAGGTTGCGGCCCGGGTGCAGGTCGGAGATCAGCAGGGTGCCCGTCGGCTTGCGGCCAATCAGGATGGTGTCGCCGGGAACAATGTGCTGCAGGCGCGAGGTCAGCGGACCGCAGGCCACCTTGATGCTGAAGAACTCGAGTTGCTCTTCCCAGTTCGCGCTGGCAATCGAATACGCGCGCATGAGGGGCTTGCGCGAGCCGTCGTCCTGTTCGACCTCCAGCCCGATCATCACGAACTGGCCGTTGTCGAAGCGGAAACCGTCATCGCGGGTGGTGGTGAAGCTGAAGTACGCGTCCGTCCAGTGACGGACGTCGAGCACCGTTTCGGTGCCGAAGGGAGAGGCCATGCGCTGTGGGGGGGCGTTTGAGTTGGGCGGGTCAGCCGTCTATTTTACGACACCCGGCGCGTCAAGCCGAAGCAGACTGCCCTTCATCGGCATCGGTCAGCACATAGACGCCGCCATCCGGGCCGACCCGGACATCGCGAATTCGCTCGCCGAGGTCAGTCAGCAGGCGCTCCTCGCCGGTGATCCGGCCCCCGTCCAGTTGCAGGCGGATCAGGTTGCGATCGGCCAATGCACCCACGAACAGGCTGTTGTTCCAGGTGTTGCCAGGTTGGCCGACCAGAAAGGCCATGCCGCTGATCCCCGGCGACTTCTGCCAGAAGTGATACGGCGACTCCATGCCGGTCCTGGACGTGCCGACGGTCTGCGGATAGGGTTGGTTGGTGGCGTAGTCCATGCCATTGCTGATGATCGGCCAGCCGTAGTTCTTGCCAGCTTCTGGCAGGTTGATCTCGTCACCGCCGCGTGGGCCGTGTTCACCTTCCCAGAGCGCGCCGGTGCGTGGATCGATGGCCAGCGATTGCATGTTGCGATGCCCGGAGCTCCAGATCGCCTTGCGCACGCCGGGGTCGGTAGCGAACGGGTTGTCGCTTGGTTGCGTGCCATCGATGTTCAGCCGGATCAGCTTGCCTTGCAGGACGTCCAGGTCCTGCGCCATGTCCTTCTGGTTGCGCTCGCCCTGGCTGATGAAGACATGACCCTTGCCATCGAACGCAATGCGAGATCCGAAATGGTTGGGACCTTCCAGCTTGGGCTGTTGCCGGTAGATCACCTGCAGATCGCTCAGCGCATCGTTGCCTAGCGTTGCTGTCGCCACGGCGGTGCCGGCGGTGTCGCCGTCGCCCGGTTCGGCGAAGCTGAGCCAGATCCGCTGGTTGCTGGCGAAGTCGGGGTCCAGCACGACATCCAGCAATCCGCCTTGGCCTTGTGCGAACACCTTGGGCACGCCGCTGATCGGCGCGGAGAGTTTGCCGTCGGCATTCACCCGGCGCAGTCGGCCCGGGCGTTCGGTGACCAGGAAGCTGCCGTCGGGCAGCAATGCAACCGCCCACGGGTGTTCCAGGCCAGTAGCGATGACCTTCACCTGGCTGCTGGAGGACGCCGAAGCTGCGGTTGCAGCTGATGGTGTGCCCGCAGCCGGTGAGGTGGATTGCGCGCAGGCATTCAGTGCAAGCGAACTACCGATACAGAAAACCCATCCAAGCATGATTCGCATCTTTCGTTCTCCATTTGCGGTAACCGGATCAGCGGTAACCGGACGCCTGCAGCTCGAACAGCTCCGCGTAGCGTCCACCTTGTGCCATCAGTTGTTCATGGGTGCCGCTGGCCTCTACCTTGCCATCCGCAAGCACCAGGATACGGTCGGCCATGCGCACGCTGCTGAAGCGATGGCTGATCAGCACTGCGGTGCGGTTATCGGACAGTTCCCTGAAGCGCTCGAACACTTCGAATTCACTGCGCGCATCCAGCGCGGCAGTTGGTTCGTCAAGGATCATCACCTGTGCGTCGCGCATGTAGGCGCGCGCAATCGCAACCTTCTGCCACTGCCCGCCGGACAGGTCCACGCCATCCTTGAAGCGGCGACCGATGACCTGGTCGAAGCCCAGCGGCAAATCGTCGATCACCTCATCGGCCATGCCACGGCGCGCGGCCTGTTCGATGCGCGCGCGGTCATGCATCGCATCGATCTGGCCAACGCCGATGTTCTCCGCCACCGTCAGGTGATAGCGCACGAAGTCCTGGAAGATCACCCCGATGTTCGCGCGCAGCTGTTCCATGTCGTAGTCGCGCAAGTCGCGGCCATCCAGCAGGATGCGGCCTTCGTCCGGGTCATACAGGCGCGCCAGCAGCTTGACCAAGGTGGTCTTGCCCGCACCGTTTTCGCCGACCAATGCCAGCACCTCGCCGGCGTGCAATTCGAAGCTCAGGCCACGCAGCGCCCAGCGTTCGGCGCCCTCATAGCGGAAGCCGACGTGGTCGAACACGAAGCCGCTGCGGATCGGGCTTGGCACCGGGATGGCGTCCGGCTTGCTGCGGATGTCAGGTTCGATCTTGAAGAAGGAATACAGGTCATCCAGGTACAGCGCCTGGCTGGCGACCTGCGAAAACCCGCTCAGCAGGCTTTCCAGCAGCTGGCGCAGCCGCCGGAAACTGCCCGCCAGGAAGGTCAGGTCGCCGATGCTGAAATCGCCGCGCACGGTGCGCCAGGCAATGTAGGCATAGGCGATGTAATAACCCAGCGTCCCCAGTGCCGCCAGCAACGTGCCCCATAGCGCGCGTTTTCCCGCGAGGCGTTTGTTGCCCGCGTAGAACTTGTCGGACAGGAAGCGGAAACGTTCGATGAAAAAGCGATTGAGGTTGAAGATCTTGACCTCTTTCGCGGTGTCCACGCTGGCACCCATCTGGCGCAGATATTCCAGCTGGCGGCGTTCCGGCGTCCACTGGAAATTGAGTGCGTAATTCAGCGCGTTGAAGTGCGACTCGCCGATGAAGGCGGGGATCAGCGCTACCGCCAGCAGCACCATCAGCCACGGCGCATACGCCAGCAGGCCCACCGCGAAACTGACGACGGTGATGACGTCCTGGGCCTGGCCGAACAATTGGCTGAGCAGGTTCATCCGGCCCATGGTCTGCCGGCGCGCGCGGTCCAGTTTGTCCTGCAGCTCGGCGTCCTCGAAATCCTCGAGATCCAGCGTGGCTGCGTGTTGCATCAAGCGGATGCTGGTTGCGTTGGTGAAGCGCTCGGACAGCAATGTGTCCACATACGCCACCATCCGGCCCAACAGGTCGGCGCCAATCGCCAGGCCGAATTCAATGCACAGCAGGGTCAGCAGGTGGTCGAGCTGCCCGGCCTGCCAGGCATCGGTCAGTTCCTGCGCGACGCCAAGCCCGAGCAGGCGCACGGCTTCGTCGATGATCAACTTTCCGATGTACAACGTGGCGATCGGCAGGAATGCCCGAATCAGGCGGATCCCGATCGATGCAAGCGTCATCGGTTTGCTGGTGTTCCAGATCTCGCGCAGGAACGGTGCGATGTTGCGCATCGCACTGAATCGCTGGCGCATGTTCATCTGGTACGCGGGCAGGGGTGGCGGCATCCGCCTGATTGTGAGCGATTATCGTGCGTGATTGACGTGAATGAGGAGCATCAACGCGCCCAAGGCGTGACTTGGCTGCCACTGCGCCCGGCGCAGTGGATCACTATCCGTGCCGTGCCACTGGCACGACGCATCGCGCCAACGATCAACGCTTGAGCGTGTATTCCGCCAGCTTTGCATCCAGTGTTTCGACCGGGATGCCAAGATCGTCGCCAACCTGTTTCATCAGGTCATATTCACTCGGGTTCAGTCGCCCATCGGATGCCACCAGGCGCACCAGCACCGCGTGCAGGCGCTCGGCTTCCGGTGAGCCGGCGGCATGCACGTCGGTGAAGCGCAACAACTCGGCCTGTATGTGGATGTCCTTGCGCATGCCGCGATCAAAGGATTCCATTGCGATGCGGCGTGCCGCCAGCGACAGGTTGATCTCGTCCATGACCCCGTTGGCGAGGTTGGATTCGTGGCTGCTCACCAGCCGGTCCGCCTTGGCCAGATAGCCCATCAGGCCGAAGAACACCTCGATCACCATCTGCTTTTCAGGATCAGGCTTGCCCATGCCCAGCAGGTCGATCAGAAGCAGCCGGATGTCCTGGAGCGCACCACCAAAGCCATCGAATCGCGTGGATGCATCGTTTCCACTCATGAGTCCCTCCCCCCGAGTTTGGTCGAACTGATTGGTCGAGTGCCCATCCTGCGCCACCGGAGGCCTGCTGAAAAGGGCATGGCGCTATTATTGACCTCCCCGAGCCCAGCCAGTCCACTCCGTGACAGCCATCAAGCAGGAAGACCTGATCCAGTCGGTCGCCGACGCCCTCCAGTACATCAGCTATTACCATCCGGTCGATTACATCCGCAGCCTCTCCGCGGCATACGAACGCGAACAGTCGCCGGCGGCGAAAGATGCAATCGCCCAGATACTGATCAATTCGCGGATGTGCGCCGAAGGCCACCGGCCAATCTGCCAGGACACCGGCATCGTCACCGTGTTCCTGGAAATCGGCATGGGCGTGCGTTGGGACGATGCCAGCATGGGCGTGGAGGACATGGTCCATGAAGGCGTGCGCCGCGCCTACAGCGACCCGGACAACAAGCTGCGGGCAAGCGTATTGGCCGATCCCGCCGGCAAGCGCATCAACACCAGGGACAACACGCCCGGCGTGGTCAACGTCAAGGTCGTGCCGGGCAATACGGTCGATGTCATCGTGGCGGCCAAGGGTGGCGGCAGCGAGGCCAAGTCCAAGTTCGCGATGCTCAATCCGTCCGATTCCATCGTCGACTGGGTGTTGAAGACCGTGCCGACCATGGGCGCGGGCTGGTGTCCGCCGGGCATGCTCGGCATCGGCATTGGCGGCACTGCCGAGAAGGCGATGTTGCTGGCCAAGGAATCACTGATGGAGGCCATCGACATCACCGACTTGCAAGCGCGTGGCGCGTCGAATCGCTGCGAGGAACTGCGACTCGAGTTGTTCGACAAGGTCAATGCGCTCGGTATCGGTGCGCAGGGTCTTGGCGGCCTGACCACGGTACTGGACGTCAAGGTCAAGGATTATCCGACCCACGCAGCGAACTTGCCGGTGGCGATGATCCCGAACTGCGCGGCCACACGCCATGCGCATTTCACCCTCGATGGCAGCGGCCCGGTGATGCTTGACCCGCCATCGCTTGAAGACTGGCCAACACTGACCTACGACGCATCCAAGGGTCGTCGCGTCGACCTGGATACGCTGACCAAACAGGACCTCGCCAGCTGGAAGCCGGGTGAGACGCTGTTGCTCAACGGCAAGCTGCTGACCGGTCGCGATGCCGCGCACAAGCGCATCGTCGGCATGCTCGACAAAGGCGAGCCGCTGCCGGTCGATTTGCGCGGGCGCTTCATCTACTACGTCGGACCGGTCGATCCGGTGCGCGATGAAGTTGTCGGGCCGGCAGGTCCGACGACTGCCACGCGCATGGACAAGTTCACCGAACAGGTGCTGGAACAGACCGGGCTGCTGGGCATGGTCGGCAAGGCCGAACGCGGTCCTGTCGCGATCGATGCGATCCGCAGGCACGGCTCCGCTTACCTGATGGCGGTCGGTGGCGCGGCCTACCTGGTTTCGAAAGCGATCAAGGCGGCCAGGGTAGTTGGCTTTGCCGATCTCGGGATGGAAGCCATCTACGAATTCACCGTGCAGGACATGCCGGTGACTGTCGCCGTCGATTCGCTGGGTACGTCGGTGCATGAAACGGGTCCGCGCGAGTGGGAGGCCAGGATCGCGGCCGCCGCCGGCAGCATTCCGTTGGTATTGGCATGAGCAGGACGCGGGTCGTCGTGGGGCCTGGCTTCAAGATCCGTTTCGATGACGAATCCGGTTACCTGCGGGCCCATGTCTTCGATGGCACCGATTCGCTCGAAGTTTCCATCGCGATGTGGCGGATGCTGTCCGACGAGTGCGAATCCACCAAAAGCACGTGTTTGCTGGTGCTGGAGGATTTGCATGCGACCGTCGATCACGCCGGGGTCGAGGTGGTGATCGATGTGCTTTCAAAAATGAGCGTAGCGGGACTGCGGGTTGCCTTCGTCGAGCTGCGAGACGATATCCAGAGTTCCGAATTCGGTGAAATCCTGTGCCTGGAGCGCGGCATCAAGGCCCGCGTGTTCAGTCATGAAGCCGAAGCTCGGCACTGGCTGGCCTTTGGCGATTGATCGGGCGATTGATCGGGGCGATTGATCGTGGACGGCGAGTTGTTGCCTGTATGGCTGTGCAGGTTGCAGATGGTCATTCGACATGGCGTGAATGACCACTCCTTGGGCGCTATCACAGCCACCAGTCGAGCGCGAACAGGCCCAGCATGGCGAATGCGAGCCCCAGCTTCAGCACAATGCCGAACAGGATCCCGAGCCAGGTTCCGAAACCAATCCTTGCGGCATCGCCCAAGTCGGAACTGCCAAGCCTGCGGCGGTGCGACAACTCGCCCGCCAGCGCTCCCGCGAAGGGACCAAGCAACAAGCCGATTGGCCCGAAGAACAGGCCGGCGAACGTACCCAGCATTGCGCCGATCATTGCCTTGCGACTTGCGCCTACCCGCTTGGCGCCGAGTGCGGTGGCCCAGAAGTCCACCGCCAGAGACAGCAGCGTCAGCACGCCCAGTACCACCAAGACCGGGATGCCGACCTGCTGGAAGCCGCCTGCCCAGGCTGCAAGGAGCATGCCGGTGAACACGACTGGCAAGCCGGGCAGGGCAGGCAGCACGGTGCCGATCAGTCCGACCAGGACCAGGACAGCGGCCATCAGGTAATACAGTGTGGTGGGATCCATGCGGGCTCGCGGGGTTGCCGTCCTGATGTTGCGAAGATCCATTCTGCGGCAATACCGGCAGGTGGAGCCAACGCGAGCCAAATGAAACGGCCCGCGATGCGGGCCGTTCCAGGGTCTCGCGCGGAAGGCGGAAGGAAGTTGGACGCTTCCACCGCCCCACGTTTTTTATTGCAGGTAGACGCGCCCATTGTTGATGCGGACCCGCGAACCTTCCCGAACACCATTGAGGTCGGACTGCCGGACCGAAGTCATGCGCCCATCGTTCATCCGGATGTGGACGACATATCCGCCCTCATAGGGGTTCTTGGCGACCGCATTGCCGGCCACTGCACCAGCGGCTGCACCTGCAACCGCAGACAGGTTCTGGTTACCCTTGCTACCGCCGGTGTGGGCAGAGATTTCGTGACCGGCAACCGCGCCGATGATCCCGCCGATGACCGCGCCCTTTGTGCCGCTGGTGGCAGTACCTTCGATCCTTGTCACGGTGCCGCAGTCGTAGCAATTCCGGCGGAGTTGTAGCCACCCGAGGAATAGCCTGGACTGGTGCTTGCGCAACCGCTTGCAAACGACAGTCCGATGGCGAGTGCCGCGGCACCGAGTACATGCAGGGGATTGGTGCGAATGTTCATCGACTGGCTCCGTGGCGGTAAGGAAGGGAGGCCGGGGCGTGCAACCCGCGACTCGGCCTCGACCCTAGTCCGCGCAGCATGAACACCAGCCAGATGGCGCCTGGAACTGCCATCCATGGGTCATGGGTGATTCACCAATGTCCATGTCGCGTAACGCAAACGGCCCGCATGGCGGGCCGTTTGCAAGTGGTATCCGTGCAGTCCGGGAAGGTCAGTTCTTGAAATCCTGATGGCAGCCCTTGCAGGACCGCCCGATTTCCTTCATCGCCGCACCCAGGCCTTCGCAGGTAAGCGGTGGATTCGAGATGATCCGATCCATCGTCGCGCGCATGTCGGAACTCGCGGCGCTGAAACGCTTGTCCTCGCGCAGGTCGGGGAACGCAGAATCAAGGTCGTTGGCGGTCATCCGCAGTGCCTGCAGGTGCGGCAGGATGTCGGTTGCATTGCAACGGTTCTGCTTCATGTCGGCACCGAGCTGGCCCATGTGCCAGTCCTGCACATGCATCAAAGCACCCGGAAAAAAATCCTGAGTCGTCTTGCGTGCTTCCAAGTACGCATCAGCATGACCGTGGCGAATATGCCCAAGGCCACACCCAGGATGAGCAGGAACAGGTAGCGACCAGCGGATGAGGGGCGGCGGTTGGGATCTGGCGATGACATGGCGGCTCCGTGATCGTGGGTCTGGACGATTGTCGTGGACGATAGCATGCCGTACAGCGGCGGAATGGACGGCTAAAATCAGCCGATGGAAAAAAACTGGACGGACCGATTTGCCGGCATCGAGCGCCTGTATGGCCAAGGCACGCTGGCGCGCTTGTCAGCCTGTCATGTCGCGGTGATCGGCATTGGCGGGGTCGGCTCATGGGCGGTGGAGGCACTGGCCCGCAGCGGCATCGGCAAGCTGACCCTGGTCGATGCCGACGATCTGTGCGTGTCCAATACCAACCGCCAGTTGCCGGCGCTGGAAGGCCAGTACGGTCGTGCCAAGGTCGAAGCCATGGCCGAGCGCTGCCGTGCTATCAATCCGCATATCACCCTGGATCAGCAGGCGCGATTCCTGACCCCGGCCAACCTGGATGACCTGCTGGGTGGTGGTTTCGACCTGGTGCTGGATGCCTGCGACAGTTTTCGCAGCAAGGTCGAGGCGATCGCGTATTGCAGGCGACGCAAGCAGCCGATCATCACGGTGGGGTCGGCCGGCGGGCGCAGCGATGTCACCCAAATCCGGGTGCGTGACCTGTCGCGTACCGAACACGATGCGATGTTGTCACTGATCCGCAGGAAGCTGCGCGGCGAGTTCAATTTTCCGAAAAACCATGACCGCTACTTCGGCGTGCCGGCGGTGTATTCGCTGGAGAACGTGCGCTATCCGCAGGCCGATGGCAGCGTCTGCGGTATCCGCCCGAAACTGGATAAAGACGCTGCGCTCAAGCTGGATTGCGGGGCGGGGCTAGGGGCGGCAACCCACGTGACGGGAGCGTTTGCATTCGCGGCGGTGGGCAAGGCACTGGAGATGTTGTTGAAGCCCAGGCAAGCCTGAATGTCGTCGTGTGCTGGTGCGGCCGACCGGATATCGCCAGCCGCTTAGTCGGCACATCCTGTGCCGATGCGCGGCCGCAGGCCATCCGTGGCCTGCTCTGATCGATACCCGCTCACCCGCACCCGCTCTCTGCATTCGCTCGGGAGAGCAAACAACCGCTCTGCATTCGCCGTCGTCGCAGCAGCGAAATCTTCTCTGGCCATTCCGCGCAATTCGGCAACCACATCCAGAACTTCCACCAGACAGGCTGGCTCATTGCGCTGGCCACGATGGCCTGAAATTGGTTGGTCCGGCGAGTCGGTTTCCAGCAGCAGTTGCTCCAGCGGGACCGCTGCAACAACGCTGCGCAATTTGTTGGCGCGCTCGTACGTCACCGGCCCACCGATCCCGAGCAGGAAGCCCGAGCCCGTGCAACTGCGCCGCCTGTTGCCTTGCTGCCGGGAAAGCTGTGGATCACACCCCGCAAGCCTCCGATCCGGCGGATCGACGTGATCACCGCATCGACTGCGCGGCGCGCGTGGATGATGACTGGCAGATCGAACTCGCGTGCCAGCCGCAACTGGGCATCGAAATAAAACTGCTGCGCGTCGGCGTCCAGTCCTTCCACGAAGAAATCCAGGCCGCATTCGCCCACGGCCACCGGCCGTTCGCGTGCGATCCATTGCCGGAGTTCATCGAGGTGCTGCGGTCGATGGGCTTCCAGGAACGTCGGGTGCAATCCGTAGGCCGGATACAGGTCCGGAAATCGCGCACACACCTGTTTCAGGTTCGGCCAGCCGGTTGCATCGATGGCTGGCACAACTTGCCGGGTGACGCCAGCAGCCATTGCACGTGCATGTACGTCGGCGCGGTCGCCGTCGAATTCGGCGACATCGAAATGGCTATGGCTGTCAACGAGCCGCACGGGATGGGCGCATGTCAGTGGCGGTGGGATTCGCCGTCGATCGATGGCTTGCCGGGTGCGACAGGTTCCTTGCGCTTCTTCCAGTTTGCCAGCAGCAGGGTGCCCAGCCCGAGCAGAATCTCGTCGATGAATGGGATTGGATCAAGTACCAGCATGTCCATGACGAACAAGATTGCGAACCCGAGCATCAGCTTTGGATAGCTCAGTCGTCCGAAGAGCCGCAGGAGTGGGGCGAGGAGTGGGTTGACCATGGTCATGTCGAAGACGGGGTTGCCGAAAACTAGCATGCACCTGGCCTGCCCATACATGAACGCTTGCCACTGGATGCGGCCGCACCCGGAACGATCCGGCTCCGCTGCCTCGATTTTGGCGGCGGGTTTGAAAGTTGGTCGTTTCGACGGAAAGGCCCGTCAGATCGGATCATCCGACTGCACTCGTTCGCGATTTCACGGTCTGCCCCGTACCCGGTCAGCCCGATACAATGGACGACTTCTCCTGCACCGCGAGTTAGCGATGGCCCTGCATCCCTACGATCTCTATGACGTCCGCTCACTGCTGTCGGAAGAGGAGCGCGCCGTGCAGGACACCGTGGCGCGTTTCACCAACGAGCGCGTGCTGCCGATCATCGGCGATGCCTTCGACCAGGCGCGCTTCCCGAAGGAGCTGGTGCCGGAAATCGCCGAGCTGGGCCTGCTGGGTTCGTCGCTGCCGGAACAGTACGGCGGCGGTGGACTCAACGGCGTCTGCTACGGCCTGATCTGCCAGGAACTCGAACGCGGCGATTCCGGCATTCGCAGCTTCGTCAGTGTGCAGAGTTCGTTGTGCATGCATCCGATCTACGCCTACGGCAGCGAAGAGCAGCGCATGCGTTGGTTGCCGGACATGGCTGCGGGCAAGGTGATTGGCTGCTTCGGCCTGACCGAGGCGCATGGCGGCTCCGACCCGGCCAGCATGAAGACCCACGCCAGGCGCGATGGCGGCGACTGGATCCTCAACGGCTCCAAGATGTGGATCACCAGTGGCAACCTGGCCGACATCGCAATCGTCTGGGCGCATACCGATGACGGCATCCAGGGCTTCGTGGTCGAAAAGGACTTCGCCGGTTTCACCGCGCAGGAAATCCACAAGAAGATGAGCCTGCGCGCTTCGGTGACCAGCGCGCTGTTCTTCGACAACGTGCGGGTGCCGGAAGCGAACCGCCTGCCCAACGTGAAAGGTTTGAAGGGGCCGCTGGGTTGCCTGACCCAGGCCCGCTACGGCATCACCTGGGGCCCGATCGGTGCCGCGATTGCGTGCCTGGACGAGGCGTTGAACTACACCAAGGAACGCATCCTGTTCGATCGGCCGGTCGCGGCCACGCAATCGGCACAGATCAAGATGGCCGACATGGCCCGCCGCATCACCCTGGCGCAATTGCTGTCGCTGCAACTAGGTCGGCTAAAGGATGCAGGCACGATGCAGCCGGCGCAGGTGTCGCTGGCCAAATGGAACAACTGCCGGATGGCGATCGACATCGCCCGTGAATGCCGCGACCTGCTCGGCGGCGCCGGCATTACCACCGAACACGCCGCGATCCGCCACGCGTTGAACCTGGAATCGGTGATCACCTACGAAGGCACGGAAACCGTGCACCAGCTGGTGATCGGTCGCGAATTGACCGGCATCAACGCGTTCTGAGTTCAAGCGCCAGTCGCCGGTTCGAGTAGGGGGCTTGACCTGCGTTGCCGATGATGTCTGGCAGCTCTTCTGAATCGTATTCTGAATCGACATCTGGCGGGTTGAAATCCGCCTCAGCAAAGGCCGCCATGTTTGCCACCGTTCCCGATCCCATTCCAGCCCGCATGCGCGGCCTCAATCGCGCCGAAATCTGCGATGTCAATTTCATCGAGTTCGTGAAGGCCTGGAACGGTACGCCTGACGGCAAGCCAGCACCCGACGAAGCCATCCTGGAGGGCAGTGCGCTGGATGCACTCGGCTTTCGCGAGCTGTTCGAATCGCAATTGGTGTCGCGCCACCTGGACTTGATGGCACGCGTGCTGCGCGTGCAGAACAAGGTCTTCTACACGATCGGTTCCAGCGGACACGAAGGCAACGCGATGGTGGCGCGCGCAACGCGGCATACCGACCCGGCGTTCCTGCATTACCGCAGCGGCGGCTTCATGGCGGAGCGCTTCCGCAAGCTTCCCGGAATGGATCCGGCAATGGATTCCGCGTTGAGCTTCGCCGCCAGCAAGGACGATCCGGCATCTGGCGGGCGCCACAAAGTCTGGGGCAGCAAGCCGTTGTGGGTGTTGCCGCAGACCTCGACGATTGCCTCGCACCTGCCCAAGGCGCTGGGCACGGCGCTTGCGATCGAGCAGGCGCGCCGGATCGGGCATGCCTCGCCGATCCCCGAAGACAGCATCGCGATCTGTTCCTTCGGTGATGCCTCGTCCAACCATGCCACCGCGCAGACTGCGTTCAATGCGGCGGCATATATCGCTTACCAGAAGTTGCCGGCGCCGGTGCTGTTCGTGTGCGAAGACAACGGCATCGGCATCTCGGTGAAGACGCCGGATGACTGGATTGCGCAGAACTTCTCGATGCGCCGCGGGCTGGATTATTTCCAGGCCGACGGGCTGGATCTTGCAGATGGCTACGGGCGCGTGCGCAGGGCAGTCGAGCATTGCCGGATGACCCGGCGCCCGACCTTCCTGCACCTGCGCACCACGCGGATCATGGGTCACGCCGGCACCGACTTCGAGATCGAATGGCGCAACATCGACGAGCTGTGCCGGGTCGAAGCCAGCGATCCGCTGCTGCGCAGCGCGGCAATTGCGCTTGAGTCGGGGCTGATGTCGAAGGATGAAATCCTGTCTCTGTATGAGGCCATGCGCGCACGCTGCTTCGCCGCTGCAGATGAAGCCGACCGCAGGCCCAAGCTCGACAAGCTTGACGAGGTCATCGCGCCACTTGCTCCGTACACACCGGACAAGGTGCAGGCCGAAGCAACGCGCATGGCATCGCCGGAAGCGCGCATCAAGGCATTCGGCAGCGAGGACAAGCTGCCCGAAAAATTGCCGCCGCGGCATCTGGCGATCCAGATCAATCAGGCTTTGCACGACCTGTTCGCGAAGTATCCCGAGACGCTGCTGTTCGGCGAAGACGTGGCCCAGAAGGGCGGCGTGTACACGGTCACCAAGGGTCTGCACAAGGCGTTCGGCAATCGGCGCGTGTTCAACACGCTGCTGGACGAAACCATGATCCTGGGCATGGCACAGGGTTTTGCCAACCTCGGCATGTTGCCGATTCCGGAAATCCAGTATCTGGCCTATCTGCACAATGCGATTGACCAGATCCGTGGCGAGGCGGCCAGCCTGCAGTTCTTCAGCAACGACCAGTACCGCAATCCGATGGTCGTGCGCATCGCCGGCCTGGGTTACCAGCGCGGATTTGGCGGCCACTTCCACAACGACAACTCCATCACGCCGTTGCGCGATATTCCCGGTTTGGTGGTTGGCTGCCCTTCGCGCGGCGATGACGCCGCCATGATGCTGCGCACGCTGGCGGCCTTGAGCAAAGTCGATGGTCGGGTCAGTGTGTTCCTGGAGCCGATCGCGCTGTACATGACCAAGGACCTGCATGAAGCCGGCGACGGCCAGTGGCTGACAACATACCCGGCACCCGACCAGGCGCTGGTGCTGGGCGAGGAGCGCGTGTATTTCCCCGAGGCGACCGACTGCGTGATCTTCAGCTTCGGCAACGGCATGCCGATGAGCCTGCGTGCAGCCCGTGCAATTGAAGCGAAGCATGGCTGGAAAGTCCGCGTGGTCGACCTGCGCTGGCTAGTGCCGCTCAATGCGAATGCCATCGCCAAACATGCACGCGAATGCGCGCGCATCCTGGTGGTCGATGAAGGTCGCCATAGCGCCGGCATCGGTGAAGGCGTGATCACCGCGATTACCGAAGCCGGACTGGGTGGCAAGCCCGGGCGACGCGTGGTCGGCGTGGACACCTACACGCCGCTGGCGGGCGCTGCGTTCCTGGTGATCCCCAAGGACGAGGACATCGTTGCCGCGGCGGACGTATTGGCTGCCGGATGATTTACCGCGGGGTCAAGCGGTTTCAGTCGACAACTGCAGCCGGGATGTCGCGTGAGTGGCTGGTTGTTGCTTGGTCATGGTGGTGCAGCACCACGGTAATCGCCTTGCTGGCTGGCGTGCGCGCGTGCTCGGCGAAACTGTCCAGTGGCACCAGGGTGTTGGTTTCCGGGTAGTAGGCGGCCAGGCAGCCTCGCGGGATGTCGTAGGAGACCAGCAGGAAACCGCGTGCCCAGCGGCGCGAGTCGTCATTGGCAATGCTTTCGATGTCCACCCGCTGACCGGCTTCAAAGCCCAGCATGGCAATGTCGCCTGGATGGATGAACAGCGCGCGGCGTTCGTTGTGCACACCGCGATAGCGGTCGTGCAGGCCATAGATCGTGGTGTTGTACTGGTCGTGCGAGCGCACCGTGGTCAGGGTGAACCGCTGCACGTTCGAGTTCGTTGCCGGCATCGAATCCATCGACTGCAAAGCATGTGCAAGAAAGCGTGCCTTGCCGGTTGCCGTGCGCCATTGGCGGGCGCCAGCGCTGTTGGGCAAGCGGAAGCCGCCCGGCACGTGCACGCGCGCATTGAAGTCGTGGAACTCCTCGAACACCCGCGCGATCTGGTCGCGGATGCGGTCGTAGTCCTCCACCAGCCAGCGCCAAGGCGTGTCGCTGCGATTGCCCAACGTGGCCCGTGCCAGCCACGCGACGATGGCGGGCTCGGACAGTAATTCCGGCGACGCCGGTTCGTTCCGTCCCGACGACAGATGCACCATGCTCATCGAATCCTCGACCGTCACCGCTTGCGGACCACTGGCTTGCAGGTCGATCTCGGTGCGGCCCAGGCACGGCAGGAGCAGGGCATCGCGACCATGCACCAGGTGGCTGCGGTTGAGCTTGGTCGCCACGTGTACCGTCAGTGCGCACTTCCGCAATGCGGCATGGGTGGCTTCGGTGTCCGGCGTGGCGGTGGCGAAGTTGCCGCCCATCGCGAAGAACACGCTGGCCTTGCCGTCGCGCATCGCCTCGATTGCGCCCACGGTGTCCACGCCATGTTCACGCGGCGGATCGAACCCGAACACTTCCTGCAGGCGATCGAGGAAAGCAGGCGAGGGCTTTTCGTGGATGCCCATCGTGCGATCGCCCTGCACGTTGCTGTGCCCGCGCACCGGGCAGATGCCTGCACCAGGGCGGCCGATGTGGCCGCGCAGCAACATCAGGTTGACCAGCATCTGGATGGTTGCGACCGAGCGTGTGTGCTGGGTGATGCCCATGCCCCAGCAGATGATCGCGCGCTCCGCGCGCAGGAAGCGCTCGCCGGCATCGCGCAGGCGCGCCTCGTCCATGCCGGATTCCGCTTCGATGTCGTGCCAATCCGCAGCCTCGATGCTGGCCCGCAGCGCATCGAAACCATCGGTGTGCGCTTCGATGAAGGATTCATCGAGCAGTGCTGGCTGGCCATCGGCATGCGCCTTCGCGCCGCGCTCCAGCACATGCTTGATGATGCCGGTGGCCGCGGCCAGGTCGCCGCCGATGCGCAACTGGTAATAGTCGGAAGCAATATGGGTGGCACCTCCCGTCAGCATCTCGACCGCATCCTGCGGATCGGTGAAACGCTCCAGCCCGCGTTCGCGCAAGGGATTGAATGCGAGCACGCTGGCACCGCGCTTCACTGCACGACTCAGTTCACCCAGCATGCGTGGATGATTGGTGCCCGGGTTCTGCCCGAAGATCAGGATCAGGTCGGCCTGCTCGAAATCCGCCAGCGATACCGTGCCCTTGCCGGTGCCCAATTGCGTGCCGAGCGCGAAGCCCGAAGGCTCGTGGCACATGTTCGAGCAATCCGGGAAATTGTTGGTGCCGAACTGACGCACGAACAACTGGTACAGGAACGCGGCCTCGTTGCTGGTACGCCCGGAGGTGTAGAAGATCGCCTCGTCCGGCGAAGCCAGCGAATTGAGTCGTGTTGCGATGAAGGCGAAGGCGGCATCCCAGCCGATTGCCTCGTAGTGATCCGTTGCTGCGTTGTAGCGCAGGGGGTGGGTCAACCGACCCTGGTCTTCCAGCCAATGGTCGCTGTAGCGCGACAACTCGGCGACGGAATACTTCGCGAACAGTTCCGGTCCGGCACGCCGTGACGTGGCTTCGAATGCAACCGCCTTGGCGCCGTTTTCGCAGAACTCGAAGGTCGAGGTGTGTTCGCGGTCCGGCCATGCGCAGCCAGGGCAATCAAAGCCATCCGGCTGGTTGGCCGAGAGCAGCGTCTTCGCACCGAGGACAGGCACGTCCTGATGCAGCAGGTGCGCCGCGACGCTGCGAAGTGCATCCCAGCCACCGGCGGCACCATCGTAGGTCTTGATCTCGACATGCTTTGTCACAGGCCTGTCGTTCATGCCGTCATGCACCTCAATCGTTGGGGGTGCGCATAGACCACGCACTGGTGGTCGCGGGCGAAACCGACCAGGCCCAGGCCGGTGCACTGAGCAAGTGCAATCGCCAGCGTGGTCGGCGCGGATATCGCGGCCAACAATGGAATGCCCACCTGTGCGGCCTTCATCGCGAGTTCGTAGCTGGCGCGGCTGGTGGTGATCGCAAAGCCATCGCCGGCGGGAATGCTTGCGTCGTGCAGGCCACCGATCAGCTTGTCGAGTGCGTTGTGGCGGCCGACGTCTTCGCGCACCAGCAACAACTCGCCGCGCGCATTGGCGAAGCCGGCGGCATGGGTCGCGCCGGTTTCCGCGTTCAACGGTTGTCGCTGATGCAAGGCATCCAGCGCGCGATGCAATGCCGCTTCGTCGACACTGAACCGGCTTGAGACCTGCGCGGGCATGCGCATGACATCCTCGATCGATGCACTGCCGCAGGTCCCGCAGCCGCCGTAGCCTGGCAGCGGCCGGCTACGTTGGGCCAGCTTTGTCGCCCGCGCAGCCGGAATACGCATGTTCACGACGAAGCCTTCGAGTTCTTCCCGTACATCATCAAGCTGCCACGGATCGTGCGGCTCCGATGACTGCCTCGCTCAGCGAGAATCCCAGCGCCAGGTCAGCGAGATCGCAGGGTGTTGCCATCAGCACCGCGAACGGCACGCCGTTGTAGTGCAGGGCGACCGGCACCTCGCAGGCGATGATGTCCTCGGTGGTGCGCACGCCTGGTAGCGTGCGCTGCTCCACGTGGCGCATGGCGGCGCCTTGCAGACAGTGTTCCAAGTTGCGAAGGCGTGCGTTCACGCCAGCAGGATTGCGGCGTTGTACAGCCACGGTAATCCGGCCATCAGCGGTCCAGTCCGCCGAGCAAGGGCGCGGTCTTCAGCGCGATGCCCGCGCAGTGGAGATTTTCGGTCGGCGCATCCAGCGGAACCACGGCCAGCGCCAGGCGCCCGGCGGTGCAGATGATCCTGCCGATGCTGCGATCCGCACCCGCAACCACGTCACTGCCCACCGCCAGGTTGGATGCTGCTTGGTAGAGCGACAGGCCGCGTTTCACCTGTCCCAGGAAATGCGTGCGTGCCACGATTTCCTGGCCTGGATAGCAGCCCTTTTTCACGCTGAACGCACGCAGCCGCTCCAGCGAGAGCTGTTGTGGCGTCCATTGTTCGCATTGCGAAGCGGGCAGGCGGGGCAGGCCATGGGCGAGGTCGGCCTGTGTCCAGCGTGCGGCGCCTTCACGGTCTTCAGGCGCTGGCGATCCACCGATCACCATGCGGCGCGGGCCAGCTTCGCCGCCCATGTCCAGTTCGACCTTGCCCTCTTCGATGACCGCGAACGCAGCAGCCTTGCCCTGCAGCGGCGTGCAAAAGCTGGCAGAGACCGTGGTGTCGATGCTTTTCAGCACGACCTTGCTGCGGAAGACGTAGCGCTGGAGCAGCAGGGCAAGTTCACCTGCAGGGACATCAGGCAACAGCAACCACAGGGTCTGCGCATCCAATCGAAGCAGTGCAAACAACGCGATCACGCGGCCTTTCGGCGTCAGCCAGCCGTTCCACTGCCATTGCCCGTCGGACAATGCGGCGACGTCATTCATGAACTGCGACTGCGCGAAAGCCAGCGCATCAACGCCTTGCAGCGCGAGAATGGAGTGTCCTGGCAGGGCGAAGTCTGGTGTTGGTGCGTCGTTGCGGTTGTGGGACATGGGCGTGGGGCTTAAACTCGACTTGCTGTGAATACGTCGATCATAGGTCAATCCGATCCCCATCCCGAGCCTGGACAGGCGCCAGTTCCGAAACCGGAAAGTGCCCCTTCACCCGCGACGGCTGTGATTCCCGATGCTGAAAGCGGCGCCCGTGAAGGCCTCGATCCGACGCGCTACGGGGATTGGGAAAAGAATGGTCGGTGCATCGATTTCTAGAATCTGCCCGCGGCGGTCTTCGCGCAGGTCCTGACGCAAGTTTGAATGGAGAGAGCACCGCCCATGGCTGCCCCTGGTCTTCCTGGCTTGAAGCCGCGCGTTCGCGAACGCCCGTTGTCCCCGCACCTGCAGGTCTATCGCTGGCAGGTCCAGATGATGTCATCCATCCTGCATCGTGCCACCGGCATGGCCCTCGCTTTTGGCGGACTTGCCTTCGCGTATGCGCTGGTTGCACTGGCGTCCGGACCGGAGCGGTGGGAAGTAGTCACCGCTTGCGCAGGTTCGATATTCGGGAAAGTCGTCCTGTTCGGATTCAGCTGGGCGCTGGCCTATCACCTGCTCAATGGCGTCCGGCACTTGCTGCAGGACGCCGGCCTCGGCTTCGAGATCCCGGAGTTCATCCGCAGCAGCCTGATTTCGATGGTCGGCAGCGTGGTACTGGTCGTGGTCGTATGGACATTCGTGCTGATGTATTGGGGGCAGCCATGAGCGACAACTGGAAGCGCCACCAGGACATGCGAACCCCGCTGAAGCGCGTGCTGGGGTTGGGCTCGGCCAGGACTGGCACCGAGCATTTCCTGTGGCAACGCGTCACCGCGATCGTCCTGGTCCTGCTGGGCGCATACCTGATCGGTTTGTTGCTCTCGCTGGGTGGCGCCAGCTACGACATCGCCCGCGCGATCGTGGCGGATCCGATCAACGCGACCATCCTGGTCACATTCCTGGTCGCGATGTTCTGGCATGCCAAGCTCGGCGTGCAGGTGGTCATCGAGGACTATGTGCACACCCCGGCACTGGCCGGTATGGCCTACGTCGCCAACATCTTCATCTGTGCAATCGCGGCCATCGCCAGCGTACTTGCCGTCATCCGCATTTCGCTGGGAGCCTGATCCGTGCCTGCCTATACCATCACAGACCACACGTTCGACATGCTGGTGATCGGCGCCGGCGGTGCGGGCCTGCGTGCCACCTTCGGCATGGCCCAGAAGGGCCTGCAGACGGCCTGCATCAGCAAGGTGTTCCCGACCCGTTCGCATACCGTGGCTGCGCAGGGTGGCATCTCTGCTGCGCTGGGCAACATGGGCGAGGACGACTGGCGCTTCCACTACTACGACACCATCAAGGGGTCGGACTGGCTGGGCGACCAGGACGCGATCGAATACATGTGCAAGGAAGCGCCAGCGGCGGTCATCGAGCTGGAGCATTACGGCATGCCGTTCTCGCGCACCGAAGAGGGCAAGATCTACCAGCGCCCGTTCGGCGGCATGACGACCCACTACGGCAAGGGCACTGCCCAGCGAACCTGCGCTGCGGCCGACCGTACCGGCCACGCGATGCTGCACACCCTGTACCAGCAGGCGCTGGCACATGACGCGCAATTCTTCATCGAATACTTCGTGCTCGACCTGATCATGGACGCCGACGGCGCCTGTCGTGGCGTACTCGCGCTGGACATGGCCGAGGGCACCCTGCACCGGTTCCGCGCCCATGGTGTGGTGCTGGCCACCGGTGGTTATGGCCGCGCCTACTTCAGCGCGACCTCGGCGCATACCTGCACCGGCGATGGCGGCGGCATGGCCCTGCGCGCCGGGTTGGGCCTGCAGGACATGGAATTCGTGCAGTTCCATCCGACCGGCATCTACGGCGCTGGTTGCCTGATCACCGAGGGCGTGCGCGGCGAAGGTGGCATCCTGCGCAACAGCGAGGGCGAGCGCTTCATGGAGCGCTACGCGCCGAACGCCAAGGACCTGGCTTCGCGCGACGTGGTCAGTCGTGCCATGACGCTTGAAATCCGCGAAGGCCGCGGCGTCGGCGAGCACAAGGACCACATCTTCCTCGACCTGAGCCACCTCAATCCCGCCGATATCCACGAAAAGCTGCCAGGTATTGCCGAAAGCGCGCGGATCTTCGCCGGCGTCGATGTCGAAAAGCAGCCGATCCCGGTGATCCCGACCGCCCACTACAACATGGGTGGCATCCCGACCAACTATCACGGCGAGGTGGTGCAGCTGAAGGATGGCAATCCCGATGCGGTGGTCGAAGGCCTGTATGCGATCGGCGAAGCCGCCTGCGTTTCAGTGCATGGCGCCAATCGCCTGGGCTCCAATTCGCTGCTCGACCTGGTGGTGTTCGGGCGTGCGGTGTCCAACCGCTGCGCCGAGACCATCAAGCCGGGTGCACCGCACAAGCCGCTGGCCGCTGACGCCTGCGACAAGTCGCTGGCCAACCTCGACAAGCTGCGCAACGCGAACGGCGGCACCCCGACCGCGCAGATCCGCTTGAACATGCAGCGCGCGATGCAGCGGGATGCAGCGGTGTTCCGCACCGGTGAAACGCTGGCTGAGGGCGTGGCGGCGGTCCGCGAGATCAAGGCCAGCGTCGCCGACGTCAAGGTGTCGGATCGCTCGCTGATATGGAACTCGGACCTGATCGAGACCATGGAACTGCAGAACTTGCTGGGCCAGGCGTTGGCCACGATTGTCTCCGCCGAGAACCGCACCGAGTCGCGCGGCGCGCATGCGCGCGAGGACTTCCCGGACCGCGACGACACCGACTGGCTCAAGCACAGCGTGTGCTGGGTGGCTGACGACGACCAGACGCGCATCGACTACCGCCCGGTGCACCTGTACACGCTCAGCGACGACGTTGAAGTCGTGCCGCCGAAACCGCGCGTTTATTGATCCGGGAGCGAGAAGACCACCATGGCTGAATTCACCCTCCCGAAGAACTCGAAGATCCTGAAGGGCAAGCACTTCCCGGCTGCGGCCGGGGCCAAGACGCGTGCGCAGTTTCAAGATCTATCGCTGGAATCCCGAAGACGGCATGAATCCGCGTGTGGACACCTACGATGTCGACCTCGCCACGTGCGGGCCGATGGTCCTGGACGCGCTGATCAAGATCAAGAACGAGATCGATCCCACGCTGACCTTCCGTCGTTCCTGCCGCGAAGGCATCTGCGGATCGTGCGCGATGAACATCGACGGCACCAACACGCTGGCCTGCACGCGCGCGATCGAAGACTGTGGCAAGGGCAATGCCGAAGTTCCGATCTATCCGTTGCCGCACATGCCGGTGGTCAAGGACCTGGTGCCGGACCTGACCCAGTTCTATGCACAGCATGCGTCGATCAAGCCCTGGATACGCACGCAGACGCCGGCACCACCGGACCGCGAGCGACTGCAGTCGAAGGCCGACCGGGCCACGCTCGATGGCCTGTACGAATGCATCCTGTGCGCCTGCTGCAGCACGCAGTTGCCCAAGCTACTGGTGGAATGGCGAGCGTTACCTCGGTCCCGCGATCCTGCTCCAGGCCCATCGCTGGCTGGTCGACAGCCGCGACGAGGACACCGGTGCACGCCTGGATGATCTGGAAGATCCGTTCAAGCTGTATCGCTGCCACACCATCATGAATTGCACGCGGACCTGCCCGAAGGGGTTGAATCCGGCGAAGGCCATTGCCGAAATCAAGCAGATGATGCTGGCACGACGGGCGTGATTGCTGTCATTCCGGCGAACGCCGGCCGCGTTTCACGGCGCTTGTCACCGTGTATCCGGCTTTTTTTGAAACACTAAACTTGAGAGCTGGATCCCGGCTTTCGCCGGGATGACGGCCAGAGGCCAAGGATGTCCAACGCTGACGAAGCCGAGCTTCGCAAGCTGCGCTGGCGGTGTCGGCGCGGCATGCGTGAACTCGACCAGTTGCTGGAACGCTGGCTGGATCGCGAATGGCGGCAAAGTCCTACCACCCAGCGCGAGGTGTTCCTGCGGTTGCTGGACGTCGAGGACGATAGGCTCTGGCGCTGGTTCCTGGGCCAGGAGGCTCCTGCCGATGTCGAAATCGCGGCGCTCGTCGATCAGATCCGCTCCCTGTCGCATTGACTGGCAGCCATCGCGCTGGGTCGGCGCGATGTTGTGGTCGCTGGCGTTGCTTGCGCCGTTCTCGCTGCTGATGTCGGACCTGGCACGTGCATGGGCATGGCCGCTGGCCCTGGTCGTCGCTGCGGGTGGTGTGCTTGAAGCCGTGCGCCATCGTGCGCAGCGACCTTGCGCGCTGGTGATTCCCACCGGACATGGGCAGCCGACTTGCGATGGCCAGCCGATGCTGTCATTGAAGATCGCGTGGCGCGGTCGGCTGGCATTCCTGCGCTGGTGCGATCCGGACGGCCGCGTTCGGCGGCTGTCCTTCTGGCCGGACACGTTGCCGTTCGCGTCACGACGTGAACTGCGACTGGCCGCGATGCGCATGGAACCTGCACGGTTGGCTGCATCGATGGCAGGATAGCGCGGCAAACCCAAGGGCTTTCGATGTTCAAACCGGTTCCCGTCGCCATCGGCCTGCGCTACGTGCGCGCCAAACGCCGCAATGGCTTCATTTCGTTCATCTCCACTCGCATCGATCCTCGGCATCGCGCTGGGAGTGATTGCGCTGATCACCACCCTGGCGGTGATGGGCGGTTTCCAGCGCGAAATTCGCGACCGCATGTTGCAGATGGCCGCGCATGCCACGGTCAGTGGCTACGGCGAGCCACTTGCGGATTGGCAGCACGCGGTGAAAGTGGCGACAGCTGATCCTCGCGTCGCCGGTGCTGCGCCCTATATCGAGAAGGAAGCCTTGATCTCCGCGTGCCAACAACCAGCCGGCGATGATCCGCGGGGTGGTGCCGGTCGAAGAAGACAAGGTTTCGGTGCTGGGCGAGAAGATGGTGCAGGGCAAATTGTCCGAGTTGCAGCCGGGCAGCTTCAACATCGTGCTCGGACGCGAACTGGCGGTGTGGCTGGGCGTGAGTACCGGCGACGATGTGATCGTCACCCTGGCCGACTTCCGCAGCACGCCGCTGGGTGGCGTGCAGACCATGAAGCGCTTCAAGGTCAGTGGCATTTTCGAGGCTGGCTACAACGAATTCGACAAAGGGCTGGCAGTGGTGAACATGCAGGACCTGCAACGGGTGCTGCGGATGGGCGAGGGCGTGACCGGCGTGCGACTGAAGATGCACGACATGGACCAGGCATTCGAAGTCGCCCGTGATCTCGCGACGAAACTGCAAGGACCGTACCGGGTCAGCGACTGGAGCCAGGACAACGCCAACCTGTTCCGCGCGTTGAAGATGGAAAAGACGGTCATGGCGATCCTGCTGTCGCTGATCATTGCCATGGGTGCGTTCAACCTGGTGTCCTCGCAAGTGATGCTGGTAACCGACAAGCAGGCCGACATCGCCATCCTGCGCACGCTGGGCCTGACCCCGCGCCAGGTGATGCAGGTGTTCATGGTGCAGGGCAGCCTGATCGGCATCATCGGTACGGTGCTGGGCGTGATCGGCGGCATCCTGCTGACCTTGAACCTGGGCAGCATCCTGAAAGGCATCGAGTCGGTGTTCGGCGTGCAATTGCTGCCGGAGGACGTCTACTACATCACCGGCCTGCCGACCGACCTGCAGGCCAGCGACGTGACCACGATTGCCTGCGTGGCGCTGGCGATGGCTTTCATCGCGACGCTTGTACCCGGCGTGGCGCGCCGCGCGCACCGCACCGGCGGAGGCGCTGCGTTATGAGTGAGCAACGGTGGCAAGATCACCGCGTACGATGGCGACGTCGTCCGCGCCGAAGGTCTCGGCAAGACATATGCCGAAGGCAGCCTGCACACGCAGGTATTCGATGGCCTGGACATCGCGGTGAAGGCCGGCGAAACGGTGGCCATCCTGGGCGCATCCGGCGCCGGCAAGAGCACGCTGCTGCACCTGCTGGGCGGGCTGGACGTGCCGACTGCGGGCGAGGTGTATGTCGCCGGCCACAAGATGAGCGCGTTGTCCGATGCCGAGCGCGGCCGCCTGCGCAACCGGTCGCTCGGATTCGTGTATCAGTTCCACCACCTGCTGCCGGAATTCACCGCGCTGGAAAACGTGATGATGCCGGTGCTGCTGGCCGGGCGTTCCACCACCGAAGCCGGCAAGCGTGCGCAGGACTTGCTGGAATCGGTCGGCCTTGGCCATCGCCTGCAGCACAAGCCCGGCGAGCTTTCGGGCGGCGAACGCCAGCGTGCGGCGGTGGCACGCGCGCTGGTCAACAACCCGGCTTGCGTGCTGGGTGACGAGCCAACCGGCAACCTCGACGAAAAAACCGCGGCCATTGTGTTCGCGCAGATGCTCGAACTCAATCGTGCGCAACGCACCAGCCTGGTACTGGTGACCCATGACCGGCGCTCGGCGCGACGGCTGGATCGGGTGCTGGAACTGCACGAGGGCAAGTTGCGGGAGTTGGCTTCGCACGAGGTGTGAGCCGGTTGCCGAATCAGGGTTTTCTGACCCCGAATTCCTGCCTGCGCTGATCGTCGCCACGGCGGGTTGTCGCCACGCTGGCGACATGGCCATTGCACTGCCTTCAAGCCCCTTCTCGTCAGTCCGCCTGCAGTCGGTCGCGACTGGATTCCGGCGATGGGTGACGACACGCAATGCACTGGCCGTGCCTGTGTTCGGGCCCGCTTGCGCCGTGACCCTGTTGGCCGGGTGCATCGGTTGCCTGCTGATGCCGGCCCTGTTGCCGTGGCCGGTTTCCTTCTGCTTGCTCCTGTTCGGACTCTGGCTGACCTGGCGCGGGCGGACGCCTGCGACTGCTTGGGATGCTACTGGCCGGCTTCGGCTTCACCGGCCTGCAGGCCGCGCATGCGCTCAGACCTGCAATTGCCGTTGGCACTGGAGAAGAAGGTGCTGACTGTTAGCGGCCGCATCGACGATTTGCCGGTGCACGAGGTGCGACGGACCCGCTTCGAGTTCATCGTCGACGACGATGCGGCGACGCCCGCACCGCTGCGCGGGAAGCGGGTTCGCGTGGGCTGGTTCGATGACGACATGCGACGCCCGCGAAGTCCTCCGGGCCGGAACCCGCTGGCGCCTGCCATTGCGACTGCGTGCACCACAGGGGCTGCGCAATCCAGGCGGCAGGGATGGAGAGAAGCAGGCACTGGCAGCGCGGATCACTGCAACCGGCTATGTGTTGGAACCTGCGTTGGCTGAGTCACTGGCGCCGCCCACCGGCATTTCGGCGTGGCGGGAACAGGGCAGCGCACGGATCGCACACGCGGTGCCTGCGTCCACCTCGCGCTTCGTCCGTGCGCTGGCACTGGGCGACACCCGCGCACTGGATGACGATGACTGGGCACGCTTGCGGGCTTCGGGGCTGACCCACCTGATCGCGATCTCGGGTTTTCATGTCGGCTTGGTCGCGGGGTTCTTCGCCATGCAGGCTGCTGGCAGTCTGGTGGTTGCTGCCTGGGTTGGGTCGATGGTTGCCGCGTCCATTCGCTGCCGGTTTCGGTGCTGTGGCTGGTGCATTTGCCTATGCAGCGATGACGGGCTTCGCGCTGCCGACGCTTGCGTACCGCAGTGATGATCGCGGTGCTGGTGCTCGCGCGCTGTCTTCGCCGCCACCAGCGCCTGGCCGACTCCCTGGCCCTGGCCTGCGTGGTGCTGTTGCTGCTGGATCCATTGTCCGTGCTGGGCGCGGGATTCTGGCTGAGTTTTGCTGGTGTGGCCTGGTTGTTGTGGTGTCTGCCGGTGGATGCCAAGGGCGGGGTCGGTGTCATGCTGCGCGGCTTCCTCGGCGCGCAGGCGGTGGCCACGCTTGGCTTGCTGCCGTTGACCGTCGTGCTGTTCGGGCAGGCGTCGTTCGCGGGCCCGTTCGCCAACCTGCTGGCGGTGCCGTGGTGGAGCCTGGTGGTCATTCCGCTCGCACTGTCTGGGGCTGCTGCTGGAGAGCCTGCACAGCGGCTGGGGCGATGGTTGTGGCAACTGGCAGCATGGTGTTTCGACCTGGCGTGGCCGGTGCTGCGCGCCATTGCCGATAGCCCGCTGGCGATGGCGTGGTTGCCGGAACCCCGCTGGTTCGCGTTACCGCTGGCGCTGTTGTCGGCGTTCTGGGTGATGCTGCCGCGTGGCGTGCCAGGCAAGCCGTTGGCGTTGCTGCTGTGGCTGCCCTTGCTGTGGCCCTCGCGTGATCTGCCGCGCCATGGCGAAGCACAACTGGTGGTGATCGATGTCGGGCAGGGATTGTCGGTGCTGGTGCGTACCGCGCGTCACAGCCTGCTTGTACGACATGGGACCGGCCACGCGCGATGGCTATGATGCCGGCGAGCGGGCGGTGGTGCCGTCCCTGCATGCGCTCGGGGTGCATGCACTGGATGCCGCCGTGGTGAGTCATGGTGACAATGACCACTGCCGGCGGCTGGCCCGCGGTCTCCCGCGCAAGTCCCGGTACTGGCGATGCTGGCTCCGGAGGGCAGTCCGACTACCGGGAATCGTCAATTGCGAGGCCGGCCAGTCATGGCAATGGGATGGCGTGCGCTTCCGCGTGCTGCATCCGACCCGGTGGTTTCCCTATCTCGGCAACGAGTCCACTTGCGTGATCCGCATCGAGACCGCCCATGGCAGCGTATTGCTGACCGGCGACATGGGTGAAGTGATCGAACAGGCCCTGCTGCAGTCGCGCGCCACGGGATTTGCACAACGATGTGCGTGCTGGTGCGACATCACGGCAGTGCAGGATCCTCCAGCCCGGCCTTCATCCAGGCCACAGGTGCCCGGCTGGCACTGGTTTCCTCGGGCGCCGGTAACCGCTTTGGCCACCCGAAACCCGCGGTGGTGCGCCGTTGGTGCGATGCGGGCGCGGAAGTGGTGGATACCGCGCGTCCGGCGCAATACGGGTCTGGCTGGGCGCCAATGGGCCGCAATTGCAGGAACGCCGCGTGTCCTGGCCGCGGTTGTGGGACGCCGCGCGACGGCGGAATGGAGCGGCTGGGCTATGCTATCGACCTGAAACATGACGGCCGAAAGCGCCGAAGGAATGACGCGTGCTGGAACTGATCCGGGCTGGTGGTTGGCCGATGATCCCGCTGGTGTTGCTGTCGGCGATCGCGCTGGCCATCATCGTCGAACGCTTCTGGAGCCTGCGCCGCATGCGTGTGCTGCCGCCTGGTCTGGGCGATGAAGTCCGGGTCTGGGTGTCGCGCGGCAAGCCTCTGGACCCTGCACACGTGGATTCACTGCGCTCGACCTCGCCGTTGGGTGCGCTGCTGGCATCGGCGCTCGACGTGCGCCATCGCAGTCGCGAGGAAATCCGCGAGCGCATCGAGGATGTCGGCCGTCATCTCGTGCACAGGATGGAGCGATTCCTGAACACCTTGGGCACCATTGCTGCGGCTGGCCCGCTGCTGGGCCTGTTCGGCACCGTGGTCGGCATGATCGAGATGTTCCTTGGCATCCTTGACCACGGCATTGGTGACGCCAATCAATTGGCCGGCGGCATCGGCAAGGCGCTGGTGTGCACGGCCGCCGGCATGGTCGTGGCGATCCCGGCACTCGCGTTCCATCGCTATTTCCGTGGACGCATCGCTGCCTACATCGTCGACATGGAACACGAAGCGATCCGCCTGATGGACACCCTGGATGCCCTGCCACCGCCGGCCTTCCGACAAACAAGGGCGGCTGAGGCACCAGCGAATGCGGATCCAGGACCATCGCCAGGACGACACCCCGGACATCAACCTGATTCCGTTGATCGACGTGATTGCTGTGCCTGCTGATTTTCTTCGTGATCACCACCACGTTCGATGCGCGCTCGGTGCTCAAGCTCGAATTGCCGCGCGCCGATGGCCAGCCCGCGGAGGCGCAGGCCAAGGCGCTGAGCGTGCTGGTCAATGCGCAGGGCCGCTATTTCGTCGGTGACCGCGAAGTGCTTCGCACCGACCTGCAGTCCTTGAAGGACTCCCTGCGCGACGTGGCCGGCGATGATCGTGATCGCCCGGTCCTGCTGCGCGCCGACGCACGCACGCCGCACCAGTCCGTGGTGACTGCACTGGATGCGATTGGCCAACTTGGCTTCCATCGTGTCGCGATTGCCACCGCGCCGCAAGCCGGCAAGCCAGCGCCTGCAAGCGGAACGGACGGAGACTGCGACCCGGTGAGCGACACCGCGACATCGATCACGGCGAGCACCTATCGGCGCTTGCGCCACTACGCGCGCCCCTACTGGGGGCTGATCGCGATCGGCATGCTGGCGATGCTGCTGGAGGCCAGCGCCAGCGGCGCGATCCTGTGGCTGCTCGGGCCCATCGTGGACGACATCTTCGTCCACCATGACTTCACGTACTGGCTGCCGGCCGGCTTGGTGCTGCTGCTGATGGCACGTGGCCTGTTCGGCCTGGTTGGCGACTACGCCATCGCGCGCTCCGGGCGCAACGTGGCGCGCGACCTGCGCATGCAGATGATGGCCAAGTACCTGACCTTGCCGGGCTCGCGCTTCGATGCCGAACCGGTGCCGTCGATGCTGACCAAGCTCGGCGCCGACAGCGAGCAGGTCGCGCAGGCCGCCGTGGATTCCTTGAAGGTGATGGTCAGCAACACGCTGGGCATCATCGCCACCCTCGTCGTGATGCTGTGGACCAGTTGGCGGGTGTCGCTGGTGCTGTTGCTGCTGGCGCCGTTCATGGCGTGGATGATGAGCAAGGTCGGCAAGCGCTACCGCAGGCTGAACCATGCCATCCAGGAAGCCTCGGCAGACATGCTGCAGACCGCCGACCAGGCCCTGCATGCGCAGCAGGAGGTGAAGACCTACGGCGCGCAGTCCACCGAGATGGCGCGCTACGGCGAGCAGACCAAACGCAACGTCAACCTGTCGCTGAAGATCGAAGTCACCCGCGGCACGCTGTCGATGTACGTGCAGGTGCTGGGTGCGATCGGCATGGCGGTGATGCTGGTCGCCGCAGGTGCCGAAGCCGCGCAGGGCCGCCTGACTGCCGGTGGCTTCACCAAGCTGATGACGGCAATGGTCAACCTGGTGCCGTCGCTGCGCCAGCTGACCAACGTGCAGAGCATGCTGCAGCGGGGCATCAGTTCTGCCGAACGGTTGTTCTCGGTACTGGATGCACCCAGCGAGCGCGACGAAGGCACGCGACCGTTGCAGCGCGCACGCGGCCTGATCGAGTTCCGCGATGTCGATGCCCGTTACGACGGCCAGGCCACGCCGGCGCTGGATGGCATCAGCTTCGTGGCGCGTCCGGGCACGGTCACCGCGATCGTCGGACGCTCCGGCAGCGGCAAGTCGACCCTGATCAAGCTGATCCCGCGCTTCTACGAGCCCGAGCGTGGCGAGGTGTTGCTGGACGGTCATCCGCTGTCCGACTACGCGCTGTCCGACCTGCGCCGGCAGATCGCGCTGGTGGGTCAGCAGGTGATGCTGTTCGATGGCAGCGTGGCCGACAATGTCGCCTACGGTGAGTCGCCAGGATGCCCCGCCGGAACGCATCGAAGCAGCCGTGCGCGATGCCAATGCCACTGAATTCGTCTCGCGCATGCCATCGGGCATCGACGAGTCGATCGGCGCCAAGGGCGGCAAGCTGTCCGGCGGCCAGCGCCAGCGCCTGGCGATTGCCCGCGCCATGCTCAAGGACGCGCCGATCCTGATCCTGGACGAGGCCACCGCCGCGCTCGACAACGAATCCGAACGATTGGTGCAGGATGCACTGGCACACCTGATCCCGGATCGCACCACGCTGGTGATCGCGCACCGGCTGTCGACCATTGAACATGCCGATCAGGTCCTCGTGCTCGATGACGGCAAGCTGGTGGAGCAGGGTACCCACGCCGAACTGATGGCGGCTGGTGGCGTGTATGCGCACCTGCATGCCATGCAGTTCCGCGAGCACGGGGCATGACCCGAAAATCACTGCCGCAGCCACCCGCGTGGTGGTATGACGGCAGTTCCCCACCGCATCCATGCACGCATGTTGTCGGCCGTGTACGGCGCCGTCACTGCGTTGCGGCGCAGGCTCTACCGCATCGGCATCAAGCGCAGCCGGCATCCGGGCGTGCCGGTGATCGTGGTGGGCAATATCGTTGCTGGCGGCACTGGCAAGACCCCGCTGACGATTGCGATCGTCCAGCGCCTGCGCGCCGCCGGTTTCACGCCGGGCGTCGCCAGCCGCGGACATGGCCGTTTCGACGAGAAAGCACCGCGTTGGGTCGATGCCGACAGCGATGCCGCCCTGAGTGGCGACGAGCCCTTGCTGATCGCGCACAGCACCGGCGCCAAGGTGCGGGTGGATCGTGACCGGCTGGCCGCAGCAAAGGCGCTGGCCAAGGCGGGTTGCGACGTGATCGTCTGCGACGACGGCCTGCAGCATTACCGGCTGGCACGCGACATCGAAATTGAAGTGGTCGATGTGCGCCGTCGTTATGGCAATGGCCGCCTGCTGCCTGCCGGCCCGTTGCGCGAGCCGATCGAACGCGCCGCCGATTGCACGTTCCGCGTGCTCAACCTGGGCGTGGTGCGACGATGCCGCAATGCCACCTGCAACCGGCCTCGGCGAATGGCCGATGCGGCTGCAGGTGATCGAAGCCCTGCCGATCCTCGGCGGGCGTTCGCAGGCATTGGCTGCATTCGCAGGCCAGCGCGTGCATGCCGTCGCCGGCATTGGCGATCCCGAACGATTCTTCGCGACCTTGCGCGACCTCGGCATTGCCGTGGTGCCGCATGCGTTTCCGGATCATCACGCCTACCGCGCCGAGGACCTCGATTTCGGCAGTCCGCTGCCGGTGCTGATGACCGAGAAGGACGCGGTGAAGTGCGCAGGCGTTTGCGGGCACGCAGTGGTATTCGGTGCCGGTGCAGGCGCGGATGCCGGAAGCGTTCTGGACGGCGTTGCTGGACAAGTTGGCTGCGGCGAAGCAAAAAGGGGTCAGAGTGAATTTCCTGCCGATAGCGTTCGGCTGCCAGCTGATCGCTCAGGAAACTCAGCGACCCTTGCGCGTACGCCTTGAAGGCGCAGACCGGCGATAATGCCCACATGACCACGCCCGATTTCGTCGTCGCCATTCCCGCCCGTTACGCCGCATCGCGCTTGCCGGGCAAACCGCTGCGCCTGATTGGCGGCCAGCCGCTGGTCCTGCATGTCGCCCAGCGCGCGTTGCAGGCCGGCGCGCGCGAGGTGTGGGTAGCGACCGACGACACCCGCATCGCCGATGCCCTGGCAGGCAGCGGCGTGCAGGTGGCGATGACGGCTCGCCGAGTCACGCGTCCGGCACCGACCGCCTCGCCGAATGCGCGCGCATCGCTGGCTGGAGCGACGACACCATCGTGGTCAACCTGCAGGGCGATGAACCCTTCGCGCCGGCGGATGGCATCGCCTGCGTGGCCAATGCGGTCGCCGAAAGCGGCGCCGGCATCGCCACGCTGGCAGCGCCGATCGACGACATCGACACCTTGCTGGATGCCAATGCGGTCAAGGTCGTGTTGGCCGGCAATGGCGATGCGCTGTATTTCAGCCGCGCGCCGGTGCCGTGGCCGCGCGATGCCTTCGCGCACGATCGCACGGTGATGCCGGAAGGGCGCTGGCTTCGGCATATCGGCATCTACGGGTATCGCGTCTCTGCGTTGCAGGCGTTTCGCGCATTGCCGACGGGAACACTGGAACAGACCGAATCACTGGAACAATTGCGCGCGCTGGAAGCGGGCTGGCGGATCGCGGTGCGGCTTGCGCCATCGCCGTTTCCGCCCGGCGTGGACACGCCGGACGATCTGGCACGCGCAGAACAGGAGTGGCAACGACGCAATGGTTAGCCCTTTGAAAGCAAGGCCCTTGGGCGTGTTGATGGTGTGCCTCGGCAATATCTGCCGTTCGCCGATGGCCGAGGGCGTGCTGCGTGCGCGCCTGCAGGAGGCCGGGCTGGCGGCGAAGGTGCACGTGGATTCCGCGGCGAACCGGCCGTTCGCACGTGGGTCATCCGCCGGATGAGCGCGCGATCGCCTGCGCAGGCAGGCATGGCGTGGACATTTCCGCGGCAGCGTGCACGCGCACTGGATGCTGGAGGACTTCACCGAGTTCGATTTCATCCTCTGCGCCGACCGCACGATCCTGCACGATGCACGCATCCGCAAGCCGCGCACCGCGCATGCCGATGTCGAGTTGATGATGGAGTGGAGCGGGCTGGGCAAGAAAGACGTGCCGGACCCGTATTACGGCGATCCGCGTGATTTCGAGCGTGCGTGGAAACTGGTCGATGCCGCCGCGACTGGCGTCGTCGAACGCATCCGGCAGGGCCGCTTCTGAGCCGGCGCAAGGCCGACGACACGACGCCTGCCTTCGACGGCAAGGCCGCCGCCGCGGGCCTGCCGGCCGCGCCCGGCGTCTACCGGATGTTCAATGCCGACGACGGCGTGCTCTACGTCGGCAAGGCGCGCGCGCTGCGCAACCGGGTCGGCAGCTATTTCAACGCGACGCCGAAGTCGACCCGGATCATGTCGATGCTGGCGCAGGTCGCCAGGATCGAGGTCACCGTCACCCGCAGCGAGGCCGACGCGCTGCTGCTGGAAAACCAGCTGATCAAGTCGCTGCAGCCGCGTTACAACGTGATGCTGCGCGACGACAAGAGTTATCCGTTCGTGCTGCTGACCCATGCAGCAGTGGCCGCGACTGGCCTTCCATCGTGGCCCGCGCGCGATTCCCGGGCGTTATTTCGGCCCGTACCCGAGCGCGGCATCGGTGCGCGACACGCTCAACCTGATGCACAAGCTGTTCAAGTTGCGCAGCTGCGAGGACAGCGTGTTCCGCAACCGCAGCCGGCCCTGCCTGCAATACCAGATCGGCCGCTGCAGCGCGCCTTGCGTGGGCTTGATCAGCGCGGCCGACTATGCCGAGTCCGTGCGTCGCGCAAGCCTGTTCCTGGAAGGTCGCAGCGAAGAGCTTGGCGATGAACTCACCGCCGCCATGCAGGCGGCCAGCGAAGCCCTGGATTTCGAAAACGCCGCACGCCTGCGCGACCTGATCGCGACGCATCCGCAAGTTGCAGACACGGCAATATGTGGATGGCCGCAATGCGCGACCTCGACGTGCTGGCGGTGGCGATGCAGGGTGCATCGGCCTGCGTGATGCTGCTGGCCTTCCGCGACGGTCGCAATCTCGGCACGCGCGCATTCTTCCCGAAGACCAATGGCGAAGACAGTGCCGACGAAGTGCTGGCCGCGTTCGTGTCGCAGTACTACGCCGAGCAACCACCGCCACGCGAGATCGTGCTGGATCGCGATATCCCCGAGCGCGAACTGATCGAGCTTGCGCTGACTGGACATGCCGGCCGCAGCGTTGAGTTGCGAACCAGTGTGCGTGGCGAGCGCGCCGCGCACCTGGACCTGGTGCGCCGCAATGCGGAACTCGCACTGGCCACGGAGCTGACCAGCAGCAGCGCCCAGCAGGCGCGGGTGGAGGACCTGCGCGAGATGCTCGGGCTGACTGATGCACCCAAGCGGATCGAGTGCTTCGACATCAGCCACACCATGGGCGAGGCCACCGTGGCGTCGTGCGTGGTGTTCGATGCCGCTGGCCCCGTGCGCAGCCAGTACCGACGCTACAACATCGCCGGGATCGAGCCGGGCGATGACTACGCCGCCATGCACCAGGCCTTGCAACGCAGGTTCCGGCCCGCTGCCGAGGGCGATCCGGACGTGGTGTTGCCGGATGTGCTGTTGATCGATGGCGGCGCAGGGCAGGTCGCACAGGCGCAGGCAGCGCTGCAGGAAAGCGGTGTCGCCGGCGTGGCGCTGGTCGGCGTGGCCAAGGGGCCGGCGCGCAAGCCGGGTGACGAAACCCTGTTGCTGCCGGATGGCCGTGAACTGCGGCCAGGTGCCGCATCGCCGGGGTTGCAGTTGGTCCAGCAGGTGCGCGATGAAGCGCATCGTTTCGCGATCACCGGCCATCGCGGACGCCGGCAAAAGGCGCGCAGTACCAGCCGCCTGGAAGACATCGCCGGCATAGGACCGCGCCGACGCGCTAACCTGTTGCGACATTTCGGTGGTCTGTCAGGATTGAAGGCGGCTGCAGTGGACGATATCGCCCGGGTCGATGGCATCAACCGGGCCTTGGCAGAACGGATCTGGGCCAGCCTGCACGGCATGGCTCAGGACGCAACGGGAACACAGGAGACACAGTGAAGCTGACGATCCCCACATGGTTGACCTTGGCCAGGATCGCGTTGATCCCGGTGCTGGTGATCGTCTATTACCTGGACTATCGCTGGACCAATGTCGCCGCGACCGCGATCTTCGTGTTCGCCTCCCTGACCGACTGGCTGGATGGTTGGATCGCACGGCGCTGGAACCAGTTTTCGGCGTTCGGTGCGTTCCTGGATCCGGTTGCCGACAAGCTGATGGTCTCCACCGCGCTGGTGATCACGGTGGAGCACCATCACACGGTATGGATGGCGCTATGGGCGTCGGTGATCATCGGTCGCGAAATCGCGGTCTCTGCCTTGCGCGAATGGATGGCTGAAGTGGGACAGGGCGCGAAGGTCGCGGTGCGCGCGGTAGGCAAGATCAAGACCGTGGTGCAGATGGTCGCGCTGGGTTTCCTGCTGTATCGCGAACCCTTGTGGGGCTTGCCGATTTTCGCGATCGGCGAATGGCTGCTGGCCATCGCCGCGAGTGCTCACCTTGTGGTCTGGATATGAATACGCGCGGGCGGCTTGGCCGTCATTGACGGCGGAAGAGCGAAAAGGGAGTTGACACTGCGAAAAGCGGCGCTAGAATAGTGCGGCTCAACGCGGGAATAGCTCAGTTGGTAGAGCACGACCTTGCCAAGGTCGGGGTCGAGGGTTCGAGTCCCTTTTCCCGCTCCAGGTTCGAACGGAAACGTTCACGCAAGCCCCGCTCGCGGGGCTTTGCTTTTTCAGTCATCCGGCCGGGTGGCAGAGTGGTTATGCAGCGGACTGCAAATCCGCGTACGCCGGTTCAATTCCGACCTCGGCCTCCAAATTTGACTCGACAGTATGGAAATCCCGGCTTCGGCCGGGATTTCGTTTCTGCAATAGTTGCGTTGTGCGGCAGTTGCGGCACCATGCACAAAGCCGCCCGGATGGCGAAACTGGTAGACGCAAGGGACTTAAAATCCCTCACCCGCAAGGGTATGTCGGTTCGATTCCGACTCCGGGCACCAGGAACACCCCCGCGGTCACTCCAGCAATGGAACCAGCGCGGTCCACACATGGTCGCGCAGTGCCGGTTGGGCCGAGGCAACCGGATGCAGGTTGTCGTCCTGGAACGCAGTGCGGTCGCGTGCGATCGGTTCCAGCAGGAACGGCAGGCACGCGGCATGCAGCAGGTTTGCGATGCCGCAAAACCCGCGTTCGAATTCGTCGGTATAAGCGGGCCCGTAGTTCGGTGGCAGGCGCATGCCGATCACCAGCACCTTGGCGCCGATGCTTTGCGATGCGCCGATCATGCGCGCCAGGTTGCGGCGCAGGTCGCGCAGCGGCAGGCCGCGCAAGCCGTCGTTTGCGCCCAGTTCGATCACCACGACGGCAGGCTTCACCCGCACGACTTCGGCCACGATCCGCGCGGCGCCGCCAGCACTGGTGTCACCGCTGATGCTGGCGTTGACGATGTTCCAGGCAGGCGTGCGCGTGGCCAGGCGTTGCCCGGTCAGTGCGACCCAGCCCTCGTGCGCGGCAATGCCGTACGCGGCCGAAAGCGAGTCGCCTACCACCAGCACCGTGCGATTGCCGGCCTGCGATGCAGCGCTGGCCGACGGCGTCGATGCAGGTTGGGCGAAGGCGAAACCGCACGCGAGCCACATCGAAAGCAGCATCGCCCATTGCAAGACCGCTCGATAGCCGCCATACCTCATCGACATGCATGCACTCCAGGACGCTTGAACGAATGGCCGACATGATGGACCATCCCCGCTGAAACGCCCGCTGTCCACGCCACCGAAGCCCTGCGTGCGCGCGGGCTTGGCAAGACCGTGCCGTTGCCGGAGGGCGCACTGTGCATCCTGGCGGACGTGTCGTTTGTCATCGAGGCCGGCGACAGCGTGGCGATTGTCGGCGCGTCCGGCTCGGGCAAGAGCACCTTGCTGTCGCTGCTGGCGGGGCTGGATACGCCCAGCACCGGTGAGGTCTTCCTGCACGGTGCATCGCTGTCTTCGCTGGACGAGGACGGCCGTGCGCGCCTGCGCGGCGAGCGGGTCGGCTTCGTGTTCCAGAGCTTCCAGTTGCTGCCATCGCTGACCGCGCTGGAAAACGTGATGCTGCCGCTGGAACTGCGCGGCGATGGCGATGCCGAAGGGCCCGCGCGCGACATCCTGCAACAGGTCGGCCTCGGCGAGCGGCTGGGGCATTACCCGCGGCAGCTGTCCGGCGGTGAGCAGCAGCGGGTCGCGGTGGCGCGTGCCTTCGTCACCCGGCCGTCGTTGCTGTTCGCCGACGAACCCACCGGCAACCTCGATACCCAGACCGGGCAGGCCATCATCGAGCTGCTGTTCGACCTCAATGCACGCCACGGCACCACCCTGGTGCTGGTCACCCATGACGAACATCTCGCCTCGCGCTGCAGCCGCACCTTGCGGCTCGACAGCGGGCGGCTGGTGCCGGCGTGAAGCTTGCCCGGCTGGCATGGCGACAGTTGCGCCGCGACCTGGCGTCGGGTGACATCCGCATCCTGCTGGCGGCGCTGGTGTTGGCGGTCATCGCGGTCACTGCCGTCGGCTTCGTCACCGATCGCGCATCGCGCGCGCTGACCCAGGAGGCCAATCGCCTGCTGGGTGGCGATGTGGTCCTGCGTAGCGACCAGCCGCTGCCATCGGCGCTGTCGGATGCTGCGCGCAGCAACGGACTGCGCGTCAGCGAAACGCGCGACTTCACCAGCATGCTGCGCATCGGCAACGGTGCCAACGAGCGGCTGGAGCTGGGCGCAGTGCGCGCGCTGGGCGAGGGTTATCCGCTGCGTGGCGAATTCCGCATCGATACCGGCGATGGCGTCGAGCGCGTCGCCGCGGGCATCCCGGCGGAGGGCTCGGCGTGGCTGAGCCGTGCCGGTGCCGACCGCCTTGGCGCACGCATCGGCGATGTCGTGGCACTGGGCGAATCGCGTTTCCGGGTCGCGGCGCTGGTGCTGCAGGAACCCGATGCAAGCGTCGACTATTTCAACGTGGCGCCGAAGCTCTTCGTGCCGCTGGGTGATCTTGCCGCCACCGGCCTGGTGCAGGAAGGCAGCCGCCTGCGCTACCGGCTGGCGGTGGCGGGCGAAGCACCCGCGCTGTCCCGTTTCACGCGTGAGGTCGATGCCGCGAATGTACGCGGCCTGCGCGTGGAAACCGCGTCCGACGCACGCCCGGAGATCCGCTCCGCACTGGATCGTGCGGGCCGCTTCCTTGGCCTTGCTGCACTGGTGTCGGTGGTGCTGGCCGCTGTCGCAGTGGCGATGGCCGCACGTCGGCACAGCGAACGCAACCTGCAGGCCGCAGCGGTGATGCGTTGCCTCGGCGCCAGCCAGCGCACGTTGGTGGCGATCCATGTCGGCGAGCTTGTCCTGCTGGGCCTGCTGGCTTGCAGTATTGGAATTGCGCTCGCGTTCCTGCTGCAGTGGGGCGTCGGTGCGTGGCTGGCCACGGAGCTGGGTGTCGTCATTCCACCGGCCGCCTGGATGCCTGCGGCCGAAGGGCTGGCCGTCGGCATGCTGGTGCTGCTTGCCTTCGGTGCGCCGCCGGTGCTGGCGCTGCGCCGCGTGCCGGCGTTGCGCGTGCTGCGGCGCGACCTGGATCCCACCGAGCCAAGCGCATGGCTGGTGGCGGTGACCGGCCTGGGTGGCCTGGCTGCCTTGCTGTGGTGGAAGGCGGGGTCGGCGACGCTGGGGTTTGCGATGCTGGCGGGCATCGCCGCAACCCTCGCGGTGCTGGCGCTGCTGGCATGGCTGCTGATCCTGCTGTTGCGCCGCGTGCGCTCGCGCCTGCGTGGACCGCTGCGCTACGGGCTGGCCAATGTCAGCCGGCGCGCTGGCACCAGCATTGCCCAGGTCTCTGCGTTGGGTCTCGGGTTTGATGGCGCTGCTGCTGCTGACCTTCGTGCAAGGCAACCTGCTGGACCGCTGGCAACGCACGCTGGCCGCGGATGCGCCAAACCGCTTCATCATCAACGTGCAGGACGACCAGCTGACGGCGCTGGCGGACTTCATCCGCGCCGAAGGGCTGGTGGCGCCCGAGCTGTTCCCGATGGTGCGTGCCCGCTACATCGACTCGCAACGGGAAGCCCGTGCGCGGCACCGATTACGCCGCAGAAGGCCAGCGTGCGCAGTCGCTCGCCGAGCGCGAGTTCAATCTGTCCACCACCAATGCCTTGCAGCCCGACAACCAGATCGTGGCTGGCACGTTCTGGCCGGTCGGCGGACCGGCAGCAGACGGAAATTTCGGTGGAGGAGGGTTTCGCCAACACGCTGGGCTGGAAGCTGGGCGACCGCATCGGTTTCGACATCGCCGGCCAGCGGCTCGATGCGCGCATCACCAGCCTGCGCAAGGTCGAGTGGGAGAACTTCCGGCCGAACTTCTTCGTGGTGGTCTCGCCCGGTGCACTCAAGGGCTATCCGGCCAGCCACATCACCGCGCTCCACCTGCCGCCCGACAAACCGCGCTTCACCGCGGAGCTGGTCGCGCGTTTCCCGAACGTGTCGGTGATCGATGTCGATGCCGTGCTCGAGCAGGTGCGCAGCACCGCCGACCAGGTCGCGACCGTGGTGCGGGTGGTGTTCTGGTTCTCCTTCGCCGCCGGCGTGCTGGTGTTGCTGGCCGCGGTCAGTGCCAGCCAGGACGAACGCCTGCACGAAGGTGCAGTGATGCGCGTGATCGGCGGGCGAGGCCGGCAATTGCGGCTGGCGCAGGCGTCCGAATTCGCCGCACTCGGCCTGCTGTCGGGGCTGGTGGCGGCGGTGGCGGCGTCGGTCCTGTCCGGCGTCGTGGCCACGCGCGTGTTCAACCTGCCGTGGGAACCGGATTGGGTGATGGCGGCGGTTGGCGGCAGCCTGGGCATGGCCGCTGCACTGGTTGCCGGCATGTGGGCCACGCGCGGCGTGTTGAAGTCGCCGCCGTCGGTGATCTTGCGCGGGGTGTAGTCGCGCCCTTGCTCGTCATTCCTGCGAAGGCGGGGGATCCAGCTTTAGCTCGTCATCCCGGTGCTTTTGCTCGTCATCCCGGTGCTTTTGCTCGTCATCCCGGCGAACGCCGGGATCCAGCTTCTGCATTGCCACGAATAGGAGCCAGAGAAGTGGACCCCGGCGTTCGCCGGGGTGACGTCAGGGCAAGCGCCAGAGCTGGACCCCGGCGTTCGCCGGGGTGACGACCGAAAGGCGCCGGCGATGCCGCCACGGATTGCTATGCTTTGCGGATGAGCCGATATAGCGCGTACATCCTCAGCATCGTCATGACGTTGGTGTCATTGGCGTTGGCCCGTTGGCAGCTCGAGTGGTGGTGGGGCGTCGCCGTCTTCGGCGCACTTGCCCTGCTGGGCACGCTGGACATGCTCCAGCACAAGCAAACCCTGCGTCGCAATTACCCGATCCTGGCGCACATCCGCTACGGGCTGGAAACCATCGGTCCGGAAATCCGCCAGTACTTCATCCAGTCCGACATCGTCGAGGTGCCGTTTTCGCGCGAGCAACGCGCGCTGGTCTACCAGCGTGCCAAGCGCGTCAACGACGTGCGTCCGTTCGGCAGCCTGCAGGATGTGTACGGCATCGATTACGAATGGATCAACCATTCGATGGCGCCCACCAGCATCGCCTCGCCGGACTTCCGCGTGCTGGTGGGTGCCGCCAGCACGCAGCCGTATTCGGCCAGCGTGTTCAATATCTCGGCGATGAGTTTCGGCGCGCTGTCGGCGGCGGCGATCCGCGCGCTCAATGCCGGCGCCAAGGCCGGTGGCTTCTACCACGACACCGGCGAAGGCTCGATCTCGCCCTACCACCGCGAGGCCGGCGGCGACCTGGTCTGGGAAATCGGTTCGGGCTACTTCGGTTGCCGCAATGACGATGGCAGCTTCAGCGCCGAACGCTTCGCCAAGGCGGCCTGCGATCCGCAGGTCAAGATGATCGAGATCAAGCTGTCGCAGGGTGCCAAGCCCGGCCATGGCGGCGTGTTGCCAGCCGCCAAGGTGAGCGCGGAGATTTCAGTGGCCCGTGGCGTGCCGATGGGGCAGGACTGCGTCTCGCCGGCCGCGCATACCGCGTTCTCGACCCCGATCGGCTTGCTGCAGTTCGTCGCCAGATTGCGTGAACTGTCGGGCGGCAAGCCGACCGGTTTCAAACTGGCGATCGGCCACCCGTGGGAATGGTTCGGCATTGCAAAGGCCATGCAGGAAAGCGCTGCTTCACAGCCAGAACTGCTCCCGGACTTCATCGTGGTCGATGGTGCGGAAGGTGGCACCGGTGCGGCACCGGCGGAGTTCATCGACCACGTGGGCGTGCCGATGCAGGAAGCGCTCAGGCTGGTGCACAACACCTTGGTTGGCCTGGACCTGCGCGACCAGATCAAGATCGGTGCAGCCGGCAAGATCGTCAGTGCATTCGACATCGCACGCACGCTGGCGATGGGCGCGGACTGGTGCAATGCCGGGCGCGGCTACATGTTCGCGCTGGGCTGCATCCAGTCCCTGAGCTGCCATACCGACCGCTGTCCGACCGGAATCGCGACACAGGACCCAAGCCGCTGGCGCAAGCTCGACGTGCCGGACAAGGCCACCCGCGTGCGCGAATTCCATGACAACACCCTGCATGCATTGCGCGACATGATGTGCGCGGCCGGCCTGGATCATCCTGACCAGTTGGGTCCGGAACACATCCTGCGCCGGGTGTCACCGACCGAAGTACGTTCGCTCGCCGCGCTGTTTCCGTTCCTGCGCCGTGGTGAATTGCTGGCCGGGATTCCCGACCACGCCGTGTTCAGGGATTTCTGGCAACACGCACGCAGTGATGGCTTCATGCCGCCGCCGCATGTGCTGAGCCTGCGCAGTGGCAAGTCCGCTTGATATCCTGGCAGCCGTCATCAACGCAAGGCTGCAGGCTTGAAGCCAGGACCTGACCCATCTCGACCGGCTGGAAGCCGAAAGCATCCACATCCTGCGCGAGGTCGCCGCCGAATTCCGCAATCCGGTGATGCTGTACTCGGTCGGCAAGGACAGCTCGGTGCTGCTGCACTTGCTGGCCAAGGCGTTCTATCCGGCGCGGCCGCCGATCCCGCTGCTGCATGTCGATACCGGCTGGAAGTTCCGCGAGATGATCGCCTTCCGTGACCAGCGTGCGGCTGAAGTCGGCGTACAATTGCATGTGCACGCCAATCCGGATGGCGTGGCGCAAGGCGTGAATCCGTTCACCCATGGCGCCACCGTGCATACCGACGTGATGAAGACCCAGGGCCTGAAGCAGGCGCTGGACCTGCACGGGTTCGATGCGGCGATCGGCGGTGCCCGCCGCGATGAAGAAAAATCGCGCGCGAAGGAACGCATCTTCAGCTTCCGCAACAGCCAGCACCGCTGGGATCCGAAGAACCAGCGCCCGGAACTGTGGAGCCTGTACAACACCCGCATCCACAAGGGCGAATCGGTGCGCGTGTTCCCGATCAGCAATTGGACCGAGCTCGATGTCTGGCTGTACATCTATCGCGAACACATCCCGGTGCCGTCCTTGTACCTGGCCGCGGAGCGCCCGGTGGTCGAGCGCGATGGCGCGCTGATCATGGTCGATGACGAGCGCCTGCCACTGCGCGATGGCGAAACCCCGATACTGAAGACCGTGCGCTTTCGCACCCTGGGCTGCTATCCGCTGACCGGTGCGATCGAATCCAGTGCCGATACGCTCGAAAAGATCATCGCCGAAATGCTGGTGTCCACGACGTCCGAACGACAGGGCAGGGTGATCGACCAGGACCCGTCGGCGTCGATGGAAAAGAAGAAGCAGGAAGGCTATTTCTGATGCGCATCGACGACGCCAGCGTGCAGGTCGCCGCTTACCTGCAGCAACATGAAACCAAGAGCCTGCTGCGTTTCATCACTTGCGGCAGCGTGGACGACGGCAAGAGCACGTTGATTGGTCGTTTGCTGCATGACACCCATCTGCTGCTCGACGACCAGGTCGCCGCGCTCGAAGCCGACAGCCGTCGTCACGGCACCCAGGGCGAGGACATCGACTTCGCCCTGCTGGTCGATGGACTGGCCGCCGAGCGCGAGCAGGGCATCACCATTGATGTGGCCTACCGTTACTTCGGTACCGACAAGCGCAAGTTCATCGTGGCCGACTGCCCGGGCCATGAGCAGTACACCCGCAACATGGCCACCGGCGCCTCGACCGCCGACCTCGCGATTGTCCTGGTCGATGCGCGCAAGGGCTTGCTCACGCAGACCCGCCGGCACAGTTATATCGTCTCGCTGCTGGGTATCCGCCACGTGGTGCTGGCGGTCAACAAGATGGATCTGGTGGACTACAGCCAGGCGCGTTTTGACGAAATCGTTGCTGCCTATCGTGCATTGGCCGAGACACTCGGCATTGCGCACGTCACCGCGATCCCGTTGTCCGCACTGAAAGGCGACAACATGCTCGCGCCGTCTGCGGCAATGCCGTGGTACAGCGGTGAAAGTCTGCTGGGCCATCTTGAAACCGTGCAGACAGTTCAGAGCGTGCGCGATGCCGCCGACATCGGCTTCCGCATGCCGGTGCAGTGGGTGTGCAGGCCGGACCACGGCTTCCGCGGCTTCGCCGGCACCGTGGTCGCGGGTGACATCACTCCGGGCACCGAGATCGTGGTGCTGCCTTCGGGACGGCGCTCGAGCATCGCGCGGATCGTCACTGCCGGTGGCGATCTTGAACTTGCCCAGGCGGGGCAGGCTGTCACGCTCACGTTGGCTGATGAGATCGATGCCAGTCGTGGCGACGTCATTGCCGTCGCCAGGCAGCCGCCGGAAGTCTCCGACCAGTTCGCCGCGCACCTGCTGTGGCTGGGCGAGGATCCGCTGCTGCCCGGCCGGCCGTACTGGCTGAAGATCGGGACGCGCACGGTCGGCGCCTCGGTCACCGAGATCAAGCACAAGGTCGACGTGAACACGCAGGAGCACCTGGCGGCCAAGTCGATCGAGTTGAACGAGGTCGCCTACTGCAACCTGCACCTTGATCAGCCGGTCCCGTTCGAGGCCTATGCCGACAATCAGGTGCTCGGCGGGTTCATCCTGATCGACCGCCAGAGCAATGCGACCGTGGCTGCCGGCACCCTGGAATTCGCCCTGCGCCGGGCCGGGAATATCCATTGGCAGCATGTCGATGTCGACCAGAGCGCGCGCAGCCGGATCAAGCACCAGCAACCGCGTTGCCTGTGGTTCACCGGTCTGTCCGGATCAGGCAAGTCGACCATTGCCAACCTGGTCGAAAAGCGCCTGCTGGCGATGGGCCACCACACCTATCTGCTGGACGGCGACAACGTCCGCCACGGCTTGAACAAGGATCTCGGCTTCACCGACGAAGACCGCGTCGAGAACATTCGCCGCGTCGCCGAAGTGGCAAAGTTGATGACCGATGCCGGCCTGATCGTGCTGGTCAGCTTCATCTCGCCGTTCCGCGCCGAACGGCGCATGGCGCGCGAACTGTTCAGTGAAGGCGAGTTCCTGGAGGTCTTCGTCGACACTCCGCTGGCCCTGGCCGAGCAGCGTGATGTCAAAGGCCTGTATGCCAAGGCCCGCCGTGGCGAGCTGCAAAACTTCACCGGCATCGATTCGCCCTACGAAACCCCGGAAGCGCCGGAATTGCATCTGCACACCGTTGATGCCGAGCCCGCGGAGCTGGCCGGGCAGATCGTGCATGCGTTGGGGTTGGGCTGAAGCCTCTTTCCTACCCTCAGGCCCACGCGCGTACCCACTCCGGGAACGCTGTGGCTTCCATCGGCCTGGCGATGAAGTACCCTTGCGCAATATCGCAACCGCACTCGCGCAGCAGGTTCCAGTCCTCGGCCGTTTCGGCACCCTCCGCCACCGAGGAGATGCCGAGTTTCCGCGCCATCTCCAGACTCGATTCCAGGATCTTGCGACTGGACGCCTGGCGTGTGGCGTGCATGACGAACGATTGATCGATTTTCAGCTCGGTGAAGGGAATGCGGGTCAACTGCTGCATCGATGAATAGCCCGTGCCGTAATCGTCGATCGACAGACCGAAGCCCTTGATGCGCAAGCGGATCAGGTTTTCCAGCACCTGACCGACACTGCCCATCGCCGCTGATTCGGTGACCTCCAGGATCATGTGCTTGGGGTCCAGGCCTTGCTGCGCCACCTGCCAGGTGATGGCATCCGCAGTGGCAGGATCTTCCAGCATTTTCACGGACAGGTTGACTGACACATTCAGGTCAAAGCCTGCTGCTCGCCAGTTGAGGCAATCGCGGGCGCTCTTGGCCAGGATGATCCACGTCAGTTCGCTGATCTGGTTGGCGTCTTCAAGCAATGAAATGAACGCGTAGGGCAGGACAATCCCGAAGTTTGGATGGCGCCAGCGAGCCAGGGCTTCCGCGCCCTTCACGCGATTGGTCATCAAGTCGATCTTGGGCTGGTAGAAGGGCTCGAATTGTTCCGCGTCCAACCCGTCCATGACCTCGTCGATGGTGAAGGTGGACGGGCCATTCCCGGATCTGACCGGACTGGGCTTGGTCTTCCAATGCTGGCAATCAACTCGCCGAAGCGTTCCAGGGTCGGCGGCTTCTCCACGGTTCCGAGCAAGTGCATGCCGTACGCACCGACTCATCGTCTCCATCGTCTCGAGGAGTGACTTGTCCAGGCCAGCTGGTGATGATCAGCGAAGCACGCACCTTGGCTTCGCCAAGCCGGCGGATGAAGGCCATGCCGTCCATCCCGGGCATGTCGATGTCGGTGACGATGATGTCGAAGGCATGATTCAGCTCGCGCGTCACTTCCAGGGCGGAAAACCCGTCGGCGGCTTCATGCATCGACTGCACGCCAAGGTCCTCGAGCATCTCCACGATCATGCTGCGCTGGAACTCGTGGTCTTCAACGACCAGGAAGCGCAGATCCTTGGCCGGGAGCGTAGCGCCCACGTCCGGTGGGCGATCATCATCACGCATCGAGGTTGGCATTCAACTGCTCCAGTTCCATGCGAAACACATCGATGAGCCATGCGACCCTGGGGCTATCTTCTTCGCGGCCAGCTTGTTCGATCATGGCACACACCGATGCCAGCCCCGTCGCATCGATGAAGCCACAGGCCCCCTTGATGCGATGGGCCATGTGCGTGACGTTGCCCCATGTCGTTCTGTTGGATCGCTTCCAGCAGATGCATTACATCCAAGTCGTTGACCTTGCGGAAGTGGGCACGCGCGCGTTGCGTGATGCGGGACTCATTCTTGGCGTCCGTTCCCGCCGTCTTGCGTTCGGGATCCGTCGGCCGGCATGCGTCCGCGGGTTCCGCGGGCGCCCGCGGCAGGGGTGAATCACCGCCAGTTTGCTGGCCATGCGCCGGCAACCACAGGGCCAGCTTCTCGGACATGGCCGCCAAATTGATGGGCTTGGCAAGGTAATCGTCCATGCCTGCTTCCATGCAGTCCTGCACAACGCCCGGGATGACGTTGGCACTGCAGGCGATGATGGGCGTCCGGGGCGCGTCAAGCCCGGCTTCTGCTTCCCGAATCCGGCGACTGAGGTCGTAACCGCTCATGGCGGGCATGTTGAGGTCAGTCAGCACGAGCGAGAACGTGCCGGTGCGCCATTGTTCAAGTGCCTCGGCGCCACTTTCCACATCCTCGGCGGCAAAGCCCAGGGCCTGGATCTGCTTGCGCATGACCATGCGGTTGATCGGATGATCGTCGACCACGAGGATGCGCATGCCCGCGCCCGTCGCCTCGGTCCCGGCCGGGGTGGAGGCCTCATCGGACAGGGACTGCTTGTCGTGCAGGGACGCCATGTCGTGCAACGCCTGCGGAGCGTCTTGCTGGTCGTCGCTCGTGGGTGGGGCAAGCACGGCATTGGCGATGAAAGCCACGATATGCAGCTTCATGGTCGTGCCAGTGCCGAGCTCGCTGGACATGTTGACGTGTCCGCCCATCAGCTCGGCCAGTCGCCGGGAAATGGAAAGGCCCAATCCGGTCCCCCCATAGCGGCTTGCGATGCTGTGTGCCTGTTCGAATTCCTGGAACAGCTTTTGCTGCTCATCGGCGGAAATTCCGATGCCGGTGTCCACCACCTCGAAACGCAGGCATTCGAGTTCGCTATCGCGTCCTTCCGACAGCACGCGCAGTTCGACGCTGCCCCTGGACGTGAACTTGATTGCATTGCTGATGAAATTGCTGAGGATCTGCTGCAGCCGCAAGGCGTCCAGCATCAGGACAGGGCTGATATCCGGATCCACATGTACCCGGAAATCCAGGCCCAGGCTCCTGGCGCTACCGGCATAGATCCGCTGCACGCTGTCGATGAGATCAAGCACGCGTGTAGGTTTGGAGACAATCTCGAGTTTGCCGGCCTCGACCTTCGAGAAGTCGAGAATGTCATCGATGATCCGTTGCAGGGATTTTCCGGAGTCGTGTACCGCGTCGAGCGCCGTGCGGATATCAGGAGCGATGGAGGTCAGCAGGATCAGTTCAAGGAGTCCCAGCATGCCGTTGAGCGGGGTCCGTATCTCGTGGCTCATGGTGGCAAGGAACGCGCTCTTGGCGCGGCTGGCGGCATCGGCGGCTTCCCGCGCCACTGAAAGCCGATCTTCGAGTGCCTTGCGGGCGGTGATGTCCTGGATTGTTCCGCGCATGCCGGTCACCTTTCCGGAAGCATCGGATACCGGCAGCACGATCACGTGCAGTGCCACCCTGTTGGCGTTTGGCAGCTGCCCCGAGATTTCGAAGGACTGGGGCTCGCCCGTCTTTTGCGCCAATTCAAAGGCGGCCGAAATCGCCTCGGGCCCCTCCATGGGCATTTCGAGCACTTCAGCCAGGTTAGGTGGACCCAGCATCGGGTCGCGCCCAAGCAATTGGTAGACCTGTGGTGACCAGGTCAGCGCGCCCGTCGCAAGTTCACATGTCCAGTCGCCGAAGTCGGCCACGCTTTGGGCGTCCTGCAGGCGCTTGGTGGCTTCCCGTAGCGCCTGTTCGGTCGACCTGGCCTCGGTGATGTCGAAGAAGTGTCCATTCCAGACCACTTCTCCGTTGGGCCCGGGCACGGGGACCGCGTGCGTGTGGATCCAGCGGACCTCGCCATCCGGCTTGCAGATGCGGAAATCCGTTTTCAGAGGGGAAAGAGTCGATCGCGATTGCGCAAGGGCGGCATCCAGCTGCTCGCGGTCCTCACGGACGACCAGGCGGTGCGCCACGTTCGCATCCTGCACGATCTGTTCGCGGGGGACGCCCAGGACATTCCCCGCGTCGACGGTCAGGAATTCATAGGTGCCAAGCCCGTCCTTGGTAAGCCTGAACACATAGAACGCGCCCGGCAGGCGTTGCGTCATCCACTGCAGGCGGGTCTCTACGCGGCGGCCCCCACGGGTGTTGTGGATGACCGCCCAGAGCATGGCGGCCACGACAGCACAGGCGATCGCCGCGACCACCAGCATGAGGTGGTACAACTGCCCGACATCGAGCGCCCCGCCTTCCGGAAGGCTCATCAGCTGCAGCGCGCGGGCGACCTGCCAGCCAAGCACCACCAGCGCAAGTGCAGCAAGCGTCACGCTCGCGGCAACCACCTTGTCCACTTTCCTGACGTGGGTCCCCATCCTTGATCGCCTCCAGCAATCACAGCGTGTCCCGCTCGAAAATCCTCTTCGAAGGCGTCCCACGCCCAGGCAAAGGCGGGCACGCAAGGCGCAACTTACTACAGGTACGGTGATCGGTGCGTTTTCCACCGAATGGCCGGGCAGCGCGCGTCCGCGGCATAGGCCGGAGGCGCGACGATCCAGAAGCCCAGGGCCTGGCTGATGTTCGCGTGGCGTTGCCGGGATGGTGCGGCCTGGCCTGGCCACAGACATCGAAAAGCCGGCGCGAGGCCGGCTTTCCCATGATGCTGGTGGGCGGTGCAGGGTTCGAACCTGCGACCCTTGCCGTGTGAAGGCAATGCTCTACCGCTGAGCTAACCGCCCGGTGGGCCGCGCATTGTACAGCAGGTGGCGGAGCCGGCAAGCGCGCGTGCCGTGGGCGTGATGGAGCCGTCAAGCACGTCGCTGTCATGCAGTGGCTTGCGGTGTGCGTGCATGCGGTGGGTGCACTTTTAGCGACTAAGATGCAGGCTCGCCTAATCCACGGGACCTGTGGATAATGAGAAATCCTGCGAAAGTGGTACCCATGATGTCTCGTATTGCCCAGGTGTTCGTGATCGGTTTGCTGTCGCTGCTGCTTGCCGCCTGCAGTTCAGGCGGCGGCGCGCGTGGTGATGTCATGCCCGCCGCAAGCTTGCCTGCACCCGATTCCACGAGCGCCTCCGGCGCGTACCAGGGGGCGAGCGATTACCGCATCGGTGCGCAGGATCTGCTCTCGATCAGCGTGTTCGGAGTGCAGGAGCTCAACAAGGATGTGCGGGTCAACTCCAACGGCCAGATTTCGCTGCCGCTCATCGGTGGGGTGATGGCGGGTGGCCGCACCATTCCGGAGCTGGAGTCCGACCTCGCCACCAAGTACGCAGCGGGCTACCTGCAGAAACCGCAGGTCAGTGTGTTCGTCAAGGAATTCACCAGCCAGCGCATCACGGTGGAAGGTGCAGTCAAGAAACCCGGCATTTTCCCCATCACCGGACGCACGACGCTGTTGCAGGCCATTGCGCTTGCCGAGGGGGTGGATGACAAGATCGCCGATCTGGGCGGCATCGTGGTGATGCGGCGCGTGGGTGGAAAGAAGCAGGCGGCGGTGTTCGACCTGCGCCAGGTGCGCAAGGGCAACATCGAAGACCCGCAGCTGTATGGGGACGACGTGATCGTGGTCGAGCAATCCGGCAGCAAGACGGCCTTCCGCAGGTTCATCGAATCCGTGCCTGCACTCGGCATTTTCGCGTGGTTTTGATTTTTCAGGGACGATAGCCGCATGAGCGAAGAACAACTGCCGGCAGGCCCCGCTGGGGATGAACCGCGCCTGCCCGCGCAACAGGGCGTGCAACCGCGGCATGACCTGGCGCACATGCGTCCGGGTGGCACCGCACTTGCGCTGGACATGCTGGACGACAAGCGTGATGTCGATCCGGACGAGATCGACCTGCTTGCGTACTGGCGAATCCTGGTCAAGCGGCGGCGATTGATTGCCAGCGTACTGGCGGCGCTGGTCGCACTGTCGCTGCTGATCACGTTGATGACCCAGCCGCAGTATCGGGCCTCGGTGCTGATGCAGATCGAAAAGGAAGGTGCGACCACCAGCGTTGCCAGCCTGAGCGCGACGCCCTATTACGATTCCTGGGATCCCGACTTCCTGACCACCCAGTACGAATTGCTGAAGAGCCGGACGCTTGCGGAGCGCGTGGCGAACGAATTGAACCTGAGCTGCTGCCACGCTGGAGAAGCTCAATGCTCCAGGTTGGCTGAGTCGGGTCATGGACCTGCTGCGGCCCAAGCCGAAGGATCAAGCCGACAAGACTGCCAAACGTGATCCGGCCGTATTGCTGCTGGAAGAAGCGTCAGGGGTGGTGGAAGGGGGGCTTACCGTAGAACCGCTTCGACAATCCCGTCTGGTTCGATTGAATTTCGACAGTACCGGATCCGAAGTTCTCGGTACGTGTCGCCAATGCGGTGGCGGAAGGCTTTATCACCACCAGCATTGAAAGGAAGCTGGGCGCAACGTCGTATGCCAAAACGTATCTCGAGGACCAACTTCGCCAATCCAAGGTCAAGCTGGAAGAGTCCGAGCGCAAGCTGGTGCGAGTTCGCGCAAAAGGAAAGCCTGGTCAATACCGGTGAGAACCGTACCTCGCTGGCCACCCAGAACTTGACCGATCTCAATGGACAACTCGCGGCGGCGCAGAACCAGCGTATCCGTGCGGAATCGCGCTGGCGTCAGGCGTCGTCAGGTGGGGCGATGCCCTCGGACATGTTGTCCTCGTCTGGCATAGGAGCGCTGCAGATGCAGCGTGGGAAATTGCAGGCCGAGTATCAACAGAAGCTGCAGACCTTCAAGCCGGACTACCCGGAGATGCTGCAGCTCAAGGGGCAGATCGACGAGGTGAATCGCCAGATGGCCACCGAGATCGGGCCAGCATTCGCGCTTCAGTGAAAGCCGAATACGATGCAGCAAGTTCGCAGGAAGGGATGCTCAAGGGTCAGATCAACGCCCTGCGCGGGCAGGCGCTGGACGTCGACAGCCGCAGCATCGACTACAACATCCTCAAGCGTGAAGCCGACACCAATCGCCAGCTGTACGACAACCTGTTGCAGCGTTTCAAGGAAGTGGGCGCCTCGGGCGACTTGCGCAGCAACAACATCACGATCATCGATCGGGCCAAGGAAGGCCTGCGGTTCAAGCCAAACCTGATCATGAACCTGGTGCTGGGCATCCTGGCGGGCCTGATGCTGGGCGTGCTGTTGGCATTCGTGCTGGAGTTCCTCGACGATTCGCTGAAAACACCCGAGGACATCGAGCACAAGCTGCGTCTGCCGGTGCTGGGCATCATTCCCAAGCTGGGGCCGAAAGAGAGCATGGCCGTTGCGTCAAGCGATACGCGCTCGAGTTTCTCCGAAGCCTATCGCTCGGTGCGCACGGCGCTGCAGTTCGCCACCGACCATGGCGTGCCGCGCTCGCTGCTGATCACCAGTGCGTCGCCAAGCGAGGGCAAATCCACGTCCTCGCTCGCGCTTGCACGCAACCTGGCGCAGCTTGGCAAGCGCGTGCTGCTGGTGGATGCAGATTTGCGCAATCCGTCCCTGCACAAATTGCTCTCCCTCAAGAGCGAGGTGGGACTGAGCAACCTGTTGTCCGGCGCCAGCACGCTGGCCAGCGCCGTGCAGGAAACCGACGAAGAACGGCTGCACGTCATGTTGGCGGGCCCGTTGCCGCCCAACCCGGCCGAGCTGCTGTCAGGCTCCAAGTTCATCTCCATGCTGACCGTGGCCGCGGAGCGTTACGATCACGTCATCGTCGATGGCCCGCCCGTGCTTGGGCTGGCCGACGCGCTGATCCTGGCCAACTCGGTCGAAAGCACGCTGCTGATGGTGTCGTCGGCCAAGACCAGGACCAGCACCGCGCAAGCCGCACTCAAGCGCCTGCTGGTTGCGCGTGCTCGGGTCATTGGCGCGCTGCTCAGCAAGTATGATGCCCAGGCAGCCGGGTATGGTTACGGGTACAAGTACGACGCCTACTATGCTTACGGCAACAAGCCGAGGTTGACGCGGGGGTAGTGCCGTGGTGGAGGTCAGGGGGGATGCGCTGGAATGGGCCATAGCCCTGGCGAAGGCGCCTGCCGAACGGGTGGCGTTGCGCCAGCGCCCGCTGCCAGGCGGCATGGAAACCCTGTTGCAACTCGCGACTGGCGTCTCCGCAACGACACTGGCCGATGCCGCCAATCGCACCGGTGAAGCGCAAGCAGACCTGTTGGAGGCCGCACGCTTCTACATCCGCGAGATCCTGTTCTACCAAGGTGCCGATGCCTACCGCGTATTGGGCCTGACGCGCGATGCCGATCCCGGCACGATCCGCAGCCACTATCGCCTGCTGCAACAGTGGCTGCACCCCGACCGCCACACCAGTGACTGGGATGCGATCTTCGCCTCGCGGGTCAATGCCGCGTGGAACCAGCTGCGCACGGCGTCCAGCCGAGCCGAGTACGACGCCCGCACACCCATGGACGAACACGGCGAGCGCGGCGGTCTGTCCTGGATGATGCCGGCCCGACTCTCCACCACGCCGACCGGCGTCGCGTTTGCCGATGCCGATCAGTTCCACCAAGATCGCTGGCGCCGCCGCGTGCCGGTGCTGGCACTGTGTGCGGTGTGCGTGGTGCTGGGCGTCGTGGCCCTGCGTGACATGCAACGCGACCCCCAGGACAGCCTGCTCGTGCAGGCCCCAGTGGATGACATTGCCACAGCGCCGCCCGCATCGGTGGCGCTGCGCGTGCCAACGCCAGCTGTGCGCGTGACCACCACACCCGTCGTGAAGCCCGTCCCGCGTGCGCCGCAGATCGCAGCGGTTGCAAAATACCAGGCTCCGGCTCCGGCATACGCCCAGGTGCCGGTGACGACGGCAGCCGCCAAGCCGGTCGCGCCGCCGGTTGCCCGTGCACCAGCCCCGAAACCGGTGGCCATGGCCGTTGTCGCCAAACCGGTCGCGACGCCGGTGGCCCGTGTATCAGCCCCGAAACCTGTGGCCATGGCCGTTGTCGCCAAGCCGGTCGCGACGCCAGTGGCCCGTGCCGCCGTCCCCAAGCCCGTCGCGAAGACCGCCGCCACTCCGCCGGTTGTCATTCCAGTTGTGAAGCCCACCGCCATCGCCGCGGTCGCCGTGCTCGCAAAACCTGCGCCACCCGCATCCAGACCGCTCCCCGCGGCTGCTTCGGCTTCGGTACCGTTGCCGGCAATACCGCCAACACCACCAACCCCGACCATGGCCGAGCAAGCGCTCCGGTCACCTGCCAATGCATCGGCGGCACAGGTCGGCCAGGCGCAACGGACCGGCCAGCAATTGATCGCCTACGTCACCCACCGCAGCACTACGGTGCCGCCGATCTGGAGCAGCCCGGATATCCAGGCACAAGCCGTTCGCATGCGTGCCTCGCTGCAGGATGAAAATCGCGTGCGCGGCAGCGAACCGCATTGGCGCGTGGGCGGTGATACCGCCGTCATGTCAACCCAGCTGCAGGCCGGTGATGCGCAGCGACAGTTGCGGGTGGCGCTGGTCTGGCGGGAGCAACGCTGGCTGGTGAGATCGATGGCGCTGGAACAGGTGCCATGACGCCGATGCAGCGCATGCCCGGCGGGCGCAGCATTCGCCCGATCGCGGTTGCGGGCGTGCTTGGCCTGGCGCTGCTGGCGGGCTGGCGGATCAGTCACCTGATGCTTGCCGATGCCGCGTTAGCCGATGGCGATGCAGTGGCCGCGCTTGGCTGGCAGGCCGACCACCCCGACGCACTGCTGGCGCATGCCGAAGCGCAGTTGCGCGCGCAGCAGCCTGAATCCGCGGCACGGACCGCCAGACACCTGTTGCAGGTACAGCCGACCGATGGCCGTGGTTACCGGCTGCTGGCGCAGGTGGCCGCAGTCGAGGGCAGGCCCGCGCAGGCACTGGCGCTGTTCCTGATTTCAGCACGGCGGTCACCGCGTGACCTGCCGGCACGTGCGTGGCTGGCGCAGCATGCCCTGGAACAGGGTGATGCGAACGCGGCGCTGGTGCAGATCGACCAGGTCCTGACCCTGTCGCCTGCCTCCGGAACGACGATCTTTCCGGTCCTGCTGACCCTGGCGAAAGACCCGGGTTTCGCCGATGCCCTCGCCGATGCCCTGCAGCGCAACCCACCGTGGCGCGCCGGCATGCTGGCGATGCTGCGGCAGGCCAGCGCGGAAGACCGCCCAGCGGCGGAACAGGTGATGGGCGCGCTGCAAGGCAAGGGTGGTCTGGCACCTGCCGAGGCCGAGGCGTTGATCGACGCCCTGCTGCGGGCGGGTCGCTGGGGAGAAGCCCATGCACGCTGGGCCGCGCCGATCGTGGCGGGCGGCACGCCTCTACCCGTGCTGTTCAACGCCGATTTCGCCCAGGAGCCATCTGGTGCCGGCTTCGACTGGCGGATGCCACCCACGCCGGGGGTGATCCTTGACTTCGAACACGGGCAGGGCGCGGCCCGCACCCTGCATGCGCGTTTCCTCGGCCGCCGCGTGGTCGGCACCTACCTTGAGCACGCGCTGTTCCTGGCGCCTGGCAATTACCACTTGCAGCTGCGTCAACGCAGCGATGCCCTGCGCAGTGAAGCTGGCATCAGCTGGACGTTGACGTGCGCCAGCGCGCCAGCCACGGCACTGGCCGAGAGTCCGGCCTTGAACGGTAGCCGACCGTGGGCCGCCGTTGAACTGGCGTTTGTCGTGCCGGCAGAGGGATGTCAAGGCCAGTGGCTGCGGATGGGAAACGCAGGGGGGGGCTCCATCGGTCAAGTGGTCGGCGGGGAGGCATGGGTGAATGGATTCTCGATCCTTCGACGGGGGCAAATCCCCGATGAACGGCACTGACTGAGGGTTGCACCGCGCGTTCCATTGACATATGGTGTTCGGGAGTCCACGCAAATTCTCCGATGAATGGAGGGCGTGCAATCAAAATAGTTAAGGAAAACCTAATATGACCAAGACGGCTCAATTTGTGATGACGCTTCTGCTGGCAACGTGTGCCACGTCGGCGTTCGCCCAGGATCCGGAAAAGCCGGAAAAGATCGTGCTGGATCAGAAGGTTGGCAGCGTGATGGCCAGCACCGGCGGTGATTACGAAAGCGCTGGTGTCGGCAAGATCCTGGTCCGCGATGAAAGCCTGATGGTGGCGGACGGTGCCAAGGCGACGGTCGTGTATTTCTACGACAACGGCAAGCGCAAGTGCACCGAGGTCTATCAAGGGCCCAACACGTTCATCATCGATGACAGCTGCACCAAGGCTGCGTACATCAGCAGCAGCAAGGGTGGCTTGGGCATCCTTGCTGGTGCGGCTCTGATTGGCGCGGCGATCGCTGGCTCGGGTGACGGCGTGCCGCCATCCCCGATCAGCGGAGGTTCGCGCTGATCAGCGCGGGCGCCTAGCCAGATCCAGTTGCAAGACGCGGGGCAGGTGCAAACCTGCCCCGTTTTCGTTTCGATGCCAGCATTTTGATTCCAAGGTTTCATTCCAGGGTTTCATTCCAGACAGGGCAGCCGGATGGTCGATGTTTCCGAGGCGGAGGATTCCAGCGCGCCTGCCGGCATGGGCCGCCGCACGGCGGCCACGCGCCTGCTGAAAGGGGCAACAGCGGGACTGCTGGTCCTGTGCTGGCTGCTGGGCGGCGTGACGCAGGACAGCACCTCGGCAGATGAGCTCCTGCAACTGCTGGCACTGCCCGTGCTGGTGCTGGCGGTCGCGGTACTTTCACGTCGCCCGCTGAGCGGCGTGACGGGTGTCGCCGTCATCTTTGCATCCGCCCTTGTCGCACTGCCGGCGTTTCAATTGTTGTCACTGCCCGCAGGGCTTGGTCTGACGGGTGAGGTGCGGCAGGGCATCGTGTCCGATCTGGCATCGGCGGGTGCCACCCTGGGGGTGTCCCATGCCACGCTGTCAGGCTTCGCCACGGAGCGTGCCCTGTGGTCGCTGATGCCGGCCCTGGCCGTGTTCCTGGGGGCGCTGGCATTACCGACCCGTGACCTGCGTGGCGTGCTGAAGCTGGTGCTGGTGCTTGCACTGGGCAGCGCGCTGTTCGCGTTCTTCCAGCTTTCGTTGCCCGATGGCAGTCCACTGCTGCTGTACACGCAGTGGGGTCGCAATTTCGGCGGATTGTTCAACAATACCAACCATCAGGGGATTGCCCTGACCATCGGCGCGGTCATCGCCGCAGCGCTGTTCATGCAGGGTCGCAGGCGCGCACGCGACGGACGCCAGCCACGCGCACTGGTGGTATGGGTTCCTGTGCGTGGCCTGTGTCGCGATGGTGCCGCTGGCAAATGGCAGCGCCGCGATGTTGCTGGTCATGGTCGGCCTGGTGGTGGTGTCGGTCATGTTCGGCGCACTGGACTGGCGCGCGGTTCGCGGCCGGCGCAGTGGCCAGCTTGGGCTGGCCGCATCGGTGGTGGTGGCTACAGTGGTATTGGTCTCAGCGCTGGCGTGGCAGAACGTGGAGGAAGATCGCCGTATCTTTGCCCGGTACCACTGTCCAGATCGGCCAGCAGTTCGCCCCGCTGGGCGTGGGCATCGGCAATTTCGAGCCCACCTATATGCAGTACGCGCCGTCCGGGCAGGCGCGCAGGGAAGTGATCAACCACGCCCACAACGAATACGCCCAGTGGTGGCTCGAAGCGGGTGTCACTGCGCTGCTGGTGCTCGCCTTGGTCCTGTAGCCTGTTCGCCTGGCTAGGCTGGCAAGTACTGCAGCGGATGCCCTCATACCGCATGCGCGCCATTGCAGCAGCGGCGTGGACCTCATTGCTGGTACTGCTGATGCATTCGCTGGTGGATTACCCGCTGCGCACCACCGCACTGATGGCCACTGCCGGCTTGCTGGCCGGTTTGCTGTTCAATGCAGTCAATGCCTCCAGGCAAAGCACGCGCGACCACCGGAATCGCGACGCAGCATCGCTGGCATAATTCGTCATCGTCCGTCGCACATGGAGCAGTCCTGCATGGATCTGCAGCATCACCTTGCCCATACTGCGCATTGCCATCGTCGGCCTTGGCTACGTCGGCTTGCCGCTTGCGGTGGAATTCGGCAAGCGTTACCCGACCGTCGGCTTCGACATCAACACCGTGCGCATCCAGGCGCTGCAGGCCGGGCATGACAGCACCCTGGAAGTCGATGCTGACGAACTGGCATGCTCAGCGGACCTGAGCTTCAGCAACATATCTTATGCATCACGGCATTATTCCTATTATCGATCTTAATACTCGATCTTCTAACCCTGAAGCAACCAATGAATTCATAACATATGACGACAAAGGTATTCCTCATTGTAAATTGCTCGGTAAGAAATTGCGTAACTGGGGCATTATATCCAAATCTTACCGGCGCAAATGGCTCTTTCCAGTACAATGTGATTTCTGTGATAAGTGCTCTGTTTGCAGTAAAAAAGTGCACTATACTAAATTAGAGGACAATCCTAGATTTTTTTCGCCCATTCTCAGGGGTTCCTATGAATGGAAGAAACATTACAAACGTCGTTCTACTACTGAAAGATTATGGGATAGAACCAATAATGATTTTCATGCTGAAGATGCCATAATTATTTCAAGAGAACGCAGAATTGTCAGGGTTTTCATTGGTGCTTTCTGTTGTTACATAGATGCATGGGCTAACGAAAGTATTTTATCCATTACTGATATATTCCCTAAACTTTCAAGGTTTGTAGCTTAAATAATATTAAACAATTTACTTACTATTAATTTCAGTCGATTTATATGACTTTTTTAAAACCTTTAAAAAGTCTATTTGCCATGCATTTTTTAGTTTCCTATTTTACACAATTACATATTTTAACTAGTTTTCTATTTTATGAAAATTGTAATTTATTGTTTTTCGAATATACTCCCAAATATATAACATTCAGATATTAAATGCGTCACTCGTACAAAATGTACGGAAAATATTTACATAGCATAATATTTGCAATATAATTACTTATAGTACAAAATGTACCAAATGAATTCACTAGGAGGGATTTAAGTGAAAACTGCGGTTTGCATGAAATTATCATACATGTATTGTGACGATTTGATAAGAATAGATGAAAGCTACTAAAATACTTACTGGCACATAGTCTTACAAAGTAATATAATTAAAATAATCAATTGATGGGGTGTTGAGATGGAAAAGTTAAAAAAAGAGGATATAAGGATACTACACGCAGGCGAGCAGATGCAAATAGCTGTATTAGAAAGATTCGACAGTCTTGAAGAATTTTCAAGAGTATCGGGGATAAGTATGGAAAGCTTGTACATATATTTTCATTGTAAACCATATGGCTCTGGGACGATTTAGAAATAAACTGACACTAATATTGGATAAAGATTATAATGAAATAGTGTTAAATGAATCACAGCAAATTAATAAAATAATAAAGCAAATTAAAAATAATGAGGATAAATGCACAACTGATTATGACTTTGAACTGTTTGGCATATTAAGAGAATTATGCGAGAAGTTTGGAAGTATAGAAGAGTTATCCCAAGTAAATCGATTATTCTCTGTGTATTATTACAATACAAATAAAATATTGAGTGCCATCGAATCTATGAAGACTGCAATCGACTTGATAAAAGATAAACGAAAAGAAAATCTTCTTATAAATTATTATATTGAATTAGCAAGGCTATATGGTCAAAATGACGAAACGGAAAAAGCCAAAAATGTCAATGACATAATAGAAGAAAAAATACTGAATAAAAATGATTTAGAAGATGATATACTTTTTGAATATTACTATCAATTTGGTATTATAAATAACAGACGTGATTCTAATTTTGCAAGAAGTCTATTTGAGAAAGCCTTGTATTACTCTAAGGATAAGGGTAAGGTTGGAGCCGTTTAACTAGTATTGGATTTACTTACGCTAAACAAAAAAAATATGAAAGAGCTATAGAGCATTATAAAAATGCTATAAAAGAATACGAACCTACCGATCATAAAAGAATCGGCAACGTATACAACAATATGTCTATGGCGTATTTTTATTTAGGTCAAAAAGTGAATGCACAAAATAGCATAGACACCGCATTTCGCTATTTAGGTGATGGAGATGCTGATACATACTTTACTTATTTAGGAACTCACGCAAAAGTATATCAATCAAATGAAAAGGAAGTAATAGATAAGTTGATGTATCATTTATCTATATCGCAGAAATCATTAAAAAACAAAAATAACATTATTAGAGCAATAAATGAAATTTTAACTCTAGCAAAGAGCAATAGGGATGTTAATACATTAATTGAGCTTTCCGATATAGTAGAAGAAATAATAAAGAATAACAGATTTGAAATAGAATATATAAATACAGAACATGATAGCAATTTAGTTAAATGTTATGGCGAAATATGGTTAGATATAAAAAGTTTAGGGAGGTGTGAATAGTGAAAAAGAGATTTCTATGCTTGTTATTAGTATTTAGTTTTGTTCTAATTAGTGCAAATGTAGTATTTGCGTGGGAAGTTGAAGATCCATATGGAAAAATGTCGATTAAACCAATAACTTTTAATCTATCCAAATAGGAAGCTTGTTAATAAGCTTCCTATTTTATTATAGTTAAAATTTTGTTATAAAAAATAAAAATGTAAGTATAGAGCGTTTTGGTTATAAAACGACTTACATTTTTATAAATTTACCTTAAAAAGCTGTTAATCTCAATGATTTTAACACTTATTTAATGATAATTAGAAAGCAACAAATAAAATTGTAAATTTATAGGATGTTGATAGCGAGGTTGATTCATTGACGTATCTCCTATGTATTATAAAATAAGCATTGTCACAAATAGTTACATACAAAAGGGAGGTGATGCCTATTGAGAACAAAATAGAAAAGCTGGGTTTCCCCAGCTCGCAAGTGTAACAGGACTGCTCCGTCAAAAGTACTCCTGTAAACCACTTATACTACATAGTATAACACAACTGAATATTTTGACAATGTAAATTTCATTTTGCAATTGAAGGAGATGAAGGAGTGTTTATAAAAGTAAATTGTGATATTGAATTGCCAGAAGTTGTTGAGTTACCAATGCATTTAGAACTGGACAAAGACGATAAATCTCAAGACAAAGACAAATTTTACTATTGAGTAATAAATTTAAAAATTAAACCCAAATGAAACTAATAATGGTAGTTAATGCTTATTTAGAAAAGAATAATAAGACTAACAAAAGGAAGGACATGTAGTTTCTTCCTTTTCGCTATTATGTTTTAAATAATATTTTGTAAAATAAAAAAGCTAGGTTTCCCCAGCTCTCGACAAGTGTAACAGGAGAACTTTTGGTCGAGAAATCCTGTAAACACTTATACTACATAGTATAACACAAATGGACAATTTAACCAATAGAAAATTTATTACAATTTGAAATATAAATAACAAAGATGAAAGTAAATGGTGATATTGAAATGTTTGGAGATTACAAAGATGATACAGAGAATTAGAAGGGTGGGTATATCGTGAGTGATAAAAGTAAAGCCCAAGTTTGGGATGATTATATAAATAAATATAATGAATTAGTTAGTTTGATGAAGAAAGCAGGTATTGACCCAATTTTATTAGATGAGCTATTGGAAGCAGCTAGAAATATTTAGATTATTAAAAGGACTTGAGGAATCAAGTCCTTTGTTATTGAAAAAAATATCACTGATAACATTATGGCACTAAAGAACTTGCTCATTGGGAGATCATTGGTACCTTAATATATAAAATTATTGATAGAGCAACACCAGAGGAACTAGAAAAAGCGGGATTGGGAGCCCATTATGTACAGCATGGTCATGATGTTTATCCCCATGATGCTGCTGGTGTACCTTGGACAGCAGCTTATATACAGGCAAATGGAGACCCTATAGCAAATCTTCACGAGAATTTGGCAGCTGAGCAAAAAGCAAGAGTAGCGTATGAGCATCTAATAAACTCGACTGATGATAGGGGAGTAAAAGAAACCTTAAGCTTTCTAAGAGAAAGAGAAATTGTACATTTTCAACGTTTTGGGGAGGCATTAAGATTAGTGCAAGAACATTTGGATCATAAGAGGCAATATTAAAAAACCAGCTTTGGCTGGTTTTTTATTTTGGGGTAGGAAGAAATGGAAAGTCTACCCCCATTGTGGGCATCATTAGTTCAGCCACATACATCTCATTCTGATACAAAGTTAAAAGATTTTAAAATTAGGGAAGCAATTTATATATAACTATGTGTATAATTGAATAGGATACAATCAAGTTTTTGTGAGTAGCTAAGGGGAGGAAATAAAATAATGAAAATACGCTTTGAAGAATTTAAAGATGAAATTGATACTCTTGTAGAATTTTTAACATCAGATACTTGGGAATTTTATGGAACACCTAACCCAAATCCAGAAAGGATTAGAGCGAGCTATCAAAACCAGTATTATACTGGGGAAGGCTGTAAAACATTTTGGGTTCTTTTGATCAGGATAATAGGGTTGGGATGATAAGGGTTTATGACTTACATGATGGTGACACCGTTGTTTGATATAAGAATTTTGCAAGTCACAAAGGTAGGGGGTTGGGACAAGATACTGTCAAATGGTTGTTGATTATATATTCAACAATTATTCTGATACTGATAGGATAGAAGGTAATACAAGACAGGACAATTATGCTATGAGATGTGTATTCCATAAGTGTGGGTTTGTTAAAGAAGCACACCATAGAAAAGGTGGGTAGGTAGAGATGGAGACGTATACGACTCAGTTGGTTATGGTATTACAAAGGAAGATTGGCAGAATGGAAAAATTACCGAAGTAAATTGGAATGACTTTAAGGTTTAGTATATAAATATACAATATTCATATAAATGTGAATTAAGGGAAGCCAAAAATGGCTTCCCTTAAAAATTGTTACACCTTCTTGACTTATAACCTTACAAAATGTAACATTAGTTTATTAAAGCTAGTACGAATTTGTTCGAGTTATGTATGAAAGTAAATGATTTAAAGGGGAGATAGCAACTTTTTTTCCTAGTCGAAAAAGAACACTTGAGTTTATTATGAATTTCAGTATTAAGCCTAAAAGATGTAGTGAGAAATTATTGGATATTGTTAAGTTAGGGAGTTCTTCTGAAACTATTAGTAAATCGTATGCATTGTGGAGGGAAATGATCAGTGAACTAAAGAAATTGTATGAAGGTTAATTTCGCCAAATTATATTTTCTATATGATTTAATATATCCTCAACCTGTACGGTAGATTATAGGGCGTTTCCAATCATAGTAGACGAAACTGTTCTTCTGAGTTTTGGAGCTTAGGTGAAAGAATAATGCCTGACTACAAAAAAATGGATATGATCGGGGTACTATTTAAATGAGGTTGGTAGGGTGTTGACGATACGCTAAAGACTAGAGCTGTATAAAAATGACGACTAGAAATATAGTAACTGTGATATAATTTACTTTAGAAGAACTTAGGATTTAACAATATTGGGGAAGAAGTATTATTACAAAAACGTGATACTTTCGTCTTTGTTAATTACCAAAAATTACTATATGGATTGTGTAAATAAATTTTTTGAGGTGCTATAAATGGGAATCGTTGAACAAATAAAAAAAGGTGAAGGAAAATTTATTGAGTTTAAAGAATTTATGCCTTCTGCTGAAAAACTTTCAAAGACAGTGATTTCTTTTGCAAATATGGCAGGAGGTAAAATTATTATTGGAGTTAAAGATAATGGGGAAATCGTAGGAATTGATAATCTAGATATACCAATGCAGATGGATAAAATTTCAAATATATTACATGATACAATTCATCCTATGATTATTCCAGATATATATACTTATAATGTGGATGGTAAAACATTACTAGTTGTAGAAGTTTATCCAAGTCAGCTAAAACCTCATTTTTTAAAAAACTTAGGAAAAATTGATGGATCATATATAAGGGTTGGCGCTACTAACAAAAAAGCAGACAATGAATACATACAGGAATTAGAAAGACAGCGGTTGAATATTTCATTTGATGAGGATATATGGGCAACGGAAGTTGAAAAATATGATTTTAACTCATTAATGGAAACAATATCTATAAACCTTAACAGAAGTATTGAAAAAGCAGATTTAGTCAATTTGAAATTACTGAAAGCTTATGGGGAAAAACTAAAGCTAACAAATGGAGTACCAATATTACAAGGATATTTTGATTATGCAACAAATAAAATGTGCAAGATTCAAAGGCGAAGCAATGGACATTTTTATTGATTGTAAAGAATTTAGTGGGGATATTTTTTCGCAACTAGAAAATTCAATGAAATTTTTATTATCCAATATAAATCTTAGTGGGAAAATTGGGAAGATTTCATTACAAGAGTTGATGAATATGAAGTTCCTCCTGAAGCACTTAGAGAAGCATTAGTTAATGCTATTATACATAGAGATTATTCAATAACTGGCTCTGATATTAAGGTTGCAGTATTTGATTCAAGAATAGAAATAACATCACCAGGTGCTTTTCCGAAAGGCATAACTATAGAGGATGTACTTGGTGGGCGTTCTGAAATTAGAAATAAAGTAATAGTTAGAATCTTTAAAGAGGCTAAGCTAATTGAACAATGGGGAAGAGGCGTGCAAAGAATAATTGAATTATGTTTAAAAAAAGGATTGAAGAAGCCTGAAATTATAGAAAAGGGTATGTTTGTTAAATATATTTTTTACAGACAATCGGACGATAAATCGGACGATAAATCGGACGATAA
>CAVQPZ010000003.1:0-374936 GCA_963714905.1 uncultured Gammaproteobacteria bacterium
AACAGCGCGCAGTGTTTGCCCAACCCCTTCGACTTCAGGTAACTGGTCGGATACAGCATCTCCTGCATGCCGGGGCCGCCCTTCGGGCCCTCGTAGCGGATCACCACCACGTCACCCGGTTTGACCTCATCGCCGAGGATGCCGGCTACCGCTGCATCCTGACTTTCGTACACGCGCGCATTGCCTTCGAACACGTGGATGGACTCATCCACGCCGGCGGTCTTCACCACGCAGCCATGCAGCGCGATGTTGCCGGTCAGCACCGCCAACCCCCCTTCCTGCGAATAGGCGTGTTCGACACTGCGGATGCAGCCTTCGGCGCGATCGGTGTCCAGCGATGGCCAGCGCGTGGACTGGCTGAAGGCGACCTGGGTCGGGATACCAGCTGGTCCGGCGCGGAAGAAGGTGGCGACCTCCACGTCTTCGCTCATCGCGACATCCCACTTCGAAATCGCATCGCCCATCGACTTCGCATGCACGGTCGGGACATCCGTGTGCAGCAAGCCAGCGCGGGCCAGTTCGCCGAGGATCGCCATGATCCCGCCGGCGCGGTGCACGTCCTCGACGTGGTACTTCGGCGAGTTCGGCGCGACCTTGCACAGCTGCGGCACGCGCCTGGACAGGCGGTCGATGTCACCCAGGCCGAAGTCGACCTCCGCCTCCTGCGCGGCTGCGAGCAGATGCAGGATGGTATTGGTCGAGCCGCCCATCGCGATGTCCAGGGTCATCGCGTTCTCGAAGGCGGCGAACGTGACGATGCCGCGCGGCAATGCGCTGACATCCTCTGCGCCGTACCAACGATGGCAGAGTTCCACTGCAGTGCGGCCGGCCTGCAGGAACAACTGCTCGCGATCCGAATGCGTGGCCAGCACCGTGCCATTGCCCGGCAGCGACAAGCCGAGTGCCTCGGTCAGGCAGTTCATCGAGTTGGCGGTGAACATCCCGCTGCAGGAACCGCAAGTCGGGCAGGCGCTGCGCTCGATCGCTGCGACTTCGTCGTCCGTCACATTTGGATCGGCGGCCATCACCATCGCGTCGACCAGATCGAGCTTGCGGTCGGATGCCGTGCCATCTGAAAGCTTGGTCTTGCCGGCCTCCATCGGCCCGCCGGAGACGAACACGGTGGGGATATTCAGCCGCAGTGCCGCCATCAGCATGCCGGGCGTGATCTTGTCGCAATTGGAGATGCACACCAGCGCGTCCGCGCAGTGCGCATTGGCCATGTACTCGACCGAATCGGCGATGATTTCGCGGCTGGGCAGCGAATACAGCATGCCGTCATGGCCCATCGCGATGCCGTCGTCCACGGCAATCGTGTTGAACTCCTTGGCGACGCCGCCGACACGTTCGATCTCGCGCGCCACCAGCTGGCCCAGATCCTTCAGGTGCACATGGCCGGGCACGAACTGGGTGAAGGAATTGGCAATCGCGATGATGGGTTTGTGGAAGTCGGCGTCCTGCATGCCGGTGGCGCGCCACAGCGCGCGCGCGCCGGCCATGTTGCGTCCGTGGGTGGAGGTCTTTGAACGGTAGTCGGGCATTGGCGTGGGGTCGGTTGCTTGGGGGTGGATTCCTGCGAATCGCTGCAAGGCTTGATTCTGCTTTGTTTGCACGGTTTCAGCTGCAACCGTCGCACATGAGAATCCGGCATGAATAAAAGTGTTGACAGCGGCATTGGTGCCGTGGTCATCTTGATCCATGTTGCAGCGCCGCACACTTTTGTTGACCCCACCGACCGCACTCGCGGCGTCCGTACTCGTACTCGTCCTTATTACCTCGCCAACAGGTGCGGGACGATCCGGCGCGTAAGCAACAAGTAAACGCCAGAATCGCAAACCCCGCACCGCAAGGTGCGGGGTTTTTCGTTTTGGGCCTTTGAAAAAACACCCTCAGCCAGGAAATACGCAATGACCAGCACCGAGAAACCCACCATCGCGCCGCCCTCCATCGCGGTCATCGGCTACGGCAGCCAGGGCCGCGCGCATGCGCTGAACCTGCGCGACTCCGGCTTCGATGTCACCGTGGGCCTGCGCCCGGGCGGCCCGACCGAGCTCAAGGCCAAGGCTGACGGCTTCACCGTCAAGACGCCAGCCAATGCGGTGAAGGATGCGCAGATCGTCGCGATCCTGACCCCGGACATGGTCCAACCGCAGCTTTACGGCGAAGTCATCGAGCCCAACATGGCCAAGGGCGCGTGCCTGCTGTTCGCCCACGGCTTCAACGTGCATTACGGGCAGATCACGCCGCGCGATGACCTGGACGTGGTGCTGGTCGCGCCCAAGGGCCCGGGCGCGCTGGTCCGTCGCGAATACGAGATCGGCCGCGGCGTGCCCGCGGTCTATGCCGTGCACCAGGATCGCAGCGGCAAAGCAGAGGCGCTGGCGCTGACTTACTGCGCCGGCATTGGTGGTGCACGCCAGAACGCGATCAAGACCACCTTCAAGGAAGAAACCGAGACCGACCTGTTCGGCGAGCAGGCGGTGTTGTGCGGCGGCGCAACCAAGCTTGTGCAGGCTGGCTGGGAAACCCTGGTCGAGGCCGGTTACCAGCCCGAAGTCGCCTATTACGAGTGCCTGCACGAACTGAAGCTGATCGTCGACCTGTTCTACGAAGGCGGCATCACCCGCATGCATGAATTCATCAGCGAGACCGCGCAATACGGTGCGCTGACCCGTGGCGATTACATCGTCGATGCGAATACCCGCGCGCAGATGAAGAAAGTGCTGACCGAAATCCAGGACGGCACGTTCGCCCGCCAGTGGATCGCCGAATACGCGGCCGGAAATGCCAATTACAAGGCGATGAAACAGGCCGACCTGGAGCATCCGATCGAGGCGGTCGGCAAGAAGCTGCGCGCCAACATGAAGTGGCTGGACACTGCACCGGCCACGCCGCAGGCCATGCCCACACCGACTGCCGAGGCCGCCTGATGAACGGTGCCCACTGGCTGGCGCAAGCCCTGGTCGCGGAAGGCGTGGAGACGCTGTTCGGGTATCCCGGCGGCACGATCATGCCGTTCTACGACGCCCTGCATGGTGCACCCAGGCTGAAGCATGTCCTGGTACGCCACGAACAGGGCGCGGCGTTTGCCGCCAATGGCTATGCGCGCGCCAGCGGGCGCGTCGGTGTCTGCGTGGCGACCTCCGGTCCGGGTGCCTCCAACCTGGTCACCGGGATTGCCGACGCGATGCTGGATTCAGTGCCAATGGTGGTGATCACCGGCCAGGTGCCGACCACGCTGATGGGCACCGACGCATTCCAGGAACTGGATGTGTTCGGCATGACCATGCCGATGGTCAAGCACAGCTTCGTTGCGCGACGGGTCGAAGACCTGCCGATGATGGTCGGCGAAGCGTTCCGGCTGGCGCGTTCGGGCCGCCCGGGCCCGGTGCTGATCGACCTGCCCAAGGACGTGCAGCTCGCCGATGCGTCGCATCTCCCGCTCCACGCCTCGTTCGGCAAGGACGCCGTCGAGGCACCGCTGGATGCCTCGCTGCACGAAGCATTGGCACTGATTTCGCAGGCACAGCGGCCGGTCATCTATGGCGGCGGCGGGATCGCACTGGGCGATGCGGTGCAAGCGTTCCGCACGTTCGTCGATGCCACCCAGATCCCGACCGTGCTGACCCTGAAGGGGCTGGGCGCGTTGCCGACCGCGCATCCACTCAACCTCGGCATGCTGGGCATGCACGGCAGCCGCGCCGCCAACCTGGCGGTGCAGGACGCCGACCTGCTGATCGTGGTCGGCGCGCGTTTCGATGACCGCGCCACCGGCAAGCTGGCCGAGTTCGCGCCGAATGCACGCGTCGTCCACATGGATATCGATGCCTGCGAAATCGGCAAATTGCGGTGCGCCGATGCCGGCGTGCGCGGCGACATCGTCACCACCCTGACCAAACTGACCCTGCCCTGCGCCGCGCACCTGCACGGACGCCATGGCAATGCACGCAAGCAGTGGCGCGCGCAGTGCAAGGAAACCGCTCGCCTGCACGCGGCGCGCTACGACGCCCCCGGCGACAGCGTGTACGCACCAGCATTGCTCAAGCGGCTGTCCGAACTGGCGCCAGACGCTATCGTCGCCTGCGACGTCGGCCAGCACCAGATGTGGGTGGCGCAGCACTGGCGCATGGACCATCCGCGCAAGCACCTGACCAGCGGCGCATTGGGCGCGATGGGTTTCGGCCTGCCTGCCGCGATGGGTGCGCAGATCGCTCTTGATGAAAAGCGCGATCGCGCCGCGCAGGTGATCTGCGTCAGCGGCGACGGCTCGATCATGATGAACATCCAGGAACTGGCCACGCTCAAGCGCTACCGCCTGCCGGTGAAGATCGTGCTGCTCGACAACCAGGCGCTGGGCATGGTCCGCCAGTGGCAGGAACTGTTCTTCGACAAGCGCTATTCCGAAGTCGACCTGTCCGACAACCCCGACTTCGCCGCGGTCGCCGCCGCGTTCGGCATCCAGTCGCTGCACGTGGACCGCGCCGATGGCGTGGAAGCCGCGCTGCAGGCGCTGCTGGCCGCCGATGGCCCGGCCCTGCTGCATGTCGCCATCGATACCGCCGCCAACGTCTGGCCGCTGGTGCCGCCGAACCGCAACAACGCCGAAATGATCGATGCGCCGCTCGATGCATCGCCTGCCGCGGATGCCATCACGCAACCACCTCCCCCACCGTCGCCAACGGAGACACCCCATGCGCTACCAGCTTGATCTGACCCTGCGCCGCGCCGAGGGTGCGCTTGTCCGCGTGCTGGGCACCACCGAACGCCGCGGCTTCCAGCCAGTCAGCGTGGATGGCGAAGCCCGGCGCCGATGGCGACCGCTGGCACCTGCGCATGACCGTCGAAGGCGAACGCGAACCGGAGTCGCTGCAGCAACAGCTGGCCAAGTTGTACGACTGCCTGGACGTGCAGGTGTCGCCATGCGCATGAACGCGACCGCCTCCGTCACCCCGATCACCAGTCCCGCGCACGCGCCGAAGCCGATGAGCCTGGTTCGACGGCGCACTCATCGACAGTGATGCCCCGCAGGCCGGCCTGACCACCCACGCCATGCATTACGGCAGCGGCGTGTTCGAGGGCATCCGCGCCTATGCCACCGCGGATGGCGGCGCGGCCGTGTTCCGGCTGCCCGAGCATCTGGAGCGGATGCGCAAGGGCGCGGCGCTGCTGGGCATGGCCTTCGATCCCGCGCAGGCGACCGACGCGGTACTGGCAACACTGCGCGCCAATGGTCATCGCGATGCCTATGTCAGGCCACTGGCATGGTTCGGCGAAGGCAGTTTCGGCCTGGACGTGGAAGGCCACACGCCACACCTGATGGTCGCCACCACCGCCACCCAGGTGCACCTCAACGGCGACCCGTGCGCGCGTGGGCGTTTCGACATGGCGGCGAAACCCTGCCGATTCACTGCCGCCGCTGAAGCTGTGCGGTGGCTACGTCAATTCGATCCTGGCCAAGCGCGAGGCCAAGCAACGCGGCTTCGACGAAGCGCTGTTCACCGACCGCGCCGGCAACGTCGTGGAATGCACCGGTGCCAACGTGTTCATGGTCAAGGATGGCGTGATCACCGCGGTCGAACATCCGGATGCACTGCCCGGCATCACCCGCGACACCCTGCTGGCATTGAGCGGGGCGAACGTGCGGATGGTCAGCCTGGCCGAACTGCTGGATGCCGACGAAGTGTTCGCCTGCGGCACCGCAGCGGAAGTCGCTCCGGTCTCGCAGATCGAGCAGCGCGAATACGGCGCAAACCCGATCAGCCGCGCGCTTGCCGCGCAGTACCAGCGCATCGTGCGCGGCGAGGACACCACGCATGCATCGTGGTTGACGGCGGTGTGAGCTGATGGAGTCCGAAGTACGCCGCCGTCCTGTGGAAGCCTTGCCAGTCAGTGCGTCCGACGTGCTGGCCGCGCAGGCGCGACTGCGCCGCTACCTGGATGTCACCCCCACGCATTACGCCGAACGCTTCGGCTGCTGGCTGAAGCTCGAGAACCTGCAACGCACCGGTTCCTACAAGGTCCGCGGCGCGTTGAACGCACTGCTGGTGGCGCGCGAACGCGGCGACGAACGCACGGTGATCGCGGCATCGGCCGGCAACCATGCGCAGGGATTGGCGTGGGCGGCCTATCGCCTCGGCGTGCCTGCCATCACGGTGATGCCGCGCTGCGCGCCGGAAACCAAGATCGCCGGTGTCGCCCACTGGGGCGCGACCGTGCGCCTGCACGGCGACAGTTACGACGAGGCCAAGGCCTTTGCAATCGAACTGGCCGCGCAACACGACTATCGCCTGCTGTCGGCATTCGATGATCGCGACGTGATCGCCGGGCAAGGCACGGTCGGACTGGAGATCGCGGCGATGTCGCCGGATGTGGTGCTGGTGCCGATCGGTGGCGGCGGACTGGCGGCGGGCGTTGCGCTCGCGCTGAAATCGCAGGGCGTGCGCATTGTCGGCGCGCAGGTCGAGGGCGTGGATGCGATGGCGCGCGCGCTGCGGGGCGACCACGACTTGCGCGAACCCGCGATGACGCTGGCCGATGGCGTGCGGGTCAAGCAACCGGGCGCGTTGACCGAACGCATCCTGGCCGAGCTGCTGGACGACGTGGTGATCGTGCGCGAAGCCGAATTGCGCGAGACCCTGGTGCGGTTGGCGCTTGAAGAACACGTGATCGCCGAAGGTGCCGGCGCACTCGCACTGGCCGCCGGCAAGCGCGTCGCAGGCAAACGCAAATGCGCGGTGGTGTCTGGTGGAAATCTGGATGCCTCGGTGCTGGCACGACTGTTGTCCGATGTGCGACCACGCCCACCACGGCGGCCACGGCGGCGCACGCGCGAAGCACCCGCGGGCAATGCGCCGGACGGCCCGCATGGGCTGCCGGCGGCCCTGCTGCCGGCCCTGCTGCAACCACCACGCCTATCAAAACCTGTCCCGACATCGCACAAGCCACCCGCCAAGCGCGCGGCCGCCGAGGAAATTCCCGCATGAATCATGCAAGCAACAACGACCGAATTCGCCCGCATCAAATCAAGATCTTCGACACCACCCTGCGTGACGGCGAGCAATCACCCGGCTTCACCATGAGCGCGTCGCAGAAGATCGCCTTTGCACACGCATTGGCCGATCTCGGCGTGGATGTGATCGAGGCCGGGTTCCCGAACAGTTCGCCCGCCGATTTCGGCGCCGTGCACACCATTGCACGCGAAGTGCGCGGCGCATCGATTGCCGCCCTCGCCCGTTGTCATCCGGGGGACATCGAAGCCTGTGCGCGCGCGCTGGACGGTGCCGCCTCGCCGCGCATCCATGCCTTCATTTCGACCAGTCCGCTGCATCGCGAACACAAGCTCGGCATGAGCCGCGCACAGGTGATCGAGCACGCGATCATGGGCGTGGAACTCGCGCGCAGGCACGTGGACGATGTCGAGTTTTCCGCAGAGGACGCATTCCGCACCGAACGTGAATTCCTGGTCGATGTGTTCGATGCTGCCGTTGCTGCGGGTGCGCGCACACTCAACGTGCCGGACACCGTGGGCTACGCCACACCGATTGAAATCCGCGCGCTGTTCGAATACCTGCGCGCGAACGTGAAGGGTGCCGAAGGCGTGGTGTTCAGTGCGCACTGCCATAACGATCTGGGCTTGGCGGTCGCCAATTCGCTGGCGGCGATCGAAGGTGGTGCGCGCCAGGTCGAATGCACCATCAATGGCATCGGCGAACGCGCCGGCAATGCGGCATTGGAAGAATTGGTGATGGCACTGAAGGTACGTGGCGGCTGGTACGCCGCTGACACGCGGATCGACACCACCAAGTTGCTGAAAACCTCGCGCCTGCTGTCGCGGATCACCGGCATCCAGGTCCAGCGCAACAAGGCGGTCGTCGGCCTGAATGCGTTCGCGCACGAATCCGGCATCCACCAGCACGGCATGCTCAAGCATCGCGATACCTACGAAATCATGCGGCCGCAGGATGTCGGCTGGCCGGACTCGCAACTGGTGCTGGGCCGACACAGCGGCCGCGCAGCGGTGGCCGACCGCCTGCGCCAGTTGGGTTACGTGCTGATGGACGAACAACTGGACCAGGTGATCGCCGATGCCAAGGCGCTGACCCAGACCCAGCACGTGGTGACTGACCGCGACCTGCAGCGACTGGTGGAAGGCGAAAGTTTCGGTCCCGGTTGGCGCATCTCCGCGTTGAGCCTGACCGATTACGGGCAAAACACCCGCGCGCATGTGGATCTGTCCGATCCCGACAACCGCCATGTGGTGCAAACCGCCGAAGGCGATGGCCCTGTGGCTGCGGTGTTCGCCGCACTGGCGCAGGCAACCGGCGTCGATTTCGAACTGGAAAGCTACGAGGTGCACAGCATGGGCATTGGCCGCGATGCACGTGGTGAGGCGAACCTCAGCGGCCACATCGATGGCGAGACGCTGACGGGCCAGGGCACCAGCCGGGACGTACTGGAAGCCAGCGCGATTGCCTGGCTGGATGTCGCCAACCGCGTGCTGCAGGCGCGGCAGCTGCAGCCCCGCGTGGAGGCCGCTTGATGGCCGCGCGCACACTCTTCGACAAGTTGTGGGATGCGCACGTGGTCACGCCCGAAAGCGCAGCGACCCCGGCCATCCTGTATGTCGACCTGCACCTGATTCATGAAGTGACCTCACCGCAGGCCTTCGCCGAACTCGACGCGCGAGGCTTGTCGTTGCGCCGCGCTGACCTGACCAAGGCCACGCTGGACCATTCCACGCCAACCACGCCGGCGAATGCAGATGGTCAGCACACCTATATCAATGCGCAGGCGAAGGCGCAGGTCGATACCCTGCGCGCCAACTGCAATCGCCACGATGTCGAACTGTTCGACTTCGACAGCGCGCATCGCGGCATCGTGCATGTGATCGGCCCGGAACTCGGGCTGACTCAGCCCGGCATGACGATTGTCTGCGGCGACAGTCACACCGCAACGCATGGCGCGTTCGGTGCACTGGCGTTCGGCATCGGCACCAGCGAAGTCGGTCACGTGATGGCCAGTCAATGCCTGCTGCAGCGCAGGCCGAAAACCCTGGCCATCACGATCGATGGCGACCTCGCGCCCGGGGTCAGTGCCAAGGATCTGATCCTGCACGTGATCGGGGCCATTGGCGTCAATGGTGGCACCGGCCATGTGATCGAGTATCGCGGCTCGACCATTCGCGCACTGTCGATGGACGAACGCATGACCGTCTGCAACATGTCGATCGAAGCCGGCGCGCGCGCCGGTTTGATTGCGCCGGACCAGGTCACCTTCGACCATCTGGCGGCCACGCCGCGTGCACCGCAAGGCGAGGCGTTCGAGCACGCCGTCGCACGCTGGAGCGGACTGCGCAGCGACGAGGGCGCGGTTTTCGATCGGGAAGTCATGATCGACGCGTGCAACATCCAGCCAACCCTGAGCTGGGGCACGCATCCGGGCCAGGTGGCCTCGGTCGATGCGCATGTACCGGCCGCCAACCAGGATGCCGATACCGACAAGGCGCTGACCTACATGGGTTTCGAACCCGGCGCGGCACTGGCCGGTCGCGAGGTCGACGTGGTGTTCGTCGGCAGCTGCACCAATGCGCGCCTGTCGGACCTGCGCCAGGTCGCGCAGGTGTTGCGCGGGCGCCGCGTGCATCCACGCGTGCGCATGCTGGTGGTGCCGGGCTCGGAGGCGGTCAAGCGCGATGCGGAAGCCGAAGGCATCGACCGCATCGTGCGCGATGCCGGCGCGGAATGGCGCGAGCCCGGTTGCTCGATGTGCATCGCGATGAATGGCGACATGGTCGGCCCGGGGCAGTTGGCGGTTTCGACCAGCAACCGCAATTTCGAAGGCCGCCAGGGCAAGGGCTCACGCACCTTGTTGGCATCGCCATTGACCGCCGCGGCGTGCGCGGTGGCCGGCATGGTCACCGACCCGCGCGCCTATCTGTCACCGGCCACGCCGGCTTCGCACGACGCCGCTTTACGCGTCGACGACCGGGAGGTGGCCTGATGCCTGTCTTCGACACATTGGTCGCGCGCACGCTGGTGATGCCTGAGTGCAATATCGATACCGACCAGATCATCCCTGCACGCTTCCTCACCACAACCACCCGCGACGGTCTGGGTCGCTTCGCATTCAATGACTGGCGCTACCTGGCCGATGGCAGCGACAACCCGGATTTCGTCTTCAACCGTCCTGAAAATTCCGGTTCGAAAATCCTGATTGCAGGCCACAACTTCGGTTGCGGCTCCTCACGCGAACATGCGCCGTGGGCATTGCTCGATCTCGGCCTGCGTGCGGTGATCAGCAGCCAGATCGCCGACATTTTCCGCAGCAATGCGCTGAAGAACGGCCTGCTGCCGATCGTGCTGGAGCCGGCTCTTGTCGCCGAACTTCTGGCCAAGCCCGGCATTGAACTGCACATCGACGTGGCCACGCGCAGCGTGACCTTGCCCGATGGACGAAGCGCCACGTTCGAGCTGGATGCATTCGCTCAGACCTGCCTGCTGGAGGGCGTCGACCAGCTCGGCTACCTGCTCAAGCAGGAAGCCGTGATCAGCGCGTTCGAGCACAACACCCAACCCCACAGAAACACCCCCACAGCAACCCAGGATTCCACCCATGCACGCTGAAATCGCAGTCCTGCCCGGCGACGGGATCGGCACCGAAGTCACCACCGCTGCCGTCGCAGTACTTGAAGCCGTCGGCCGCCGCCACAATCACAAATTCACCATTCGCGAGCATGCCATCGGCGGTGCCGCGATCGATGCCTGCGGCGACCCACTGCCCGCTGCAACCCTGGTCGCCTGCCGCGATGCCGATGCCGTGTTGCTCGGCGCGGTCGGTGGCCCGAAGTGGTCAGCGCCCGACGCCAAGGTTCGCCCGGAGCAAGGGCTGCTCGCGCTGCGCAAGGCGCTCGGCCTGTATGCCAACCTGCGACCGGTGCAGCCGCATCCGGCCACGCTCGGTGCTTCGCCGATCAAGCCGCATCTGCTGGCCGGCGTCGACCTGCTGGTGGTGCGCGAACTCACCGGCGGCATCTACTTCGGCGAAAAATCCCGCGACGGCGACATCGCCCGCGATGTGTGCGAATACAACGTGGCCGAAGTCGAGCGCATCGTGCGCCGCGCCTGCACGCTGGCCCGCCAGCGGCGTGGCCATGTGACTTCGGTCGACAAGGCCAACGTGCTGGAAACCTCGCGGCTGTGGCGCGAGGTCGCCACCCGCGTCGCCCGCGACGAATTCCCCGACATCACCCTGGAACACCAACTGGTCGATTCGATGGCCATGCACCTGCTGTCCAAGCCGCGCGCCTTCGACGTGGTGGTCACCGAAAACATGTTCGGCGACATCCTGACCGACGAGGCATCGATGCTGGCCGGCTCGATGGGCCTGCTGCCATCGGCGTCATTCGGCGACGGGCGCGTCGGCCTGTATGAGCCGATTCACGGGTCGGCCCCGGACATCGCCGGTCGCGGCATCGCCAATCCGATCGGCGCCATCCTCAGCGTTGCGCTGTTGCTACGCCATTCGCTTGGGCTGGAGACTGAAGCGACCTGCGTGGAGCAAGCGGTGTCGGCAACGCTGGATGATGGTGTATTCGGCGCTGACCTCGGTGCTGCAAAACCGGCGGGCACCCTGGCCATCACGCGCGCCGTGTTGGAACGTCTGGACAGCCATTGCCAGGTGGCCGAATTGCGCGACTGAAGGAGGCGCTGATTGACGCTTGCCATCTGTAAATACAGAACCGATTGGTATAGTATTGCAGCAATGTCCAGCAGCTCTGCAATCATGCCCACCCATTCCGCACAAGCCTGCAGCGCCCGGCCGTCCAAAAGATCCGGAAAAACGCGCCGCGATTCTCGATGCTGCGAAGCGCCTATTCATCGTCCATGGCTATGAACGGGTGAGCATGGATCAGGTCGCGTCGGAGGCCGGGGTCTCCAAGCTGACCGTGTATAGCCACTTCGGCGACAAGGACAGTCTGTTCGGCGAAGCAGTGCGTGCGCATTGCGAACAAGGCATGCCTACCAGCCTGTTCGACGAAGACGCGCAGATGCCGCTGCAAAAGCGACTGGAAGTGATCGGCCGTGCCTTCTTCGCGATGGTGATGGCGCCTGAAGCGATTGCCGGCCACCGTATCCTGTGTTCGCCGCAAGTCACCGCATCGGCACTGCCTGCGGTGTTCTGGGAAGCCGGTCCACAGCGCGTGCAGCGGGCGTTTGCCGCCCTGCTGGAACACCGGATTGCTGCGGGTGAGCTGGATATCGAAGATCCGCAACGCGCATCGGCGTTCTTTTTCACACTGCTCAAGGGCGACCCGCACGCACAAGCCGTGTTCGGCTATTGCTGCAGCGGCGGGGTGCAGTGCCCCGATGCGCATGTTGTCGCGGTGGTTGAAATGTTCCTGCGCGCCTATGCCGTTCGCTGAACGGTAGACCGCGCGATGACTTCCGGCACTGTGTGTCGCTGTGCTAGCACAGCCAAACTGGGCGCCACGGTTACGGCACTCAAGACGCGGCACCGCTAGAATTATCGGTTCAAAGCAACCTGCCTGAAGCAAGGGATTTCACCAAGATGAGCATCGATTACGCCAAGGCCCGCGAAACCATGGTCGAGCAGCAGGTCCGTCCCTGGGACGTGCTGGATGCACGCGTGCTGGCCGTGATCGCGTCGATTCCACGCGAAGCCTTCGTGCCTGAAGCGCTGCGCGCACTCGCCTATTCCGATACCGCACTGCCGATTGGTCATGGCGAAGCGATGATGAAACCCGTGCTGGAAGGCCGCACGCTGCAATCGTTGTTGCCTGCCGCGGACGAGTGCGTGCTGGAAATCGGCACCGGCAGTGGTTACCTGACTGCCTGCCTGGCCCGTATGTCGCGCGAAGTCGTCAGCCTGGAGCGCCATGCCGACCTCGTCGACGCCGCGCGCGCGCGCCTGCAGTCGCAGGGCATCGCTTCCAACGTCGGCATCGAGCACGCGGATGCCCTTGCATGGCAAACCACGCGCCAGTTCGATGCGATCTGCGTCACCGGCGCAGTCGCGACAGTGCCTGTGCAGTGGCTGCAATGGCTCAAGCCAGGCGGCCGCCTGTTCGCGGTGCAGGGGCGCTCGCCGGCGATGGATGCCGTGCTGATGCGGCGCGGCGTCAACGGAATCGCCGTTGAATCGTTGTTTGAAACCGACCTTCCCTATCTGACCGGCGCCGCACCGCGGCCGGAATTCACTCTTTTAGCAATTCACTTCCAGCAATTTGCCCCAAGGATCCGCCCATGCTTCGCCATCCGCTCGCCTTCGCCCTCGCCCTCGTCCTGCTGCCCGACCGCGGCGCATGCCGACGACCTGTTGCAGAGCTACAACAATGCCCGCAACAGCGATCCGCAATTCGCCGCCGCCGAGTCGCGCCAGCTGGTCACCCGCGAAGGCGCGGTGCAGGCCCGCGCAGTGCTGCTGCCGCAGATCGATGGCAGCGCAACCCTGCGCCGCACCAAGAGCGATGGTCCGGCCGACCTTCCAGTCCGATCCGACGCTACCGCCAGTGATCGGCAATATCTCCAGCACCACTACCACGCGCAGTGTCGGCATCAGTGGCAGCCAGGTACTGTTCGACTTCTCGCGCTTCAGCACGCTCAAGAGCCAGAAGGCGCTGACGCGTGCGAGCGAGTTCCAACTGGAATCCGATGGTCTGTCGCTGATCACCCGCACGTCCGCCGCGTATTTCAACGTGCTGGTCCAGCTGGAAACACTGGCGGCCGCCGACGCCGCGGAAACCGCGCTGAAGAAGCAGTTCGACTTCGCTTCCAAGCGGCTTGAAGTCGGGCTTGCCCCGATCACCGACATGCACGAAGCACGCGCCCAGTACGACGGCGCACGCGCCAACACGATCCTGGCACGCAATGCGGTGCAGGATGCCTACCAGGCACTGGTGGAAATCACCGGTGCGCCGGTGGCCAACCTCAAGGGCCTGCCGGACGACTTCCAGCCAGAATTGCCGGTCGCGCGCGATGCCGATGGTTGGGTGCAGACCGCCATTGCGCAGAACCCGGCGTTGCAGGCCAAGCAGGAGCAAGTGCGCTCCAGCGAGATCAATGTTGATACCGCACGCGCCGGACACTTGCCGACACTGTACCCTGTCGGGTGGCTACAGCAAGGGTGCCAACTGGGGCGATCGCACCTTCAGCTCAGGCGCATTCAACGACACCAGCCCGACCGGCAGCGAAAGCCGCGGTCCGAACCTGGGCCTGACCTTGTCGGTGCCGATCTTCAGCGGTGGCGCAACCCAGTCCCGGGTTCGCCAGGCACTGGCCCAGCGCGATGTGGCCCGTGACGAACTGGAACAGCAGCGCCGCGCACTGGAACGCAGCACCCGCAACGCGTACCAAGGCCTGGTCGCCGGCATCAGCGAGGTCGAGGCCCGCCGCCTGGCGTTGGTCTCCGCGCAGAGCGCTTACGAGGCATCGCAGGTTGGCCTGGAAGTCGGTACCCGCACCGTGCTGGACGTGCTGAACAACCAGCGCACGCTGTTTTCGGCGCAGCAGGCCTATGCACAGTCCAAGTACAACTTCCTGCAAAGCCGCTTGTTGCTGGAACAGGCGGCAGGCACGCTTGAATTGTCCGACGTCGAAGACGTCAACCGCCTGCTGACCACGGATGAGTCGGTGGCCAAGGCGATCGGTACGCCCTGACCGGGCGTTATCGAAGCCAGACTCAGGCCCGCGGTAACGCGGGTTCGATCAAGGCAATCGTGCGCTCCAGCGCGCCACGCCCCTGATCCAGCAAGTGGCGTGCATTCGCGCTCATCCGGTACGCGCCGCTTCATCGGCAAACAAGTCCAGCAGAGCCTGACGACAGTTGGCCGGCATCTTCCACCACGCGCATCGCCTCGGCCTCGCGCAGGCGCTTGGCGATGTCGGCGAAGTTGTGCAGGTGCGTGCCGGTGAGAATCGCAGTGCCGGTGGCGGCGGGTTCAAGCAGGTTGTGGCCACCGATCGGCTGCAGGCTGCCGCCGACGAAGGCGACTTGCGCGCAGGCATAGAAGCGGCCCAGCTCGCCCAGCGTGTCGATCACGAAGACCTGGCTATCTGGCGTCGGCCAGTGCTGTTCGCTGCGGGTGGAAACCTGCAAGCCGGCTGTCGCGCGCACGCTGGACCACTGCACGGAAGCGCTCGGGATGGCGCGGCGCCCACAGCATCAATGCATCCGGATAGTGCCTGAGCAGGGCCTGATGGGCTTCCAGCACCGCCAGCCTCTTCATCTTCGTGGGTGCTGGCGGCGATCCAGACCGGCCCATCGCTGCCGCGTGCGTTCGAGAACCCGTTGGCGAAGCCGTCGAAATCCACCGGCACCATGTCGAATTTCAGGTTGCCGGTGACCACCACGCTCGTGGCCGGTGCACCCAGGCGCACGAAGCGCTTGCCGTCCTCGCTCGATTGCGCGGCGACCAGGCGCACGCTCTGCAAGGCGCGCCGGATCAACGGTGCAAGCACGCGATAGCCACGCAGGGAGCGCGCTGACAGGCGTGCATTGAGGATATGGGTGGGAATTCCCCGATCGCGGCAACCGAACAGCAGGTTCGGCCACAGCTCGGTTTCCACGATCAGCGCCAGCGCCGGGCGGAAGTGCTCGAGGAAACGGTTCACGGCACCTGGCAGGTCGTAGGGCAGGTAGACATGCACGACCGCATCGCCCCACAACGCCTGCACGCGCTCGGAACCGGTCGGGGTAATCGTGGTCACCACCAGGCGCAGGCCGGGATGATCGCGCAGCAGGCGATTCACCAAGGGTGCCGCCGCGTTGACCTCGCCCACCGACACCGCATGCAGCCAAAGCGGCGCCGCTGCCGTTGCCGCCGGATAGCTGGCGTAACGCTCGCTCCAGCGCTCGAAATAGGCGTGCTGGCGGAACCCGCGCCAGATCAGGTGGTAGACCGTGATCGGGGCGAGCACGTACAGCGCGGCCGAATACAGGCCGCGTAGGACACGTTCGGTGAGGTCGGCCCGCATTGCGACAGCATAACGAAGCCGCATCGCCGATTGGATGGCCAGTCAGCATGGCCAGTTAGAATCGGCACATGGCCGACGCCACTCCACCAATCCTTCCGCCGCCACCGCGCGGCCCACGCCATTGGCCGGTCTGGCTGGGCGTGGGCCTGTGCATGGCGCTGGCGCGACTGCCGTGGCCGCTGCAACGCAGGCTCGGCGCGATGCTGGGCTGGCTCGGCCCTGCGCCTGTCACGCCGCCGGCGCGAGGCTGCGCGCACCAATCTGTCGCTGTGCCTGCCGGAGCTTGATTCGGCGCAGCGTGAAGCCCTGCTGCGGGCCAATTTCCGCGATGTCGGCATCGGCCTGTTCGAATTCGCCCGCGCCTGGTGGGGCAGCGCCACGCCGATGCGGCGCACGGCACGGATCGAAGGCCTCGACATCCTGCACGGACCTGCAAGCCGAAGGCCGTGGCGTGCTGCTGGTCTCCGGCCATTTCATGACCCTGGAACTGTGCGGACGCCTGCTGTGCGACCACGTGCCGCTGGCCGGCATGTACCGCCGCCACCGCAGCCCGGTGATGGAATGGGCGGTGATGCGCGGACGCTTGCGCTATGCCTGCGCGATGTTCGGCAATGGCGACACGCGCGCGACGATACGCCATCTCAAGCGCGGTGGTTTCCTCTGGTATGCGCCTGACCAGGACATGCGCGGCAAGGACACCGTGTTCGCGCCGTTCTTCGGCATTCCGGCGGCGACGATCACTGCCACCCACCAGTTCGCACGCCTGACCGGTTGCGCAGTGGTGCCGTTCTTCCACCGTCGCGATGGCGCCGATTACGTATTGCGCATCGGCCAGCCGTTGGCACCATTCCCGACCGAGGACGTGGTCGCCGATACCACCCAGGTCAACGCGGCGATCGAGGCGATGGTGCGCGAAGCACCCAGCCAGTATCTGTGGCTGCACCGCCGGTTCAAGCGCCAGCCGGATGGGGTGTCGCGCTATCCGTGACAGGTTCCAGGTTCAGCAGGCTGCCGGCATACAGAGCCACCAACAGCAGCAGCGACGCCACCCCAGAAGGTCGAGTACACCGCCAGGTGGGTGTTGAACGGGAATACGGTCACCGCAAGTGCGAGCATCGCCGGACGGGCACGCTCGCGAGCCGTGCTGGTCTGCGTAACGCCACGCACGCCAGGCCATCGCAGCCCCGACCAACCAGAACAGGAGGCCCATCAAACCGGTTTCGCTGAGCACTTCCAGCACGATCTGGTGTGCATGCAGCGCGGGTCCCGTGCCCCACGCCGCGAGCTCGCCCGCTTCCGGGTCACAGTCGGCGAATGCATCACGGAAACCCGCGCGCACCAACACCATTGATCGGGTGCGTGCGCACCATGCACAGCGCCGCCGACCAGATCCGGGTGCGTCCCGACAATGCATGGTCGACGCCCCCCTGCATTCCCGGTCAGTGCCGCGGTACTGCGCTCCAGGCGCTCGGCGACGGGCGACGACAGCATTGCCGCAGCCGCCAACAAGACAACGCCAAGCGCGAAGACGCCCAGCAGGCGTTTCCAGCCCAGCAGCCGCCAGCCGGACCACAGCAATACCAGCGCATAGGTCAGCCACGCCGCGCGCGCGCCCGCAAGCAGGATCACCAGGCCCATCAATGAAGCCGCCAGCAACCAGCCGATCCGCCCGAAACGCCGACCGGCCGCATCCAGCGCGAACGGCGACAGGCTGGCCAACACGATCCCGAGCTTGAGGTTGCAGGGACCCAGCACGCCACTGAGCCGGTCCAGCGCCGCCACGTCGGCGGCCGTGCACATGCCATGGCCACTGATCAGCTGCTTGACCTGGTCCATGCCCCAGAACAACGGACTGGTGCTGGTGGCAGGCTTCCAGCAGCCCATCGATCGTCCATGCCGCAATGATGATGGCCAGCCCACCGAACGTGCGGCGACGCCCGGCCTCGCTTGCCACCGCGGACGCCACGATCCAGAGGAACGGCAGGTAACGCAAATCGGCTGCGACCTCGCGCAATGCACGACCGCGGTCCACTGCATCGATGGCGGAAATCGCCTCCGGCAGCCAATACGCGATGAACAGTACCGTGGTCAGCGCCCATGCCGGCTGGCTGAGCAATGCGGTACCGCCGCGGAAACGCGCCTGGCAACAGGCGCATGATGCCGGCCAGTGCACCCAGCACCAGCACCGCTTCCGCATACCCGTGCGCCGGCCACAGCGCCACGAACGCAAGCACCCATGCAGGTGCCCAGCGCCAGCCAGCGCGCAGGGGACACGTGGTCAACCGCATTCATCGTTCGATCAACTCCCGGTAGACATCCAGCGTGGCCTGCTGCATGGCCTGCAAGGTGTAGGGAATAGTAGAGGCAGGCACGGGCGGATGCGCAAGCAACGCGCGCACGCACTGGCTGAGTGCATCCATGTCGAACGGCATGACCGCACCCTCGGGTTGCAGCTGCGCAAGCAATTCACCGACCCCGCCATGCGCCCAACCAACGACCGGCCGGCCGACCGCGAGCGCTTCGATCACCGTGCGCCCGAAGGCCTCCGGCTTGCGCGACAGCTGCAACACCATGTCGCAGGCCGCATAGGCATCGGCCATTGCATCGGTCGGCGCGGTGATCGCCAATGCATCCTCGATGCCGGCCGCGCGCGCGCGCGCCTGCAGCTCGTCGATGTAGGCAGCGCGCTCGGGATCCAGCGCACCCGGCATCCACAGCCGGGCATCCATGCCGTCGGCACGCAACGCAGCCAACAGGTCCAGGGCATCGGCATGCCCTTTCAGGCGCGTACCGCGGCCGGGCAGCAACAGCAGCGGACCATCGCCACCCAGTTGCGGATGGTCGATGCTGAAACGCGTGCGCATGGCGCGATCCGGCAGCGCCACGCGCGGGAAACGAGCAAGATCGATGCCGCGTGGAATCACCCGCAGGCACTGTGGATCGGTACGCGGGTAGAACTGCAGCAGATACTCGCGCACCACGTTCGAGACGCAGATCACGCGCTCTCCACGGGCCATGATCGCGCTGTAGCGCGAGGGCGAGTTCAACCCGTGCGCGGTGGTGACGAAGTGCGGACGCGGCTCACGCATGCCCTGCAACGCACGCCAACCGATCCACGCAGGCAGGCGCGAGCGCGCATGCACGATGTCGGCATCGACCTCGACGAACAATCGCCGCAAGGTCGGGACATGGCGGAATGTCCACGGCGACTTGCGGCCGATGTCGAGCGCGACGTGCTCGGCGCCGATCGCCTGCAAGCGCGGCACCATGCGCCCGCCCCTGGATACCACGATGGCTCGATGGCCTTCGTCCACCAGGGCCTCGGCGATCTCCAGGGTCGAACGCTCGACGCCGCCGGCATCCAGTGCCGGCAACAGTTGCACGACGGTCAGGCGGCGCACTGCGTCGCCGCGCGGTCAGTCAACCAGGACGTAGGTCGCGCTGCAATACGGGCAATGGCTCTGCCCGCCTTCCGTTTCGATCGGCAAATACACGCGCGGATGCGAGTTCCACAGCGCCATCGACGGCAACGGGCAGCTCAGTGGCAAGTCGCTGCGGCGCACTTCATAACGCTGCTGGGCATTGGCGGGCGACGATGCAGTGACAGTGGACACGGCCATGACGGATGGGCACCTGCGGGGATGCCGGCAGTTTACCAGCCGGGACCGGTGATCCGGCCCCCACGGACTCAGGCAGGCAGGTCGAACAGCAGCACGTCGCTGGTGTCGGCAATACCCTGCACCTCGATCGCAATGTCTTCATCGACAAACCCCAGTGCATCGCCTGCCTGCAACACCCGTTCGCCAAGGCGAACTCCGCCCGTGGCGACGTGCAGCCAGTAGCGGCGCCCCGGATCGAACACCGACGCCACCTTGTCGCCCGCATGCAGCCGGCTCGCACGCAGCCAGGCCTGCTGGCGGATCGCCAATGACCCCTCATCGCCATCGGGCGAGGCCAGCACCGCCCAGCGTGCGCGGCGCGCGTCGGGATCGAAATGACGCTGTCCATAGGCGGGCTCGGCATTCAACCGGTCGGGCTGGATCCACAGCTGCAGGAAATGCGCAGGCTGCACGTCGGAGGGGTTGCATTCGCTGTGTTCGATGCCGTGGCCTGCGCTCATCCATTGCACGTCGCCGGCGCGGATCACCCCAGCGTTGCCGCGGCTGTCCTTGTGCGCCAGCGCGCCGTCCAACACCACGCTGATGATTTCCATGTTGGCGTGCCGATGCGGCGCGAAACCGCCACCGCCGGCCACGTGGTCCTCGTTGATCACCCGCAGCGGGCCGAACCCCATCCACCCCGGGTCGTGGTAGTGCCCGAACGAGAATGTGTGCCGGCTTCGCAGCCAGCCCAGATCGACGGCGCCACGCCCGGCAGAGGGACGTTCGATGATCATGACGTCAGAGGATCTGGCAGGCTTCGTCGAAGCCGAGCCGTGGCGAGCGCGGGAAGATGCTGGCCGGATCGCCCACCCCCAGGTTGACCAGGATGCTCGAGCGGATCGGGGTACCGGCGAAGAATTCGGCATCGACCATGGCGTTGTCGAAGCCGGACATCGGCCCGCAGTCCAGGCCCAGCGCGCGCGCGGCCAGGATCAGATAGGCGGTCTGCAGGCTGCTGCTGCGCATCGCCACCCAGGCCAGGTTGTCTTCGCTGCGCTGGTCGAACCAGGACCTGGCGTCGGTGTGCGGGAACAGCACCGGCAGCTTGTCGAAGAAGCGCATGTCGTAGCCGACGATCGCCACGCACGGCGCGGCCATGGTCTTGTCGTGGTTGCCTTCGCTCAGCGCCGGCCCGAGCCGCGCCTTGGCCTGCTCCGACTTCACGAACACGATCCGCGCCGGAGTGGTGTTGGCCTCGGTCGGGCCGAACTTCAGCAGTTCGTAGAGCTGGTGCAGGGTGTCGTCGCTGATCTCGCCGCTGAAGGCGTTGTACGTGCGTGCGGTGCGGAACAACTGGTCCAGCACGGAATCGGTCAAAACCTTGGACATCACAACCTCGAATCCTGGGGGCAACCCACAGTGTAGAGTTCCGCCGATGAAACCGAAGTCACGCAACCGGAACGGATCGGCTTCATTCGTGCAACGGCGAGTCCTGCGCGGATGCAGGCCATGCGCGTGACCTGCGCCCTGCACGACGGCCGCGCCGGCAATGCGCGGCAGGCACTGGCACTGGCGCGGGCACTGGATGCCGATGCTGGCGAATGGCCACTCGTCCCTGGACAACTCGCGCGCTGGCTGGCTCCGCGCACGTGGCCGTTGCTGTCACGCGCCTTTCGGCCACGGGTTCCGTGCGGAGTGCGAAGATCCCGCCCGATCTCGCCGTCGGCTGCGGCCGCCAGGCGGCATTGGCAACGCGCCTGTTGCGCACGCGTGGCAGCAAGGTGGTGCAGATCCTCGATCCGCGCATCGATCCCGCGCCATTGGGACGTGGTGGTCGCACCGGAACACGACGACCTGCGCGGCGACAACGTGATCACGATGCTGGGCAGCCTGCATCCGGTCGATGACCTGTGGCTGGCGCAGGCGCGCCGGGAGTTCCCGGCACTCGCCGCATTGCCATCGCCGCATACGGTTTTGCTGGTCGGTGGCCCGTCACGACATGCCGCGCTCGCCGATGCCGAATTCCAAGTCGTTGCTGCAGATGCTGGCCACGCGGGCGCAAGCAGACGGCGGGAGTTTCAGCGTGGTCGCATCGCGGCGCACGCCACCGCCATGGCGCGATGCGATGCACGCATTCCGGCCGAGTGCCGGGCCTGCGCTGGCGCGGCGAGCACGATGGCGCCAATCCTTATGCGGGATTGCTGGGCCATGCCGACCGCATCGTCTGCACGCCGGACTCGGTCAACATGCTCAGCGAAGCCGCGGCGACCCTTGTGCCCGTGTATTCGCATGGAAGCCACACGTCGTCCAGCGGACGACCACGCCGATTCATCGATACGCTGCTGGAACGCGGTCGCATCCACGCGCTCGAGCAGGACAGTGCGAGGACACGTTCGATGCCGAGCCCTTGCGCGAAACCGCGCGGGTCGCTGCTGCGATCCGTCGACACCTGGACCTGCCCGACTGATCCGCCCGCTCAGGCGTCGAAGCGCAGGCCCTGCGCGCGCACCGCATCCGTCACTGCCTGGCGCGCATCCTCGATGGATGCCTGCCGTGGCACCCGCCGCGGCCGCCGGTCCAGTGTGCAGCGCAGGCCCGCGTCCAGCAGCGTTGCATGCGCGGCCTGCAACTGCGCATGCACGCTGTCCGAAAGGCTCCCCGCGGCAAGTGCGGCATCCAGCAGTGCCGCCGTCGCGCGGGACTGGAGCAGCGCGGGGTGCGACGCGCCGTCGCGCAGCACCAGGAACTGCAACAGGAATTCAAGGTCGACCAGACCACCCTCACCCTGCTTGAGGTCGAAGATCGCGGCATCGCTGCGATCCAGTTCGGCGCGCATCTTGCGGCGCATCGACGACACGTCTTCGGTCAGTTGTTCTGGATCGCGCGCTTGGCCCAGTACCTCGACGCGCACACCATCCGCCGCCGCGATCAGGTCGGGATCACCGGCAACGCCGCGCACGCGCACCAATGCCTGGTGTTCCCAGGTCCATGCGCGCACGCGCTGGTATTCGGAAAAACTCGCGAGGGTCGACACCAGCAGGCCGGTATTGCCATCCGGGCGCAGGCGCATGTCGACTTCGAACAGGCGGCCCGCGCCAGTGCCCGTGCCGAGCAGTGACACCAACTTCTGTCCGAGCCGTGCGAACCAGCGCGGCGCGTCCAGCGGACGCGCGCCATTCGAGTGCGCTCCATCCGGCGCGGCGTACAGGAACACCAGGTCGAGGTCGGAGCCGAAGCCCAGTTCCTCGCCGCCCACGCTGCCATAGCCGAGCACCGCGAAGCGTGCATCGGTGATCTCGCCGTGCGCGGCATGCATTTCCGCCTGCACGACGCGCAGCACCGCGGCCACCACCGCATCGGCCAGCCATGCCAACCGCAACGCGCATTCCTGCGCCGTGCAACGCTCGTCGAGCAGGGCCAATGCCAGCCGGAAACTCAGCGCGTGGCGGACTTCGTTCAAGGCATGCAGCGACGCTTCGACATCGCCAGCGCGCAAGGCGGCACTGCACTCAAACCGCATCGTGTCGCGGTCTGGCAAGTCGCCGGACATGCGCCGGTCCAGCAATTCATCCAGCAGCAGCGGATGCGCGGCAAGCCGCTCGGCCAACAGCGCGCTGCGCGCCAGTGCATCGACCAGGCGCTGCAATGCAGGCGCCTCTTCGTCAAGCAGGGCCAGATAGCTGGCTCGGCGCAGGATGGTGTTGAGCAGCGGCAGCAGGCGTCGCAGCACGGCATCGGGTTGCGTCGAGTTCGATGCCAATTGCAGTAACGCAGGCAATACCCGGTCCAACCTCACGCGCGCGCCATCCGACAGTTCACGCACGCCAGGCGACTTGGCGAAATCCACCAGGCTGCGATGCAATGCTTCGAAGGCTTCATAGCCTGCGATCTGCAACGCGCCCGCGTCGGCATCGTCAGGCAGTGCGCGCCAATACAGGGACAAGTCGCTATCGCCCTGCACGCGTTCGCGCGGCGCGAGCAGGGCACCGAACTCCGCAGACACACGCGACCGCCATGCCGCGACATCGATCAGCAATGCCGTCCCAGTCGGCATAGCCAAGTCCGAGCGCGATGCGCTCGCGTTGCAGCGCATCCTGCGGCAGCGCGTGCGTCTGCGCATCGGCGAGCATCTGCAGGCGGTTCTCCAGCGTGCGCAGGAAGCGATAGGCCTGGGTCAGTTCCTCGCTGGTCGCGGCATCCATGTGACCCAGTTCGACCAGCGCTTCCAGCACCGGCAACAGACTGCGCTGGCGCAATGCCGCCTCGCGACCGCCGTGGATCAGTTGCAGTGCCTGGGCCAGGAACTCGATCTCGCGGATGCCACCCGGCCCGCGCTTGATGTCGTCGGCCAGTTCCTTGCGCGCAACTTCGGCGGCGATCGCCGCCTTCATCGTGCGCAGGCCATCGAGCGCACCAAAATCCAGGTAACGCCGGTACACGAACGGGCGCAGGCCGCGAAGCAAGCGTTCACCGGCCTCGAGGTCGCCGGCCACGGGCCGCGCCTTTTGCCAGGCATAGCGTTCCCAATCGCGGCCTTCACGCTGGAAATACAGTTCCATCGCCGCGAATGACAAGGCGACCCGCCCGGCATTGCCGAACGGACGCAGGCGCAGGTCGACGCGATGGCAGAAGCCGTCGGCAGTGACGTCATCGAGCAGTTTCGCCAGCTGCTGGCCGAGCCGCGCAAAATAATCCGATGCAGCCAGTGTGCGTGCGCCGTCCGATTCGCCGTCCAGCTCGTAGGCATAGACCAGATCGACATCGGAACTGAAGTTCAACTCGCCGCCGCCAAGCTTGCCGAGGCCGAACACGATGAGCCGCTGGACGGTGCCATCGGATGCACGCACCACGCCGGAGCGCTGCGCGAAGTCGGCTTCCAGCGCTTCGAGGCCGATGCGCAGGCAGGTCTCGGCAAGTTCAGTGCTGCCCGCCAGAATGCTGCCGACCGGATCCCCCGCGATGACATCGCGCCAGACCAGCCGGGTGGATTCGGCATGCCGGTAATGGCGCAGCAACCTCGGCCACTCGGCGCGGGTATCGGACGCGAGCCGGGGTGGTGCGATCACTGCCGTGCCGTCATCGGCGTGCAGGCTCACGACCAATGCGGGCTGGCGGGCCAGCGTTGCCAGCGCGAAATCGCTCGCCAGTGCCAGCGCACGCAGCTTGTGCATGAAACCGGCGTCGCTGCGCCACGCCGCATCTGCGGGCAATGCAGCCAACCTGCGTTCGACAAGGGATTCGAGCGTGTCCATGCCATGGATTGTGGCATTGCGTCGAAGGATTACGTTGTGGCATCGCGATGCGCTCGCTATCGTGCGCAACATGAGCGAATTGCAGGACCTGGTGGCGCTGATCCGCGCCGACACCCCGTTGCTGGTCATCGAAACACCCGACGAAGCGCGGGTGATCGAACTGTTCCGGCAGACTTTGATGCACGCCTGGCGGGCGATGTACCGCTGGAGCATCACCGAGGGCCTGCGGCGGATGGACTTCGACCGCGAGGACGAAAGCGAGGTGGCACCCGACCTGAGCGCCACGCTGGACGAGATCCGCCAAGCGGGCCAGCGCGGCACCTATCTGCTGCTGGATGCGCATCCCTACCTTGGCTATGCCAGTTCGCAACGGCTGTTGCGCGACATCATCCAGCGTCGTGGCAGCCAACCCCATGTGCTGGTGCTGATCGGCACCAAGGTGGTCGTGCCGGAGGCGCTGGAACCCTTCGCGGTGCGCTTCAACCTGCGCCTGCCGGACGCCAACGCGCTTCTCAAGCTGGTCCAGGACGAGGCACGTGCCTATACCACCGAGAATGGTGGCCGCCGGGTCGAGGCCGACGCTGCGGCAGTCAAGCAGATCGTGCGCAACCTGCAGGGCATGAGCCTGACCGATGCGCGCCGCATCGCCCGACATCTGATCTATCGCGATGGCGTGCTGGGCGTCGACGACCTGCCGGAGCTGTCGCGGCTGAAGTTCGAGATGCTCAACCGCAGCGGGCACCTGCATTACGAATACGACACTGCACGCTTCTCCGATGTGGGCGGCGCTGGCCGGCTCAAGCGCTGGATCGAGCAGCGCCGCGAAGCCTTCGTGCAGGATCCGCCACCCGCCGGTCTGGATCCGCCGAAGGGCGTGCTGCTGCTCGGCGTGCAGGGCTGCGGAAAGTCGCTGCTGGCCAAGGCCGTCGCGGGCGGCTTCGGCGTGCCGCTGGTGCGGCTGGATTTCGGCACCTTGTACGACAAGTATCACGGTGAAACCGAGCGCAACCTGCGCGAAGCACTGGCCTCGACTGAACAGTTGGCGCCGTGCGTGCTGTGGATCGACGAGATCGAGAAAGGACTCGCACCCAGCAGCGGCGAAGGCGACGGTGGCCTGTCGCGACGGGTGCTGGGCTATCTGCTGACCTGGATGGCCGAACGCAAGTCGCAGGTGTTTCTGGTCGCCACCGCCAACCAGGTCCACGACCTGCCGCCGGAACTCCTGCGCAAGGGTCGCTTCGACGAAATTTTCTTTGTTGACCTGCCTGATGCCGCCACGCGCGCCGAAATCTTCGCGCTGCACCTGGACCGCAGGAAGCTGTCGCGCGACAACATCGACCTGTCGGCCCTGGCCGCTGCGTCGGATGGATTCTCCGGCGCGGAGATCGAGCAGGTCATCGTCAGCGCCCTGTATGCCACGCATGCCGCACGTACCGGCATCGACACCCACGCCCTGATCCAGGCCGTGCGCGATACCCGACCGCTGTCGGTAATGATGGCCGAGCAGGTGCAGGCGCTTCGCACCTGGGCGCAGTTGCGCACGGTGCCGGCCAGCTAGATACCTGCATTGCGAAGACGAAACGCGTGTGAATTAAAAAGCCCGCACCGGTTTTCACCAGTAGCGGGCCTGCTCCCTCCCCCACGTCGGGACGCGCCGCAAGTGTGAAGGAATCGTTATGGTGATTGCACGCTGCACTGCAAAAATGCACCCCGCAGTCCATTAATCCTGTTCACCACGAACACGCGCTAACCGACCGACACAGCGATCAGGGCGTAGCCGTTGGCGAGGTACGGGGCAGTCTGACGACACGCATCTACAGGAATCGCCGCTTGATGGGGCCCCGGCACCACAACTTGATCTCCAAATGTCGTTGTCCAACGTGCAGCTCGATTCATTTGATCAAAGCAGGGACTGAAAATATTCCAATACCGCCCAATCCTGGGACGTAGTGAGCTTGATATTGGTGCGCTCACCTGGCACCGCATGCACTGGAATACCTGCGAGAACAGCGCGCTGGACGACTGTCATCTCACCTCCCGCGTCGCCCGGCACCTGCAGTTGCCTCACGTGTTGCAGCAGCTCACGGGAATACACCTGCGGGGTCTGGGTCAACCCCATCTGTTCACGCGGGTGGATGCCGCTCAGCATGCCTTCGGCAAGGACTGCCACCAGCACCTCCGGATCCAGCACAGCTGCCGCGCAACCGGTTTGCTGCGCAGCCTCCAGCACCGACTTGAACAAGCCGACGCTGACGAACGGACGTGCGCCGTCATGCTCGATCAGCCACCGCCCGCGGGCCTTGTCGGCCAGCAGGTCCAGACTGGCTTGGCGGGTACTGCCGCCAGCGTGGACATGGCACCCCGGCAAGTGCTGCGCCATGGCATCCACTTGTTCCAGGGGCACCGCCACCAACACTTCATCAGCGACCTGAATGGCCTTGTCCACCAACCAGCCCAATAGCGGGCGACCACGAACCTCCAGCAAACCCTTCGGCCCAAGACCCAGCCTGTCTCCGGAACCTGCGGCCGCGATCAGGCACGAAACCCCCAAGGTTGGCCGCATCATGCCGTGGCGTCCTTGCGCAATTTCGCCGTGATCTTTTCCACTTCGGTCATCTGCTCACGCGCCGACAATTGCGCGCAAAGCGCCAACGCCTGTTCCCAATTTTTTTGTTGCAGTGCTTGCAGCAACCGCAACAAGGCGAGGTTGATCGCACGCGGCAACGCCTCGGCAGTACATGACGGGCTGGACAGCTGGGTATCGAAAAACCGGATCGGGGTTCGCCAGGACGGCCCGTACATGCCTTCAAGGTAGACCTCGGGCGGCGACGGGATTTGCCAATCGCGATCTTGCCAACGCAGCGTCTGCACCTCGTAAACAGGTACTTCCGAAGCCAGATGATCCGGCCACCCGACCTTGTTGTGCATGCAGCTCTCGCGCCGCTGGATGAAAAACAGGTCGATACCGATACCGGTCGCCACATGGGTGAATCCCATTACCCATGGCCGTGACGCCAATGCAGGCTCACTGTCGACAGGTTGCATCGGTGCAAAGCCGTCCGCGAACGCCGCACTGATCACGTCTCGATCGCATTCGAACGGGATGCCGAGGTCGATATCCTTGTCATGCGGGAATGGTCGACCATCACGGTAAATCGCCAGCAAGGTCCCGCCAACCAGGTGGAATGGCACGGACGCGTCATTCAGCGCATCCGCGGTTGCCATGAGCGCGGCCTCGACTTCGTTGCCACTCATTGCTTCCGGGGGAGGTTCCGGAATGATCGAAGACTCGCTCGCTCCCGCAAGCGGGAACCCCGCAATCGCCGCCAGCACATGTCTTCGCAGCGCCGAGGCATCACCCTGCAAGCGCGCGATTTCCGCGAGTGCCTGCTGCAGGCGCCAATCCCGTGGTGCGTGCCTTGCCGCGCCATCAAGCACGTCCCGTGCCTGCGCCAGTCGATTCACGCTGCGCAGCATCAGGCTGTAATTGAGCGCCGCCGCTTTGAGCCCCGGAGCCAGCACGAGAGCCTGATGCAGGGCCTTTGCGGCATCACGCCGCTTGCCGAGATGCCAGCACGCCACACCCAAATTGTTCCATGCATCGGCTTGGGCTTGATCGAGTGCCAAAGCCCGCTTTGCATGCTCACGAGCACCCTCGACGTCATCCAGCGCAATCCCCAGCGCAGCCAGGTTTGACCAGCTGGCAGGGTGCAACAGGCCGTCATGCATCGCTGTGCGATACGCGTGTTCTGCAGAAACCCGGTCGCCCGCACTCAATGCCCGGGTTGCGAGCTCGATGCCGCGCGCGCTCAACTCCGGCGACCTGGATATCCGAACTTCGAATGACAAGAACCGACCTCGCAATTCAATTCAAACAGAAAGTTGCTCAACCCGAAATCAGGAAGCGCCGGATTGCGGGAACTCCATGACGCCTGCAATCATCGAATGCACGGACCGAAATCACGCCTGCTGCGCGTCCACGGCTTCACGGAAGATGCGCGCGCCCGCTTCCAGCCCGTCCGGGTGCGAATCCACCCAGGACGCCACGATCAGCATGTAGTCGTCGCTGCCCACCGAAGCGCGGTAGTCCGGCAGGCCTTGCGGATGCTTGCCACCCTGCAGGATCGGCATGGCGCGGCCAGGGCGTTTCGCCTGCCCTCCCGGATTGATGCTTTCGATCTGGCCCCGCTCGCCGGTGGTGACGTACCAGTCCGCGCCCAGACAGGCCATCCAGCCTTCCAGCACGTCATGGGCAATACCCCAGCGCGGATGCCGGGTCAGCAAGTCGCTGAAACTGTTGTGGGCCAGGATCGGCCGCCGGCGATGCCGCGCCAGCATCGACACGATGCCCAGGCCCTGGATGGCGGGCGCGACCAGCGCTGCATCCACGCCAAACTCATCGAGGATGTCCCAACGCTCGGTCAGCTCCCAGGGTTCGCAGATCAGGTTGGCCAGGTAACCCTTGAATTCACCGGTGGCTTCACGTGCCTCGTCACGCGCCGCCACCATTGCCTGTACATGCTTGCGGAACACCTGGTTGTCGGCGAAGACTTGCAGCTCGTCGTCCTTCACCAGGTGGAAGCCGCCTGCCAGCACGGCACGATGCAATCCGGCCATGGTCTGCATATCGAGGCCGACCGCCGGGCGCATCGATCGGCACAGGAGCGGGCCCGTTGCGCGATGGAAATGCTTGCGGATACCGGCGACCCCGAAACCGGGACCCAGTCCGAAATCATCGGGCAAATCCATCGCCTGCAGCTGGAAACGGGTCAGGAACCCGAGGCGCGGCAATTCGCCCACCACCACGTTCAACAATTGGCCGGGTTTTCCGGCGAGCAGGCGGTGCGGGATCGCCAGCTCGACCAACCAATCGCGCTCGGCGCCACCTTGCTCGGCATAGACCTCGGTCGCAAGGTGATAGGGGCGAAGCTCGGAGTCAGGCAATGTCTCCGCTGCCTGCACGTTCAGCACTCGGATCGTCCAGTCGCCCAGCATGTCCGGCACGACATGGCCGGCAATCGCCGATGTGCCGCAGCTTTGTTCCATCGCCATCGCCATCGCGGTGGATTCACCGTCGTGGATCGAAGTCACCCGATAGCGTGCACGGATGTAGTCCTGCAAACCCAATGCTGCATCCCATTGAAACAGCGCCGGGTGCTGGGCGCGGGGCATGTTTCCGGAACTCATGTCAGCAAATCTCCCTGCTGGCAGGCGCGCTGCCAGTCGTCCATCGTGGTGATCTTGATATTGGTCTTTTCGCCTGGCACCACGTGTACCGGCACACCGGCCAACAGTGCGAGCTGAATCGTGGACTGGCCGTACCAGCCGGGTACATCTGCCTGGCAGGCGAGCATCGCCCGCATGTTCTCGCGCGAAAACGCCTGCGGCGACTGGAACACGCCAACCTCGTCATGCGCATAGGCTTCGACCACGCGCCCATCGCGCAGGCGTGCCACCGGCACTTCCGGATCCAGGAACGCGCCGGCACATCCCGTGCGACGTGCGGCTTCAAGCACCGCTTGCAACAGGGCAAGACTTGCGAATGGCCGCGCCGCATCATGCACGATGAGCCACTCGCCACTCGCCTGCCCTGCCAGCAAGGCGATGCTGTCCTGTCGCGTCGCACCACCCGTCATCACCCGACACGCGGGCAACATCGCCGTCGCTGCGTCGACCAGGTTTGCCGGCACTGTCACCAACACTTCATCGGCAACCTGCAGCGCCCGCTCCGTGATCCAGCACAACAGCGGGCGGCCATCCACTTCCAGAAATGCCTTCGGCCCCAGCCCTAACCGTTCGCCAGCACCTGCAGCTGGAATCAGGCATGACACCGCCACCTCAGCCATCGAAGCGCAATCCGTCATGGCCAGCAGCTTGCAGCTTATTCAAGACCGCCTGGACTTCAGGCAATGGCTCGCGATGCAGTACTTGCGCGCAATACGCCACCGCCCTGGCCCATTCGCGCGCGTCCAGTGCATGCATCAGGCGGATTATTCCCAGGGTGATTGCACGCGGCATCGATTCGGGGGTTCGGCTGGGATTGCATATCGCCGTGTCGCTGTAGCAACGGTCATAGGAAACGCCAGCTTCGATGCATACCTGCTGGCGCCAATTCGTACCATAAACATCTTCAATGTACTGCTCCGTCGGCATCGGCACCGGCCAGTTGCGACCATCCCAATGCAGCGTGCCGATCGCATACGGGCGCAGCACGGATTCAAGCCGATCCGGCCAGCCGATCCCGTTGCACATACGGTCGTCGGTCAGGCGCATCGGCAACATCAGATCGATGCCGACACCAGTGGCGTCGTGAATCACACCAATCACACCGATCCGCCCGCTTCCATCAGGTGCGCGCGGAAACATGCGGAACTGTGGATCTTCGGAAAAGCTGGCGCGCACCCGCTCACGTGACGCATCGTCCAGATCCGGCAATGCCAGGTCGACGTCCTTGTCATGCGGGAAGAGCGCGCCATCCTTGACGATCGCCAGCAAAGTGCCGGCCATCAAGTGATAGTTCACGCCCAACACATCAAGGCGATCGCAGGCGACGTGCAGCGCACTCAGCACATCCGCGCCAGCTGGTGAGCCCAGGCCGCTGGTTCCCGGCTGGGTCGCGTCGAGCGTTTTCACCCGCAGGTGCAGCGCCCGCAGAATCGAGCTGCGCACGCGATCATGCTGCATCAGCAGGCGTGCCATCTCCGCGTCGGCCTGGTGCAACCGCCATGCATTCGGGTTGTGCCGCAGCGCCGTTGCCAACACTTCTGCAGCACGCACGTTGTCCGGCAGCGAATGGAACATCCGGCTGTAGTTCAGGGCCGCCGCTTCAAGACCAGGACTGAGCGTCAGGGCCTGGTGCATGGCCTGCGCCGCATCGCGCTGGTGCCCGGCATGCCAACTGGCGACGCCGAAATTCACCCACGCATCGCTGCTTCGCGCATCCAGTTGCAATGCGCGTCGCGCATGCTGGCAGGCACCTTCACTATCGCCCAGGGCGATGCCGAGCGCAGCCAGATTTGACCAGCTGACCGGATGCTTCAAGCGCGCCTGCACGGCGGCTCGATACGCTTGCATGGCGGCGCTACGGTCGCCTGCAGACAGCGTATGTGTGGCCTGTTCGATGGCACGTGCGGCCAACTCCGGAGAGTTGGCGACCCGGACTTCCAGTTGCAGATGACTCACGACACCCCCTGTCGATATCCGACAGGTTATCCAATTCCTGCCTTCAGCAGGCGATTGCGCACGTGCTCCACCTCGATGATCCGCTGCCTCGCCAGCAGCTGGTCGCACAAGGCCAATGCCTTCGGCCAGCGCTGCTCGCCAAGTGCACCGAGCATGCGCAGCAAGCCCAGGTTTAGTGCGCGCGGAGTCGACCCGATTGTCAGCGAAGGACTGGAGACCTGCGTGTCAAACCAGCGTTTGTCGTAGGTATGGCCCTCGAATTCACGCGTAGAGCTGCGCCAATCCACGCCATAAAGGAACGCCAGATAGTCCTCCACTGGAGCCGGTACTGGCCAATCACGCCCCTGCCAGTGGAATTTGCCGATCACATACTCCGGCTCGTCGAACAACAGGTCATCCGGCCAGCCCGCGCAGATACGCAGATTGCCATCCACCGGCTCTGTAAAGAACAGGTCAACCCCCACACCCGTAGCCTCATGCGTGAAACCAAGGCACCAGCGCCGTGCCGCCTCGGGATTCGGCACCTGAATCAGCGTATAGCCCGTCGTGAAAAGCGACGCCACCCGTTCGCGATCGACATCGAACGGCAAACCCAGGTCGAGGTCCTTGTCACCGGCAAAAGGCCGCCCTTGGCGGACGATCCCCAACACCACCCCGCCGATCAGGTTGTAGGCAATGCCTCCTGCTTCCAGCCTGTCGCAGGTTTCGGTCATCACCGATAGAAGTTTGCGCTGTGACTCATCGTTCTCCGGCTCGGGTCCATCGTCTGGACCTGGCGCAGGTGTCAAAGTCGGTAGCAACGCCGACAGGGCCGCAACGGCATGCACTCGCGTCGCTTCGGTATCACCCAGCAAGCGACAGACGCCGGCCATCGCCTGCTGCATGCGCACCGATCCCGGGTTTTGCTGCAGTGCGGTCGCCAGCACTTCTGCGGCACGCGTGTTGTCTGGCAGTAAACGCAACATGAGGCTCAGGTTCAAGGCCGCAGCCTCCAGCCCGGGCGACAACACCAATGCATGCCGGAACGCACGCTCGGCATCACGTCGCTGGTTGGCATGCCAGCTGGCCACGCCGTAATTGACGCCCGCGTCCACATGATGAGGGTCCATCGAAAAAGCGCGCAACGCATGCGAACGGGCTGCGCCGGCTTCACCCAAACCCACCGCAAGCGCTGCAAGGTTGCTCCATGTCGATGGATGTCGTGGCTTCGCTGCCAATACCTGCTGGTAGATCTCTAGCGCGCCGGCGCGATCACCACGCCGCAGCAGCCGGGTGGCCTCGGCCGCCTGCTGACCCAACACCTCAGGGGATTTCGCGACGCGAACGTCCAGCAACAAGGGACTCATCGGCATGACAGGCAAGTGGTGGGAGGCAGACAGGGTAAACGAGACCTGCAAAAACACCATTGAAGCCCGGTTCGATGCATCGCCCCATCAATGGCCTTGGACGTCTCCTGTTCGAGCCGGCAAGACCGGCACCTCGAAAGGGATCGCGTCCAGTTGCTCCGGCGACTTGCCCTGCTTGCGCAGGAACGGCAGCCAGCGCGGATCACCCTTGAGGTTGGCGAACATAGGATCGGCCGCGATCAACGGCAACCCCGAGTCGCGATAGACCACCGCCTTGTCCAGCCAGGCGAAGGCCTGGTCCACGTTGCCGCGCCAGGCTTCGACGTAGGCGATGTTGTACGCGGCGTCCTTCTCGTACTTGCCGATCATCGCGGCGAGCTCGGCGTCCGAGCGTGCATGCTCGCCCAGCGAGTGGAAGGCCATCGCCCGGCCGAACATGCGGAATGGCTCGAAGGGTTCCGCGTCCGCTTCGGCCAGCGCCTGCCGTGCGTCGCCCTTGGCCAGCATGGCCGTTGCCAGCGTGTAATGCGTGACGATGCGGTCCGGCTCGAGCTCGAGCGCTTTTCGGCACTCGGCGATGGCGTCGTCGATCCGACCGGACTGGAACAGGGCCAAACATAGCTCGGAGTGCGCATTGGACATCAGCGGGTCACGCTCGACCGCCTGTTGCTGGATCCGTATCGAGAGGTCGAGCCGACCCAGGCTCTTGGCCAGGGTCGAGGCCCCGCCCAAGGCGTAGATGTTGTTGGGTTCCAGCGTCAATGCCTTCTGCAGATTGCGTGCCGCCGTTTTCTGGTCGTCGTCGGCGGTCAGCGCGACCTGCGCCAGCTCCGCGTAGGCATCGGCCGAATCCGGATCGATTGCCAGGGCCTTGCGCGCCGTCTCGATCGCCAGCGGATAACCCTGCTCGTCCGACATCACCCCCAGGCCCGCCAGGCTGCTGTACACCACGGACAACATGTTCCAGGCATCGACGTACGTCGGGTCGATATCCAGCGCTTCGCGGGCGAGCATCCTGGACTGTTCGTAGGAGGCGGGCGTGTGCTTGCGGTAGGCCGCAAGGCTTTGCAGGTACAACTGCAGCGCCTCCGGTCTGGTCTTGCGCACCGTCGGGGGGGCGCCAAGCAACTCGATCTTCAGTTGTTCGACCACGGTCGCCGCGATCTCGTCCTGGATCGCGAAGATGTCCTTGATCGGACGGTCGAACGTCTGCGACCACAACTGCGTGTCGGAACGGCCATCGATGAGTTGCGCGGATATCCGGATCTGGTCACCTGCCTTGCGTACCGAACCATCGAGGACGTAGACAACGTTCAATTTGCGCGCAATTGTCGGGATGTTCATGTCCTTGCCGGCGAACGAGAACGCCGACGTACGCGACGTAACCCGCAGGCCTTGCACGCGCGTGAGCAGGTTGAGCATCTGCTCGGCGATGCCCTCGGAAAAATAACCTTGATCGCGACCCTCGCTCATGTCGCGAAATGCCAGCACCGCGATCGAGCGGTCTCCGTACGCCGCAACGATGGCCTCACTGCGGCCTTGCTGGAGCGCGGCCTGCATGCGGGTCTGTTCGCGCTCGGGCGAAAGCAGGAACTTGTCCACCGCGAAGTAGCCCAGCGCCAGCGCTAGCAGGACCATGATCCAGCGGTCCAGTCGCTTGCCGGCGCGCGCATTCGCGGCGTGGTCGCGGGTTGCGTCGCTGTCGCGCACCAGCCCCTCTGGTGTCCACTCGAAGGCCCAGGCCAGCACCAATACCGGCACGAACCCGATCAGCAGCGCCAGCAGCAGCGTGCGCGCCATCCAGCCAGGCGCGTCGAGCATGGGCAGCACAGTGTCGGCTATCTGCAACAACAACCAGACGCCGGTCAGGTACAGGCCCGCGATCCGGAGCACGCTGCGACGCCTGATTTCCTCGAAGAAACCAATCATGGCGAGGACACCGTCGGCTTGCACAGCGCTGCGCCTGCGATGCCCGCGGGATCGAGCAGGAGCTCGACCTGCTCCACCGGCATCGGGCGGTGCAACAGGTAGCCCTGCAGGCTTTCGCAACCCAGCGACAGCAGCAGATTGCGCTGGACGCTCGTCTCCACGCCCTCGGCCACCACGCCCATGCCGAGATTGCGGGCCAGCGCGATGATGGTGCGGATGATCGGCGCCTCCTCCTGCCCCGGCAGGGATTGGAGCCCGATCTCGCGGACGAAGGCCTGGTCGATCTTCAACGTGGTGACCGGGAGCTTGTGCAGGTAGGCCAGGCACGAGTAGCCGGTGCCGAAATCGTCAATCGCAACGCCGACGCCCAGATCGCGCAGCTCGAACAGGTTGCTGGAGGTTTCGCTGAGACTGTTCAGCAGCAAGCTCTCGGTGATCTCCAACTCCAGGGCCTCGGGGGCAAGTTGCGTGTCGTGCAATGCGCGGCGCACCGTATCGACCCAATCGGCGCGTTTGAACTGGACGGCCGACACATTCACCGCGATGCGCAAGTCCGAATGACCGGCCTGGCGCCAGGCGGCCATCTGGGCACAGGCCGTGCGCAGCGCCCATTCGCCCAACGGGACGATCAGGCCGCTGGATTCGGCCAGGGGGATGAAACGGGCCGGTGACACCATGCCCAGGGTCGGATGCTGCCAGCGCATCAATGCCTCGAAGCCCTGGATTTCGCCGTCCTCACCGCATTGCGGCTGGTAATGCAGACTCAACTGCCCCAATCGCAACGCGTGGCGGAGTTGGCCGTCCATGCTCATGCGTTCCTTCGCCAGGATATTCATCTCTGCGGCGAACCACTGGAAATTGTCCCGGCCCGTTTCCTTGGCGCGATACATGGCCGCGTCGGCATTGGTCATCAGTGTGTTGCTGTCGCGTCCATCATCGGGATAGATACTGATACCCAGCGAGAGGGTGACGAACAACTCGTTCTGATCCACATGGAACGGGGCACGCATCGCCTCGATCAGCTTGGTCGCCACGCGCATCGCATCCTGCGAGTCGTTCAGTTCGCTCAACACCACCGTGAACTCGTCGCCGCCCAGTCGCGCCAGCGTGTCGGTCTTGCGGATGCAGGCCTGCAGCCGGCCAGCGGCCTGACGCAGCAACGCGTCGCCCGATGCATGGCCCAATGTATCGTTGATGGCCTTGAACCGATCCAGGTCCATGTAGAGCACGGCCACCTGCAGCTTCTTGCGCTCGGCCTGAGCCAGGGCCTGATCCAGGCGATCGTGGAACAACAGCCGGTTGGGCAGTCCGGTCAACGCATCGTGGTGGGCTTGATGTGACAGCTGATCGGTGAGCAACCGGTGCTCGATGGCCAGGGCAGCGAGCCGGGTTCCGGTACTCATGAACTCCAGGTCGTGCTGGCTCGGGCCGGCGGGTTGGTCAGCGTAAATGGCAAGTGACCCGAGTACACCGCCAGCACTTGCCGGGATAGGCATGGACCAGCAGGCGTGCAGCCCATGGGACATGGCCAATTCCCGGTAGCCATCCCAGCGGGGGTCGGTGGCGATGTCTTCGGTGATCACCGTCTGGCCACTGTAACTGGCGGTACCGCAGGATCCGACCGACGGCCCGATGGCGACACCCTCCAGCGCGAGGTTGTAGGCCTCCGGCAGATGCGGCGCGGCCCCCAGCCATAACCGGCCATCGCGCAGGTGCAGGATCGAGCCGCGCGTGGCGGGAATCTGCGCTTCCAGCATGCGCACGATATGGGCCAGGATTTCCGGAAGTGGTTGGCTCTGGGCCACCTGCTCCAGGATCAGGCGGCGATCCTGCTCCAGGATGTCCTGCAGCTTGCGATCGGTGATGTCCAGGCAGGCGCCTGCCATGCCGGTCACCCGGCCCTGGTTGTCCTCCAGGACTTCGCTCTGGTCGAGGACGGTGCGGATCTCGCCATCTGGCCGGACGATCCGGGTTTCGTGGCAGAAGGGCTTGCGGTCCAGCATTGCTTGCGCCACCCGCGCTTCCACTGCCGCGCGGTCTTCGGGGTAGACCCGATTCAGGAAGTCTTCGAAGGTGGGGTGATGATGTGCCGGCGGCACGCCATAAATGCGGCACAACTCGTCGGACCAGCTCAAGATGTTGCTCGCAAGATCCCAGGTCCAGCTACCCAGGTGGGCGAGACGCTGGGCCTCTTCCAGCCGCGATTCACTCAAAACGAGCGCCAGCTCTACTTGCTTGCGCTCGGTGAAATCGATCATGGTTCCCTGCAGCACCTCGGGATGGCCCGGGTCATCCAGGATCAGGTTGACCGTCTGCATTCCCCAGACTTCCTCACCATCCGCACGGCGCACGTGAATCACCGAATTGCTGATCGAGCCATACGTGCGCAAGTGCGCCAGATAGCGTTCACGGTCCCCCTCTTCGTAATAGAAGGACTTGGTGTTGACGCCGAGGATCTTGTCCCTGGATTCGTAGCCGAGCATCCGTGCGAACGCGTCGTTGCACTCCAGCAGCCGGCCGTCGGGCAGACTGCGGAACACCCCGGCCAGGTTGTGCTCGAACAGCAGCCGGAAACGTTTCTCGGATGCGAACAAGGCGTCGGCCGCCTGCTTGCGTTCGATCGCCGTGGCCACCTGGCTGGACACGAACTCGAGCAGGACCTTGTCCTTTTCCTGATATCGGACATCGCCGGTATAGCTCTGCACGACCAGCGCGCCGATGGTGCGGGACTGCGACTTCAGTGGTACGCCGAGCCAATCCAGCGAATCGGTACCAACTGTCGTGGTTTGTCGGTGGAGACCTTTTCGTTCCGTTTCCGGGGTGAACAGCAGCGCCTCCCCGGTCATGATCACCCGCGCCGAAAGGGTACCGTCGCCGAGCTTGCGTGGTTCCGGCGGGGGGTCGTACTCATCCACGTGGTAAGGGAAGCTCATTACATCCCGGACCTGGTCGTACAGGACAACGAAGAAATTCCGGGCCGGCAACAACTCGCCGATGATCTGGTGGATGCGGCCGAACATTTCGGTCAGCGTCGCGGTGGAATGGGCGGCCTCGGAAATCTGGCGCAACGCGGATTGGGTCTTCTGCTCCTGCTTCTGCTCGGTGATGTCTCGCAACGTACAGATCATCAGTTGCCGCCCGCCCATCACGATCAGGGTGAGCAGGACCTCGACCGGAAAGTCGGCGCGGTGCTCGCTGCAATGGACCCATTCGAAGCGGTGGCTGCCTTCGCGAACGGCAGTGGCAATCATCTCATCGGCCTTTTCCGACGAGCGCCTGCCATCGGGCTGGAATTGCGGCGAAAAACGCGCCGGGTGCTGTGCCAGCACCTCGCGCTTGTCCACGCAACACAGCATGTCCACCGCTGCCTGGTTGCAGTCGATGAACTGGCCTTCCCGAACGTCCAGCACGACAAGCGCGTCGGCGGTACGCTCGAACATCATGCGGAAACCGGTTTCGCCAAGCGTCATCTGATACTCCGTGCTGGCTTCCAGGGTGACCTGCAACCCGGGATTCGGACTTTGCCAAAGTTACCATGCAGTTGCGTTGAATCTGTGTTGCAGCTCCCAGTCACAGCGCCCGTTACGGCATCGGCACCCGCGGAACCACATCCGGCAGGCAAACAAAAACCCCCGCCTCGCGGCGGGGGTTTCGTGTGTTGCATGACCACCCTCACCCCAACCCTCTCCCGCAAGCGGGAGAGGGAGTGAAGGCTGCAGCAGGCTTTCTTAGAAATCCATGCCGCCCATGCCGCCCATGCCACCACCGCCACCGCCCATGGCCGGCTCGTCTTTCTTCGGGGCCTCGGCCACCATTGCTTCGGTGGTGATCATCAGGCCCGCGATCGACGCGGCGTTCTGCAGCGCGGTGCGGGTGACCTTGGTCGGGTCCAGGATGCCGAACTCGATCATGTCGCCGTATTCACCGGTCTGGGCGTTGTAGCCGAAGTTGCCCTTGCCTTCGGTGACGCGGTTGAGCACGACCGACGGCTCTTCGCCGCAGTTGGCGACGATCTCGCGCAACGGCGCTTCCATCGCACGCTTGGTGATGTTGATGCCGTGGTTCTGGTCGACGTTGTCGCCCTTCAGCTCACCCAGTGCCTGCAGTGCGCGGATCAGTGCAACGCCGCCGCCCGGGACCACGCCTTCTTCCACCGCAGCGCGGGTTGCGTGCAGGGCGTCTTCGACGCGGGCCTTCTTTTCCTTCATCTCGACTTCGGTCGCGGCACCGACCTTGATCACCGCAACGCCGCCGGCCAGCTTGGCCACGCGCTCCTGCAGCTTCTCGCGATCGTAGTCCGAGGAAGTCTCCTCGATCTGCGCCTTGATCTGCTTGATGCGGGCCTGGATGCCTTCGGCTTCACCGGCGCCATCAATGATCGTGGTGTTTTCCTTGGTGACCTGGATCTTCTTGGCACGGCCAAGATCCTTGATCGTGGCCTTCTCGAGCGACAGGCCCACTTCCTCGGAAATCACGGTGCCGCCGGTCAGGGTGGCCATGTCTTCCAGCATCGCCTTGCGACGATCACCGAAGCCCGGCGCCTTGACCGCAACGACCTTGACGATGCCGCGGATGGTGTTGACCACCAGGGTCGCCAGTGCTTCGCCTTCGACTTCCTCGGCCACGATCAACAGCGGCTTGCCGGACTTGGCCACGCCTTCCAGCACGGGCAGCAGGTCGCGCACGTTGGAGATCTTCTTGTCGTGCAGCAGGATGTACGGATCATCCATTTCAGCCGACATCGACTGCTGGTTGTTGACGAAGTACGGGCTCAGGTAGCCGCGGTCGAACTGCATGCCCTCGACCACGTCGAGTTCGTTGTCCAGGCCGGAACCTTCTTCAACGGTGATCACGCCTTCCTTGCCGACCTTGTCCATCGCCTGCGCGATGAGGTCGCCGATGTTGGCGTCGGAGTTGGCGGAGATCGCGCCGACCTGGGCGATTTCCTTGCTGGTCGAAGACGGCTTGCTCAGCGACTTCAGCTCGCCCACGGCGGCCTTCACCGCCTGGTCGATGCCGCGCTTGAGGTCCATCGGGTTCATGCCGGCGGCGACCGCCTTCATGCCTTCGCGGATGAACGCCTGCGCCAGCACGGTGGCGGTGGTGGTGCCGTCACCGGCGATGTCGGAGGTCTTGGACGCGACTTCCTTCACCATCTGCGCGCCCATGTTCTCGAATGCGTCGGCCAGCTCGATTTCCTTGGCGACGGAAACGCCGTCCTTGGTGATGGTCGGAGCGCCGTAGCTCTTCTGCAGCACCACGTTGCGGCCCTTCGGGCCGAGTGTTGCCTTGACGGCATTGGCGAGCACGTTGACGCCGCGCACCATCCTGGAGCGTGCATCTTCGCCGAAACGAATGTCCTTGGCAGCCATTGGTAATTACCTCGAAAGAATGTGGTTTGGTATTTGTCTGTTGTCATCCCGGCGAATGCCGGGATCCAGCACTTGAATCCTTGATCGATCAAAAGCTGGATACACAGCCACAAGGGCTGCGAAAAGCGGCCGGCGTACGCCGGAATGACAGTTTGGGTACGAAAGCGACGTGCAACCTCTACCGATCAGAGGATCGCGAAGATGTCGTCTTCCTTGACCACCAGCAGGTCGGTGCCGTCCAGCTTCACTTCCGTGCCGCTGTACTTGCCGAACAGGACCTTGTCGCCGACCTTGACCTGCGGCGCGCGGACCTGCCCGTTGTCGAGCACCTTGCCGGCACCCACGGCGATGACTTCGCCCTTGATCGGCTTTTCGGTGGCCGAATCCGGGATCACGATCCCGCCGGCGGACAACTTCTCTTCTTCCATGCGCTTGATGACCACGCGGTCATACAACGGCTTGATATTGGACATGACAACCTCGACAAGTGCTTGATTGAAGTGGAAAAACCCGCCCATTTTAGCAGTCGGCCGTACCGAGTGCCAATGTGCGGACATGAAAACCGGGCGAACCCGGACTGCTCCGAGATGGGGCAGCCGGCGCGCCTTTCAAGGGGCAGAGCGCCGACGCAACCGAAATCGCCTGCTGCCGTACCCTATGTGCCTGCGCAAGCCATCCACGCCCAATGCCAAGGATCTCGCCGCCGATGTCGTCAATGCCCCCCCCTCGCCGACTGCGCCGCTGGCTGGCCACGCTCGCGCTGGCCCTGTGCCTGCCCGCAAGCATGCAAACCTTCGCCGCCGACATCGACCTGCCACCGGTCGACCAGGTGTTCGTGCTGTCGGCCAAGGCGACCGCGCGCGACCGGATCGAGGTCAGCTGGACGATCGCGAATGGCTACTACCTCTATCGCCATCGCACCGCGGTCAAGGCCGACGCGGCATTCACGGGCGCCAGCCTCAGCCTGCCGGATGGCGACAAGCACCATGACGAGTTCTTCGGCGATGTCGAAACCTACCGCGGCTCCCTCGCCGGTGTCCTGACCGGCATCGCCCGCGATGGCAAGGCCAGCACCACGCTGACGATCAAATACCAGGGCTGCGCCGATGCCGGGGTCTGCTATCCGCCCCAGACCCGCACGCTCAAAGTCGCGCTACCCGCGGCTGCGGGCAGCGGCACCCACCTGTCGGGCCTGCCGCAACGCAGTGGCGGCGGGCTGTTCGGGCTCGGCAATGCAGTCAATGCTGGCGCTGTGGATGCCGCGCCATTGCCGGAAGAACGCGCCTACACCGTGGAAGCGATCGCGGGCGACGGCAACAGCATCCTGCTGCGGCTGACTCCGGCAAACGGCTACTACCTGTATCGCGACAAGCTGTCGGTGAAGCTCGACGCCGGGACCGGTCTGTCGGCCACCCTGCCGCCGCCAGCGAAGTTGCCGAAAGCCAGCCAGTACCGCGACGAATATTTCGGCGACGTGGCGGTGTATTTCGACCAGGTCGAGATCACCGTGCCGGTTGCCCGCACCCAACCGGCTGCTGCGAAAGGCACGCTGATCGTCGACCTGCAGGGCTGCCAGACCGGCGGCATCTGCTATCCGCCGATGACCCGGCGGCTGGCGATCTCGTTGCCGGCAGGCGTATTGACGCCGGTTGCCGTGGTACCTGCCAACACCGACAGCGCTGCGCAGGTAACCGCAGACCCCGCATCGACCGTACCTGCGTTGCAGGACATTGCGAGTTCCGAGGCATCTGCTGCCAGTGAAACCGCGCAACAAACCGGCGACGAGACCGCCCGCACGCCGCCGCCACCCACCAGTGCCACGCCCACCAAGTCCGCGCCCGGCCTGCTGGCCTCGCTGCTGCTGGCCCTGCTCGGCGGACTGATCCTCAACCTGATGCCCTGCGTGTTGCCGGTGCTGTCCCTGAAGGTGCTGGGGCTGGCGCAAAGTGGTGAAAGCCTGCAGCACGCGCGTCGGCATGCGCTCTGGTACACCGCCGGCGTGCTGACCAGTTTCGTCGCGCTGGGCGCACTCGCGCTGGCGCTGCGCAAGGCAGGACTGGCGCTGGGCTGGGGCTTCCAGTTGCAACAGCCGCTGGTCGTCGCGGGATTGGCACTGGTGGTGTTCGCCCTCGGCCTGAGCATGTCCGGCCTGTGGTACGCCAACATCGGCATCGGCCAGCGCGGCAGTGGCTTGATGCAGCGCAGTGGTGCCAGCGGCGATTTCTTCACTGGCGTACTGGCGGTGGTGCTGGCCACCCCGTGCACGGCGCCGTTCATGGGCGCGGCGCTGGCGTATGCGTTCACCGGCCCGGCACTGGGTGGCCTGCTGGTGTTCGCGATGCTGGGGCTCGGGCTTGCGCTGCCATTCCTGTTGATCGGTTTCATTCCCGCGCTTGCGCAGCGGCTGCCGAAGCCCGGCGCATGGATGGACACCTTCAAGCAGTTGCTGGCGTTTCCGCTGTATGCGACCGCAGCCTGGCTGGTCTGGGTGCTGGCCAAGCAGCGCGGAGCGGATGCGGTCGGCCTGTGGCTGGCCAGCGCCATCGCGCTGGCGTTGGCTGCCTGGGCCTGGACCCGGGCGCGCAGCGGGCGCAACCGCGGCTGGTTGTTGCTTGCGATGCTGGCCGCGCTCGGCACCACCTGGCCGCTGGGCATGTTGCATCGCCTGCAGAAACCGGCGGATCGCATTGCAACCGGAACCAGCAACGGGCTGGAGCAGGTCGCCTATTCCGCCCGGCAACTGGCGGACTTGCGCGGACAAGGGCGCGTGGTCTTCGTCAACATGACCGCCGACTGGTGCGTGAGCTGCAAGGCCAACGAGAAGGCCGTGTTCGCCCGCGACGGCTTCCGCGATGCGATGCAGGCCGCGAATGCCGTTTACATGACCGGCGACTACACCGATGTCGATCCGGCCATCACCGCCTACCTGCAGGTGCACAAGGCAGTCGGCGTGCCCTTGTATGTGCTGTATCCGCATGGCGGCGGTGAAGGCCGCATCCTGCCGGTGATCGTTACGCCCGGCCTCGTCGAGGATGCACTCAGGCAAGCCGCCGAAGGCACGCCATGAGGCCGGCGCCAGCAGCTTCCGGCAGGGTCAATCGGAACATCCTGCTGGTGGCAGTGGTTGCCGCTCTTGCCGGTGCAGGCGCCAGCCTGTTTTTCGATCCCACCATCGCCACTCGGCTGGCGGGCACCGAGCCCGGACAGCGCGTTCTGGACGCGGTATTGAAGTCGCGAGCGCCGACGCCGCCAGAAGGCGTGATCGTCGCCGAACGTGGCGACATCGTGCCCGACATGAGCCTGCCAGATTCCAACGGCACTGCCACCCGCATTCCCCATGCCTGGCGCGGCAAGCCCACGCTGGTCAACTTGTGGGCGACCTGGTGCGCGCCCTGCCTGAAGGAAATGCCGGACCTGCAGGCCTTCAGCAGCGAACAAGGGCCCGGTGGCGTGCACGTCATCGGCATCGCACTGGATGACGCCACTGCCGTGCGCGCATTCCTCCGGCAGCACCGCATCACCTATCCCACCCTGGTCGATGCGCCTGGCCCGGCCGACGCGGGCGTACGCCTGGGCAACCCGGCTGGCGTGCTTCCCTACACGATCCTGGTGTCCGCCGAGGGCCGGCTGCTGAAGACGAAAATCGGCCCGTTCAACGACAAGCAAGCCATTGCAGCGTGGGCAACACCCTGACCCGGATTAGAGCTGCAACTCAAACGCGTGTTTAAAACCTGATAAATCGACTGAACTTCGTCGAACTGGACAGCATTCCCGCAGTGCGGGACACTGCCGTCCGCTTTCCGGATCGTCCGCTGTCGATGGCGCAACTGCTCGTCCTGCATGGCCCCAACCTCGACCTGCTCGGCACCCGCGAGCCGGACGTCTATGGCCGGACCACGCTCAAGCAGATCAACGACGAGCTGCGCAACCACGCCGAAACAGCCGGCCACAGCCTGCAGGACCTGCAGGCCAACGCCGAACACGTGCTGATCGAACGCGTGCATGCCGCCCGCACCGACGGCACTGACTTCATCCTGATCAACCCGGCCGCCTTCACCCACACCTCGGTCGCGCTGCGCGACGCGCTGGCCGCGGTCGCCATTCCGTTCATCGAAATCCATTTGTCCAACCCGCACGCCCGCGAAGCGTTCCGCCGCCAGAGCTATTTCAGCGACCTGGCGGTCGGCGTGATCTGCGGGTTCGGCGCCGACTCCTATCGTCATGCCCTGGACGAGGCGATCAAACGTCTCTCTGCACGCGCCAGTTGACGCCAGATAGCGCCAATCCCCAGGGCAACCCCACCCCTCCCTCCCCTGCAGCAGCAGGCGAGGGAAAACAGCCAAAGAGGTATCGCTGATGGACCTGCGCAAGATCAAGAAGCTGATCGAACTGCTGGAAGAATCCAACCTGGCCGAGATCGAAATCAAGGAAGGCGAGGAATCCGTGCGCCTGGCACGGATGCCCTCCTATCCGGTGAACGCCGGCGGCATGCAGCAAGCCGCGCCGGTCCATTACGCCGCGTCTGCATTGCAGGCGCCGAGCGTGCAGGCGATGCCGATGCAGTCCCCGGTCGATGCTGCCACCGGCGGCAGCCACAAGCCGCACGGCAGCGAACTGCCGGCCGGGCACGTGGTGCGCGCGCCGATGGTCGGCACCTTCTATGCCAGCCCGTCGCCGGAGAAACCCGCCTTTGTCAGCATCGGCCAGGCGGTCAAGGCCGGCGAAACGCTGGGGATCATCGAGGCGATGAAGATGTTCAACCCGATCGAAGCCGACGTGTCCGGCACCGTGCTGGCGATCCAGTGCGAGAGCGGGCAGCCGGTCGAGTTCGACCAGCCACTGTTCGTCATCGGCTGACGCGGCGATGCTGGATAAAGTCGTCATCGCCAACCGCGGCGAGATCGCGCTGCGCATCCTGCGCGCCTGCCACGCGCTCGGCATCCGCACGGTGGCCGTGCATTCCACGGTCGACCGCAACCTCAAGCATGTGGCGATGGCGGACGAATCCGTCTGCATTGGTCCGGCGCCTTCGGTCGACAGCTACCTCAACATGCCGGCGATCATTGCCGCGGCCGAGGTCACCGATGCCCAGGCCATCCATCCCGGCTACGGCTTCCTGTCGGAGAACGCCAATTTCGCCGAACGCGTCGAGCAATCCGGCTTCATCTTCATCGGCCCCAGGCCCGACACCATCCGCCTGATGGGCGACAAGGTCGAGGCGATCCGCGCGATGAAGGCCGCAGGCGTGCCCTGCGTGCCCGGCAGCGGCGGCCCGTTGGGCGACGATGCCGCGACCAACATCGAGATTGCCGCAGAGATCGGTTATCCGGTGATCGTCAAGGCGGCCGGCGGCGGCGGCGGGCGCGGCATGCGCGTGGTGCATACCGAGGCTGCGTTGGCCACGGCGGTGGCAACCACCAAGTCCGAGGCCAAGGCCGCATTCGGCAACGACATGGTCTACATGGAGAAGTTCCTGGAGAACCCGCGCCACGTGGAAATCCAGGTGCTCGCCGACGGCCAGGGCAATGCGATCCACCTGGGCGAACGCGACTGCTCGATGCAGCGACGCCACCAGAAGGTGGTCGAGGAAGCGCCCGCACCCGGCATCAACGACGCGCAGCGCGCGGAGATCGGCAAGGTCTGCGTGGAAGCCTGCATCCGGATCGGATATCGCGGCGCTGGCACCTTCGAGTTCCTGTATGAAGACGGGCGCTTCTATTTCATCGAAATGAATACCCGCATCCAGGTCGAACATCCGGTCACCGAACTGGTCACCGGGATTGATCTGGTACGCGAACAGCTGCTGATTGCATCGGGCCAGAAGCTGTCGATCAGGCAGTCCGACGTGGTGATCCGCGGCCATGCCATTGAATGCCGGATCAACGCCGAAGACCCGGACAGCTTCATGCCGTCGCCCGGCCTGATCACCCACTTCCATTCACCGGGCGGCCCGGGCGTGCGGGTGGACTCGCACATCTACGAGGGCTATCGGGTGCCGCCGAACTATGACTCGATGATCGGCAAGCTCATCGTGCACGGCGCCGACCGCGCGCAGGCGATTGCACGCATGCGAGTGGCGCTCAGTGAAATGGTGGTGGACGGCATCAAGACCAACGTGCCACTGCAGCAGCGCATCCTCACCGACAAGGGTTTCGAGGCCGGCGGCCAGAACATCCACTATCTGGAAATGCGCCTGGCCGAACGCAAGGAAAAAACGCTCTCGATTCTCTAGCGCGGCGTGTCCGGTTTCGCCGCCATATTACGCTTGATGAAATAACGCAGATCCCTGTCGGAGTGTCACATGCAACGTCGCAATATCGCCGCGATCGCTGTCGTCAGCGCCTTGGCCGCCGTGCCAGCCGCCAGCCAGCAGGGCAAGACCCCACCGACCAACCTGTATATCGATGTCTCCACGCACAACATGGCCGGGATGCCGGACATGGGCGGCATGATGGGCCTTGGTGGCTTCATGGCCCGGCGCATGGGCGGCGCGGACGCCAGCAAACCCACGTACCCGACTGCGCGCAGCATCGGCGGGATGACCGGCCAGTATCTCGACATCGCCCTGCACAACGCGCTCAAGCCGGGAGTCGAAGCACAAGACCTGGTGCCCGGCGGGCTGAACCTCGGCAAGGCACTGACCCTGATCCCGATCGAACCGCCCACCCCCACCAAGGGCGACACGCCCCAGGGCAAGATCCCCGATGTCGAAGTGAGGATCTCCGAATACTGGGGCTGCGGCGCAACCGTGCGACCGGGCCAACCCAAGGTCGCCACGTTCAAGGTCAAGGGCGGCACCGTAAACGCCAAGGGCGGCATGCAGGGGATGGATTTCAAGGCCACCGGCAGCCTGTCCAAGGGTCTGTTCGCACCGGATCGCGACATCGACCTCAAGCCGGGTTATGTCTATTGGCCAAACCGCAAGCACGGCATGCAGGTCCCCAACGGCGCGCGGCTGGCCGGCGACCACGCGATGGTGGGCGACGGCATCCCCGCCTCGATGCAGTTCCAGGTCCAGCAAAGCGCGGACTTCATGCCGAAGCTCGCCCTGCGCTCGCAGGGTGAACCGACCGATGCCATCGGCCTGAGCTGGCAGACGGTGGATCGTGCACGCGCTTATTTCATCACCGGCATGCACATGGAAGTGAAAAGCGAGAACTCCTTCAGCCTGGTCACCTGGAGCAGTGCCGACGTGGCCGGCGCCGGCAGCGACCTGCACGCATTCCTGACAGGCAGCTACATCGACAAATGGCTGAAGCAGAAAGTGTTGTTGCCCCCGAGCGCCACCAATTGCACGATTCCGAGGGGCATCTTCGCCGGCGCCCCGGGCAGCCAGGGCGCCATGCCGGGCATGCTGATGATGACCGCCTATGGTCCGGAGAGCTGGATCACCTATCCGCCCAGGCCGGCCGACCTGAAAAAGCCATGGCACCCGGAATGGAGCGTGCGCCTGCGCGCCAAGTCCACTGCCACATCGATCCTCGGCCTGGACTTCGGCAACATGCAGCAGATGGATGATGACGAGGACGGCGAGCAGCAACAGCCGCAGAAGAAGCCGTCGATGAAGGGGCTGCTGAAGGGCATCCTGGGCGGCTGAGCCGCAAGTCCGCACACAGGGCTTGCCCGGATCGGGCAAGCCGGTGACCATGGCTGTCGGCTCCAGACCTGCATCCAGATGCCCTACCTGCAACTCAGCCTGCCTTGTACCGAAGCCCGGCAACCGCGTTACGAACGCGCGCTGGAGGATGTCGGCGCGCTCGCGGTAACCCTGCAGGACGCGCATCTGGACGCTGCCGACGAGCAGGCCATCTTCGAGCCCGGCGTCGGCGAACTCCCGCTCTGGCACGAGATGCAGCTGACGGCCTTGTTCGATGCCGACAGCGACGGCTTGCTGCTGCTGGCCGCGCTGGAAGCGTTCGATCCCGGACTCGACTGGACCCAACTGCGCTTCGAGACGGTCGAGGACCAGGACTGGGAACGCGCCTGGCTGGACCAGTTTCATCCGATGCAGTTCGGGGCGCGCACATGGATCGTGCCGTGGAACCACGACTTGCCCGCTGACGCCGATAACGCGGACGCTGCGGTCGTGCGGCTCGACCCCGGCCTCGCCTTCGGATCGGGCACGCATGCGACTACGGCGCTGTGCCTGCAATGGCTGGACGAACTTGCTTCACGTGGCGAATTGCAGGGACGCGCGGTACTCGACTTCGGTTGCGGCAGCGGCATCCTCGCGCTCGCCGCATTGCGGCTGGGTGCGGCGCGCGCGGTCGGCGTCGACAACGATCCGCAGGCCCTGACCGCCACCGCTGACAACGTGCAGCGCAATGGCCTGGCCATCGACACCTATCTGCCGCAGGACGAACCCGGCACGACGACATACCCCATTGTGGTCGCGAACATCCTGGCCTCGGCACTGGATGCGCTGGCCGACACGCTCGCCGCACGGGTTGCGCCCGCGGGCCGCATCGCGATGTCGGGCATCCTGTCCGGCCAGGAAGACGAATTGCTGCAGCGCTACGGCGCCTGGTTCGACGACCTTCGCGTGACCCGCCAGGACGATTGGGTCCGCATCGACGGCGTGCGCCGCGCATGAGCCGCGCGCCGAGTTTCGTCGAAGCCCCCGCACCACAGCGCCGCCCCATCGGCGAGTGGAGCGTCCTGATCGTGCTGGCCTTGCTGCTCGCGACGCAACTGTTCTTCAGCGAACGCACGCGGCTTGCGGCCAATGCGCAATGGCGCCCGGTGGTGACGGCGGTGTGCGATGTCACCGGTTGCGACGTGCCTGCCTGGCACGAACCCGGCGCATTCATGATGCTCTCGCGCGACGTGATCGCCGTGCCCGGCCATCCCGGCACGCTGCGCGTGCAGGCCAGCATCCGCAACGATGCGGACTGGCCGCAGCCCTGGCCGGTGCTGGTGCTCAGCCTGTCGGATGCCAACGGTCGCCTGCTCGGCAGCCGCCGCTTCATCCCGCGCGACTACCTGGGCCACGCGCCAGAAACCACGTTGCTGCAGCCCGGACAGGCCGCGCAACTTGCGTTCGACATCATCGAGCCCGGATCCGGCGTGGTGGCCTTCGATTTCCGTTTCGAGTAATTCGCACGGCCATCCACTTGAACCCGCTCGCCTTGGCAGGACCGTGCGCAAGCAGGTCACGTGCAATCAGCGGCCGGTCACGAAATTTCGCCAATGAATGCGGCCAGCCGGCGACATTCGAAAGCACATCGCGCTAGACTGGCCACCGCGCATCGATGGTTGAACTCGATGCGGCATCGCAACGAGGGATCCCGCTTGAACGTGACCGCCGAACGTCCGGACGCCAATCGCGCGCCATTGCGTGACCACGTGGCAACGTCCGTGCGCCGCTACCTGCGCGACCTCAACGGCTGCGGTACCGACGACCTTTACGACATCGCGCTGCGCGAACTCGAGATCCCGCTGTTCCTCGAAGTGCTGCAGCATTGCGATGGCAACCAGAGCCGCGCCGCAGCGATGCTAGGCATCCATCGCGCCACCCTGCGGAAGAAACTGCGCGACTACAACATCGGCTGAAACAGGCCGCCGGTATAATTCGCACTTCCCCGCTGCAACCCTCCCCGATGAACACCCAACACTTGTCCGGCCCCCCAGTGACCGTGCGTCGCGCCCTGTTGTCCGTCTCCGACAAGACCGGCCTGCTTGACCTGGCCCGCGCGCTGGCCGCGCATGGGGTGGAACTGCTCTCTACCGGCGGCACCGCCAAGGCGCTGCGCGATGCCGGCCTTGCCGTGAAGGATGTGAGCGAGGCGACCGGCTTTCCGGAAATGATGGACGGCCGGGTCAAGACCCTGCACCCGATGGTGCATGGCGGCCTGCTCGGGCGTGCCGGCACCGACGATGCGGTGATGGCGCAGCACGGCATCGACAGGATCGACCTGCTGGTGCTGAACCTGTATCCGTTCGCGGCGGTTTCGGCCAATCCCGACAGCAGCTTCGAGGACGTGATCGAGAACATCGATATCGGCGGCCCGGCGATGCTGCGCAGTGCCGCGAAGAATTTCGCCCGCGTTGCGGTCGCCACCGACCCATCGCAATACGCCGGCCTTGTCGAAGAATTGAATTCGAACGATGGCGCGGTGTCGGGGAAGACCCGCTTCGAGCTGGCCGTGGCCGCGTTCAACAACGTCGCCTTCTACGACGCCTGCATCAGCAATCACCTGTCCGCGATCCAGGCCGATGGCACGCAAGCGCTGTTCCCCAGCCAGAACAATTCCAATTTCGTCAAGGTCATGGACCTGCGCTACGGCGAAAACCCGCACCAGCATGGCGCGTTCTACCGCGACCTGTGGCCGGTACCGGGCACGCTGGCGACCTTCAGCCAGTTGCAGGGCAAGGAACTGAGCTTCAACAACCTGGGTGATGCCGATGCCGCCTGGGAATGCGTGCGCCAGTTCGCGCTGCCGGCCTGCGTGATCGTCAAGCATGCCAATCCCTGCGGCGTGGCCCAGGGTCTTGGTTGTGCCGACACCTACGAGGCGGCCTACGCCACCGACCCGACCTCCGCGTTCGGCGGGATCATCGCGTTCAACACCAGGCTGGATGCCGCGACGGCGAAGGTCATTCTGGATCGCCAGTTCGTCGAGGTGCTGATCGCACCCGATTACGACGACGAGGCATTGGCCTACGCGAAGAAGAAGGCCAACGTGCGCGTGCTGCGCATTCCGCATGGCGAAGGCAAGAATATTGTTGATGTCAAACGCGTCGGATCCGGCCTGCTGATGCAGACCAGCGACATCCGCGAAGTCGGCCGCGACGAATTGAAGGTGGTCACCAAACTTGCCCCGACCGAGGAACAATTCAGCGACCTGCTGTTCGCCTGGCGCGTGGCCAAGTTCGTGAAGTCGAATGCAATCGTCTATGCGAAAGACCAGCACACGATTGGCGTCGGCGCCGGCCAGATGAGCCGCGTGTACTCGGCGCGCATCGCCGGCATCAAGGCGGTCGATGCCGGCCTGCAGGTCGAAGGCTCGGTGATGGCATCCGATGCGTTCTTCCCGTTCCGCGATGGCATCGATGCCGCTGCATCAGCCGGCATCAAGGCAGTGATCCAGCCCGGTGGTTCTATGCGCGACAGTGAGGTGATCGAAGCCGCCGACGAACATGGCCTGGCGATGGTGTTCACCGGCATCCGCCACTTCCGGCATTGATGCGCATGAAACTTCTGGTGATCGGCGGTGGCGGACGCGAACACGCGCTGGCCTGGAAGCTCGCGCAATCACCGCGCGTCGATGAAGTGATCATTGCGCCCGGCAATGCCGGCAGCGCGCGCGAACCAAAATGCCGCAACGTCGCGATCAAGCCCACCGACATCGACGGCCTGCTCGCACTGGTGCGCGAAGAAGGCATCGAGCTGACCGTGGTGGGCCCCGAAGCACCGCTGGTCGCAGGCGTCGTGGACCGGTTTCGCGAAGCCGGCCTGCGCATCTTCGGACCAACCGCCGCTGCCGCGCAGCTGGAAGGCAGCAAGGCCTACGCCAAGGATTTCCTGGCACGACATCACATCCCGACTGCGTATTACGCAGTGCATACCGATGTCGATGCGGCCCTCGCCTACGTGCATGAGAAAGGCGCGCCGATCGTGATCAAGGCCGATGGCCTGGCCGCCGGCAAGGGCGTGATCGTGGCGATGACGCTGGCCGAAGCCGAAGCCGCGGTGCGCGACATGCTCGAAGGCAATGCATTCGGCGTTGCCGGCGCGCGCGTGGTGATCGAGGAATTCCTCGATGGCGAGGAAGCCAGTTTCATCTCGATGGTGGATGGCACGACCGCACTGCCGATGGCGACCTCGCAGGATCACAAGCGCGTCGGCGATGGCGATACCGGTCCCAACACCGGCGGCATGGGCGCGTATTCGCCGGCGCCGGTGGTCACGCCCGACGTGCATGCCCGCGTGATGCGCGAAGTCGTGAACCCGACCGTGCAAGGCATGCTCGCCGACGGCATCCCGTTCACCGGCTTCCTCTACGCCGGCTTGATGATCGACGCCAACGGCGCGCCGAAGGTGATCGAGTTCAACGTGCGGTTCGGTGATCCGGAAACCCAGCCGATCATGCTGCGACTGGACTCGGATCTGGTGGAACTCGTCGAGGCCGCGATTGATGGCCGCCTGCATGACACCGAAGCACGCTGGCTGCCACAGGCCTCGCTGGGCGTGGTGATGGCGGCGGCCAATTATCCGGACACGCCACGCGGCGGCGACGTGCTCCATGGGCTTGATTCGACGCTGCCAGCCGGCAGCAAGGTGTTCCATGCCGGCACCGCGCTGGATGCCGATGGCAACGTGGTCACCAGCGGCGGTCGCGTGCTGTGCGTGTGTGCGCTGGGCGATGACGTCGGCGAAGCGCAGCAGCGTGCATACGCCGCGCTGTCATCAATCCACTGGGATGGCGAATTCCATCGCAGCGACATCGGCTGGCGCGCGATCGAACGCGAACGCGCCGGCGGTTGAGCCGGCGCATCCAGCCCGTTTAAGTCAGGCCGACATCGTCGCGGTGCCGATCACGATGCCGGAGCGACCCATTGCCGCAGGCAGGAAATTCACGCTGGCCCCATTTCCCTATTCGATCGACAGCACTTGCCTGCTTTCAAACGCGCGTGGCCTGCCGTCGACGGGATCGACAAAGCGCAGCACCTTGGCCAGCAACTGCAACGGCCGGCAGAAATCATCCGGCGCGTACTGACGGAGTTCCGGGTACAAGCGGTCATTGACGATGGGAGCACCCAGCGCCGCCATGTGCACGCGCAATTGATGCTTGCGACCGGTGACCGGCTGCAGGGCATAACGCCACGCGTGCGCACGCCGTTCGATCACGTCGATGCAGGTGTGGCTATTGGGCACGCCATCTGCTTCGCACATCCGGAAGAACGGCGCGCCCGCCTGCAAGTGCGAGCGATGCACATGCGGCATCGACAGCACGGGCAACGGCGGTGCGATCGCCTCGTAGATTTTCTGGATGGCGCGCTGCGGGAATAGTGACTGATACATCGCGCGTGTTTCAGCGCGTGCAGAAAACAGCACCAGCCCGGCAGTTTCGCGATCAATGCGGTGCAATGGCACCAGGTCCGGATTGCCCAGTTGCGCCTGCAGCCGAGACAACAAGGTCTCTGCGACAAACCGCCCGGCCGGCATCACCGGCAGGAAATGCGGCTTGTCCGCCACCACCAGGTCTGCATCGGCGAATACGATGCGCGCATCGAATGGAATGCGTGGCTCCTCGGTCACCTCGCGAAAGTAACGCACCTCCATGCCCACCCGATATTGCGTCTCAACTACCAGTGCAGTTCCGTGTGCATCCTGCACACGCCCACGCGCAAAACGGTCCAGCCAGACCTCCCGCGCAATTTGCGGAAACCGTGCGCATAGCCCATCGAGCACCGTCAGCCATGGGCCGGGCGGCAATTGCAGGCGGCTAGCAGTCATGTAACTAGTGAAAAGTGTAAAAAGGGGTCGGAGTGGATTTCCTGCCGACGACGCGTGGTCGTTCGGAAATCCTTGTCAGGGAACTTCACTCTGACCCCTTTTTACCCGGTCCACTGGTCACTACATGTCGCAGGCCGATCCCCACCTACAGGCTGTAGTCGCAGGTGGTCCAGTCGCGCTTGGTGGAACAGATCTTGCTGCGTTGGCTGCCATCCCGATTGCTGTACACGTCGCAAACCAGGATTTCACGACATTCCCGCTTGGGCGGAACGTATTCGGCCTGGACGAAAGCCGCTTCGAGTTCGCCGCGTTTCTCGGCCAGGAAAGCGACGGCGCGGGCATTACCCTCGTCGCGTGACCGTTCAATCCAGTACCAGACCTCGCCCTTGTTTTTGACCAGGTCCTTCTGCTGCAACATCATGCCGGCAAGCAACAGCATGGCGTTGGTATCGCCGGTATGGGAGGCGTTACGGAGCAATTCCAACGCCTGCTTGCGATCCTTCTTTACACCCTCACCCTTGAACAGCAGGTCGGCGGCGATCAGCGTGGCGTAAAGCTCTCCACGCTTGGCTGCCTTCAAATAATATTCGACCGCTTTGGCATTGTCCCTTTTGACAACATCGCCGGTGAAATAGAGATCGGCGACCAGCAAATGGGCGATGCCGTTATCCGTGGCCGAAGCTTTCAGCGCGTAGTCGAGCGCCTTGGCCTTGGGCTCACCTTCTATCTTGCCGGCGCGATAAAGCCCGGCGATCTCCATATCAGCCCACGGATTGCCTATCCCGCTGGCCTTCTGCAGATAGGAATAGCCTTTCTGCGCGTCCTTGCCGACCAGCGTTCCGTAGAAATAAGCCATCGCGATTTCAAGCATCGCGTCGCTGTCACTCGCCTTGTCCATCGCCGTGGCAAGGAACTGCTTCATGTCCCTGCCAACAATGCGGTGCCCGGTCGCGCGCAGAGCCAGCGCCCGTGGAATCTCGCCGCAGGCTTGACCTGATTCGACCGCCTCGATATAGCCGGCGCCCCACTCGCGCTCTGCATCGGAGATCGGCTTGCCGTGTTCATTTGCGTCCAGCAGGAAATCCATCGCGATATGGCAGTTCATCCGGCGGGATTCCTTGGCGATGGGGTACTCCCCCGTCATTCGCGCCTTCAGGTTGGCGGGAACCGCAGCACAAACGGCCGGGCGATTCTTGTGCGCGAGCAGCCACTGGATTTCGTCGGGGGTATAGCTCGCGATATCGATGCCTGCTTCGAATTGCATCTGCGAGAAAGCAAGCGCGGCATCACACTGCTTATCGCGTGCCAGCGCGGCACCCGACATGGCAAATGCCAATACCGCCGTTGCGATACCGGCAAATCGAATCTTCCTGTTCATGACGTCCCCTGTCCCCTTTGACTGCCATCGAGCCTGCCTGTTGAAACGGAGGCGAGTCAAGTGACGGCGAAAGGGCCAGCGGGCGGAAAGGGGTCAAAGTGAATTTCCTGCCCGCGAAAACCGCAGGAAACGGGGTCAGAGTGGATTTCCTGCCCGCGAAAAACGGTTGTTCCGGAATGTCTGTCAGGAAACTTCACTCTGACCCCGTTTCAGACCTCACATCTCAGGCGTCGAAGCCTTCAGGATTCGCGCGCTTTCTTCAGCTTCCTTGTTGCCTGCCGCCTGCGCCTCTATCCATGCCGCATTGGCGCGATATTGTGCACGGACCTGCGGATCAATCACATCGACTGCGCGGATGCGCTGCAGCATCGCGCGGTCACCGGGTGCCAGCTGGCAATTGCGGCTCAGGATTTCGAGTTCGTCACCAGTGCGTGCTGCCCCGCCTTGCAGATTGACCACCACGCCAAGCGTGTCGCCAAGCGGTTCCAGCTGCATGCAGATCGCATCAATCGTTGCCTGACTGCGTTGGTCGTTGCGGGTCACGATGGCCAGCAGGTTTTCGTGGTCGATCCAGACCACCGAACGCACGCCATCCACGTTGCGTACCGCACTGCGTGCGGCTTCCTGATCCAGGCGACGTGATGGATCGGCCAACGTCATCGACTTGCGAAGGTCCTCGTTCAAGTTTTCCATGCCACGTTGAACGCCTTCCTGATTGCCAAGCATGGCATTGCCACGGATCACTGCAAGTCGTGCAGCGGTGGCGACAGGGTCAAGTGGTTGCCCAGCTTTTTGCGGACGCTTTGCTTCAGGCGGCGAAGGCGATGGGCTGCATGCCGACACCAGAAGAAGCAAGGGAATGATCAGACGGGTCATCGAATAGTTAGGCAGGAATTGGAAGGATGAAATTGATTCTCTCTGCTGTTGCCCGTCACCCCGGCGAACGCCGGGGTCCAGCTTTTGTTCTGGCAGCGACTCACGGCCCATTCGCATACAAATACTTCTGGAACCCGACGAAGACGTTGCGGATCTGATCCGGCGTTCCCAAGTCTGCAGCCGCATCTGAGATCGCGTGATATTTGAGTTTCAGCAACGGCGTCAACTTCTCAAGCCCCAGCTCATCCACGCCGTCGTCGATGTAGTGATCAAGCACGAATTCGACGAAGGCTAGGTGCCGGTCGCTCTTGTAGCTGTCATTTAGCTTGGCTTTCGCTTGCATCGCGCGTGCGCTGCGCGGGATTGGCGCGCGTGCAAAAGCAACATAATCCAGTACATCGAACAGGTCGCTGTTGCTGGCCTCGATTGCCGCCTGCATCCCGGCCAACGCATCACGCCCGAAGCCTTTGTCGGCCAGCCCCAGCAGCAACGCTTTGCGGGTGTCCGGAATGCTCCAGATGTAGCGCAACTGCTCTTCATCCTTGAAGAACTCGGGCAACACGCCAAACAGGCTTTCAAGGAATTGTGCAGCCGACATTGGCCGGCCTTCCGCGCTCCAGAACGTGGTCGCCACCATGCTCTGGATCTGGCGCGCTTTGCCATCGGCAAGCTTGACCTGAATCTTGACCGGACGTGGCTCCAACGGCCCCAGTAGTTCCGATAGCGGCTTGTCGACGTCTTCGCCTGTGAGATTCGCAGCGCGCGGCTCCGGCTCCAGCGGCTCGCCATCCCATTCCGGGTCACTGAAATGGTGATGCGCTTTCACGAAGTCATAGACCGTGAAGTAATCCTTACCGTCGTACAGGCGGGTGCCACGACCGATGATCTGCTTGAACTCGATCATCGAATTAATCGGCCGCAACAACACGATATTGCGCACGTTGCGGGCATCCACGCCGGTTGAGAGTTTTTGCGACGTGGTCAGGATGGTCGGGATGGTTTTCTCGTTGTCCTGGAACTCGCGCAGGGATTGCTCGCCACGTGCGCCATCGTTGGCGGTGACGCGAACGCAGTAAAACGGATCGGTACTGGTGGCGACTTGGTTGATCAAGTCGCGCACCAGTAGGGCGTGCTCCTGATTGGCGCAGAACACCAGGGTTTTCTCGCGCTGGTCGATCAACTCCATGAACTTGCGGACGCGGTATTCCTCGCGTTCGCGGATGAAAATGATCTTGTTGAAATCACTTTCTACATAACGCTTGCCTTCCACCACCTCGCCTTCGATCACCGCATCGTCTGGCGTGTATAGATATTCGTCCAGCGTGGTGGCGACTTGCTTGACCCGGAACGGGGTCAGGAAGCCGTCATTGATGCCTTCCTTCAGCGAATAGCTGTACACCGGCTCGCCGAAGTACGCGTAGGTGTCGGCATTGCTCTGGCGCTTGGGCGTGGCGGTCAAGCCCAGCTGCACGGCGGGCTGGAAATACTCCAGGATCTCGCGCCAGCTGCTTTCGTCCTTGGCACCGCCACGGTGGCATTCGTCAATGATGATGAAGTCGAAAAAGTCGGGCGGATAGTCGCCGAAATACGGGGTCTCGCCGGGCCCGCTCATGAAGGTCTGGAAGATGGTGAAGAAGATACTGCCGTTGGTGGGCACGCGTCCTTTCTTGCGGATTTCATCCGGCGCGATTCGCACCAGCGCATCTTCATCGAATGCGGAAAACGCGTTGTAGGCCTGGTCGGCCAAGATGTTGCGATCTGCCAGGAACAAAATTCGCGGGCGGCGTGTGTGTTCGCCCTCATGCTTCCAATCGCTCAGGTTCCAGCGGCTCTGGAATAGTTTCCACGCGAGTTGAAAGGCGATGAAGGTCTTGCCGGTGCCGGTCGCCAACGTCAGCAGGATGCGGTCACGGCCCTCGGCCATTGCATCCAGCACGCGCTGAATCGCGATGTCCTGGTAGTAGCGGGCCTGCCAGGTGCCGCCTTTGTCTTCGAACGGAATCGCAGCGAAACGGTCACGCCAGGTATTGGCCGTCGCGAACGTGCGCGCCCACAGCTCCTCCGGCGTCGGGAACGCAGCGACATCGCCCTCGCTGCCGGCGTGCATGTCGATGCCGTAGAGCTTTTGACCATTGGTCGAATAGGCGAAACGCACCGCGAGTTTGGCCGCGTACCCTTTCGCCTGACCGACGCCCTCCGTATAGGGCTTGCCCCAGGCTTTAGCCTCGACCACAGCCAGCTTGATGTTGCGATAGACCAGCACGTAGTCGGCGATCTCGGGCTTGCCGCGCTCGCCGTGACCCTGCAGGCGGCCCTGGGTGATGCCGAACTCGCGGCGGATCTGGCTGCCTTCGACCACACCCCAACCGGCCGCCTTCAAGGCGGGGTCGATATGCTCGGCGCGGGTCTCGGCTTCGTTCAAATCCGTGCATCCCTTTGGTCTGCCGGATGATAGCGAATCAGGCCGATGGAGACTTTACCCGGGCCTGTTCCTGCCCTTGGCTTTTTTTGCGCCGGGCTTGCGCGTGACCGGCAACGGCGTGTGTGGGGACGCCGGGTCCCGGAAATTTTCCGACGACACCACTTTCGTCCCGGTACGCGCTTCCAGCTCCAACCGTGCTCGCCGGGACAACTGGCCGCCGGCCTTCGCTGCGGCGGCGTTCTCTGTCATGCCGGTGGCGTCGTCGCTTTCGGCGATCTGGCGGGTGGACAACTCCGCCAACGCCGTGAAGATCAGCTCCGCCTCGCTCATGTGGTCGCGCAGGTTCTGGCTCTTGAGGCCCTTCATGCCCTTGTGCTGCTTCACGCTGACGCCAGACCACTCCTGGTGGATGAGGTTGGTGAGGATGGCGAATTCCTCGCCGGGTTTGATCTCATGGCCGGTCCAGTAGTCGGTCAGCTTGTTGCGCGTTTCCTGCCCGGTCATGCGCTGCTGGATCCACTTCTCGCTGCGTCCGTGCTGCTGCCAGGTTTCGCGGGCGCGTTCGAGCGACGCGGGCCGGGTCGGCCATTTCCTGCATGCGTTCGTAGCCCACCTTGGCCAACCAGAGTTTGATCGGCTCGGCCTTGGGGCTGGGCACCGACTGCACCAGCCGCAGCAGGGTTTCGCGCAGTGGCCACGTCGGTGAGATAGGACTTGCCATCGGCGGCCGGCAATTTCAGTCGGTTACATTTTGTAACCGACTGGCTGCCCTCCTTCGCCAGCCGGTTTTTCAGCACCTTCCAGTAGTTCCTCGCCGCCTGATAGTCCGGCTGCTGGGTGAGGATCTGGACGATGTCGATGACCGAAAACCACCAAATCTCCGTGTCCTCGTCGTAAACGCGACGGATGGCGTGATCCTCGAATTGTGCGGGCAGGCTTTGCATGGCCGATCTCGTGGCGGGCGGTTGCAGGGTCCACTCTAGCGGGCGGGTGTCGCTGTGGGCGAGACGGTGATTGCCGCGCGGTGGGGTCGGCGTTGTCTGATTGCGGCAGGCATGGCTTACAACTGCCCCGAAGACGCCTGATGCAGCAGGGATTGCTTGAGTTCGTCGAGGGCGGTGAGCTTGCGCTTTTGCCCGTCATCCCGGCGTACGGCCCTTGCTCGTCATCCCGGCGTACGGCCCTTGCTCGTCATCCCGGCGTACGGCCCTTGCTCGTCATCCCGGCGTACGGCCCTTGCTCATCATCCCGGCGTACGGCCCTTGCTCGTCATCCCGGCGAACGCCGGGATCCAGCAGTTGATCTGGCGTGTGCCTAGCTCTGACTACCTGAAAAGCAAAAAGAGCTGGATCCCGGCGTTCGCCGGGATGACGAACTGGGGTGTTCGGCTGCCGCTACAACTGCCCCGAAGACGCCTGATGCAGCAGGGATTGCCTGAGGTCGTCGAGGGCGGTGAGTTTGCGGGTGTAGATGGATTGCGCCTGCTGCGATTGATCTAGGACTTCCTCAAGTTGACTGACAATCCGCTCCTGCTCACTCGCCGATGGGTACGGAATTGACAGACGGGCAAGCGTTCCCTGATTGAGGCTCTTGATGTTCGCGCCGTTCCCACCATCGATCATTTCCTGACGTATAACGCTCGATTTCAGAAAATGGCACAGGTAGGTCGGAACGATGGCATTCGTTGTTAGTCGTGCCCGAATTGTGAATCCGGAGTGCGTTGTTCGCTCACTCAAATCGCCAATGAGGACGCATCGACCTATAAGCGCCGGATTTCCGTTTGATCGAACAAAAACCAGATCATTGGTTTGTAGGTAGTCGTGCTCTGCGAGTGATCCATCCACGGTGACGCTATCCAGATTGGATTCCGGCGCCCAGTAATTGCTCTGAAAATCCTTCACGCCCAGGATCCGAATCCGCTCGCCCTTACTGGACTTGGTGAAATTAATCCCATTGCGAAAATCTGCAATCTCGCCAAGGGTTACGGACGACCACTCACCACCACGCTCATCAAAAATAGATCGAAGATAGGCCTCAGAGATGGCTTGTGCATTCTGCAAATTCCTTTCGGCATTGGCCTTGGCGGTGGCGATGCCCGCAAAGGCTTCGTCGAGGATGGCGACGATGCGTTGTTGTTGTGCCAATGATGGGCAGACGATTTCTCTATCTTCCATCGATCCCTTCGCAACGTGAATCATCGTTGTACCAGCGCCCTGATCCAACTTGATCTGTTCCGTGTCCCACATGAAGAAGTAGTACAGGAATCGCTGATCGACCAGAGATCGATTCGGGATCACTTTCCAAATGTGATAATGAAAAATGACCTTGGGCCCAACCCAAATTCGGGGGCCGAATGATGCTGACCACGCATACAAAAGATCACCCGCTTCACAATACTTCTCAGCTGGCAACTCCAAGTCGGAGTGATACCAATTATTGTTTGTGAAGAAATTGCCAACTCGCAGAACTGGATATTTGCCTTCGGCTAGCAATTCATCCTTGCTATACGCCCGGCCATTTATCAGTTTGCAAACATCACGGAGCTTGCGCTTCTCTGGGTTGGCAGGCACTACAAAAGTCCTCGGATCGAGGCCAACACCTGAGCACTCTCCACATCCAACATCGCAATCTCATCCAAAATCTCGCGCGGACTGCGGTGCACCACTACCTCGCCACCATCGGGATTCTTCACCGACAAATCAAAACTGACCGGATCAATCCCCGCCGCATCCACCCGCCAGCTTTTCGGCGATACCGTAAAGCCTGACTGCAACGCCACGAACTCCGCCATATCCGCATCGTTCAACGGATTGGTCTTGCCCATGTTGCGGCCTGGGTCCAGCTGGTAATACCAAATGCTGCGCGTCGGTGCGCCCTTGTCGAAGAACAGCACGACCGTCTTTACGCCCGCGCCCTGGAACGTGCCGGACGGGCAGTCCAGCACGGTGTGCAGGTTGCAGCTTTCCAGCAGTAATTTGCGGAGTGACACGCTGGCGTTATCCGTGTTGGACAGAAACGTGTTCTTGATCACGATGGCCGCACGGCCGCCGGGCTTGAGCTTCCTGATGAAGTGCTGCAAGAACAGGAACGCGGTTTCGCCGGTCTTGATCGGGAAGTTCTGCTGGACTTCCTTGCGCTCCTTGCCGCCGAACGGCGGGTTGGCCAGCACCACGTCCATCTGGTCCTTGGGCTGGATGTCCAACACGTTGTCGCCCAGCGTATTGGCGTGGACGATGTTGGGCGCTTCGATGCCATGCAGGATCATGTTCATGATGCCGATGACATAGGCCAGGCTTTTCTTTTCCTGCCCGTAGAACGTGCGCGTCTGCAGGGTCTTGGCATCGCTGGTGGAAAGCTTGCCCTTCTTGTTGAGGTAGTCGAACGCCTCGCACAAAAATCCCGCACTGCCACACGCGCCGTCATAAATGCGCTCGCCGATTTTCGGATCCACCACTTGAATCATGGCGCGGATCAACGGGCGCGGCGTGTAGTACTCACCGCCGTTGCGCCCGGCATTGCCCATGTTCTTGATCTTGGCTTCGTACAGGTGCGACAGCTCGTGTTTTTCGACGTGACTGCCGAAGCGCAATTCATCGACACGGTTGATCACATCGCGCAGGTTATAGCCGGACTGGATGCGGTTCTGGATCTCGCCGAAGATCTCGCCAATCTTGTAGTCCAGCGTCTGCGGGCCGCTGGCGCGGGCCTTGAAGCCGTGCAGGTACGGGAACAGTTTGCCGTTGACGAACTCGATCAGGTCCGGCCCGGTCATCGCCTTGTTGTGGTCCAGCGTGCCGTCTTTGGCTTTCGGCGCCGCCCAGTGTTCCCAGCGGTAGGCATCTTCCAGCAGGAAGGCGTAGGGCTTGCCTTCCAGCTCGGCCTCCATCGCCCGGTCGCGCTCCAGCGCATCCAGGTACTTGAGGAACAGCAGCCAGGACGATTGCTCTGTGTAGTCCAGCTCGCTGGTGCAGCCGGCATCCTTGTGCAGGATGTCATCGATATTCTTGAAGGTCTGTTCGAACATGTCCGGCGTCTTGGTCAGCAGGCGGACACTTTAGCGGCTGGCGATGGGTTGTGGTCCCAGGGCAAAAGCTGGATCCCGGCGTACGCCGGGATGACGCTCACGAAAAGGGGTCAGAGTGAAGTTTCCTGATCACGGTCAGGAACGATTGAAGCGTACGGGCAGGAAATTCACTCTGACCCCATTTCGCACAGCCGCCTCCGCTAGACTCCGCCCATCCACGCCGGGGCAATGCATGTCGGAACATAGCCAGTTCAATTTGCTGAAGCAGCGCCGCTTCCTGCCGTATTTCGTGGTGCAGGCGCTGGGCTCGTTCAATGACAACGTGTACCGGCAGGCGATCATCGGCCTGCTGGCGTTTATGGCAGTCGGCAGTAATGAAAAAGCGCTGTACGCCAACCTGGCACCCGCGATCTTCATCCTGCCGTATTTCCTGTTCTCCGCCACTGCGGGGCAGATCGCGGAGAAGCTGGAAAAGCAGAAGCTCATCGTGATCACCACCACCATCGAAATCGTGGTGATGTCGGTGGCGGCGGTGGGCTTTCTGCTGCAGAGCATGCCGGTGTTGCTGGTGGCGCTGTTTTGCACGGGCCTGCAATCCACCCTGTTCGGGCCGGTGAAGTATTCGATCCTGCCGTCGGTGCTGAAACCGGAAGAGTTGACCGGCGGCAATGGCCTGGTGGAAATGGGCACGTCCGTCGCCATCCTGGTCGGCATGATTTTCGGCGGGCTGATATTCCAGCTGGCGGGTGAAACCGGGCCGTACGTGGCAGCGGCATCGATCATCGTGCTGGCGATCGCCGGCAACATGGTGGCGCGGCGCATCCCCACGGTGGATGCCGGCAACCCCGAGTTGAAGGTGAGCTGGAACATCCTGCGCGAGTCCATGCGCATCTGGCAGCTCACCCGCAAGCAGCTTGCGGTGCGCAACGCGGTGCTGGGCGTCAGCTGGTTCTGGTTCATCGGCACGGTGCTGACCGCGCAGTTGCCGGTCTATGCCGAGACCAACCTGGGCGGCACCCAGAATCTCTACATCTTTGCGCTGGCGCTGTTCTCGCTTGGCGTGGGTATTGGTTCGCTATCGTGCGAAAAACTGTCCGGGCGCACGGTGGAGATTGGCCTGGTGCCGCTGGGCGCATTCGGCGTGAGTGCGTTCATGCTGGACCTGTACTTTGCGCGGCCGGGTCAGGCGCTCGCCGCAGGCCTGAGCGTCATGGAGTTCGCGCGCACGCCGGGCAGTTGGCGGATCATGCTGGACCTGACCGGGATTGGCCTGTTCACCGGCTTCTTCGTGGTGCCGCTGTACGCGCTGATCCAGAGCCGCACGCCGCGCACGGAGTTGTCGCGGGTGATTTCCGGCATGAACATCCAGAACGCGATGTTCATCGTCGTTGCAGCACTGCTCGGCATCGCCCTGCAGCGCGTGTTCGGCTGGAACATCCCGCAGGTGTTCCTGGCGCTGGCCATCGCCAACACGCTGGTGGCGATCTGGATCTTCACGATCGTGCCCGAGTTCATGATGCGGTTCCTGAGCTGGGTACTGGTGCGCACGCTGTACCGGCTGCGCCTGCACGGCATCGAGAAACACGTGCCGGACGAAGGCGCTGCATTGCTGGTATGCAACCACGTCAGCTACATGGACGCGCTGATCCTGTCGGCGTGCCTGCCGCGGCCGGCGCGCTTCGTGATGTATTACAGGATCTTCAACATCCCGGTGATGCGCTGGATCTTCAAGACCGCCAAGGCCATTCCGATTGCCGGTGCGCGCGAGAACCCCGAGGTGATGCAACGTGCGTTCGATGCGGTCGATGCCGCATTGGCCGATGGCGAGCTGGTCTGCATTTTCCCGGAAGGCGCGTTGACGAAGGACGGCGAGATCGCGGCGTTCAAATCCGGCGTCGAGAAAATCCTGGCGCGTGCGAATGATGCCGGGCGTCCGGTGCCGGTGGTGCCACTGGCACTGCGCAACATGTGGGGCAGCCTGTGGAGCAGGCGCGGCGCTTCTGCCGAAAGCGGGCGGCTCGCGCGGATGCGCGTGCCACGCAGGTTCCGCGCACACATCGAAGTGATGGCAGGTGAGCCGGTGGATGGTCGCGAAGCGACTGCCGAGTTGCTGGAAGCCAGGGTGCGGACGCTGCGCGGGGATGCGGCTTAGCGTTGGATCCATGCCGCGCAATCGGCCTCAGCTCACCCACCCTGCAATCACGAAAAGGGCAATGATCGCCAACCACAGGATCAGGATCCGCCACGCCAGGCTCATGGCATCGCGCAACTCGGGCAGTTCGCCGAATACTTCCACCAGCGCGGTCGCGCTGGAGATGCCGGTTTCGGAATAGTCGCCCACTTCTTCGGCGATTTCGCTGCGCACGCTCGCACGGGCGGCGGTTTCCAGCAGTGCGTTGTCGAGCAGCAGGCTGGGCTTGCCCATGTCGCGCCAGGCACCGACCACGGCATCGAAATTGCCAACCAGTGCAAGCGACATGGTCATCAGCTGGCTGACCGGCCATTCCAGGATCGTCAGCCAGGAACGCGCGCCCGCAGCGGTGTCGGAAGGCAACAGGTCTTCATCACGTTCGGCGGCGAGCACGCTCAGGCGGTACAGCAATGCACCAAACGGGCCCAGTATCCAGAACCAGAACAGCACGCCGAACCAGCGCCGCAACGCATTGCGGAACACCGCCTCGATCAACGATCCGCCATCCAGCCGGACGGTGCCATTGGGCGGCCACAGGCACGCTGCTGCGGCGCGGCGTGTTGCGGCATCAGGCGCATCCATGATCGCCGCGACGTCGAGGTCGAGGTCGCGCGGACCCCAGCAGTAGAACAGGATGATGATGTCGAACAGCAGGCCGACGAAGCCCCACAGCGGCTGGTCGAGTGCCATCTGCAGCAGGCCGACGGCGAGCAGCGGCATCACCAGGGCAAGCGCGATGCCGAAGCGCCCACGCCAGAAACTGTCTTCCGGGAATTGCGCGTTGAGCCAGCGCAACCAGTTGTCGTACCAGCCGTGCTGGCGAATGCCTGCGGCCAGGTCCGGCAGCAGGTGGCCAATGGCGAGTGCGACGACGACGGCGATCAGGGTGGCAGCCATGCCCCGATTCTACGTTGCGATGCCCGCGTCTGCCGCACGGGCCGCGTCGTGGTGTTCCAACCAGGCGCGGATCACATGGCGGGCAATCGAAATCGGCGATGACAGGACGATGCCGCCGTCGTCGCATTCGCCATCGGCCTGCATCCAGTCGCGGGTCAAGCCGGCGCGGATCTCGTCGGCCGTGAACCAGCGCGCAGCTTCCAGTTCGTCGCCGACCACGGGTTCATCCGGATCGGCATCGGCGGTGAAACCCAGCATCAGTGAACCCGGGAACGGCCACGGCTGCGAAGCCAGGTAGCGCGACGCACGCACGCGTACGCCGGTTTCTTCCATGACTTCGCGCGCGACCGCCATCTCCAGGGTTTCGCCGGGCTCGACGAAACCGGCGACCAGCGACCAGCGCCGTGCCGGCCAACTGGCCTGGCGGCCCAGCAGCAGGCGCTCGCCGTCGCCGACCGCGACGATCACTGCCTGGTCGGTACGCGGGTAATGCTCGCTGCCGCAGCCGTCGCACAGGCCCAACCAGCCCGCGCGGACGAACCGCATCGCGCCGCCGCAGGCGCTGCAGAAACGATGGCGCTGGTGCCAATGCTGGAGCGCGCGCGCCTGTGCGAATGCGCTGGCCTGCCATGCCGGCCAGCGTGCCGCGGCGGTGCGCAGGTCGATGCGTTGCGGAGCGTGCAGCGCCAGGGTGTCGGCATCGGCGGCGAACCAGCCCTGGCCGTCGCGCAGACCCAGGAAGGTGGTGATGCCGGGCCCACCACCGAGCTCGGCGCCGGTCAGCGCCTGCAGGTTGCCGGCATCATCGGCATGTGCGCGGCCAACGGCGTCCAGCACGATCACCGATGCCCGGGGCCATAGCGCCAGCAGCGCATCGGCATCGGCACGCAACAGATCAGCGCGATCCAGAGCGCCATCGACAAAGGCAAACGGGCTTGGGCGCGCGCTCACGGGGACTTATACGGTGAACGAGGAACCGCAACCGCAGGTGGTCTTGGCGTTGGGATTGCGGATCACGAACTGCGCGCCACTCAACGATTCGCAGTAATCGACGATGGCGCCCGCCAGGTATTGCAGGCTGAGCGGGTCGACCAGCAGGGTGGCGCCGTCGGTCACGATGGCGAAGTCATCCTCGTTCTGGCCTTCGTCGAACTCGAACCCGTACTGGAACCCGGAACAGCCACCCCCCTGGATGAAGACACGCAGCTTGATCGTGGCATTGCCTTCTTCGGCGATCAGCTGGCGCACCTTGGCCGCGGCCGCAACGGTGAACTCCAACGGAGGCGGCGGCTGGTCCGCTTGGCCCACCTGATCAAGGGTGGGCAGGTCGATGCGCATGGTTTCCATGCCACCAGCATGGGGGGCCGGCTGACCCGATTCAACCAGGGCGCGCGCTTTCGGGCGCGCCAGGCGTCCTCAGCGCGCGTCCGCGCCAGCCACCGGCGGCGCCGAAACCGCATCCCCCCAGGTGAAGCTCTGCTCGATCGCCGCGCCCTTCTCCGGCACCAGCCGCGCGATCACCCGCACCGGTTTCACCCCCGGGGGTAGCACGATGTCGCCTTCGACCTGCTCGAAATACTTGAACGAATAGTCCAGCCCGGGGGCATCCTTCTGCTGCCGCAGCGTGGCCCAGTCCAGCGTGTGCATGCGTCCGCCCTCGCTGGCTTCCACGATCAGCTGCAGGCGGCCACGGCTGACTGCGCCGCGATTCATGTTCTGGGTCAGGGTCGCAACGACATGCCACAGCTGCGGATCGCGTTGGGGCACCAGTTGCAGCTCATGCACGCTCAATCCGCGCCGTTGCCCGGTGGCGCCGACGAAGCGCTCGTAGAAGGCGATGTCGGCGCGCAGGCTGGCGATTTCCTCGTCGCGCTCGGCGAGCGTGCCCTGCAGCTCGCTGTTGGCCTGGCGGCTGATCTGGTCGGAGCGGTTCAGCGTCGCAACCTGCTGCTCAAGCTGGTCGATGCGACTGCCCTGCTGCCTGATCTGCTCCCCGGCATTGACAGGCTGCGGCGCGAATGCGCGCCAGGCCCCCCAACCGCCCAGCACCAGTGCGGCAAGCAGGAGCAGGACAAACCCCAGGCGCGGGTGGCCACTGCCACGCGCGCGGCGAGGTCCATCGAAAGGGGCGATTTGATCAGGCTGCATACACTGGATGACGCCCGGGTTTTCAGCCCGCGTCAAGCCGCACTGCCGTATAGACTAGCCCGGTGGCGCCGTTGCCGGGCGCCGGGGAGCCGCACGATGCAGCCTGAACACCTGTTCGCCAATGGCGTGCTGCTGGCGTGGTTGGCCGGCATCCGGGTTTACCTGACGGTGTTCGGGGTTGGCCTGGCTGGGCTTTTCAGCTGGTTGCAACTGCCCGAAGCCATGCAGGCTGCGCATTTGGCCGCCATCCCTCCTGTTTTTGCGTCACACTGGTGAGCGGGTGCCAACCGGATCGGATGCCCGCAGGGGGTCATTGATGTCTTCCGTCGCGGACTTCGGCGCACCGGAACTGCTGCAACACATGCGCCTTCGGCTGATCGAAATCGAGAGCCGGCATGCGAAGCCACCGCAACCCGGGCAGGCGCCCGGGTGCACTGCGCGTGATGAGCGAAGACGTTGGCCAGTTGCATTCCACCGCCAACCGCATGCAACCTGCACAGGTACGGATGTTCGAACTCCTGGTGCATTTGCTGCATGCTGCCATCACCGCACCAAGCATGCCGTCCCCCGTGCAAGCCACGCAAACGCTGGTCCAGGCTGTGGATGCGCTGGCGGCACTACCCGCAATCATTGACGAGGCAAGACTCTACCCGATGCAAACAGGAGACGACCCAACCGCAGCCAGCGCACCTGACGATCCGTTCCGGATCATGATCGTCGAGGATGACCGCAGCCAGGCGATGTTCGCCGAAGCCATCCTGCGTGGCGCCGGCATGGCTCCGAAGGTGGTCGCCGTGCCCGAGCAGATGATGGCCATCCTCGAGGATTTCGATCCCGACCTGGTGCTGATGGACCTGCACATGCCCGGCACCAGCGGCACTTCTTTGACGGTGCAGATCCGCGAGCATCCCAGGTTTACGGACGTTCCGGTGGTGTTCCTGACCGGCGAACAGGATCCCGAGCGGCAGATGGAAGTGCTGGAAAAAGGTGCCGACGACTACATCCTCAAGCCGGTTCGACCACGCCACCTGATCGCTGCGGTGCAGAGCCGGGTGCGGCGCTCGCGTGCCTCGCAACGCAAGCAGGTCGTTGCCGCCGAGCCCGAACGACATCCGGTCACGGGCCTGTATACGCGTCCGGTACTGATGCGGAAGCTGGCCGCACAACTGCCTTCACGCCAGGGTGGCGTGCTGCTGCTCGAGATCGGCAGTGCCTCTGCCCTGCGCAATCGCTATGGTTACGCCGGTTTCGAGAAGCTGATGAACGACGCCGGGCGCCACCTGGGTGAGATCGCCAGCACCCATGCGGTTGCACGGCTCAGCGACAACGCCTTCCTGATCGTCGTGGCGCAGCACGACCCTGGGCAAATGGATGCGTATGCCCGCACCTTGCGCGACGGGATCGGCTATCACGATTTCAGCGTAGGCAACGAAGCCCTGCGCTTGCGCAGCACCGTCGGCCACGCCCATCTCAGCCATGACTTTGCCGATGCCGGCAGCGTACTTTCGGCAGCCGAGGAAGCGGCGCGCGGCGCGCGCACGTTGCCAATCGGTGTGGCGGCCTACGTGCCACCCGAAAAGCCCGGGAACGCCTACGACAACATCCTCCGCGAGATCCGTGCCGCACTTGATGGCGAAGGCCTGCAACTTGCTTTCCAGCCGGTGGTGGCGGTGGCCGGCGGCGACGAAGCGCAGTTCCAGGTGTTGCTGCGATTGCTGGGCCGCGATGGGACGGAACACTTTGCCGGTGCATTCATCCCGGCCGCCGAGTCCGCCGGACTGTTGCCGCAACTCGATCGCTGGGCCATGGAGCAGTCGCTTGCGTTGATGCAGCGGCGGCGGGCGGAAGGGCGGCCAGTGCGCCTGTTCGTTTCCCAATCCCCTCGCACCCTTGGCCAGGACCACTACGCCGATTGGCTGACCGGCGAGCTGCAGCACGCAGGCGTCGACGGGACGTCGCTGGTCATCGACCTGCGGCTTGAGGAAGCGCTGGTGCATTCGATGGTGTTGCGCCAGTTTTGCGAGCAGATGGTGCCGGCAGGCGTGCAGTTTTGCCTCAGCCAATACCACCACGGCGCCGATGCCAACGTGCTGCTGCAGCAACTGCCGCTGGGCTTCGTGCGCCTGTCCGCGGATTTCGCGCAGAATCCATTGCCGGATGAACATCGTGACGAAATGCGCGAGATCATCGAACGTGCGCACCGGCTTGGCCTGCAGGTGATCGGACAGGCCGTGGAGGATCCGCAAGCTGCCGCCGCACTCTGGATCGGCGGGATCGATTTCATCCAGGGCAATCTGGTAAAACGTGCCGAGCACGCCCTCGACTTCGACTTCAAGCACGCGACCCTGTGAGCGACAACGAAACCAAGACCTTCAACCTGCTGACCGCGCGCTGGCTGGCGCTCGGTGCCGCCGCGGGTGCGGCTTTGCTGCTCGCGCTGGATCGATTCGGCGTCTACACGGGGCAATTGCAGGGTGCGGCGCTGGTCATGGCGCTGCTGACCCTGTTTGCGTCGCTGGTGGTCACCATTGCCGTCAACCGACGCGAGCACTTGCTGCACCAGGAAAGCGAGCGAAGCCGCCGCGGCGAAGCCGAAGTCAGCGCGCTGCAGCTGGAGATCAACCGGCACACCGTGCTTGAGCAGGAATTGACGCTTGCCAAGCAGGCCGCCGAATCGGCGGTAATGGCCAAGGGCGAGTTCCTGGCCACCATGAGCCATGAGATCCGCACGCCGCTCAATGGCATCGTGCCGATGCTGGACCTGCTGATGCAATCGCGCCTGGCAGCGGACCAGATGGAATTGGTGCGCACTGCATTTTCGTCCTCGCACCAGTTGTTGCGGATCGTCGACGACATCCTCGACTACTCCAAGCTCGAGGCAGACAAGCTGGACCTGGAGACCACCACGTTCAATCTGCGTGATCTGCTGGAGAGCGTGATCACGCTGATGGAGCGGCCAGCCGTAGCGAAGGGTCTCCACCTGACCCTCGACCTCGAACAGGGCGTGAGGCTGCCGGTGCGCGGGGACCCGATCCGCCTGCGCCAGATCCTCAGCAACCTCATCAGCAATGCGGTGAAGTTCACCGAACGCGGTGGCGTGACGCTCACCGTGAAGCGGCTGCGCGAAACCACCGCGCAACACCAGCTTCGATTCGAGATCCACGACACCGGCATCGGCGTCGACCAAGAGACGCAGGACCGCCTGTTTCAGGCCTTCAGCCAGGCCGACGCATCGACCACGCGCCTGTACGGTGGCACTGGCCTCGGGCTGGTGATCTGCCGGCGCATCGTCACCTTGATGGGTGGACGCATCGGCGTCGAATCCGAGCAGGGCCGCGGTTCCAATTTCTGGTTCGAGATCCCGCTGCTCAAGGTCCAGGGCGACATGCCCACGCAGCACGCCGACGTGCATGGCGGGCGCGTACTCCTGCTCACCACTGACCCGCGCCTGCGCATGCGCCTGACCTTGCTCCTGCCAAACTGGGGAATGCGCGTCACCACGGTGGAGAACACCCAGGATGCCCTCGAGCGGCTCAGGCAGGCCACCATTCAGGGAGAGCCATGGTCGTATTCGGCCGTCCTCGCCGACCTGTCTTCGATCCGCAGCACCGCGCTGGCGCTCGCCCGCAACCTGCAGCGCAGGGCGCAATACGGCGACGCAAGGCTGGTCTATGTGCGTGGCGACGACGTGACTTCGGTTGAATTGCCGCCGTCGGCCATCGTGATCGCGCGCAACGCCCCTGACGCCGACCTGCGTTCCGTGTTGTCTGCATCGGGCGTGTCCTGGGCCAGTCACGAAATCCAGCCGGGAACTCCCGTAACGCAACACCCGGTGGCTGCCGCTGGCTCGGTTCGGATCCTGCTGGTCGAGGACAACCCGGTGAACCTGATGGTCGCCCAACGCCTGCTGCAGGTCATTGGCTTCGAGTGCGAGACCGCGGGCAATGGTCAGATCGCGCTGGAAAAGATGGGGGCCGAGCAATACGACCTGGTGCTGATGGACTGCCAGATGCCGATACTGGACGGTTATACCGCTACCCGCCGTTGGCGCGAACACGAGCAAAAGTCCAAACCGGAGCGGCGCTTGCCGATCGTGGCGATGACTGCAAATGCGATGGCTGGCGACCGCCAGAAGTGCATTGACGCAGGCATGGACGACTATCTCGCCAAGCCGGTGACGCGCAACGACCTGGGAAACTGCATCAACCGCTGGCAGGGGGTCAGGATGCCAGTGCCGGAAACCCTGCCGACGCCGGAAGACATCGCCGTGCGATCGCCGCCGGTACTCACGGCCAGCATCCTGGACGAACTGCGCGACGTGCTGGGCAGCGAAGTCGACAAGATCATCGAGGTCTACCTGGAAGACGCACCACGCCTGATCGCGCAACTGGAGCGCGCCGCAATGGGTGGCGATCCGATCGCTCTGCGGGTGGCGGCGCATACCCTGAAATCCTCCAGCGCGAACGTGGGCGCGAGCACATTGTCGGAAGCCGCCCGTGACCTGGAAGACGGCGCACGCGATGGCACCCTGAAGAAACCCGAAATCATGGTGGCGCGCATTGTTTCCGAGTTCGCCCAGGTGCGCAGCGCGCTCCAGTCGAAACTGCCCATGGGGCCGCACTGACAGCTTCCAGTCGTGCCTGATCGCGATGCATGGGGTTCTGTGCCGCAAGAATGCAGCAGTACCGGGGGCAACACGCCAAGAACAGCGCCGGAGGCTTGGCATCGCCGGGTTTCAAGCGGCTCGTCAGCCGCGATAACGGCAACCCGAGGTACAGGTTTCATGCACCACGACCTCGCTCAACAGCGGCAGCGCCGGCTTGAGACGGCCCCAGATCCACATCGCCAAGCGTTCGCTGGTGGGATTGTCGAGGCCGTCGATGTCGTTGAGATAGTGATGGTCCAACTGGTCGTAAACCGGCTTGAACGCGGCCTTGATGTCGGCAAAATCCATCACCCAGCCGGTCTCGGCACCCGGCTCGCCGGAGACATGCAGCTCGATCCTGAACGAATGGCCGTGCAACCGCGCGCACTTGTGGCCCGCCGGTACGTTCGGCAACCGGTGCGCGGCCTCGATGGTGAAGACCTTGAAGATATCCATGCTGGGACCTTGCGCTGCGTGCCTGGCGGGAACGAAAAACCCGCCGTTCGGCGGGTCTTCGGCAAATCCGCGTAACTGGTGGCTATGGGTGGACTCGAACCACCGACCCCAGCATTATGAGTGCTGTGCTCTAACCGGCTGAGCTACATAGCCACGCGGAGAACCGCGAATTATTCACGGATGGCGCCAAGCCGTCAATCGGCGGGTCGACCGCTTGCTCCTTGCGCGCGCCTCGTGGCAGAGTCGGAACCAGTGAATTCGCTGGAGTCCGCATCGTGATCGATCCGGACGGCTTCCGCCCCAACGTGGGCATCGTGCTGATGCACGAGGATGGCCGGGTGTTCTGGGCACGTCGCGTGCATCGGGATGGTTGGCAGTTCCCGCAAGGCGGAATGAACACCGACGAGACCCCGCTGGAGGCGATGTACAGGGAGCTGCGCGAGGAAACCGGCCTGCTGCCGGAGCACGTGGACGTGCTCGGCACCACCCCGGGCTGGCTGCGCTACCGGCTGCCGCCGCGCGCGATTCGCCGCCACGAACGCCTGCTGTGCATCGGCCAGAAACAGGTGTGGTTCCTGCTTCGGTTCCGTGGCCAGGATGCCGACCTGCGCCTTGACCTGACCAACAAGCCCGAATTCGACTGCTGGCGCTGGGTCGATTTCTGGTACCCGATGCAACACGTGGTGATCTTCAAGCGTGACGTTTATTCCCGCGCACTTGAACACCTGGCGCCGTTCGCGCGTGCGGTGGCAGGCGTCATGGCAGTACCGGCGCCTGCAGATGACCTTGTACTGGTGAGGCATCCGGCATATCGCGGAACCGGGCACCGCGGCTGACATCGCCACCAGTGAAACCATAAGTACCTGATTTCATTGAACCTGAACAGACAGGTACCGTTTGTCGGTTCAATGTTGCACCGCACCAATTCCAGAGTTATGCTGCATCGCACAAATACCGGCATTCCCTGCCGGACATGCAGGAGACCCGCCATGTACCAGTTCAACGACCAGTTCACCAAGACCACCGCCCAGTTCGCCGACGTTGCCGCCAACGTCAACCGCCTGGCTCTCGAGAACGCCCAGAAGGCTTTTGGCCTGCAGCTGGCGACCATCGAACAGAACACTGCCGCGGCATTCGCCTTCTGGGGCGAGCTGACCAACGTGCGTGATCTCGACGGCCTGAAGGAAGTGATGCCGAAGGGCGCGCAGATCGCCCGCGGCGCCACCGAGCGTAGCCTCGGCACCGCGCAGGAAGTGTTCGCGAACACCGTGAAGACCAACGAAGCCATCGGCTCACTGGCCAAGGGCCAGTTCGAAGCCGCTACCGCCCAGGCCAAGGCCCAGGTGGAGAACGTGACCAAGGCTGCTTCCAAGGCTGCCAAGTAATCACGAAGTAACGGATACCACGAGCCGGGGCTCCCCTCCCTACCAGCTCATGGACACCAAACCCGGCAGCGCAAGCTGCCGGGTTTTTTGTTGTCTGCGCGTGACTGATTGCACTTGCTGACGAATCAGGTGAATCAGGTGAATATATTGTACTTTTTGGCACAGTAATGAAGCCGGGCATCGCTGGCGGCTGCCGGATCGCGCGTCGCCCGGTTTGACCCGTTTGACCCGTTGAACGTTCTGAAGAACGCATCGCCACACCAATCGCACCTCATCAGCTCGCTCCTGACTCGCCAAGGCCGATACCATGCCCCACCCTTCCACCAAACGCCCTGCTTCCACCCGCAAGCGGATGATCTGGATGCTTGTTGGCACCTTGGTCGTATTCGGCGGAGTGTTCACGGTGAAGGCACTGATGACGGCCGGCACCAACCAGTTCTTCGACAACATGCCGCAGCCGGCTTCAACGGTGAGCACGTCCATCGCGAAGCACCAGCGCTGGAGCGATGCGGGCGAAGCCGTTGGCACGTTCGTCGCGATCAACGGCACCGATGTGACCACAGAAGCCGGCGGCGTGGTGCGTTCGATCGAGTTCGAGGCTGGCCAGCCAGTCGCCGCTGGCACCGTGCTGGTGCGCCTCAACAACGCCAATGAGCTGGCCACCCTGAAGGCACTGGAAGCCGCGGCGCGGCTCGCCAACGTCCAACGCGACCGCTGGCAGCAACTGGGCAAGGACAAGCTGGTCTCCCTGGACGAGGTGCAGCAACGCGTCACCGGCGCAGCCACCGCGCAGGCGCAGGTCGAGGCCCAGCGTGCATTGATCGCGCAGAAGACCATCCGCGCGCCGTTCAGCGGCGTGCTCGGCATCCGCAAGATCAACCTGGGCCAATACATCGCGCCGGGTGACCCGATCGTCAGCCTGCAGCAGCTCGACCCGATCCACCTGGACTTCAGCTTGCCCGAGCAGCAGATGGGTAGCGTGCTGGAAGGCACGCTGGTGCGTGCGACCGTGGACGCACTGCCGGGTGTGGTGGTGGATGGCCGGATCAGCGCAATCGAACCGATGGTCAATGTCAGCACCCGCAATTTCAAGGCGCAGGCCATCGTGCAGAACCCCGAAGGTACGTTGAAGCCCGGCACTTTCGCGCACATCGGCTTCGACCGTGGCAGCGAGCGCGACGTGGTGGTGATCCCGCAGACCGCCGTCAGCTTCAACCCCTATGGCAATGCCGTGTTCGTGGTGTCCGAGGTCAAGCGCGCCGCCGGCGAAAAAGACATGCAGGGCCAGGCGCTGACCGGCAACAAACTCATCGTGAAGCAACGCTTCGTGAAGACCGGCGCAACCCGTGGCGACCTGATCGCCATCACGAATGGCCTGGAGCCCGGCGAACAAGTCGTCACCAGCGGCCTGCTCAAGCTGCGCAACGACGCCGAAGTGGTCGTCAACAACAGCGTGCAGCCATCGTCGGACGTGCAGCCGGACGTGCAGAACCGCTGATGCGCTTTTCTCCTCCCCTGTCATCGCAGGGGGCGGGAACCCAAACGAGACCGCGATGAAATTCACCGACATCTTCATCAACAAGCCGGTGCTGGCGATGGTCGTCAGCCTGTTCATCCTGCTGTTCGGCCTGCGCGCCTACAGCGAGTTGAACGTGCGCCAGTACCCCGAGATGCGCAATGCGGTGGTGAACATCAGCACCACCTATTTCGGGGCGGATGCTGACCTGATCCAGGGCTTCATCACCACGCCGCTGGAGCGCGAGATCGCCAGCGCCGAGGGTATCGACTACCTGACCTCGACCAGCGCGGCCGGGGCCAGCGTGATCCAGGCCTACATCAAGTTGGACCAGGATCCGAACGAGGCGCTTACCCAGATCGCAGCAAAGGTCAACAAGATGCGCGGGCAACTGCCACCGCAGTCCGAAGACCCGGTGATCGACCTGCAGCAAGGCCAACAGATTGCGGCGATGTACGTGTCGTTCGCCAGCGAGACGTTGGACAACAACCAGATCACCGACTATCTGACCCGGGTGATCCAGCCCAAACTGGTCACGGTCGAGGGCGTGCAACGCGCCGACATCCTGGGTGCTGGCACGTTCGCCATGCGCATCTGGCTCAAGCCCGACCGGATGACCGCGCTGCAGGTCACCGCCAGCGATGTCGCGAGTGCGCTGGAATCCAACAACGTGCTGGCCGCGGTCGGTTCGACCAAAGGCCAGATGGTCGCGATCGACATGACCGCGCGCACCGACCTGCGCAATGCTGACGAGTTCCGCAAACTGGTCGTGCGCGAAGAAGGCGGCGCGATCGTGCGCCTGGGCGATGTCGCCGACGTGGCGTTGGGCTCGGAAAGCTACGGCACCTCGGTGCGCATCAATGGCGAGGCAGCGACCTTCATGGGCATCTCGGTCGCCCCCGATGCCAACTCACTCGACGTGATCCGCGACGTACGCAAGCTGTGGGACCAGCAGATCGTCCTGCAATTGCCGCAAGGCATCAAGGCGACGATTCCCTACGACAGCACCGAAGCAATCCAGGACGCGATCGACGAAGTGATCAGCACCATTGTCGAGGCGCTGATGATCGTGATCCTGGTGATCTACCTGTTCCTGGGCTCGCTGCGCAGCGTGCTGATCCCGGCGGTGACCATCCCGTTGTCGCTGGTCGGCGCATTGTTCCTGATGTTGCTGATGGGCTTCACCATCAACCTGCTGACCTTGCTGGCGATGGTGCTGGCGATCGGCATCGTCGTGGATGACGCGATCATCGTGCTGGAGAACATCCACCGCCACATCGAGGAAGGCATGAGTCCGCACGATGCCGCCATTCGCGGCGCGCGCGAGCTGGCGTGGCCGGTGGTGGCGATGACCACGACCTTGATCGCGGTGTACGTGCCGATCGGTTTCCAGGGCGGCCTGACCGGCGTGCTGTTCACCGAGTTCGCCTTCACCCTGGCCGGCGCGGTGCTTGCTGTCCGGCGTGATCGCGCTGACCCTGACGCCGATGATGAGCGCCAGGATTCTGAAGGCACACGACAAGGAACACCCCAAGAGCCGGCTGGAATCCTGGCTGGACGACCGCTTCGAGCGCCTGCGCCTGGGTTACCAGCGCCGCCTGCATGGCGCGCTGGACACCAAGTCGGTGATCGGCCTGTTCGGCATCATCGTGCTGGTGTCATGCGTGTTCCTGTATTCCGCTGCGCCCAAGGAACCGGCGCCGATGGAAGACCAGGGCTTCATCTTCTCGATCGCCAGTGCCGACCCGTTCGCCACCCTGGATTACGTGGAACGCTACACCGAAGAGATCACCCGGATCGCCAAGGGCGTGCCCGAGGTGCAGGACTACTTCCTGTTCAACGGTGGTTTCGGTGGCAGTGGCGGCGGCGCCAGTCCGATGGCCATGGCCGGTTTCGTGCTCAAGCCATGGAGCGAGCGCTCGCGCTCGACCAAACAGGTGCTGGAGCAGGAACTGCAGCCGAAGATGGCGCAGGTGGCCGGGCTGAACGTGTTCGCCCTGGTGCCCCCCGCATTGCCAAGTGCCGGCGGCGATGGCGGCGGCGAGTTCATCATCGGCGGCATCGCCGAACTCTCGCAGCTGTCCGAATTGGCAGACGGCGTGCTGCAGAAAGCCGGGGAGAGCAAGCGTTTCATCTTCCTGGACAAGGACTTGAAGATCGACAAGCCACGCATCGAGGTCAACATCGACCGCGACAAGGCGGCGTCGCTCGGCATCGACATGCGCACGTTGGCAACCGACATGGCGGCGCTGCTGTCCGGCGGCTACGCGAACCGCTTTGCGATGCAGAACCGCTCGTACCTGGTCATTCCGCAGGTGCAGCGCAGTGACCGCTTGAATGCCAGTGCGCTGCAGAATTACTACACGCGCACTCGCGATGGCACGTTGATCCCGCTGTCGACCGTGGTCACGCTGAAGGAGAGTGCACAACCGCAGTCGCTCAAGCGCTTCCAGCAGCTCAATGCGGTCTCGATCAGCTTCGCGCCGCGCCCGGGCGTCAGCAAGGGCGAGGCACTGGCGATCCTTGATCAGGCGGCCAAAGACGTGCTGCCGCAGGGCTTCAGCGTCGACTACGGCGGCGAGTCACGCCAGTTCAAGCAGGAAGGCTCGGCCATGCTGCTGACCCTGGCGCTTGCACTGATCGTGATCTACCTGGTGCTGTCGGCGCAGTTCGAGAGTTTCCGCGATTCGCTGATCATGTTGCTGACAGTGCCGATGGCGATCTGCGGCGCATTGCTCGCGCTGAACGTGCTGGCGATTGTCGGCGGCATCCTCGGCATGAGCGGGATCGAAGCCTTCCCCGGCATGAGCATCAACATCTACACGCAGGTCGGACTTGTGACCTTGGTGGGTGTGATTTCCAAGCACGGCATCCTGATCGTGGAATTCGCCAACAAGCTGCAGGTCGAACAGGGTCTGTCCAAGCGCGCCGCAATCGAGGAAGCCACCGGCATCCGCCTGCGTCCGGTGTTGATGACCACCGCCGCACTGGTGTTCGCGATGATCCCGCTGTTGATGGCCAAGGGTCCGGGCGCCGCGTCGCGGTTCTCGATGGGCGTTGTGATTGCCTCCGGCATGACCATCGGCACCATGTTCACCCTGTTCGTGCTGCCCGCGTTCTACCTGTACCTGGCTCGCGACCATGCGCGTGATACCGATCGCGAACAAGGACTCGAGGCCACGCCGCAGCACTGATTCTGCGAAAAGAGGCCAGCGAAAAGGGGCCAGAGTAAATTTTGCGTATGGAGAATCGGTTTACTGAAAAAGCACTAGCAAATTTTACTCTGGCCCCTTTTCGGCGACTTAACTCCCTCCGTCCCCTTTTCGCTTTTAGTGACACGTCACTCCGCCAGCATCGGGATCCGCAGGTGCGTGGCCATCAGCGCCGGATCGGGGTCGGTCACATGCGGCAACACGCCCCAGCAGGGCGCCGGCAAGCGTTCCCGCAGCATCCGCAGGTTGTCCTCGACTCGTTCCATCCCCGGATCAACCTTCGATGCAATCCACCCGGCCAGATGCGCGCCGTCGTTGGCAATGGCGCGCGCACTGAGGAGCGCATGGTTAAGGCAACCCAGCCGCATCCCGACCACGAGCAACACGGGCATCCGCAGCGCCTGGACGAAATCGGCCTGCATCAGCGTGGCCGACAATGGCGCAGCCCAGCCACCCACGCCTTCCACCACCAGCGCATCGGCGTGTTCGGCCAACCGCGCATGCGCATCCAGCAGGACCTGCAGCGAGATTTCGACGCGTGCTTCATCCGCCGCCAGCTCCGGTGCCAGCGGCAATGGCAGCGCATACGGATTCAGGTCTGCGTAGGGAGGGCGCGGATTGCTCGCGGCGAGCAGGGTCAAGCCATCGCGGTTGCGCCACTGGCCATCGACCTGTCCGCAGCCACTGGCCACCGGCTTCATGCCGGTCGCGCGCAGGCCGTGGCCACGCAAGGCGTGCAGCAATGCACTGCTGACGAGGGTCTTGCCGATGCCGGTGTCGGTGCCGGTGACGTAGATCGAGAACATCTGGGTTGCCTCCGATTGCAAGCGCCACGTGGAGCTGCTGTGCAAATGGGCATCCTACGATCCGCTGCTAGACTCGACCAATGATTTTCTCGACCATTGCACTGACCGGTAGCGTGCCGGAACGTTATGCCCAGCTGCTGGAACAGGCACGTGCGCTGCTGCACGGCGAGCGCGACCGGATCGCCAATGCGGCCAATCTGTCGGCGCTGGTCTACCACGCCCTGCCCGACCTGAACTGGGTTGGCTTCTATTTCTTCGATGGCACCGAACTCGTGGTCGGCCCGTTCCAGGGCCTGCCTGCCTGTGTTCGCATTCCGCTGAGCAAGGGTGTTTGCGGCGCTGCGGCGACGACCCGCACCACTCAGCGGGTCGAAGACGTCGATGCGTTCCCGGGACACATCGCCTGCGACTCGGCGTCCAAGTCGGAAGTCGTCGTACCGCTGTTCGGCGTGGATGGCGAATTGATCGGCGTGTTCGACATCGACAGTCCGCTTCCGTCGCGTTTTTCCGTTGAAGATCAAGAAGGCCTGGAAACCATCGCCAAGGCCTATCTGGAGTCGTTGTAGTGGCGGCAAGCACGCAGAAGATGCGCAATATCGGTCCGAAGTCCGCTGCCTGGCTGCGCCAGGTCGGGCTGCGCACGCTCGACGAGATCGCCGCGATCGGCACGGTCGAAGCCTTCATGAAGGTGCGACGCGCCGGCTTCAAGCCCAGCCTCAACCTGCTGTATGCGCTGGAAGGCGCGGTACTCGACTGTCACTGGCAGGAGGTGTCCGGATGCGCGCCGCACCGAGCTTGTCAGTGCCGCCGAGGCCGCCATCGCGCTGCTGCCACCGCCGCGTGGGCGGCCAGCGGCAGGGCCGGTGACCACCACGATCATTGATGACAGTTCGATGCCGGACATGGCGTTGTTCGATGACAGCGAGCAAAGCTGACGGAAATCGGACAGGAAATGGGGTCAGAGTGAAGTTTCCTGACCAGCATTGCTGAACGACCGATTCTTGCGGGCAGGAAACTTCACTCTGACCCCATTTCCTTCCATTTCCTTCGATACGCACGCCGAAGCCGGCTACACTGTGCGCGCTTCAAGGTGATCCGGCGGCTCTCGCCAACGGATTGAAACGGGAAGCCGGTGACCCCCTGCACACCATGTGCAAGGCCATTCCGGCACTGCCCCCGCAACGGTAAGCGAGACAAGTCTGGCATCGGCCACTGTGCAACGCATCGTCATGGTGTGGCATGGGAAGGCGCCAGGCGGGAACGACCTGCCCTCATCGGCAATGCGTTTCGCTCGCGAGTCCGGAGACCGGCCTTGGAGTTGACTGGTTGCGATGCGGCGGGCATCGGGCGACGTCGTGCATGCGCGCGTCGCATGGCCGTCGTTCGTTTCTCCGCGTGTACCGCAACTGCCCTTCCACTCATGGGCGCGCGGGCGAGCGCGCCGGAGAACCCCAATGCAGTCGCGCAACACCATTCCGTCATACCGCTCTTTCCATTGCACTCGCACTGTCCCTGCCGTCACTTGCGCATGCGCAGCGCAGCGACCACGGCGACTGGCAACGCCACCGACCTCGACAATGTCGTGGTCACCGCCACCGCGCACCGCCATCACGGCCGATGCTGCACTGGCCGCGGTGGAGGTCATCGACCGCGCCGAGATCGAACACGGCAGCGCGCGTTCACTGCCCGAACTGCTGCGTGGCCGCGCCGGCATCACCATCATCAACCAGGGTGGGCTGGGCAAGCTCAGCACCTTGTTCCTGCGCGGCACCGAATCCGACCACACGCTGTTCCTGGTCGATGGCGTGCGCATGGGTTCGCCGACCTCCGGCCTGACCTCGCTGCAGGACCTGCCGCTGGAACAGATCGAACGCATCGAGATCGTGCGCGGTCCGCGCTCGTCGCTGTATGGCGCCGATGCGATCGGTGGCGTGATCCAGATCTTCACCCGCCGTGGCACTGGCCGCGAAGGCGTGCATGGTCGCGCACGCATCGGCGCCGGCAGCCATGGCCTGCGCGAGGCATCGGCCGGGCTGGACGTGCGCAGTGCGCGTGGCGGCGTCGGCGTGGACCTTGGCGCATCAATCCACCGATGGCATCAATGCCTGTCGCGGCACGTATGACCCGCTCACCTGGGCCGGTGCCGGCTGCTTCATCGTGCCCGGCACTCACCTGGACCGCGATGGTTACCGCAACAACAGCGCCACGGTTCGCGCCGATTTCGCACCGAACGAGGCCTGGCAGTTCGATGCACGCGCGTTCCGCGCGACCGCTCACAACGACTACGACGGCGACTATGTCGACAACTCCGACATCGTCCAGCAGGTGGTGGGCGGCAGCGTGCGCTGGACGCCATCGGCATCGACCCAGCTGAAGCTGACCTTGGGCCGCAATACCGACATCTCCGACAACCACATCGGCAACAACTTCGCCAACCGCTACGACACCACCCGCGACAGCGCCAGCCTGCAAGGCGACTTCACCGTGGCCGCCGGTCATGTGCTGACCACCGGCTTCGACTGGCTGCGCGACCGCGCCGATGTCATCGACCCGTGGTGCCGCCGTACGACAAGGCAGCGCGGCAACCGCGCGGTGTTCGCGCAGTACCAGGCCAAGTTCGATGCACAGGATCTGCAACTGAGCCTGCGCCGCGACGACAACGATCAGTTCGGTGGACACACGACCGGCGGCATCGCCTGGGGCATGGGCTTCGGCGATGGCTGGCGGTTGACCGCAAGTCACGCGACCGCGTTCAAGGCGCCGAGCTTCAACGAGTTGTATTACCCGGGTTTCAGCAATCCGCTGCTGCGCCCGGAATCCTCGCGCAGCAGCGAACTCGGACTTGGCCAACGCGGCGATGGCTGGCACTGGCAGCTCAATGCCTACCAGACCACGGTCGATGACCTGATCGCCTACGACGCCACACTTTTCAAGCCCAACAACATCGAGCGCGCGCGCATCCGTGGCGTTGAGTTGACGGGTGATATTCGCCTCGGCGAATGGGACCTGCACGGACAACTCAGCACCTTGAATGCACGCAACCTCAGCGCCGGCTTCAACCACGGCAAGCGACTTGCCACGCCGCCCGTCCAGCAGCGCGCGGCTTGATCTTGATCGCCAATTCGGCGCGTGGGGTATTCGGCATCAGCGGTATTGCCGAGGCCGCGCGTTGGGACGATGCCGGCAACAGCCTGCGCGTCGGCGGTTACGGCACTGCGGATGCGCGCGTGTCATGGCGCTTTGCGGATGCGTGGACGCTGCAGGCCAACCTGGTCAACGCGTTTGACCGGAATTACGAAACAAGTGCGTATTACCTGCAACCGGGCCGCGAAGTTCGCGTTGAGTCTTCGCTGGCAACCGAAGTAGCCCCAAGCTTTACGGAAGATTCGTCGCAAGGAAGCGAAAGCCCGGCATGGATGCCGGGCTTTTTCGTCACATCGATACGCGCATTGGAACCGCGACTTCACCCGAGCTTGCGCACCAGGCCAAGCGGCAACACGCGCATCAGCAGTCCCATCGGCGCCCACGGCCACCACGGCACATAGGCCTTGACCGGTTCGCGCTCGATCGCTTTCGCCAGCAGGCGACAGCCGATGTCGTTGTCGATCATGAACGGCGTGTGCTTCACCTTCTCGTTGATCTCCGAACGGATGTAACCGGGGAAGATCGTGCTGACCTTGATCGGTGATCCCCACAGGTCGGAGCGGATGCCTTCGCTGAGCGCCGCCAGGCCTGCCTTGGTCGCGGCATACACGGTGATCGCGCGCGGCATGCCACGCATCGCGCTCATCGAGGAGATCGTCACCAGGTGACCGTTGCCCTGCTTGCGGAAAATCTCCAGCGCCGCTTCGCATTGCGCGAGCGCAGCGACGAAATTGGTCTGTGCGGTCGCGACGTTGGCATGGAAATAGCCGGTGCCCAGCGATGCGCCCTTGCCCATCCCCGCGTTGACGATGACCCGGTCCAGCGTGCCGAATTCGGCGGCGAATTCACGGAAGACATCGAACACCTGCGCATGGTCGTTCACGTCAAGTGCGCGCAGCGACACGGTGATATCCGGATGGGCGGCAAGCAGTTCGGCCTTGAGTTTTTCCAGCCGATCGGTGCGACGTGCGCACAACGCGAGGTTGCGTCCGCGTGCGGCGAACTCACGCGCCATGCCGGCGCCGAGGCCGGAACTTGCACCGGTGATCAGGATGTTCTGTCGGATCATGTGGTTGGTCGGCCTCGTGTTGGCGGGCGTGTTGCCGAATCAGGCGCCGGCAGCGCCAGTGCAGGTAATGGATGAACAACCAGAAATGGCGGAACGCAGGGTTGCGCGTCTGCTTGTGGTGGTAGCGGTAGTAGATCTGTTGCGCGATGGCCGACATCCGGAACAGCCCCTGCACTTCGTAGAACGTCCAGTTGCCGGGCGCGATGCCCATCTGCGAGCAGTAGTAGTCGACCGCCTCGCGCCGGGTCAGCATGCCCGGAAGATCCGTGGGCTGGCGACGCAACTGGCGCATGAGCGGATCGTCGTCGGCCTGCACCCAGTAGGCAATCGTGTTGCCCAGATCCATCAACGGATCACCGATGGTGGCCAGTTCCCAGTCGAGCACGCCGATGACATGGGTCGGGTCCTGGCATCCAGCACCAGGTTGTCGAAACGGAAATCGTTGTGGACGACGCAGCTGCGCGTCATCGTCAGGCATGTTCGCGCGCAACCATTTCGCGATGCCAGTGGCTGCGCGGCACGTTCCAGGTACGCGCTTTTTGATAGCGCCCGATCCAGCCCTCGACCTGGCGCTGCGCGTAGCCGGCACCCTTGCCGAGTTGCGCCAGCCCCGCGGCATCGACATCGATGCGATGCAGCGCAACCAGGGTGTCGAGCATGTTGGTGCACAGCGTGCGCACCTGCGCGGGCGTCATCTCCAGACCACGCGGAAGGTGCTTGCGCAGGATGATGCCCGTCCAGCCGCTGCATCACGTAGAACTCGGCGCCGATCACGGATTCATCGTCGCAATGCGCCAGCATCGCCGGCACCAGCGGGAACACCGGCTGCAGCGCCTGCTGGATGCGGAATTCGCGGCCCATGTCATGTGCCGACTTGGCCTTGGTTCCGGCCGGCGGACGCCGCAGGATCAGGTCATGCGTGTCGTATTGCAGTCGATACGTCCAGTTCGATGCACCACCCGGGTACTGGGTGACCTTGGGAGTGCCGGAAAGACCTGGCACCTGTTGCTTGAGCCATGGATCCAGCCGCGCAAGATCCAGTGCTTCGCCCTCGCGCACGTCGCCGGCCGTGTCGGTGACCGACGCCATCAGGACGACGCCTTGCGCTGCATGCGCGCCTGTACACGCGCCAGTTGCCGGCGCATCAGCTTCAGGTAAATGCCGTACGGGCAAGCATGCGCTTCAACCACCATGCGCGTCGTGCTTCGGGATGGGTGAGGATATGCGTGTCGCCGCGCTGCACGCCTTCGAAAACCTGGCGTGCGATCTGTTCCGGGCCGATGCGTGCGCGCTCCACCAATCGTCTGGTCATGGCTTCAAGCTTCGGATCGCTGGCGCGCATGTTCTGCGCCAATGCGGTGCGGAAGAACGCCGGGCACACCACGCTGACGCCGATATGGTCGGCCTCCAGTTCCAGGTGCAGGGTTTCCGACAACGCCACCACCGCGGCCTTGGTCGCGTTGTAGGCCGACGCCTGCGGCATGTGCACCAATCCGGCCATCGACGCGATGTTGACCAGCTGCCCACCACCCTGCGCGCGCAGCATCGGGGTGAACACCCGGCAACCGCGCACCACGCCCAGCAGGTTGATGTCGACGATCCACTGCCAGTCGCTCCGCGCTGGCGACAGCAATCCCGCCCATCTGCGCGACGCCGGCATTGTTGATCACGACATCGACGCCGCCCCAGTGCTGTTGCAACCACATCGGCCGCCGCCTGCATGGTCGGCATCTCGGGTGACATCGCAGGCCATTGCATCGCTGCCGGGTGACACGCGCACACAACTGCGCCAGGGTGTCGGCGCAACGTTCGCGATCCAGATCACCGATCAGCACGCGCCAACCCTGCGCCTGCGTAGTGCATCGCAAGTGCCTGGCCCAGGCCTGATGCACCGCCGGTAATGAAGACGCGCTTGCCGTCACGCATGCGCTGCGTTCCGCTTCCTGTGCTTGCTGATCTCGATGCGCGCGATCAGGCTGCGATGCACCGCATCCGGCCCATCGGCGATCCGCAACGCACGCGCGATCGCGAACAGCGACGTCAACGGCACGTCGTGCGACACACCGGCGCCGCCGAACAGCTGGATCGCCTCATCGACGACCTGTTGCAGCACGTTCGGCGCAACCACCTTGATCGCCGATATTTCCGTCATCGCCGCGGCCACGCCATGAGTGTCGATCTTCCACGCGGCATACAGCGTCAGCAGCCGCGCCTGGTCGATCGCGATGCGCGCATTGGCGATGCGCTCGCGGTTGCCGCCGAGGTCCAGCAGCGGCTTGCCGAATGCGACACGCGACAGGCCGCGTTCGATCATCAGTTCCAGCGCAAGCTCGGCTGCGCCGATCGCACGCATGCAATGGTGGATACGTCCCGGCCCGAGCCGTCCTTGCGCAATCTCGAAACCTCCGCCGAGCTCCTTGATCAGGTTCGCGCGCGGCACCCGCACCTGGTCGAACACCACTTCGCCATGGCCACTCGGCGCATCGTATTCGCCAAACGCCGGCACCATGCGTTCGATGCGCACGCCCGGCGTGTCCATCGGCACCAGCACCATGCTGTGGCGCTGGTGACGGTCGTTGCCCGGGTTCGACAGGCCCATGAAGATTGCAACTGTGGCATTCGGATGACCGAGGCCAGTGCTCCACCATTTGCGACCATCGAGAACGAGTTCGTCACCGTCTTCGCGGATCGTCGCCTGCATGTTGGTAGCATCACTTGATGCCACGTCTGGCTCGGTCATGCAGAACACCGAACGGATATCGCCGGCCAGCAATGGCACCAGCCAGCGCTGCTTCTGTTCGTCGTTGCCGAAGTGGTAGAGCACTTCCATGTTGCCGGTGTCCGGCGCGCTGCAGTTGAAGACCTCCGGCGCGATCAGGCTGCGGCCCATCGCTTCGGCCAGCGGCGCGTATTCCAGCGTCGTCAATCCTGCGCCGAGCTTGGCATCGGGCAGGAACAGGTTCCACAGGCCTTCGGCGCGCGCCTTGCCTTTCAGGTCTTCCATCTGCAGCGGCACCTGCCAGCGCGTCCAGTCGGCATCCGGGTTCAGTGCACGCACGTCACGCAGGACATCGGCTTCGACCGGATCGATGTGTTCGCGCATGAAGCGACGCAGACGCTGCAAGGTGTCCTGCGAACGGGGTGAAGGCTGGAAATCCATGTTGCCGCTTCCGCACTGGAAAGCGGCCAGCTTAGGCTGCAGGCGCCAGAGCAATCAATCGAGATGCAAGGCCCTGCGCACTATTCCACCGTCACCGACTTGGCCAGGTTGCGCGGCTTGTCGACATCGGTGCCGCGTGCCAGCGCGGTGTGGTACGCCAGCAACTGCACCGGAATGGTATGCACGATCGGGCTGAGCACGCCGATGTGGCGCGGGGTGCGGATCACGTGGACTTGTTCCGATTCGCCGAAATGGCTGTCGGCATCGGCAAACACGAACATCTCGCCACCGCGTGCGCGAACTTCCTGGATGTTGGACTTGACCTTTTCGAGCAAGCTGTCGTTCGGGGCGATCACCACCACCGGCATGTCTTCATCCACCAAGGCCAGTGGACCATGCTTGAGCTCGCCCGCAGGATATGCCTCGGCGTGGATGTAGGAAATTTCCTTGAGCTTGAGCGCGCCTTCCAGCGCGATCGGATAGTGCCGGCCGCGGCCGAGGAACAGCGCATGCTGCTTGGGGGCGAATTTCTCTGCCCACAATGCAATCTGCGGCTCCAGGTTGAGCGCGTGCTGCACGCTGCCGGGCAAATGGCGCAGCTCGTCGAGATAGGCGGCTTCCTGCGCCTCGTCGATCGCACCGCGCAACTTTGCCAGTACGCCGGTCAGCGCGAACAGCGCCACCAGTTGCGTGGTGAACGCCTTGGTCGAGGCCACCCCGATCTCGGCGCCGGCGCGGGTGAGGAACACCAGCTTGCTGGCGCGCGGGATCGCGCTTTCCGGCACGTTGCAGATCGACAGCGTGCGCGCCTGGCCCAATGACTTCGCGTATTTCAGCGCTTCCATCGTGTCGAGCGTTTCACCCGACTGCGAAATCGTGACGATCAACTGGTTGGGGTTGGACACCACCTTGCGATAGCGGTACTCGCTGGCGATGTCGACCGCGCAGCGAATGCCGGCGATGTCCTCCAACCAGTACTGCGCGGTCAGGCCGGCGTAATAACTGGTCCCGCAGGCAAGGATCTGCACCGAATCGACATCGCGCAACACGGCCTCGGCCTCAGCGCCGAACAGCGCCGGGTCGAAGCCGCCGAGATCCACGATCCCTTCCAGCGTGTCGCTGATCGCACGCGGCTGCTCGTGTATTTCCTTCTGCATGAAGTGCTGGTAAGGCCCCAGCTCCAGCGATGCCAGCGAGACGTCCGACATGTGCACGTCGCGCTGCACTTCACTGCCGTCCGCGTCGAACACGTGTACGGCTTCGCGGGTCAGCGATGCCGTGTCACCCTCTTCCAGGAAGATGACATTACGCGTCGCCGAAATGATTGCAGACACGTCCGAGGCAATGAAGTTCTCGCCCTCGCCCAGCCCGATCAGCAGCGGACAGCCCATGCGCGCGGCGACCATGATCGATGGGTCGCGCTTGTCGATCACCGCCAGCGCGTAGGCGCCATCGAGCTCCCTGACCGCCTTCTGCAATGCGTCCAGCAAGTCAGCGCCCTGTGCGCGGTAGTGGTGGATCAGGTGGGCCACGACTTCGGTGTCCGTCTGCGATTCGAACACGTAGCCAAGCGCCTGCAGGCGTTCGCGCTGCTTCTCGTGATTCTCGATGATGCCGTTGTGCACCAGCGCAAGGTCGCCGTGGCTGATGTGCGGGTGCGCATTGTGCTCGGTAACGCCGCCGTGGGTGGCCCATCGCGTATGGCCGATGCCGAGTGATGCGCTGAAGTGCTCGGCCTGCGCCGCAGACTCCATCTCGACCACGCGCCCGGTCCGGCGCACGCGGCGAATTGAATCGTCATCGACGACGGCAATGCCGGCGGAGTCGTAGCCACGGTATTCCAGGCGCTTGAGCCCTTCGATCAGGATCGGGACCACGTCACGGCCTGCGATCGCACCGACGATTCCGCACATGCGCACTGATTCCTGGCTGGGGTTTCCCATTGTAAGCGAGCGCGCACCCGCGACATCCACGTGCGTTCACGTTCCCCTGTGGCTGAGGGGTGGCGGACGCCCCCCGAGCCACGCAGGAGGGAAACGCCCTCTTCGCAGGCCACTTCGGGAAATGCAGACTCCGGCGATCGGCCGGGAAACCTACTTCGGCTTCTTCAGCGGCCGATGCCAACCATCCAGCGTTTCCTGCCGGCTGCGTGCCAGGGTCAGCTTGCCTGCCGGCGCGGGCTTGGTGATGACGGAGCCCGCGGCAATCGTCGCGCCCGCGCCCACTGTCACCGGCGCCACCAATGAGCTGTTGGAACCGATGAAGGCGCCGTCTTCAATCGTCGTCGTGGACTTGTTCACGCCGTCGTAGTTGCAGGTGATCGTGCCAGCACCGATGTTCACGCCGGCACCGACCACGGCATCGCCCAGGTAGGTCAGGTGGTTGGCCTTGCTGCCGACCCCAATCCGCGCGTTCTTGGTTTCCACGAAATTGCCGACATGCGCACCATCGGCCAGCACCGTGCCGGCACGCAACCGCGCGAACGGACCGACGACCACCGCGCCTTCGCAGCGCGTGCCATCGATGTCGCAATGCGCGCGCACTTCGGTGCCAGCGCCGAGGGTCGCATCCTTGATCCGGCAGAACGGGCCGATGCGCACGCCGTCGCCCAGTTCGACGCGGCCTTCGAACACCACGTCGACGTCGATCTCCACATCGCGCCCGACGGTCACTTCACCACGGATATCGAGCCGTGACGGATCCGCCACGCGCGCACCCGCCGCGCACAGCACGCGCGCCTGGCGCAGCTGGAACGCACGCTCGAGCTGCGCAAGCTGCCACGGATCGTTAGCGCCTTCGGTTTCAATCGGATCCTCGACGATCACGATTTCCGCGGCGGAGTACTCGTCCGCGGCAGCCGCAAACACGTCGGTCAGGTAGTACTCGCCCTGGGTGTTCTGGTTCGACAGGTTCGCCAGCCAGCGCTTGAGCGCGGTCGCATCCGCCACGATGACCCCGGTGTTGACCAGGTGGATGCGGCGCTGCGCGGCATCGGCGTCCTTGTGCTCGACGATCGCCGCGACGTGGCCTTCGGGATCACGCAGGATGCGGCCATAGCCGGTTGGGTCCGGGAGTTCCGCCGCCAGCACCGCCAGCCGACCCGGCGCATCCAGGAGTATGCGGAGTGAAGCAGCGGTGATCAGCGGCACGTCGCCATACAACACCAGCACGCGCGCATCATCAGGCACGCCCGGCATTGCCTGCTGCACGGCATGACCGGTGCCGAGTTGCGCCGCCTGCTCTGCCCAGTAAAGATCGGCCTGGGCGGCAAACGACGCACGCACCAGGTCGCCGCCATGGCCATGCACGACGTGGATTCCGGCCGGCTGCAATGCACGCGCGGTGTCGACCGCATGGGCAAGCATGGGTCGACCGGCGATGGCCTGCAGGACTTTCGGCAAGGCCGACTTCATGCGCTTGCCTTCGCCGGCAGCAAGGATGACGACATGCAACGGTGCGCTCATGGGCGGTCTCGGGCGTGGCTTCGGCGTGATGCCCTCAATTCTAGCGACATGCCTGTCACTGGCGCGTGGGCGCGATTGACCGGCACCGGGAAACCTCTAGGATTCTGGAAATGTCTTCATCCCTGATCGCGCCTCGCCTGTTGCCCGCCGCGCTGCTCTGGCTGGGCATGGCCCTATGCGTGACCGGTCTGATCGTGAACCGGATGTGGGACGTACTGCCGTTCCCGCGTTTCTCCGAACATGTGCTGCTCGCGCTGTGCGCACTGGCGGCGGCATGGCCGCTGGTGCGCTGGCGTGGCTGGTCATGGGCGATGGCGCTTGCGTTGATATGGCTGGCGGGACTGACGGTCTTTGCCGGGCCGATGCCGATGCTCGCAGTGGCCCTGCTCGCAGCCACCGCAGTGGTCGTGGGCAGCCTGCTGTTACCGGGGCCGATTGCCTTGCCGCTCGGGCTTGCGCTGATCGCAGGCGTGCTGGGCTGGCTGCTGCCACTGCAGATCCACTACCGCACCGTGTATGCCGTGGCCTGCATCGCACTGGTTGCGTGGCGTCGCGCCGAGGTCATCGCAACCTGCCGCGGCATGCTGGAACATGTCGAAGACGCGGCACGCATCTGCCCGCGTGCGGCGGCGGCGGCAATGCTGTTGCTGGGGCTTGCCAGCAGCGGTGCGTGGTTGCCGACCATGCAGTACGACGACGTGGTCTACCACCTCGGCTTGCCATGGCAGTTGCAGGAAACCGCGCGTTACCTGCCCGATCCCATTACACAGGTGTGGTCGCTGGCCCCATGGGCAGGCGATGTGCTGCAGGGCGTGGCCCAGGTGCTGGCTGGCACTGAAGCACGCGGCGCGCTGGATGTGTTGTGGCTGGCGATTGCGGCAGGCATGGCATTCGCCTTGGTCAGGGCGCTGGACGGCGATGTGACACGGCGCTGGTGGTCGGTCGCCCTGCTCGCCAGCCTGCCGCTGAGCATGGCCCTGGCCGGCGGCATGCAGACCGAACTGCCAGCGATGGCATGGCTGCCAGCACTGGCCTGGCTCGCATTGCGTCCACCCGCGCAACCAGGCACCGCGCTCAACTGGCGGGGACTGCTGGCCGGTGCGGTGCTGTTCGGCGCACTGTGCGGACTCAAATCCATGCACGCCGCGGTGGCCTTGCCCGTGCTGGCCTGGGCGGCGTGGCGGCATCGGCACGGCATCCCATGGCGTTGGCTGCCGGTGGCGCTGCTGGTGACCCTGGTCGCTGGTGGTTCCAGCTATACCAATGCATGGCTCGCCACCGGCAATCCCGTGCTGCCGCTGATGAACAGTTGGTTCCGTTCGCCCTATTTCGGCTTGCACGATTTCAGCGATGCGCGCTGGCATGGTGGCCTGGATGCCGACGTGCTGTGGGATATCAGCTTCGACACCGAGCACTACTTCGAATCTTTCGATGGCGGCTTCGGCTTCGTGCTCATCGCCATGCTGGGCGTATGGCTGCTGGCCCTGCGCGATGTACGCTCGCGCGGGCTGGCCGGCGTCGCCAGCGTCGCGCTGCTGCTGCCGCTGTTGCCGATGCAGTACGCACGTTACCTGCAACCATCGCTGGCACTCTTGCTGCCGGCGCTGGTGGTCGCCTATCCCGTCGTGCAACGCGGTACAGCAGCATTCTGGGCGTTGTGCATGTTGAACCTCGCCTTTGCCACCAATGCCAGCTGGATGTTGCGCACCGGCGCGCTCAAGCAGGTCGTGCGCCACATCGGCCAGGACACCCCAATCCTGCAACGTTACCTGCCCGAACGGGTGCTGGCGAAGCAACTCCGCAAACCGGGCAACCGCGATGGCACCGTGCTGGTGCTGCCCGGCAGCAACCTGTCACTGGCCGAACTGGGCGCACGCGGGCGCAACATGCTGTGGTATTCACCGCGTTGGGAGGCCGAGGCTGTGCTTGTGGAATCCGATCCCAGCGGCAAGGCCTGGGCAAGCCTGCTGCACGACAACCACATTCGCCATGTGATCCTGCAGCCAGCGCGGCTGACACCCACCCAGCGCGCGGGACTGGCGCTGTCCGGCGCACAGCTGATGGAAACCGCAGGCAATGCGCAATGGTGGCGCATCCCGGACAATGCGCGGCCATGACCCTGCGACGCCACTTGAGCAGCTATGCCGCCATCGGACTGCTGCAATGGCTGGTCGAGTACGGACTCATGCTGACGCTCAGCGAATGGGTGATGCCGGTGGAGCCGGCCAACGTCATTGGCCGCGTCGCCGGAGCCACGCTGGGCTTCTGGCTCAATGGCAAGTGGACGTTCGCGGGGAAAGACAGCCACATGGGGCGGCGTGCCGCGCTGCGTTTCGTGTTGATGTGGTTGGTGCTGACCCTGCTGAACACCTGGCTGATCGGCATCATCGATGATGAGTTCGGCTTGCGACGCGCGCAGTTGCTGAAGCCGTTGGTGGACATGTTGTCCGGCAGCATCGGCTTCCTGCTGTCCCGCCACTGGGTTTACCGACGAAAAGGAAAAGGGGACGGAGGGAATCAAGTTGCAACTTGATTCCCTCCGTCCCCTTTTCCCGCTGATCAGCTTTCCGTATTGCCAGCCTGCTGCGTCGCAGGCACCGGCGTTGCAACACCATCCACCGTCGCACCAGGCTGCGGTACCCAATCGATCGCCTGCTGCCTGATCTTGCCGAATTTGCCGGTCATCTTGGTCAAGCGCTGATCCCAGACCGGATCCGGCTGCTGTCCATCGATGACCTTGAAGTAGGCCTGCATCATGCAGACCAATGCCAGTGGCTCCAGCAACGCGGCCTTGGCCGCCCAGGCAAACACCAGCGCGAAGATCATGGTCAGCGCCGACATCTGGCCCGGCAACATCCACACCAGCAGGCCTGCCGGAATCAGGAACAAGGCGAACAGCAAGCCGGTCACTATGTACATCAGCAAGGTGGCGAAGAACGCATTCTTCATCATCGACTTGCCGTTCTGCCCGTACAGCACCAACGCATCCGCCGAGGACTGCCACGGGTTGTCGCTCCTGCTGCGGATGGCGTGGGCCAGGATCAACTCATCCAGGAATCCGACCGACAGCTTCAGCATGCCGCGGATGAATCCGACGATGGTCTGCGTGCCTGGGATCGGCAAGAAGTTCGCCACGCCTTCAACCACCCGCGTCATCATCCGGATCACACCCTTGAGCAGGCGGTCGAGCGCGAACAACACGCTGGATTGCACGAAGCGCTGCTTGACCACGCTGGCGCCGTACGCCACCTGCCCCTTGCCATCGGGCAGTGGACGACCATCCAGCAATTCCACCAGCACCGCGATGTGCCCGGCCTTGACCACGTAGAGGAGGTATTCGCGCAGGAAGAACATGATCCCGGAACCCACGCCGAAACCGATCAACCCACCCAGCAACGCGCCACCGGCGTGGCCGTCGGGACCACCCAAGCCGCCGATGCCATAGCCGATGCCGGCACCGATACCGCTCAGCAGCACATAGCCCAGCGCGATGCCGGAATACACCATGACCCGGAACAGCAGGTACGGCATCGTCTTCAACAACATGCCGAATGCGCGGCCAAGGCTGAAATCCCACATCGTCACTCTCTCCCGAATCGATTGAACCTGATCACCACGCTGCCAGGACGCAAAGTGGCTCGGCACGTATCGGGATCAAACGTGATTTCGTTGCAAAACAGGTCATTGCCGGCAGGCCTCCATGGACGCCAAAAACAAAACGCCGGCTTGCGCCGGCGTTTCCGATGAGCGCTGCAAATCCCTCAGTGCTTGAGGTTCTTGCGCAAGCGCTCGAGTGCCTGCAACTGCACGGTGACTTCCGCCAGGCGCTGCTGCGCCTCGGCGATTTCCATCGCCTCGCCACGGTGGGCGATGATCCGCTCGGCTTCTTCCTTGGCCTCGCGGACCGCAGCTTCGTCGATGTCCTGCGCGCGGATCGCGGTGTCTGCCAGCACGGTGACGACCGTCGGCTGCACCTCGAGGATGCCGCCGGTGATGGCGAAGTCCAGCTTCTCGCCACCCGGCAACGTCACCACGACCTTGCCAGGCTTCAGGCGGGTGATCAGCGGCGCGTGCTTGGGCGCAATGCCCAGCTCGCCGAGTTCACCGGTCGCCACGACCAACTCGGCTTCACCGCGGAAAATCTCGGCTTCGGCACTGACGATGTCGCAACGGATGGTGGATGCCATGACGATTCCTTACGCGTTGATCTTCTTGGCTTTCTCGACCGCTTCTTCGATCGAGCCGACCATGTAGAACGCCTGCTCCGGCAGGTGGTCGTATTCGCCGTCGACAATGCCCTTGAAGCCGCGGATCGTGTCTTTCAGCGACACGTACTTGCCCGGCGAACCGGTGAACACTTCGGCCACGTGGAACGGCTGGCTGAAGAAGCGCTCGATCTTGCGCGCGCGCGACACGGCCTGCTTGTCTTCTTCCGACAGCTCGTCCATGCCCAGGATCGCGATGATGTCCTTCAGTTCCTTGTACTTCTGCAAGGTCGACTGCACGCGGCGGGCGGTTTCGTAATGCTCGTTGCCGATCACGTTCGGATCCAGCTGACGGCTGGTCGAGTCCAGCGGATCGACCGCCGGGTAGATACCCAGCGATGCGATGTTGCGGCTCAGCACCACGGTCGCATCCAGGTGGGCGAAGGTGGTTGCCGGCGACGGATCGGTCAAGTCATCGGCAGGCACGTACACGGCCTGGATGGAGGTGATCGAACCACTCTTGGTGGAGGTGATGCGCTCCTGCAACACGCCCATTTCTTCCGCCAGGGTCGGCTGGTAGCCCACCGCCGACGGCATGCGGCCCAGCAGCGCGGACACTTCGGTACCGGCCAGGGTGTAGCGGTAGATGTTGTCGATGAACATCAGCACATCGCGGCCATCGTCGCGGAAGTACTCGGCCATGGTCAGGCCGGTCAGCGCCACGCGCAGGCGGTTGCCCGGCGGCTCGTTCATCTGGCCGTAGACCATCGCGACCTTGGACTTCTCCGGCTCGGTCACATTGACCACGCCTGATTCCTGCATCTCGTGGTAGAAGTCGTTGCCCTCGCGGGTACGCTCACCCACGCCGGCGAACACCGACAGACCGCTGTGCTCGGTCGCGATGTTGTTGATCAGTTCCATCATGTTGACGGTCTTGCCCACGCCGGCACCACCGAACAGACCGACCTTGCCACCCTTGGCGAACGGGCACATCAGGTCGATCACCTTGATGCCGGTTTCCAGCAGTTCGGTCGAGGACGCCTGCTCCTCGTAGGAGGGCGCGGCACGATGGATTTCCCACTGCGTGTCGGACTTGATCGGACCGGCCTCGTCGATCGGGCGACCCAGCACATCCATGATCCGGCCCAGGGTGCCCATGCCGACCGGCACCGAGATCGCATGGCCGGTGTTCTCGGCAATCAGGTTGCGCTTGAGGCCGTCGGTGGAACCCAGTGCGATCGTGCGCACCACGCCGTCGCCCAGCTGCTGCTGCACTTCCAGCGTGATCTCGGTGTTCTGCACCTTCAGCGCGTCGTACACACGCGGCACGCTTTCGCGCGGGAACTCGACGTCGACGACTGCGCCGATGATCTGGACGATCTTGCCCTGGTTGCTCATGCTCAACTTCCTCGGTATCTCGAATTTTGCTTTTTGCAGCAGCGGCTTCAGCCGCTGCTGCAGGTGATGGGTCAAATCGCAGCGGCTGCGCCGACGATTCCGGTTCTTGTTGGTCTTGTTAACTAGACTGCCGCTGCACCGCCGACGATCTCGGAAATTTCCTGGGTGATCGCTGCCTGCCGAGCCTTGTTGTAGACCAGATTCAGGGTATCGATCAGCTTGTTTGCGTTGTCCGACGCCGACTTCATCGCGACCATGCGCGCGGCATGTTCGGACGCGACGTTTTCCAGCACCGCCTGGTACACCAGCGACTCGACATAACGGGTCAACACATGGTCCAGCACTTCCTGCGCATCCGGTTCGTACAGGTAGTCCCAGTCATGCCGGGCAACCTTCTCGTCCGCTGCCGGCAAGGGCAGCAACTGGTCAACGGCCGCGCGCTGGGTCATGGTGTTGACGAAGTCGTTGTAGGACAGGAACACCTTGTCCACGGTGCCGGCAGTGTAGGCGTCCAGCATCACCTTGATGACGCCGACCAACTGCTCCACGCGTGGAATATCGCCCAGGTGGGTGATCGAGCCGATCATGCCGACCTTGATCCGGCGGAAGTACACCGAGGCCTTCTGGCCGATCGTCACCACGTCAACTTCAACGCCCTGCTCCTGCCAGCCACGGAACTCGGCCAGCAGCTTGCGGAACATGTTGTTGTTCAGCCCGCCCGCCAGGCCGCGGTCGGACGAGATGATCACGTAGCCGACGCGCTTCACGTCCTGGCGTTGGACCAGGTACGGATGGTGATATTCGGAATTGGCCTGCGCCAGGTGCCCGATCAGCTGCTTCATCGCACGCGCGTACGGGCGCGATGTCTTCATCCGCTCCTGCGCCTTGCGGATCTTGGAGGCCGAGACCATTTCAAGCGCGCGCGTCACCTTGCGGGTGTTCTGCACGCTCTTGATCTTGGTTTTGATTTCTCTGCCGCCAGCCATATCTCATTTCCCGTAGCGCGGAGCTTGCTCCGCTTGAGTCTCGTCGCGGAGCAAGCTCCACTTGTGTATCAGTCACATGTGCCTAAAACGCGGCGAAGCAAGCTCCGCTCTACGAAGGCATTGCTTACCAGGTACCCGTCGCCTTGAACTCTTCGATGCCCTTCTTGAACGCGGCCTCGATGTCGTCGTTCCAGTCGCCGGTGTTGCCCACCGAGGTCATCAACTCGCCCATGGTGTTGGCGAAGTGTGCGTGCAATGCATCTTCGAACGGACCGATCTTGCCGACCGGCACGTCGTCCATGTAGCCCTTGTCGACCGCGTAGATCGACAGTGCCTGCTCGGCCACCGACATCGGCGCGTACTGCTTCTGCTTCATCAGTTCGGTGACGCGCTGGCCGCGCTCGAGTTGCTTGCGGGTCGCGTCATCGAGGTCGGAAGCGAACTGCGCGAACGCTGCCAGCTCGCGGTACTGCGCGAGTGCAATACGAATGCCGCCGGACAGCTTCTTCATGATCTTGGTCTGGGCCGCACCACCCACGCGCGACACCGAGATACCGGCGTTCACGGCCGGGCGAATGCCGGCGTTGAACAGGTCGGTCTCGAGGAAGATCTGGCCATCTGTAATTGAAATGACATTCGTCGGCACGAAGGCGGACACGTCGCCAGCCTGGGTTTCGATGATCGGCAGCGCGGTCAGCGAGCCGGTCTTGCCCTTCACTTCACCGTTGGTGAACTTCTCCACCCACTCTTCCGACACGCGCGCGGCGCGTTCCAGCAGGCGGCTGTGGAGATAGAACACGTCACCCGGATACGCTTCGCGGCCCGGCGGGCGGCGCAGCAGCAGCGAGATCTGGCGGTAGGCCACGGCTTGCTTGGACAGATCGTCGTAGATGATCAGGGCGTCTTCGCCGCGGTCGCGGAAGTACTCGCCCATGGTGCAGCCGGCGTACGGCGCGATGTACTGCATCGCCGCCGATTCGGACGCACTGGCGGCAACCACCGTGGTGTAGGCCATTGCGCCGTATTCCTCGAGCTTGCGCACGATGTTGGCAATGGTCGAGTTCTTCTGGCCGATCGCGACGTAGATGCACTTCACGCCGGAATGCTTCTGGTTGATGATCGCGTCGATCGCCACCGCGGTCTTGCCGGTCTGGCGGTCTCCGATGATCAGTTCGCGCTGGCCACGGCCGATCGGGATCATGCTGTCGATCGACTTGTAGCCGGTCTGCACCGGCTGGCTGACCGACTTGCGCCAGATCACGCCCGGGAGCAATCGTTTCCACCGGCGCCGAGACCTTGGCTTCGATCGGACCCTTGCCGTCGATCGGCTCACCCAGCGCGTTGACCACGCGGCCAAGCATTTCCGGACCGGTCGGCACTTCCAGGATGCGGCCGGTGGTCTTGGCGGTTTCACCTTCGCGCAGATGCTTGTAGTCACCCAGCACCACGGCGCCAACCGAATCGCGCTCCAGGTTCAGCGCCAGGGCGTAAGTCGCGATGCCATCTTCGGTCGCGGCCAGTTCGATCATTTCGCCCTGCATCGCATCGGCCAGGCCGTGGATGCGCACGATGCCGTCGGACACGGAGGTCACGGTGCCTTCGTTACGCGCTTCCGCGCCAAGCTTGACGTTTTCGATGCGGGTCTTGATCAGTTCGCTGATTTCGGACGGGTTGAGCTGGGTGGTGGCCATTCTGGTTTCCTTGGTGCCGGCGTCGCCGCCAGCGTATGCAATGGATGCTTAGTGCGACAACGCCGCGCCGAGGCGGCCGAGCTTGCCCTTGATCGAACCGTCGATCACGACATCGCCGGCAGCGATCACCGCGCCGCCGATCAGTGATGCGTCGACTGCCGTTTCGATTTCAACTGCGCGGCCGAACCGCTTCGCCAGCGCCGCCTTGATCGTTTCAAGCTCGCTTGCCGGCAGCTCGATGGCAGACGTCACCGTCGCCTTGACCACGCGCTCGGCGTCGAAACGCAGCTCGTCGTACAGCCCGGTGATCTCCGGCAGCAGCGGCAGCCGGCGATTTTCAGCCAGCAGTGCCAGGAAGCGACCGAAGGCCTCATCGGCCGCCTCAGGCGACAACAAGGTCACCGCATCGGCATCGCTGAGGTTCGGATTGCCCAGCAAGCCGGCAACCGTCGGATCAGCCGCGATACGCGCGGCGAACGCGAGCGCGTCCGACCATGCCGGCAAGCTGCCGGCATCGCGCGCCAGCGAGAACGCGGCGCGGGCGTAGGGTCGTGCGAGCGTGAGGGACTGGCTCATCGTCGGTTCCTTACAGCTGTGCCGCCAGATCGTCGATCAGCGCCTTGTGGTCGTCGGCATTGATCGTGCGATTGAGCAGCTTCGAAGCACCGCTGACCGCCAGCATGGAGACGTGCTTGCGCAGGTCTTCCTTGGCGCGATTGGCGGCGGCATCGATCTCGGCCTCGGCCAGTGCACGCTGGCGGCTGCCCTCGGCAATGGCGTCGTTCTTGGCGGTGTCGATCAACTGGTTGGCACGCTGATGTGCCTGCTCGATGATCTCGTTGGCCTTGCCACGCGCAGCCTTGAGCTCTTCGGCAACCTTGTCTTGCGACTGCGCCAGGCTTTTCTGGGCGTTGTCTGCAGCAGCGAGGCCTTCAGCGATTTTCTGCTGGCGTTCCTCGATCGCGGCCATCAACGGCGGCCAGATGAACTTGACGGTGAACCAGATGAGGATCGCGAACGAGATCATCTGGCCCAGCAGGGTGATATTCGGATTCATGTCTTGACCTGCAATTCGGACAAGCCCATCAAAGCGGGGCTTTCAGGGCTGCACCGCGGCGGCATGCCGCGGCGCCAGTACTGCCGAAGCGCGCGGCACCAGCCGCACGCCTCGTTGCCACGTGCGCGATCAGGCGCCGGCAGCGGCCGTGACGGCAGCCAGCAGCGGATTGGCGAACGCGAACATCATCGCCACGCCGACGCCGATCAGGAACGCGGCATCGATCAGGCCGGCGAGCAGGAACATGCGACCCTGCAACATCGGGATCAATTCCGGCTGGCGAGCAGCGGACTCGAGGAACTTCGAGCCCATGATGCCGATGCCGAGGGCGGCGCCCAGTGCACCCAGGCCGACGATGATGCCGATGGCGACGGCGGTGAAAGCCTGGACGTTGGCGATGAATTCCATGGTGGATCTCCGGTTGAACAGTAAAAGGTAGGTTGGACGGGTGGTGCGAAACGGTGTTGCGGATGCGTCAGTGGTGCTCGTGCGCCATCGCCAGGTAGACGACGGTGAGCACCATGAAGATGAAGGCCTGCAGCAGGATGATCAGGATGTGGAAGATCGCCCACACCGAGTTGAAGATCACGCCCGGGATGAAGGTCAGCCACGACGCGAACAAGCCCGCGATCAGCATGAAGACCAGCTCGCCGGCGTACATGTTGCCGAACAACCGCATCCCCAGGCTGACCGGCTTGGACAGGTATTCGACCAGGTTCAGGAACAGGTTGGGGAGCGCAAGGACGATCTTGGCGACGGTGCCTTCTGCATGGAACGGTGCGGTGAACAGTTCCTTGGTGAAGCCCCAGCCGCCCTTGGCCTTGATCGAATAGAAAATGATCAGCAGGAACACCGTGATCGACATTGCGAAGGTGGTGTTGATGTCGGCGGTCGGCACCCAGCGCATGTAGGTATGGTGCGCGACCTCGGGCCCGGCAATTGCGTTGACCGCGGCGCTCGGGATGTCGATCGGCAACAGGTCCATGGCGTTCATGAAGATCACCCAGACGAAGATCGTCAGCGCCAGCGGCGCGATGAAGCGACGATCGCCATGGAAGGTGTCCTTGACCTGGGAATCGACGAACTCGACCACCAGCTCGACGAAGGCCTGCGGCTTGGATGGCACGCCGGAAGTCGCCTTGCGGGCCTGCGTCCACAGCAGGAAGCAGCCAAGCAGGCCCAGCAACAGCGCCACGATCCAGGAGTCCATGTGGACTTCGCCGAACGAGAACTGCTTCGTATTGTGGGTCAGGTGGTGGACGATGTATTCCGTCAGGCCACCGCCAGATTCACCGCCATTGGGTTCCAGACTCACGCAATCGTCCTCGTCTTGCCGCGATTTACCGCTACGAATTTCATTGAAACCACGAACGCCGCTGCCGCAATCGCTGCCCCAGCCAGCACCGGCACCGCCGGCAATTTCCACACCGCCATCGCCAGATACAACCCGCCGACGACCACACACCATTTCACCGCGGTACCTAGCAGCAAACGGCCGAGTGCCATGCCGGCCCCCTCGACGCCGCCTCCAAATGCCCCCCAGGCCGCCAGCAGGCTGCCCAGGGTCATCGCCCCGCCACCTGCAAGGGCAGCGAAGGCTTCGCGCGGCCCAGTCATCAGGCAAGCCACAGCGGTCGCCAGCGTGGCAATGGCCTGATAGGCCACCACCCGCAGCGCCAGCTGCCGGCCCGCGTTGGCGGAATTCAGCACGCGAAGACCCACGATTGGAATACGACCCGGCAAGCCATCAAAACCGTCCTGCCGAGCCGCAAAAGTATAGCAGGCGTGAAAATGCCCGGGCAACCGCCAAAAGACTCCCCGTACACATGGAACCTTCTTTCGCCCCGCGGGTCGCATCAGACAGCGCCGCCGACTTCCTCGTCAGTTGCTGGACGGGTGCCGAAGCCCCGGCTCGATTGCTGGGCCGGGGCTTGCTTCCTGAAGGGTGGGACTCGCCTGGCGGCTGATCGGGCCGGGTGCTGGACAGGCATCATTTCGAAGAGCAGAATGATACTCATTCTCATTTGAGATGACGACGATGCACAAGACGCTCACGTTCGCGCTCCTGCACTTCACTGTGGCGTTCCTGGTGGGCTGGCTGTTGACCGGCAGTTGGCTGATTGGCGGAGCACTGGCACTGGTGGAACCAGCCTGCAATACCGTGGTGTTCTATTTCCACGAAAAAGTCTGGCGGCGGATCGAAGCACGCCGCCTTGCTATTCCGTCCGGCGGCGATGCCATTGCCACCTGAGACCACCAGCGCTTTCGCGTCAGGTCACATGCGCTGGCTGTGCCCACTGCAAGTCGTACCCGCTCTGCCTTATTTCTTCCTCGGGATGTACAGGTCGGTGATCGTGCCTTCGTAGACCTCGGCCGCCATCCCCACCGATTCGCTCAGGGTCGGGTGCGGATGGATGGTATGGCCGATGTCGGCGGCTTCGCAGCCCATCTCGATCGCCAAGGCGATCTCGGCGATCAGTTCACCCGCATGCACGCCGACAATCCCGCCGCCGATGACCCGATGAGTCGCCTCGTCGAAGATCAGCTTGGTGAAGCCTTCGGTACGCGACAGCCCGATCGCACGGCCCGAGGCCGCCCACGGGAACTTGCCGACGCCGATCTTCAGCCCCTTGGCCTTGGCCTCAAGCTCGGTGACGCCAACCCAGGCGATTTCCGGATCGGTGTAGGCGACCGACGGAATCACCCGCGCCACCCACTCCTTCTTTTCGCCGGCCGCGACTTCGGCGGCCAGCTTGCCCTCATGCGACGCCTTGTGCGCCAGCATCGGCTGGCCGATCAGGTCGCCGATGGCGAAGATGTGAGGCACATTGGTACGCATCTGCGCATCGACCGGGATCAGCCCGCGTTCGCCGACGCGCACACCGGCTTTTTCGGCATCAAGTTTGCCACCGTTGGCGCTGCGGCCCACTGCCACCAGCACGCGATCGAAGAGTCTGTCGTCGGGAATGCTCTCGCCCTCGAACGTGCAGGCGATGCCGTTCTTCTGCGCCTTGGCCTCGACTACCCTGGTTTTCAGGTGCACGCCAACGCCCTGCTTTTTCAGGCGATCGGCCAGCGGCTTGACCAGATCCAGATCGGCCCCCGGCATCAGCTGCGGCATGAATTCGACCACCGTCACGGCGCTACCCAACGCGCGATACACGGTGGCCATTTCCAACCCGATGATGCCGCCGCCAACCACCAACAGCTTTTTCGGCACCTCGGCCAACTCCAGCGCGTCGGTGGAATCCATCACCCGCGGGTCGTCCCACGGGAAACCCGGCAGTTTCACCGGCTGCGAACCGGCGGCGATGATGCAGTTGGCGAAGTGCAGCAGTTGCACCTTGCCGTCGGCATCGCTGATTTCCAGCTCGTTGGCCGAGACGAACTTTCCGGTGCCCTGCACCACCCGGATCTTGCGTTGCCTGGCCATGCCGGCCAGGCCCTTGGTCAACTGACCGACCACTTTTTCCTTGTAACCACGCAGCTTTTCGAGGCTGATCTTCGGCGCGCCGAACTCCACGCCGTACTCGCTTGCGTGCGCAGCCTGGTCAATGACATCGGCCGCATGCAACAGCGCCTTGGACGGGATGCAACCGACGTTGAGGCAGACGCCACCGAGCGAGGCATAGCGCTCGATCAACACGGTGTCGAGGCCAAGGTCGGCGGCGCGAAACGCAGCGGTGTAACCACCGGGACCGGCGCCCAGCACGACCAGCGCACAGCTGATGTCGGCACTGCGGCCGGACGTGTCTGTGGCCAGCGGTGCGGGTGTTGCCAATGAGACGGCGGCAGGCGGTGCGCGCATGACGGGCGGCTCGGCAGTGGGTGCCGGCGACGCCTTGGCTTCCGTCGAAGCACCCGCGCCTTGCGCCGCCATCGTCGCAATCACCGCGCCCTCGGACACGGTGTCGCCCAGCTTTACCTTCAGTGCGGTGATCACGCCGGCGGCCGGTGAAGGCACTTCCATCGTCGCCTTGTCCGATTCCAGCGTGACCAGGCCCTGGTCCTTGACCACGGTGTCGCCTACTGCGACCAGCAGTTCGATCACCGGTACATCGCTGTGGCCGCCAATGTCGGGGACGCGTACTTCGATTGCATTGCCCATGTCTGCTCCGGTCAATTCTTGTTGTCGACCACGGCCCACGTGGTCTGGTAGAGGTCGTGGCGGCGATCCTTGAGGTTGAGCACCGTGCCGTTGGCGCGAAACTCCACCAGTGCGTCCAGCCGCAGGTCGGCGAAGGCCACCTGCTCGGTGTTCTCGGTGCAGATCGCCGCGATCCCGTCCGGCGGGAACGGGAAATCGACCGGTGTGAAAATGCCACTCTGCGCGTACTGGATATCGAAGTTGGTTACGCCCGGCAGGTTGCCGACGTTGCCGGAAGTCACCACGTAGCACTGGTTCTCCACAGCGCGCGCCTGGCAGCAGTAGCGCACCCGCAGGTAGCCCTGGCGCACGTCGGTGCAGAACGGCACGAACAGCATCAGCGCGCCCTGGTCGACCAGATGCCGGGCCAGCTCCGGGAACTCGGAGTCGTAGCAGATCATCACGCCAATGGGCCCGCAATCGGTCAGGATCGCCGCGGCCCGTTCGCCGCCGGTGATCTTCCACCAATGGCGCTCATTCGGCGTCGGATGCAACTTTTCCTGCGTATGCAATGAGCCATCACGCAACGCCACGTAGCAGACGTTGTGGATGTCGCCGTCCTCGACGTACGTCGGATGCGAGCCACCGATGATGTTGATGTTGTATTGCACCGCCAACCGCTTGAGCAGGTCGCGCAGCTGTTCGGTGTACTGGGTGAGCGTGCGCAGCGAATCGGCCGGCGACAGCGGCTCGTTGGCGACCGACAGCAGTTGCAGGGTGAACAGCTCCGGGAACACCACGAAATCACTGCGGTAGTCGGCGGCGATGTCGACGAAGTATTCGACCTGCTGCGCAAACGCGGCGAAGTCGGGAATGCGCCGCTGCTGATACTGCACCGTGGCCACGCGCACGCTGTCCGGCAAGGTTCCGCGCTTCTGGTGCAGTCGCACCACGGGGTTCTCTGCACGCTTGGGATTGCGCCACATCAGGCGCACGCCATAGCCCATCGACTCGGCGTCGCTGGGCAGGTAGTCGGCTATCACGCCATGCGCGACGAACCCGTTGCGCAGCTGGAAACTGAGGGTGGCATCGCGCACGCGCGCGGATTCCACCGCCTCGACATAGGCCTCCACGCTGCCGTGCTGGCGCAGCTTGCGCTTGAGTCCGGGCAGGCGACCAACGAACACAATGCCCTTGAGCTCGAGCGACTGGCACAGTTTTTTTCGACAGTCATACAACCGGCGGCCGATGCGCAGGCCGCGGAATTCGGGATCCACGCATACCTCCATGCCGTACAGCCAGTCGCCCAGGGGATCGTGACGCGCGGCATAACCGCCGGCCGTGATCTCGCGCCAGCTGTGCGGCGCCATCGCAGTGGCTTCATCGATGCGGAAGGTGGCGCAATGACCGACGATTTTGCCGTCGTACTCGGCCACCAACTGGCCTTCGGGGAAGTTGCCCAACTGGCCGCGCACCATGTCCTGGCTGTAGCCGGCGCCATACACGCGCACAGATAATGCCGCTACGGCGGCCAGGTCGGATTCCTGCAAGGCGCGGATCATCAAGCGTGGTTTCTGGTCATTCACTGCTGGCATTTGACGGGGCTCATGGCACGGGGTTCACGCAACTTCATTGCGGTGGCGCATCCGCATCCTCGGTGGATGGCTCGCTGTCAATCTGGAGCTGCACTTCTCGCTGGGCGTCGTTCTCGCTGCCAGGGCCGCGCGGGCTTCGGGCAATGTCTCGCGCTTCGGCCATCTCGCGTGCCAGTACCTGCGCATCTGCCCTGGACACTTCACGCAGCAGTTCGCGGCCTTCATGGCCTGCGCGCCCGAACATGCTGCGCACGTGCAGGTCGCGCTGCGGGAACGGGATCTCGATGCCGTGCTTTTCCAGCGCGGTATGCAGCGCCCAGTTGTAGGCGGCTTGCACCGCACCGGGACGCTTGGTCGCAGTCGCCGTCAGCCAAACGACCAGCTCGAAGTTCAACGCGGAGTCACCGAACCCGACCAGCCAGACCTGCGGCTTGCGCTGCTCGTTGCCGGTCAGGGTGAACTGTAGTTCAGCCGCTGCCTCGAGTGCGGCGGTGCGCACAAGGTCCTTGTCGGTGCCGTAGGCCACCCCGAATGGGATGCGCATCCGTCGCGACACATCACGATGGGTCCAATTGATGACATGGCCGTTGATGAATTCCGAATTGGGCACCAGCACGTCGATGTTGTCATTGGTGCCGATTCGGGTCGCGCGGATCTTGATGTCCTTGACCTCGCCGCGCGCGCCGCTGGCCAGCTCGACGAAATCCCCGACCTTCAGCGAACGGTCGAACAGCAGGATCAGGCCGGAGATGAAATTGCTGAAGATCGCCTGCAAGCCAAAGCCAAGGCCGACGCCCATTGCGCCAGCGAACAGGCTCAACTTGCCGAGCGGGATGCCGATCGCGTCCAGTCCCCAGATCACGCCGAACACGACCAGCACGTAGTTCACGATCCGCGCGAAGGTGTACAACCCGGCCTGGTTCACATCGGGATTGCGCTGTGCATAGCGCATCAGTGCGCGCCGCACCAGGCGCGAGGCCACCCACACACACAGCGCCCCCAGCACGGCAAACAGCAGCCCACCCACCGTGACGGTGATGCCGGACACAGCCAGCAGCTTGAATTCGAGCAATGACTGGATGCCTGTCCAGCCAGCGCGGGCGGTGTCGTTGGCGGCATCGCGGACGCGCTCGCCCGCTGCCTGCAGCTTGTCGCCGGTGCCTGGTTGCATCACCCGCTACAGCATCGCCCGGCGCATGTCGCCGAGCAGTTGTGCGAGATACGCGGTGAAGCGCGCGGCGGCGGCGCCATCGATGACACGGTGGTCGTAACTCAAGGACAGCGGCAGGATCATCCGCGGCTTGAATTTCTCGCCGTTCCAGACCGGCTTCATCGACGACTTCGACACACCCAGGATCGCGACTTCGGGCGCGTTGATGATCGGGGTGAATGCAGTGCCACCGATTCCACCCAGCGAACTGATGGTGAAGCAGCCGCCCTGCATCTGGTCGGGTTTCAGCTTGCCGTCGCGCGCCAGGCCCGCCAGCTCGCCCATCTCACGGGCGATCTGCGCGACGCCCTTCTGGTCGCAATCGCGCAAGACCGGCACCACCAGTCCGTTCGGGGTGTCGGCGGCGAAGCCGATGTGGAAGTACTTCTTCAGTACCAGTTGCTCGCCATCCAGTGAGGCGTTGAAGTTGGGGTATTTCTGCAACGCCGCCACGCAGGCCTTGATCAGGAACGCGAGCATGGTGACCTTGCCGGCCTTGCCGGCGGCTATCGCCTTGGCGTTCTCGTCGTTGAGCGCCACCCGCAGCTCGTCCAGCGCGGTGATGTCGGCATCGTCGAACTGGGTGACGTGCGGGATCATCGCCCAGTTGCGCGCGAGGTTGGCGCCGGAAATCTTCTGGATGCGGGACAGTGGCTTGCTCTCGATTTCGCCGAACTTGGCGAAGTCGACCTTCGGCCACGGAATCAGGTCCAGCCCACCACCGCTTCCGCCGACCGGCGCGGCAGATGCCGCCACGCCGCCGGAGAGCACGCCCTTGATGTACTTCTGGACGTCGTCCTTGCTGATCCGGCCGCGCGCGTTCGCTGCCACTGACGTGCGACAGATCCACGCCAAGATTGCGTGCAAACAGGCGCACCGCGGGACTGGCATAGGGGACTTTGTCCGGCAGCACGGCATCGGCATCGAAGCGGACCGGTGGCAGGCCTGCGCCCATCTTGGCTTCGTGCGCGGCTGGAACGGGCTTCTCGACGGCGACTTCGGCCTCGAGCTCCGGCGCTGGCGACTCGGCAGGCGTGGGTGCCTTGGCGGGAACCTCCACGACCGCTGCCTGCGCAGCGGCATCGGCAGCCAGGGCTGGTGTAGCAGGTGCAGCCTCGCTGACTTCGATCTCCGCAACCACGTCGCCTTCGGTCAGCGTATCGCCCAGCTTGACCTTGAGTGACTTGATCACCCCGGCGAACGGTGATGGCACTTCCATCGTGGCCTTGTCCGACTCCAGCGTAAGCAGGCCCTGATCCTTGGCCACCGTGTCGCCGACCGCAACCAGCAGTTCAATGACGGGCACATCAGCGTGGCCACCGATGTCGGGAACACGTGCTTCCTTCAGCTCGGCCATGCGCTACTCCGGTATCTGATCAAGACCCGTATTGTTGCCACATCCGAGGCACTGGAACAAATCCGCAAGCTGTTTTTCGATTTTATCCGGATGATTTTCGAACACGCCAACATGGCATGCGTTCAGGGATGCTCGGCCTCCGCATGCACGCGCTCGCGCCGCAGCAGGTACAGCCCGCTGGCGATGATGATCGCGGCACCCAGCCAGGTGATCGGCATCCGGCAACACGCCCCACAAGCGCCAGGTCCAGCGCCACGCCCCAGACCAGCGCGGTGTATTCCAGCGGCGCGATCAGCGAGGCTTCGCCGCGGCGGAAGGCTTCGGTGATCGTGTATTGGCCGAGCGAGCCGGCAATCCCGACTACCGGCAATGACCCAGGCATCCTGCGGGCGCAGCGGCACCCAGCCCGGCCAGGCCAGCACGCCGGCGCCCAGCGCCATCATCACCAGCATCCAGAACACCATCGCCTGGTTGGAGTCGGTGCGTGCCAGCACGCGCACGGTGATCGCCGACACCGCATAGGCCAATGCCGCGACCAGCACGGCCAGTCCCGCCCAGCTGATCACGCCTGCGCCGGTCGGGCGCAGCACGGTCAGCACCCCGAGCAGGCCCACCGCAATCGCGGTCCAGCGGCGCGGCCCGACCTTCTCGCCCAGGATCGGCACCGACAACGCGGTGATCAGCAGCGGCGCGACAAAGAAGATCGAGTACGCGGTGGACAGCGGCAGCCGCTTCAGCGCATAGACGAAGCTGCCCATCATCACGATGCCCAGCGCGCCGCGCAGCAGGTGCAGCGCCCAGCGGATGCGCAGCAGCGGCCGCAGCCCGGTGGTCAACAGCACCCACGCCAGCACCAGCGGCAGCGACGACAGCCCGCGCAAGGTCGCCACCTGCAGCGGCGGGTAATGCGCGGACAGCGTCTTCAAGCCCGGCGTCCATCAGCGCGAACATCAGCACGGCGGCAAGCATCATCCACACGCTGCGGCGATGGTCGTGTTCGGGGACCAGGGCATGGGCATGGCTTGGCATGGCGCGAGCATGGGGTAACCTGCCGGTTCCGTCACCTGCCGTGTTTGCCGCCATGCCCTCCTTCGATATCGTCTCCGAAGTCGACACCCACGAACTCACCAACGCGGTCGACCAGGCCAACCGCGAGCTGACCACCCGCTTCGATTTCAAGGGCGTGGAAGCCAGCTTCGAGCTGGACGACGCCACCATCAAGCAATCGGCGCCCAGCGAATTCCAGTTGCAGCAGATGACCGACATCCTGCGCGCGCGACTGATTGCACGAAAAATCGACGCGCGCTGCCTGGAGTTCGGCGACATCGAGACCAATCTGGCCGGTGCGCGGCAGACGGTCACCGTCAAGCAGGGCATCGAACGCGAGATCGCGAAGAAGCTTCAATCCGCGATGAAAGACGCCAAGCTGAAGGTCGACTCGCAGATCAATGGCGACAAGCTGCGCGTCAACGGCAAGAAGCGCGACGACCTGCAGGCGGCGATGACGCTGCTGCGCGCGGGCGAATACGGCGTGCCGCTGCAGTTCGACAATTTCCGGGACTGACGACGAATGGATGCCACGCAGGTCGAAGCCCTGGCTGTTGAAGAGACGACGCGGCGCTGGCTGGAACGCGCGGTGATCGGGCTGAACCTGTGCCCGTTCGCCAAGGCGGTGTACGTCAAGAACCAGGTGCGCATCGTCATCAGCGATGCCAGTACCGAACGCGCACTGCTGGAGGAGTTGGGCGAGGAACTGGCGCGGTTGCGCGACACGCCCACTGACCAGGTCGATACGACGCTGCTGGTGCATCCGCAGGTCTTGCAGGACTTCCTGGACTACAACGATTTCCTCGACAAGGCCGATGCGATGGTCGATGTCCTGGACCTGGAAGGCGAGTTGCAGGTCGCCAGTTTCCATCCGGATTACCAGTTCGCCGGCACCCAGCCGGACGATGCCGAAAACCTGACCAATCGCGCGCCGTACCCCACGCTGCACCTGCTGCGCGAAGACAGCATTGCCCGCGCGGTGGAGGTCTATCCGGAACCGGACGCGATCATCGAGCGCAATGTGGCCACGATGCAGGAACTCGGTGCCGAGGGGTTTCGGAAGCTGCTTGACGTAACGACGTGCCGTGGCGCCGAAGATCATTCCGAAGAAAACAATTTCGCGCGATCTTTCTCGCCCAACATCCGCCATTGGCCTTCGGCAAGATCACCCAGATCGAGCCCACCAATGCGTTCGCGATGCAGCGCTTCCACGTGATTGCCGACCGCCGCGAACATCCGCCGCACCTGGTGGTAGCGGCCTTCGTGCAGGGTCAGGCGCGCCTCGCGCGGACCCAGCACCTCAAGCTCCGCCGGCAACAGCGGCGTCTTCTCGCTTTCCAGCATCAAGCCGCCATTGGCGAAACACGCCACTTCGTCGCCACGCAGGTCCTGCGCCAGCGTCGCCAGATACACCTTGGGCAGTTTCGATTTCGGCGAGATGATCCGATGCAGCAATTGGCCGTCATCGGTCAGCAGCAGCAGGCCGGACGTGTCGCGGTCCAGCCGACCGACCGTGGACAGCGCGGGATCGCGCAGGCCGAATCGCGCAGGCAGCAAGTCGAATACCACCCGCCCCGGATCCTTCTTGGAACAGGTCACGCCGAGCGGCTTGTGCAGCATCAGCAAGATGCCGGGCGCCGGATCCAGCGGTTCGCCATCAACGCGGATCTCGTCGTGCGTCGGCGTGTCATCGGCATACATCACTTCGCCTGCGGCATCGGTGATGCGGCCTTCGCGAAACAACCAGGCGACCTGCTTGCGGCTGCCGTAGCCAAGATTGGCGATGTGCTTGACCAGTTTCATCGCCGGTTCCGCATTGGCTTGGGGCACGCACCGGCGCGGCCCGCACTGCCGCCGCTTTGGTGGCCTGCACGATCTTGAAACCGCCTTGCTGGGCGACGATGGCGACGTCTTGCAAAACCGTCCGCCAACGCCTGTTCGTACGGAAGATGGCGATTGGCCACCAGCCACAACCGGCCACCGGGATTCAGCGCCTGCGCTGCCGCATCAATGAACGCGCGACCGATGTCGGGGCGATCACCACGGCCGAGTGCATGGAACGGCGGATTGCAGACGATGGCATCGAAGCGCTCGCCGACCCCGGCCGCGACATCCTGCCAATGGAAATGCGTCGGGATCTTTCGTTCGGAGCCGGGAGCTTCTGCGAGGTTGACCTTGGCCAAGGCGAGTGCACGCGAATCGGCTTCGAACAAATCCAGCGACGTGACCTTTGGGCTTCGCGCCAACACGTGTAGCGCGAGATAACCCCAGCCCGCGCCGAAATCGGCGACGCGCCCGCTGCAAGTCGTTGGGCAGCGCGGCCGCCAGCATCGCGGATGCCGCATCCACCCGATCCCAGGCGAACACGCCGGGCCGGGTCTGGAAGCCGCCGCCGGGCACATCTGCCGATGCGATCCGCCGCGACACGTCGCCGCGCGCCCATTGCGCCTGCAGTGCCGTGTCGATGGCCGCGCCGGGCGCGGTCCAGAACACCCGGCAATGATGCTTGCTGGCGACGGACACCGTGCCGGCCAGTTGCTTCAGGTCGGCCTCGCGCGATTTCGCGCCTTCGTCGTTGGATACCGACACCACGACCACGCCGCCCTTGGCGACCGCTGCACAGGCCTTGGCCAGCAGCGCACGCGCTTCCTCGCGCTGGCGCGGGGGTAGCACCAGTACCAGCGGGAACTTGCCAGCCGGCAGTGCGTCTTCATCGATCAGGTCGATGCCGATCCGCGCCAGCCGTTCGGCTTCCGGCTTGAACGGCTGGGTTGCAACCAGGCCGCCTGCTTGCTGCGCATGCAGGGCTGCGCCTTCGCGGGCGCGCAGGAACAGCACGCCATCGGCCGGCCACGGCAGCAGGCCGGCGCTGAACGGATGGAACAGGGCGTCGAGGGCGATATCGCGCGATGTATATGACATGCGCGAAGTGTAACGATGCAGCGGGCAAGGCAGGTGCAAGCACGCAGGTTCCCGCGGATCGCATCGGCGCAGCCCGTTGGCTGATCGATGCGACGCATCCCGGTATGCTGTCGACCCCGCACGCTGGCAGCCTTCCGATGTCCGAACAAGACCAGAACACCCCGCCCGACCGCATGTCCAACGACTCGCGCAGCAAGTTCCATGACCCGTCCGTGCTGGAGCGCGGCATCGGCATCCGCTTCAACGGCGTGGAACGCCACAACGTGGACGAATACTGCATCAGCGAAGGCTGGGTGCGGCTGCCGGTCGGCAAGTCGCTGGACCGCCGCGGCCAACCGATGACCATGAAGATGAGGGGCAAGGTCGAGGCGTGGTTCCTGGACGACGGCAACGAAGCCGAAACGCCGGCTGACTGATCCGCGGATGGTTGCCATGGGGTACATCCTCACGGGTGCACACTGGCGTCATTCCGAACCGAGGACGCCCGTCATGCGCATCCGTCACCGTTTGCTCCTTCCCCTTGCCGCGGCGCTGGTGCTTGCACTGGCTGGCTGTGCATCCAGTGGGCCGACCGGGATGCTGGCCGCCGATGCACCGCGCGCCCTGCCGGAATCCGGCCCGGTCAGCGTGCATTGGAACGACCCGGCCACATTCACCGAATTGCGCCAGAGCAGCAATCGCTGGGCAGCCTCCGAAGGCAACTGGCTGCAGGACCTGGCGCAGTACATGCGCAAGCGCGCGCAGCAGCAGTTGGCGCCGGGCGAGAAGCTCGACCTGATCATCGTCGACATCGATCGCGCCGGCCACTACGAGCCTTGGCATCGCGCCGAGATGCAGGACATCCGCATCATCCGCGACCAGTATCCGCCGCGGATGACAGTGGAGTTCCGCCACTACGACGCCAGCGGCGCGGTGGTGGCCGAAGGTGAGCGCAAGCTGACCGACCCGGCCTTCCTGCTCAATGCCAGCCCGATCAACGACACCGATCCGCTGCGTTACGAAAAGCGCATGGTTGATGCGTGGCTGCGCCGTGAACTGGATACCTCCACGCGCTGAACCACGGGATCGTGCTGCCGCCGAAAGCCGCCGTCATGGCGGCTTTCGCATTGCTGGCCCGGCGCCGCAATGTGGCGCCATCGCCATCGCCCCCCACTACGTCGGCGCATGGCCGCTTCCGTCGCAAGACGGGCGCGTGGGCGCGAACACCTCGCTATGCTCGCCTGCATCAGTTGCATACAGGCGACGCACCATGATCAAGAGTGCATTCTTCGTCCTGCGCATCAGCCTCGCCTGGGGTCTGGCCGTCTTGCTGGTCGCCATCCTGTATTCGGGCATTCCGCTGCTGGGCCAGTGGGAATTCCCGATGGTGCTGGCCGGCATGGCCACCATGGCGTTGGTGATCACCGGTGCGTTCACGCATCTCAAGCGGGTGCGGCTGATCGCCGGTCACATCGACAAGGGCGCGCTCGACAACCGCCAGCGCCGGCAGATCGAGATCCCGTTCGAAGCCGGCGAAGCCTTCGACTTGCTGGATGCCGCGATCCGCGAACTGCCGCGCATCGAACAGGTCGAAAGCGCACGCGACAGCCTGCAGATCCGCGCCAAACTCGCCCGCCCGCTTGCCTACGGCGAACCCCCGATGCGGCGCTACAACCCGCTGCTGTGGTTCGGCGTGACCGACAACCAGATCCTGGCCACGGTCACCCCCAGCCACGACGCCGGCAGCGTGCTGCTGATCTGCGAACCCGAGAACCCGGCATGGAGCGACTGGTTCCTGGTCGATGACGGCACCAATTACGAGAACGCCGAAGCGATCACCCGCGCCATCAGTCGCCGCGTGGCCGAGCGCCGCCGTGGCGAGCAGGCCAGCGCCGCGCAAACCGAAACCGAAAAAGAACTCACCGTAGCCAAGCTGAGCCGGCTGCATGCGCAGGTGGAACCGCACTTCCTCTACAACACGCTGGCCAGTGCGCAGTTGCTGACCAAAAGCGATCCGATCCGCGCCGAACAGATGCTCGGTCACCTCATCCAGTTCCTGCGCAACTCATTGCCGGATGCCGATGATGCGATGTCGCAGCTCGGCAGCGAACTGGAACGTGCGCTGGCCTACCTGGAAATCCTCAAGATCCGCATGGGCGATCGCCTGTCCGTGCAGGTCGATGTACCGGACAACCTGCGCACTACGCCACTGCCGCCGATGATGCTGCAGACCCTGGTGGAGAACGCGATCAAGCACGGGCTGGAACCGCGCACCGGCGGCGGCACGGTGTGGATCCGTGCGCGGCGTGGCGAGGACGCCATCGTCGCCATTACCGTGGCCGACGATGGCGAAGGCCTGAACACCAAGAACAGTGGCACCGGCATCGGCCTGAAGAACGTGCGCGAACGCCTGCGCCTGATGTTCGGTGGCAAGGCGACGTTGTCGATCATTGCCAACTTCCCGACCGGCGTTGCCGCCACGATCACGGTCCCCGCGGTTGATCCGGCATCCGCGGGCAACACGGTTTCCCGGAGCAATGACGATGTCTGAGCTTGTCCGCACCTGCATCGTTGCCGAAGACGAAGCCCTGCTGCGGCAAGCGCTCATCGACCAGCTACGCGGCGCATGGCCGGAACTGCAGGTGCTGGCCGAATGCGAGGACGGCGCCAGCGCGGTCGAAGCGCTGGCCGAACACACCCCGGACATCGCCTTCCTCGACATCCGCATGCCCGGCCTGACAGGACTGGAAGTGGCCAGCGCCGCCGTGCACGCCAGCCCGCGCACGCAGGTCGTGTTCGTGACCGCATATGATCAATACGCGATCGATGCGTTCGAACGTGGCGCGATCGATTACCTGCTCAAGCCGGTCCAGCCCGAGCGGCTGGCCGCCACGATCGAGCGCCTGCAGGCACGCGGCGGGAATCCGGATGCGGCGACGCTGAGCGCGTTGATCGAACACCTGAGCGCGGCATCACGTGCAAACGAAGCACGCGATCCACTGACCTGGATCACAGCCAGCGCAGGCAAGGAAACCCGCTTGATCCTGATCGACGAGGTCGCTTATTTTCGCGCCGACAACAAATACACAACCGTCGTCACCGCCGATGGCGAGGCCCTGCTTCGCACGCCGATCAAGGAACTCGTCGCGATGCTGGATCCGGCCAGCTTCAAGCAGATCCATCGCTCGACCATCGTGAATCTCAAGGCGATCGCCGGCATCACCCGCGACGACGCCGGCCGCGGCAGCGTGCGCCTGAAAAACCGCCCCGAAACCCTGACCGTCAGTGCGCCGTTCATGACCCTGTTCCGTAACATGTGATGAAAAATCCCCACATCCGTAGCGCGCAGGTCGTGCGGGATCAGCTCGAAGCCTGACTGCAAGCGCGGCAAATCCTTACCACCGGCACAGGTGTTCGCCGGCTGCCACACACGACCCGATTGGCGATGCTGCATGCCACGTCACACGGATCGTCGCGATGGACCTGCGCACCGCCCTGCTCGCCTTGTTGCTGCTGCCACCTGCGACATTCCCGGCCAACACCCAAGCCCTGGCGCGCACGCCGCTGAATGCCGATCGTGCACCACTTCCGGAACCCATCCCGGCACCGATGCTGGCCAGCGGCTTCCATGCCGGCATCGACATCACTGGTTACCTTGTCAGCGAGAAACTCGACGGCGTACGCGCACGCTGGGATGGCCGGCAACTGCTGACGCGCGCGGGCATTCGCATTGATGCACCCGCATGGTTCACCGCCAGCTGGCCGGCGCAGGCGATGGAGGGCGAGCTGTGGATCGGTCGCGGGCACTTCCAGCAAGTCAGCGACCTGATACGCGCACTGCAGCCGAACGCACCTGCATGGCAACAGGTGCGTTTCATGGCCTTCGACCTGCCGGCATCCGTGCAGCCTTTTGCCACCCGCACACGCGTATTGCGCGAGCTGGTCGCGCGGGCCGCCCTGCCACAGTTGCAACGCATCACGCAGATGCACTTCACTGACCGTACCCGACTCGAAGCACGGCTGGATGCGGTGGTGGCAAGCGGTGGCGAAGGCCTGATGCTGCATCACGCCCTGTCGCACTACCGCGCTGGCCGCACCGACGGCTTGCTCAAGTACAAGCGCTGGAATGACGCCGAAGCCCGCGTGATCGGCTATCGGCCGGGCAAGGGCAAGTACACCGGCATGGTTGGTGCACTGCTGGTGGAGGACGCACATGGCCGGCGCTTCGCACTCGGCAGTGGCCTGCGCGATGCCGACCGCGCACAGCCACCGGTGATCGGTTCCAGGGTCACGTTCCGCTACAACGGACTGACCGCAAGAGGCACGCCGCGATTTGCGCGCTACCAGCGCGTGCGTCGTGACGAATCGGCGGTGGCGTTGGCCTGCGTCACTGCGACTGGCTGTACAGATCGATGATCACTTCGATCGCATGCTGGCACACGCTGCAGAACGCATCGGCGCGGGTGAACATCATGCATTGCTGTTGCGGGCGGTAATACCCTGTCGCCGAATAGTTGCCGCCCTGGAACGCACCGACTGCATCGCGATACTGCGCCTTGGCGAACAAGGCTTCGACATGCGCCTGCTGTTCGTGGAACAGCGCGCTCATTTCCGCTTCCGGACGCAGGTCTACGCGCAGCTTGGCGCGACGTGCCTGAATGCCACGCTCGTAGGCTTCGAACGCTGCCTTCGGCCATGGCGTGGGCAGCGGCACCAGCGGGCTGGCCGGCACGCGCTTCCATTTCAGGTTGTCTGGATCCAGCAACGCAGTCACGTTCGGCTCCCACGGCTCGACCGTGGGTGCATCGGCTGAGGCGTACGACACTGGCGAGGTGTAGTACTCGTCGGCCAGCCCTGCGAAATGGTGGCCGAACTCGTGCACGAACAAATAATCGCGCCAGTCGTTGTCGGCAGCCACGGTGCTGAACTGGCCGAAGATGCCGCCACCGCCGTAGGTCTGGCCGTTGACCATGATCTCCACAGCATCGTAGGGCGCGTACTGCGCCAGCTCACGAAACGCGCGGTTGTCCAACGTCAGGACGTAACGCTCGCTGCCGAAGATGTCATAGCGCGCGCCGGTCGATGATGCGTGGTGGATGCCGGTGGAGGGGCGGCTGACACCGGATTCCACAGTCGGCACCGCGAGCGCCCATACATTGAAGTCGGATGCACGCTCCTTGAACGGCGACACGCTGAAAAGATGATCGGCCAGTGCGCGTGCGCGCTGTTCGAACTTGCCCATTTCGGCAGCGGTGTAACCATCACCAAGCAACAACAAATCCACCTTGTGCGCCGAGTCGCCGTTGTTGCGAATGGCAATGGGCGTTGCCGGCGCAGGAAGCGCCACGCGTTCGATATCGAGTGCGTTCGGATCGACCGTCACTGACCACGATGGCGCGAACGCATTGTCAGCATCGCGGCCATAGATGGTGATCTGCACCGGCACGGTGGGCATCGGGAAGCGCAGGGATTCCTGAAAGCTGCGCTGAGTCGCCTGCGCCTCGTCGGTAGTACGCCATTCGCCAAAGATCGTTGCGTATCCGCGCGAATACAGCAGCTTGCCGCTGGCGGCATCAGCCACCTCGAATTTCTGCGTGCCGCGGTTGCTGGTGTCCAGTGGCTGGTCGGGATTGCCCGGCCACGGCAACGGTTCGACGACGATGCGGTCAAGTGCATAGTGCTCGACCTTGGCGTCACCGCCGTGCTGGATATCGACACGCAACGTGGGCAGCGTGGCAGCGCCCGCGGTCATCGATGCCATCAGCATCAAGGCGATCATCGACAGGATTGCGGGCATTCGCATGGCGATCCTCGTGGGTCCTGGTCATGGGAATGTCGCAGGTTACGCGACCAAGACCAGCCATCCGGGAATCATTCGACGCTCAGCGCCCGGGCAGGCACGCCTGACGGTTCGCAAACCCACAAAAATCACGGCAGGGATGCAGCCGGCGGGGAGGTCCGGCTACAGCCCTGCCGTGCAGGCTCAACGGCAGCGGAAAAGTGCACTAGCCGGCGTGGCGTAGCTGCGATTGCTGGCATAGCCACTGCTGTTGCCATAGCCGATGCCGAAATCACGGTCGCGGTGGCTGCTGGCATAACCGCTGCTGTTTCCGTAGCCAACGCCGAAGTCGCGGTCACGGTGGATGCGGGCTTGCTTTGCACCGTCGTCCCCACGACGTGGGGTCAGGCGGCGCTCGGTGTGGGTCATCGGGCTGGGGGACTGGGTGCGGAACATGACGTTCTCCTGCTGTGGTTGTGTTGTGGTGTGTTGGTAATGTAATACACCAAAGCATCAACCACATGGGCCGGAAGTCATGGCTCATCAAATGTCATGGTCTGCGTGGGGAATGGTTCAGCTAACCTGCCTGTCGCGGCCAACGCTGGCCCATACGGAACCACGCATGCCAGCCACGCCTACCAAACCGTCAACCCGCTGCTTCTGGGCCGATGGCTCCGGGATCTACAACGCGTACCACGACCACGAATGGGGCCGGCCGGTCACTCGACGACATCCGCCTGTTCGAAAAGATCAGCCTGGAAGGCTTCCAGGCCGGCCTGAGCTGGATCACCATCCTGCGCAAGCGCGAGAATTTCCGCGCCGCATTCGATGGCTTCGATTTCCACACAGTCTCCGGCTACAGCGCCAAGGACGTCGAGCGCCTGTTGGCCGATGCCGGCATCGTCCGCCATCGCGGCAAGATCGAAGCGGTGATCCACAACGCCAGCCGCGCGATCGAACTGCAGCGCGAGTTCGGTTCGCTGGCAAATTATTTTTGGCAATACGAAGTGGACACCAGCAAGCGCCCGAAAAAACTCACAGAGGATGTACTGCGCAGCTTCACCACGGCGCCCGAATCCGTCGCGTTATCCAAAGACCTCAAGCAACGCGGCTGGAAGTTCGTCGGGCCGACCACCATGTACGCTTTCATGCAGGCGATGGGCCTGGTCAACGACCACCAGCATGATTGCCATGTACGCAAGGTGGCAATGGACGCCCGCACCAGCCTTGTACTGTCCGGGAACTGACATGCACCGCATCCTCGCCGCACTCATCCTCGCGCTGTTGTTGCCTGCTGCCGCACACGCCGCCGAACCCGTCGCCCGCGTGCGCGTCAGCTTCGACCGTGATGGCGTGAACACCTTGCAGGCGCAAGGCATGGCCGATGTCGCGACCGGCCGCGCGATCACGGTGGATGATCCGGCGCGGATCGCATCGATCAGCAAACTGGTCACGACCATTGGCGTGATGCGCCTGGTCGAACAAGGCACGTTGAATCTCGATGCCGATGTGTCCAGGCAACTCGGCTGGACGTTGCGCAATCCCGCGTTCCCGGACCATGCCATCACGTTGCGGATGCTGCTCTCGCACACATCCAGCCTCACCGATGGCGCCGGTTACTGGAACGTGCCGCTGGGCAGCAGCACGCGCATGCTCACCGACGACCCGAAGGCGTGGGACGCCATGCACGCACCCGGCACTTACTTCCGCTACACCAACTTCAACTTCCCGCTGGTCGCGCAACTGATGGAGCGCGCCAGCGGCGAGCGCTTCGACCTGCTGATGCGGCGGCTGGTGCTGGCACCGCTGAAGCTCGATGCCTGCTTCAACTGGTCGGGCTGCAGCGACAACGCGGTCCAGCACGCGGTGGTGTTGTACGACGAGAAGGGCGCGCCGCAGAAAGATGACTTGCACGGGGTACGACCGGATTGCCCGGTGATCGTGGCCGATGGCGAGGACTGCGACCTCGCCCGTTCGACCCTTGGCAGCAATGGCGCGCTGTTCTCGCCACAGGGCGGCCTTCGGATTTCGATGCGCGACCTCGCGATGATCGGTCGCCTGCTGCTCAACGACGGCACCCTGGATGGCGTGCGCATCCTCAAGCCGGCATCAATGCGCGTGCTGACCACGCCAGCATGGACATGGAACGGCAGCAACGGCGAAATCGGCGAAGAAGACGAACCCACCCGCGGCGCATTCTTCTGCAGATATGGCCTGGCGATGCAGCATCTTGCCAGTGGCGACAACAAGCGTTGCCGCGACGACCTGTTCGGCGATGGCCGCAAACGCATCGGCCACGGCGGCAATGCCTATGGCCTGTTGAGCGGCTTGTGGATGGATCGCGGACGCGGTACCGGCGTGGTTTACCTCGTTACCGGCGTGGCAGCTGATTCCAGCGGTGCGCATTCGGGATTCAGCGTGGTGGAAGAACAAGGCGCGTCGGGCTGGTAAATCACCACAAGCATTTACCGACTGTCGGGCGTGATCGAAAGCCGCGTCAACGCGATCCCCCGACCGTGCGTTGCCCATGGCGTGGACGCACCGCGTCCCGTGCCACTCAACCGGAGAATTCCATGGATGTCCGCCTGCCACATGCCGGATTGATTGCCTTCGCAATCGTCGCAACCCTCGCCGTTACCACAGTCGATGCACAAACCTTCCGCCAGCGCATCGCCAAGGCACGCGAGGCCTCGCGCCAACCTGCGACGACACAGGTAGCGCTTCCGCGCGGCGCACGCGCCCTGCACGATGTCGCCTACGGCAGCGACCCGCGACAGCGCTTCGATGTCTTCCTGCCTGCGCAGCCACGCAACGCGCCGATCATCCTGATGGTGCATGGCGGCGGTTGGGCCAACGGCAACAAGGACAACCCCGGCGTGGTCGAGAACAAGGCCGCGTATTGGCTGCCGAAAGGCTATGTGCTGGTCTCCACCAACTACCGCATGCGCCCCGACACTGCACCGCTGGACCAGGCCCGCGATGTCGCCCGCGCCCTCGCGAAAGTGCAGCAACTCGCACCCGAATGGCACGCCGATCCCTCGCGTGTGGTGCTGATGGGCCATTCCGCCGGCGCACATCTGGTCACCTTGGTCGGCGCCTCACCGGAGTTGTGGCGCGAAGCCGGCGCGCAACGCCCGCGCGGCGTGGTGTCGCTGGACAGCGGCGCGATGAATGTTCCGGAACTGATGGGGCGCCGGCGCGTGCCGAAGCTGTACGACAACGCCTTCGGCGACAACCCCGCCGACTGGATCGCCGCATCGCCCTACCACCAGCTCACCCGCCACGCCCTGCCGATGCTGATCGTGTGCTCCAGCCAGCGCAAGGACTCATGCCCACAGGGGCAGGCGCTGGCCGACAAGGGCAAGACCTTGGGCGTACCAATGACCATGCTTCCCGAGGATCTGTCGCATGGGGAGATCAACAAGGAACTGGGGAAGGCGTCGGCGTATACGCGGGGGGTGGATGGGTTTTTGGCGGGGGTTGTGCAGTGAATTGAGTGTGCCATTGGTTCGCAATGACCATCTATTGCGCTAACCACTTGTGGTTACAAGTTGCCTATAGCCTTGCGCTATCCTGGCCAAGACATGGAGCTTCTCCTACCCGTTACCACTTTGCCTTTCGAGGTCGGTGCGCTTTACAGCCGCCGAGACGACATTCATGGCCGCTACGGCGGCCAAACTCAAGGCGGCATCTCAACTCCAGCGGAGAGTTCGTTCGTGATCTTGTTCACGGGCGAAGCCGGTTCTCAGCACGGCTACATGGACCATTGGGAGGAGGAAGATGGCGAAAACATCCTTCACTATTATGGTGAGGGCCAAGTAGGTGACATGCAGAATTCCCGCGGTAACCGCGCAATTCTTGAGCATCTACAGAACAACAAGCGGTTGCTAATATTCCAAAGTATGGGAAAGAGTCAACCTTATCGCTTTCTTGGCGAATTTCGCTTTTTCCATGCCTACGAGCAGAGCAGTATTCCCGATACGGAAGGGAACCTAAAGCCATCTTTCAAGTTGACCCGACTTGACTTCAGCCCCTTCCGAATGCGATTCCGCAGCCCTTTCCTTCGATTGATCTTTCTTCAACCATCTCTTTGCAGTTGACTGGGTTAGGTCTAACCAATCCTTGTTTAAACGCCGCCTGGTGAGTTGAACCGTGTTACTGGAATCACTGACCTTCGCTTCCTTCGTGCAAGTCACATCAAGCCTTGGTCCAAGTGTACGGATGGCAGTGAGCGCATAGATGGCAGCAATGGGCTTTTACTCAGCCCACATGCTGACTTCCTTTTCGACAGAGGCTGGATCACCTTCGAAGATGGCGGTGCATTGATTCGCTCGATTATTTACCTAAGGATGTGATCGAACGCATAGGCCTAGACTTGAAGCAAGGGCGAAAGTGCGGGAGCTTCGTGAAAAAGCAGCAGACTTACCTCGAATTTCACCGCAATGCAGTATTCGAAAAGTCTTTCAAGATTCTGGAGGATCCACTAGCAGAGCTATTCGCAACAACAGCATCATAGTTGGTGATCCTTCGACATTCGCCGGGTAATAAAAATACCTGTCACGTACGCGATGGATTCGATGACTTCACGTTGAAGCTTTGTAGCTTGAACGCAGAACCGACGCATCTGAACAATCGGTCTTTCAGTTCACGCCTTTGCGCGGACTCTGGTTGCCAATTTCGTTGTTGATTTCTGCCCTATTGCAGATTTCGACGACTTGACCGCAGCCTTCCCCGGCTTGCGCACCAATGCAAAGCGATATCCCATCGCATCGGCCACTTTCAAGACCGTGCCGAAGCTCGGGTTTCCATCCGACGACAGCGCCTTGTACAACCCTTCGCGGGTAAGACCCGAGTCGCGGGCAAGCTGACTCATATTGCGTGCACGAGCAACCACGCCGAGCGCGTGGGTCAGGAACGCGGGGTCATCACCTGCTTCTTCAAAGCAGGAATCCAGATAAGCGGACATGTCCGCTTCGGACTTCAGGTATTCGGCGGAATCCCATGGCGTTGTCTTCAGTGCCATATCAGTGCTCCATCCGTTCCTACCCTCGAACACTAGAGTTGTGGCTACGTTTCGCTCAGCAAGCAGACTGTGAACTGTGGTTGACATCATGTCAATCAGGAAAATGAACGAAAAAGGCGGCCACTGGCCGCCTTTTTGTGTATGGAACGCCCTCACCCCAACCCTCTCCCGCACGCGGGAGAGGGAGAGGATCGTCAAACTCCAATCGGGTTCGGCTTCTCCGCGTCGATCTTGTACAGCTTGAGTCGCGCGCGCGACATCCTTGGCGGTCATCTTGCCGTCGGCGGCCAGCGCGGCCACGGCGGCGTGGGCGACGTAGTAGCGGTCGACCTCGAAGAAGCGACGCAGGTTGGCACGGGTATCGCTGCGGCCGAAGCCGTCGGTGCCCAGCACGGTGTAGCGCATCGGGATGTATTCGCGGATCTGGTTGGCGTGGTGGCGCACGTAGTCGGTGGCGGCGATCGCCGGGCCCTGGCGGCCTTCCAGTTGCGCGGTCACCCATGGCTTGCGCGGGGTCTTGGCTTCAGGGTGGAACCTGTTCCAGCGTTCGGCATCCACGCCATCGCGTGAGAGCTCGACGAAGCTCGGGCAGGACCAGATGTCGGCCTTGATGCCGAAGTCGGCATCCAGCAACTCGGCCGCGGCGATGACTTCGCGCAGGATCGTGCCGCTGCCCAGCAACTGCACGCGCAGTTCGCCCTTCTTGGCCTTGCCGGCGTCCTTGAGCAGGTACATGCCCTTGATGATCCCCTCGGCGCTGCCCTCGGGCATCTCCGGGTGGGTGTAATTTTCATTCATCAGGGTGATGTAGAAGTACTCGTCGCGCTGCTCGGCCATCATCCGCTGCATGCCGTATTGCACGATGGTCACGACTTCATAGCTGAAGGTCGGGTCGTAGCTGCGCACGTTGGGGATGAAGCTGGCCTGCACCTGCGAATGCCCGTCCTCGTGCTGCAGGCCTTCGCCGTTGAGCGTGGTGCGGCCGGCAGTGGCGCCCAGCATGAAGCCGCGCGCGCGCATGTCGCCGGCCTGCCAGGCGGAGTCGCCGACGCGCTGGAAACCGAACATCGAGTAGTAGATGTAGAACGGCAGCATCGCCAAATCATTCGTGCTGTAGCTGGTCGCCAGCGCCAGCCATGACGAGAACGCACCGGCTTCGGTAATGCCTTCCTCAAGCACCTGCCCGGCCGCGTCTTCGCGATAGAACATCAGCTGGTCGGCATCCACCGGCTTGTACTTCTGGCCCTGCGGCGCATAGATGCCCAGTTGGCGGAACAGGCCTTCCATGCCGAACGTGCGCGCTTCGTCGGCCACGATCGGCACGCAGCGCGGGCCGATCACCTTGTCGCGCAGGATGATGTTGAGCATCTGCACGAAGGCCATCGTGGTGCTGTTCTCGCGCTCGCCGGTGGACTTGAGCAGGCGTTCGAATGTCGCCAGCGGCGGCACTTCGATCTGCTGCGATGCCTTGCGGCGGCGCTGCGGCAAAGCACCGCCGAGCCTGGCGCGGCGTTCGCGCATGTATTCCATTTCCGGCGACTTCTCGTCCGGACGGAAGAACGGCACGGCGCCGTCCTTGAACTGATCGTCGTCGATCTCCAGCTTGAAGCGGTCGCGGAATGCGCGCACCGCGCTGTCTTCCAGCTTCTTGGTCTGGTGGGTCGGGTTGAGCGCCTCGCCTGCCGCGCCCATGCCGTAACCCTTGACGGTCTTGGCCAGGATCACGGTCGGCAAGCCCTCGGTTTTCACCGCTGCGTCGTAGGCCGCATAGACCTTGTGCGGATCATGGCCGCCACGGTTCAGGCGCCAGATGTCGTCGTCGCTGAGGTTGGCCACCATGGCCAGCGCTTCGGGGTGCTTGCCGAAGAAATGTTCACGGGTATACGCGCCGCCGAACGCCTTGCAGTTCTGGTACTCGCCGTCGACGGTGTCCATCATGATTTTCTTGAGGACGCCATGCGTGTCCTTGGCCAGCAACGGATCCCAGTAACTGCCCCAGATCGTCTTGATGACGTTCCAGCCGGCGCCGCGGAAGTTGCCTTCCAGTTCCTGGATGATCTTGCCGTTGCCGCGCACCGGGCCGTCCAGTCGCTGCAGGTTGCAATTGACCACGAAGATCAGGTTGTCGAGGCCTTCGCGTCCCGCCACCGAGATCGCGCCCAGGCTTTCCGGCTCGTCGGTTTCGCCGTCGCCGAGGAAGCACCACACCTTGCGGTCGGTCTTGGGCATCAGGCCGCGCGCTTCCAGGTACTTCCAGCTGCGCGCCTGGTAGATCGCGGCCAGTGGGCCAAGGCCCATGCTGACGGTCGGGGTCTGCCAGAAATCCGGCATCAGCCACGGATGCGGATAACTGCTGATGCCGCGACCATCGACTTCCATGCGGAAGTTGTCGAGCTGGGATTCGCTGATGCGGCCTTCCAGGAACGCGCGTGCGTAGATGCCCGGCGAACTGTGGCCCTGCAGATACAGCAAATCACCCGGGTGGTCTTCCGAAGGCGCCCGCCAGAAGTGGTTGAAGCCGACGTCGTAGAGCGTTGCCGACGAGGCGAAACTGGCGATGTGGCCGCCCAGGTCGCCCGGCTTGCGGTTGGCGCGCACCACCATCGCCATCGCGTTCCAGCGGATGATCGAGCGGATCCGCCATTCGATGTGGGCATCACCCGGCAGCTTCGGCTCCAGGTGGCTGGGAATGGTGTTGATGTATTCGGTGGTAGGCATGAACGGCAGGTTCGCGCCCGAACGACGGGTCAGCTCGACCATGCCTTCCAGCAGCTGATGTGCGCGATCAACGCCATCGTGGTCGATGACCGCCTTCAATGATTCGATCCACTCCTGTGACTCGGTCGGATCGGGATCGTTCTTGAGCATCTCGTTGAGCCAGTTCATGCGCGCTCCGGGTCAGGCTGGAATCATCAGGGACCCCGAGTCTAGCAAGCACCTCGCCAGTTTCCGCAGCGCACTGCAAGGTGATCTGTATTATACCCGGGTTATAATTGACGAAACCCGAAAACGCGATGCGAATACTCGCTCCACGCGCACATCCTGTGGGTTCGATGAGCGCCCGCGGCGCTCATCGCATGCTGGCGCGGATTTGTGCTTCCACCGCGGCAATGGCGGTCATGTTGACCACCCGGCGCGAGGTCGAAGCCGACGTCAGGATATGCGCCGGCTTGTCCAGGCCCATCAGGATCGGTCCGATCGCGACACCACCGGTCATCACCCGCACCAGGTTGTAGCCGATGTTGGCGGCATCCAGGTTCGGCATCACCAGCAGGTTGGCGCGCCCCGACAACGTGGTGCCGGGGAAGATCCGCTGGCGAAGTGCATCGTCCCAGGCGGTGTCGGCCATCATTTCGCCATCGACTTCGAGCTTGGGCACGCGCGCGCGGATGATCTCGTAGGCGTGGCGCATCTTCAGCGCGCTGGCGTCCTGGTGGCTGCCGAAGTTGGAATGCGACAGCAACGCCACTTTCGGTTCGATCCCGAACAGCTTGAGCCGGTAACTGGCCATCAGCGTGGCCTCGGCGATTTGTTCGGCGGACGGATCCTGCTGCACATGGGTGTCGACGAAGAAAACCACGCCCTGGTCGTTGATCACACCGGTCATGGCCGCAGTGCCCTGCACGCCCGGCTGGAAGTCGAAGATGCTGCGCAGGTAGCCGAGCTTCTTGTGATAGCGCCCGACCAGGCCGCAGATCATCGCGTCGGCTTCACCGCGTTTGACCATCAGCGCGGCGATCAGGGTCGGCCGCGAACGCAGCAGATTCTTGGCCGCATCCGGGGTGACGCCGCGGCGCTCGGTGAGCGCATGGTACTGACGCCAGTAGTCGTCGAAACGCGGGTCGTCATTGATGTTGGTGAGTTCGAAATCCACGCCGGCACGCATGCGCAGGCCGAGCTTCTCGATGCGGGTTTCGATCACCTCCGGGCGACCGACCAGGATCGGAAAGGCCAGGCGCTCGTCGATCACCGTCTGCACCGCGCGCAGCACCGTGTATTCCTCGCCTTCGGCATACACCACGCGCTTCTGGATAGAACGCGGGCGCGCTCGTACACCGGCTTCATCATCAGGCTGCTGCGATGGATGAACTCGCTGAGCTTTTCACGATAGGCATCGACATCGAGCCAGGGGCCGCAACGCGATGCCGGATGCCATCGCCGCTTCGGCGACAGCCGGTGCCAGCGTCATCAGCAAGCGCGGGTCGAACGGGCGCGGGATCAGGTATTCGGCACCAAACGTGGGTGCATCGCCGGAATACGCACTGCCCAGGTCGCCAGCCTCCATGCGGGCCAGTTGCGCGATCGCGCGCACGCAGGCCAGCTTCATCGACTCGTTGATTTCAGTCGCGCCCACGTCCAGCGCGCCACGGAAGATGTACGGGAAGCACAGCGCGTTGTTGACCTGGTTCGGATAATCACTGCGACCGGTGGCGATGATGCAATCCGGGCGCACCGCCCTGGCATCCTCGGGCAGGATTTCCGGGTACGGGTTGGCCAGCGCCAGGATGATCGGCCGCTGCGCCATGGTCGCGACCATCTCCGGCTTGAGGATGCCGCCAGCCGACAGGCCCAGGAACACATCCGCGCCTTCGATGATCTCGGCCAGGCAGCGCTTGTCGGTATCGCGCGCATAGCGCTGCTTGTCCGGGTCCATGTGGTCGCGCCCGACATGCAGCACGCCGTCACGATCCACCGCCAGGATGTTTTCCGCCTTCATGCCCAGTGCCACCAGCATGTCGAGGCAGGCAATGCCGGCTGCGCCAGCGCCGCTGGTCGCCAGCTTCACGTCCTCGATCTTCTTGCCGGCCACTTCCAGCGCATTGAGGATCGCGGCGCCCACGATAATGGCAGTGCCGTGCTGGTCGTCGTGGAACACCGGGATGTTCATGCGCTCGCGCAGCTTGCGCTCCACGATGAAGCACTCCGGCGCCTTGATGTCTTCCAGGTTGATGCCCCCGAAGGTCGGCTCCAGCGAGGCGATGATGTCGACCAGCTTGTCGGGGTCGCGCTCGTTGATCTCGAGATCGAACACGTCGACGTCGGCAAACTTCTTGAACAGGATGCCCTTGCCTTCCATCACTGGCTTGCTGGCCAGCGGGCCAATATCGCCCAACCCAAGCACCGCGGTGCCATTGGTGATGACCGCCACCAGGTTGCCACGCGCCGTCAGGGTGCTGACCTCGTTCGGATCGGCGACGATCGCCTCGCAGGCATAGGCCACGCCTGGCGAATACGCCAGCGCCAGGTCGCGTTGGGTGACCATCGGCTTGGTCGCGCTGATCTTGATCTTGCCGGGTGGACTCAGCCGGTGGTAGTCGAGCGCGGCCTGCTTGAGGTCGTCGCCGGAATCATGCTGATGGGTCATGGGCACGGGCCACGGATGCGGGCCATTGATGATACCGGCTTCGTGCGCAACGCACGGCCAGGCATCACCCTTCAAATATCGGTGACGCGCTCGGACGACATGATCTGGTCCAGCCGGATCCGGTTGGCGAACAGCGAGAACGCCAGCATCCCGGCCAGGCCATTGGCGCGTTCCACCCATTCCGGCAACCAGCGCGGTGGCAGCAAATCGCCACTGTCGAACAACGGCTCGAAGCGCTGCACATCGGCCAGGGTCATCTTGCCGGCGAACAGCATCCGGCACAGGCGCAATTTGCGCTGCTTGAGTGCCCAGCGGAAAAACGTGTGCACGCCAATCAGGCCGCGCAGGTAGACCGTATCCTTGGTGAACGCGTTGCCGCCGGCGGTCGATACGCCACGGAAGACGCGCTGTGAGGAGGTAAAGCTCTCCACAGGATCCTGGCCGGCACCGACGAAATACTGGAATACCTGCATGAAGTCAGCGCCTTCCAGCGCCATCGCCACCGCTTCGATGCGCAGGCTGACCCGCTTCATGCGTTCGATATCAATGCTGCCGGTGATCTGTTCTGCAAACACCGCCAGCCCTTCCTGGGTCGCCGTGGTGCGTGGCGAGGACAGCGACATGCTGGGCAGCACAGTCTGCTGGCGACCATTGAGGGCAGTCAGCGAATGCACGAAGGCTTCGTGTTGCAGCAACTGGTGACGGTCGTAGTCGGAGAACGCGGCGCCGGCGCGCAGGCGGATGCGGGTGGCACCGGCAGCGGCCTTGGCGATCAGGTCGGGATCGAGTTCGACGGTAATCACCCGTCCGTCAAAGTAGTCATCGAGCGCCGCCTGCAATTGCAGGCTCAGCGCGGTGGCGGAGATTTCCACCTGCTCCGAGGGCGCCAGCAATTCCTGGTCCAGCTCGTTGGCAATGTTGATGAAATGGCGGGCCGCCTCGCGCGTGGTCGCGCCGCCGGGCAAGGTTTGCTCGGGCTTGCCGAACAGCGCGATCGACAGCTCGGTGACCCTGGGCGTGCCGAGGTTCTCCAGCAACTCGGCGGCAAGGCCCCAGCTGTGCGCGGATTCGATCAGGTAGATGCCCAGCGGATGCGCCGGATCGGCAGCGGCGGCAATCGCATCGAACTCGACGCGTTCGGCTGAAAAATCATGTTTCGGATAGACATGCGCTGGCAGCCTCGCCTTGCCCTGCGCGTGGTCGGCCAGGAACTGCTGCTGTTCGCTGGCAGGCCAACTGACCAGGCTCAGCAGCCGGATCTCGCGCGCCGCCCTGGTCATGCGCGCGTCCAGCGCAGCGTGAAGGGCGATGTCGGGGGAGCGCGCGGTCGTCATCAGCCGTCGTCGTACTGGTCAACGCGAATGCGCGGCCCCTTCGGCAGGGCGCGGGCATCCGCTTTTTGTGCCAACCGCGTGGCCAGCTCGCCTGCGGCGCCGGCAATTTCGTCACGCAGCTTGAGGAAGTTCGCCACGCGCTCACGATCAATCGTGCCGGCCTCGATCGCTGCGCACACCGCACAGCCGGGCTCGCGCGCGTGCTTGCAATCACGGAACCGGCATTGCGCGGCCAGTGCCTCGATGTCGGTGAAGCTTTCGGCGACGTCTTCCTCACCGGTCGGCTTGAGTTCGCGCATGCCGGGTGTATCGATCATGCAGGCACCGGACGGCAACGGGATCAGCGCGCGATGCGTGGTCGTATGGCGACCGCGGTCATCGGTTTCGCGGACTGCGCCGGTTTTCATCTTCTCGGTACCCAGCAGGGTGTTGGTCAGGGTCGATTTGCCGGCACCCGAACTGCCAACCAGGACGATGCTTTGTCCTTCGCCAAGCCACGGCTCAAGACTCGCCACGCTGGCGCGATCCTTGGCATTCACTGCGAACACCGGCACGTCCAATGCACGCAGCGCCTGCACCGCGTCATCGACATCGGCACCGTCCTTGTCGGCCTTGGTCAACACCACCACCGGGTGCACGCCACTGCCGCCGACCAGCATCAGGTAGCGCTCGATCCGGCGCGGATTGAAATCCGCATCCAGCCCGCAGACCACGAACACGGTGTCGATGTTGGCGCCGATCACCTGCTGTTTGTAGTGCTCGCCAGCGGCGCCGCGCTTGATCGAGGAAAACCGCGGCAGCAGCGCGACGATGCGCAGCGCATTCGGCGCCTCGCCCTCGATGAGTACCCAGTCGCCGACCGCCGGCCGACCCTCCGGCGTGGTTCCGCCCCTGCGGTAATTGCCCGCACGCTGCCATTCCGGCAGCGATTCGGCGCGATGCGAGGCTTCCACCGATTCGGCCACCAGATAGCCGCTGCGGTGCTGCTCACTGATCCGGGCTAGTCGCGCGTCAGGATTGGCGGCGATGACAGCGGCCCAGCCGGCCTCCAGAGTGGCGGGCGTCCAGCGCCAGCCGATGGATTGCAGCGGGGTCATTCGTGTTGGAACGATGTCATGACGCGATTCTAGCGCTCGCAGTGGAACCGGCGAGCGAAAAGGGGTCAGAGAACATTCCCCACGGAATGACCGGCAATCTGCGATTTCAAGCGGAAATGTTCTCTGACCCCTTTTCGCGGCCGCTTTTCCCGCTACGCTGATCAGCCACGCCCACTGCCCTGCCCCGCCGATGTCGCCGCCCAGCCTCAAGACCCGCGCCCGCCTGTCCGAAGTCCGCTACGAAATTCGCGGTGAGCTCGCCCGCCGCGCCCGCGAGCTGGAAACCCAGGGTCGCAACCTGATCAAGCTCAACATCGGCAACCCCGGTGCCTTCGGTTTCCGAGCGCCGGAGCACCTGCAGCGCGCGATTGCCGACCACATCGCCAGTACCGATCCGTATACCCACCAGCAAGGCCTGCCGGAAGCGCGCGAGGCGATTGCCGCGTTCCACAAGGCACGCGGCACCCCGAATGCATCATCGGAACGGGTCTTCATCGGCAACGGCGTCAGCGAACTGATCGACATCAGCCTGCGCGCCCTGCTCAATCCCGGCGACGAAGTCCTGCTGCCTTCGCCCGACTATCCACTGTGGTCGGCGGCGACCATCCTCAATGACGGACGTCCGGTCTATTACCGCTGCGACGAGGCCAACGGCTTCCTGCCCGACCCGGGCCAGATCGAATCCCTGGTGTCCCCGCGTACCCGCGCGATCGTGTTGATCAATCCGAACAACCCGACTGGTTCCACCTATCCCCGCGACCTGCTTGAGCGAATCGTCGCAATCGCCGCGAAACACCACCTGCTATTGCTGTGCGACGAGATCTACGACGGCATCCTGTACGACGATCATGCATTCCACCCGATCGCGCCGATCGCCGGCGACCTGCCCTGCCTGAGCTTCGGCGGCCTGTCCAAGGTGCACCGCGCCTGCGGTTGGCGCGTGGGCTGGGCGGTGCTCAGTGGCGATCCGCTGGCCAGCGGCGACTTCCACCACGCGATGGACCTGCTCGGCGCGCTGCGACTGTGCGCCAACGTGCCCGGGCAGTTCGCGATCGACCAGGCCCTGCACGGCGTCGACACCATCGCTCCGCTATGCCAACCCGGTGGCCGCCTGCATGAAACACGCCAGGCCTTGATCGAAAGCTGCAATGCGAGCGAGCACCTGCAACTGGTCGATCCGCAAGGCGCGCTGTACGGCTTCCCGGCGGTGGTCGGCGATGCCGCGCGCGGGTTCGACGACCATGCGTTCGCACTGGAGATGCTGGAAACCGAGGACGTGCTGATCGTGCCGGGTTCCAGCTTCAACGTGCCGTATCGCAATCACTTCCGGGTGACATTGTTGCCGGAAGCGCCGGTGTTGCGCGAAGTGTTCACGCGCATCGACCGCGTGCTGACGCGGCGTGCCGAAATGGTGTCGCGAAATAGTGTCAGGGACAATTTCTCGACCCCTGCTTCCCGTTCCAGTTGATCGAAGTCAACAAAGCCGCGCACGCAGGCAGGCCCGGATTTCCCTACAGGGGTAAAATGGCGGGACCCCACGATCCGGAATGCCCTGAAATGTCCCTCGACCCCGCCCTGCACGCCCGCATCGAATCGCTGCTGACCAGCAATCCCGTCGTCCTGTTCATGAAGGGCAATCCGCGTTCACCGCAATGCGGATTTTCGTCCAAGGCGGTGTCCACCCTGGATGCGACTGGCGTTGCGTACATGCACGTGGACGTGCTGTCCGATGGCGAGATCCGCGAGGGCATCAAGGCCTACGGCGACTGGCCGACGATCCCGCAGCTGTATATCGGCGGCGAACTGGTCGGCGGCAGCGACATCATCATGCAGATGGCTGCCAGCGGCGAGTTGCATACGGCGCTTGGCGTGCCTGCGCCTGATCGCACACCACCCCAGATCGAAATCACCCCCGCCGCCGCCGAGATGCTGGGCAAGGCAATCGCCAATGCGGGCGAGGGCTTTGCACTGCAGATCCAGATCGACAACGGCTACAACGCAAGCCTGCAACTGGCCCAGCACGACGATGCCGCCATCGCCAGCGAATCGGCCGGCATCCGCGCCCAGTTCGACTTGCCAAGCGCACAGCGCGCGCGCGGCCTGCGGATCGACTGGGCCGACGACGCGCGCGGCAAGGGGCTGGTGATCGACAACCCGAATGCACCGCCGAAGGTGCGTGCAATCACCTCCGCCGATGCCGCCGAACGCGTCAATGCCGGCAGCCTGGTGATCATCGATGTGCGCCCGGCCGGCGAGCGCGCACTCGCCGCGCTGAACCTGCCATTCGCCCACTTCGACGACGGCATGCGGGAAATCGAGGCAATGGACAAGGCCACGCCACTTGCGTTCCTGTGCCATACGGACGCGCGCAGCGGCGACGCTGCCGAACACTTCCGCAAGCTTGGTTTCACCGAGGTCTACAACATCAGCGGCGGCATCGACGCCTGGTCCACGTTCGATCCGACGATCCCGCAGTACTGAAAACGGTCGCGGCGCGGTCTAGAACCCGCCTTCACCGCCTGCTTGGCGTGCTGCAGGGCCAGTCCATCGGTGGCGAATGCATGTCCGCTGCCGCGGAAGATGTTGCGCGGGATCTGGTCGAGCAACAGCAGCAAGCCGAGCGCGCCGTCCGGCGTGTCCATCCAGCCATCGAATTCGCGTCGCGCGGCGGCCATGTGCACATCTCCGAACTGCCGTCGGCAATCGTCATCGAATGCCTTGCCACCGTTGAACCATTTGCCGGAGCCGGCCATGCGCCAGAAGGAGATGACGGCCGCTGGCGTGCTCACTCGTCGAACCTCAGGTGGCGCACGGATTTGCCGTGGCGGCGGATCAGGCGCAGCGCCTCGATCCCGACCTTGATGTGGTTCTCCACGAAATTCGCCGAAACGGTGGCGTCGCTTGCCTCGGTCTTGACGCCTTCCGGCACCATCGGCTGGTCGCTGACCAGCAGCAGCGCACCGCAGGGAATGCGATTGGCGAAGCCGGCGGCGAAGATGGTCGCGGTTTCCATGTCGATCGCCATGCAGCGCATCGCGCGGAGTTTTTTCTTGAACTCGGCGTCGTGCTCCCACACCCGGCGGTTGGTGGTGTAGACGGTGCCGGTCCAGTAATCCAGCTCCAGGTCGCGGATCATGGTCGACACCGCGCGCTGCAAGGCGAACGCCGGCAGTGCCGGCACTTGCGGTGGCAAATAGTCGTCGCTGGTGCCTTCGCCGCGGATCGCCGCGATTGGCAAGACCAGGTCACCAAGCTGGTTCTTGCGCTTCAATCCGCCGCATTTGCCGAGGAACAACACCGCCTTCGGGCAAATCGCGGACAGCAGATCCATCATGGTGGCGGCATTCGGGCTGCCCATGCCGAAGTTGATCATGGTGATGCCGTCGGCAGTGGCACTTGGCATCGGCCGGTCGCTACCGACGACCTCCGCCCCGGTCATCGCCGCGAAATGGCCCAGGTAGCCGCCGAAATTGGTCAGCAGGATGTGTTCGCCGAAGCCATCCAGCGGCACGCCCGTGTAACGCGGCAGCCAGTTGTCGACGATGCTTTGCTTGTCCTTCATCGCGCACCCTTCATCGCGCACCCTTCATCGCAATCCCCTTTTTCTTCGACGTGTTTCGCGAAGTGTCCCACGCAGCCATGACCTCGGTCATGTAGCGCGGGCGCGGCAATGCCGCTAACGTTCCAGCAGGCGCATGCCACGTGCGCGGGGATGACGAATGAAGCTGAAAACGACGATTGCCGCGCTTGCGGTGGCCTTGCTGGCAGGTTGTGCCAGCACGCCGCCGGCCAGGAATGCCGACGCGGACAAGCCCGACCCGGGCTTCGCGCTGGATCCTTATCCCGGTACCTACCAGCGGGTAGCCTCGACGCCCGTGCTGCTGCAGCACGCCACCGTGCTCACCGGCACGGGCCAGCGCCTCGACGATGCCGACGTGCTGATGCGCGAAGGCCGCATCGTCGCGGTCGGCACGGCGCTTGACGTGCCCGCCGACGCGCAGCGCGTGGATGCCACCGGCAAGTGGGTGACGCCGGGCATCATCGACATCCATTCGCACCTGGGCGTGTATTCCAGCCCCGGCGTCACCGCGAGCAGCGACGGCAACGAGGCGACTTCGCCGGTCACCGCGCAGGTCTGGGCCGAACATTCGGTCTGGCCGCAGGACCCGGGCTTCCACGCCGCGCTTGCCGGCGGCGTCACCTCGCTGCAGATCCTGCCCGGTTCGGCCAACCTGATCGGTGGCCGCGGCGTCACTCTGAAGAACGTCTCGTCGGTGACCTACCAGGGCATGAAGTTCCCGGGTGCACCGTGGGGCCTGAAGATGGCCTGCGGCGAAAACCCCAAGCGCGTCTACGGTGCGAAGGGCGGGCCTTCGACGCGGATGGGCAACGTGGCCGGCTTCCGTGCCGCCTTCGCCGATGCCGCCGAGTACATGAAAAAGCGCAAGGCCGCCGCCTCGAAGACCGACTCCGACAAGGACAGCGGCGGCAAGCGCGACCTCAAGCTGGACACGCTGGCGGGCGCGATCAATGGCGACATCCGCGTCAACATCCACTGTTACCGCGCCGACGAAATGGCGATCATGCTCGACCTGGCCAAGGAGTACGGCTTCAAGATCGCCGCATTCCACCACGGCGTGGAGGCCTACAAGGTCGCCGACAAACTCGCTGCCGAAGGCGTCTGCGCTGCACTATGGGCCGATTGGTGGGGCTTCAAGATGGAGAGCTTCGACGGCATCCAGGAGAACGTCGCACTGGTCGACCGGGTACCGGGCAGCTGCGCGATCGTGCACTCGGATTCCGATGAAGGCATCCAGCGGCTGAACCAGGAAGCGGCGAAAGTCATCGCCAATGCAGGTCGCATCGGCATCGCCATCACCCCTGAACATGCGATCCAGTGGCTGACCATGAACCCGGCCAAGGCCATGGGCATCCTGGAACAGACCGGCACGCTGGAGGCCGGCAAGATGGCCGACGTGGTGCTGTGGAACGGCAGCCCGTTCAGCAGTTATGCGCAGGCCGAACAGGTGTATGTCGATGGCGCGCGGTTGTATGACCGGCGCGATCCGGCACGACAACCCGAGTCGGACTTCACGCTTGGCCAGAACCTGATGCGTGGGGGTGTCAAATGAACCGCTTCGCATTTCGTCTTGCGCGTCATCCCAGTGAACGCTTCGCGATTGCTCGTCATCCCGGCGCAGGCTTTGCTGTTGCTCGTCATCCCGGCGAACGCCGGGATCCAGCTTTATTTGCGAAGGTTCACAGCAAGCGCTGGATCCCGGCGTTCGCCGGGATGACGGCAAGTGTTCTCCTGCTGTTTGCCGCCAGCAGCGTCGCCACAGCCCAGAACGTGCTGATCCGCAACGCGACCGTGCATACCGCTACCGCGCGAGGTACGCTGCAGGCGACCGACGTGCTGGTAAAGGACGGCCGTATCGCCGCGATCGGTACCGGTCTGGCTGCGGGCAATGCGTCCGTCGTCGATGCACTGGGCAAGCCGCTGACGCCGACGCTGTTCGGCGGCATCACCGACATCGGCGTGGAAGAAGTCTCCGGCGAATCCTCGACGGTGGACAACACGCTCTCGCTTGGCGAGAACGCCGCGGACATGCAGGTGCGCCCGGAGTTCGACGTGACCCTGGCCTACAACCCGGAATCGGTACTGGTGCCCGTGGCGCGGGTGGAAGGGATCGGCTGGACCATGCTGGGCACCGGCACGCGCGCAGGCGGTTCGATCATCGGCGGCCAGGGCGGCGTGGTGCGGCTGGACGGCAGCCTGGATGCGATCGGCCCGCGCGCCTTGTTCGTGACGCTCGGCGGCGATGGCGCCAAGCTCACCGGCAATTCGCGGGCAGCGCAATGGATGCTGCTGGACCAGTTGATCGATGAGGTGCGCGGGCGGATTCCGGCGGATTCGAAGTTCGCCCTGCTGACGCCGGCGGGACGCAACACCTTGGCGAGCTATTTTGGTGGTGGTGGACGGGTGCTGGTTCGCATCCAGCGCGCCGCCGACATCGCCCGCCTGCTGCGCTGGGCAAGGCAACGCAACGTGCAAATCGCGCTGGTCGGCGCGGTGGAAGGCTGGAAAGTCGCGCCGCAGATTGCCGCGGCCGGCGTGCCGGTATTCGTGGATGCACTCGCCGACCTGCCCGCTGACTTCGACACGATCGGCGCCACCCTGGAAAACGCCGCGCGCCTGCATGCGGCCGGGGTGCGCGTGTCGTTCTCGCAAGCCGGCGACGCGTCGCACAATGCGCGCAAGATCCGCCAGCTGGCCGGCAATGCCGTGGCCAACGGACTGCCGTGGGAAGCCGGCCTGGCCGGGCTGACCTCGATCCCGGCCGGGAGTCTTGGCGTTGACCCGCAGATGGGCAGCATCGCCATTGGCCAGCGCGCCGACCTGGTGCTGTGGACGGGCGATCCGCTGGACGTGGCCAACGTCGCCAGGCAAGTCTGGATGGATGGCCGCGCGATTCCGATGCGCTCGCGCCAGACCGAGTTGCGCGACCGCTACCTGCACCCCGACAACGGCCTTCCACGCGCGTACCCGAACGACGCGCGCCGAGCTGGCGCGTCGCCGCATGCATCCACGCCGGACTTGCGGTAAGTTGAACGCAACGGATCGGGGGATTTGGAGAAATTATGCGCATCGGCATCGTGGTTGACTCTGCCTGTGATCTTCCGGCGGACTTCATCGAACGCGAAAACATCACCATCCTTCCGGTCACCGTGCAGATCGGCAATGCGGTACTGGCGGATGTCCGCAACGAAGAAGCCACCATGCGCTTCCTCAGCGGCGACACGGCGGCCCGCGCGTATGACGCCGACACCACCCCGTACACCGTGCAGGAAGTGCACGACCTGTTCCTGTCCAAACTCGTCCTGGATTACGACTACGTCTTCTGCATCACCACCACGCGCACGCGCAGTGGCATCCATGACAACGCCGTGCAGGCCAGCTACACCATCCTCAACGACTACAAGCCTGTCCGCACGGCGGCCGGCAACAACACGCCATTCTCGTTGCGGGTGATCGACAGCCAGAACGTGTTCGCCGCCGTCGGCGTACTGGTGGTGGAAGCCGCCCGCTTGCGCGCCGCCGGTGAAGCACCCCCGAAGATCCGCGCCCGCCTCGAGAATCTGGCGCTTTATACGCAGGGCTACATGGTGGTGCCGGACCTGCATTACCTGCGCAACCGCATCAGGAAGCGCGGCGACCGCAGCGTGAGCTTCTTCAGCGCGGCAGTGGGAACGGCGTTGGACATCAAGCCGATCCTGCACTGCAACCGTGGCGAAACGGAACCGGTCGCGAAGGTCAAGGGATTTCAGAATGCCACCGAGAGGTTGTTCGACTTCGCCAGCAAGCGGGTGAAAGACGGCTTGATGACGCCGACCGTGGGCATCAGCTTCGGCGGCGAGCTGGCCGACCTGCAGAAAATGCCGGGCTATGCGAACCTGCGAAGTGTCTGCGCCGAGCACAATGTCGAGGTGCTCGAAAGCGTGATGGGACTGTCCGGCATGGTGACCGTCGGCAAGGGCGCGGCCGTGGTGGGGTTTGCGGCGGCGGCACAAAAATTCGCCTGAGTCTTCGCGCCGATTGCCTCGTGTCAAAAACGCCGCGCTCACACGCGGCGTTTATTCTTGTGGCATCAATGAATGGAGCGCACCATGCCGACCCGCTACTACATCAGCCTTCCGGATCCCGCGCGCGCGCGCGGCGCGGATCCCGCGCTTTCATTTCGTTCGCAGGGCGCGGATGGACTGGCCGCGGAGTTGCAGGAGGCCCTGCACAGCGACCGCCTGTTCGAGCAATGGCGCGCGCAACAGGATGAGCCAGACGAGGTGGATCCCGCATTCGGCGCGACCGACACGGATGCAGCGGTGAAAGGCGAGCAGCACGACTTGCATATCGACCTGGTTGTGACGACTTCATTGCCATCCGTCGTGCTGCGCCAGCGCCTGGGCCTGCTGGCGGGCAATGGCTGGCAGTTGCGCGACGTGAGCGCCGCCTGACGCAAGCGCGGTGTGACGCATAGTGGTGTTGGCCGCATTTCCCCGCGGCCAACGTATTTCCCTGCAATGACGCCCTGGACACGCACCGTGATCCCGGCGCTCCTGGCTTCGTGCATATCGGTAATGCACCTTCTCGGCCCCCAACACAGGACCCGCCATCGCATGACTGCCCAACACCTTCGCCTCGTCGTTCCACTGTGCACCGTGATCGCGCTGACTTGTGCATGCTCCAGGCCCGCAGCGGATGCCTCGTCCACGACAACCTCCAACGCCATTGACCAGCTTGTCGAAACCGCTGACAAGGCCAGTGCGGCGGCCAACGATGCAAAGCCGTCTGACGATGCGCTGAAACCCAACGAACGCGTGCAGGGCACGATCCAGCTCGACATCGGCAATGGCGCGACAGCGTTCCGCTCCGTTGCCACAAAGATCCCCGATGACCTCGGCAAGACGACAGCGGCGCGCATGGCCAGTGCAGAAGGCCAGGAAGATTTGGCGGGCGCCAACGCGAAGGTTGGTGGTGGTAAAGCTAACGTCAGCGCACAGGACGTACAGGAACTTGCCAATGCATTCGCCGGCAGGACGGTTTACACCTCCCAGATGCATTCACTCTCGATCGCCAACCTGCGCCAGGTCGAGTTGTCGGGCGTCGCTGCCGATGGGCGCAAGACCACCCTGAATATCAATTTCCCGCTTGATAGCGACATCCCGAACAAAGCAACGCTCAAGTACTACCCTGTTGGCAAGAAGCAAATGCAGTGGTTTGAAACTGACCGCAAGTCCGATGGTGGTGTCCAGGTCACACTGGATCGCTTCGAACGCGTGGATGACAAGACCCTGTCCATTGCCGGCAGCTTCAAGGCGGCCAAGCTCACCCCGGGCGTGATGGCGAAGGACTTGACAGGGCAGGAAGTCGCCAATGCCAGCGGCAGCTTCGACTTCACCGAAGTCAATATCCGTCCCGAGAAGTAATTTTCATGGGTTGATCCCGTGAATTGAACGGTACCTGCGTCATGCAGGTGCCATTCGCATGGCACCCATCAACCGCGCAATGCGGCTGCGTGGTGGGCGATGTGCTCACCGATGAAGCTGGCGATGAAGTAATAGCTGTGGTCGTGACCCGGTTGCATGCGCAGGATCAGCGGATGCGCGTGGGTGCGGCAGACCACGTCCAGCAGTTCCGGGCGCAGCTGTGCCGCCAGAAATTCGTCAGCGGCACCTTGGTCGATCAACAAAGGCAATCGCTCGCTTGCGTCGGCGATCAGCGCCACCGCGTCATAGACCATCCATGCCGCAGGGTCATCGCCGAGATAGGCGCCGAACGCTTTCTGTCCCCATGGCATTTGTGACGGAGCGACGATCGGCGCGAATGCGGAAGCGCTGCGGTAACGCCCGGGATTCCGCAACGCCACCACCAGCGCACCATGTCCGCCCATCGAATGCCCGCTGATCGCGCGTGATGCGCTGACCGGGAAGTGCGCTTCGATCAGCGTCGGCAGTTCATCGACCACGTAGTCGTACATCCGGTAATGCGCCGCCCAAGGCGCCTGCGTCGCGTTGACGTAGAAACCTGCACCCTTGCCGAGGTCGTAACCGTCGGCATCGGCCACATCATCGCCACGCGGGCTGGTGTCGGGGCAGACGATGGCGATACCGTGCTCGGCGGCGTAACGCTGTGCGCCGGCCTTGGTGATGAAGTTCTGCTCGGTGCAGGTCAGCCCCGACAACCAGTACAACACCGGCACCGGGCCATCCTGTGCTTGCGGTGGCAAGTAGATCGCCACGCGCATGTCGCAATCCAGTGCACGCGAATGGTGCTGCCAGACCTGCTGTTCGCCGCCGAAACTGGCGTGTGATTCGATCTTGTGCATCTCAGAAGTGGATCACGGTGCGGATCGACTTGCCCTCATGCATCAGGTCGAAGGCTTCGTTGATCCGATCAAGCGGCATGGTGTGGGTCACGAACGGATCCAGGTCGATCTCACCGGCCATCGCCTGTTCGACCATGCCCGGCAATTGCGTGCGGCCCTTTACGCCGCCGAATGCACTGCCACGCCAGACCCGTCCGGTCACCAACTGGAAGGGACGTGTCGAGATCTCCTGGCCCGCACCAGCGACACCAATGATGACGCTCTCACCCCAGCCCTTGTGGCAACACTCCAGCGCCGAACGCATCACATGCACATTGCCGATGCATTCGAAACTGAACTCCACGCCGCCATCGGTGAGTTCCACGATCACGTCCTGGATCGGTTTGTCGAAATCTTGCGGATTGATGCAGTCGGTGGCACCCATCGACATCGCCAACTCGAACTTGCCGGGGTTGGTGTCGATGCCGATGATGCGGCCGGCCTTGGCCTGGCGCGCGCCCTGGATCACCGCCAGGCCAATGCCGCCCAGCCCGAATACCGCGACGGTGTCGCCTTCCTTCACCTTGGCGGTGTTATGCACCGCGCCGAGTCCGGTGGTGACGCCACAGCCGAGCAGGCAGACCTTTTCATGGTCGGCCTTGGGGTTGATCTTCGCCAGCGAGATCTCGTTGACCACCGTGTACTCGCTGAAGGTGCTGCAGCCCATGTAATGGAAGATCGGTTCGCCGTTGCAGGAGAACCGCGTGCTGCCATCCGGCATCAGCCCCTTGCCTTGGGTGGCGCGCACTTTCTGGCACAGGTTGGTCTTGCCGGACAGACAGAACTTGCACTCGCGGCACTCGGCTGTGTACAGCGGGATCACGTGATCGCCCGGCTTGAGCGAGGTCACGCCCTCCCCGACTTCAACCACCACGCCCGCGCCTTCATGGCCGAGTACCGACGGGAAGATGCCTTCCGGATCATCGCCCGACAACGTGAAGGCATCGGTATGACAGACGCCGGTATGGCTGATTTTCACCAGCACTTCGCCGGCGCGCGGCGGCTCGACGTCGATCTCGACAATCTTCAGGGGTTCGCCTGCGGCGAAGGCGACAGCGGCGCGTGATTTCATGGGGCACTCCCGAGTTGCGTCATATGCCACTTTACCCGGTGTGCAGCATCAGGCCTCGGATTCCATCATTGCCTTCCATGACGAGGACAATGTGCTGCGGAGACACCTGCCCGGCCATCCTTGGCCGGGCGTTCGCATTGGCGCGCGGCATGCTGCGAAAGCGCCAATGCTTACCCAGTATTCTGGATTCCGGCGGCAATGCCATTGACCGTGGCGACCAGTGCACGCAGCAAGGTCTCATCCTCGCGATCACCAGCGCGCCAGCGGCGCAGCAGGTCGACCTGCAACAGGCTGATCGGATCGACATAGGGATTACGCAGGCGGATCGACAGGCGCAGGCGGTAGTCGTCGGCCAGGAGTTCGTCGCGCCCCTTCAGTGCCAGGATCGCATCGCGGGTGCGCGCGAATTCGTCGGCAATCGCCGGGAAGAACGCGCCATGCAGTTCACCCGCCAGCAACGAATAGCGCTCGAAGATATCGAGGTCAGACTTCGCCATCAGCATCTCGACATCATCGATCATCGCGGCGAAGAACGGCCAGTCACGCGCCATCGCGGCCATCGCGTCCAGGCCATGCGTGTCGATGCCATGGCGCAGCGCGGTGCCGACGCCATACCAGCCGGTCAGGCCGGAGCGGTTCTGCGACCACGCGAACACCCATGGGATCGCACGCAGGTTGGAAATGCCACCATCGCGACGGCGCGACGGGCGCGAACCGATGCGCAACTGCTCGATCACATCGATCGGCGTGGCGGTACGGAAGTAGGTCGGGAAATCCTCGCGGTCATGTATCAGCGCGCGGTAGTGGTCGCGCGACACGCCTGCAAGTTCGGCGGCCATCGCCCGCCATCCTTCTTCGCGTGGCTCCGGCGGGCGCGGACGCAGGCTGGCGCGCAGCACCGCGCCGGTCATCTGTTCCAGGTTGCGGAGCGCCAATGCACGGATGCCGTACTTGCGATGTATCACCTCGCCCTGTTCGGTAACCCGCATGCGTCCATCCACGGTGCCGCGCGGCGCGGCGATGATCGCGCGTTCGGTCTTGCCACCACCACGACTGACCGAACCACCGCGGCCATGGAAAAACACGATATGCACGCCGGCCTCGCGTGCCAGCTCCAGCAGGTCGACTTGCGCGCGCTGCAGTCCCCAACGCGACGCCATCAGGCCACCATCCTTGGCGCTGTCGCTGTAACCCAGCATCACCGTCTGGCGGTCGCCACGCGCGCGCAGGTGGCTGCGGTAGACCGGATCGGCGAACAACTGGCGCATGACATCCGGTGCGGCTTGCAGGTCATCCACGGTCTCGAACAGCGGGGACACGTCCAGCGGGACCGCATCGTTTTCGACACAACCAGCGATGCGTGCCAGCGCCAGCACCGCCAAGGCGTCGGCGGCGGTCCGACTCATGCTGATGATGTAGGGACCGAAGGCGTGCTCACCCAGCGCGGCGCGCAATTCGCGCACGGCGCGGAAGACCTCCAGTGTCGATGCCGCAGGCGCCGCATCCGGGGCGCGCGGCAAGCCACCATTGATCAGCGCATGCAGGCGGTCGACGCGCGCCTCAAGCGGCAATGCCGGCCAGTCGATGTCGCCGTCGAGCGCACCCAACGCTTCGTCGTGTACCGCCGAGTCCTGCCGCAGGTCCAGCGCAGCCATGTGGAAGCCGAACGTGCGTGCGCGCCAAAGCACGCGTTTGAGTGCAAAGCGACCGGCATGATCGCCACGATTGTTGGCCAGACTGGCGTCGATCAATTCCAGGTCATCGATGAAACTCGCCGCATCCGGGTAGCTGCCCGCCGTGCCGGCATCGGTGGCGCGCAAGCGCGCACGCATCGCCAACAACAATTGCCGATAGGGCATGTCGGCGAGCCGTGGACGGATCTTGACCTTGCCTGCCGGCAGTAGCGCACGATGGGCGGCAGTGCGCGATTCAATGGCTGCATCGACATCGGCGCGGCTGATGCTCTGGGTCAGGATGTCGCCAAGTGCGCGCAGGTCGGCCTGGTAACGCGCCAGCGCCTGCTTGCGTTGCGCGGAAAGTGCGTCGCGCATCGTGCCGGCGCCCACGTTCGGGTTGCCGTCCATGTCGCCGCCGACCCAGGTGCCGAACCGCAGCACCGACGGCAACGCGATCTGCTCGCCATACACCGCCTCGACCGCGTTGGCGAAGTCTTCGTAGAACACCGGCAGCACGCGGTACAACACGCCCGCCAGATAGAAGCCGATGTGTTCGACCTCGTCCGCCACGCTGGGCTTTTGCGGGGGGGCTTCGTTGGTCTGCCAGCTGGTGGTCAGCGCCTGGCGGATCCGCGCATCGTCGGCGCGACGCTCGGGTGGTGTGCAGGTGTGGTCGATGTCGGCAACCAGCCGATCAACCACCATGGTTTCCTTGAGCAGCAGTGCGCGGCGGATCGCTTCGGTCGGATGCGCGGTGAACACCGGCTCGATGCACGTCCGCGCCAGCAGGTCCTGCAGCTCCGCAAGGCCAACCCCGGAATCGCGCAAGTCCTGCAGCACTGCATGCAAGCCGCTGGGTTGCGGTGCTTCGCCCATGCGCTGGTAGTCACGACGGCGACGGATGCGATGGACGCGTTCTGCGATGTTGGTGGTACCGAAATACGCCGCGAACGCACGCACCAAGGCTTCGGCCTTTTCAAGCGGCACTGCTGCCAGCCGGTCGGCCAACGCATCCACCGGCTCACCCTGCTCGCGCCGGGCGATCGCGGCGCGGCGCAGCGATTCCACGCTGGTCAGGAACTCCGGGGAGACCTGCTCGGCGATGATCTGGCCGACCATTGCGCCAAGCCTGCGCACGTCATCGCGCAGCAAGTCATCGGTCTCGGAAAACTCAAGCGGATCGCGCAGCGATGTGTCGTCTGGAAGTGTCATCACTGCAGGCTAACGCGATTGCGGTGGTAGCGCAGCGTTGATCATCGAAGCAGACCTGGGCGTTCCGGCTGCCCACCAATCGTCGCTGCGGCAAATCAATAGGCGTACTCGCGGAACACCGGGTCGACGCTGCCGTTCCACGGCCCGCTGAACAGCGCCAGCTTGTGTTCGGCGGGCGTCAGCCCGGCGTCTGCGATTTCCAGCAAGGGTTCGATGAAGCTGGTTTCATCCGCACCATTGCTGCTCGACACGGCACGCCGGCGCAAGCCGGCATGCGCGATTTTGAGTGCTTCAACCGCAAGCTCGCGCAGGCTGCCATCACGAAAGGGCGTGCGCAGGCCAAGCCGCGGCACGTCGTCGCGCAGTTGATTGCGCTCGGCCATGCTGAAGTCCTTGACCAGATCCCACGCAGCATCCAGCGCGGCATCGTCATAGAGCAATCCCACCCAGAACGCCGGCAACGCGCATAGCCGGTTCCATGGACCACCATCGGCGCCGCGCATCTCCAGGAATTTCTTCATCCGCACTTCCGGGAATGCGGTGGTCATGTGGTCGTTCCAGTCGGTGATCGTCGGCAGCTTGCCGGGCAATACATCAAGCTCGCCACGCAGGAACTTGCGGAACGACTTGCCGCTGGCATCGATGTATTCGCCATCCCGATACGAAAAATACATCGGCACGTCGAGCAGGTAGTCGACGTAACGCTCGTAACCGAAGCCGTCCTCGAACACGAAGTCGAGCATGCCGGTGCGGTCGCGGTCGGTGTCGGTCCAGATGTGCGAGCGATAACTGAGGTAACCGTTCGGCTGGCCCTCGGTGAATGGCGAGTCGGCGAACAGCGCCGTGGCAATCGGTTGCAGCGCCAGCGACACCCGGAACTTCTTCACCATGTCCGCTTCGGTGGCGTAATCCAGGTTCACTTGCACCGTGCAGGTGCGGGTCATCATGTCCAGCCCGAGGCTGCCGACCTTGGGCATGTACTCGCGCATGATCTTGTAACGGCCCTTGGGCATCCACGGCATCTCGTCGCGGCGCCACTTCGGCTGGAACCCCATGCCGAGGAAGCCCAACTGCAACTCGTCGGCGACCGCACGCACTTCGCGCAGGTGGGTGCCGACTTCCTTGCAGGTTTCATGAATGCTTGCCAATGGCGCGCCGGACAATTCCAGCTGTCCGGCGGGTTCAAGTGACACCGACGCCATGTCCTTGCTCAACGCGATGACGCGGCCATGTTCCTCGATCGGCGCCCAGCCGAACCGGGTCAGGCCCTTGAGCATCGCCTCGATGCCGCGTGCGCCATCGAAGGTCGGCGGGCGCAGGTCATCGAGGCGGAAGCCGAATTTCTCGTGCTCGGTGCCGATCCGCCAGGCCTCGCGCGGCTTTTCGCCGGACGCCATCACCTCGACCAGCTGCCGGTAGTCGGTGATCGGAGTCTCGTTGGGGCTGGCGGGTCCGGACATGGTCGACATCGATGTGGGGTCCGCAGAATAGCGCGCAGCACCGGCCGGCACAGTACGGCTGCCGGTTTTCAGTGTTCCGCCAGCGACATCACGACTAGCCTCGGCCAGTCGCCATCGTGGCTACAGCTCGAGCCAGCGCGACACCACTGAGCGCAGTTCGTCCACGCCCAACTTGGACTCGCCGGAGAAGGTCTGCACGCTGACGCTGTCGCCGAACGGACCCGCAAGTTCCTTGCGCACTGCCTGCAGCGCCTGCATCTGCTGGCCGCGGCCGAGCTTGTCGGCCTTGGTCAGCAGCGCGTGCGCCGGCATCTGGCGGCGCATTGCATAGCCCAGCATCTGCAGGTCGTATTCCTTGAGCGGATGACGGATGTCCATCACCACCACCAGCCCGGCCAGCGCCCCGCGACTGCCGAAATAGCCCTCAAGGAACGCCTGCCAGTGCGCCTGCAGGTCCTTGCGGGACCTTGGCATAGCCATAACCTGGCAGGTCGACCAGGTACTTGCCCTCGTGCGGCGGCAGGCCGAAATACACCAGCTGCTGGGTCCGTCCGGGCGTTTTCGACACCCGCGCCAACGCGTTGCGCTGGCACAGCGCATTGAGCGCCGAGGACTTGCCGGCATTGGAGCGACCGGCGAATGCGACCTCGCGGCCACCGTCCGGCGGCAGCTGGCGGTGGGTATGCGCGGCCAGCAGGTACTCGGCGCGATTGAAGGGATTGGGGACAGCCATGGCACTAGGATGCCACGCCTGTGGTTTGACCGCCCCGCGCGCCGCGATGATAATTGCCCGTTGTACGGCCGCGTGCGGTCACTTGTTCACTTGGAGCTGTTGCATGCGCCCTGCCCGCGTTTACGGACTTGCCGGTCTTGCCAGCCTTGCGTTGGCGGCGGTTGCCTATGCCCAGAGCACCCCGGTTGCGGTGCCGGACAACGTACCTGTCCAGGCTGCGCCGCTCGATGAGAAGCCCGCGACCTGGGGCGATGCGACCGCCGGACAGACCCAGGCCGGCACCTGCGCGGCCTGCCACGGGCTGGATGGCAACCCGATCGATCCGCAGTACCCGCGACTGGCGGGCATGCCAGAGCGCTACACCGCCCAGCAGCTGGCCCTGTTCAAGCAGGGCGAGCGCACCAGCGGCATGGCCGCGATCATGGTGCCCTTCGCCACCATGCTCAGCGCCCAGGACATGCGCGATGTCGGTGCCTGGTTTGCCTCGCAACATGCGAACGCCGGCATCGCCGACGACACGCTGATCGCAGCTGGCCCCAACCAGGGCATGAAGTTCTACGAAGTCGGCCAGCGCCTGTACCGTGCCGGTGATCCTGCGCGCGGCATTCCTGCCTGCACGGCCTGCCATGGCCCTTCCGGTGCTGGCAATCCCGGCCCTGCATACCCCGCTGTGCATGGCCAGCAGTCCGCCTACGTGGCAACCCGCCTGGAGGAATATCGCGCCGGCACCACCACGACCAAGGACGCGGCCCACTTCAACCTGATGGCAAGCGTGGCCAAGTCGTTGACCGATGAGGAAATCCAGTCGCTCGGCAGCTACGTGCAGGGACTGCACGCGCGTGACGCCGGCACCTCGCGGACGAGCACCGGCCACTGATTGGCGCGTTCGTCGCTTCATCCTGCGTTCGCCGACATCCGGGCAAGCTTGCGGGGGTTACGACTGGACTCCCGCCGGGATCCCGGCCTTCACGTTCGAGGCTTCGCTGATGCGCATACTGATGTTGGTTCTGACCCTGCTGCTTGCCTCGGCATTGCCCGTGCACGCACAACCGGCGCCGGCATTGGCGGGTCTCACCGAAGGCGTGCAGTACACCGCGATCGAAGGTGGCAAGCCGTTCCGGCAGCAGGCTCCGGGCAAGATCGAGGTCGTCGAGGTCTTTTCCTACGCCTGCCCGCATTGCGCGCACATGCAGCCCAAACTGGAAACCTGGGAAGCAACCTTGCCCAGGTCGGTGGTGGTGTCCTACATGCACGGCAGCGTTCCAGCCGGAGGATCCCTTCATGCTGGGCTACTTCGCCGCCGATGCCGCCAAGGCGGTTCCGCTGACCCACCACCGCATGTTCGCAGCCGTGCATGAAACCGGCGAATTGCCCAGGAACGCCACCCTGGAGCAGGTCACCGCCTTCTACCTGCGCCTGCCCGGCGTGAACGGCAAGGCCTTCACTGCCGCCCTCGCCGACAAGTCCAGCCTTGGACGCAAGATGCTTGCCGCGCGCGAGTTCCAGATGCGCAGCAAGCTGCCGGGAACGCCCGCACTGATCGTGGATGGCCGCTATCTGGTACTCGGCAACAGCTACGAAAACTTGCTGGAGAATACCCGCAAGGTCATTGATGCGATCGCCGCCAGCCGCAAACCTGCTGGCAAGGCGTCAACCAAACCCCGTTCCTGACACCGGATACCGCGATGAATGCTCGCTTTGCCCTGCTCCTGATGCTCTTGTTGCCGCTCGCGGCCTGCAAGAACGAAACTCCCGCGCCCGTCGGCGAGGCAGCAACCGCTGACGCCGCCGTCAGCTGACGCCACCAAGCAGGCCAGTGCCGAGGACCCGCAAGCCAAGGCTGCTGCCGAAGCCGCTGCGCAAGCCGCCGCCGACGCAGCGGCGAAGGCCCCGCCACCCGTGCCCGGGACCGATTTCGTCGAAATCGCGAACGGCCAACCGTTCGACACCATCGACGGTCGCATCGAGGTCGTCGAGATCTTCGGCTATGTCTGCCCGTTCTGCGGGGCGGTACAGCCCACCGTGCGTGCAATGAAGGCCAAGTTCCCGGCCGACGTGCACATGGTCTATGTCCCGGCGGCATTCGGGCAGATGTGGGACAACTATGCCAAGGCCTTCTACACCGCCGAGGCGATGGGCCTGGTCGACAAGACCCACGACAACATGTTCCGCGCCATCCATGTCGACAAGACCCTGAAGGGCGAGCGCGGCATGGATACCCCGGAAGAGATCGCCGCTTTCTACCAGGCCTATGGCGCCGATCCGAAGCAATTCGTCAGCAGCATGTCCAGCTTTGCCGTCGCCGCGAAGGTCAATCGTGCACGCCAGTGGGTCATCGCCGCCTTCGGCGATGGCCGCGCCAGCACGCCGACCTTCATCGTCAATGGCAAGTACAGGGTCACTGGCAAGACGGTGGATGACATGTTCCGCGTCCTGAACCAGCTGGTCGTGGCCGAGCGCGCCAAGGCAGCAGTTGCGACTCCGCCTGCCCCGGCGGCACCTGCCAGCGAGGCACCAGCGGCCGCGCCCACTGCATCCTGATGCGAGCCCGGCAGCCGGCATGACCACGCGCCGGCTTCGCCTGCTGAGCGCCAATATCCAGGCCGGTTCCAGCACGCGCGGCTACCACGACTATGTCGCCCGCAGCTGGTCGCACGTGCTGCCAGCCGGCAACAAACGCGGCGCGCTGGACACGATCGCCGAGCTCGCCGGCCAGCACGACATCGTCGGCCTGCAGGAAACCGATCCGGGCAGCCTGCGTTCGGGCTTCACCAACCAGACCCATTACCTGGCCGAACGCGCCGGCTTCGCCTACTGGAGCCACCAGCCGAACCGGCGCATGGGTGGCGTGGCCTCCAGCGCCAATGGCCTGCTCAGTAAACTGGAACCACGCCGGTCGAGGACCATGCCTTGCCGGGCCGGGTCAAGGGACGCGGCGTGCTGCTGGCGAGCTTCGGCGAATAGCGAAAGCGCCCTGACCATCGCGATCGCCCACCTCTCGCTGGGGGCGCAATCGCGGCGCTCGCAACTGGCCTTCATCGCCGAGCTGCTCGCCGACCATCCGCACGCGGTGCTGATGGGTGACTTCAATTGCGATCCGGACCAGCCGGAGATGCAGCAGTTGTACGCACAGACGAAGCTGCAGCCGCCGCTTTCATGCGTGCTGACGTTCCCGTCCTGGCGCCCACAGCGCGCGATCGATCACATGCTGGTCACACCTGCACTAAGCGTCGCGACCATGCAGGCAATGCCTGCCGCGCAGTCCGACCACCTTGCATTGTCGGTCGAACTCGACGTGCCGGAAGCCGCGTTGCGCTGATCGCGCGCGCAACAGGGCAGGCCCCGCAAGGGGCGCCATGCAAGCCAACTCGCGCCAAAAAATTCAGAGACGCTCGGCTATAGTCGAACGATGCACATCGTCACCGCTTCCTTGCTTGCCGCACTGCTGGGCACGACCAGCCTGGTCGGCGGCGGCGCATCGCGCAGACCGCTCCTGCAACGAAACTCCCGCTGCCAATGCAGGATGCCGGTCTGCGCGGTGCGTTCGAAGCTGCCACGCGCGGTCAACTGGATGACGCGATCCGCGCCCGATACGCAACACATCCGCTTGCAGGCTGGCTGGAGTACACCGCCCTGCGAGGCGACTTCAACACCCTGCCGATTGATCGCGGTGCCGCCTTCCTGGCGAAATATCGCGAACAACCGGTTGCCAGCGCGTTCCGCAGCGAATGGCTGGCCGCACTGGCCAGACGCCAGGAATGGCAGGCCTTCCTCGCCCACTGGCAAGACGGCATCGACGACACCGCCCTGCGTTGCATGCAACTCAATGCGCGCGTGGCGCTGGGCCGCACCGATGCCGCCTGGACCCGCGATGTGCAGGCGGTCTGGCGCAGCAGCGGGCGCTCGCTGCCGGATGCCTGCGATGCAGTCTTCGCCACCCTGGACGCGCAGGGTGGGCTGAGCGCTACGCTGCGCTGGGAGCGCATCGAGCTCGCCGCCGTGCGAAGGCCAGACCGGGGTGATGCGTGCGATTGCGAAGGGACTGGCCGGCGATGACGCAGCGTTGGCCAGTCGTTACGCCGCTTATGTCGACGCCCCGGACGAGTCAGCCACGCAATGGCCGAAAACTCCCCGCAGCCGACTGGTCGCATCGGCGGCACTGGCCAAGTTGGCGAAATCCTCGCCGGATCGCGCCGAAACCCTGCTGCGCGGCATTGCCGATGCGATGGATCTCGACGACGCCCAACGTGGTGTCGTGCTGTACCAGGTCGCATTGTGGACGGTGGCGTCCTACTTGCCCGATTCCGCGCGCCGGCTGGCCGCCGTGCCGGCGTCGGCCTATGACGAAAAGCTTCATGAATGGCGGGTACGCGAAGCACTGTCGCGCAGCGACTGGCCGGCAGCATTGGCGGCGATCCGCAAGATGGACGCAGTCCAGCGCAACGATTCACGTTGGCAGTATTTCGCCGCCCGCACCAGCGAATTGACCGGCGATGCGAGCGGCGCGCAAGCGCTGTATCGCCAGGCCTCGCAAGCAGCCGACTTCCACGGCTTCCTCGCCGCCGACCGCTTGCAGCAGCCGTACGCCCTGTGCCCATGGACACCACGGGTGACGGCAATGGACAAGGCAGTGGTTGCCCGTGACCACAGCCTCGCCCGCGCGCTGCAATTGTTCGCGCTGGATCGCAAGAGCTGGGCCGTGCGCGAATGGAACGATGCACTGTCACGCTTCAACGACGCGCAACGCCGCATCGCGGTGGAAGTCGCACAGGACAGTGGGTGGTTCGACCGTGGCGTGTTTGGCCTGGTCAACGTCGGTGGCCAGCGCCATCCCGATGAAATCCGCCTGTACCAGCTGCGTTTCCCGCTGCACCACGACGCCACCATCCGTCGCGAAGCCGCGCGCAACAACCTTGACCCGGCGTGGGTCGCAGCCGAAATCCGGGCCGAATCCGTGTTCGACCCGAATGCACGCTCCAGCGCCGATGCGCGCGGCCTGATGCAAGTCCTGCCAGGCACCGGCGCTGCGGTGGCGGCGAAGATCGGCATGCCGTGGAAAGGTGGCGAAAGCCTGTATGACGCCGACACCAATATCGTGCTTGGCACGGCGTATCTACGCCAGCTGATGGACAAGTACGGCGGCAAGCCCTACCAGGTGATCGCCGGTTACAACGCCGGCCCTGCGCCGCTCAACCGCTGGACATCGCAGCGTCCGAGCATGGACCCGGATTTCTGGATCGAGACCATCAGCTACAAGGAAACCCGCGACTACGTGGCACGCGTGCTCGCCTTCAGCACGGTGTACGACTGGCGGCTCAAGGGTGATGCGATGCGCCTGACGGATCGCCTGCTGGGCAGCACGCAGGGGCCGCGCAAGCAATTCACCTGTCCGCAGGCCGAGCCGGTCAAACCGGCACCGCCCGCGGCTGCCGCGCCCGTGCAACTGCCGGTGCCGAAGTCGCGTCGGCGCCACTGAGGTGAGGGACCAATCAGGCATCATCGACGGATGACGACAGCACGACTTCCCGAAAATGCGCAGGTCTACCTGGTCGGTGGCGCAGTGCGTGACCACTTGCTTGGCCTGCAAGCGGGTGACCGCGATTACGTGGTGGTCGGTGCCAGCGTCGAGCAGATGCGCGATGCCGGATTCCGTCAGGTTGGTCGCGATTTTCCGGTATTCCTGCATCCGCAGACGGGTGAGGAGTACGCACTGGCGCGCACCGAACGCAAGTCAGCGCGCGGCCATACCGGCTTCGTGGTGCATGCCGATCCGTCGGTGACGCTGGAAGAGGACCTGCGGCGGCGCGACTTCACCATCAACGCGATCGCGCAAGCCGCCGATGGCAGCCTGGTCGATCCATTCGATGGCGCGGCCGACCTGCAGGCGCGGGTGCTGCGCCACGTCGGCGACGCCTTCGTCGAGGATCCCTTGCGGGTACTGCGCGCCGCGCGCTTCATGGCCCGCTTCGCACCACTGGGATTCTCCATTGCGCCGGAAACACTGGCGCTGATGCGCCAGATCGCTCACGCAGGCGAACTGGCTGACCTGGTGCCCGAGCGCATCTGGCAGGAACTGGCGAAAGCACTGCGCAGCAAGCAACCGTCCGCCTTCCTGCAAAGCCTGCGCGCTGCCGGTGCGCTGCGCGCAATCCTGCCCGAGGTCGACGTGCTGTACGGCGTGCCGCAACGCACCGAATATCACCCGGAAGTCGATACCGGCGTGCACGTCGAGCTGGTCTGCGACATGGCCGCAGCCCTTGCGCCGGGTGATGACCTGATTGGCTTTGCCGCCCTCTGCCACGACCTCGGCAAGGGGCTTACCCCGGCCGATGAACTGCCGCGCCATGTCATGCACGAACAACGCGGCATCGATGCGGTGATTGCAGTCTCCTCGCGCCTGAAAGTCCCGGCCGAACACCGTGACGTGGCGGTGATCGCCTGCCGCGAGCACCTCAACGTGCATCGCCTCGATGAACTCAAGGCCGCGACCGTGCATGCCTTGCTCGCGCGTTGCGACGGCTTCCGCAAGCCTGCCCGCATCGACCAGCTGGCCACCGTGTGCGAAGCCGACAATCGTGGCCGCACCGGGTTTGCCGACCGGGTCTATCCGCAAGCGAACGAATTGCGCCGCCTGCACACGACCGCGATGGCAGTGCGCAGCAGCGCTGTCGCCAAAGGCCTGAGCGGAGTCGCCATTGGCGAAGCGCTCAGCCGTGCGCGGATTGCGGCCATTGCCGCGGTGAAATCGGTCAGCGCGGGCTCAGAGCCTGCGGTCCAGCCTTAGCAATGCATCACGCCATGGCGTGAACGCGGTGGCCAAGCCAATCAACACGCCAATCGTGTTGGCCAGTGCATCTTGCCTGTCCAGCATCCGGCCCAGCGCCATGTGCGCCTGCAGATATTCCAGTCCGATCCCCATCAGCACCAACAGCACGCACACGAAGCCCCACGACAGTCGACGCGAGAACAATTGCACCGCGCTGGCAGCGAGCACTGCATAGGCACCGAAGTGCTCGAACTTGTCGAAGCCGTCCGGCACCTTCGGCAGGTCATGCGCCGGCATCAACGAACCGATGACCACCACTGCGACCGCCAGCACCCACAGGGCCACCCACAGCCACGGCCGCCGGAACGGCTTGAGCGAGCGGCCAAAACGGCGTTTCGACACACTCATGATCCGTGGCTCACAACCGATGGCTCAGGTCGCCGACCAGGAACGCGGCTCCCAGCTCGACGCCGCGTTCGAAGCCCATCGCCTGGAAGCGTTCGCCCATCTCGGTCGGCAGGGTGAGGTGCTTGACCTGCTGGCGCAATGCGTGGCGGGCGATGTCGTCCGCTGAACGCGATTCAGCCAGTTCAAGATTTTCCTGCAGTCGATTGCCGATCAGGAAACTGGACTGCGAGCAATAACCGGCGAAATCGAAGCCGGCACCGGTGCCGGCTTCGGCCAACGCAGTGAAATCCACCGATGCGGTGATGTCCTGCAAGCCGGGATACGCATGCACATCGCCCACCAGATGGTGCTGGCGGAACGCACGCAAGCTGCCATCGCTGCGTTGCGGCTGGTAGTACTCGCCACGCGCATAGCCATAGTCGATGAACAGCAGTGCGCCATCCTTCAATCCGCCGATCACCGCCTGCAACCAGTACGGCAATTGCGCCAGCACTTCGCTGCGATAGCCCTCCGCGAAAGGCTCCGGCAGCTGGCGTTCGACGTGTCGCACTGCGGCGGCCAGCATCGGGTCGGCCGGACGATCGGTGCGGATAAACCTCCCTTCGCCATCGAGTGCGACCTGTTCCTCGAACACCTCGCCATCGCGAATCACGAAGCGCGGTGTCGGCAGTGCATCGATCACCTCATTGGCGAACAACACGCCATTCCATGCTTCATCAGGCGGTCCATCCAGCCACCTCACCAGCTCGAACAGCAACGGCGGCAGGCGCTCCTGCAGCCGCTCGCGCTGGCGTTCGCGCAAATCGGCGCTCGGCTCCAGGATCGCGTAACGCGCAGGCAACGCATCATTGGCCAACAATTTCGCCAATGCGGTTTCCGCGAATGCGCCGCTGCCACCGCCGATCTCGACGAAGTCCGCATCCGGCCCAAGCTGCTGCAACACCGGCGTCACCGCATCGGCCACGCAGGCGGCGAACAGTGGTGAAATCTCGGGTGCGGTCACGAAATCGCCGGCTGGCCCGAACTTCATCGCGCCGGCGCTGTAGTAGCCAAGGCCCGGCGCATACAACGCCAGCTCCATGAACTTCCAGAACGGCAGGCTGCCGCCGGCAGCGATGATCTGTTCCTGGATGATTTCGCGCAGGTGGTCGCTGTGGGCCAGCGCGTCGGCGTCGGGTGGTCGTGGCGTGGTCATGATTCAATGGCGGTCGACAAGTGCGCAGGATACCGCCACCCATGCCCGAACCCTCTGCTCCGTCCGTCAAGGTTGCACTCATCACCGGTGCCGCCCGCCGCATCGGCGCGGTGATCGCGCGGCGCCTGCACGCGGATGGCTACGATCTCGCGCTGCACTACCGTGCCTCAAAAGCCGAGATGGCCGCATTGCTGGCGGAGCTGAACAGCACGCGCGCGGGCAGCGCGATTGCATTGCAGGCCGACCTCGCCCAGTTCGACCGTTTGCCGGAACTCGTTGCAAAGACGGTGGATCATTTCGGTCGCCTGGACGCACTCATCAACAACGCATCGGGTTTCTACCCCACGCCAATCGGCACCGCCACGCCGGCGCAATGGGACGAACTGTTCGCCAGCAATGCGCGAGCACCGTTTTTCCTTGCGCAAGCCGCCGCACCGCACCTCAAGGCAGTCCGAGGCAGCATCGTCAATCTTGGCGATCTCTACGGCGAGACCCCCCTGGGCAGTCACCCGATCTACTGCATGGCCAAGGCCGCATTGATGATGCTGGGCAAGTCGCTCGCGCGCGACCTGGCACCCGAAGTGCGCGTCAATTCAATCGCACCCGGGGCGATCCTGTGGCCGGAAGCGGGCAGCGATGCCGCTGCACAAACCGCGATGCTGGCGCGTACGCCACTGCAGAGGCAGGGTTCGCCCGACGAAATCGCCGCCGCGGTGGCGTGGCTGCTGGATGACGCCCACTACGTGACCGGCCAGACGCTGCACGTCGATGGCGGCCGCCACCTCGGCTGAGGCTCAGTCCAACGCGACCGCCACGCGTTCGATGGCATGTTCAGGATGCACGCGCCACAGCTCGCGCAACGTCTTTCCGCTGCGCGGATCAACGAAACCAGGCGCGATTTCAGCGAGCGGCCCGAGCACGAATGCATGCCGCAGTTCTTCGCGCGGGATCTGCAGGTGGCCGGGGCCGTCCAGTACCAGGCTGTCGAAGAACACGATGTCGATGTCGAGTGTCCTGTCGCCGAAGCGCGGCCCGCGACGGTCGCGGCCATGCGCGTCCTCCAGCGCATGCAGCCAGTCGTTCAATGCATGCGGCTCGAGGTCGCTCTCGACAACTGCTGCCGCATTGAAGAAATCGCTGCCCTCGAAGCCGACTGCCGGAAATATGCAGGTCTTCGACAACGTGATGTCACCGAAGCGCTTGCGCAACGCGGCGATTGCGGAACGCAGGTTCGCTTCGGCATCGATGTTGCTGCCGAGGCTCAGGTAGGCGCGGCCCGTCGATTTCGGAGAAGGCATCGGAATGGAGTTTCCTGGCAAGGGCTCACGGACGGATCGAAATGATCTGCAGGCAATTCATCCTGACCGTTTTTCCTTCGCTTCCCGACTCCGCTCGATCATCACGCCCACCGCGCGCGCGCCACGCACCGCGCCCGGCTTGCTGAGCCTGAGCCTGACGTTCGACACGTCGAACTCATCCAGGATGATCTGCGCGCAACGCTCGGCCAGGGTTTCCACCAGTCCGAACGAAGATTGCCCGACGTACTCGATCAGGCGCTTGCTGACGTCCTTGTAGTTCAGGGTCAAGGCAATGTCGTCGGTCGCGGCCGGAACACGGTTGTCGAATCCCATTTCGACATCGAACACCAGCGGCTGTCGGATGCGCCGCTCCCAATCGTAAATCCCGATCAGGGTGTCGATTTCGAGGCCTTCGATGAAAACGTGGTCGGTCATGGCGTCAGGATAAACGAGGCGTCGACAATGAGGGATGCGGCGAGACCGTCGGGTATTCGCGAGCGGCATTTCGAGCCGCGTAGCGAATGCCCGGCGGTCTCGCCGCATCAGCCCGGAAACCCCATGCCGCAATCACAAGACCGGCAGCGTCGCCATGTCCCAGCGCGGGGTGACATGCACCACGGCATCGTCACGCTGGCCAGCCGCAAGCCGCAACGCCCCGGCGAACGCGATCATCGCGCCGTTGTCGGTGCACAGCGCTGGGCGCGGGAAGCAGGCGCGGCCGCCACGCTTGGCCGCCATCGCGTGCAGGCGCTCGCGCAGGCGCTTGTTGGCACCCACGCCACCGGCCACCACCAGGGTGTTGCAGCCAGTCGCGTCCAGCGCGCGTTCGCACTTGATCGCCAGCGTATCCACCACAGCATCCTCGAACCCGCGGGCGATGTCGGCGCGGGTCGTATCGGACTTGTCGGAATCGCGCCAGGCAAGCAGTACCTGCGTCTTCAGCCCGCTGAAGCTGAAATCCAGCCCTGGCCGGTTGGTCATCGGCCTTGAGAATTTGAAAGCGCCCGGCGTGCCCGGCGCTTTATCAGATTGCCCGGCCAGACGCGCCAACTGCGGCCCACCCGGATACGGCAGGCCCATGAGTTTGGCGGTCTTGTCGAATGCCTCGCCGGCGGCATCATCCAGGGTCTCCCCCAGCAGCCGGTAGCTGCCAATCGCATCCACCGCCACCAGTTGGGTATGTCCGCCCGAGACCAGCAGGGCCACGAACGGCGCCTCGGGCGGGTCGTCCTCCATCAACGGCGCCAGCAAGTGGCCTTCCATGTGGTGGACGCCGATCGCCGGCAGGTCCAGCGCCCACGCCAGCGAACGCGCCACCCCGGCACCGACCAGCAGCGCCCCCACCAGTCCCGGCCCGGCCGTATAGGCCACCCCGTCCAGCTCGGACACCCGCATCCCGGCCTCAGCCAGGGTTTGCCGGATCAGCGGCAGCAATTTGCGCACATGGTCGCGGCTGGCCAGCTCCGGCACCACTCCGCCGTATTCGGCATGCAGGGCAATCTGGCTGTACAACGCGTGCGCGCGCAGGCCCGCTGCGCCGCCAATGTCGGCGTCGTAGACGGCAACCCCGGTTTCGTCACAGGACGACTCGATTCCAAGCACTTTCATGCCCGTATCTTGCAACGGATCTGGCCACGCTGCTATCATGCACGGCTCGCCCGCTCTGTCCGGGCGAATCACCAAACCCCGAGATTCCACGATGCCAAGCGTCAAAGTCCGCGAGAACGAACCTTTTGAATTTGCCCTGCGTCGCTTCAAGCGCACCTGCGAGAAGGCCGGCGTGCTGGCCGAGACCCGCAAGCGCGAGTTCTACGAGAAGCCGACCCAGGAGCGCAAGCGCAAGGCTGCTGCTGCCGTCAAGCGGCAAGCGCGCCGCAGCTCGCGCGACGTCACCAAGCGCCAGCGCCTGTACTGAGCTGAAGATCGCTTGTGCAAGAAGCCGGCACGCGTGAGCGTCGCCGGCTTTTTTGCGTACTTCGTACGCAAAAAACCCAAGATGCGCTGCGCGTATCTTGGGCCCCACTGAATGCACCCAATCCCCCGCACGGCTGCGCCGCGCAGCCCCCTTACCAAGGGGCAGTATCTTAGACAATTCGGAGTAAGCCATGGCGCTGAAACAGCAACTCACCGATGACATGAAGACCGCGATGAAGTCCGGCGAGAAGGATCGCCTTGGCGTCATTCGCCTGATGCTGGCCGGGATCAAGCAAAAGGAAGTCGACGAGCGCATCGAGATGACCGACCCCTTGGTCCTGGCCGTGCTGGAAAAAATGGTCAAGCAGCGCAAGGACTCGATCACCCAGTTCGAGGCCGCCGCGCGCGAGGACCTGGTCACCATCGAGCGCTACGAGCTCGGCGTGATCGAGGCTTACCTGCCGGCAAAACTCGATGAGGCCTCCATCGTGGCCGCGATTGATGCAGCGATGGCCCAGACCGGGTCCACCAGCGCGGCCGACATCGGCAAGCTGATGGGCGTGCTCAAGCCGGCGCTGGCTGGCCAGGCCGACATGGGCCTGGTGTCGAAGCTGGTGAAGCAGAAGCTGGCTGGCTGAACCGATGGCACCAACCCTCATACCGACTGCACAGCCGGGCGTGAAGCTGCGCTTCGCCCGCCATGGCGACGCGGCGCTGGTTTTGGCCTTCATCCGCGAACTGGCCGACTACGAGCAGCTGCCGCACGAAGTCGCGGCGGACATCGAGCTGCTGTCCGAATCCCTGTTCGGCGAGACGCCCGCCGCCGAAGTGGTGATTGCCGAGGCCGATGGCGTGCCGGCCGGTTTCGCGCTGTTCTTCCACAACTATTCGACCTTCCTGGGTCGCCGCGGTCTGTACCTGGAAGACCTGTTCGTCCGCCCGGTCCACCGCGGCAAGGGTTTAGGCCGGCTGCTGATGGCGTTCCTGGCAAAGCTTGCGGTCGAACGCGACTGCGGTCGCTTCGAATGGGCGGTACTGGACTGGAACAAGCCTGCGATTGATTTTTACCGCAGCCTGGGCGCACGCGGCATGGACGAATGGACCGGCCACCGTGTCACCGGTCCGGCGCTGCACGCGCTGGCCGCGCAGTTCGATTCCGCGATCCACTGACCGCGCTGCGGGCGCTCCCGGTAGCTGATACTGCGCGCATGGCCCGCATCCCCGACGCCTTCATCGATGATCTGCTTGCCCGCACCGACATCGTCGAGGTGGTCAACGCGCGCGTCCCGCTGAAGCGCCAGGGCAAGGAATACGCCTCGCGCTGCCCGTTCCACGACGAACGCTCGGCCAGCTTCACGGTGTCGCCGACCAAGCAGTTCTATCACTGCTTCGGCTGTGGTGCGCACGGTACCGCCATCAGTTTCATCATGAATTACGACCGCCTGGAGTTCCTCGACGCGGTCGATGAACTGGCCAAGCGCGTCGGCATGGAAATCCCGCGCGATGCCCAGCAGCGCGATGCCGATCCTGACACCCGCGACATCTATTCAGCGCTCGATGCCGCCGCCGGATTCTTCCGCGCACAACTGGCCGGCAGCGACAAGGCGCGTGCCTATGTCGAGGGCCGCGACATCGCGCCAAGCATCGTCGAGCAGTATGCGATCGGGTATGCACCAGATGGTTTCTCGGCGCTGCGCGATGCGCTCGGCACCGACCCGCGCCGCATGCAATTGCTTGAGCGCGGCGGCATGTTCTCCAGGAACGACCGCGGCAATGTCTACGACAAGTTCCGCGATCGGCTGATGTTCCCGATCCACGATCGTCGCGGGCGCGTGATCGCGTTTGGGGGTCGGGTCATCGATCCCGAAGACTCACCGAAATACCTCAACTCGCCGGAAACCCCGCTGTTTCACAAGGGCCGCGAACTCTACGGCCTGTGGCAGGCGAAACAGGCGAACCCCAAGCTCGAGCGGTTGATCGTGGTCGAGGGCTACATGGACGTGGTCGCATTGGCGCAGTTCGGCGTGACGCAAGCCGTTGCCACACTGGGTACCGCGACCACGCCCGACCACGCCGAGCTGCTGTTCCGCAATGCCCCGGATGTGTATTTCTGTTTCGATGGCGACCGCGCCGGTCGTGCCGCGGCATGGAAGGCGCTGGAATCGGTATTGCCGCGCATGAAGGACGGCCGCCAGGGCTACTTCCTGTTCCTGCCCGATGGCGAGGATCCGGATTCGATCGTGCGCAAGGAAGGCGTGGGCGGTTTCGATGCGCGCCTGCGCGACGCCATGCCACTGTCGGAGTTCTTCTACAACTCGTTGTCGAGCGACGTGAACCTGTCCAGCCTGGACGGCAAGGCGCGCCTGGCAGAGCGCTGCAAGCCGCTGCTGGCGCAGATTCCCGATGGCGCCTTCGGCGATCTGATGCAACAACGCCTGACCGAGCTGACCGGTGTTGGCGCACGCGCCAGTTCGCCACAGACGCACGTGCCGACGCAGCGGGCGAGCCGCAGTGCGGGTGGCCGTTCGGCACAAAAACCCAGCCTGGTACGCAGTGCGATCCTGCACCTGCTGCACCAGCCTGCGTTCGCGCTGGACCTGCAGCCACCCTACCGCTTCGCCGCCCTGCGCCAACCCGGCATCGACCTGCTGTCGGAACTGATCCTGCTGGTACGGGAACGCCCGGACGTCACCACCGGCGCCTTGCTTGAACACTTCGCCGAGCGCGAGGAGGCGGTCGCACTGCAGAAGCTGGCCGTACAGGCCTTGCCTGGCGACGACGCGTTGCTGCGTACGAGCTTCGTCGATGCCATCACCCAGCTCGAAAAACAGGTCTTGCTGCAGCGCCTGGAGGAGTTGCAACTGCAACACCGCGACAGCGGGCTGGACGATGCCGACAAGACCGAACTGCGCGAACTGCTGCAGGCACGCCTGCGCCCCTAGGTCCCTGCGCCGACACGCGGACCACGCCCGCCCGGTGCGCGCTAAGCTGCGGGTTCCATCCGGAACGGGAACTCCTCCGCATGTCGCACCGTAGCGTCCTTCGCATCGCCTTGATCGTCGCGCTGGCGACAACCCTCCCCGCTCTGGCACAGAGTCGCTCGAAGCCCGTCGTGCGTGAGGTCGTTGGCACCCGCACCAGTGAAAACATCCCGGCAATCCCCGCAGCGCTGGTCGACCAGCTCAACCGCTACCAGAACACCCGCGGTGCCGGCGTGGCCGGCTGGACCCGCGGCGGCTGTCTGTTGATCAGCACGCGTTTCGCTGAAACCGCGCAAGTGCATCGCGTGTGCCAGCCATTGGGCATGCGCGAGCAGCTCACGTTCTATCCGGAGCCCGTGGCCGGCATTACCCCTGCACCGGCCAGGGCCGCGCAAGAGGGCTTCGTGTTCGCCAAGGACAAGGGGGGCGACGAGTTTGCCCAGCTGTACTGGTTCGACACGGCCACCCGCAGTACGACCCTGCTCACCGACGGTGGCCGCAGCCAGAACGGCGGCGCCACCCTCAGCAGTGATGGCGGCCTGCTGGCGTATAGCAGCACCGCGCGCAACGGTACCGACCGTGATGTCTGGATCCGCGACACGAAAACCGGCAAGGCGCGCGTGCTGGTCACGGCTGGTGGCAGCTGGCGCGCGATGGATTTCTCGCCCGATGGCAGCGAGCTGCTGGTGATGCGCTACGTGTCCGTCGCCGAGTCCCACCCCGGCGTGGTCGACATGGCGACCGGCAAGCTCACCTTGCTGCCGGTCGATGGTGGCAAGGCCGCGTTTGGCGGCTTCGCCTTCGCGCCCGATGGCAAGGCGGTCTATTACATTTCCGACGAGCCATTGATCGGCAAGCGCGGGCAAAGCACGTCACAGGAATTCCAGAGTCTGCGCTTCCACGATCCCGAGACGGGCAAGCTGGAGGTCCTGTCGGCGGATATCCCGTGGGACGTGGAAGATTTCTCGATTGCCGATGACGGCCGCCATCTGGCCTTCATCAGCAATGAGGACGGCAGCAGCAAGCTGCACGTGCTTGCCTTGCCTTCGCATCGCGAAATCACCCTGCCCGCACTACCACTTGGGGTGATCGGCGGGCTGGCGTTTTCGCCCGACGGCGGGCGCCTGGCACTCACCCTCAACAGCGCGACCTCGCCCAGCGACGTGCAGGTGATCGACCTCGCGAAATCCACCACGACACGCTGGACGGCCAGTGAAGTCGGTGGATTGGATGCATCGAAATTCATTGCCCCGGCACTGATCCGCTACCCGACCTTCGACAAGGTCGGAGGTGCGCAACGCACGATTCCGGCTTTCTTCTACAAACCCGCATCACCGTCAAAGAGCGGCAAGTATCCGGTGGTCATCAACATCCACGGCGGGCCCGAAGGCCAGTCATCGCCCAGCTTCAATCCCACCGCACAGTTCATGGCCAATGAGCTTGGCGTGGCGATGCTGGTGCCCAACGTGCGTGGCTCCAGCGGCTACGGCAAGACCTACCTGTCACTGGACAATGCCGACAAGCGCGAGGACTCGGTCAGGGACATCGGCGCCCTGCTCGACTGGATCGCCACCCAGCCCGACCTCGATGCCAGCCGCGTCGGCGTGATCGGCGGCAGCTACGGTGGTTACATGGTGCTGGCGTCGCTCACTCATTACAGCGACCGCATCCGTGCCGGCGTGGACATCGTCGGCATTTCGCACTTCGGCACCTTCCTGAAGAACACCGAGAACTACCGTCGCGACCTGCGCCGCGCGGAGTACGGCGACGAGCGTGACCCGGCGATGGCGGGCGTGTTCGAGCGCATCTCGCCACTCAACAATGCGGCCAGGATCAAGGCGCCGCTGTTCGTCGCGCAGGGCCGCAATGATCCGCGCGTGCCCTGGACCGAGGCCGAGCAGATCGTGAAGGCGGTGCGCGAAAATGGCCAGCCAGTCTGGTACCTGCTGTACGCCGACGAGGGCCACGGCTTCCGCAAGAAGGCCAACAGCGATTACTACAACGCGGCAACGATGCTGTTCTGGCAGCAGTACCTGCTCAACGACCAGTAACAACCGAAGTGCCGGGAGTGGCGGGTGTTCGCGCAGCGACATTTCGAGACGCGTAGCGAATACCCGCCGCTCCCGGTGCGTTGCGCTACGTTGCGCGCTCTCGCAGTAACAACTCCTGCTTGCGCGCCACGCCCCAGCGATAACCCGAGATCCCGCCATCGCTGCGCACCACCCGATGGCAGGGGATCGCGATCGCCAGCGTGTTCGCCGCGCAGGCACCGGCCACCGCGCGCACGGAATGCGGCGAGCCAATCGCCTCCGCAATCTTCGCGTAGCTGACCGTCTGACCCGGTGGAATGCCGCGCAAGGCCTGCCACACGCGCTGCTGGAACGCAGTGCCGCGCACATCCAGCGGCAAGTCGATGCCGAGCTTCGGCATTTCGATGTGCCCCACCACGCGTGCGACAAGCTGTTCAAACGCCACATCGCCACCCACCAGGTCCGCGCGCGGAAAGCGGTCCTGCAGTTCACGGAGCAACGGTTCCGGCTCATCGCCCAGCGAGATCGCACACACGCCTTTTTCACTGCGCGCCACCAGGATCGCGCCCAGTGAGCATTGCGCCAACGCGAACATGATCCGTGCATCCACTCCGCCGGCGCGGTATTGGCTTGGCAGCATGCCGAGCATGGCATCCGCCTGCTCGTAGAAACGGCTGCTCGCGTTGTAGCCCGCATCGAAAATTGCATCGGTCACGCTGCCGTTTCCGCTTGCCAGCCGCGTTCGCACGACATTCGCGCGATGCGCATCGGCGTACGCCTTCGGAGTCACCCCCGTGATGGCCTTGAACACGCGGTGGAAGTGATGCGGACTGAGACCTGCCTGGTTCGCGAGTTCGTCCAGCGATGGAGCCTGCTCCGCAGCCTCGATCCACCTGCAAGCCTGTGCCACCAGCGCGGCATGCCGCTGCGGATTTGCATGGCTGGCAGGTGTTTTTTCGGAGTTCATTGCAGTATCACCAAGTGACCTGATGCCACTCTAGCGGGGCGAAGCACCACGCATACTCCGGATCTTGCGATGCAGCGTGACAACCGACTGCGCTGCGAACAGAACGTTCACGCCAGGCTATTCACGCTGAAGGCAGGAATTCCACGCCAAACCCCGGCTGCAGGTACGGCAACAGCCAGTGATCGACCAGCAGGAACCCGAACAGCGCCATCAGATAGACGATCGAATACTTGAAGGTGCGCATCGCGAAGAATTCATCGGGCGGATCCAGCAGCTTCCACGCATACCAGAGGAAGCCTGCGCCCAACACCAGCGCGCCAGCCAGATAAAAGAGGCCGCTCATGCGCGTGACCCAGGGCAGCACCGTGGCCACCACCAGCAGCACCGTATACAGCAGGATCTGCCAGCGCGTGTAAGTCACGCCGTGGGTGACCGGCAACATCGGCACCAGTGCGCGCGCGTAGTCGGCGCGACGGAAGATCGCCAGTGCCCAGAAATGCGGTGGCGTCCACACGAAGATGATCAGCACCAGCAACAACGCGTGCGCCCAATCCCACTCGCCCTGCATGTTGGTCACTGCAGCCCAGCCCAGCAACGGCGGCGCCGCCCCGGCAATGCCGCCGATCACGATGTTCTGCGGCGTCGCCCGCTTCAGGAACTTGGTATAGACCACCGCATAGCCGATCAGCGAGGCAAACGTCAGCCATGCGGTGATCCGGTTGACACCCCACATCAGCAGGAGCATGGAAGCCACCGCCAGCACCACCGCGAAGACCAGCGCCTGTCGAACCGTCAGCGTGCCGGCCACCAGCGGACGCCAGGACGTGCGCGCCATGTTCGCATCGATGCGCGCGTCGAGTATCTGGTTGATCGCCGCCGCGCTGGCTGCCGCCAGCCAGATGCCGAGCGTACCGAGCACGGATTCGCGCAGCGGTGGCAGTCCCGGCACCGCCAGGAACATGCCGATCACCGCGGTGAACACGATCAGCGCGACCACGCGCGGCTTGGTCAGGCTCCAGTATTGGCGGATCACGCTCGGAGCTTGGCTGGCGCTGGCCATGGCGTCAGCGCGGCGTCCGAATACGCGCCAGCAGCGTCACCAGCACGAACAACAACGCGGTCGCACCCGCGTTGTGCGCCACCGCCACGTGCAATGGCAGCGACAGCATCACGTTGGCGATGCCAAGGCCGACCTGGGTCACCAGCAACGCCAACAAGAGCCCGCCCCAACCGCGCAGGCCTGGATTGCGCAACATCCGCAGGGAAACTGCCAGCAGATGGCCGAACACCATCAGCGCCATCAAGCGATGCGCCTGCTGGATCGCGATGCGCGCCGCGTTGTCGAGCACGCCGCCCTCGTAATCCACACCGATCCCGCGCCACAGCACGAAGCCCTCGCGGAAATCAGGCACGGGCCACCAGGCGCCCGCGCATTTCGGATAGTCGGGCGCCGCAGGCCAATGCAGCGTAATTCGCGCTGGTCCAGCCGCCCAGCGCGATCTGGATCCCGAGCAAGCACGATCCCGATGATCAGCAGGATGCGCAGCTTGGGCGCATCGGCAATGCGGATCGGGAGACCGGTGGCACGCCACGCCATCCAGACCAGCAACGAGAACGTCAGCAAGCCGCCCAGCAGGTGCGCCATCACCACGATGGGCTTGAGCAGCCAGGTCACCGTCCACATGCCCAGCAGGGCCTGGAAGATGATGACCGCAAGGGTGAGCGTACTGGCGCGGGACAGATCCGTGTTCGACCAGCGCAGCACGCCGACCAGCAACGCCAACTCCGCGCCGATGGCCAGCGCGGATGCCGCGACATGCATCCCGCGCATGTACAGCGGAATGGCCAGCGCCACCGCCACCGACGCGCCGATGACGTGCAGCCAGCCTGTGGGCGCTTGCGCGTGGCCAGCAAGGCCAGGGCCAGCACCAGCACGCCCAGCGAACCGGCGATCATGCGATGGAACTGCTCGCGCCAGGCCTTGCTCGGATCGACCGGCCGGATCGCGGTCGCGGCGTGGTCGGCCACCTGCGCCGCCGCGGTCGGCCACGCCGCCTTGCCGTAGCAGGTCGGCCAGTCCGGGCAACTCAAGCCAGCATTGGACAGGCGCACGTATGCGCCAAACACGATGACGCAGGCCGCCAGCGCCACTGCCAGCCAGGCGATACGGTGGAAGTGCCGGTAGACCGACGGTCGGGCGCACGGATATTGGGGGTCATGTCATTCATCGGCGATCAATTCACCTTCAGCAGTCGCGCGAGATCCGTGCGCAGGTCGCCCGGATCGAAGCCGGGAGCGTAGCGCAAGACCACGAAACCGTTCGGATCCACCAGCCACGCCGCATCACTACCCGTAGCGCCAGCCGCACCCTTGCCGCGTGGCAGCGTGGCAGGCAGCACGGCATCGGCGCGCAGCACGCGCACTTCACGCGGCAGGACGACACCAGCCGGGGGGACACCTACCCACAGCACATGCACGCGATCCGCGTCCTTGCCCATCAGCCGCCATACGGTATCGACCTCGCGCAACAACTCGCCGCACTCGACGCGACGGCTACCATCGCAAGCAACCGGCGCGACCACGATCCGCCAGATGCGCAGCTCGTCGTTCCAGCGATACGCGCCCCCGGTCGACCAGTGTCGGCGCGTATTCGCGCAAGTCACCGTAGGGTTCCAGCATCTCGCCCTTGTTCTTCCTGCCTTCAGGCTGCCAGCCGGAAAAGCGCAGCAGCCCGGCGATCAGCATGCCGCCGAAGAACAGGACGAAAAGCGCGATCAGCACGCCGCGATTGTGGCGAAGACGCCTTGCCTGGTTCCTGCTCCATCGTCATTGCGGCTTCCTTGCTTTCAGCGTCAGCACGACCGCAACCACCAGCACGGTCAAGGCCAGTGCAAACCATTGCACGGCATACCCCAGGTGGCGCGCCGGTGTCAGCGTATTCGGCAGGATCACCAGGTCGCGCACGCCCGGCACCAGCATCACCCCGGCATCGCCCTTGTTGCGCGCGGGATCAAGGCGCAGCACGCGTGGCGCGATGCCCGCGGACAGCTTCAACGCGCCAGCAATCACAACCGGATCGACACGTGTCGCCAACCAGCGACGTGGACCGGACGTTGCCATCGCATCGCCATGCAGCAATCCGCTGGAAGGCGGTGGCGCCAGCAGTCCGCGCACCTGCTGCGCGCTGCCGACCGGGCAACCGAACACCGGCAAGTCGCGCTTGCCGTCCAGGGGCCACCAGCCGGCGTCCAGCAACAGTGCCTGCACGCCATCATCCGGCAACAGCACGCAATACATGCGCACGCCCGGCTTGCCGTCCTGGATCTGGTTGTCCAGCCACAGCGTTGCATGGGCCAGCGCGCCGCTGCCTGCGCTCCAGTCGTAGTCCTGCGCGCGCGAGGGGTCGGAGGCCAGCAACAGCGGTTGCGCAGACGCGTGGCTGCAATGCTTGCGCGGCCGCATCCAGCCTGGCCTGCTTCTCCTGCATGCGGTCCAGCTGCCAGCAGCCCAGCAAGGCAAACACGGCGGACACGGCCAATGCCAACAGCCAGCCCAGCGCCACCCCATGACGGCCATGCAGGTTCGCGTTGCTCATGCATGCAGCTGCCATAATGCGCGCACGTCACGCCGGGTCCGCATCGCGGAAATACCCATGAACGATTCGCTCAAAACCCTGCTCATCGTCGCTGTCCTGATCCTCATTCTGTGGAACCTCGGCGCCGGCCTGTACTACATGCTGGTCGACAAGGGGCAGACCAAGCGCACGGTCAACTCATTGACCAAACGCATCACATTGTCGGTGGCACTGATCCTGTTCGTGGCCTTGGCCATCTGGATGGGCTGGATCACCCCGCATGGCATCGGCCGAGCGCCTGCGGGGTGACTTGACGTCACCCCGCGCGAGGCCGATGGCCGAAGGCAGGATGCCGCAGGCGGGGTTGCTTGGCGAGGTATGGATGCCGAGCCTAGCAACGGCGACTTCACGTTGCACATGATTTCAGGAGAACCAAAGACCGGCTATGCCGGCCTTCTGTTTTTCATTGCGGCAATGCCCGCTTACAGCACATACACGAAGAGGAACAGACCCAACCACACCACGTCCACGAAGTGCCAATACCAGGCCACTGCCTCGAACGCGAAATGATTGTCCTTGGTGAAGTGTCCGCGTGCGCAGCGCAGCCACATGACCGCCAACATGAACGTACCCAGGGTCACATGCGCGCCATGGAACCCGGTCAGCATGAAGAAGGTCGACCCATAGATACCCGAACCCAGGGTCAGGTTGAGCGCGCGGTAGGCATGGATGTACTCCTCAGCCTGGAAATACAGGAACAGGCAGCCCAGCAGGACGGTGAGGCCCAGGAACAGCAACAGCACTCCACGCTTGCCCTCTTTCAACGCGTGGTGGGCAATCGTCACGGTGATGCCCGAGGTCAACAGGATCAGGGTATTGAGCAGCGGCAAGCCCCAGGCCGGAATGGTCTGGTAGTGGCCGCCGATCGCGCCCGGCCCATTGCTCGGCCAGCCACCGGCGAAGTTCGACCACAGCAGGCTGTGAGTCGCCATGCCATCCCCTTCGCCATTGAGCCACGGCAAGGCGAACTGGCGCGCATAGAACAGCGCACCGAAAAACGCGGCGAAGAACATCACTTCGGAAAAGATGAACCAGACCATGCCCATCCGGAACGAAGTATCAACCTGCCTGTTGTAGCGGCCGGCCAGCGACTCGCGGATCACGTCGCCAAACCACTTGAACAGGATCGCCAGCAGGCCGGCCAGGCCGACGAAGAACACCGTCTTGCCCCAGCTGACCTCATTCAACCAGCTGGCGAAACCGACCATGGTGATGAACAGTGCGACCGAGGCAAACACCGGCCAACGGCTGCCATGCGGCACGAAATAGACATCGGCGTCCTTTCCGTGTTGATCGACGGTATCTGCGTGGGCATTGGCCATGGTTGGTGTCTTCCGGGTGCTTCGATGTCTGGGACGAATCGTGTGGAATCAGGGCGCGGCGCGTGCCGCGTCGGCTTGCGTCTTGCCCGCAACCAAGGCAGCGGTCTGGGCATCATTCTTGTAGAACGTGTACGACAGGGTAATCGTGTTCACGCCGGACGGCAGATCCGGGTCGACGATGAAGCGCACCGGCATTTCGCGCGACTCACCGGCCTGCAGGGTCTGCGCGGTAAAGCAGAAGCATTCGGTCTTGCTGAAATATCCGGATGCGCGGGCCGGCGCGACCGACGGCACCGCATTGCCAACGATCGCGCGGTCGCCATCGTTGCTGGCGAAATACAGCGCCTCGTACTGGAGGCCCGGCTGCACCCGCAACGCGGTCTGTTCAGGCTTGAAATGCCAGGGCAATTTGGAATTGACCCCGCCGTCGAATTGCACGGTGATCCAGCGTTCCTGTTTGGCCACGGTATCGGCACCGATCCGTGCCGGCCCCTGCTCAAGGCGAACCCCAAAGACCTTTTCGCAGGCAATCCGGTAAATCGGTACCAGAGCGAAAGCGAACCCGAACGCGGCCAGGGCCACCCAGAGCATCTTGCCTGTTCCCAAGGTCTTGGTTGTACTCATTTGCCCAACGCCCCCATCAGCAGGAACCCCAGGTAAACCGCCACGGCGACCCCGGTCAGCAACCACGCCGTGCGACGCGCACCCCGCCGCGCGCGTTCAAGCTGCGCTGCGGATGGATTGTCGTGGCTAGCGTCGGGGCGGATGTCGGTCACCAGGTCCTCCGGTCAGTGAGTGATATCGCCGTGTGCAAGGTCGCCTTCGCGAATGACCGGCGGCGTGGTGAAAGTGTGGTGCGGGGCCGGCGACGGCACGGTCCATTCCAGACCACGTGCGCCTTCCCAAGCCCGTGCTTCCGCCTTCGGACCGTGCTTCAACGACCAGTACAGGACCGCGAACATCAGGAACGGGGTGGCGAACATGCCGAACGCACCGATCGAGCTGACCATGTTCCAGTCCGCGAACACCACGTTGTAGTCAGGGATGCGGCGCGGCATGCCGGCCAGGCCCAGGAAGTGCTGCGGGAAGAACAGCAGGTTGACGAACACCACGCTCCACCAGAAGTGCACCTTCGCCCAGAACTGGCTGTACATGCGCCCGGTCCACTTCGGCCACCAGTAGTAGACCGCCGCAATGATCGAGAACAGCGCGCCAGTGACCAATACGTAATGAAAGTGGGCCACCACGAAGTAGGTGTCGTGGTACTGGAAGTCGGCGGGAACGATCGCCAGCATCAGGCCGGAGAATCCTCCGATGGTGAACAGGATCACGAACGCGATCGACCACAGCATCGGCGCCTCGAAGGTCATCGAGCCGCCCCACATCGTGCTGACCCAGTTGAACACCTTCACCCCGGTGGGAACCGAGATCAGCATTGTTGCGAACATGAAGTAGATCTCGCCGCCCAGCGGCATGCCCACGGTGAACATGTGGTGGGCCCACACGATGAAGCTGAGGAAGGCGATTGCCGCGGTCGCGTACACCATCGCCTGGTAACCGAACAGCGGTTTGCGGCTGAAGGTCGGCAGGATCTCGCTGGTGATGCCGAACGCCGGCAGGATCATGATGTAGACCTCGGGATGCCCGAAGAACCAGAAGATGTGCTGGTACATCACCGGATCACCGCCACCAGCGGCATTGAAGAAACTGGTGGCGAAATACTTGTCGGTCAGCAGCATGGTGACCGCGCCCGCCAGCACCGGCATCACCGCGATCAGCAGGAACGCGGTGATCAGCCAGGTCCAGCAGAAAATCGGCATCTTCAGCAGGTCGACGCCCGGGGCGCGCATGTTGAGGATGGTGGCGATGATGTTGATCGCGCCCATGATCGAGCTGATGCCCATCATGTGGATGGCGAAGATCACGAACGCCAGGTTGTTGCCACCCTGCAGCGACAGCGGCGGATACAGGGTCCAGCCACCGGCGGGCGCGCCACCGTCCATGAACAGCGTGGACAGCAGCAGCGCGAAGGCGAACGGCATGATCCAGAACGACCAGTTGTTCATGCGTGGCAGCGCCATGTCCGGCGCGCCGATCTGCAGCGGCACCATCCAGTTGGCCAGGCCGACGAAGGCCGGCATCACCCCGCCGAAGATCATCACCAGCGCATGCAGCGTCGTCATCTGGTTGAAGAACATCGGATCGACGTGCTGCAGGCCCGGTGTCATCAACTCCGTGCGAATCACCACCGAGAACGCGGCACCCACGATGAACATGATGAAACTGAACACCAGGTAGAGCGTGCCGATGTCCTTGTGGTTGGTGGAAAAAAACCAACGGTCGATGAACCCCTGCCTGTGCGCGTGGGCGTGGGCGTCCTGGGCATCGTGGTGCGCGGCATAAGCCATGGCCTGAACCTCTGAAATCTGTGCTTGGATCAACCGGCCGCCGCGGCGTCAGCCGTGGCTTGCTCGGTCTGCGGGGCGGCGATTGCCGTGACGGGTTCGACGGCAGCCGGGGCCGGTTCCAACGGTGCAGCGGCAGGCGCAGCTTCCGCAGCGGGTGCCGGGGCGCGCTTGGTCTGCTCTGCAGCCAGCCAGCGATCGAACTCGGCCTTGCTCACGGCCTTGACCACGATCGGCATGAAGCCATGATCCTTGCCGCACAGCTCCGCACATTGGCCTCGGTAGAGACCGGGAGTGTCGACGTCGGCCCATGCTTCGTTGACGATGCCGGGGATCGCGTCCTGCTTCCAGCCCAGTGCCGGCACCCACCACGAATGGATCACGTCGTCGGCGGTGAGCACGAAACGGACCTTGGTCCCGACCGGTAACACCAGCGGATTGTCGACCTCCAACAGGTAATGCGGCAGATTGGCGTTGCGCGCGTCAACCCCGCTCTGGCGGACCTCGTCATGCTTGCGGTCAAGGCGGCTGGTGAATTCCACGTCCTGGCCCAGGTACTCGTACTTCCACATCCACTGGTAGCCGGTGACCTTGACGGTGATCTCCGAATCCCGGGTGTCGTACATGCGCATCAGGCCCCGCGTGGCGGGAATACACAGCGCGATCAGGATCAGCACCGGAACCGCCGTCCAGATGACCTCAGCGGTCATGTTGTGGGTGAATTGCGCGGCTACCGCACCCTTGGACTTGCGGAATTTGAACATCGCATAGCCCATTGCCCCAAACACGATCAGACCGATGATCACGCATGCCCAGAGTACGTACATGTGCGCGTCATAGGCGGCATGCGACAGCGGCGTCACCCCTCGGCCCATGTTGAGCTGCCAGCGGTGGGGATCTGCCGGGCCCGCCGCTGCTTCCTGCGCCTGCACCGCCAGCGGTAGCATGGCGGCCATTGCAGCCAGCACCCCCTGTTTGAAACGACTGTTCGTTATCACATCATGCCCCGCTGGCAAGTCAGTCTGATTTGGCGCAGGCTCCGGGCAACCAGGGCCACACCATCCAGGTCTTTTGAACGATTGCCCGGCGGAACGCTTGTCCGGGCCCTACGACGAATGAAACGCAATTCGCCCTGATCTGGATCAAGATTACTGGCGATACCCCGCAAGGGCAACCATCGGGATGTCCTTGCCCGGCTGTCGCTCTACACTATGCGCCCCTGCGACCCACTGCCTGCGGGCACATGAGCATTCAACCCAATCCCGTCCTGATCACACCGATCCTCTCCCCGGAGCTCCCTGCGACGCCGCAGGCGCCGCGCGCGGCAATCACCGCAGGCTGGATCCGCGACGAAAGCGCCCATGTGCGCGAGTTGCTGGCCCAGGCCTCCTTGCCTGAGCCCGAACGCGAGGCCGCACAAGCCACCGCCGCCGACCTGGTGCGCCGGGTGCGCGCCCGCACCCGCAACCAGGGCGCGGTCGAAGCCTTCATGCGCCAGTACGACCTGGGCAGCGAGGAAGGCGTGCTGCTGATGTGCGTGGCCGAGGCCCTGTTGCGCATCCCGGACCAGGGCACCGCCGATGCGCTGATCCGCGACAAATTGGGCGATGCCAACTGGAAGCGCCACGTGGGCCAGTCGGACTCGGTGCTGGTCAATGCCTCCACCTGGGGCCTGATGCTGACCGGTACCCTGGTCGACCTCGCCGACGACACCAAGCGCGACGTCCACGGCGCCTTCCAGCGCCTGGTCGGGCGCGCAGGCGAGCCAGTGATCCGGCTGGCAGTGCGCCAGGCAATGAAGATCATGGGCCATCAGTTCGTGCTGGGTCGCACGATTGCCGAAGCGCTTGCGCGCGCGCGCAAGGGTAGTGGCGGCGCCTATCGTTATTCGTTCGACATGCTCGGCGAAGGCGCGCTGACCACTGCCGATGCGCTGCGTTACCAGGAGGCTTACCGCGCCGCGATCCATGCCATCGGCCGCAGCGGCCCGGACGGCTCGTTCGCAACCAGTGACGTGTTCGCCGCGCCCAGCATCTCGGTCAAGCTGTCGGCGCTGCATCCACGCTACGAGCATGCCAAGCGCGCGCGCATCATGGACGAGCTCGCCCCGCGCGTGCTCGAGCTTGCCCGGCTAGCCAGGCAATACGGGATCGGCTTCACCGTCGACGCCGAGGAAACCGAACGACTGGAAGTGTCGCTGGACCTGATCGAAGCCACGATGTCCGATGCGTCGCTGGCCGGCTGGAATGGCTACGGACTTGCGGTGCAGGCGTACCAGAAACGCGCGCCCCAGGTGATCGACTTCCTCGCCGACCTTGCCCGCAGGCTCGGTCGGCGCATCCCGGTGCGCCTGGTCAAGGGCGCGTACTGGGATGCCGAAATCAAGCGCGCCCAGGTCGATGGCCAGACCGGCTATCCGTTGTTCACCCGCAAGCAGAACACCGATGTGTCGTACCTGGCGAACGCACGCCGCATGCTCGATGCCGGCGATGCGATCTACCCGATGTTCGCCACCCACAATGCGCATACCATCGCCACCGTCCACCGGATGGCACGCCGCATCCGCGGCCGGCAGGACTTCGAATTCCAGAAACTGCATGGCATGGGCGACGACCTGTACGCCGAAGTCATTCCAGCCGATCGCCTTGATGTGGCCTGCCGTGTGTACGCGCCGGTCGGCAGCCATGAGGATCTCTTGCCGTATCTGGTCCGCCGGCTGCTGGAAAATGGTGCAAATTCAAGCTTTGTCAACCGCATCACGGATGAGAACGTCTCGATCGACGACCTGATCCGCGATCCTGTCCAGGTGGTCGCCGCATTCGATGCGGCTCGCATCCCGATTCCGCACCCCCGCATCCCGCTGCCGATCGATCTGTACCGCAGCCAAGGCCAGGCACGAGGCAATTCCATGGGTATCAATCTCGCCAACGACGACCAGCTGCGAGAACTCGCGGCCGCCATCAACAATGCCGGTGCGGGCCAATGGAGCGCCGCGCCGCTGGTGCCGGGCGCACCTGCAGCTGGTGAAAAAATCGCCATCACCAACCCTGCTGATCGCCGCGAAGTGGTCGGTCACTGGCAGGCCGCCGACAGCGCCACGGTAGAGCACGCACTGGCCAATGCGGTCGCGGCGCAACCGACCTGGGATGCGACGCCTGCCGGTAGCCGTGCCGCGATCCTGGAGCACGCCGCCGACCTGCTGGAAGCACGCATGCCGGCCTACATGGCGATGTGCACCAGGGAAGCCGGCAAGACCCTGCCCGATGGCATCGCCGAGGTTCGCGAGGCGGTCGACTTCCTGCGCTATTACGCCCTGCAGGCGCGCGAACACTTCGCGCCAATGACATTGCCCGGGCCGACTGGCGAATCCAATTCGCTGCAGCTGTCGGGCCGTGGCGTGTTCGTGTGCATCTCGCCGTGGAATTTCCCGCTGGCGATCTTCCTTGGCCAGATCGCCGCAGCGCTTGCCGCAGGCAATGCCGTGCTGGCCAAGCCCGCCGAGCAGACCAACCTGATTGGATTTGCCGCGATCAAGTTGCTGCATGAAGCCGGCATTCCGCAGGACGTGCTGCAGTACCTGCCGGGCGACGGTGCCACTGTCGGCGCGGCGCTGACCCGCGATCCGCGCGTGGACGGCGTCTGCTTTACCGGCAGCACCGAAACCGCACGCCTGATCAACCGCGCCTTGGCCGGGCGTGACGCAGGGCCGATTGCAACCCTGATCGCCGAAACCGGCGGCCAGAACGCGATGATCGCCGACTCGTCGTCATTGCCCGAACAGGTGGTCAAGGACGTGCTGGGTTCGGCCTTCACCTCGGCGGGGCAGCGTTGCTCCGCGGCGCGCGTGCTGCTGGTCCAGGACGACATCGCCGACAAGGTCATCCACATGCTCGCCGGCGCGATGGCCGAGCTGTCGGTCGGCGATCCCGGGCTGCCCTCGACCGACGTCGGCCCGGTGATCGATGCCGATGCCAAATGCGTGCTCGACGAGCATGCCATGCGCATGCGCAGCGAAGCCAGGTTCATCGCCGAAGCCAAGCTGGGTCCCGGCACCGAGCACGGCACCTTCTTCGCGCCGATCGCCTGGGAACTGGATTCACTGGCGCAACTGGACCGCGAGAAATTCGGCCCGGCACTGCACGTGGTGCGTTGGAAGGCCGATCAGCTGGATGCGGTGATCGACACCATCAACCGCACGGGCTATGGCCTGACCCTTGGCATCCATTCGCGCATCGACGCCACCATCGAACGCATCGTCAGCCGTGCCAAGGTCGGCAACATCTACGTCAACCGCAACCAGATCGGCGCAGTGGTCGGGGTGCAGCCCTTCGGCGGCCAGGGCCTGTCCGGCACCGGCCCCAAGGCCGGCGGACCGCACTACCTGCCGCGTTTCGCGACGGAGAAGACCGTGACCATCAACACCACCGCTGCGGGCGGGAATGCCTCGCTGCTGACCCTGGGCGACTGATCCACCCGCATTGCGAAACAGGCCGAAGGCAAGAAGCCCCGCCAAGGCGGGGCTTCTTGTTGTTGCGTGCCGCATCGGATCAGAAGTTGTAGCTGGCACCCACCGAGAACAGGTTTGCATCGCCGGCGAACGAACCGCTCAGGACCGATCCGCTCGACGAATGGGCGTTGATGCTTGGCTTGGAAATGGTGATCTTCTGGTAAGCCGCATCGATCGAGACGTGCTCGCTGGCATGCCAGCTGAAGCCCACCGAGTACAGCATGCGATTGTTGTCGGGCAGACGCGGCGTGCGGTCGATATTGTTGGTCGGCGACTCGTCGGACGCGATGCCGCCACGAATGGTGAAGGCCTCGCTGACGTCGTATTCCGCGCCAACGCTGTAGTACATGGTGTTCTTCCAGTTGAACGGCTCGGCGCTGTCGGGCTGGTAGGGGTTCTCGAAGTCGATCACCACCGACGGCAGCGAGGTCCAGCCAGTACGCTGCAGGTCAGCATAGATGCGCAACGCGTCGCTGGCGTTGTATTGGACGCTCACGGTATCAATGCTGGGCGTGGTCAGCTTGGAGTTGCCGCCGGTGTCGGCGAACCCGTTGCCCAGCACCATCAGCTGCGGGACCAGGGCGTAGCGTGGATCGGTGGCCGGCAACTGCGCGTAGGCCGCGGCGATGGCCTGAAACCCAGGCTGCGCGCCGGAGAACGCTGCGGGCACGGTGAAGTCGGCCTTGCCGATGATGCTGTGATCGATCTCGGAACGATGCGAATAGCCGATGCTGAACTGCTCGTTCGGGCTGAACTGCAGGCCCGCGACCCAACCCGTTCCGTTGTCGGCGCCGCTGATCGAAACCGAGCCGTCTGTCACCGGATTGCCGATCGAAGCACCCGGAATGCCGGCAGACGCCAGCAGGCGACCAAAGTCGATGCCATTGGCCAGGATCACTTCGGTGCGCTGGTAGATGAGACCCACGCCAAGCGAGAGCGTCGGGGTGACTTCGTAGGCGACGGACAGCGTCAAAGCAGGAATCTTGATTTCTGTCGTCGTAGCGTTGTAGCGGCCCATCCACGTCGGGTCATATTCGGTTCCAAGGCCAAACGGCGCGCTGATGCTGGCACCCAGGGTCAGGCGCTCAAGGCTGCCGCTGAGCGGAATCACCACGGCCATCGCCGGCACGAGGGTTGGATCACCTGGATCGCCGCCATTGCCGCCACCAATCGGCACGCACACCGTGGCACTGACCGGGGTGCAGGAACTGCCAGTGAACTTGGCATCCAGATCGATCACGGTCAGGTCCGTCTGCATGGTCAGCTTGTCGAACTGGGCCATTGCGGCGGGATTGTTGGCCGCCACGGCGGCATCCTTGGCAACCGCACTACCGGCGCCGGCGCGGCCAAGCGCCTTGGCGCTGTTCTCGCGGAGCTGGAAGCCGGAGGCGCTGGCCTGGCTGGCCGCCAGCGTGCCGAAGATGGCAAGCGCCAGCGCGGTAACGCGAAAACTGCAGGAATTGGTCTTCATTGAATCGTCTCCGGAAACTCTGGACTACGGGGAGTGGCGCGTTGTTCTGGGTGGCGTTGCTCCGGGTTGACGAAACGCCGCATGCATCCACTGAAACTGGTCAATGCGACGCACAGGGACGCTGCCTCAGGCAGCCCTGTCCCGACATACGACGCCGTATGTAATATACCGCGGAAGTTAACCTGCCGCTAACAATTCACCTTGGGCGGCCCAACGGTAAAGTGAGCGGATGTTCGTAGGCATCGACAACCGCAAGAAAACGACCTTCCGCTGGGCGACGCCACTGCTGTTCGCCGCGCTCTGGCTCGCCTATGTGCTGGCTGCGATGCGGGCACCGGCGCTGCGCGAAGGCACGCCGCTGGACTGGGGCGTGTTGTCCGGGGGATTGGATACGACCGAAGCGCTGGGCCAGGCCGTCGTCGATGGCAGCGTGTTGCGCCTGTTCTCGGCATTGTTCCTGCATGCCGACTGGATTCACTTGCTTGGCAACCTGGTGTTCCTGCTGATTTTCGGTCTGCCAGCGGAGCGGGTCATGGGTGGATGGCGGTTCCTGGTGCTGTTCCTGGTCGGCGGCGCGGCGGCCAACCTGGCAGCGGTACTGGCAATCGCAGCGCCTGACAGGGTGATCATCGGCGCCAGTGGCGCGGTGTCGGCAGTGATCGGAGCCTATCTTGCGCTGTTCCCCGGCGCAAAATTGGGCGTGGTGCTGCCGTTGGGGCTGTTCCTTGAATTCGTGCGGGTGCCGGCGTCGCTGCTGATCGGGCTATGGGCCCTGCTTCAACTCGTATTCGCCTATAGCGGCCCGGCATTCGGTACGGTGGCATGGCCGGCACATATCGCCGGCTTCCTGTTCGGCATCGTGTTCGCGCTGCTGACGCGAGCCGCCATTGCGCGCCGCTTGCGCCACCGCCGCGGCTACTGAGTTTCCGTGCCGGGTTTCGCTATCTCCGGCGGCGGCGTGGCGGCGGACGCGAACGCAAGCTTCTTCAATTCCGCCAGCGCCGCCGTGATCGGCGTTTGCCCGGGCAGGACGTCGCCGGCATTGTCACCTTCGAACACCTCGGCCTCGCCCTGCAAGTGGCGTGGCAATGCGGCTTCGCTGACCGGGCGCGCGGCCTTGCCGCCATCTTCGGGCTTCAGGACGATGTCCGGGACGATCCCCAGCGCCTGGATCGAGTGTCCACTTGGCGTGTAATAGCGCGCGGTAGTCAGCTTGACCGAATCTCCATTGTCCAGCGGCAGGAGTGTCTGCACGGAGCCCTTGCCGAAGGTGCGGCTGCCGACCACGATCGCACGCTTGTTGTCGTGCAGGGCGCCCGCCAGGACTTCCGCCGCGCTGGCGGAGCCGGCATCGACCAGCAGCACGATCGGCGCACCTTTCAGGCGATCGCCCGGCGTCGCATCGAAGCGGCTGTTGCCGATCGCCTCGCGGCCACGGGTGCTGACGATGCCACCGGCGTCCAGCAGCTCATCGGCAATCTGCACCGCACCCACCAGCAACCCGCCGGGATTGCTGCGCAGGTCGATCAACAGTCCGCGCAATGGTCCCGGCTTCTGCAGCGTGTCCACCGCACGTACGAAATCCGCCGCCGTGGCCGCCTGGAAGCTGCTCACGCGCACATAGCCGAAGCCCGGTTCCAGCAGCTTCGAGCGCACGCTGCTGGTGCGGATGGTTTCGCGTACCAAGGGCACGTCGAAAGGCTTGAGCGTGCCTTCGCGCGCCACTCCAAGCACGACCTTGGTGCCAGCGGCGCCACGCAGGGAGGCCGAGCTGTCGGCATCACCCGGCGCCAGCATTTTGCCGTCGATGCTGATGATCCGGTCGCCGCTGCGCAGCCCGGCGCGCTCGGCCGGGCTGTCGTCCAGCGGTGCGATGACGCGCAAGCCACCTTCGGGGAGTTGCTGCAACTCCAGGCCAACGCCGTCGTACGCACCGCGGGTGAATTCGTTGAAGTCCTCCGCGTCGGCCTTGTGCAGATACGCGCTGTGCGGATCAAGGTCGAGCAACAAGCCACGCACCGCCGACTGCATCAATGCATGGTCATCGACCGGATCCACATAGGCTTGCTTGATCGCGTTGTAGACCATCACGTAGCGGCGGATCTCGTCCAGCGGCACCTTGGCGGCCTCGCTGCGTACGGCATCGGGATCGTCGCTGGCGGCGACTTCGCCGGACTTCGGCGGTGCTTCCGGTGCAGCATCCTGCGCCAGCACGTGCAACGGCGCGATGCCGACCGCGACGGCGATCAGGAGGCTGGAAAAGCGGATCCGCATGGTTCGCTCCATTGGTTCATCGTGCTGGGGTAGGTCCGCATGTTCGACCGGGTGCCGCCCGCGTGGTTCCGCGTGTCGCCATGGATCCGGGACATGATGCATGCAACCACATGTCATCGGCGTTCTCGTGCATTACTGGCGCTGCAACCAGCCACGCGGGTCGACCGGCTCGCCGTTGCGGCGCAGTTCGAAGTAGAGCGCAGGGTGTTCCTGGCCACCGGACTTGCCGACGCTGGCCACCGCATCGCCACGCTTGACGGCGTCGCCGGTGTCACGCAGCAGGCCATCGTTATGCGCATACAGGCTCATGTAGCCGTTGCCGTGGTCGATGATCAGGATCATGCCGTAACCGGTCATCCAGTCGGCGAACACCACCTGGCCATCGGCCACCGCCTTCACCGTGGTCCCGGCCGGCGCCGACACCAGCACGCCATCGCTGCGGCGACCATCCGGCAACTTTCCGCCGTAAGCCGCCAACAAGCTGCCGGTGACCGGCCAGCCCAAGCCGCCCACGCGCAATGCCGGCGCGCTGGCCACCGCTTTTGCTGGCGCCGTCGTGCGCCGGCTTGCTGCCGCTGGCCGCCGCGCGGCGTCTACTTTGGCTTTCGCATCGCGAGCGGCACGCGCTGCCGCGGCACGCAATTGCGCCAGCAGGTTCTGCAAGGCCTTGGCATCCCGCCCTAACGCACGTTCACGCCCGGCGCGATCCTTGTACTGCTCGTCGATCCCGGACAGCACGCCGGCGCGTTGCCGGCGCGCCTGTTCCAGTTCGGCCAGCCTTGCCTGTTGTTGCTTTCGATCACGATCCAACGCGGCCTGCCGTTCAGTGATCTCCTGTTCCAGCGCGTCGATACGTTGCAGCTCCGCCGTCAGCGCGCGGATACGCTCCACCTGGCCACGTTGCAGATAGCCCTGGTAGGTCAATGCACGTTCGGCTTCGGCAATACGATCCTGCGCGAGCATCGCCTTCAGCGGTGCCTCGCTGCCCGAGACCTGGGCCGCGCGCAGCAAAACCGCCAGCTCCCGGCGCTTGGCGCCAAGCGCCGATCTTCCCTTGGCGCGCTCCGCCTGCAACTTCTGCAGGGCTGCAGTATCACGCTGCACGCTGGTATCGGCATCGCGCAGCGCACGCTGCACACCACCCACTTGTTCGTCTGCCGCACGCAGTTGCCGGCTGGCATCGCCCCGCTGGCTTTCCAGCTTGCGCCGCTCCGCGGCAACCGACTTCAACTCGCTGCGGATGGTCCGCAACTGGCGTTCCGCATCGAGCGGATCCTTGACTGCCTGTGCATGTGCAGCGGGCGCGAACGCCAATACCAGCAGGAACATGGCAACGATGCGCAGCATCACATCGGCAACAGCAGGCTGCGACCAGTCATCGGCGCGGGTTGTGGCAGGCCGAGCAGGTCGAGCAGGGTCGGCGCGATGTCGCGCAATGCGCCACCCTGGCGCAGTTGCACTTCGCGCTCGCCCACATACACCAGCGGCACCGGCCCGACGGTATGCGCGGTATGCGGCTGCCCGGTAACCTGGTCACGCATCAATTCAAGATTGCCGTGATCGGCGGTGACCAGCAGGGCACCGCCCGCCTTGCGCACTGCGCCGGTGATCTTGCCGATCGCGACGTCCACCGCCTGCGCGGCCAGGATCGCCGCTTGCAGGATGCCGGTGTGGCCGACCATGTCCGGATTGGCGATGTTGCAGACGATGGCGTCGAAGCGCTGCTGTTCGATCGCTTCGACGAGCCTGGCGGTCAGTTCCGGGCAGCTCATTTCCGGCTGCAGGTCGTAGGTAGCGACCTGTGGGCTCGGGATCAGGATGCGCGATTCGCCGGGGAAGGGCACTTCGCGGCCGCCGCTGAAGAAGAAAGTGACGTGTGCGTATTTCTCGGTTTCGGCGATGCGCAGCTGAGTCAGCCCGGCATCGGCCAGGGTCTCGCCATAAGTCTGCCGCAGGTCGTCCGGGGTGAACGCGACCGACGCCGGCAGCTTGGCGTCGTATTCGGTCAGGCACGTGAAGCGCGACAGTACGGGGCGCCGCGCATCGAACCCGGTGAACGCCGGATCCACGAATGTCGCGGTCAGCTGGCGGGCACGGTCTGCACGGAAATTCATGAACACCACGGCATCGCCATCGTGCATTGGCTGCGCATCAGCAAGCACGGTTGGCGCGACGAATTCGTCGTTTTCACCGCGTGCGTACGCCTCGCGCAGCGCTGTCAGTGCGTCGCTTGCATGCTGCTCGCCCGTGGCCTCGACGATCACGTCCCAGGCACGCCGCACGCGCTCCCAGCGCTGGTCGCGGTCCATGGCGTAGTAGCGTCCGCCGACCGTGGCGATGTGGGCATTGCCCAGCTTGTCGCAGACCGATTGCAGGGCGCGCAGGCTGGCTTCGGCCGATCGCGGCGGGGTGTCACGCCCGTCCAGGAAGGCATGCACCGCGACCCGCTGCACACCTTCGCGATGGGCAAGTTCGAGCATCGCGAAAATTTGCGTTTGATGGCTATGCACACCGCCCGGAGAGAGCAGCCCCATGACATGCAAGGTGCCACGCGACTGCTTGGCGGCTGCACAGGCGGCGCGCAGTTCATCATTGGAAAAGAAGCTGTGGTCCTCGATCGCCGCATCGACCCGGGTCAGGTCCTGGTAGACGATGCGGCCGGCACCGAGGTTCATGTGACCGACCTCGGAGTTGCCCATCTGGCCATCCGGCAGGCCGACATGGCGTCCTTCGGTATGCACCAACGTATGCGGACAGGTGGCCAGCAAGTTGCGCCAGTTCGGCAGCTCGGCCAGCGCCAGGGCATTGTCCTGGGTTTCTTCACGATGGCCCCAACCGTCCAGGATCAGCAGGACGACAGGCCTGGGGCGAGCGGATGCGGGATTGGGCACGGAGGCTCCATGACGGATGGGGGATGCCTTGCAAGAGGCGTTGGGTGATTGTAGCGAAGGCCCGCGAATGGACGCCTCGCAGTCAGCATGTAAACCAAACGGCCTCCGGCCGCATCACAGGCTGCAACACGCCACGGAGTTCCGCATGAACCGTTCCCTTTTGTTCGCCACCCTGCTTGCCCTGTCGGGTGCCACCTTGCCAGGCATCGCCGCTGCCCACGATCCGACCGAACATGGCCCGCGCCACGACATCGACAAGGTCAACAGCAGCATCACCGCCGAAACCGGCCAGACCTATGGCGACCTCAGCACCGTCAACGGCAGCATCAAGATCGAGGCACACGCCCGCGTCGAAGACGCTGAAACCGTGAACGGCAGCATCCGTGCCAAGGATGATGTCCAAGCGCGTTCGCTGAGCACGGTCAATGGCAGCATCCATGTGGGTGAACGCGCCCGGATCGACGGCAAGATAGAAACTGTCAATGGCGGCGTTTTCGTTGATCGCGGCGGCAAGGTGGCGCGCGGCATCGAGACCGTCAATGGGGCAATCGGCATCGTCAGCACCGATCTGGGTGGCGGCATCGAGACCGTCAACGGCGATATCACCGTAGGCGTTGGATCCCATGTGAAGGGCGGCATCAAGGTCGAGAAGCCGAACAAGGGCTGGAGCGGCTTCCGGATCGGCAAGCAGAAGATTCCGAGGGTCGTGATCGGCCCGAATGCGGTGGTCGAAGGGCCGCTGGTTTTCGAACGCGAGGTCAAGCTCTACGTGCACGCCAGCGCCCGCATCGACAGCCTGCGCGGCGCAACTGCGGTGCGTTTCGCGGGCGCCACTCCGCCGGAGGAGTGAGCCCGTCGGCAAGCCTGCGCATTCATGGCCAGCATTGTGCATCCGGATCGGGGAGAATCACGGGACTTGCCCTGGAGTACCGCGATGCGCCTTGCAGCCCTTCCCTTCGCCTTGCTGATGTTGTCCGCCTGCGCGCCTCACGGCAATGACGCGTCCACGACTGCTGCCGATGCGCAGGCGCCTGCAGGTGCCATGGCGACGACCAGTGCCCATGAATTCAACGCGGCCATCGATGCCGCGGATTTCGAGGAGCATGTCAAGACGCTTGCGTCCGATGCATTCGGCGGACGGGGCCCGGGTACGCCCGGGGAAGACGCCTCGATCGACTACATCAAGACCCAGTTCGCGCGCATCGGCCTGCAACCCGGCAACGGCGGCGATTGGTTCCAGACCGTGCCGATGGTGGAAACCACGGCCGACGAATCGACCTCGCTCAAGCTCGACGTGGCTGGCAAGCCGCAGGAACTGAAGTTCGGCACCGACATGGTGATCGGCACCCGCACCGGTCAGGCCGATATCAATGTGAAAGACAGCGAGCTGGTTTTCGTCGGCTATGGCGTGGACGCGCCCGAAAGAGACTGGAACGACTACGCCGGCATCGATGTGAAGGGCAAGACCGTGGTCATGCTGGTCAACGATCCCGGTTTTCATGCGAACAACGAGAAGTTGTTCGATGGCAAGCGCATGACCTATTACGGCCGCTGGACCTACAAGTTCGACGAAGCCGGGCGCAAGGGTGCCGCTGCCGCACTGATCATCCACGACACAGAAGGCGCGTCCTACGGCTGGGATGTGGTGAAGAACTCATGGTCGGGACCACAGTACGACCTGCCCGCAAAAGACGATCCCGCACCGCGCATCCCGGCGCAAGGCTGGATCACCGGCGATGCCGCCAATGGCCTGTTCAGGGGCTCCGGGCTTGACCTGGCAAAGCTGCGCGCTGCTGCCAACAAGCCGGGCTTCAAACCGGTTGCGATGAACGCAACGGTGTCATTCGACCTGAAGAGCACCAGCATCGAGAAGACCTCGCGCAACGTAGTCGGCCTGCTGCCGGGTAGCGAAACCCCCGATGAGGCCATCATCTACATGGCGCATTGGGACCACCTGGGCACCCATGCTGGTGAGACCGGGGACAACATCTATAACGGTGCGGTCGACAATGCGACCGGCGTTGCCGGCATCCTCGAAATCGCCGAGGCCTTCCGCAAGGCCCCGACACCACCCAGGCGTTCGATCCTGTTCCTGGCAGTGACGCTGGAGGAGTCGGGCCTGCTGGGCTCCAAATACTACGTCGCCCATCCCGTAGTCCCGCTGGACAAGACCGTTGCCGTATTCAACATCGATGCACTTGCACCGATCGGCAAGGCCAATGACGTTACCGTGGTTGGCAAGGGCAGCTCGCAGCTTGAGGATGCCCTGGACGCCGTGCTTGCGGGTCAGAAGCGCACGTCTGTGGTCGAGGACAACACGGCAGCCGGCTATTACTTCCGCTCCGACCATTTCAATTTCGCCAAGGCCGGCGTTCCCGCGCTCTATCTGGACAGTGGCACCGACCTGATCGATGGAGGCAAATCCGCTGGCGAGGCAGCCGGCAAGGACTACACCACCAATCGATACCACAAACCCGGCGACGAGTACGATACCGCCACATGGAAGCTCGCTGGCATCGTCCAGGACCTGGAAACGGTCTACAGCGTAGGCCAGAAGCTGGCGAACGATGGCCAATGGCCAAACTGGTATGAAGGCAATCCGTTCAAGGCCGCGCGTGATGCCATGCGCCCCTCTCCTGCAGCAACTGCCAAGTAGGTAGCCTTACGCCCGGAGCCAGTCGTGATCCGTGGACGGTTACGCACCACCGTCCAGGGGATCAGCTAGGCTGCAAGTTACGTCATGACCTGGAGCCGCCCCGATGTCGATCGCATACTGGTGCATCCTGATCACAGCCGCATTGCCTTACGTCTGGATTTCCTTCGCCAAGGCCAGTGGCAAACGCTACAACAATCGTGACCCGCGCGGCTGGTTGGCACACCAGGATGATCCCCGCTGCCACCGCGCCAATGCTGCCCAGCTCAATGCTTTCGAGGCATTCCCGGCGTTTGCAGCCAGCGTGCTGATGGCACAGTTTGCACAGGTCGATGGTCAACGCATCGTCTGGCTTGCAATGGCATTCGTGGCATTCCGGATCCTGCACGGCATTTTCTACATCGCCGACAAGCATGCCTTGCGCAGCTTGGTCTGGTTCGGCGGATTCGCCAGTGTCACTGCGCTGATGCTGTCGGCGGCATTGAGCGTTGCCGGATAGACCAGCGACCATGCAGCAGAGCAACCCTGCCACCATTTGGACGCCTGCTTGTCAGCGAACTTGACAGCTTGCAGACAAGATCGACAGGCATCCAGCGACAACCAAACGCAGCTGCCGTAGTAACTATTCAGGCGAAACAATAGCCCCGTTTCTGAAAATACAAAACCCCAGACCTGATGGTCCGGGGTTCCGCTTTATAACGTCATGAAGACCCTGACGACGACCTGTTGCGGGTCAAAAGACAAAACCCCAATCCATTCGGACTGGGGTTTTGCTTTAAAAAAGACCCTGGCGATGACCTACTCTTGCATGGCTTGAGCCACACTACCATCGGCGCAGCTGTGTTTCACTTCCGAGTTCGGGATGGGATCGGGTGGTACCACAGCGCTAATGTCACCAGGGAGAGGGTGGAGGGTCGCGGTTCGATGGATTGAACAGATCGCGCACACGCTCTCGTTGGTTTGCTGGCAGCGAACGGATCAACCCTGTTCGTTGCAGCAGATAAGTGGGATGTAGCGAACGGTTGTTACAACTGCCAGCAACGTGTTGTCGAGGCCAAGGGTTACTTCGCGGCGTATTGACTCAACGCGTCGAAGCAACTTGAGGTGATATGGTCAAGCCACACGGATCATTAGTACAGGTAAGCTCAACACATTACTGTGCTTACACACCCTGCCTATCAACCACCTGGTCTTGATGGTTCCTTTAGGGGGCTTGTGCCCCGGGAGATCTCATCTTGAGGCGCGCTTCCCGCTTAGATGCTTTCAGCGGTTATCGCTTCCGAACGTAGCTACCCGGCAATGCCACTGGCGTGACAACCGGAACACCAGGGGTTCGTCCACTCCGGTCCTCTCGTACTAGGAGCAGCCCCTCTCAAATCTCCAACGCCCACGACAGATAGGGACCGAACTGTCTCACGACGTTCTGAACCCAGCTCGCGTACCACTTTAAATGGCGAACAGCCATACCCTTGGGACCGACTACAGCCCCAGGATGTGATGAGCCGACATCGAGGTGCCAAACACCGCCGTCGATATGAACTCTTGGGCGGTATCAGCCTGTTATCCCCGGAGTACCTTTTATCCGTTGAGCGATGGCCCTTCCATACAGAACCACCGGATCACTAAGTCCTAGTTTCCTACCTGCTTGATCCGTCGATCTTGCAGTCAAGCACGCTTATGCCTTTGCACACAGTGCGCGATGTCCGACCGCGCTGAGCGTACCTTCGAGCTCCTCCGTTACACTTTAGGAGGAGACCGCCCCAGTCAAACTACCCACCATACACGGTCCCCGACCCGGATTACGGGCCCAGGTTAGAACGTCAAGCACATCAGGGTGGTATTTCAAGGTTGGCTCCACCACAACTAGCGTCATGGTTTCACAGCCTCCCACCTATCCTACACAGACGAACTCAACGTTCAGTGTAAAGCTATAGTAAAGGTTCACGGGGTCTTTCCGTCTTGCCGCGGGAACGCTGCATCTTCACAGCGATTTCAATTTCACTGAGTCTCGGGTGGAGACAGCGCCGCCATCGTTACGCCATTCGTGCAGGTCGGAACTTACCCGACAAGGAATTTCGCTACCTTAGGACCGTTATAGTTACGGCCGCCGTTTACCGGGGCTTCGATCAAGAGCTTCACCTTGCGGCTGACCCCATCAATTAACCTTCCGGCACCGGGCAGGCGTCACACCCTATACGTCCACTTTCGTGTTTGCAGAGTGCTGTGTTTTTGATAAACAGTCGCAGCGGCCTGGTTACTTCGGCCTCCCTCAGCTATGAACCAAGAGAGGCGCACCTTCTCCCGAAGTTACGGTGCTATTTTGCCTAGTTCCTTCACCCGAGTTCTCTCAAGCGCCTGAGAATTCTCATCCTACCCACCTGTGTCGGTTTACGGTACGGTCTGCGTGTACTGAAGCTTAGAAGATTTTCCTGGAAGCGTGATATCGGTGACTTAATCCTGATGGACTCGTCCTTGACCTCAATGTTGCACCCCCGGATTTGCCTAAGGGCACCACCTCAGTCCTCTCACCGGGACAACCAACGCCCGGCTCACCTAACCTTCTCCGTCCCTCCATCGCATACACGCGAGGTGCTGGAATATTAACCAGCTTCCCATCGACTACGCATTTCTGCCTCGCCTTAGGGGCCGACTCACCCTGCGTCGATTAACGTTGCGCAAGGAAACCTTGGGCTTTCGGCGTGCGGGTTTTTCACCCGCATTATCGTTACTCATGTCAGCATTCGCACTTCCGATACCTCCAGCAGACTTCTCAATCCACCTTCAACGGCTTACGGAACGCTCCTCTACCGCGTACATCAAAAGATGCACACCCCAAGCTTCGGTTTACTGCTTAGCCCCGTTAAATCTTCCCCGCAGACCGACTCGACCAGTGAGCTATTACGCTTTCTTTAAAGGATGGCTGCTTCTAAGCCAACCTCCTGGCTGTCTGTGCCTTTCCACATGGTTTTCCACTCAGCAGTAATTTGGGACCTTAGCTGTGGGTCTGGGTTGTTTCCCTTTTCACGACGGACGTTAGCACCCGCCGTGTGTCTCCCGTACAGTCCGTCTCGGTATTCGGAGTTTGCAATGGTTTGGTAAGTCACAATGACCCCCTAGCCATAACAGTGCTCTACCCCCGAGAGGATACATACGAGGCGCTACCTAAATAGCTTTCGAGGAGAACCAGCTATCTCCGGGTTCGATTAGCTTTTCACTCCTAATCACAGCTCATCCCCATCTTTTGCAACAGATGTGGGTTCGGGCCTCCAGTTGATGTTACTCAACCTTCACCCTGGCCATGACTAGATCACCCGGTTTCGGGTCTACTGCCCGCGACTATGCGCCCTTATCAGACTCGGTTTCCCTTCGCCTCCCCTATACGGTTAAGCTTGCCACGAACAGTAAGTCGCTGACCCATTATACAAAAGGTACGCAGTCACTCCACGAAGGAGCTCCTACTGCTTGTACGCACACGGTTTCAGGTTCTATTTCACTCCCTTCACCAGGGTTCTTTTCGCCTTTCCCTCACGGTACTGGTTCACTATCGGTCGGTCAGGAGTATTTAGCCTTGGAGGATGGTCCCCCCATGTTCAGACAAGGTTTCACGTGCCCCGCCCTACTCATTTTTCATGCACATGGCCCTTTCGCATACAGGGCTGTCACCTTCTATGGCCAGTCTTTCCAGACTGTTTTGCTAAAACCACATGCACTTTTGGGCTAGTCCGCTTTCGCTCGTCGCTACTGACGGAATCTCTGTTGATTTCTTTTCCTCCGGGTACTTAGATATTTCAGTTCCCCGGGTTCGCCTTGCATGGCTATGTATTCACCATGCAATACCCTTGCGGGTGGGTTTCCCCATTCGGACATCGCCGGATCAAAGCTTGTTGCCAGCTCCCCGACGCTTTTCGCAGGCTGCCACGTCCTTCATCGCCTCTGACCGCCAAGGCATCCACCGTGTGCGCTTATTCGCTTGACCATATCACCCCAAGTTGCCTCAGGACGACATGCGTATCAGCGAACGATACGTCTATCACTTGATTAGGCAGCTTCCGCTGCCCGCCTTAGCCTCTACGACACGTTGTAGACAGTTTGTCTCAAACGCTCGCTACATCCCGATTTTCAAAGAACATGCCCCGGCCTCAACGCCAGGGCATCTCAAAGTGTGTGTGCGCAGATCATTCAGAGGAGGCGTTCGCCTCGCTTATCGCCACTCAACATCGTGTGGCTTGCCACGGTTTCTGGGGTAAGCCGCGACGATGCGACGTTGGCATCAAGCCAATATGCATCGGCGCAACGCAGCACCAGGAAGCGTGGTGGGTCTGGGAGGACTCGAACCACCGGCCTCGCCCTTATCAGGGGCGCGCTCTAACCACCTGAGCTACAGACCCAATGTGTCGTGCCAGATGGTGGAGCCTGTCGGGATCGAACCGACGACCCCCTGCTTGCAAAGCAGGTGCTCTCCCAGCTGAGCTAAGGCCCCGTTATCGGCAATTAAAGCAGCTGGCAGACCCCCGCCGTCGGGCATAGCCCTCCGGCGTTCGGCTCTCGCGAAGCGGTGCTTCGCGTGGCGCATGCGCCACCGAGCCTCACCCCAGCTGAGCTAAGGCCCCGTGCTTGCTTTATCTAAGCCAGCGGGACACGCAACCCCTTGCGGAATCGCGTTCTCTGAATGCAGGTCACTTGTGCGGACGTCTGGCAATGCGTTGCCATGTCTCAAAAGGAGGTGATCCAGCCGCACCTTCCGATACGGCTACCTTGTTACGACTTCACCCCAGTCATCGGCCACACCGTGGCAAGCGCCCTCCCGAAGGTTAAGCTACCTGCTTCTGGTGCAACAAACTCCCATGGTGTGACGGGCGGTGTGTACAAGGCCCGGGAACGTATTCACCGCAGCAATGCTGATCTGCGATTACTAGCGATTCCGACTTCACGGAGTCGAGTTGCAGACTCCGATCCGGACTGAGATGGGGTTTCTGGGATTGGCTCACCGTCGCCGGCTTGCAGCCCTCTGTCCCCACCATTGTAGTACGTGTGTAGCCCTGGCCGTAAGGGCCATGATGACTTGACGTCATCCCCACCTTCCTCCGGTTTGTCACCGGCGGTCTCCTTAGAGTTCCCACCATTACGTGCTGGCAACTAAGGACAAGGGTTGCGCTCGTTGCGGGACTTAACCCAACATCTCACGACACGAGCTGACGACAGCCATGCAGCACCTGTGTCACGGTTCCCGAAGGCACCAATCCATCTCTGGAAAGTTCCGTGCATGTCAAGGCCAGGTAAGGTTCTTCGCGTTGCATCGAATTAAACCACATACTCCACCGCTTGTGCGGGCCCCCGTCAATTCCTTTGAGTTTCAGTCTTGCGACCGTACTCCCCAGGCGGCGAACTTAACGCGTTAGCTTCGATACTGAGCTCCAAGTTGAGCCCAACATCCAGTTCGCATCGTTTAGGGCGTGGACTACCAGGGTATCTAATCCTGTTTGCTCCCCACGCTTTCGTGCCTCAGTGTCAGTGCTGGTCCAGGTAGTCGCCTTCGCCACGGATGTTCCTCCCGATCTCTACGCATTTCACTGCTACACCGGGAATTCCACTACCCTCTACCGCACTCTAGCCTGCCAGTATCCAATGCAATTCCCAGGTTGAGCCCAGGGCTTTCACATCAGACTTAACAAACCACCTACGCACGCTTTACGCCCAGTAATTCCGAGTAACGCTTGCACCCTTCGTATTACCGCGGCTGCTGGCACGAAGTTAGCCGGTGCTTATTCTTCCGGTACCGTCAGAACACCAGGGTATTAACCCAGCGCTTTTCTTTCCGGATAAAAGTGCTTTACAACCCGAAGGCCTTCTTCACACACGCGGCATGGCTGGATCAGGCTTGCGCCCATTGTCCAATATTCCCTACTGCTGCCTCCCGTAGGAGTCTGGACCGTGTCTCAGTTCCAGTGTGGCTGATCATCCTCTCAGACCAGCTACGGATCGTCGCCTTGGTGGGCCTTTACCCCTCCAACTAGCTAATCCGACATGGGCTCATCCAATCGCGCCAGGTCCGAAGATCCCCGGCTTTCCCCCGAAGGGCGCATGCGGTATTAGCGTACGTTTCCATACGTTATCCCCCACGACTGGGCAGATTCCCATGTATTCCTCACCCGTCCGCCACTCGCCACCCACAGAGCAAGCTCTGCTGTGCTGCCGTTCGACTTGCATGTATTAGGCCTGCCGCCAGCGTTCACTCTGAGCCAGGATCAAACTCTTCACTTAAAATTGCATGGCCCGAAGGCCAAATTGCTTTGTGCAGAGTCCGTCCAACTCACTTTCTCGCTGTACGTTGTACTTGCGTACGAATACTTTGAATCATGTGATTTGTCCGAACTTCTGCTGATGGACAACTGCCACCACCAGACGCCCGCACAAGTCACCTGCGCACACTGTCAAAGATCTTCGGGGCTCGGCCTCAGCGCCTTTCCCGTCTGCCCAAGCACTTCTGCTCAAGCGAGCCGCACATCATACAAGCTTTTCCACTTCCGTCAATACCGCGTGAGGAAGATTTTTCCTAGCTTCAGCGTCTCAGCAATTGTTGCTGACCACCTCAGCGGGTCCGACCAGTATAGCCGCCCTGCTGCACTGCCGCAAGCTCAACTGCGCGAAAAGCTCAGGAGTCAGGCCACAGGGGAAAGAATTACCCGGGTAAAAGTTCGCTTTCCGACAGCCAAGACACCCTCGAAGCCAGGCAGGAATAGCCTCGATGCATCTTCGAAGACTTCGCCATCGATGCGTACGGCACGCTCCTTGAGCTTGCGATTGGCTTCCGAATTACTGGGCATCAACCCCGCCGCAACCAGGAGTGCGGCAATGCGCAGTCCATCTGCAGGCACGCGCACCTCCTGCAATGGCAGGCTGCCAAGGTCGCCTTCACCGCGCACTGCCGCATGCCAGCCCGCGACTGCCTGCTCGGCGGCGGCATCGCCTTGGAAACGCGCGGCCAGTTCACGAGCCAGCCGCAGCTTGACGTCACGCGGATTGAGGCCACCCAGCTCGATGTCGCTCTTCAATGACTCCGCTTCATCGACACCGATCTCGAAGCTGAGCAGGTCGATCCAGCGCCACATCAGCTCGTCGCCGATCTTCATCGCCTTGGTGACGATGTCGATTGCCGGCTCGTCAATACCGATGTAGTTGCCCAGCGACTTGCTCATCTTCTGCACGCCGTCCAGGCCTTCCAGCAGCGGCATGGTGAGCACGACCTGCGGCGGCTGTCCATGGTGCTCTTGCAGACCGCGGCCCATCAGCAGGTTGAACTTCTGGTCGGTGCCGCCGAGCTCGACGTCGGCCTTGAGCGCGACCGAGTCATAGCCCTGCACCAGCGGATACAGGAATTCGTGAATGGCGATCGACTGCTGCGCGGCGTAGCGCTTGGCGAAGTCATCGCGTTCCAGCATCCGCGCCACGGTGTGTTGCGCCGCCAGCTTGATCATGTCGGCGGCGGTCATCGCACCGAACCACTCGCTGTTGAAGCGCACTTCGGTGCGTTCGCGGTCGAGCACCTTGAACACCTGGCTGGAATAGGTCTGCGCATTGGCCAGCACGTCCTCGCGGGTCAACGGCTTGCGGGTGACGTTCTTGCCGGTCGGGTCGCCGATCATCCCGGTGAAGTCGCCGATCAGGAAGATCACCTGGTGGCCGAGATCCTGGAACTGACGCATCTTGTTGAGCAGCACGGTGTGGCCGATGTGCAGGTCGGGCGCGGTCGGGTCGAAACCGGCCTTGACCCGCAGCGGGCGACCGCTCTTGAAAGAGTCGCCCAGGCGTGCCTGCAGCTCCTCGCGCTTGAGGATCTCGTCGCTGCCGCGAGCAATGAGGTCGATGGCATGTTGCAGGTCAGGATGTGGCAGTTCGGTCACGGGTATTGCTCTTGAAAGGAATGTTCGCTGCCGACACGCCGTGTGGTGCCGGTTGGGAATGGCTCGTTAAAGTAGCGTTAAAACGTGATGTGGCAAAACTTTCGATGATTCAATGAGTTGACGCATGTATTTCGCACGATTATGGTACCGCTTTGACGCGATCGTCACGCCGAGAGGGGATCACACGCATGACGGATTCGAGCCACGACGCCGTGCGTCGCAGCAATCTGGAACGCGCCAATGCCGCATCGACCACGATTGCGGCACCCCGTTTGCCGCATGCCTTCAATGGCCGCTGGACCCGACGCCACTGGCTGCATGCCAGCCTGTTCGCCACGATAGGCGCCTTGGTGGCGGCGATCGTGCCCGGATTTTCCACCGCGATGCAATCACCTGGCCAGGCACAGCGGATGACACTTTCGTTGCCCTTGCCGCAATTGGGCGTCAAGCACGGCGTCACCTCTGATCATTGGCAAAGCGTTTCGTTGAAGCCGGGACAGACGCTCAGCGGCGTGTTTGCCGAGCTTGGGAATCCCGCAACGCCAGCTGCATGACGTGATGGAGCACCCCAAGATCCAGCCGATGCTGCGGCGCATGCGCCCAGGCACCGAAGTGAGCTTCAACTTGCCGGCCGACGGCAGCGTGCGCGCGATGCGCATCGACATGGGCAAGTACGGCATCAATGGCGAGCCGGTCGAACTGGAGTTCGACGGCAATGCGTTGCGCGAGCGTGAGATCGCACATGAAATCACCACGCGCACGGTCGTGTTGAGCGGCAAGGTCGGCACCTCGCTGTTCAAGTCCGCGCGCACGGTTGGCCTGGGCAGCAAGCAGCTCAACCAGCTGACCGACGAGATGTTCAAGTACGACATCGACTTCGACTCCGACCTGGATCAGAACGATCGTTTCAGCGTGGTGGTCGACCAGACCTGGAAGGATGGGCAGCTGGTCGATACCGGCCCGGTGCTGGCTGCGACCTTCACCATGGACGGCAAGCTCACAGAGCGCGTTCCGGCACATGCGCAACGGCAAGCCGGAATACTTCACGCCCGATGGTCGTTCACTCAAGCGCCCGTTCATCCGCATGCCGATTCCGTATGCGCGGCTGACCTCCGGCTTTGGCGGACGCAAGCACCCGGTGCTGGGGCGCTTCCGCATGCACAAGGGCGTGGACTATGCGGCAGGCGTCGGCACGCCGATCCAGGCAGCAGGCGATGCGCGCGTGGAGTTCGTTGGCTGGAAAGGCGGCTATGGCCGCGCAGTGATCCTCAACCATGGCAATGGCCGCACCACCCTCTATGGCCACATGTCGCGCTTCGCCAAGGCAAAGGTCGGCCAGCGCGTCAGCCAGGGCACGACGATCGGCTATGTCGGTGCCAGCGGCCTTGGCGACCGGGCCGCACCTGCATTACGAATTCCGCGTCAATGGCGTGCACCAGAATCCATTGAAGATGACCCTGCCGCCGCCGCAACCCCTGCAGGGTGCCGCGCTGTTGGCCTTCAAGAACGAGACGCATCGCGCGCTGGACAAGATCCGCGAGGTCGAGGACGTGATCTATGCACCCGATGACGACACCCGCGTTGCCAGCGCCGACAAGCCTGCCAAGAGCGAAAGCCGCAACAAGAAAGGCTGATCGACCGCGCCAGGCAACGGCCCGACGGGCACGCTGGCTGTCGATGCGATACTTCGCTGCATGTCCAAACGCGCATCCCGACAGTATTTCCTTGGCCTGATTTCAGGCACCAGCGCTGATGGCATCGATGCCGCGCTGGTGCGTTTGCCGATGAGGAGTCCCGACTGCCACGCCGGAATTGGTGTTCGGCGAAACCTACCCGTGGGAACCCGTGCTGCGTGCGCGCCTGGTGGAACTTGGCCAGCTTGCCGCGTCGATCACCCTGGACGAAGTGGGCGAACTGGATGTCCGGGTCGGCCGCGCATTCGCGCAGGCCTCGTGCGCAGCCATGCAGGCCGCAGGCATCGACGCTGGCGAGCTCGACGCGATCGGCTCGCACGGACAGACCCTGCGCCATCGGCCACATGGCGAGATCCCGTTTACACTTGCAACTGGGGGATCCGGCCACCATCGCCGAGCGCTGCGGCGTGCGCGTGGTCGCCGAATTCCGGCGTCGCGATGTCGCTGCAGGTGGCCACGGCGCGCCACTGGTGCCGGCCTTCCACGCCGCCACCCTGCATTCGGATACCGAACACCGCGCGGTACTCAACCTGGGCGGCATCGCCAATTTCACCTTGTTGCCCAGGCACGATATGGTGCGCGGCTTCGACACCGGCCCGGCCAATGGCCTGATGGACGCGTGGTGCCTGCGCCACCTCGGCCATGCCTACGATGCCGGCGGTGCGTTTGCCGCGCAGGGCCACATCGACCAGGGCTTGCTTGAGCGTCTTCTGGACGAACCGTGGTTTTCGCAACCGCCACCCAAATCCACCGGCCGCGACACGTTCCACCTGCACTGGGTCGATGCCCACCTGCGCGGTGGCGAGTCCGCTGCGGATGTGCAGGCCACCTTGCTGGCATTGAGCGTGCGCACGATCACCGACGCCCTGCGCACCGCGCAACCCGATACCCAGCGGGTCGTTGCCTGCGGCGGCGGCGTGCACAACCGGGTGCTGATGGACTCGCTAGCGCATGCGCTACCAGGCATTGTCGTGGAGTCCAGCACCGCACATGGGCTGGATCCGGATTTCGTTGAGGCGATGGCGTTTGCGTGGCTGGCGCGAGAAACCCTGGCGGGACGCCCTGGCAACCTGCCGGCAGTGACCGGCGCTGCAGGCCTGCGCGTGCTTGGCGCGGTCTATCCGGCCTAACGTTGATGGCTGAACTAGTCCTGCGGCTTCACGCGTCCGATCAATCCGAACGCCGCATCCGGAACCTTCTGGATCTGTTCGATCGCATCTTTCAGGGCGACTTGTTCGCGAGTATTGAGCAACTGCTTGCGCACCCGATCCTCGATCGCCTCCACGCCGATGGTGAGCGCTTCGGAAGCAACGGCATCCAGGGCCAGGCCCTGGACTTCCGCGAGCCGTCCCAGACGCTCGGCAAGCTTGGGCCTGATGTTTTGCAACGTGATTTCGGTCATGACAGGGTCTTCCTTGCTTGCGCGGGGGAACGCAGCACTCCTATCTAACCCGATGCACGCCGCAGGGCAAGCTCAGCGAGCTTGCGCCCTGCCCGCAGCTTCATGTGCTGCACCAAGCCTGAGCCTCGGCATGACCCAGAAGAACAGCAGCACGGCAGGAATCGACGCCAGTGCGGTGATCCAGAAGTAGATGCCGTAGCCGGTGGACTTCGACGATCCCACCGGATACCGCACTGAGCAATTTTCCGGGCAACATCACCAGCGACGAAAACAGGGCGTACTGGGTCGCGGTGAATCGCTGGTTCACCAAAGCGGACAGGAAGGCAACCAGGGTCGTGCCCTGGAAGCCCTGCGCGAGGTTCTCGCCGGAAATGACCACGGTCAGCATGCGCCAGGTCGCCGTCGGCACCGACCAGCCAGACATACAGCAGATTGCTGACCGCACCCAGTACCACGCCCGCCAGCAGCGGCCAGCGGATCCCCCAGCGCGCCACCGCAATACCCGCCAAGGAACACACCTGCAATGCCCTACCCAGATGCCGTAGACCTTGCTGATCGCGGCGATCTGGGTCTTGGTGTAGCCCTGATCCAGGTAGAACGGCGCCATGATCCCGCCGCCCAGCGACTGGTCGGAAATCTTCGCCAGCAGGATGAATGCCAGCACCGCCAGCGCCAGCGGCACGCTGAAACGCCGGAAGAAATCCGCGAACGGCTCCACCACGCCTTCGCGCAGGCCAGCCGCCCAGCCACTGGCGTGCTGGCGCACGACGTCAGGTTCGCGCGCGAGCAAGACTGCCACCAGCGGTATCAGCATGACTGCGGCCATCGCGCGGTAGACATTGCTCCATGCGGTGTGATCGGCGAGCACCAGGGCCAATGCACCAGTGACGATCAGGGCGATGCGATAGCCCAGCGAATAGGTCGCGACCAGCGCGCCCTGCGCTTCGATCGGTGCGATTTCAACGCGATACGCGTCGACCGCGATATCCAGCGTGGCACCAGCGAAGGCGACGAGAATCGTGACCCACACGAATGGCGCCAGTCGGTCAGGGGTCAATTGCGCCATGCCCAGCAGCCCGCCTATCACGACCAGCTGCGCCAGCAGCAGCCAGCCGCGCCGCTGTCCCAGGCGACCGAGCAGCGGCAGCCGCCAGCGGTCGACCAGCGGCGCCCACACGAACTTCAGCGTGTAGGCCAGGCCCGCGCTGGCAATCAGCGTGATGTCCTTGAGGGTGATGTCCTTTTCCTTCAGCCAGTAGGCCAAGGTCCCGGCCACCAGCAGGAACGGAAGGCCGGAGGCAAAGCCGAAGAAGAACATCGTCCACGCCGATGGCTGGGCGAAGGCTTGCCAGGCAGACGGTTTCCTGGCGGCAACGGCAGCGCTCATTCGGCGTACTCCACCAGGCAGGGCGCGTGGTCGGAAAATTTCGGCTCCGGGAAGATCGTCGCCGCAGTGATGCGCTCAGCCAGTGCCGGCGTCACCAGTTGGTAATCGATGCGCCAGCCCACGTTGTTGGCACGCGCGGCGCCGCGTTGCGACCACCACGAGTATTCCACCTCAGCCGGCTTGGCGACGCGGAAACTGTCCTTCCAGCCGTGCGCTGGCGGCACGATCAGGCCGTCATGGCAGTCATCGGCAATCAAGCCGCTCAGCCACGCCCGCTCATGCGGCAGGCAACCGGAGGTCTTCTGATTCCCGGTCCAGTTCTTGATGTCGTTCCTGGTTCGCACGATGTTCCAGTCGCCGCACAGCACATAGTCGCGGCCACTGGCCAGCCAGCCGTCGAGGATGGGCTTGAGCCACGCCATCACCTCTTGCTTGAAGCCCTGGCGCAGTTCGCCGGAGCTGCCGGATGGAATGTAGAACGACACCACCGACAGGTTGCCGAAACGCGCCTCGATGTAGCGGCCTTCGTCATCGAAGGGCGCCCAACCAAGTTGCGTACGCACCTCGTCCGGTTCGCCGCGACTGTAGATCGCCACGCCGCTGTAGCCCATCCTGGTGGTGGCATCCTTGAACCACGCACGATAGCCGTCGGGACGGAACACCGGATCACCCAACTGGTGTTCCTGAGCCTTGGTTTCCTGCACGCACATCACATCGATGTCCTGTGCGGCGAACCAGTCGAAGAAGCCCTTGCTGGCCGCCGAACGCAGGCCATTGGCGTTGAAACTGAGGATGCGCATGCGCTCTCGCGTGCCGGATCAATCCGGGAGCGTAGCGGAAAAGCCGCCAGATCGTGGACACTAGAGGCATGGACGACCATCGCTCGCGCTTCCTCCGACTGGCCATGCGCGTCGACGCGCTGCGCTTTGGCGAATTCACCCTGAAGTCGGGACGTATCAGCCCGTACTTCTTCAACGCGGGTCGCTTCGATTCGGGTGCATCACTGGCAGAACTGGCAGGTTGCTATGCGGATGCGCTGGACGCAGCCGGCAGCGCTGGCGTCATCGGGAATTTCGATCTGCTGTTCGGCCCCGCCTACAAGGGGATTCCCTTGGCCACCGCATTGGCGTGCGAATACGCACGACGTGGCCGCGACCTGCCGTTGGCATTCAACCGCAAGGAAGCCAAGGCACATGGCGAAGGTGGCAACCTGGTCGGCGCCGCATTGGCTGGCAAGCGCGTGCTGATCGTCGATGACGTGATCACCGCCGGCACCGCGATTCGCGAGGCACTGTCGATCATTTCGGCTGCGGACGGCATGCCGGCTGGCATTGTCATCGCGCTGGATCGTCAGGAACGCTCGGGTGGCGAGGATGCCCGCTCGGCAGCTCAAGCGGTTGCTGCCGAACACGCAATTCCGGTGATTGCCGTGGCCGGATTGGAGGACTTGCTTGCGTTTGCAGGTAAAACCACCGAACTTGTGGCCCAACGAGATGCCCTGCTCGCCTATCGCGCGCGCTACGGCACGACCGCATGAACGCTTCACGACTGCCACAGGGGGCTGTCATGTCGCATCGCAATCAAATGACGTTGGCCGCTGTTGCCCTGGCGCTCGGCGCCGGGCTCGGCGCTGGCGTGCATGCACAGTCGGCACAGAAGAAAGTCTATTGCTGGAACGAGAGTGGCCGCAAGATCTGCAGCGACGCCCTGCCGGCAGCGGCGGCCAATGCCGCACGTACCGAGATCAGTGCCAAGAGCGGGCTTGCCACCGGCCAGGTGGCGCGTGCACTCACCGAGGGCGAGCGCGCGGATGCGGCGGTATCTGCCGCCGTGGCGCGCAGGCAGGCCGAAGCCCAGGCCATCCAGGGGCGCCGCGACCTGGCGATGGTCGAGTCATACATGACCGAAGCGGACCTGCGTCGTGCCTACGGCGAGCGCATCACCTTGGTGGATGAGACGATCAAGGCGAGCCAGCTGGGGCTGACCAACCTGCGCTTGAGCCTGATCACGCTCTTGCGTCAGGCCGGCGACTGGGAATTGGACAAGAAACCGGTGCCGAAGCGCCTTGCAAACACTATCCTGCAGCAGCACAACGACCTGCTTCGCCAGCAACAAATCCTGGCCGACCAGGAGCAGGACCGTGCCACCCTGGACGCGGAGCTGGTCGATGCCGTTGTCCGCTACCGCCAGCTCAAGTCATCCCCAGCAGGCGATCACGCCAACGCCGGCACGCAAGTCCCCGCAGCAACGCGTTGAGCCGCACGCCTGCGGCGCACCGCAACGTGATCAGTCAGAACGGCAGCGTCATCCCGGGCTGCACGGCCAGCAACTGTTCACGGAATGCTTGCTGGATGCGGGCCATGGCCGCATTCGAATCTGCATCGAACCGCATCACCAGCACGGGTGTCGTGTTGGAGGCGCGCACCAAGCCCCAACCATCCGGCCAGTCCACGCGCAGACCATCGATGGTGGACAGCCGTGCGCCCTCGAAGTGCGCACTGCTGAGGAAGCGCGCCACGAAGGCATGCGGGTCACCGTCCGGCGCTTCGACCTTGATCTCCGGTGTGGAAATGCCATCGGGCAATGCATCAAACACTTCGTCCGGCGTATAGCCGCTGGTGGCCAGGATCTCGAGCAGTCGCGCAGCGGCATAGATGCCGTCGTCGAAGCCATACCAGCGTTCGGCAAAGAAGAAATGCCCGCTCATCTCGCCGGCCAATTCCGCTTCGGTCTCGCGCATCTTCGCCTTGATCAGCGAATGCCCGGTCTTCCACATCAGCGGGCTGCCGCCGTGCAGCAGGATGTGTGCGGGCAGGCGGCCGGTGCACTTCACGTCGTACACGACCACCGCACCAGGATTGCGCTGCAACACGTCCGCGGCGAACAGCATGAGCAAGCGGTCCGGGTAGATGTTCTTGCCGGTACGAGTGACCACGCCGAGGCGGTCACCGTCGCCATCGAAGGCGATCCCGAGATCCGCGTCCAGGCGTTCCACCATCTGCACCAGGGCGGCGAGGTTCTTGGGCTCGCTGGGGTCGGGATGGTGGTTGGGGAAGGTACCGTCGATGTCGCAGAACAGCGGCGTGACTTCAGCCCCGATCGCTTCCAGCACGCACGGGCCCAGGATGCCGGCGGCGCCGTTGCCAGCGTCCACCACGACTTTCAGGCGCTGGCCGATCTGGATGTCGCCTGCGATGCGTTCGACATAGTCGTCACTGATGTCGCGCTCATCCAGCGCGCCGTGTGAATCCGCTTCATGCAGCTGGTCTTCGGCGATGCGCGCATGCAGGTCGGTGATTGCCGTGCCCGACAGCGTTTCGCCACCAACCACGATCTTGAAGCCGTTGTAGTCCGGCGGATTGTGGCTGCCAGTGATCGCCACGCCACAGCCGGTGCGCAAGTGGTAGCAGCCGAAATACACCACCGGGGTTGGCACCAGGCCTACATCGATGACATTGCGGCCGGCCTTGCGCAGGCCGGTGATCAGTCCTTCGGAAAGTTCCGGGCCGGACAGGCGGCCATCGCGACCCACGACGATGTCCTGCAGCCCCTGGTCGTGCATCAGCGAGCCGATTGCCTGGCCAATCAATTCAGCCACGCCTGCGTCCAGGGTCTGCCCCATCACGCCGCGAATGTCGTACGCGCGGAAAATGCTGCGGTCGATCACCACCGATGCCTTGGCGGTCTCGGCGATGCCGTGTTGTGGCTTGGTTTTCGCTTCCTCCGGTTGGGCCAGTTGCAGCTCGGCCAGGGTCGGCACGGCTTCGCCCTCCTCGGCTTGTACCTGCCCAAGCAGGCGCGGGCGCACGCCAAGCCAGACTCCCATTCCCGCCAGCAGCAGGATGCCGCCAGTTCCGATCGCGGCGATCGCGCCCAACTCAAGCGGCACCACCACCCCATCGGGCACCGCTGCGGCGACACGCAGGTCGCTGTCGGCGACCTTGGCCGCCATCGACTCGGCAAAGTCCTTGAGCCCCAGGTCCCCGCGCTCGATGACGTCGCGCGCGCCTTGGCGCAAGGAAAGATACGTTCCGGAACCCAGGCTGGCCGCGGCGATACCTTCGGTCACCCGCTCGAGCGGCAACTCGACATACCCCAGCAATTGCACGGACTTTCCGGTGGCTGGTCCAGCGATGGCCAGTCGATCGCCACGCGAGGTCGAGATGATGCGTGCGACTGGCTCGCCTTCGGCCAGTGCGGCTTCGGCCACGGCAAGGCTGCCGTACCCGCTTGCCGGCAGACTTGCATATCGCTCCTGCAGGTTGGCCGGCCAGACTTCGCTGCGCTTGAGGTCAGGCCACGCCGCCGATATGGCGCGCGCGGCAGCCGCATTGTCACCAGTCTCCAGTGCAGCCACGACCGCGGGCGATGCCAGCGTCGTGGTGAATTTACGCCGCAACGCTTGCAGGTTGCGCTGGGTTTCGGCCACTGCATCGTCGCGTGCCTGCTCCAAGGCGTCCACGCGGAGGTCCGTCTGCAGCTGGCGTCCACCGGCAATCGCGAACCATAGGCCCAGGACCAGCAGGAACACGGTGATCACAGCCAGCAATCTCGCCCATTGCGCCGGGTCAAGTTGCAGCTTGCTCTTTTCGTCGTCGCTCATCCTGCCCCCAATCAACCCACGCCGGTATGGCCGAACCCACCGACCCCGCGTGTGCTTTCATCGAAAGTATCCACCACTTGAAGGGCCACACGCACGATCGGCAGCAAGACCAGCTGCGCGATGCGGTCGCCGGGCTGAACGGTATAGGCCGCGTCGCCGCGGTTCCAGGTACTGATCATCAGCGGCCCCTGGTAGTCCGCATCGATCAGCCCGGTGCCGTTTCCCAGAACGATGCCGTGCTTGTGGCCCAGTCCTGAACGCGGCAGGATCACCGCGCACAGGCCTGGATCGGCGATGTGAATCGCGAGTCCCGACGGGATCAGCGCAGCATCGCCCGGCCGCAGCACGAGCGCCGTCTCCAGGGCCGCGCGCAAGTCGAGGCCGGCGCTATGCTCGGTGGCGTATGCCGGCAACGGCCAGGCATCGCCGAAGCGGGGGTCAAGGACTTTCACCTGCAAGGTGTGGTGCATCAACGCAGCCGCTCCATGACCAGCCGTTCCGTCATCAGGTCCAGAAGTTGCCCGGCGATCTCGGTTTTCGCGGCTGGCCCCAGCACCTGTTCCAGACCATCATGGCCGAGCACCAGCAACGTGTTGTCGTCACTCTCGAAGCCAGTGGCACCCACGCCCACCCGGTTGGCGCAGATCAGGTCAAGCCGCTTGCGTTGCAGTTTCCCGCGCGCATTGGCAATCAGATCATCCGTTTCCGCTGCAAAGCCCACGACCATCCGCGGACGCTGCGCATGCATCGCGACTTCGGCCAGGATGTCGCGGGTCTTTACAAGCTCCAGGGTCAACGTGTCTTCACCGGGGGTTTTCTTGAATTTGCTGCCAGCGAGCGTTTTCGGGGTGAAATCGGCGACTGCTGCAGCGCCGATATAGGCATCGCAGGGCAGTTGCGCCATCACCGCGGCATGCATCTGCGCTGCACTGCGCACATCAATGCGGGTTACGCCGGCGGGCGTCGGCAACGACACCGGCCCGGCGACCAGGCACACCTGTGCGCCACGTTCGACTGCCGCCGCGGCAATCGCGAAGCCCATCTTCCCGCTGCTGCGATTGCCGAGGAAACGCACCGGATCAATATCCTCGAAGGTCGGGCCGGCACTGACCAGCAGGCGGCAACCGGCAAGCGCATGACTCACGAGTGAGTGCCTTTCAGCGCTGCAATGATCTCGGCAGGCTCGGCCATGCGCCCGGGGCCGGACTCACCTTCTGCAAGCGGACCATTGTTCGGGCCGATCACCTGCACCCCGCGCGAACGCAGCGTGTCGATGTTGGCCTTGGTGGCCGGATGCAGCCACATGCGGTGGTTCATCGCCGGGGCGATCGCGATCGGTGCGGCGGTGGCCAGGCACAGGGTCGAGACCAGGTCGTCAGCCAGTCCATGCGCCAACCGGGCAATGCTGTTGGCGGTGGCCGGCGCGATGATGACCTGGTCCGCCCAGTGGGCCAGCTCCAAATGGCCCATCGCCGCTTCGGCGCCGGCATCCCAAAGCGAGATCCGCACCGGCTGGCCGGACAACGCCTGGAAGGTCTGCGCGCCGACGAAGCGCTGCGCATTTTCGGTCATCGCCACGACGACCTGTGTCGTTGGATCGTCACGCAGGCGGCGCACCAGTTCCGCTGCCTTGTAGGCAGCGATGCCGCCACAGACACAGAGCAGGATGTGGCGCGTGCCGGAGGGCATGGTGGATGCCTGCATGCGACGGGATTTCCTGACCATTCGACGGGTTGCCAGCTTACCCGATGCCGCCTGTTCGCCGGATATCGCCCGACCCGCGCCGGGCCGAACATGGCGCCATGCACATCCGTGACTGGCCCGCCTGCGAACGTCCCCGCGAGAAGCTCCTCAGCCGCGGGCCCGCTGCGTTGTCCGATGCCGAACTGCTGGCGATCTTCCTCGGCTCCGGCACCGCCGGCCGCGATGCCGTCGCCACAGCGCGCGGCCTGCTGCAGGCACACGGCCCGCTGCGCGGCCTGCTGGATCGCAGTCCGCAGGCGATGACCGAACTGCCCGGCCTCGGCCCGGCGCGTGCCTGCACACTCGCTGCCGCACTTGAGCTCGCGCAACGCCACCTCGCTGCACAACTCGAGCGCGGCATCACCCTGAGCGATCCGTCCGCCGCCGGCCGCTATTTCGCGCAGCGGCTGCGTGCGCAGCCGCGCGAGGTATTCGCCGCGCTGTTCCTGGACACCCGTCATCGTGCACTGGGCTTCGAGCCGCTGTTCCACGGCAGCATCGACGGCGCGGAGGTGCACCCGCGGGTACTGGTCGAGCGCGCACTCGCACAGGGCGCGGCAGCGGTGATCGTCGGCCACAACCATCCCAGCGGTAACCCCGAACCCAGCGCTGCCGATCGCGCCGTCACCGCACGCCTGAAACAGGCACTGGCCTTGGTCGATGTGCGGCTGCTGGACCATTTCGTGATCGGCGATGGCCCGCCGGTTTCGATGGCGGCGCGCGGGATGGTGTGACCGAAGCGGCCGTTGCCTGTCCTGAAAGGCTTCCGTTCAAGCGCACCCAATGGCTCGCGTACAATGCGAGACCGTTGAAAACGACTACCTGACCGTTGTGAAAACCCAGCTTCGCGCCTTGATCGAACAGGGCCTTGACGCCCTGCGTGCCGCCGGCACTCTGCCCGCCGACTTGCCCAGTCCGGACTTCGTGATCGAACGTCCGAAGGAACGCGCGCACGGTGATTTTTCCAGCAACGCCGCGATGCTGCTGGCGAAGGCCGCGCGCAGCAATCCACGTGCGTTGGCGCAGCAGCTGGTCGCCGCGTTGCCGGCATCGGCTGCGGTCGAAAAGGTCGAGATCGCTGGCCCCGGATTCATCAATGTCCACCTGACGTCCGCCGCATGGCAGCAACAAGTGCGCGACGTGCTGGAGGCAGGCACCGGCTTCGGCCACAACGCATCCGCCGCCGGCCAGACCGTGGGCGTGGAATACGTCTCGGCCAACCCGACCGGTCCGTTGCACGTCGGCCACGGCCGCGCCGCAGTGATCGGCGATTGCATCGCGCGGGTGATGGCCGCCAATGGCTGGAACGTGAAGCGCGAGTTCTATTACAACGATGCCGGCGTGCAGATCGAGAACCTTGCGAAATCGACCCAGGCACGTGCGAAAGGCCTGAAGCCCGGCGACGCCGACTGGCCGGCGGAAGCCTACAACGGCGATTACATCGGCGATGTCGCTGCTGCCTACCTGCGCGGCGACAGCGTCGAAGTCGATGGCCACACGATCACCGGCAAGGGTGATGCCGATGACATCGATGCGATCCGCGCGTTCAGCGTGGCCTGGCTGCGCCGCGAACAAAACGAAGACCTTGCCGCCTATCGCGTGAGCTTCGACCGCTACTTCCTTGAGTCGTCGTTGTACACCGACGGCAAGGTCGAGGAGACCGTGCGCGAGCTGATCGCCCACGGCCATACCTACGAAGAAGGCGGCGCGCTGTGGTTGCGCACCACCGACTTCGGCGATGACAAGGACCGCGTGATGCGCAAGTCCGACGGCAACTACACGTATTTCGTGCCGGACGTCGCTTATCACCTGAGCAAGTGGCAACGCGGCTATACCCGTGCAGTGACCGAACTTGGTGCTGACCATCATGGCTCGCTGGCGCGAGTGAAGGCTGGCCTGCAGGCGCTGGATTGCGGCATCCCCGCCGGCTATCCGGACTACGTGCTGCACCAGATGGTCACGGTGATGCGCGGCGGCGAGGAGGTGAAACTGTCCAAGCGCGCCGGCAGCTACCTGACCCTGCGCGACCTGATCGACGAAGTCGGTTGCGATGCCACGCGCTGGTTCCTGATCGCGCGCAAGCCGGATTCGCAACTCACGTTCGACATCGACCTCGCACGTTCGCAATCCAATGACAACCCGGTTTACTACGTGCAGTACGCGCATGCGCGGGTTTGCAGCCTGCTGCGCCAGGCCGGCGAGAAAGGCATGTCGCACGATGCCGCCAACGGCGAGGCCAACCTGCACCTGCTGGACGATGCGCCAGCGCAGGAGCTGATGCGCGAACTGTCGCGTTTTGCCGAAGTGGTGGAAGCTGCCGGCATCACGCTGGAACCCCATCTGGTCGCGCAGTATCTGCGTGAACTGGCCAACGCGTTCCACGGCTGGTATCACGCCAGCCCGGTGCTGGTCGCCGATGCCGCCTTGCGCGATGCACGGCTTGCATTGGCGCGGGCGACCCGGCAGGTTCTTGCCAATGGACTGGATTTGCTGGGCGTGAGCGCCCCGGAGAGCATGTGATTCAAATTCAGAACCGGAGTAGCAGCTAATGGCGGCACGACGCGGCAAGTCGCAGGCGCGGCGCAACGCATCCAATGGCCTGCCCGGCTGGGCCTGGCTGGTGATCGGCGTGCTGGTCACCTTGCTGGTGGTATTGGCTGCGCCCCGCCTGCTCAACTCGGGCGCCGATGGCGACGGTTTCCTGCGCATCGGCCCGAAGCCGAATCCGGACGCGCAACCGGCAACCAGCACCAGCGAGGAGGCACTCGCGCCCGATGTTGCCATCGACGCATCCGCCAGCGGCAAGACCGGCAGACGACAAGCCCAAGCCCACCCAATACGACTTCTACACCTTGCTACCAGGCGAGGAAGTGGCGATGAGCGATGCCGAACTGGCCGCCAGCGCCAAGGCGGAGGAAGCGGCGCTGACAGCCGCGACCAGAGCGGGTACGGCAACAGCGGCAGACGGCCTGCCGGCACCGATCACGGAAGCGCCGAACGTGGCTGTGAATGCTGCATCGGCTGCATCTGCAAGCACAACGCCCTCCACGACAGGCACCAGTTCGACGAGCAGCGATGCGACGAATCCGCCAGCCACGTCCAGCGATGCACGCTACATCCTGCAAGCCGGTGCCTTCGGTGGTTCCGGCGACGCAGAAACGGTGAAGGCGAAGATCGCGATGCTGGGCCTGAACGCGCGGGTGGAAGCGGCGCAGATCGGCGGCAAGACCGTGTACCGGGTGCGCATGGGGCCGTATGGCACGGCTTCGGAACTTGCCGACGCCAAGTCCAAGCTCGCCAGTGGCGGCTTGCCGGCGATGGCGGTCAAGACCAACTGAGCAACCCGAAAGAACACGCGCCCTACCGGCACTCGTAGAATGGGGGCATGAACAATCCACCACCTCGCACTGCCCTGATCACCGGCGCCACCGCTGGTTTTGGTCGCGCCGCCGCGCGCCGCTTCGTCGATGCCGGCTGGCAAGTCATCGCCACCGGCCGCCGCGCCGAGCGCCTGGATGCATTGCGCGCCGAACTCGGCGATGGGGTGCATACCGCCTGTTTCGACATCCGCGACGAAGCCGCCATGCGCGCTGCACTGGACGCGTTGCCCGAACGTTTCCGCGGGGTCGACCTGCTGGTCAACAATGCCGGCCTGGCGCAGGGCACCAAGCCTGCGCAGGAGGCGTTGCTGTCGGACTGGAAGACCATGATCGACACCAACGTGACCGCGCTGATCACGCTCACCCATGCGCTGCTGCCGACGCTCATCGCGCGCAAGGGCGCGATCATCAACATCAGTTCGGTCGCTGGCGTGTATCCGTACTTCGGCGGCAACGCCTACGGCGGCAGCAAGGCCTTCGTCAGCCAGTTCTCGCTGGGCCTGCGCTGCGACCTGCACGGCACCGGCGTGCGCGTCACCACGATCGAACCCGGCATGGCCGAAACCGAATTCACGGTCGTCCGTACCCACGGCGACCAGGCTGCATCCGACAAGTTGTATACCGGCGCGAATCCGATGACGGCCGAAGACATCGCCGACAGTATCTTCTGGGTCGCCAGCCTGCCACGGCACCTCAACATCAACCGCTTGGAAATCATGCCGACCTCGCAATCGTTCGCGGGTTTCCAGGTCGCGCGCGGCGAATAGATCCGGCGCTACACCGGCTTGAATACCATCAGCCAGAAGATCACGAGCACCGCGATGAATGCCGGCCAGCCCAGCCAGAACCACCAGCGCATCACCCGGAAATAAGCGTGCGGCAATGCGGCCCCGGTCGCCTGTGCAGTCCGAGCCAGATTGCGGGCGCGAATCTGCAGCCACAGCACCGGCAACCAGCAGGCGCCGACCACGAAGAACAGCAGTAGCGTCGTCTTCAACCAGAAGATCGATAGCGGCATGCCGAGTTGTTGCGCAAGCCACAAGCCGGTCGAGAACTGGATGAGCACCGCCGGGGCGGTAAAGCAGGCATCGGCGATGACCACGGTACTGGCGGTGCCGGCGATCAAGGCGGGATTGCCGCGACGATGGGCAAGCAACATGAAAAACGCGATCCCGAGCCCCGTGCCCAGCAGCAGCGTCGAGGACAGGATGTGCAGCCATTTCACCCACAGGTAAGCCATCTCACCTCCGCTCAGCCAACACCCACAGGATGGCCAATGCCGGCAGGATCACCAGATTCTTGGCAAGTCCTCCCAACGGCTCCAGCCACAATTCGGGGCTCATTGCACCTATCGAAGCGGTGTATGCGACCACGCTCATACCCATGGCAGTGACTGCCCATCGTGGCCGCCAGCCGCTGGCGAGCCACAGCGCAAGCGCCGCATCCAGCACGCCGCCCGTGCGAGCCATGGCCACTGGCGAAAGCTGCTGCAAAACACCATCGCCTGCCATGTGCAGGATCACGCTTGCCGGTGTGAAGAAACCCGCCAACGCCGACAGCAGCCACAACGCCACCACAGCGATGCGCAATGCCGGCGCAAGGAAATACAACTGCGCCTGCCAGCGATCCTGCACCTGGCTGGGCCGGGATTCCAACGCATCGTCCAGCGCGCGTGGCGCCATGCCGAACGCGGACAGCAGTCGTTGCGATGCATCCGGCACGGTGACATTCCCGCGCCGGAGCATCCGCCACATGGTCATGCCGACCGGACCACTGCCGATCCGCTCCCACAGCCAGACCTGGGCCGAGACCAGCCACACCGGAACATGGATCGCGTGTTCGCCAGGAACACGCAACCAGCGCCGCCAACTGCGCTGATAGTCGCGCAACGGGATCGGCGCAGGACCGCCGACTTCGAAAATTCCGCCCGCATCGCCACCGGCCGCGCGCGCGACGATATCGGCAAGATCCTCCACCGCCACCGGTTGTACCTTCCAATGGCCAGAACCCGGCAGCCAGTGCGCGCCGGGCATCGCGGCCAGTGCGCGCAACAGCGACGTGCCGCCATAAGAGCCGGACACGGAATACACCACCGATGGCCGCAGCACCACGGACGACAGCGGCAACGCCAGCAGCGCGGCATCGAAGTGATGCTTGGATGCCACGAATTCACCGTCTTCGGCAACGCCCAGCGCGGACACCTGCACGAACCTGGGCACAGCGCAGGTGATACATGCGCGCGCCAGCAGCAGCGGTCCGTCGATGTGCACCGCATGGAAGCTCTGCTTGCCGGTTTCACGCAGGATGCCGGCGGCATTGACCACGACATCCACGCCGGCGATTGCCGTGGCCGCGGCTTGCGCATCCAGATTCGTCAGGTCGCAGGCGCGCTCATCGGATGCGCGTGGCGAGCGCACCCCGCGCAGCACGCGGAAACCGTGCCGGCGCAACGCCGACACGATGTAGCCACCCAGGAATCCATTGGCACCGACGACCAGCACGACCAGATTTGAAGCAGCCGGATCAGCGGCAACCCGACTTCCAGCAGCATCGGTCGATGCAGCCCCACTCATTCCAGCGGCTCGTCGCTCAAGTAGGTGTACGCGGTCAGGCCGTTTTCGAGCGCCTCGTTCAAACGCCCGGACTCGGCCGCGCCGAGATCCGCGGCAGCGACTTTGTCCTTGTAGATGCGACGCAGGTCGTCGAGGTTGTAGCCCACGTAATCCAGCATCACGTCGGTGGTGTCGCCGCGGCGCTGGTGGACGATGCGGCAGCCATCGCCTTCGGCCTTGACCTCGATCGCGTCGGTGTCGCCGAACAGGTTGTGGATGTCGCCCAGGATCTCCTGATACGCGCCGACCAGGAAGAAGCCGAGACGATAGCGTTCGCCCTTGCGCAATTCGTGCAGCGGCAGCGAGCTGTCGAGGTCTTCATTCTCGACGTAAGTGTCGATCTTGCCGTCGGAGTCGCAGGTCAGGTCGGCAATGATCCCGCGCCGGGTCGGCGCTTCGTCCAGGCGCTCGATCGGCATGATCGGGAACACCTGGTCGATCGCCCACACGTCCGGCATCGACTCGAACACGCTGAAATTGACGAAGTACTTGTCGACCAGGCGCTCGTTGAGTTCATCCAGCAAATCGCGATGGCTTTTTTCGTCATAGGTCAGGCGCGCCTTGACCGCATGCGCGATCGCGTAGAAAAGATCGTCGATGCGTGCGCGCTGGGTCAGGTCGATCTGCCCGAGTGCATACAGGCTCAGCCCTTCGGCATGCGCCTGCGAGGCTTCGTGGAACACTTCGACCGCGGGCCGCTGGGCAAGTTCTTCATGCAGTACGCGCAGCTGCGCGACCGGATTGGATTCATCACCATGCACGTCGGGCACGCGGCCTTCCGGCGCGCGTTCGACTTCCGAGACATTGGTCACCAGCACCGCATGGTGCGCGGTCATCGCACGCCCGCATTCGGTGACGATGCGCGGCGGCGGCAGGCCTTCGCGCGCGCAGGCTTCGGCGAGTGGCTGCACGATGCTGGAAGCGTAATGATGGATGCCGTAATTGACCGAGTTGTACGAGCGCGAACGCGTGCCTTCGTAGTCGACGCCGAGTCCGCCACCGACGTCGACATGGCTGATGTTCGCGCCCAGCTTGCTCAGTTCGACAAAGTAGCGGGTCGCCTCGCGCATGCCCTTGGCGATGTCGCGCACGTTGCTGATCTGGCTGCCCATGTGGAAATGCAGCAGCTGCAGGCAGTCGCCCATGCCGGCATCGCGCAGGCGCTTCCACAGGTCGAGCAACTGGCGCGGGTCAAGGCCGAATTTGGCCTTGTCGCCGCCGCTGTTCTGCCACTTGCCAGCGCCCAGTGAAGCCAACCGCATGCGCACGCCGAGGCCCGGCTTCACATCGAGATTTCTGGCCTCTTCCAGCACCAATCGCAGTTCGGACGGCTTTTCAATGACAATGAAGGTCTGCATGCCCAGCTTGCGGCCGATCAGCGCCAGCCGGATGTATTCGCGGTCCTTGTAGCCGTTGCAGACGATCAACCCGCCCGCCCGGCTCAGTGCCAGCACCGCCATCAGTTCCGGCTTGCTGCCGGCTTCCAGCCCGAAGCCGTCGCCGTGGTGGCTGGCCAGGGTGCCGGCGACGCCGAAATGCTGGTTGACCTTGATCGGATACACCGCGGTGTACTCGCCGGCGTAGTCCCAGTCCTTGCGCGCCTGCGCGAACGCACCCTGCAAGCGATGCAGGCGGTCGCCCAGCACGTCCGGGAAGCGCACCAGCATCGGCAGCTTCGCGCCCATCGCCATCGCCGAATCCACCACTTCGGGCAGGGCAATGGTCGGGCCGGCGGCACCTTTCGGGCGCACCACGACCTGGCCGGCGGCGTTCACATCGAAATAGCCTTCCGACCAGTGCGGGACTGAATAGGTCTTGCGGGCAAGGTCGAGCGACCAGTCGATCATCGTGTCGGCGTCGGCATGCGTGAAGGGAAGCCACATTGTAGGGCGGGCCTGTTCCCACCGTGCGAAAATGCGGCCATGCGACTGCGGCGGGTCACGACCCGCCCTACAGCCCCACGAATTGCCCGGAGCTCCAGATGACCGAACCGACTTGGCTGCATGAAAACTTCGACAAGGCCGGCTCATCGATCGGTTATCGCATCACGCGGAAACTGGATGAAGTGCAGTCGCCGTTCCAGTTCATCGAGATCTACGAGTCGACCGACTGGGGCAACCTCATGCTGATCGACGGCGCGATGATGCTGACCACGCGCGACAATTTCCTGTACCACGAGATGATGGCGCACCCGGCGCTGTTCACCCACGCCGATCCGAAGCGCGTGGTGATCATTGGCGGTGGCGACTGCGGCACGTTGCGCGAAGTGCTGCGCCACACGGGCGTGGTGTCTGCGACCCAGTGCGACATCGACGAGCAAGTCACCCGCATGGCCGAAAAATATTTCCCGGAATTGTGCGAATCCAACAACGATCCGCGTGCCGAACTGCTGTTCGATGACGGCATCGCCTACATGGCCAGTTGCGAACCCGGCAGCGTGGACATCGTGATCGTGGATTCCACCGACCCGGTTGGCCCGGCCGAAGGCCTGTTCAATGCGTCATTCTTCGCCAGCTGCCACCGCGCGCTCAAGGACGACGGCATCCTGGTGCAGCAGTCGGAGTCGCCGCTGGTGCTGCTGGACCTGATCAATGCGATGCGCATCGAAATGGGCAAGGCCGGATTCGCCAGCTTCCAGACCCTGCCGTTCCCGCAACCCTGCTATCCGACCGGCTGGTGGAGCTGCACGATGGCGAAAAAATCAGGCGGATTCGATTTCCGCGAGGCCGATGCGCGTGCGAAAACATTCGCGACGTTGTACTACAGCGCCGACCTGCACAAAGGCGCGCAGGTACTGCCACCGTTCGTGGCCACGGCATTGGCAAGCTGAATCAAGCCTATTCAGGTTCCAAGAGATCCGGAACTGCGACCCCACGCACGGAAGCCAGCCTGCATGACCGGTAGGGTGACGGGTTGTTCGTGACGACTGGAGTTGCGTGAGCGGGTATCGACACCTCTGGAAAGCTTTGCTGCTGGCCGCGCTGTGCGCATGGCCATTGGCAACGCCTGCCAGCGTGCCGATGCGCGGAGGCGAAGCCGAGCCGGCCAGCACGCGCGAAACTGCCTTCGACGCGACATTCGAGAAGGTGGTCGGACCAAGCTCGATGGAGGCCAGCAGCACGGCGTATGAGGGCTACCTGCAGCGCCTGCAAGCACTGTTGCCGGCTGGTGACTCATTGCGTGACGTGCGCTTTCGTTCCGTATATTGCGGAGCGCGCGCCTGGCAGGATGCAAAGCGCGGGTTGGCCTATTCCAACGATGCGCTCAAGCGGGCCCGCGACCTGCATGATGTCGCCTCCGAGGCGCGCGCGATGCTGTGCCGCGCCAGCTACATCATGCTGATCAGCGGTTCCAAGCGCGGCCTGCCGGAATACAACAAGGTGGTGGTCCTGCTCGCGAACAGCAAGGAGCAGCAACTGCTGGCCGAAACGCTGGAAATGCGTGGCGACACCCTGTCCCTGCTCGGTGAACAAGCTCGGGCCATGCTGGATTTCCAGCGCGCTCGCGCCGCTTATCGCGCCGCCGGCATCGACCGTGAAATCGAACCGCTGATGCTCAGCATCGCCGTGGGATATCGGCGCGTGGGCGATTTCGCGCAGGCGGAGCGCTATTTCACCAGCGCCATCACGCGCATGCAGGACCAGCAGGACTGGGAAGCACTGGCTACCAACTACATCCAGCTGGGGTTCCTGCATGCCGAATCCGGTGCCCCGGAAAAAGCGCAGGTTTCGTTCCGGCAGGCCATCGAGGTCACCGAGCAGCACGCCGACGTCGGCAGCGTGAACGGCGCGAGGCTGGGTCTGGCCGATACCCAGATCACCCTCGGTGAGCCCGAGGCGGCACTGGAGACCCTTGCGCTGGCGCGGACCGGATTCGTTGCCCAGAACGACGAATCCAACAATGACATGCTGCTGATCCTGACGGGCCAGGCACTGGCCAGGCAAGACGAGCATGACGCGGCGCTGGCCCACTACAACCTGGCCTTGCCGCTTGTCCAGCGCAACGGCAACGAGCGCTACCTTGCGCTGATCTACAAGCTGCGTGCCGCCAGCGAGGAAACGCTTGGCCACGCCAGCGCCGCGCTGGAGGAATACAAGCGCTACACCGACCTGCAGATGAAACTGCAGGGCAAGATGCGGCTGGAACAGAGCCGCATGCTGGAATACGAATACGAAATCCGCCGGCGCGACTTCGAGAACCGGCAGCTGCGCGCGGATGCGCAGGCCAGGCAGCTGCAGATGATCGTGCTGGAACGGGTGCGTCATTGGCAGGCAATGAGCCTGGTGCTGGCGGCGCTGTTCGTTGCCCTGCTCTCTTCATTGGCGTTCCGCCAATGGAACAAGTCGCGCCGCCTGCGCAACCTGACGATGACTGACCCACTGACCAATGTGGCCAGCCGCATCGGCATCGAACACGAAGCCGAGCAGGCGATCGCCCAGACGATCCGCACGGACACTCCGCTGTCCCTGCTGATGCTCGACCTGGATCATTTCAAGGCGATCAACGACCGCTACGGCCATGCCGCGGGCGACCGCGTCCTGCGCGAATCTGCCGCCGCCTGGCACGCACAGCTGCGTGGTCGCGACCCATTGGGCCGGATCGGCGGCGAGGAATTCGTGGTGGTCTGTGCGGATACCTCGCTGGACAAGGCGTTGCTGGTCGCCGCGCGCCTGCGCGAGGCGACCCACGCGCTGCGCTTCGATGAGATCGACCCTTCGTTGCAGATCAGCGTCAGCATCGGTGCGGCCAGCTACAAGCAGGGCGATACCCGCGAAGATCTGTTGGCGAGCGCCGATGCCGCGCTGTACCGCGCCAAGCAGCGTGGGCGCGATCGGACCGAGACCTGACGGGCCTGACGGCGGGCCGGAGCCCGCCCTGTGCCCGCCCTACAGCGCGTCGCCGTCCAGTTCGCCGGTGCGGATGCGGATAACGCGCTCCAGGTCCCAGACGAAGATCTTGCCATCGCCGATCTTGCCGGTGCCGGCGGTGCGCATGATCGCCTCGGTCACCACGTCCACCTGGTCGTCGGTGACCGCTACTTCCAGTTTGATCTTGGGCAGGAAGTCGACCACGTATTCGGCGCCACGGTACAACTCGGTATGCCCTTTCTGGCGACCGAAGCCCTTGACCTCGGTCGCGGTGATGCCGGCCACTCCGGCTTCGGCGAGCGCCTCGCGAACGTCGTCGAGCTTGAATGGCTTGATGATCGCCATGACCATTTTCATCGGGCCGTCTCCTGCTGGGTTGCCGCGAGCATAGCCCGCCACCATGACCTGCGTGCATACTCCGACGTGTGTGCGCCATGCTGCGGGTGTTTTCTGCACGGACTGCTTTCAATGGGTAGTTCCCTCACCCCACAACACAACGTGCACCGACAGCGGTTTCACCTGCGCACCGCGCACGCTTGCACCACCCGCAGGAGACCCAGCATGAATCCCGACCGCATGATCGACCTCGCCCAACTCGACGAACTCGCCCGCCGCCTCAGCAGCCTGGTTCCACCCGGACTGCGCGAGGGCCGAGAAGAGCTGCAGCAGAACTTCAAGTCGGTGCTGCAGACCGGACTGGGTAAACTCGAGCTTGTGACCCGCGAGGAATTCGAAGTCCAGCGTGCGGTGCTGGCGCGCACCCGCGAAAAGCTCGAGGCACTGGAGCGCAGCCTGGCCGAACTGACCAGCGCGCCTGCCGGCAGCACCACGCCACCCTCCTCGCACTGAGGCCGCTGCCATGGGCCTTGCAATCGTGCACAGCCGTGCGCGGGTGGGCGTGCATGCGCCTGAAGTCCGGGTCGAAGTACACCTGGCTGGCGGCTTGCCGACGATGTCGATTGTCGGACTGCCTGAAGCGGCGGTACGCGAAGCCAAGGATCGGGTGCGCTCGGCCATCCAATGCGCGCAGTTCGAGTTCCCGGCGCGACGGATCACCATCAACCTGGCACCGGCAGACTTGCCGAAAAACGGTGGACGCTTCGACCTCGCCATCGCGCTCGGCATCCTTGCCGCCAGCGGGCAACTGTCGAACGACAGCCTGGACGGCTGGGAATTCATCGGCGAACTTGCGCTGACCGGCGAGATCCGCGCGGTGGATGGCGTGCTGGCAGCTGCAGTTGCAGCAGGCCAGGCGCAGCGGAAACTGCTGGTGGCGCCGGCCAACGGGTCTGAGGCTGCGCTTGCCACCGATGTCGAGGTGCGTACCGCGCGCACCTTGCTGGAAGTCTGCGCCGCACTTGATGCCCGCAAGGAACTGCCGCGCGCGCAACCCAGGCAGTGCGCGCCCGCGCGGCAACCGGACCTGGTCGATGTGCGCGGACAAATGCAGGCGCGTCGTGCACTGGAGATCGCCGCGGCTGGCGCCCACCATCTGCTTTTTGTTGGTCCGCCCGGTAGCGGCAAGACGCTGCTGGCATCACGCTTGTGCGGGATCCTGCCGGAAGCCGACGATACCGAAGCATTGGAGTCGGCGATTATTCGTTCCGTCAGCGGTCATGGTCTGGACCCGGCGCGCTGGCGCCAGCGCCCGTTCCGCAATCCGCATCACACCGCGAGTGCGGTGGCACTGGTTGGTGGCGGCGCCGATCCACGCCCCGGCGAGATCTCGCTGGCCCACCACGGCGTGTTGTTCCTGGATGAATTGCCCGAATGGAGCCGACATGCGCTGGAAGTGCTGCGCGAGCCGCTGGAATCCGGCTGCGTGACGATCTCGCGTGCAGCCCGCCAATGCGAATTCCCTGCGCGCTTCCAACTGGTAGCCGCAATGAATCCCTGCCCTTGCGGCTGGGCCGGCGATCCCTCCGGGCGTTGCCTGTGCAACGACGAGATGATCCGTCGCTACCGAGCGCGTATTTCCGGCCCATTGATGGAGCGCATCGACCTGCACGTGGAAGTGCCGCGGCTGGCGCCAAGCCTGTTGCGCAGCGATGCCATCCCCAGCGAGAGCAGTGCGGTGGTGCGCGAACGGGTCATCCGTGCGCGTGCACTGCAACGGGTACGTGGCGCAACCAATGCGCGCCTGGACCAGTCCCAGACCAATGCCTGTTGCGTGCTGACGACTGGCGACAGCGCCCTGCTGGAACGCGCGGTGGAGAGCCTGCAGCTGTCCGCGCGCTCTTTGCACCGGATCCTGCGGGTGGCGCGCACCATTGCCGATCTTGCCGACAGCGAGGCGATCCGCACGCAACACCTGACCGAAGCGATTGGATACCGGCGACTCGAGCGCGGGCGGGAACGCACGGCTGCGTGACGTCAGAACGCGGCTTGGCGTTCGCTTGGCCAGATCCGGTGGTTCGGGTCGAGCTCGTAAGTCCGCATTTCATCCGAACGCACCCCGATCCCGCAAACCGCCAACGGCCCATCGATCCAAGGTGTCAATCCGAATGCACGTTCGATGTCGGCTTCGTTGATCGCGGCGGTGACGTAGCTGCCCAGCCCCTGTTCGGTTGCGCTGAGCAGAAGTGTCTGCGAGAGATGGCCGATGTCCAGGATGCACACCCGGTAGGCCTTCGAATGGTTGCGGTACTTCCAGAAATTGCGTTGGAAACGCGGCGCCAGCACGCAGAGTGCATGCGCGTCGGCGAAGTACGGCTGCCCGCCCACCGCGATCCAGGCCAGGTAGTCGAGCGCGCTCAGGCCCTCGGCTGCCGCATGCTTTCCTGCGCCTGCGAGCACCTGTTCCTCGTCCAGCGGCAGCGCTTGCAACGCATGTTCACCTGGTCGGTAGTGGTACAGGCCAGAGGCAAGACACTCGACGTTACGTGCAATCAGATAACACTCGGTGGGATGGAGCGCACCGCCGGATGGACTGGTTCGCTTGAGCACGTCGAATTCGTCCGCACCACGGATCCGTCCGCGTTCGGCGAACGCGCGTTCAAGCACCTGGGACAACTGTGCCAGCGGCAGCATCTTGTCCGCATCGAAATTGCGGCAGCTCGTGCGCGCGTCGAGCACCTGGTCAAACGCGTTGCGCGGCATCCGCGGCAACGCGGTGCAGGCGCCGCCATCGGGACGTTCGTGCAGCATGCGCGGCGGCACGCCATAGATCTCGCGCAGGCCCTCGGCATTGTGCAGGCCTGCTTCTTCCACTTCACCGGCGGCGTCGATGCCGTCCCAGCGTGAGCGCGCGTGGCAAACCGCGGACAAGCCATGCCAATGCATGTCACGCAGGCGAGTGTCGAGCTCGCGCTGCGCGGACCAGGCCTTCGTGCTGCCCACCAGCAGGCCAGCCTGCAGCAGCCGTCGCATGCGCGCTGCACCGTGGCGCGCACGCAATGGCGTGGCCGCGACCCAATCGAATGGGCTCAGCTCGCCCAGCAGGACCACATCACCGGCATCCACGTCCATCGGCTCATCCCGCTGGGGCGCATGCGCGAACCACTGCATGTTGCTGACAACGCCGGTGCCGCCTGCAAGCAGCACATCGAGATCGAAGCGGGTTTCCTCGCGGGGTTCCAGCCAAAGCGCCGCACATCGCCTGATCCGCATGCATCAACCCCGACCAAAACGCGATCTTGGCGCTTGTAGCCAGTCATCGACAAGGGTAGCGTCACAGCCTGTTGTGCCCATCAACCGCAGCAGGGGGAATGTTCCATGGCCATGAAGAAGGGCGCCAAGCCGGCGCCGCTGGACCCGAAAGTCACCAAGAAGCTGCTCGACAAGCTGTCCACCGACAACGATTTCCGGCGGCTGTTCAAGAAGGATGCAAACGCGGCGCTGGCACAGGTCGGCTACAAAGCAGATGCCGGCGCGTCATCGGCAGGCGACTGCATGCAGTTGCAGGCCACCGACAGCATCGCACCCAAGGCGAAGATCGCACGCGACCGCGTCAAGCTGGAAGGGGCCTTGAACTTACCGGTCAGTTTCATGTGTGCGACCGACTTCAGCGCCGACTGAGTCTCCACACCCGCGCAGCTTTGGCGGCTGCGCAGTTCTTCCTCAGCGCGAAGCTGCTGTTGCAGGCGTTGCCTGCAACGCCTCTCGCGATACCCAGACATTGAAGAATCGCAGCACGTCGCTGGTCGTGTTTTCAGTGAACACGCGCCCACGATGCGTTGCCAGCCAACGGGATTGCGCAGCGGAGGCATCCGCATTGCCGGCCGCACGTTCCGCCCGCATCAACGCCCAATGCACCGCCACCAGTGAGGTCTCCTGCCTGACCAGTGGCCGCAAGCGCTGCAACGCCGCATCGACATTGCCCGCCAATCGATCCTGCTCGGCCAGCAAAACCGCATGCAGCTGGCCGACGGTCGGGAAGTCGCGCACGGCCGTGTTGTCGTGCACGCCGCGCAGGGCGTCCGCGACCAGTACGCGATCATCGGCATGCGCGGCCAACAGACCGGCATACAACTGCAGGTCGGCCGACATCGTCGGAAATATCGCATCGGTCTCTTGTGCCTGCGCACGGCTCGCCGACAGCAGGCCTCTCACGGCATCCGCGGCATCGCCGCTGTCGGCCAGCGCCGACAGGCTGGCGACCGCAGCGCGCGCGCGCTGCGTTTCGAGCACGTTCGCGTCCTTGACGACGTTGGCCAGCCAGGCATCGGCCGCCTTGGCCGCCTGCTGTGGTTGACCGCGGTCGATCCAGGTCGTCACCGCGCTTTCACCCTGCCAGCCGTCGCGACCGCCGGTGCCACCGAGATAGGTTTTGTCGGCGTCGGCATGCCGGCCCTGTGCGTCGTAGGCACGCGCGTAGTACTCGCCGGCACCGCTGAATCCCAATGCGCGGGACCTGCTGAATGCCGCCAGCGCCTCCTCGACTCGCTCCTGTCCCAACAGCATGATTCCCAGGCTGTAGTTAACGCTGCCCTGGTTCGCGAAGGCTGGCTTGAGGGCCTGGCGGAAGCGCACATCGGCGGCTCGGAAATCGTTGCGCTGGTGCCACAGGTTGGTGCCAGAGCGCGCGATGACTTGTTCGTCGTCAGGATAGATGGCCAGGTATTCATCGACATTGCGGAAATAGGCGGTCGGCGCCGTGTGCTGCTGGAGCATCAACTCGATCCGCATGGTCTCCTGAGGCGACAGGCGTCCGCGTATCGCCAGCGCTTTGCGCCACGCCATCGCCGCCGCCTCGACCTCCCCGAACCCTGCAAACATGCGCGCCATGTCCGCGTACGCCAGGGCGAATTGAGGATCTAGCTGCAGAGCACGTCGGTAGAGGCCAAGCGCCTGCTCGCGATCGCGGGACGTGTAGTACACGTTCCGCGCAAGCGCGAATGCCTTCAATGCATCAAGACTTGGCGTGCTGACATTGGGCAGCGGCACCGAGGTCTTCTGCACGTTCTGCATGGCCTCGCCCAGCTTCTGGCGCAGCTGGTCGGTCACGTCGTCGATCGACGCCAGCGCGGATTCGATTCCCTTGCCATCGGCCGATATCGCGTACACGGTGGTCTGGGTGCGCGGGTCGATCACCTCTGCGCTGACCCGCAGGCGCCCGCCGACTTCGGCTACGGTCGGCAACAGCAGTGCACGCGCGCCGTCGCGCATGGCAATCTCCGATCCGCTCACGCGGTCGATCTGTGCATCCGGCTTGCGCTGCATGCGCTGCATGGTCTCGCGCATCTTCAGGTCGCTGATCAGGTTCACGTAGTGCGACTGTTCCAGGCTGATCCGGAATGCCTGCTCCAGCGACTCGTCCAGGCGCGCATCACCGGTCAGGTTACGCAGATCGCCGACCACCACCCAATCGCGTTCTTCGAAGGCGATCGCCGGTTTCGGCTGGGTGATGAACCAGCCACCGACCACCATCGCGGCCAGCACCATCGCTTCGGCGGCCAGTGCCGCCGGCCGCCGCCACAGCGGCAGGTCGCGCCAGGCCTTGGGGGTGTGCGCGGGCATGCGCAGCGGGGCCAGGCCGGGCTCGCCGACTTCATACACTTCCTGGGATTCCGGCACGCCCTTGAAGCGCCAGCGTCCGTAGGATTTCCAGACCAGCAGCTCGCCACGTTCACCCAGCTCACGCGCGGCGCGGTGTGCCAGCGGTTCGGCGGTCGCCGACAGCAGGATCTGGCCCGGCCGCGCCAATGCCATCAGGCGCCCGGCGAGCGGTTTGGCCAGGCCTTCGACTTCCAGCGACTTGGCGCCGACCCGGATCGCATCGGCACTGTTTTCCCACACCAGCACTTCACCCACATGCAGGCCGGCCCGCGCCTGCAGTGGCTGATTGTGCTCGCGGCCAAGGTCGCGCAGGCCGCGCACGTAATCCAGCGCAAACCCAAGTCCGTCGATGGGCCGTTCGAAGATCAGCAACAGGCCATCGCTGCGGTCGATCAGCCGCCCGCGCCAGCGCTGCTGCAGTTCCAGCACCTTGCGGTCATGCGCGCGGAACAATGCCGCCGCGGCGGTATCACCAATGCGCTCGACCAGGCTGGTGGAATCCACCAGGTCGGTGAGCAGCAGTGTGCGGATCTGAGGCGTGTCGGTAATCAGGGTCATCGCCGGCATCGGCTCAGTCCTGCCATTCCACGCGATTGCCGCCCAGCCGCTTGGCCCGGTACAGCGCGGTGTCGGCCTTGGTGTACCACTCCTCCCAATTGCCGCCGTCGGTGATCAGGCAGGCGCCGATGCTCAGCGTGGTCATCTGTGGCGGCTTGCTGTGCATGCGCTGCAACATGCGCGCACTGCCCAGCATGTAGTCGCCCATGCGCTCCATTTCCTCGCGATGCTGCCCCCGCACCAGCAGGCAGAACTCGTCGCCGCCGATGCGGCAGGCAATATCGTCCGGACCGGCCACCGCGCGCAACAGGTTGGCGACGCTTTGCAGCACCCGGTCGCCCGCCAGGTGGCCATGCGTGTCGTTGACGTCCTTGAAGCGGTCGCAATCGATCAGGACCAGTGCCAAGCCACCCAGGCTGCTGTTGCGGCGGCGCTTTTCAACGTCTGCAGTGAAACCGCGACGATTCAGCAAACCCGTCAGTTCATCGGTGCGGGTCAGCAATTCGGACTGGTTGAGTCGGTGTGCGGTGGCGCGCAGTGTGTCAAGCGCTGTCTCCAGGTCCTGGTTGCGGCGACGCAGGCGAGCAATCAGGGCCTGCTCGTTGTGCACCACCCGCATGATCGCGCGGCGCAGGAAGTGCGCGAGCATCTGCGGATCGCGTTGGGCGAGCGTGTCGAACTCGGCACGGCCCAGCTCCAGCACGACACCGTCCTCGGACACCATCGCATCCGCGCTGCGCGCGTGGTCGCCGATCAGCAAGCCCAGTTCGCCGAGGAATTCGCGTACTCCCAGGCGCTTGCCGACCAGGTCATCGCCGAAGTCCAGCTCGACCGCGCCATGCGCGACGACGAACATGGTCGTGCCGAGGTCGCCGCGCCGGAACAAACGCTCGCCGGCTTCGACCCGGCGCGGGTGGGCGATCTGGGCGAACAAGGCGTACTCGGCCAAGGTCAACGTCGACGCGTTCGGATCATCGCTGTCTCGCTCGCCACTTGCTGTGTATGCGATCGCGGCCACGCCATTGTTGCCCACTCCCCCGCCCCCGATTCGATGGATTTCCGCAGAATACCCGGAAACGCACACGCAGGCCGGTGTGAGGACCGACCCGCGAGGGGCAAGCAGGGAATCCAGGCAGTGTCGTGGCTGCGAATCAGTGATCGCCCGCCGGTCTGCAGGCCGGCGGGCCAGGATGCGGCTACGCCGCAGCGCGCTCGCTCTGGAACTGCTCTTCTTCGGTGGAGCCCTTGAGCGCCACGGTCGAAGTCTGCGAACCCTGGATGGTCTGGGCAATGGCATCGAAATAGCCGGTACCCACTTCGCGCTGATGCTTGACTGCGGTGAAGCCACGATCGGCGGCATCGAACTCCTTCTCTTGCAGCTCGACGAATGCGCTCATCTGTCGGCGCGCGTAGCCATGTGCGAGGTCGAACATGCCGTAGTTGAGCGCGTGGAAACCGGCCAGGGTGATGAACTGGAACTTGTACCCCAGCGCGCCGAGTTCCTTCTGGAAATTGGCAATGGTCGCGTCGTCCAGGTTCTTCTTCCAGTTGAACGAGGGCGAGCAGTTATAGGCCAGCAGCTTGCCCGGGAACCTGGCGTGGATCGCCTCGGCGAACTTGCGCGCGAACTCGAGATCCGGCTTGCCGGTTTCGCACCACACCAGGTCGGCATAAGGCGCATACGCCAGACCGCGGCTGATCGCCTGGTCCAGGCCCTTGTGGGTCTTGTGGAAGCCTTCGACGGTGCGTTCGCCGGTACAGAACGGCTTGTCGTTGTCGTCGACGTCGGAGGTCACCAGATCGGCGGCTTCGGCATCGGTACGCGCCACGATCAAGGTCGGCACGCCCATCACGTCGGCCGCCAGGCGCGCGGCGGTGAGCTTCTCGATCGCCTCGCGGGTCGGCACCAGCACTTTGCCACCCATGTGCCCGCACTTCTTCACCGACGCCAACTGGTCCTCGAAATGCACGCCGGCGGCGCCGGCTTCGATCATCGACTTCATCAGCTCATAGGCATTGAGCACGCCACCGAAGCCGGCTTCGGCATCGGCCACGATCGGCTGCAGGTAATCAACGCTGTCGTCGCCCTCGGCGTGATTGAGCTGGTCGGCGCGCAACAGGCAATTGTTGATCCGCTTGACCACCTGCGGCACCGAGTTGACCGGGTACAGCGACTGGTCGGGATACATCTCGCCCGCCACGTTGGCGTCGGCGGCAACCTGCCAGCCGCTCAGGTAGATCGCCTTCAGGCCAGCCTTGACTTGCTGCATCGCCTGGTTGCCGGTGAGTGCGCCGAGCGCGTTGACGAAGTCCTCCTTGTGCAGCGACTTCCACAGTTTTTCCGCGCCCAGGCGTGCCAGCGAATGCTCGACGTGCACGGTGCCGCGCAATCGCACCACGTCTTCGGCGCTGTAGGTACGGGTGACGCCGGCCCAGCGCGGATTGTTGGCCCAATCCATCTTCAACTGTTCAGCGGTATGCATGGTGTTCTTCATGGTCGGCCTCGTGTGGGGTTGTGTGTTCGAAAGGGGTTGCGAGGAATTGGCTTGCTTGTTGCGGTTGCAGGTCAGTCAAGTCGTTCGTAGGCCGGCAAGGTGAGGAACTCGGCCAAGGTGTCGGCGTGGGTGAGGCGGTCGAGCATGCCGATGGCCTCGTTGATGCGGCTGGCGCCGGGGAGGCGCAGGCGGTCCTGCAACTTGCCGGGCAGGCCGATCAGGGCGCGCTCCAGCAGGGCCGAATCCACCGGGGTTTCATCGTCGAGGTGCAGCGGTTCACGACCGTCGTCGGCGTAGTGGATCCATTGCCACAACTGGGTGCGGGCGATCTCGGCGGTGGCGGCGTCTTCCATCAGCCAGTGGATCGGCACGCAACCGCTGCCATCCAGCCATGCGGCCAGATAGCGCACGCAGACTTCGACGTTGTTCTCGAAGCCGGCCCGCGTGATCGTTCCCAAAGGCGGCTTGATCAGGTCTTCGCGCGTCACCTGCACGTCCTCACGGCCCACGTGCTGCTGGTGGGCTTCGGGCATGCGCGCATCGAAGATCTCGCGGGCCAGCGGGATGAGCGCGGGATGTGCGACCCAGGTACCGTCATGGCCGGCGGTGACTTCACGCAACTTGTCGGCACGGACGCGGGCCATCGCCGCATCGTTCGCGTCGGCATCGCCGGAAATCGGGATCTGCGCGGCCATGCCGCCCATCGCATGCGCGCCGCGGCGGTGGCAGGTACGGATCAGCAGTTCCGAATAGGCCTTCAGGAACGACTGGGCCATCGACACCTGGCCGCGCTCCGGCAGCACCTTGTCGCGATGCGTGCGGAAAGTCTTGATGTAGGAAAAGATATAATCCCAGCGGCCGCAATTCAGCCCGACGATGCGCGCGCGCAGCGCATGCAGGATCTCGTCCATCTCGAACGCGGCCGGCAGGGTTTCGATCAGCACGGTGACCTTGACCTGGCCATGCGCCAGCCCCAGCGCGGCTTCGATGTGGGTCAGCGCGTCTTCCCACAATGCCGCCTCTTCCATCGACTGCAGCTTGGGCAGGTACAGGTACGGACCGCGATCTTTTGCCGCCAGCGTGGCGGCATTGTGGAAGACGAACAGGCCGGCATCGAACAGCGATGCCGAAATCCGATTGCCGTCCACCAGCACGTGCTTCTCGCTCAGGTGCCAGCCGCGCGGGCGCACGCACAGTACGGCGCGTTCGGCCTCGGGCTTCAGCGTGTAGTGCTTGCTGCCATCGGGCGCCATCCAGTCCAATGTGCCGGCGACCGCCTTGCGCAGCGCGCGCTGGCCTTCGATCAGGTTGGTCCAGGTCGGCGAGGTCGAATCCTCGAAATCGGCCATGTAGACGTTGGCACCGGAATTGAGCGCATTGATCACCATCTTCGGATCGACCGGCCCGGTGATTTCGACCCTGCGATCAGCCAGTGCGGCCGGGATTGGTGCGACCTTCCAGTCGGCGGCGCGGATGGTTGCAGTGTCAGTGCGGAAATCCGGTGATGCGCCGGCATCGAACTCCACTTGGCGCGCCGCGCGTGCCTGCAGCAGACCTTGCCGGCGTGGTTCAAAGTGCTGGTGCAGGTCGCGCAGGAAGTCCAGTGCCGCCGAGGTCAGCAGTTGGCCCTGTCCTGGCACCTCCGAGGTCAGTTGGATGCCCCTAGTCTGGGCATCGCGCTGGGTATCAAGGGTGGATTGCATAACTGCCGACATGCGCGGGTTCCGAAAAGTGCGTTGCAATGCAACATCCGCTTGCGTGTGGTATATGACAAGGAAGTTTTATCAATGTCATGTATTTGATTTATTAATACCAATTGAGACCAATGGTCGAAAAGCCCATCAGCGCAATCCGGTTCGCCTACAAAGGCTCCCGCCTGAAGCCGTTGCGGGCGTTCTGCCAGGTGGCGCGACTGGGTTCGGTATCGCGGGCGGCCGAGGCGCTCTACCTCAGCCAGCCGGCGGTGACCCTGCAATTGCAGGCGCTGGAACGCGAGCTGGGGGTGCGGCTGCTGGAGCGCAGCGGCCGACGCCTGACCCCGACCCGCGAGGGTGAGCTGCTCTACGAGATGGCGCGCCCCCTGGTGGAGGGGCTGGACGGGCTGGCCGCCAGCTTCCGCGAGCAGATCCGCGGGCTGGATGCGGGCGAACTCAATGTCGCCGCCGGCAGTTCGACCATACTTTATCTGCTGCCCGGCATCGTGGATGCGTTCCGCAAGCGGATGCCGGACGTGCGCCTGAAACTGCACAACGTCACCGGCGCCAGCGGGCTGGACCTGTTGCGCAGCGATGCGGTGGACCTGGCAGTGGGCTCGATGCTGGATGTGCCGGCCGACCTCAGCTACGCGCCGATCTATCGCTTCGAGCCGATGCTGATCATGCCGCTGGACCATCCGCTGGCCTCCAAGCCCGACCTGCAACTGAAGGATCTGTCGCCCTACGGGCTGATCCTGCCGCCCAAGCGGCTGACCACGTACCGGTTGGTTGACCTGGTGTTCCAGCAAAACCGCGTGCCCTATACGGTGGCGCTGGAAGTCGGCGGTTGGGAGGTCATCAAGCAGTACGTGGCGATGGGCTTGGGCATCAGTATCGTGACTGCGATCTGCCTGACCGAAGCCGACCGCCAGCGCCTGGCCGCGCGCTCGCTGGCGCGCTGGTTTCCGTCACGGAGTTACGGCGTGGTGATGCGCAAGGGCAAGTTCCTGAGTCCGCAGGCGCAAGCCTTCGTCGAACTGATCCAGCCCGAGTTGCTGGCGGGCCGTGAGTACGACCAGGGCGGGCATTCGGAGCGCTGAAGCGCCCCGCCGCCCGCCGCCGCCTCACTTGCCCGGCATCACCATCGAATCGCCCTTGTAGATCGCGACGTGTGGCACGCCATCGATGCCGATCCAGCCGCGGTACATGCCACCCGTATTGAACGGGAACGCCACGCTGCCATCGGCACCCAGCGCGATCGCACCACCATCGCCGCCTGCCTTCGGGATGTCGACATTGATCACGCCATCAGCAGCCTTCGCCAGCGGCTCGCCCGCGAGGCGCACGCGGGCGCAGATCTCGTGCGCGGCAGCCTCGCGGATATAGAACTCGCCCCACCCGGTGCCGGACACCGCGCAGCGCCGGTCGGCCCAGGTGCCGGCACCAATGATCGGCGCATCACCCACGCGGCCGTAGCGCTTGTTGGTCATGCCACCGGTCGAGGTGCCACCGGCCAGATTGCCCTGCGCGTCCAGCGCGAGCGCGCCAACGGTGCCGAAATAGGCCTTGCCGGGCAGTACCAGCGACGTGTTGCTGGCCTGCGCCTGCGCTTCTTTCCTGAGCGCGTTCTGCAGTTGCTGCCAGCGCTTTTCGACGCGGAAATACGACGGGTCCACCAACTCGATGCCCTGCGACCTGGCGAAGATCTCCGCGCCGTCACCCGCCATCATCACGTGCACGGACTTGTCCATGATCGCCCGCGCCAGCAGGATCGGGTTCTTGACCCGATGCAAGCCAGCCGCCGCACCGGCCTTGCCGCTGGCGCCGTCCATCAGCGACGTATCCATTTCGTTGCGACCGTCATGGGTGAACACCGCGCCGCGGCCAGCGTTGAACTGCGGGGCATCCTCCAGCACGGTGATCGCGGCGGTCACGGCATCCAGCGCAGGCTTGCCCGCGACCAGTTGTGCATGACCCGCACGGAGCGCGGCTTCCAGTGCCTTGCGTGCGGCAACTTCCTCATCTGCAGTCAGATCGCCCGGCTCGACACCGGCACCGCCGTGCAATACCAGCAGGGGTGCATCCATCGCCACCAGCACGCCATCGCGCACGCTGTAACGGCGTTCGGCCAGCGGCCGCGCGACGCGTCCATCGGGCAGGTGCAAGACCGAATCCACACCGGCAATCACCGTGTCGATGCGGGCAAGGTTCATCGCCACGTCTTCGGACTGCTTCTGCGTGAAGCCGCCGCGCACCACGGTGGCGCCCGCGCCCGGCGCGGTTGCATACACTTTGGCGGTGCCGTCGCCCGCCACCGCGACCGCCGCGTCCTCGTCCACGCCCAGGCCCAGTAGCGAATGGCCGGCCATGTCCTCGCCCTTGGCGACGAAGCTGATCAAGCGGCCCAGCCGGCCGCGCTCGCTGAAATGGGTATCGGTGATCACGCCCTTGAGCAAGGCAAGATCGAGGAAGCCGGTTTCGATCGTGTTACCGCTGCCCAGTGGATCCTCCAGCCCGCGCGGGCTGGTCTGGCTGCCACCGTCCATCGCGCCGTAGAGATACTCGCCCAGCATCGCCAATCCGGCGCTGGTGCCGCCCAGCGGCTTGCCGGCACGCACATGTGCGTCCAGCGCCCTGGCCACCGGCGTGCCGCGCCAATGGCGCACGTAGCGGGACTGATCGCCACCACCAATGAAGATGCCGTCGGCGCGCTTGAGCGCAGCCAGGATTTTCGGATCGTTGGCGGCATCGCGATCCTTGAACACGAAGGTCTCGACGGACGCGATCCCGCCAACGTCCTTGTAGAACTCTTCGCCGATCTCGCCGCCCTGCGATGCACGCAGCACCACGATGTGGCCATTGCCGGCGCGCTGCATGAACCAGTGCAGCGCATCGAAATTGCGATCGCCGCCGCCCATCAACAGCAAGCCCGGCTGTACCTTGCCGGGCGTCTTCGCCGCAGTGTTGCCCAGCACATGATGGCCATAGTCCGCCGCGAAGGCGGGCATCACGGAGAGCAGTGCGAGCACCGCCGCCAGCATTCCCGCACGCACCACTGAACCCCATGCATGTCGCTTGATCATCGCTTGTCCCTTGTCTTCTGGCCGGTCCATGAAGTAGACGAACGGCAATGCGAGTTTCCCCCGTTCGCCCGGCGAATCATGCGCTATGGTGCCGGTATGCAGGCTGCGCTTGATCGCTGGTTCACCGAAGAAATCCTCATTCACGAGGATGCGCTGCTGCGTTACCTGCACCGGACCTGGCGGCACCGCGACGAGATCCACGACCTGCGCCAGGAACTCTACGTGCGCGTCTACGAGGCCGCGGGCAAGGCATTTCCGACCCAGCCCAAGGCGTTCCTGTTCGCCAGCGCAAGGCACCTGATGGCCGACCGGATCCGCCGCAGCCGGGTGGTGTCGATCGAGCCGATGGGTGATTTCGAGCCTTCGCACGTCTTGGTGGATGACGTGACGCCCGAACGCTGGTGCGGAGGTCGCCAGGCGCTCACGCGGTTGGCGGGCGCCTTCGACCAGTTGCCGGACCGCTGCCGCGAAGTGGTCTGGCTGCGGCGCGTGGAAGATCTGTCGCAAAAGGAAGTCGCCGTGCGCCTTGGCATCAGCGAGAAAACCGTGGAAAAGCACATCGCCAAGGGCATGCGCCTGCTCGCCGACGCCTTGTACAGCGGCGACGAAGCGTCGCGCCCGGTGCGCACGGCCCGCAAGCAGGTTGGCGATGAACAGCAACAGGCCGACTGACGCCATGCCTGGGCGCAGCGTGGACATCGAATACGCTGCATCACAGTGGCTGGCCCGGCGCGATGGCGATGCCTGGACCGATGCCAACGCTTACGCACTCGACGCATGGCTGCAGGCCGATACCGCACATCGCGTGGCCTTCCTGCGGTTGCAGGCGGCTTGGAACGAAAGCGATCGACTGCAAGCACTGGGGGCCGGATTGCGCGGGAATGGGCCGCCGCCGCGTGGCAGCTGGGATACGCCTGCCTTCACCAATGACCAAGCCGCGCCAATTCCGGCGGCGCGCAAGGTTGCCACGCGCACCACCTCCATCCGCACGCGCATCGCCGGGGCGGCCATGGTTGCAACCTGCGTCCTGCTGGCGGGCTGGGGTTGGCGCGCCTACCAGCATGTCGATGTCGCGTTCTATCAAACCGCCATGGGCGAAATCCGCACGCTGCCTTTGGCCGACGGCTCACGCACCACGCTGGCCAGTGACAGCGCGGTCGGGATTCGCCTGTCGCGAGGCGAGCGCGATGTCACGCTGCTCCGTGGCGAGGCGATTTTTGCGGTGGCCAAGGATCCGGACCGGCCGTTCGTGGTGTCGACCAATGGGCGTCGGGTAATCGCGGTGGGTACGCGGTTTTCGGTGCGGCGCGACGGTGAGGATTTGCGGGTGGTGGTGACCGAAGGAATAGTGCGCCTGGAATCCGGGACTGAAGCCGGTAGTTCGGGACCGTCCACACTGCTGCCCGCAGGCAGTGTGGCGCTGGTGCGTGGCGGCGATGCACTGGTGCGCAGCCTGCCGTTGGCGGATGCCGAGCGCATGCTCGGCTGGCGCAACGGATTGCTGGCGTTCCGTGATACCCCGCTGGCCGAGGCGATTGCGGAGTTCAACCGCTATAACGTGCGCAAGCTGGCCCTGGACGATGCCGAGGTCGGCGCTTTGCGCATCGGTGGCAGCTTCCGCTGGGACAACGAGGAAGGCTTCGTGCGCCTGCTCGAACAGGGTTTCCCGGTGCGCGCCGAGTACGCGCAGGATCGGATCGTCCTGCACTCGCAGTAAGCGTCCGCCCGCCAGATCGGCTTCGTCGTTTCGTCGTCTCGGCATCGCCGTATCGAAACCGGTTCGCGTGGTGGGGATTTCTTCCGTCTGTTCGTCCTGATAGCTGGAAGCGCCACCTCGCCGGCGCATTGGGGAACCCGTTTGAAACCGTCCCGTACCTTGCGCACGCTGTTGTTGTCCCTGGCCTGTTCCGCGGCGCTGGCCGCGCAGGCGCAATCGGCAGCCATCAATCTCAATATCCCCGCCGGCGACCTGGCCTCGGCACTTGATGCCTACGCTCAGCAATCCGGTACCCAGCTGGTCTACCGCGCCGACCAGCTCAAGGGTGCGCGCAACACCGCCGTGCGTGGCCAGTTGCCTGCGCAGACAGGCCTGGACCAGCTGCTGAAAGGCAGCGGCTTCCGTGCCCAACGCGATGCCTCGGGTGCCGTGGTGATCGTGCCGCAGCCGGCAACGCCGCCGGCCGCACCACCGCCAGCCCCGCGCCGGGCGCCCGCCGTGCAGGCACAGCAGGCCGCAACTGATGCCCCGGTCACCGATCTTGAAACCATCCAGGTCACCGGCTCGCGCATTCCGCGTGCGCAGGCGGAAGGACCGGCTCCAATCACGATAGTGACTGCCGAACAGATCCAGGCCGCCGGCCTCACCTCCGTGCCGGATCTGCTGCGTTCCCTCAGCCAGAACAGCGGCAGCGTGCAGGGTCAGCAAAACACCACCAGCGCGCAATCCACCCCCGGCGCACAAGCGGTGGACCTGCGCGGCCTTGGCCCCAACCACACGCTGGTCCTGATCAACGGCCGCCGCGTCGCCGACTTTCCACTGCCGCTCAACAGCCGCAGCAACTTCACCGATATCGGCAATATCCCGCTGGGGATGATCGACCGGGTCGAAATTCTCACCGGCAGTGCGTCGGCGGTGTATGGCTCCGACGCCATGGCCGGCGTGATCAACTTCATCCTCAAGAAGTTCACGGACGGCACCACGATCGACTATCGCCATGGCGATACCAGCCGTGGCGGTGGCGAGTCCCACAATCTGACCCTGACCACCGGTTTCGAGCGCGGCGCTTTCACCGCCATCATGGGCCTGGAACTGCTCGACAAAAGCCCGCTGTGGGGTTACCAGCGCAGCATCCAGGACTCGACCCTGGACGCCCCGACCTCGCGTCGCCAGCTGCCCCGCCTGACGGCGCAGCGCTATGACTGGGATGACGACATCAACATCGCGCCGGCCGATGACTGCGCGGCCTTGGCCGGCCTGAACGAAGGCACGACCGTGCTGGCCGAGGATCGTTACGGCGAACCCTACTGTGGCAGCGAGCGTGCCATTGCCTACCGCACGATCCAGAACCAGCGGAAAGGCGCGAACGCCTATGGGTCATTCGAATACCGTCTTTCCGACAACCTGACCTGGTTTGCGGATGTGCAACTCGGCTGGCAGCAGGTCAAGCTGCTGACCGGCACCAACGGCAATGACGTGGCGAGCGACCACATGGGTTGGGAGTTCCACGACCCGAACTCGACCGACAATTACCGCAACAAGATGTTCTACAACGCCAACACCGGGCATTACGAAATCTGGTCGCGGCAATTCACGCCAGAGGAAATCGACGGCCTGCAAAACCGCATGAATGTCACCACCGAAAAGACCTTCGCCTTGACCACCGGCCTGAAGGGCTACCTCGGCGAAAACTGGGATTGGGAAGCCAGCTACAACCATTCCCAGTACAAGGCCGATGTCGGCATGCCGCGCATCAAGGCCGCGGCTGCCAACGAACTGTTCCTAGGCCCGCGCCTGGGCTACGACGATGATGGCTATGCGATCTATGCGCCAGATCCGGCGCGCCTGTTCACGCCGCTGACAACGAGCGAATTCGCTTCGATCGCGGCCATGTCCACGTTCCGTCCCAAGTCCGACAATGACAACCTCAGCCTCACCTTCAACACCCAATCCCTGTTCACGATGCCGGCCGGTGATGTCGGCTTTGCCGGCGCCATTGAGTGGGGCACCCAGTCCTACCGCATCAACCCGGACCCGCTGGCCCTGACCGAAGACGCCTACGTCGGTCCACGCTACGGCGATGGCAGTGGCAGCCGCGACCACTGGAGCGCCGCCGGCGAAATGCGCGTGCCGCTGCTGGCGTCCTTGCAGGCAAGCCTGGCGGGCCGCTACGACCGCTACAGCTACGGCAACAAGAATCCCGGCAAGTTCACCTACAGCATGGGTCTGGAATGGCGTCCGCTCGACAGCTTGCTGGTACGCGGCTCGTACGGCACCGGCTTCCGCGCGCCCGACATGCACTACCTGTTCGCGGGCGCCGACTACTACCGCACCCGCTATGCCACCGACTATTTCCAATGCCGTACGGCGGAACCGGGAGTCACCGACGACTATTGCTACGACGATGGCAGCTACGACGTGTCCACCTTCGACGTCTACAACGGCAACATGAACCTGGACGTGGAGACCAGCACGTCGTTCACCGCAGGCTTTGTCTGGTCGCCGACCGCCAATTTCGACATGGCGGTGGACTACTACGACATCCGCGTGATGAACCAGGTGCAGACTCAGAGTCGCGAGCTGTTGCGGGTCACCGAAGCCAACTGCCGCCTGGGCATAACCGACACCGGCGCTCCCGTCGATATCAACTCGCCCACCTGCGTCGATGCAATCGCCCGCGTCATCCGCGACAGCAACGGCGACATCACCAGCGTGCATTTCGGACCCATCAATATCGCGCGGGAACAAACGGCGGGCATCGATGTCACCGCCAACTACCGCCTGCAAACCGCGAACGCCGGCGATTTCCGCTTCACCGGCAACTACAACTGGGCGCGCAGCCATAGCAGCCAGCAATATCCGGGCGATCCCAGTGAAGACATGCTGGACGTGAGCTATGGCGGCACCACGCTGCCGCGCACCAAGTCCAACCTGGGGGTGATCTGGGACAGGAACGCCTTCGGTGCCAGTCTGTTCGGCACCTACCTGGGCCGTGTTGCCAACTACAACAACGATGCCTGGACGCAGGCGACATGGCGCTTCAACACCGGTGCACGCTATGACGTGACCGACCACTTCCGGATCTCGCTGACGGTCAACAACCTGCTCGACAAGATGCCGCCGAAGGATGCGACATGGGCGAACTACCCGTACTACGACACCTCGTGGTTCGACAGCTTCGGGCGCAGCTACTTCCTGCAGTTCACCTACAAGTTCGGTGGCAAACCGCTGTAACTGCCGCACCACCGCCCATGCAAACGAAAGACCCCGGCATGCCGGGGTCTTTCGTTTTCGTGCCTGCATCAGGCGGCAACCCCGCAATGCTCAATCTTTCGGCTGCACCACATCATGGTTGCGGCCCTTGAATGGCTGGTACCAACGCTGGATGCGCGCAATGTCGGCATGCATGTTGTTGGTCAGCTGGAATGGTGGGCCGATGCCGAGAGTCTTGGTTGCGTAGTCGAAATACGCCGGCACTACCGGTACCCCGGCCGCGCGGGCGATATGCCAGAAGCCCGGCTTCCAGCGCTCCACCCATTTGCGCGTGCCCTCCGGTGCAACGGTGAACCACATCCGGTCGGCCTTGCGGATCGCCATCGCCGCCTGTTCGACCACGCCATGGGCCACGTTGCGGTTCACACCAATGACGCCCTGCCATGTCGCCAATCGCCCGATCACCGGGGTCCTGATCAGTGCATCCTTGCCCAAGATCGACAGCTTCATGCCCATGCCCAGCTTGACCGCAAACCCCCACAGTCCGTCCCAGTTGGACGAATGCGGCGCCACGATCAACACGAATTTCGGCAAGTCGGGGAATTCACCGGCCATGCGCCAGCCGCCAAGCCGCAAGATCGTGCGGCCAGTCCATTCCATCAGGCGGTTTCGCGGCATTCGCGGTGCGCTTGGCGGCAATGCCAACACCACACCCTTGCGCTGTTCGCTGTTCACTCCCAATCCTTCCCCCACGGTCCTGTCCGCGGCCCGACTTGATCGTCGCACGTCCACGCTTCTCGCCCAACCTCCTTTCCTTCGATCCACGCGAAGGCTTGGTGGGGATGCGCGCCTTCGGCACGTGCAGACCGGCTTCGATGAAGGTGGCGAGGCGCACGCGGGCATCCTCGCGGTTGCGTTCCTGAGTACGGAAACGCTGCGCGTTGATCACGAACACGCCATCCAGCGTCATCCGTCGGTCGCGCCGAGCCAACAGGCGCGCGCGCACGTCCTCCGGCAGCGATGGCGATGCTGCGACATCGAAGCGCAACTCGACCGCGGTGGCGACCTTGTTCACGTTCTGCCCACCCGGACCCGACGCGCGCACGAAGCGTTCGATCAGTTCGTCATCATCGATGTCCAGGCGCCCGGCTTGCATGTGGTGATTGTATAGATCGGCTTGCGCGGCACAGCCGGGGTTGCGAGGATGTCGCACTTTTACGCGGATGCCGCCATGCGCCTTGCCAACCTAACCCTCGCCGCCGCACTTGCCTTCACCTGCACACCGGCAATTGCCGACAATCCGGCCGTGCGGGCCGAAACCGCATCCACGCAAGCCACGACCGCCGACATCGACCGCCTGCTGCAGGTCACGGACATGCAGACCATGATGGCCGGGATGATGCAGCAGATATCCGACTCGCAGCGCACGATGGTCGTCGATTCCTTCGGCAGCGACATGTCCGATGCTGATCGCACGCGCATGCAGGGTGTGCTGGACAAGACCAATGCAATCGTCCAACAGGAACTCTCATGGCAGGCGCTTGAGCCACTCGTACGCAAGGTCTATGCACAAGTCTTCAGCAAGGACGAAGTTGCCGCGATGATCGCGTTCTATTCCAGCCCGGAAGGCACTTCGATCCTTAAAAAATCACCGCAAGCAATGGCCATGACCATGCAGGAAATGCAGCCACTGATGATGGACACGATGGCGAGGGTCAAAGCGGTGATCGACAAAGGCGTCAGTCCTGCGAAGGACTAAGGTGCGATCACACCGCTGGGCCTGTCGAACAGCGCCAGCGCCTTGCCGAACTCCGCATCGAACACCGGCGCCTCGATGGAAAGCACGACGCCGGACTGCGGATGCGCGAAGTCAAGCCGCTGTGCGTGCAGCAACATGCGGTGGATGCCGAGCATCCGGAATTGCCGATTGTGGCGACCGTCGCCATGGCTGGTATCGCCGATCAGATGGTGCGACAGGTGCTTGAGATGACGGCGGATCTGGCGGAAGCGGCCGGTCATCGGGCTTGCCCGCAACAGCGCATAGCGCGAGGTCTCGAAGCCCGTCGATGGCATCTCCAGCTCGCAGGTGGCCAGCACTTCGAATGCGGTCTGCGCCGGCTTCTTCAAGGGCTTGCCGGGACCGCCATCCAGCGGATGATCGACCGTGAACCGTTGTTCCGCAGGCCAGCCGCGACACACCGCGAGGTAATCCTTCTCGATACCGCCAGCCATCACCGCCTTGCCCAACGTGGAGGCGGTGCCGCGATCGAATGCGAGCAACAGGCAGCCGGACGTCGCACGGTCCAGCCGATGGATCAGGAAGATGGGTTTGTCGAATTGCTCACGCAGGCGATCGGCGGCGAAATCGGTTTCGCCCCGCGCCAGTGCGCTGTCGTGGACCATCAGGCCCGCCGGCTTGTCGACCACGGCCAGCCACTCATCGCGATACAGGACTGGCAGTTCCATCGACTCGGTCATGCATGCATCGCGTGGTTGGCAACGTGCATTGTCGGTGCAATACCGGGCTTGGGCCAGCGCACAGAGGCTAGAATGCCCGCTTCGCCGTCCTGACGACTTGCCTTGCAGCGCCACGCGCTTGCGGGCCGCGGCGCACGCAGCGGGAGAATGACGGATGTTCGAAATCGCAGTGGCCTGCCTGGTCATCACGGCATTGTTGGCCTACGTGAATGCACGCTTCGTGGGCCTGCCCACGACCATCGGCGTGATGGCGGTGGCGATGCTGCTGTCGCTGGCATTGATCGGGCTGGACCGGATCGGCTTCGGTGCGCTGCGGGACTACGAGACCAGCTTGCTGCGTTCCATCGATTTTTCCGAAGTGCTGATGCAGGGCATGTTGTCGATGCTGCTTTTCGCCGGCGCACTGCACGTTGACCTGAGCCGGCTGCGTCGGTTCCGCTGGCAGATCGGCTTGCTTGCCGTGGTCGGCACCACGCTGTCCACCCTGATTGTCGGCTTCGGCCTGCACTGGGTGCTGCCGCTGCTGGGGCTGGGCATGCCGCTGGCGTATTGCCTGGCGTTCGGCGCGTTGATCTCGCCGACCGATCCGGTGGCGGTGATGGGCATCCTGAAGTCGGCCGGCATCAACGAGGAAACCGGCATGGTGGTGGCCGGCGAATCCCTGTTCAACGACGGCGTCGGCGTGGTGCTGTTCTCGCTGCTGCTGGGCATCGCGGTGAGCGGGCAGACGCCGTCCATCGCCGAAGGCACGATGACCCTGGTGCATGAAGCCGGCGGCGGCATCGTGCTTGGCGCGGTACTGGGCGGCCTGCTGTTCACCCTGCTGCGCAGCATCAACAACTACCAGGTCGAAGTGCTGTTGACCCTGGCCGGCGTGCTGGGCGGGTACGAGCTGGCCAGCCAGTTGCATGTGTCCGGTCCGCTGGCCATGGTGGTGGCCGGCGTGATCATCGGCAACCACGGCCGTAATCTTGCGATGTCGGACACCACCCGCCGTCACGTCGATCTGTTCTGGGAGTTGCTGGACGAAATCCTCAACGCGGTGCTGTTCGTGCTGCTGGGACTGGAGATCGTGGTGATTGCCTATCCGCACAACGGCATGCTGGCCGCCGTCGCGGTAGTCGCGCTGACCTTGCTGTGCGCGGCTGCTGACCGTCGGCTTGCCGATGGCCAGCTTCAAGCGCTGGTTCGGCCTGCCCGACGATGCCTGGATGATCCTGACCTGGAGCGGCCTGCGTGGCGGCATCTCGGTGGCGTTGGCGCTGTCACTGCCGGCCGGGCCGTATCGCGACCTGATCCTGGCATTGACCTATGCGGTCGTGGTGTTCTCGATCCTGGTGCAGGGCCTGACCGTCAAGCCGCTGGTCAAGGCGGTACGGTCCTGAGTCTTTGGCGCTAGCGCTGCAGTGCTAGCGCCGCGGCCACGCCGCAAGCAGCGCCCACAGGCCACCCAGCCCGGCAATCCATGCTGCTGCAGGCACTGACCAGACAAGCGGACCGCCTGCTTCCAGGCCAAACAGGACCGCGGCAACCACCAGTAGACCTGTCCCAAGGATCGCGGCGACCATGCGCTTCTGGCCATCAGCGGCGACGCGTGCCAGTTCGGCCAGATCATGCGAACGCATGCGCAATTCGTGCTTGCCCTCGACCTGCTGTTGCAACCAGGCGTGCAGCAAACGCGGCACTTCCGGCGCGCGGGTAATCAATTCGGGCAGGCGCTTGCGGAACTCGCCGGCAAACCGCTGCGGGCTGTAGCGGTCGGCCAGGATCTGTTCCAGCACGGGTTTGGCGACCGCCCAGATATCGATCTTCGGATCCAGCTGGCGGCCCACGCCTTCGATGTTGAGCAGGGTCTTCTGCAGCAGGATCAATTGCGGCTGCAAGGTCAGCTGGTAGCGCTGCGCGGTGCGGAACAGCTTCACCAGCACTTCGGCCAGCGATATCTCCGACAGCGGGCGGGTGAAATACGGCTCGCACACCGCGCGCGTGGCCGCTTCCAGTTCATCGATGCGGATCGTCGCCGGCATCCAGCCTGCCTGCACGTGCAACTCGGCGATGCGGCGGTAGTCGCGGTTGAAGATCGCCATGAAATTCTCGGCGAGGTAGTACTGATCCTCGCTCGACAGCTGGCCCATGATCCCGAAATCCAGCGCGATGAAGCGCGGGTTTTCCTTGCGCGTGGCGTCCACCCAGATGTTGCCGGCGTGCGCATCGGCATGGAAGAAATTGTCGCGGAACACCTGCTGGTAGAACAGGCGCACGCCCTTGGCGGCAAGCGCCTTGCGGTCGATGCCGGCAGCATCCAGCGCGACGATGTCGTCGCTGGGGATGCCGTGCACGCGCTCCATCGTCATCGCGCGTTCGGCGGTATGCGTCCACACCACTTCCGGCACGTAGAGATCCGGCGAGCCCAGCCAGTTGCGTCGCAACAGCGAGGCATTGGCGGCCTCGCGCTGCAGGTCGAGTTCACCCGACAGGGTCGCTTCGATCTCGGCAACGATTTCGCGCGGACGGATCTTGTCGGCGGCCGGATGGGTGCGTTCGACAATGCTGGCGATGCTGTGCAGCAGCGCAACGTCGGCGGCGATCTGGCGACGGATGCCCGGCCGCAACACCTTGACCACGACATCGCGCGGACCGTTGCCGTCGCCGGGATGCATCGTGGCCGCATGCACCTGCGCGATCGATGCCGAGGCCAGTGGCGTGGTGTCGAAGCTGGCGTAGGCCTCTTCGATGCTGCGCTCCAGCGCGCGCTCGACCATCTCGCGCGCCTGCAGGCCATCGAACGGCGCAACGCGATCCTGCAGCAGGGTCAGCTCGACCGCGACGTCCGGCGGGATCAGGTCGCGACGCGTCGACAGGATCTGGCCGAACTTGACGAAGATCGGCCCGAGTTCCTGCAATGCCATGCGCAGGCGCGCGCCGCGCGACAGCGATGCGACTTCGCTTCGACGCGCGCGGCACGAATGGCCGCACCAGCTTTCAGCCAACGCCCGGCCGGGGTGTCGTCCAGCAGGTTGTCCAGCCGATAGCGCAGCAGCACGCGGCCGATGCGCCAGGCGCGCAGCAAGCGAACTCATCGGCAGCTCACTGCCCTGTCCAGGCATTCACGTTGCAGGCGCGCGATTTTCGCGGCGATTCGTTCGACATCGTCGCGCAAGGCATCGACATCGTCATGGAACGCATCAAGCTCCGCGCGCGGCAACCACGTCGCGGCTTTCTTCGGTGACGTATTCGGCAGCGGTTTCGGCGAAGTTGCGACCGGCGACCTGCGCATGTTTCAGCGCGCCGGCAATCGCCTTGGCGATCTGCACGCCGGCGATCTCGCCGAACACCCTGGTGAATGGCAATTGCCAGTCGGGATCGAAACCCTGCGCGAGCTGTTGCAGGCGCCGCGCAAGTTCGGCATCGCCTTCGATGCGCAGCTTGCCGACCGGTGGCGCGTCGTCGCGACGAAACATCGGCAGCTGCCCAAGCAGGCCGGACAACGAAGTGCGCACGCCGAGATCAGGCTGCGTTCCCGGCATCGACCGGACCCACGCGCAATGCGTCGCCATCGACCCGGATTTCCAGCGCCAGCGGCGGCGCACTCAACTGCAATGCGACGCGCTGGCCATCCAGCGGCCGCAATGCGGCACGCGTGTCTGCGTCCAGCGCCAGCGCGCGGTTCAATGCGGCTTCAAGCGCCTGGCCGGCGGGCTGTTTCCAGTTGAGGGGCGATGGACTCATGCGCGCATTGTAGGGCGGGTCTCGGCCCGCCATCGCAATGGCGCATGCATCGGTTGCAGGCTCAGGCTTTCTTGCGCAGGAACGCAACCACCGCGAGGATCAGGAACACCACGAACAGGATCTTGGCGAAGCCGGCCGCGGCACCGGCAATGCCGCCGAACCCCAGCACGGCGGCAATGATCGCGATGACGAGGAAGACGAGGGCGTAATGCAGCATGGTTGGCTCCGTGGGATCACACCGGTTTGGCGCGGCCAAGACTGCCCGCCGGCGCATCACGGGCGGGTGATGATTGCGCTCAGCCGCCGCGATACGCGCAACCGTTGCAGCCCCTCGGCCGTGCTGACCTGGGCACGTAACCGAAGTCGCGCCGCGCCGGTTCCATCGAATACCAGTGCGTGGTCGCCAGTTGCTCGGCCAGGAAACGCGTCATCGGTGGCTCGCCCTCCAGCGGCAACACATGCCACAGCCCTTCGCAGATCACACCGACCGCGTAGGCCGCGCCGAATGGAATGGTCTTGTCGACCAACGGCGCACCGGCAGCCTGCAGCAGGCCGTTGACCAGCTCGCGCATCGGTTGCGGCTCGCCATTGCTGATGAAGTAGGCACGCCCGGCGCAGGCCGCACCCGGCGCAAGATGTTCGAACGCATCGAAATGCGCCTGCGCGGCATTGTCGATGTAGGTGCTGTCGACCTTGTTGGTGCCATCGCCGACGAAACGCAGGCGGCCGGCATGGGCACGCTCGACCAGCCGCGGCAGGATGTTGTTGTCACCCGGTCCCCAGATCAGTCGCGGGCGCAGCGCAACGGTGGCCAACGTCGCATCGTTGGCGGCCAGCACGGCTTTTTCGGCAATCGTCTTGGTGGTCGCGTACGCGCCTTGAAGCCCTCACCGTAGGGCACGCTGTCTGCGGTGCCGCCTTCAACCGGATTGGTCGCGCGATGCGTCACGCTGGGCGTGGAGGTGTAGACCAGTTTGCCGATGCCGTGCGCGCGGCAGGCATCGAGCACGTTCGCGGGTGCCGATCACGTTGGCGCGGTGGTAGCTCTCGTAGCTGCCCCAGGCACCGGCCTTGGCGGCGTTGTGGAACACCGCATCAATACCCGTGAATGCCGCCAGCACCGCATCGCGATCGGCCAGGTCACCGGCGATCTGGCGCACGCCGAGCGCATCGAGCGCGGGGTAGTGGCCGCGGTTGAAACTGGTGACTTCATGACCGCGTTCGATCAGGCCACGGCAGAGCGCCTGGCCGAGGAAGCCGCCACCCCCAGTGACCAGAATCTTCATGGGATGTCCTTCAACTGCTTTGCTGCCCACGCAGCAAGCACCTCGCGACTGATCTTGGCGTTGTGGCGGATGTCGACCGGGAATGGTTTCGGGTAGTGCAGGAATGCATTGATGCGTGCGGTATGCGGGAACAGCTTGCCGATGGCGCGCAAGCTCGTCATGCCTTTCGCGGCGCACGCGCCCGATCCCCGGCTTGAGTTCGTAGCACAGCACTGCGTGTTGCACGCCTTTCGGACCGATGCCGACCAAGGCACTGCGGGCAATCGCCGGATGCGTGTTGAACACCGGCTCGACTTGTTCGGTGCACAGGGTGGTGATCGCATCCACTACCACGCGCTGCGTCTTGCGCCCGCAGAACCACAACAGTCCTTCGCTGTCGAAATAACCCAGGTCGCCCATGCGATGGACGATGCGTTCACTGCCGTCGGGCAGCGTTTCGCGGATCTTCGCCAGCTTGGTGGCGGCATCGCGATTGAAGTAGCTGTCGGTGGCGCTGGGACCGGCAACGGTGATTTCGCCGACCTGTCCAATGCGCAACCTGCAGTGCAGCGTCCCATGCGTCGATCGCGCCGTCATCGATGCGGATGATGCGCACGTCATTGCCGGCCACCGGCCGGCCGACGCAGGTGCCGGCGCCGTGTTCGGTGCGCGTGCGCAGCGACAGCAGTTCACGACCTTCGATCACCGCCACCGGCAGGCATTCGGTCGCGCCATACGGCGTCCAGAATCGTGCGTTGACCGGCAGCAGTTCGAGCATCCGCGCGACCACGTCTGCGGGTACCGGCGCACCTGCGCTGGTCACCCGACGCAGGGTCGGCAAGGCTTCGCCATGCTCGGCCAGCACACGCATCAATGCCGGCGAGCCGAACAATTGATTCACGCCGAAACGCGTGATCGCCGCGTGCAGCTTGCGCGGATCGGCCTTGGCCGGCCGGGTCGGATCCATGTCGGGAATGATCGAGGTCAGGCCCAAGGCAGGATCAAACAGGGCGAACGGCGGAAAGGTCGGCAGGTCGATGCCGCCAGGCTGGATGCCGAATGCATTGCCCAGCATCGCGATCTGGGCGACGAAATGTCGATGCCGGTAGACCACGCCCTTCGGCACACCGGTGCTGCCGCTGGTGAACAGGATCGCGGCGACATCGTCCGGCTGCGTATCCGCCAGTTGCGGACCGGCATCCCATGCCGTCGCGCTCGATGTCGGCAAGCGTGGCGTCGGCCAGCCAGGCGCGCGTGCCGGTGGTGATGCGAATTCGCGCCGACTTGGACCAGCCGAGCACGGCCTTGGCCGAGCATTGCCAGTGGAATACCGATGAATGCCTCCGGCGCGGCTTCGTCCAGGCATTGCTTGAGTGCGCGCTTGTCGATGCCGGGATCAACCAGCACCGGCACCGCACCGACCTTGAACAACGCGAACATCAGCAGGAAGAACTCCGGCGTGGGCCGCACCATCACCACCACCCGGATGCCGCGCACGATGCCGCGTTTGGCCAGCCCTGCGGCGATCGCATTGCTGCGCCAATCCAGCTGGCCATAGGTCAGTTCGACCTCGTAGCGACCGCGGCGACCGGGGCAGCGCATTGCTACCTGATCGTGGCGTTCGCGGGCCAATTGCGGGAGAACAGCTGCGATGTTGCAGGCGGTGGTCATGCCGCCATTGTCGCCTGAGCGATGCCACTTGCGTCCATCACTGGAACCGCCACACTGCTGGCTCCGGCGTCACCACGCCAACACCTCAAACGGATCCTGGCTGCGCATGACCCACCCATGCCTCAGTTGCGGTGCCTGCTGCGCGACATATCGCGTCGGGCTGCATTGGTCGGAAACCGAGCCCGTGCTGGGCGGCCTGGTGCCGCTAGCCTTGACCGAACCACTGCGCAGGCATGAGCTTGCGATGCGCGGCACCTCGCAGGCCAACCCGCGCTGCATCGCGCTGGATGCCGAGATCGGGCGACGTTCGCGCTGCAGCATCCACCCGCTGCGGCCAAGTGCCTGTCGCGAAGTAAGTGCGTCCTGGGAACATGGCCAGGCCAGTGCCCAGTGCGACCGCGCGCGGATCCTGCATGGCCTGCCGGTGCTGACGCCAGTGGCCTGGACCCCAGTGGGCGAGACGGAACAAGACCCGCTGCAAGCAGCCTAGCCGGGGTCAGCCGAACCGCCGCCCGAGTTCCTCACCTGCATCGGACCGGCGATCCTGCGCGTGGACATCCATCACGCGCCGCCGATCACCTGCGTGACGCCCACGGGGTTGGCGTCGAGGAAGCTCCGGATCATCGGCACCAGCACCTCGTGCTTGTCTTCCAGCACGTAATGGTTCGCATCGGCGAACGCATGCACCTCGGCATTCGGCAACGCGTTGCGAAAGCCCTCAAGGAAATGCCGGTCGAACACGAAATCGCGCAGACCCCAACCGATGAACGCCGGGCGGTCTGCATAACTCGGCAACTGTCTGGCTGCGGCATCGACCAGTGGCCAAGCCCGGTCGCCTTCGTCCAGAGGAATGTCCTGCATGAAGCGCAGCGTGCTGATCGCCTGCTCCCAGCCGTCGTACACGCCGGTATACGCCGCCCGCACATCGCGCGGCAACGCGCGCGTGGTGCCCATCCATGCTGCACCGCGTGCGAACAGGTTGAAGCGACGGATCAGCCAGCCGCCGAACCGCGAATGGCGGCCCATCGCGATGCGTTTCGGGCAGGCGCTTGGCAACAGGCAACGGAAAGCTGGACGTATTGGTGATGACCAATCGGCGCACGCGCGCAGGATCACGCAGCGCCCAGCCGAAGCCGACCATGCCGCCCCAGTCATGCACCGCCAGCGTCACCGGGCCGGTGATGCCCAGATGGGCGAGCAGCGCATCAAGATCGTCGATCCGCGACTGCAAGGTGTAATCGTAGTGCGGTGACGCACTGGCCGCGTCATCGGGCTTGTCCGACAGGCCCATGCCGACATGGTCCGGGACGATGCAGCGGTAGCGATCCTTCAATCCGGAAACAAGGTGCCGCCAATAGAAACTCCACGACGGATTGCCGTGCAGCATGACGACGACTTCGGCGTCGCTGCCGTCATCGGACACGGGACCTTCGTCCAGGTACGACATCGCGATGCCGGGGCGCACGTTGAAGCACCTGGGGGTGAAGGGGTAGTCGGGAAAGTTCAAGGTACGTCCTGTCATTTCAATAGCGGCAACTGGCCACCCTGTTCGTCGCGGAGTACTTCCGCACGTCGGATCATCTGTTGCACATCGGGCAGGGCGTGGACCGCGACCAACTCCACTTCCGGGTGCTCATTGGCAAAAACCCGGAAGATTTCATCGGCAAACGCCTGGCCGATGCTGGTCACTTGTTCGAAGTCCAGCACTACGCAGCGAAACCGGTCCACCCTCTGCAGCAGTCGTTTGGCTTGCGAGCGTGACACCAGATTCTCGCCGCCGATTTTTGCCAAGCGCACGGGCACCACAGTCTTGGCGAAACTGTAGTCGCCAGGGCCACTTGAAAACTGGTCGATCACATCCTTTGCCGTGCGCTTCGAGTCCAGGCCAATGTGCATGGCAACGCGGGTACCACCCGCCTCGTCGGCATCGTCCAGCAGATCCTCGTCGTAATGGACATCGTGGTCGAACACCAATCCTTCCGAGGCGATGCGAAAGCGATCAAACATGCGCGACGTGAAGAAAATACCTTCGCCTGAATGCCTGCGTGGGTCGGTGGTCAGTTTTCCCTTGGCCAATTCCAACAACGCCAATCGCTCGTCAGGCAAATCCAGTGCACGCGTGATCTTGCGGAAAATCCCGATACCCGCATCCGTGATCTCGAACCCCAACTGGCCGTCGCGAAGATCCATCTGCACCATCACATGCGCCGCATCGGAGTGATCCACGGCGTTGTTCACCATCTCAGTCACGCCGTGATGAGCGATGTCCAGCACGTTGCGCGGTACATCACGCAATAACGGGAGCACCTGCTCGAACCAGACGGCATCTTCGGCCAGGCCTTCACGCACATAGCTGCGCTCGAAGCGGCGATTACGACCCAATGTGTAGGTAGCCCGCGTGCTGCCGGCCTTTTCCAGATACCCGTCCGCCACCAGTGCCCGGACTTGCGTACTGATTCGGGCACCGGACAATCCCAGTTGTGCGGCCACCATGCCGACCAGGTCGTGCGGGTGCGCGGCCACCGCCTGCAAAAGCGCTGTATCGATCTCGGCGGAGCGGTTCGGGCGAGCCATGCCGCCACTCTAAAATTAAACGGGCTTATTTGCTAGTTAAACCGTGTTTATTTGACAGTCTATTCTTTAAAACAACGCAATATGCTGTTTTTTCTGAGAACTATAACAATGTAGCGGAGCAGGGTTTGGCCCGCCATCGAGCCGGCAGATTCGCAAGGAAAGATTTGTAGCGATACTTTTCCTAAAAGCCGGATTCATGGCTGCAAGGAAACTTTTTCCCACCAGTGCTACCAGACCACTTCCGCCATCGAGCAGTTCAGGCCGGAACCAATTCCCAGCAGCGCAACCCGGTCACCTTTCTTCAGGCGGCCCATTTCGCGCAATTTTGAAAGCACGATAGGTACAGATGCCGGGCCAATGTTGCCGTATTCACCGAAGATGGTCAGGATTTTGCGCGGATCAATGCCGATTGCCTTGGCGAACGCGGCGGTATGTACCTGGCTGACCTGATGGATGACGAACTCGTCCATTTCCTCGACGGCCCAGCCCAATGCCAGCTTGGCGGCGGCGAAGGTCTTCTCGGCCAGCTTGACGCCTTCGATCAGCAGCATGCGGGTATCGGTGACCATCCGGTCCAGGTTGCCGCGGCACAGGCCATTCCACTGCGTGGCGGCACGCGTCACGCCACCACGGTAACGCGGTGCGCCCGGGGCCAGTTCGGCGCGGGCCATGACCATGCCGGCAGCGCCGGAACCCAGGGTCAGGGTGGCCAGCTCACTGCGGAACTGCTCTTCGGTGATGTCCTCGGCCAGCATGCGCTTGAGGGTCTTGTCGTAGGCCAGGTCGGCGGTTTCGCCGTCCACGATCAGGGCATAGTCGATCTCGCCGCGTTCGATCATCCGCGCGGCGATGTCCATGCCATTGATGAAGGCCAGGCACGCGTTGGCGACATCGAAGTTCTGGCAGGTGTCCGGCATCTGCAGATTGCCGCTGACAATGCTGGCGGTGGACGGCTCCAGGAAGTCGCGACTGACCGAGGTCGAGACCAGCAGGCCGACCCGCGCCGGGTCGATGCCGGCATCGGCCAGCGCCTTGACGCCGGCCAGGGTGGCGGCGTCGGAGGCTTGCACGCCCTCCTCCCATAAATGCCGGGCATGGATGCCGGCGATGTCTTTCAGCACGTCGGTCCGGATGCCCAGCCGGTCCAGCGTGGGCTTCAGGCGGGCGTTGATCTCATCCGAGCTCAGCCGACGCGGGGCGTCAACGTGGGCCAGGCCGGCAATAGCGACATGTTGAAACAGCATGAGGCAGGCAATCCAGACACAGGAACTGGGCAGAATAACTGCTTACGGCCACCAGCGCTCGTGCAGTGGGTCAAGTTTTGCCAGTCGGTTTCAGCGACGGCAACGCCACATCGCCCAGCGCTGCCCACCATCATTGGGGGGCGTCAGCGGGCTGATGCGGTCAGCGGACAGGCCGGGAGCTTCGTTGCGCGCCAGGGTTTCCAGTTCGTCACGAACCTGCGCTTCACTGCGCTCGTACGGGCCCAACCGGTCCTTGACCGACACTTCGACCTCGCCACGCTTCTCGCAGCCCGTCGGTGCAGCGGCCAGCACCGTCACTTTGCTGGCGCCCGGCGCCATGTGCACGAAGGTGCAGCCAGACAGTCCGGCCAACAGGACGGTGGCGGCGAAAACAGGCAACTGGCGCATCGGAACCCCCACATCGGAAATAAAAGAAAACGCACCGGATTGTCGCCCGGTGCGTCTTGATGGCTTGCATCACCACGGTTCACATGACGGCATGGCCCGACTATCAGGCATGCGCGCCGAGCCGCAGCTTATTGCTTGGCGTTGCCGTCGGCATCGATCACCTGCACTGGCCCAAGGTCGAGCGCGCGGATCGGTTGTTCGATCCTGGACACGTCGCCCACGATCACCCAGGTCAGCGCCTTCGGGTCGATGGTCTTGGCTTCGGCATCCACCTGCGCAGTGGTCATGCCTTCGATCTCCGCCTTGCGCTGGAACACATAGTCGTCCGGGCGCTCATAGAGCACATTGCCGGCAATGGTGCCCATCACCGATGACGCAGTTTCGTACGCGCCCGGCAGGCTCAGGGTCAGGATCTTCTGCATGCGCTGCAGCTCATCTGCCGTGGCGCCCTGCTTGCCGCTGGTGTACGCGTCCAGCTCGCGCTTGATCTCGGCAATCGACTCGCCGGTCTTGTCGATCTGCACCGGCGCGCTGACTCGCCAGATGCGCTGGCCAACCGCGCCACCGGCACCGCTGCGGGCGCCGTAGGACCAGTGTTTGTCCTCACGCAGATTCATGTTCAGCCGCGAGGTGAAGTCCCCACCAATCACCATGTTGGCCATGTCGAACACCGTGGCACTGGCGTCCTTGCTCGACGGCACGAGTTTCGCGGCAAAAATGTTCGCCTGCACCGCACCCGGCTGGTCGATCAGGAACACGCGCGGGCTGGTCTTGCCGGCCACGTCAGGAATGGTGGTTGCCACCGCAGCCGCACCCGTGGCCTTCCAGTCGCCGAAATGCGTGTTCAACACCGGCACGATGTCCGCAAGCGTGGTGTCACCCACCACCACCAGGGTAGCGCCCTGCGGCTGGATCGCCTGGTCCTGGAACGCGATCAGCTCATTGCGGGTCAGCCTGGCGATGGAGGCCTCGGTGCCGGTGCCACTCAGCGGGGCGGCATATGGATGACCTGCGGGGTACATCAAGCCTGGCAATACGCGTGAGGCCATGCCATTGGGCTGCGCCTTTTCCTGCTTGATGCCGGCAATCCACTGGCCCTTGACCCGGTCGATGTCCTTCTGCTCGAAGCGCGGCCTGCGCAGCATGTCGGCGAACAGCGCCACGGACGGGTCGAGGTTTTCGCGAAGTGCGGACAAGTAGGCGCTGCTGTTGTCCAGCGAGGCACCGGCGCCAAGATTCGCGCCCAGCGATTCGGCCCGATCGGCGAATGCGAGCGCGTCCAGCTTGCCGGCACCTTCATCCAGCAACGAACTGCTGAAACTGGCGATGCCCTGCTTGCCGGCGGGATCGGCCGCATAGCCACCCACGAACTGATAGCTCATCTGCACCACCGGGATGTCGTGGCGCTCGGCCAGGATCAACTGGGTGCCGTTGGCCAGCGTCGCGCGCTGCAGGCTGGGGAACTTGAGGTCGGGGAAGCTGGCCGTCACCGGCACGCCCTTGCTGCGGTCCACACCACTGGCGGCGGTCTTGTACCTGGCATCCACCGCCGGCAGCTTGAACGGGGCAGGTGTGCCAGCGGGATCTTCAGCGACGTCAACGCGCTTGCCCGGGTTGACCACCAGGGTGTGGCTGCCCTTGCCCGCGCCCAGCCAGGTGTTGCCGGTGTCGCGCAGGTTGGCGACGTTCACGTTTTCCAGGGTCTTCAGGCTGTCGCGGAAGCAGCCGGGGTTGCCGGTGTAGGTCGCGCATTCCGCCAGTGCATCGGCCTTGCCGCCGAAACCACCAATACGCTCCACGCCGCGGATCCAGCCGGCCTTGATGACCGTGCGCGCGCGGTCGACCTCGTCCTGGGTCGGGCCGTCCTTGAGCAGCTGCTTGAGCTCCTCGTCGATGATCGCCTCGACCTTGGCGACGTCCACGTCCTGCTTCACGTCGGCAGTGATCATGAAGTTCGAGCCCAGCTGCGAGCCGTAGGCGCCGCTGCCGACGCTGTCGACCAGCTTGTCCTGGTGCACCAGGCGCTTGTCCAGGCGCGAGGACTTGCCGCCTCCCAGGATCCGCGCCAGCACCTGCAGGCGGTCGAGGTCGGCCTGGCCAAACTCGGCCACGTTCCACATCCTGTAGATGCGCGACTGCGGTACCGCATCGATCATCTCGGCGCGGCTGTCGGTGGTGTGCGCGGCGACGTCGATTTTCGGCTGAGCCATGGTCGGGCTGGCCGGGATGTCGCCGAAATACTGGGCGGCCTTGGCCTTGGCGGTGGCCAGGTCGATGTCGCCGGCCAGCACCAGCACCGCATTGTTCGGGCCATACCAGGTACGGAACCAGTTCTTGACGTCGTCAAGCTTGGCCGCGTTGAGGTCGTTCATCGAGCCAATGGTGCTGTGGTGGTACGGGTGGCCCACCGGATACATGGCCTTGCCCAGCGCATCCCAGACCTGCCCGTAGGGCTGGTTCTGGCCCTGCCGCTTCTCGTTCTGGACCACGCCGCGCTGCTCGTCCAGGGTGGCCTGGTCGATCGCGCCCAGCAGGTGGCCCATGCGGTCGGATTCCATCCACAACGCCATGTCCAGCGCGGTGGTCGGCACGTTCTCGAAATAGTTGGTGCGGTCGGAATTGGTGGTGCCGTTCTGGCCGGTCACGCCGACCTGCTTGAACGGGGCGAAGAACTCGCCCGGGTAGTTCTCCGACCCGTTGAACATCAGGTGTTCGAACAGATGGGCGAAGCCGCTGCGTCCGCTGGGCTCGTCCTTGCTGCCGACGTGGTACCAGATGTTGACGGCGACAATGGGCGCCTTGCGGTCGGTATGCACGATCACCCGCAGCCCATTGGGCAGGGTGAAGGTGTCATGGGCGATGTCGACGACCGGGGCATTGGCAGCGATCACCGCTGGCGCGTAGGCGCCGGCACCCAACGCAACGGTCATGGCAAGGGCGAGGACGGCGGGACGGAATACAGGCATGCGCAACTCCAGGCGGGACGGCAAAGACTTTTGATATTACCCTCGGCCAACGCCCGACACATGGGCCAGAAGCCATCCAGGGGAGTCATGATGCGCATGAACAGCTTGGTGACGGGTGCCAACCGCGGGCTCGGACTGGCCTTCGTCCGCCAACTGCTGGAACGCGGTGACCATGTCATCGCCACGTGCCGGCAACCCGGCAAGGCGACTGCGCTCAACACGCTTGCAGGCGAATTCCCCGGCCGGCTTCACGTCTTGCCGCTGGATGTCGCCAACGGAAAATCGCGCACGGAGTTCGTCCGCGAACTGCCACTGGTGCTGGACACCGATGGCCGCATCGACCTGCTCGTCAACAACGCCGGCGTGCTGCATTCCGGCGAACGTTTCGGCCACATCGATCCGGCAATCCTTGAAGACAGCTTCCGCATCAACGCGATCGGCCCGTTCATGCTCACCCAGGCGCTTGCACCTGTGCTGGCGGATGGCGCACGGATCGCCAACCTGAGTTCGGTGATGGGTTCGATCGCCCGCTGCAGCGAATTCCGCTCTCCCAGCTACCGCAGCAGCAAGGCCGCGCAGAACATGCTGACGGTGGAGCTTGCGCATGCGTTGCGTGCACGCGGCATCGTGGTGCTTGCGTTGCATCCGGGCTGGGTACAGACCGAGATGGGCGGCGCCAGCGCCACGACCGACAGCGACGATTCCGTGCGCGACCTGCTGCAGGTCATCGATGCCGCCACGATCGACGATTCGGGCCATTTCCTCGACTGGCGCGGCCAGCCGTTGCCGTGGTGAACAGGTGACACGATGTTCCACGTGATCCTGCATCGCCCGGAAATCCCGCCCAATACCGGCAACGTGATCCGCCTGTGCGCCAATACCGGTGCACAGTTGCATCTGGTTCAACCCGCTGGGTTTCGACATCGACGACCGCCAGCTGCGCCGCGCGGGCCTGGATTACCACGAGTACGCACCGATGCAGGTCCACGACGACCTGCAAGCCGCACTTGCTGCAATCGAACGCGCGAATGGCGCATCGCCGCGCGTGTTCGCCTTGTCCACCCGCGGCACGCAGCGTTTCGATGCACCGGCCTATCGTGATGGCGATGCGTTCCTGTTCGGCAGCGAAACCAGTGGCCTGCCGCAGGATGTGTTCGACGCGATCCCGGAAGCGCAGCGACTGCGCCTGCCGATGCGCCCGAACAACCGCAGCCTCAACCTGTCGAACACGGTGGCAGTGATGGTGTTCGAAGCCTGGCGACAGCTGGGGTTCGCCGGCGGCGGCTGAGCGCGCACTTCGACATGATCGAACCTAAATAGTTCCTGTACCGATCAGTTCTGTATTCAGCGCCGGTTGCACGGGCCTCGACACAATGCGCGCCACGACGGACAGCAATGGTTCCGCCGTGACCACATAACAACAACGAGGCGTCCCCCCATGAAGCGTTCCCCCGCCCTGATCAAATTTTCTGCGCTCGCACTGGCCTGCGCCCTGCCCTTCGCGGCCTCTGCGGCCGACGGCATCTCCTACAACCATGTGCAAGGCAGCTACGTCTACACCGACAGCAACACCGGCAATGCCGACGGTTGGGGCCTGGACGGTTCGGTCGCCGTGCACCCGAACGTGCATCTCTTTCGGAGCTACTCCAACCAGAAGATCAAGGGCACCAGCGTGGACTTCGACCAGTGGCGCGCCGGTGTGGGCTACAACAAGGCGATTTCGCCGAAGGCCGACTTCGTCGCCAACGTGGCCTATGACAAGTTCGATGCCGGTGGTGGCGCAAATCTCGACGGCTACAGCGTCGAAGGTGGCGTGCGCGCCGCACTGACCCCGATGCTCGAGGGCTACGCGATGCTCGGCTACGAGGATGGCAAGAACTACAACGGCGACGTCTATGGCCGCCTTGGCGCACAGGTGAAGTTCAACCCGAGCTGGGGCGTTGCGGCTGACGTCAAGATCGCCAATGGTGGCGACACCCAGTGGACGGTTGGCCCGCGCCTGACCTGGTAAGCCTTCCCTGGACTGGAGCGGACTCGATGCGCGTCCTGTCAGGCGCATCAGCAGGTCGTTGCAGCCCCTCCCCTGCTGCAACGAGCCAAACGCCCGGCTTCGGCCGGGCGTTTTCTTTGCGGGTTGCTTGGCAGGATTGAATCCAGATCGACCCTTGCGGCGCGGCGCAGCGCCGCGGCGCATCAGTGGTCGAACAACGCCTGCGGATATTCCGCCTTCTGCTCGCGCGCCATCAATCGGCGCAGGCCTTCGGCCGGGCTGATGTCGCCATGCAGGACATCGCGGACATTGCTGGAAATCGGCAGCTCGACGCCATGCGCTTCGGCCTGGCGCATGACTTCGTCCGCGGTCTGGATCGATTCGACCACCTGGCCGATCTCGCGCACGGCATCGTCCAGCGATTGGCCACGACCCAGCGCCAGGCCCAGCCGGCGGTTGCGCGACAGGTCGCCGGTGCAGGTCAGCACCAGGTCGCCCAACCCGGCCAGGCCCATCAGGGTTTCCGGCTGGCCGCCGATGGCGATATTGAGCCGCAGCATTTCGTTGAGGCCACGGGTGATCAGGCCGGCGCGCGCGTTCAGGCCCAGGCCCATGCCGTCGGCGACACCGGTGGCGACCGCCAGCACGTTCTTCATTGCGCCGCCAAGCTCGGCGCCACGCATGTCGTTGCCGGTATAGGCACGGAACGCCGGGCCATGCAGGATGTCGGCGACCTGCTGGCAGAAGTCCAGGGTCCTCGGAATGCACGGTCAGTGCCGTCGGCAGGCCGGCCGCGACTTCCTTGGCGAACGATGGGCCGGTGACCACGGCCAACGGCACGTCGTCGCCACGCCCGCTGTTGCCGAGGATGTCGCCCGCGACCTCATGCAGGAAGCGGCCGCTGCCGGGCTCGAAACCCTTGGTCGCCCACGCCACGCCGGCATGCGCCGGACGCAAGGGCGCCAGCGCGTGCAGGGTCTCGCCGAATGCGTGCGATGGCACCACCACCAGCACCAGGTCGGCACCGGCCATGGCATCGGCCAACACGCCGGTGGCGCGCAGGCTTTCAGGCAGCGGAAATGCCAGGCAGGTAGCGGGGGTTCTCGTGGTCCGCGGCGATGGCCTGGACCATCGCCGCATCGCGACCCCACAACGTGGTGGGGTGCCCATGGCGCGCGATCAGCGCAGCAAGCGCGGTGCCCCAGGAGCCCGCGCCAAGTACCGCAACCGAAAGGCGAGAGGTCGCGGCCAGAGGATGCCCTGTCGGCATCAGCTGCGACCTCGAGCGCCCGGCCATGCATGGCCGGGCGGAACGTTCCGATAGCCCGGGTTGCTACGCCTCTGGACGGCCACGGATCATCTTGAGCTTACGCGTTGCCAGCAGCTTCCGTGTTCTCGAGCAAACCGCCACCCGCCTGCTCCTGTGCCATCTGCTCGGCACGCTGGCGCAGGTTTTCGCGCATACAGCGCGTCGAAGTTGATCGGCTGCATCGGGAACGGCGGGAATCCGCCAGACGTGATCAGCTGGCCGATCGCGGCGGTCGCATACGGATACAGGATGTTCGGGCACTGGGTGCCGAGCATCGCGTCGAGCATCTGCTCGTCGAAACCGGCCAGGCCGAACACGCCGGACTGCTCGACTTCCGCCAGATACGCGGTCTTGCCGTTCAAGGTGCAGGTCACGGTGATGCCCAGGCTGACTTCGAACGCGGCATCGGCCAGGCGCTGCACTTTCTGGCTGAGCTTCATCTGCAGGTCGGGCTGACCCTGCTCGTTGAAGACCTGCGGGGCATTCGGGGCCTCGAAGGACAGATCCTTCATGTAGAGCTTCTCGACGGTGAAGCTCGGGCCTTGCGGCTGCTGGGCTTCGGCAGCCGGGGCTGCGCCGTTCAGGGTTTCATCAGACATGGTGGCTCCAGGCAATGCGTATTGACGCGCGAATTAAGGGGTGGATTATCGCATCGATCGATGCGTGCTTCCTGACTTGGGGTTTTCACGGCCGGTTGCAAGGCCCGGTTTGCAAAAACTTCCGCACGCCGGCAGGCGACGGCAGCGCTCAGCCGCGGCCTTTTTTCACCAACGGCAGGTCGGCGGCTTGCCAGGCCTGCACGCCGCCTTCAAGCACGCTGACGTTGCTGAAGCCGGCCTTGAGCAGGCGCTTGGCCGCGGAATTTGCACTCTCGCCCACCTTGCACACCAGCACCACCGGCAGCGCCTTGGCCGCGGTCAGTTGCTTGTTCTCGGGATCGAACTGGCTCAGCAGCACATTCTTCGCGCCGGCGATGTGGCCTTTGTCGAAGTCGGCCGCCGCGCGCAAGTCGACCACCAGCGCGTTGTCGCGGTTGATCAACGCGGTCAGCGTGGCAGGGCCGATCCGCCGAATCCCGGACAGGCGTCCGGCAATTTCGTTGTAGATCAGCGCAAGGGTCAACCCGGCAAGGGCCAGCGAGAGGTACGGGTGACGGCCGGCGAAGGCCATCAGTTCAGCAAGATTCACGAGGAACACCAGCCAAGAGCGTGCGGGCGGCGATTGTCGCCGCTATGGCGCGATGACGCAAAACCGAAGAAAAAACAGGCCTACTCGCCCTGCCACAGATCAGGCAGGCCACCGTCCAGCCACCAGGTCTTCGGCCTCTTCGTCGTAGCGCCAATTCTCGCGATAGCGCACCGTGCGCTCGGCCAGGGTATTGCGGTTGATCACGCCGATCTCGATGTCGCGCATCACCGTGCCACTGGGCTGGATCGTCCTGCCTTGTTCACGGTAACCGGAAATCTGCACCTGCTTGTAGCGGGAGAAATCGATGTCGGTCAGCGGATGCTTGTCACGATACTCGGGATCGACCAGGTTCCAGGCACCCTCGAAATCGCCCCAGCGGATCGCCGCCGAATAGGCGTACTGCACCTCGTCCAGCGCGGTGCCCTTGCTGGCGGACTTCGGACAGCCAGCCAGCATCGTCAGGCAAGACGCCAGGCAGCACAGCAGCAGGCAACGCAGCAGCAGTCGGGTCATGGCGTCTCTCCGCGGGGGTCGGTCATCCTATCGCGATCCCGGGTACTGCACGGGTGCGTGCCGGCCGGCATGACATCCAGCAGGCGCCACGAATCAACCCCTGGACGATCGCCACGTAGCGGCCGACGAAGGTCGCCGCCACGCCGCCATCGGTCAGCAGCGTTCGCGCCTTCAGGCGGATGCTGGCCCGGCCCTGCCTGCGCAATGCGTCCAGCAACGCCACGCGCTCGCCGGCATCGTCGAAACACGCCTCGACCTGCAGGTCCTCGAACACCGGCTTGAGGTAGCGCACGCGGCTGTCGGCAACGAAGATATCGGCGTCGATGCCCTGTTGCGCCAGCTCCAGGTTGACCAGCCCCCAGGACGCCAGCGTCATCAGCGAACACAGGCTGCCGCCGAACGCGCAGCCCTTGTCATTGACGTTGGCAGCCAGCGGCGCGAGCAGGCGCAGGTGGCCGTCCTGCCAGTGGTCGATCACGGGTTTGCAGCGCCGCGACCGGCGGCATCGCCAGGTAATGTGCGGCCAAGCCTTCCAATGGCGAAACGGGTGTCGATGTCATGTCCATGCCGCACAGCCTGCCGCATGCAAGGGGGCTATGCCAAGCTGATACTGATGTCGATGCGCCTGCCAACCCGCCCAATCCGTCCAGGCCATGCGCAGACACTGCAAGGGTGGACCGTGCTGTCGCTGCGCCCGCGCGGCCAGCATGGCGGCCTGCGCGCGGCCGCCAAGCGGCATGGCGCACACGTGCTGGCATTGTCGCCGTTCGTGATCGAACCCCTGACCGACCAGCACCACCGCGACATCCTGCAGGCGGGCGCTGGCGAGCGGATATCACGGTCTGGACCAGCCCGAATGCCGTGCGTGCGGCGGCGGCACTGCAACCCCTGCAAGCGCGCCCTGACCACAGCCTGGCTGGCCGTCGGCAGCGGCACTCGGCGCGCCCTGCAGCGCGCGGGAATCGAGGCACGTGCGCCCTCGCGGATGGACAGCGAAGGCCTGCTGGCGATGCCGGAACTGCAGGACGTCCGGGCCCGCAGTATCGGGCTTGTCACTGCACCCGGTGGCCGCGGAATGCTTGCACCGGTCTTGGCCGAACGCGGCGCGCATGTCATGCGTGCGGATGTCTATGCACGGCGGGCGATCGCCATCCGCGCGCGCGCTCACTGCGCTCGATGCCGCCCTGGCATCACCACAACGCGTCCTGCTGGTCCTGAGCAGCCAGGATGCACTGCAACGCCTGCGCACGGCACGCACCGCCAGGCAGCGATGCTGCACTCACTGACGTCGCCGTGGTCGCTGCCAGCCAGCGCCTCGCCGATATCGCCCGCACCGCGGGTTTCCAGCGCATCACGGTTGCAAACAGCGCAACCCCGGGCGCCTTGTTGCAGGCGGCGGCCAGCGCGTTCGCAGCGTTTCGTTTAGCATCATGGGGTGAACGCGTCCCCCGCCCTGTCACCACCGTGCCGCCGCGCCGCTCGCGCGCCGGCGGTCTGTTGCTGTTGCTCCTGCTGCTGCTCGTGTTGACGGTCGCCGGCATGTACGGCTGGCGCTACTGGCAGCACCAGCAGGCGCAGTCCACCGCCCAGGCCGAGCAACAGCGGCAGGCGCTGGATGCCAGCGTGGCCGGCCTGCGCACTCACCCAGCAGGCGCAGGCGAAGCGCCTGCAACAGGCCGAAGCCACCAATCGCGTGTTGCGCGACGAACTGCTCGGCATCGGCGAGCGCGCCACGCTGCTGGAAGACAGCATTTCCAGGATCGCCGACCCCGACCGCGACAGTGCGCAGGCGCTGCGCCTGGACGAGCTTGAATTGCTGCTCGGGCATCGGCCAGCAACGCCTGCAACTGGCCGATGACCTCGACGGTGCTCGCCGCGCGCTGGCACTGGCCGCGCCGTTGCTGGGGGGCATCGACGATCCCGCCTATCTCAACCTGCGGCAGACGCTTGCGCAGGAGCAGGCCGCGCTCGATGCGCTTGGCATGGATCCGCGGATCCGCGCCAACGCCTTGCTGGATGCGCTGGCGAAAGACCTGCAGGACATGCCAACAACGACGGCGCAAATCTCCGACCCGCAGTCACCATGGTACGAGCGCTTGCTGGACAGGATCGTGCGCGTGCAACCGACTGCGGGCGCCGGCCTGCGCGAGCGCGCGGATCGCGAAGCGGCGCTGGCATCGATGCAGGTCGAACTGAGCCTGGCGCGCGCAGCGGTCGAACGCCGCGATGATGCGGGCATGGCGATTGCACTGGACCGGATCGACGCATGGCTGGAGAAATTGCAGCCATCGAAACTGGCGACGGACCGCAAGCGAATTGGCGAACTCAAGGCGATCACGTTGCAAGTAGATGCGCCGCTCTCTGGCAGCGCCCTGCAGCAGCTGCGTGCATTGCGCGGGCAATGACCGCTCACATCGCCCTTGCAGGCTGCTTGCAATGCTCCAGTTCGATAATTGCAGACAGAAAGGATTGGAGACGAGATGAACCTGTTCCGCAGCGTGTTGTTCTGGCTGGTGCTGGCCGTGCTGGGCGCATTGCTGGCGCAGCTGCTGCTGCAGGATCCGGGCTATGTGCTGGTGCGCTTCCGTGGCACCGATTACCAGACCACGGTAGCGGCAGGACTGGGCTTGTTGCTGGCCTTCATGTTCGGCGTCGCCCTGCTGTGGAACCTGTTGCGGTTGCCCTTCGTGGCATTCAGGCGACATCGCAAACGTCGCGCCCGCGCGCAGTTGATCGACGGCCTGCATGCCCACCAGCGTGGCGAGTACCAACGCGCCGAGCAATTGCTGACTCAGGCGGCAGCGCATGGCGAAAGCGGCAACCTGGCACGCATCCATGCCGCGCGCGCCGCTGCTGCGCGTGGTGACGATGCGGCGGCATCCGCACATCTGGATGCACTGGGCGAACGCGATGCCACCCACCAGGCGCTGCTGCGCGCCGAACATGCGCTGGCGCGCGACAATCCGACCGACGCGCTGGCTGCGCTGGACGCCCTGCGGGCGCAACCACTACCACCGCGCGGCTTGCAGTTGCGCGCCGATGCGCTGGCCGCCAGCGGCCGCAGCTTCGAGGCCTACGGCCTGCTGGGTGCGTTGCGCCAGCAACAGGCGTTGCCAGCGACCTCGCCTGGACGCATTGCAGGCACAGTGGGGCGCGCAGTCGCTGCAACAAGCCGGCAACGCCAGTGAATTGGCGGATCGCTGGGACGCACTGCCACAAGGCGTGCAAACCACCGCACCCGTCGTTGCAGCGTATGCCACACGCGCGGCCAAGATGGGCTGGAACGAAGCCGCCACGCGCAGCCTGGAACAGGCAATCGACCGCCAGTGGGATGATGACCTGGCCGACCTGTATGGCCAAATGGACGTGGCGCGCCTGGAAGAGCGACGCACCCAAGCCGAGACTTGGCTGCAGTCGCATCCCTCCAGCCCCGCCCTGCTGCTGACAATCGCCCGGCTGGCGAAGGCGCAAGGCCACCTGCCGCAAGCCGAACGCGCCCTGCACCGGGCCATTGCGCAGGGTGCCGGCAGCGCGGCCTGGGAAACCCTTGGCGACATCGCCACGCAATCCGGCGACGAACCGCGCGCACGGCTGGCCTATGCCAATGCCCTGCGCAGCCAGCGCGGCGCGCCCCTGCTCGACCTGCCCGGCCGCGACCTGCGCCAGCAGATCGCCGATACCGCCGCGATCGAAGAGCGCGACGAGCACGGGATTCCGCGGCTGCGGGGCTAGGTCCGTTCGTCGCTCCGGCATACGCCGGAGTCCATCTTTCAACCCCGAAGCTTCAAGAGCTGGATCCCGGCGTGCGCCGGGATGACGGTACTTGCTTGGTCTGCCCGACATATCGCTCACGGGTGGCCGCTTACAATCCGCCAATGGATTCGCCAATACCGCCCATCGACACCGTCCGCGATTACCTCACCAGCTTGCAGGACCGCATCTGCACGGCGATTGAAGATGCCGATGGCCAGGCCCGCTTCGTCGAGGACGCCTGGACCCGCGCACCCAATGACACCCTGCTGGCTGGCCGTGGCCGGACCCGGATCCTGCGCGATGGCGCGGTATTCGAGCAGGCCGGGATCGGATTCTCGGATGTCTCCGGCAACCGTTTGCCGCCTTCGGCAACGGCGGCGCGGCCGGAGCTTGTGGGCGCGCAATGGCGGGCGGTGGGCGTGTCGCTGGTATTCCATCCGCGCAATCCGCACCTGCCGACCACCCATGCGAACGTCCGCCATTTCCGCGCCGAGAAAGATGGTGAAACCGTGGCGTGGTGGTTCGGTGGCGGCTTCGACCTGACCCCGTTCTATCCGGTCGACGAGGACGTGCGGCATTGGCATCAGGTCGCGCGCGATCTATGCGAACCGTTCGGTGGCGAAGAACGCTACACCGCGCACAAGCGCTGGTGCGACGAGTATTTCCTGCTCAGGCATCGCGACGAAACCCGCGGCGTCGGCGGGCTGTTCTACGACGACCTGCATACCCGTTTCGACGACGATTTCGGCTACATGCGCGCGGTCGGCGATGGCTTCCTGGATGCCTACCTGCCGCTCGTCGAACGTCGCAAGGACACGCCGTACGACGAGCGCGAACGCCAGTTCCAGCTGTACCGGCGCGGCCGCTACGTGGAGTTCAACCTGGTGTTCGACCGCGGCACCCACTTCGGCCTGCAGTCGGGAGGCCGTACCGAATCGATCCTGATGAGCCTGCCGCCGCTGGTGCGTTGGGAATACGGCTTCACACCCGAACCCGGCAGCGCCGAAGCGCGCCTCGCCGACTACCTGCGCCCGAGGGATTGGCTGGGCGAGCGCGCTTAGGCAACGCATAAAAAAGCCCCGCAAGCCAGGGGGGGCTGCGGGGCCAGGGAGTACAGGTTTGGGGAGAACCTGCACTCCAGATCACACCAGGGGAGGGGTAGTGATCGACGACAGACGTTGCATCTGTCGCGAGTGATATGACCACTTCCCACATTGATGGTTCGTGAAGATTTCCGTTAAAAAACCGGTGAGTTCAGGAATTATTCATGCGCCAATTCACGCATCGGTTGGAACCGCTCTGGAATGCGGGATTTCGGCGAACCAGCCGTCCAGGAACCCGGCCTCAGTGGGCCTCATCCCAGTTGTCGCCGACCCCGCTATCGACCACCAGGGCGACCCGCAAATCCGCTGCGGCCGTCATGCGCGCCGGAACCTGCTCCAGCAGGGTCGGCAGGAAGGCTTCGTCGACTTCGAACACCAGTTCATCGTGGACCTGCATCAGCATCAGGGCCTGGCCACGCTGCCCGTCCAGCCAGCCGTCGATGTCGACCATCGCGCGCTTGATGATGTCGGCGGCGGTGCCCTGCATCGGCGCGTTGATCGCGGCGCGCTCGGCGCCGGCACGCTGGGCGGCGTTGCGCGAGTGGATGTAGTCCAGGGCCAGCCGACGGCCAAACACGGTTTCCACATAGCCCCGCTCGCGCGCCTGCTCACGGGTGCGCTCCATGAAGTCGCGCACGCCGGGATAGCGGCTGAAATACAGGGCGATGTAGTCCTGCGCCTCGCCACGGGCGATCCCGAGCTGCCTGGCCAGGCCGAACGCACTCATGCCGTACATCAGGCCGAAGTTGATCGCCTTGGCCGCACGACGCTCGTTGGCCGAGACCTCTTCGAGCGTCTTGCCGAACACTTCCGCAGCGGTGGCACGGTGCATATCGGCACCCGCCGCGAAGGCGCGCAGCAGCGCCGGGTCTTCGGACAGGTGGGCCATGATCCGCAGTTCGATCTGCGAATAGTCGCAGGCGACGAGCTTGCGTCCCGCTGGCGCGATGAAGGCGGTGCGGATGCGACGTCCGTCTTCGCTGCGGATCGGGATGTTCTGCAGGTTGGGATCGGACGATGACAGCCGTCCGGTCGCCGCGCCCGCCTGGTGGTAGCTGGTGTGCACACGGCCGGTTTCGGGATTGATCATCTCCGGCAGCTTGTCGGTGTAGGTGCTGCGCAGCTTGGCCAGCCCGCGGTACTCCAGGATGATCCGCGGCAGCTCGTGCTGGTCGGCGATCGCCTCCAGCGCTTCCTCATTGGTCGAGGGCGCGCCGCCCGGCGTCTTCACCATCGCCGGCAACTTGAGTTCGTCGAACAGCAACGCGCCAAGCTGCTTGGGCGAATCCAGGTTGAAGCTGCGTCCGGCCAGTTCGGTGGCCTGCTGCTGCGCGGTCAGCATCCGCCGCGACAGGTCGGCCGATTGCCGGCGCAATTCATCGGCATCGATCAGCACGCCATTGGCTTCCACCCGCGCCAGCACCGGCACCAGCGGCATCTCGATGTCGCGATACACCGACAACAAGCCGGCATCGGCCTCGAGTTGCGGCTTCAAGACCTGATGCAGGCGCAGGGTGATGTCGGCGTCTTCCGCCGCGTAGCGGGTCGCATCGTCCAGCGCGACCTGGGCGAAGCCAATCTGCTTGGCGCCCTTGCCGACCACGTCCTGGTACTTGATGGTCGTGTAACCAAGATGCCGCTGCGCCAGCGAGTCCATGTCGTGGCGGGCGATGCCGGCATTGAGCACGAAGCTTTCCAGCATGGTGTCGTCGGCATAGCCGGCCACGTCGATGCCGTGCCGACGCAGCACGTGGATGTCGTATTTGCCGTGCTGGCCGAGCTTGCGTTTGCCTGCATCGGCAAGCACCGGACGCAATGCATCCAGCACCGCTTCGCGCGGCAATTGCACTGCGCCGGGGATCTCATGCGCCAGCGGGATGTAGCAGGCCTTGCCGGCCTCGACCGCAGAAGCTGATGCCGACGAGGTTGGCGCGCATCGCGTCCAGCGAGTCGGTTTCGGTATCGAAGGCGAATTCGATCGGCGGCCTGCAGGCGTGCGACCCAGGCGTCGAGTTGTTCGGTGGTGGTCACGCATTCGTATTCGCCCGGTGCGGACAGCGCTGGATCGAGGCTCGGCAGGCGCCGAAGCCGATGGCGCGACAAAGCCGCTGCCACGCGCCACGCCCGGTTCCTTCTCTGCCGCCGCGGGCGCGCCGCCGCCATCGAGTTCCTTCAACGCCTGGTTGAAGCCGTAGCGCGCGTACAGGCCGCGCAGGGCATCCACATCGCGATCGCGCAGCTGCAGCTGGTCCGGTGCCTGCTCCAGCGGCACATCGGTCTTGATGGTGGTCAGGATGCGGTTCAGCGGCAGGCGATCGATCACCGCACGCAGGTTCTCGCCGATCTTGCCGCCGATCTTGTCGGCATTGGCAATCACGCCATCCAGCGTGTCGTATTCGGCCAGCCATTTGGCGGCGGTCTTGGGCCCGCATTTGTCGACGCCGGGAATGTTGTCGACCTTGTCGCCCATCAGCGCCAGGTAATCGATGATCTGGTCGGCGCGCACGCCGAACTTCTCGATCACCGCCGCATCGGAATCCAGCTTGCTGCCGCTCATGGTGTTGACCAGGGCGACACGACTGCCGGTGGACGGCTCCCGCACCAGTTGGGCGAAATCCTTGTCACTGGTGGAAATGGTGACGTCCAGGCCGGCGCGTGCACCCTGCACCGCCAGCGTGCCGATCACGTCGTCGGCCTCGACGCCGCTGATGCGGATGAGCGGGAAGCCGAGCGCCTCGACAATCGCGATCATCGGCTCGACCTGCGCGCGCAGTTCGTCCGGCATCGGCGGACGGTTGGCCTTGTACTCGGGGTCGAGGTCGTCACGGAAGGTCTTGCCGGGCGCATCCAGCACGAAGGCCACATAGTCCGGCTGCTCCTTCAGGTGCGCGCGCAGCATGTTGACCACGCCGAACAGCGCGCCGGTCGGCTCGCCCGCGGCATTGGTCAGCGGCGGCAGCGCGTGGAAGGCGCGATACAGGTACGAGGAACCATCGATCAGGACAAGTTTCGGCATGCCCCGATTTTACGCCGAGAGCCTACGCCGCCAACACGCGAGCCTCCGGCATACTGCAAGCCCGCACTCGGAGACCGACCATGCGCATCGCCACCACCCTTCTCTCGATCCGTGTTCGCAACGCTGCTGCTCGCGGCCTGCGCCAGCGACCCCACCGCCACCCTGCCCACCGACGCGGTGCCGGTGACCCGCACCGAATCCAATGGCGACGTGATCACCGAATACCGGGTGGCCGGCATGCTGAAGATGGTCAAGGTCGTGCCCTTCCGCGGACCGACTTACTACGTCCAGGATCGCAATGGCGACGGCAAGCTGGACTGGGACAAGGGCGAGGCGCCGATGACCTATTTCAAGCTTTACAGCTGGTGACCGCAGTGCGGCGTGACCGCACCCCGGATCTGCCCTAGCATCGGTCGCGCGGCGGGGAGCCGCGACACCGGGAGGCGGGCATGGAGTGGTACCTGAAAGTACTGAAGAACTACGTGGGCTTCAGCGGGCGCGCGCGACGCAAGGAATACTGGATGTTCCTGCTGTTCCACCTCATCGCGTTGTTCATCGCGATGCTGCTGGACCGGATGCTGGGGCTCAGCTTCGACGAGGTCGGCTACGGCCCGATCTACAGCCTGTACGCGCTGGCGGTGTTCCTGCCCGCGCTGGCCGTCGCGATACGCCGCTTGCACGACACCAACCGCAGTGGCTGGTGGCTCCTGCTGGCCTTCATCCCGATCATCGGTGGCATCATCCTGATCATCTGGATGGCAACCGACGGCACGCCCGGCGACAACCGTTTCGGCGGCAATCCGAAGGAAAGCGCTACCTGATCCGGCAGGCGGCAGGCTCAGAAGCCAGGCCAGTCGGGAAAGACCACGAGCGGCGCCAACAGGCGCCGCTCTTTTTGTTGGAACTCACCAATCGGTAGGCCGGTAGTCCTTCAGGAACTGTCCCCACACGTGCTTGCCGGTGTTGATGCCGTCGATGATCGGGTCGAGGATGCGCGCGGCGCCATCGACGATGTCCAGCGGCGGGTGGAAGCGTTCCTCGATCGTCTTGCGCTCGGCCAGTGCCACCGGATCTTCATCGGTCACCCAGCCGGTGTCCACGCTGTTCATGTGGATGCCGTCGCCGTGGTAATCCGCGGCGGCGGTGCGCGTCATCATGTTCAGCGCGGCCTTGGCCATATTGGTATGCGGATGCCGGGTGGTCTTGAAGTTGCGGTAGAACTGCCCCTCGACCGCTGACACGTTGACGACGTGCTTGTCGTGGCCGGGCGTGCGCAGCATCAGCGGCTTCAGACGTGCATTGAGCAGGAACGGCGCGACCGCATTGACCAGTTGCACTTCCAGCAACTCGACCGACGGCACTTCGTGCATCAGCAGGCGCCATGAGTTGCGATCGCGCAGGTCGACCTGCTGCAGGTCCTGGTCGAGGCGGCCTTCCGGGAACAGGTGCTGCTGCGACAGCAGTTCTTCCTGCAACAGCGGCAGTTGCGACAGTTCCGCCGCATGGGTCAGGCCTGGCGCAGCTCGGACCGCCCTGGCCGAGCACGGCCACCGCGCTGTCGTTGCCGGCTTCACCGGCCTCGGCATCGCGCATGCCTTCATAGCGGCCCAGCAACTGGCGAATGGGTTCCGGCGCATCGGCCAGCGCCGCGCGCTCGGCGTCCATCATGTGGGTGTAGAAACTCGGCGGCCGGCGCACGGTCTGGCAGGCATTGTTGACGATGAAATCCAGCCGCTCATGCGTTTCCAGCAAGCCACGGCAGAACGCTTCAACGCTCGGCGTATGCCGCAGGTCCAGGCCGAAGATCTCCAGCCGATCCTTCCATTGTTCGAAGTCGGGTTCTTCCGCATAGCGCAGTGCCGAGTCGCGCGGAAAGCGCGTGGTGACGATCAGGTGCGCGCCGCAACGCAGCAGTTTCAGGCCGGTCTGGAAGCCGATCTTGACCCGCCCGCCGGTCAGCAACGCAACACGGCCACTGCAGGTCAGCGAGCTCGGTGCGCTTGTGGAAATTGAACTCGGCGCAGGTCGGGCACATCTGGTCGTAGAAATGATGGATCGCGTTGTACTTCTGCTTGCACACGTAGCAATGCTGAAGCTCCACCGTTTGACGTTGGGTGGTGCGTGCGCCCTCCTCGCCCGGCTTGATGTCATCGGCTTCGAACCCGGTCGGCGGGAAGTAATTGGTGGTCGTGAACACCGGCTTGCGGCGCAGTTCACGGATGCCGGTGTTGTCCAGCACCGCATCGTCCTTGGCGATCGCCTCGGCATTGCGCGCGCGTTCGGCGGCTTTCATGCGCTGGCGGCGCGCCATCGGATCCGGGTGATACACACCGGCGACTGCGCGCTGCAAACGGTCGCGCGCTTCGGTCGGCAACTTCGCCAGCAAGGAGTGATCTTCGGCGATGCGTTCCAGCGCCTCGGTGGCGGCCTGCAGGCGTTCGACCAGCTGGGTGTCGTCGATGTCGGCAGGTGGCGTGTTGTCGTTCGTGGTGTTCAAGGCATACGTCCGTGCGTGATGACAGGAGTCATCGGATGAAGGGCTTTGCTGTGTGCAGTCGCTCGCATCAGACGTTGCGCACGTGCAGGGTCAATCCCTTGAGGAAGTTGCGCAGCATCTGGTCGCCACACAGGCGGAAGTTCTTGTGGCCAGGCTGGCGGAACAGGGCGCTGAGTTCCGGCTTGGTGACCGGGAATCCTGCGGATTCGAACACCTGGTGCATGTCGACATCCTTCAGCTCGAAGGCGACCCGCAGTTTCTTCAACACCACGTTGTTGTTGACGCGCTTTTCCACCGGTCGCGGCGGCAGGTTTTCGTTCTTGCCACGGTAATGCAGGACCAGACCGTCGAGGAAATGCGCCAGCACGACATCGCGACATTCGACGAAACCGTCTTCGTCTTCCTTTTTCAGGAAACCGTCCAGTTGTTCCTTGTCGATGCTGTAGGCCGGGTCCGGCAGGCTGATCAACTCGATCACCTTGTTGTCGCTCAGGTCGAGCATGTAACGGATGCTGCGCAGGACGTCGTTGTTGATCATGGTCTCACCGTGTTTGAGGCTAGCCAGCGCGACGCCTTGAAGGCACGCGCTGGAATGATTGAAAGAGGCTGGATTTCGGCGTCAGGCCGGCAACAGGTTGGCATAGGCCAGCACCAGCCATTTGCTGCCCGCATCGTCGAAGTTGACCTGGATGCGCGCGTGGTTGCCGCTGCCTTCGACATCGGTGACGAGACCCGTTGCCGAAACTCGGGTGGCGCACATTGGCACCGATCCGGATCGCGGGCAGTTCGATGGCTGCGTGACCGGTATTGCGCGGCGGGTAACGATTCGGTTGCATCGCTATAGCCGCCGCGCGCGACCTGCGGCTTTCGGGCGAATCTCGCGCAGCAGCGGCTTCGGGATCTCGCGCAGGAAGCGCGACGGCATGCCGTACATGTCGCTGCCGTGGATGCGGCGGGTTTCGGCATGGCTCAGCACCAGTTGCTGGCGCGCGCGGGTGATGCCGACGTAGGCCAGGCGGCGTTCCTCCGCCATGCGCCCGCTTTCCTCGGCCGACTTGGCGTTCGGGAACAGGCCTTCCTCCATGCCGGCCAGGAACACCAGCGGGAACTCCAGGCCCTTCGCGCTGTGCAAGGTCATCAGCTGCACGCCGTCCGCGCCCGCCTGGGCCTGGCCTTCGCCGGCTTCCAGCGAGGCATAGCTGAGGAAGCCGACCAGCTCGCTCATCTGCGCGTCTTCCGGGTCGTCGCTGCGGCTGAAACGCGAGGCGACCGACACCAGTTCGTCGAGGTTGTCGGTGCGCGAATCCAGCTGTCCGCGCGATTCGTTTTCGTAATGCACGCGCAAGCCACTGCGCGCCAGCACGTGATCGATCTTTTCGGGCAGGGTCATGTCGGCGGATTCGCCGGCCAGTCCGTCGATCAGTGCCAGGAACGCTGCGATGGCATTGCGCGCACGACCAGCCAGGCCGTTGCCAGTGACCAGCAGTTGCGCTTGCCGCCCACAGGGACGAGGCCTGCATCCGCGCCACGCTGCGCACTTCGTCCAGCGTGCGCCCGCCGATCCCGCGCGTCGGCGTATTGACCGCACGCTCGAACGCCGCGTCGTCGTCACGGTTGGTGACCAGCCGCAGGTACGCCAGCGTGTCCTTGATCTCGGCGCGCTCGAAGAAGCGCATGCCGCCGTACACGCGATAGGGAATCTGCGCGGCCAGCAACGCTTCTTCGAATGCACGCGACTGCGCGTTGCTGCGATACAGGATCGCCGCATCGCCGTAACTGCCGCCATCGCGCACCCACTGCGCGATGCGCTCGACCGCGTAGCGCGCTTCGTCGATTTCGTTGTACGCGGCGTACAGGTCGATCGATTCGCCCTCGCTGGCATCGGTCCACAACTGCTTGCCGAGGCGATCCTCGTTGTGCGAAATCACCGCGTTGGCGGCATTGAGGATGTTCGCGGTGGAACGGTAGTTCTGTTCCAGCTTCAGCGTCACCGCGCTGCCACCTCAGGCGATCTGTAATCGCGCAGGAAGCGCTGCACGTTCTCGACCTTGGCGCCACGCCAGCCGTAGATGGCCTGGTCGTCGTCGCCGACCACGAACACCTGTCCCTTGTCGCCGGCCAGCAGCCGCACGAAGCCATACTGGATCGCGTTGGTGTCCTGGAATTCGTCGACCAGCAACTGGCCGAAGCGATGCCGGTAATGCGCCAGCAATGCGGGTGTGTCGCGCAGCACTTCATGCGCGCGCAACAGCAATTCGGCGAAATCGACCAGGCCCGAGCGCTCGCAACGCAGCTGGTATTCGGTATAGGCACGCAGCATCACACCGTTGAATTCATCGCCACCGCTTTGATCAGAGCCTGGCTGGATGTGCTGCGGCCGGCGGCCTTCGTCTTTCTGCGCATTGATCCACCAGACGATCTGGCGCGGCGGGAACCGTGCTTCGTCGATCTCCAGCTGCTTCACCACGCGCTTGACCAGCCGCAGCTGGTCGTCGCTGTCGAGCACCTGGAAACTTTCCGGCAGCCTGGCGTCCTGCCAGTGCAGGCGCAGCAAGCGATGCGCGATGCCATGGAAGGTGCCGATCCACATGCCACGCGGTTCACCGCCCATCTGCGCGGCGATGCGCGCGCGCATTTCGCCGGCGGCCTTGTTGGTGAAGGTCACCGCAAGGATGCCGTGCATCGGCACGCCGAACACCTCATGCAGCCAGGCGATGCGGTGGGTCAGCACGCGGGTCTTGCCGGAACCGGCACCGGCCAGCACCAGGTAATGACCGGGCGCAGCGGAGACGGCTTCGCGCTGGGCCGGGTTCAGCCCATCGAGCAGGTGGGAAACATCCATGGCGCCAGTTTAACCGGCTGCCCTTGAACGCAACTCAGGACGTGACCGCATCCAGCACGATCCTCAGCATCGCCTCCAGCCCGGTTTCGCGCTGTTCCGGCGGCATCGCCTGCTTGTTGCGAATCTGGTCGGAGACGGTCAGCACCGCGATCGCTTCAACCCCGAGTTCGGCCGCCACGCCGTACAGCCCGGCGGCTTCCATCTCCACCCCGAGCACGCCATGCCGGTCCAGCAGGTCGAACAAGGCCGGATCCGGGTGGTAGAACATGTCGGACGAAAACACGTTGCCGATGCGCAGCGGGCGACCAGCTTCGTGCGCCGCATCGGCCACCGCGCGTACCAGCGCGAAGCTCGCCAGTGCCGCCAGGTCATGTCCGCCGAACCGCTGGCGGTTCACCCGCGAATCGGTACTGGCGCCGAGCGCGACCACGATGTCGCCCAACGCCACATCGACCGCACTGGTGCCGCAGGTGCCCACCCGCACCAGCCGCCGAACCCCGTATTCGCGCACCAGTTCGGTCGCGTAGATCGAACACGACGGGATACCCATGCCGGTACCCATCACCGACACGCGTTGACCGCGCCAAGTGCCGGTGAAACCAAGCATGTTGCGCACGTCGGTGACCTGCACGGCATCCTCCAGCAACTCGGAGGCGATCCAGCGTGCGCGCGCCGGATCGCCGGGAAGCAATACGGTTTCGGCAAACGCGCCAGCCGGCGCATTGATGTGGGGTGTGGTCATGCGCGGATGGCTCCGAGGAATTCGTCGCCGGCATCCAGCGGCGGGATGCCAAGCCACGTGGAAATGCTTTGGCCGATGTCGGCAAAGCTGTCGCGACAGCCAATGCTGCCGGCGCAGACGCGTGGGCCGAACGCGAGGATCGGGATGTGCTCGCGGGTGTGGTCACTGCCCGGCCAGGTGGGGTCGTTGCCGTGGTCGGCGGCCAGCAGCACGACATCGTCATCGCGCAGGCGTGCGAACAACTGTGGCAGCAAGGTGTCGAAGGCTTCGAGTGCCTTGGCATAACCGGCCGGATCACGCCGGTGGCCGTATTCCTGGTCGAAATCCACGAAATTGGTGAACACCAGGCTGCCATCCGAGGCACTGTCCATGGCGTCCAGCGTGGCCTGGAACAGGCCATCGATGCCGTGCGCCTTGACCTCGCGGGTGATACCACGGTGGGCGAAGATGTCCGGGATCTTGCCGATGCCGATCACTTCGCGCTGCGCGGCCTGCAGGCGATCCAGCAAGGTCGGTGCCGGTGGCGGCACCGAATAGTCGCGGCGGTTGCTGGTGCGCTTGAAACTGGCGGCATCGTCACCGGTGAACGGACGCGCGATGACCCGGGCAACGTTCAGCGGATCGACCAGTTCGCGCGCGATCGCACAGACCTCATATAGCCGCTCCAGCCCGAAGTGCACTTCGTGCGCAGCGATCTGCAGCACCGAGTCGGCCGAGGTATAGACGATGGGTTTGCCGCTATGGATATGTGCTTCGCCGAGCTCCGCAATGATCGTGGTACCCGAGGCGCGGCAGTTGCCGAGCACGCCGGGCAGTTGCGCGCGCTGCACCAGCGCGTCGAGCAATTCGGCAGGAAACGATTGCGTCGGCGCGGTGAAATAGCCCCAGTCGAACAACACCGGCACGCCGCACATTTCCCAGTGGCCGGACGTGGTGTCCTTGCCGGTCGAACGTTCGCGCGCGCAACCCCACGCGCCCAGCGGGGCCGGGACCTGGTTCTGCAGGCCCGCCGGAAAATTGCCGCTGGCCAGCTGCGCGGCATGGCCCAGACCGAGACTTGACAGGTGCGGAATCTGCAATGCGCCATCGGTGCCGGAACCGCAGCGCGCAGCCAGGCAATGCGCCGCGATGTGGCCGAGGGTATCTGCGCCGGCATCGCCGAACGTGCCGGCATCGGGCAATGCACCAATGCCCAGCGAATCCAGCACCAGCAGGATGGCGCGGCTCATGCCGCATCCAGTACGGCGAGGATTTCGCCCAGCAGGCTGCTGGCGCCAAAGCGGAACTGTGCGGGCGTTGCCCAGCGCGGGCCAAGGATGTCGTCGGCCAGGGCGAAATAGCCGGCCGCGTCCTCCAGCGTGCGCAGCGCCAGCGCCTTGCGTCCGGGATTGCCCGGCATCGGTTGCCCATTGTTCATCCCGCCACGTTAGCGGCTACCACGGCGCCAGCCATTGACATCCGTCAAGACGGTGAGCGATCCCGTGTCAGTGGGCGTGTTGCTCGCGCTTGCTGCTACTGCTGGTCATCACCTTGTCCGTCCATGCGATGCCCAGCGCCGAGAGGATGAAGATGGTGTGGATGATCGTCTGCCACATCACGCCAACGGGCGTGACCTTGCCGCAGGTGATCCCGGTGTAGCCGGCTGCTAGCGCATCGCTCGCTGCGGCGAATGCCGCCGCCGTACCGCACAGCGGCATCCCGCCCAGCGTGCCGGCTTCGATGAAGGTCTTCAGCAGGTGGATCGAGGAGATGCCAATGATCGCCATCGCCAGCTTGACCTTGAGCACACTGGCATTGACGTGGCTCAGCCATTCCGGCTGGTCGGGATGGCGGTCCAGGCGCATGCGCGAGACGAAGGTCTCGTAGCCGCCCACAATCACCATCATCAGCAGGTTGGAGATCATCACCACGTCGATCAGGCCGAGCACCAGCAGCATGATGTCCTGCTCGCTGAGACTGAGCGCGCCATGCACCAGGTGCCAGAGCTCCTTCAGGAACAGGATCACGTAGACGCCCTGCGCCACGATCAGGCCCAGGTACAGCGGCAGCTGCAGCCAACGCGAGGCGAAAATCATGCGCGGCAAGGGGTCTAGCGGCTTCAAGCTGCCGTGGTCGGTCATGCGTGTGGTGTCCGGGATGAAAAGCTCGCGCAGGGTAACAACGAAAAGCAATGAAATGGGGACGGAGGGAATTAAGGCGCACCTTAATTCCCTCCGTCCCCATTTCGCTGGGTTCCTTTTGGACCGGGCCTACATCTGCGGCTTCAGCTCGAACTGCTCGGGCGGCGTCGCGCCCATCAGGTTGCGAACGAAATAGTCCCAGCGCTTGCGGGTCACGTAATAGGTGTCCGCGCCGAAGCCATGGCGGGCGTGCGGCAGCAGCAGCAGGTCGAAATCCTTGTTGGCCTTGACCAGCGCATCGACCACCAGCAGGGTCATCTGCGGCGGCACGTTGTCGTCCATCATGCCGTGGATCAGGTACAGCTTGCCCTTGAGGTTGGCGGCGTGCGCGGCATTGTCCTGCCCTGTGTAGTTGGTGGTGCCATCGGCGTTCTTGACCAGCAGGCCGTGGTAGCGCTCGGCCCAGTCGTCCTCGTAGCTGAGGTTGTCGTGGTTGCCGGATTCGGCGATGCCGACCTTGTAGATGTCCGGGTACATGAACATCGCGGTCGCGGTCGCGTTGCCGCCGCCGGAATGACCCCAGATGCCGGCGCGCGTGGCATCGATCCACGGATACATGCGCGGCCAGCTGCTTCAACGCAGTCACCTGGTCCGGCAGGGTGTTGTCGACCATGTTCCCGTAATAGGCGTCCTGGAACGCCTTGCTGCGCAGCGGCGTGCCCATGCCGTCCACGGCAATCACGATGAAGCCCAGCTCGGCCAGCGCCTGATGGTCGGCATGCGCGGGCAGGAAGCTGCGCGAGCGCACCGAGCCGACCTGCGGCCCCGGATAGATGTAGGTGACGATCGGGTACTTCCTGGTCGCATCGAAGCTCGACGGCTTGAACATCTGTCCGTAGAGGTCGGTCTTGCCATCACGCGCCTTGACCGTGAACGAGGTCGGCGGCACCCAGCCGGCCGCCTTCAGCCGGGTCAGGTCGGTACGGGCGATTTCGGCAACCTGCTTGCCATCGGCATCACGCAGCACGGCTGACCGGGGCGGTGGCAATCGTCGAATACGTATCGACGAAGTAACGGCCATCGTCGGCCATCGTGATCGAGTGGTTGGCATCGTCCGGAGTGAGCAGGCTGGCATCGCCGGCATCCATCCCGACCTTGTAGAAATGCTGAAAATACGGATCACGGCCAGCCTCGCGGCCCACGCCGCGGAACCAGATGGTCCGTGATGCCGGATCCAGGTGTTCGATCTGGGTGACGTTCCAGTCGCCGCTGGTGATCTGTCGCTTCAGCTTGCCGGTGGCGAGGTCGTGCAGGTACAGGTGACCCCAGTCGGATTTCTGGCTGAACCAGAGGAACTCGTTGCTCTCCGGCAGGTAGCGCCAGTTGACGGAATCCAGTGCGGCTGCGCTCTGGTATTGCGTCGCAACGGTCTCCTCGAACACGTCCCGGACCGCGCCGGTTCGTGCGTCTGCCACGCGCAATGTCGCGGACTTGTGGCCGCGGCCGGTGCTGACGAAGGCCAGTGTCTTGCCATCATTGGCCCACTGCACGTCTTCCCAGCCATTGCTGCACGCGATGTCGTCGCTGCAGGTGGAACGGTGCTGGTCCGGCGGCATCTGCAGGCGGATGGTCTGCGGCGTGGCAGCAGACAGATCGATGATCACCCGCTCGATCATGGTGACGTTTTCGTCACCCACGAACGGGTACTTCCATTGCTCGACCCTGGGCGCACCGATATTGGTGGCGACCAGGGTCATGGTGCTGGTCTTGCGCTGGTCCTGCTGGAAGGTGGCGATCTTCTTGCTGTCTGGCGACCACAGCACGATCGCCTTGTCGTCGTGGACCCAACCGGCGTTGTTGGTCGCGTAGCCGAAATCGGGCTTCGCGTCGGAGGTCAGTTGGCTTTCCTTGCCGCTGACGACATCGCGCAGCCACAGGTTCCCGTTGCGGATGAAGGCCTCGTGCTTGCCGTCGGGCGAGGCGCTGCCGGGCTCGGAACCGGTGTCCGGCGTGGGTACCGACGTGCAACCCTCGGTCGCGCAACGATACGTGCCAGCCGCCGTGGCCAACCGCAGCCGCCCATCGGCTTCGCGCTTGATCTGCAGTGGCGGCAATTTCGCGGCATCGGCCGGGCGCTTGGCGTCCGGATTGGCCAGGTTCATCGCATCGGCCAGCGCCTGCGCGTCGAAGGCAGGCGCGGACGTGCCGGTGCGCGGGTTCGAGCCGCTGGTAGGTCGTCTTGCCGCCGGCAACCAGCGCGTAGACCAGGCTACCGTCATCCAGCCAATTGAGGTTGCGCACGCTGTTGTCCACCAGCGGCGTGGTGCGGTCGCCGAGCATGCTGGCCGCGCGCTGATAGTCCGCGGAGGTGACTTGCTGCGCCTGTGCGCTATCCACGCCCATGCCGGTCACCAGCAGCGCGCCGAGCAGGAAGTGGAAGTACCTGACATTGTCTTGCCCCATTGTGTCCTCGCCTGGTCGGGTGTGCGTCCGCACGCACCCTCTGATGCTAACGCGCAGCGGGCACGGCTACCCGTGACCAAAGGCACGGCTGGCATAATCCGGCGATGCCCAGCCCTCCCCCTCCCTCCCTCCTGGCTCCAGAGCACATTGCCTTGGTGATCCCGGCACTGAACGAGGCCCTGCGCATCCGCGACGTCGTGCAATCGGCGCTGCGCCACTGTCCGAACGTGATCGTGGTGGATGACGGTTCCGACGACGGCACCGCGCAGGCCATCGCCGACCTGCCGGTCACCGTGCTCCGCCACGCCACCCGCATGGGCAAGGGTGCGGGCCTGCGCGACGGCTTTGCCGAGGCCTTGCGGCGAGGTTTCGATGCGGTGCTGACGATGGACGGCGACGGCCAGCATGATGGAGGCGACATCCCGCGCCTGCTCGCCACGGCAAATCGCTACCCGGGCTGGATCGTGATCGGCGCGCGCCTGCGCAAGCGCGCCAACCAGCCGGCCTATCGCCGCCTGGCCAACCAATTCGGCGACTGGGGCATCGCCTGGGGCACCGGCTACCAGATCGCCGACAGCCAGAGCGGGCAGCGCCTGTACCCGGCCGCGGTATGCGCACTGACCGACATCCCCGGCGAAGATTTCGTGTTCGAAGCGCAGATCGTGATGTCGGCGGCGCAGCAACTGGGCACGCGCTGCGTGTCGGTGCCGATCGAGGCACGCTACAACGAGGTGCATGGCGCACCCACGTTCCGGCCCAGTCATTTCCGCCCGCTGCGCGACCTGTGGCGCATCACCAGCCATATCGTGGCGCAATGCGTGCGCCGCGGCGGCCTGTGGCAGGTGCACCGGCAGGCACGCGCCAATCCGCCGGTGATCGACGATCCCAGCGGTGAATTCGCATCCGCATCGTCGTTGGCGCAACCGCAATGAGGCAGGCGCGGATCCTGCCGCGCGCTATCATTCGCGCCCCGATGCCCGACCTCACCGATCCCCGCACGCATCCGTCCGCCACCGGCTTGCGCGTGGATTACCGGCATGCGCCGCTGGACAGCCTGCTGGCCGATCCACGCCTGCTGGCGATTTTCGGGTTTGGCGCCGGGGTAGCCACCTCGCATGCAGATCCGCGCTATCTGCATGTGGCGCTGCCCACGCTGGGCGAGGCACCGCTTGAATGCTGGTTCGTCGACGGCGATGTGCAACATGGCCGCGATGACGGCATCGCCTGGAGCACCGGTGGCGACCTGCAGTTCGGCGCACTGGAAGTCGCCGACGATGGCGATATCGAGGCCGCCAGTGACCAGGCATACCGACGCCTGCATGCATGGCTGGCAGAAAGCGGTCATCGGCACGTGCTGCGGATCTGGAATTACCTGGATGCGATCACCCAGGGCGACGGCGACGCCGAACGCTACCGCCGCTTCTGCGTCGGCCGCGCACGTGGAACTGGACGCGAACTGCCCACCCACCTGTTGCCGGCGGCCACCGCGATCGGGCACCCGCAGCCGACCGGCCGCTTCCAGTTGTACTGGCTGGCCGCGCGCACGGCCGGCACTCCGCTGGAAAATCCGCGACAAACCCAGGCCTGGCGCTACCCGCGCCAATACGGCCCGCAGGCGCCCGGATTCGCCCGCGCGCTGCTGCCGCCCGTGGATGCGGCGATGCCACTGTTGCTGTCCGGCACCGCGGCCGTGGTCGGGCATGCATCGCAGCACGGGGATTCGCTGGCTGCGCAACTTGACGAGACGCTGGCCAACCTCGACAGCCTGATCGCCACCGCCCGCGTGCAGCGCCCATCGCTGGCCGCGCATTTCGGCGCGCATTCCAGGCTCAAGGTCTATGTCCGCGACATCGCATCGATGCAGCGCGTCGACGAATTGCTGCGCAGCCGCCTGGCCGCCAACGTACCGTGGATCGTGCTGCAGGGCGTGGTCTGCCGGCGCGAGCTGGCGCTGGAAATAGACGGTGTGCACGCCTGACGCACCGTCCCGATGCCGCCTCGCTTGAAATTCTGTACGGCGACGGCATATCTGCAAGACACCAACCGGGGAATCACACAATGGGAATGATCAGCGTGCTGTGGGGCATCGTGGCAATGGTCTGGATGATCTTCGCCTTGATCCCGGTGATCGGCATCACCAATTGGCTGTTGATTCCGTTCGCCGCCGTCGGCGCGATCATCGCCGCCGTCGGGATTGCGTTGAGCCGCCCCGGCAACCGCGGCCGGGCCAAGGCCGGGTTGATCCTCAATGTGTTGGTCGTGGTGGTTGCAACCCTGCGCCTCGGGATGTTTGGCGGGTTCTCTAGCACGGCTCCGGACGCCTGATCCGGCTGCAAGGCCGTGGGCGTTGTTCCAAACGTAGTTCGGGTTATATATCGGCCACCGGTGTTCGCGGCAGCGCGCCGGGGTTGGCTTGGGGGCACTGTGCCAGCCTTGCAAGCGCGAACTGCTGTCGTAATAACCGGGGAATCAATCAACTCATGTCACACCCAATCATCAAGACCGCTTGCGTGGTGGCCGGCTTTGCCGTTGCCGCACTCGCAGCGACCAGCGCCTATGCGGCCAAGCCGCTCAGCGTCAAGCAGAAGAACGAGATGGCGGAAGCCATGGCGCGCAAGAACGAGAGCAGCACAAAGGCTGCGCCGAAGACGCTGACCAGGGCCAATGCCACTTTGCAGACGGCGGCGGGAGGCGGCACGATCGCCGCGGTTCCGGAATCACTTGACCACTACCTGAGCGCATCGCCCGACGCGAATGGCCACATGCGCGTGCGTGATACCGACGCCAGCGGACCGTCCACCGCAACCGCCGTGGAGGTGTCCAATGACATCTAATAGCATGCGCACCCTTCTTGCCGGCGCCGTGCTGAGCGCACTCGCCGCCTTCGGCAGCGTGCAGGCCGCCGACATCATCCCGGTCCCGACCGATCCGGCCGGCGTCGGCTATTTCGATCCCACGCCGGTCACACCCGTCGGTGGCAACCCCGGCACCACGCGTGGCGAACAACGCCGCATCGTGGCGCAATACGCCGCATCCCTGTGGGGCAGCGTGCTCAAGAGCGATGTACCGATCTACATCCAGGCGCGCTTCCTGTCGCTGGCACCCAATGTCCTGGGCTCTGCCGGTACGCTGAGCGTGTTCCGCGATTATCCCGGCGCACCCCTGGCCAACACCTGGTACGGCGGCGCACTTGCCGACGCCCGCACGGGAACTGACCTCAATCCGGGCTACTACGACATCCGCTCGCAGTTCAGCACCAATTTCACGTTCTATTACGGGCTGGATGGCAATACGCCAGCCGGCCTGACCAACTTCCTCGATGTGGTCATGCATGAGTACGCGCATGGCCTGGGCTTCGCGTCATTCGCGACCGCCTCGACGGGGGCGCTGTTCTACGGCTACCCGGACGCCTACAACGTCTATGCCTATCACAACCCGACCGCCAAGTTCTGGCCGCAGATGACCGATGCGGAGCGCCAGGCGGCGGCGATCGACACCGGCAACGTGGTGTTCACCGGCCCACGCGCAGTGGCGGGTGCGCAGATGCTGCTGGACAAGCGGATCTATTTCCGCGCCACGGCGCCAGCGCCGGTCGTTGGCGACTACCAGTACGGCACCGCCAGCTTCGGTGCGGCAGCTACGCCGGCAAACTTCGGTGGGCAGGTGGCGCTTGGCACCGACAGCGTCGGCACCGCCGGTGATGGCTGCGAACCGATCACCAGCAATGTCGTCGGCAAGATCGCACTGATCGACCGCGGCAGCTGCGGCTTCACGGTCAAGACCAAGAATGCTCAGGATGCCGGAGCCATTGCGGTGATCATTGCCGACAATGTTGCCGGTGCGGTAGCAGGCATGACTGGTTCGGATTCCACGATTACCATCCCGGCGGTGCGCATCACGCTGGCGGACGGCAATCTGTTCAAGGCCAATCTGCCGGTCAGCATCGGCCTCGTGCAGGATGCGGTGCTGTTGCAGGGTGCTGATGACCTGGGTCGTCCGCGGCTGTTCGCACCCAACCCGGTCCAGAGCGGCTCATCGTTCTCGCACTACGATTCGGTTGCCCTGCCCAACCTGCTGATGGAACCGGCGATCAATGTCACCCTGCGCAGCTACTACAACCTGGATATCACCCCGGCGTTGTTGGCGGACATCGGTTGGGAGCTCAACACCGGCAATTCGATGATGGGCAGCCCGAACATCCTCGACTGCGACACCGGCGTTCCCGCTGTCAATGACGCCGGACTGATCGCGGGCGGCACGGTACAGGCCTCGCACGAAATGTGCCTGATCGCGGCCAACACCCGCAGCCAGTACAGCTCCTGCATGACCGCGCAGAAGGATCGCCTGGTCAGCACCGGCCTGCTGACCTATCAGGAAGGCCAGAAGGTCATGACCTGTGCACGCCGGGTCACCGATCGCACGCGCTTCCCGATCCCGCAGTAACTGCACCATCGATGCAACGTGAACCGGCGCTCGCAAGGGCGCCGGTTTTCTTTTGCCGAATGTTTTTTTGGCAGGCGTAAACTGTCCGCCATGAGCTATCCATTCTCGCGACCGCGGCGGATGCGCCGTGATGACTTCTCTCGCCGCTTGATGCGCGAGAACGTGTTGACCAGCAACGACCTGATCTACCCGGTGTTCGTGCATGAACTCGCAGGGCGCGCATCAATTGCCTCGATGCCGGGCATCGAACGGGTTTCGATCGACGAACTCCTGCGCGTGGCCGAAACCGCCAGCGAACTGAAGGTGCCGGCACTGGCGCTGTTCCCGGTCACCGCGCCCGAGGCCAAGTCGCTGACCGCCGACGCTGCCTGGGACAACGACGGCCTGTGCCAGCGTGCGGTGCGCGCAATCAAGGCGCGCTTCCCGGAACTTGGCGTGATCACCGACGTGGCGCTGGATCCGTACACCAGCCACGGCCAGGACGGACTGATCGACGACAACGGCTACGTGGTCAACGACGAGACCGTGGAAGCACTGGTCAGGCAGGCGCTCAGCCATGCGCGTGCCGGCGCCGACGTGGTGGCACCCAGCGACATGATGGATGGTCGTATCGGCGCAATCCGCATGGCGCTGGAATCCGAAGGATTCATCCACACCCGGATCCTGGCCTACAGCGCCAAGTACGCCTCGAGTTTCTATGGCCCGTTCCGTGATGCGGTGGGCAGCGCCGGTGCGCTGGGCAAAGGCAACAAGTACACCTACCAGATGGATCCGGCCAATGCCGAGGAGGCGCTGCGTGAGGTCGCGCTGGACCTGGACGAAGGCGCGGACATGGTGATGATCAAGCCGGGCCTGCCGTACCTGGACATCGTGCGGCGGGTGAAGGACGAATTCGGCGCGCCGACCTTCGTCTACCAGGTCAGTGGCGAGTACGCGATGCTCAAGGCCGCTGCGCAGAATGGCTGGCTGGACGAACGCACTTGCGCGCTGGAAGCATTGACCAGCATCAAGCGCGCGGGCGCCGATGGCGTGCTCACCTATTTCGCCCTCGATGCCGCACGATGGCTGCGCGAGGCCAACTGAACATCCGCGCAAGGAGCCAGCAATGAGTCTGCAATTCGCCGTGTTCGGCACACCAATCTCGCACTCGCTATCGCCGCAGATTCACACAGCATTCGGACGCCAGACCGGCATCGACTTGCGCTATGTCGCGATCGAAGCCGGCCCCGAGGACTTCGCGACGCGGCTGCAGGCGTTCGCCGATGCTGGCGGCGTCGGTGCCAATGTCACCCTGCCACTCAAGAGCCTGGCCGCGCAACTGGCGACAAGTGTCAGCGAACGTACCCGACACGTTGGCGTGGCCAATACGCTCGTTCGCCGTGACGAGGGCTGGCATGCGGACACTACCGATGGCATCGGCCTGGTCCGCGACCTGACCGAACGCCACCGGCTGGACCTGCGCGAACGCCGCACCCTGATCGTCGGTGCCGGGGGTGGTGCGCGCGGGATCGCGCCGGCGTTGCTGGATGCCGGCATCGGCGAGCTGTTCATCGTCAACCGCACGCCCGAGCGCGCCGATGCACTGGCCGACATGCTGGGCCAGCCCGGCCGCGTGCATCCACGCTACCTGGGCGACGTAGCGGCATTCGGCGAATTCGACCTGGTCATCAATGCCACCTCGGCCAGCCGTGGCGGGATGCTGTCACCACTGCCACGTTCACTGGTGGGACGGCGCACCGCGGCGGTGGACCTGAGCTACGGCGAAGCGGCGATCCCGTTCATGGCCTGGGCGCGCGCCACCGGCTGCCATGCCGCGATCGACGGCCTGGGCATGCTGGTTGAACAGGCCGCGGAAAGCTTCAAGCTCTGGCACGGCGTGCGTCCGGACAGCAATGCGGTATTCGCAGGACTCAGCAGCCACTCCGCGGGCTTGGTGACGGCGGACTGACGGCGAGCGGGGTTTCGCGTCGGACGCCATCAACCGACCGACAGGTACTGATCCTTCAGCCGAACGTAATGGCCGGCGCTGTAATACAACGCCTCGATCTCGGCATCGGACAGCATCCTGACTTTCTTGCCGGGATTGCCCAGCCAGAGCTCGCCTTCGCCGACGACTTTCCCGGGCGCGATCAATGCGCCGGCTCCGACAAACCCGTGCTTCTTGATGATGGCGCCATCCAGCACGATCGCACCCATGCCGATCAGCACCGCGTCCTCGATCCGGCACGCATGGATGATCGCCTTGTGGCCAATGGTGACGTCTTCGCCAATGACCGTCGCGAAGCCGCCCAGCTTGGCGTGCGGGCCGTCATGGCTGACATGCACCACGCTGCCGTCCTGGATATTGGTGCGCGCGCCGATGCGAATGAAATTGACGTCGCCACGCACGATGGTGCCTGGCCAGATCGATACATCGTCGCCCAGCACCACGTCACCGATCACGGTTGCATCCGGGTCCACATAGACGCGTGCGCCGACGCTGGGCAGGTGCTGCAGATAGGGACGCAGATGCATGTTCGGTTCCTGTCACGTGAATTTGTGGCGTCGATGAATATACTCGACCGTATGGAAAACACCGCCGCCACCAGTATCGACGAACTCACCCCGACCCTGTCCCGCCTGCGCGACAGCTGGCAGGCCCGCAAGCCCGATTAAGCGCAACGTCGCGATGACCTCAAGCGTCTGCGCGAGGCCCTCAAGGCGCAAGCCTGGATGCGATGGCCAGCGCGGTCTCCGAGGATTTCGGCGGACGCTCGAAGCATGAGTCACTGATCGCCGACGGCATGACCGTACTCGGCGAAATCGATCATCTGCTCAAGCATCTGCGCGGCTGGATGCGGCCCCAGCGCGTCGGCGTGGGAATCAAGTTCTGGCCGGCACGCGCGGAAGTGCGCGCGGAGGCGGTCGGCGTGGTCGGCGTGATCGCGCCCTGGAACTACCCGATCAACCTGGCGCTGGTACCGCTGGCGACTGCGATTGCCGCCGGCAACCACGTGTTCCTCAAGCCCTCCGAACACACGCCGCGCAGCGCCGAATTCCTGCGCGAATTGTTGGCCGACGTATTCCCGCCGTCACGCGTGGCGGTGGCGTTGGGCGGCGCCGACGTCGCCGCCGCATTCGCCGCGTTGCCACTCGACCACCTGGTGTTCACCGGCTCGACCGCGATCGGTCGCAAGGTCATGGCCGCCGCCGCGCCCAACCTGACCCCGCTGACCCTGGAACTCGGTGGCAAGTCGCCGGCGATCATCTGCGAGGACTACCCGATCGAAAAGGCCGCGGCGCGCCTTGCGACCGGCAAATGGTTCAACGGCGGCCAGACCTGCATCGCGCCGGATTACGTGATGGTACCGAAAGGCAATCGCGACGCGCTGGTCAAGGCACTGCGTGCCGAAGTGCTGGCACGTTACGGCGAGAACCTCGAGAACCATGGCGACTACACCCACGTCGTCAACGACGGCCAATACGCACGCTTGAAGGGTTACCTGGACGATGCCCGGGATCGCGGGATCGAACGCGTGACCCTGGCCGGCCATGCCGACCCGGCGCAGCGCCTGATGCCCCCGACCCTGCTGCTGGAACCGGGCGACGATTCCAAGGTGATGCAGGAGGAAATTTTCGGCCCGCTGTTGCCGATCAAGAGCTATCGCACGCTGGACGAAGCGATTGCTTACGTCAACGCGAACGACCGCCCGCTGGCGCTGTATCCCTTCAGCAACGACCGCGCGCAGGTCGAACAGATCCTGAGCAAAACGCTGTCTGGCGGCGTGACCGTCAACGACACCTTGCTGCACTTCGGCATCAGTGCGTTGCCGTTTGGCGGTATCGGGGCCAGCGGGATGGGTGCGTACCACGGGCGTGCCGGCTTCGATGCGTTCAGCAAGCGCTTGCCGATCGTGTGGCAAACGCAACGCGCCGGCAGCGACCTGCTGAAACCGCCTTATTCGAAGGTCGAGCGCTTCATCAAACTGTTGCTGCGCTGAATGTCCTGAACAGCACGTTCTGACCATCACATGCTGAACAGGCAAAAGGCCGGCGAGTGCCGGCCTTTTGCTTGCACGTTTCGGCCCACGCCGAGGTTTGCGGAACTATTCGCGGAATTACCAGATGCGCACGCGCTGTTCCGGCGGCAGGTACATCTTGTCGCCCGGCTTGACGTTGAACGCGGTGTACCACGCATCGAAATTGCGCAGCGGGCCATTCGCGCGGTACATCGCGGGTGAATGCGGATCCGACTTGATCTGGTTGACCAGGGTCTCGTCACGGTACTTGGCTTTCCATACCTGCGCCCAGGCCATGAAGAAGCGCTGGTCGCCGGTCGTGCCGTCGATCACGGGTGCCGGCTTGCCCTTCAGACTCAGGTGATAGGCGGTGTAGGCCATCGACAGGCCGCCAAGGTCGCCGATGTTTTCGCCCATGGTCAACGCACCATTCACGCACACTTTTTCCAGCGGGCAGAACGCGTCGTACTGCGCGCCAAGTGCCTTGACCCGGGTTTCAAAACGGGCGCGGTCCGCGTCGGTCCACCAGTTCTGCTGGATGCCTTGCCAGTCCGACTTGCTGCCCTGGTCATCGAAACCGTGGCCCATTTCATGGCCGATCACCGCACCGATGGCGCCATAGTTCACCGCCGGATCGGCGTTGACGTCGAAGAACGGCGCCTGCAGGATCGCGGCCGGGAACACGATCTCGTTGAAGCCCGGGTTGTAGTACGCATTGACCGTCTGCGGGGTCATGAACCATTCGTCGCGGTCGGTCTTCTTGCCGATCCGTGCGTTCTGGTCATCCTGGTAGTACTTGCGCATGACCAGCACATTGGCCATCAGGTTGTCCGGGGTAATCGACACGCTGCTGTAGTCGCGCCACTTGCTCGGATAACCCACTTTCGGGCGGAACGAATCGAGCTTCTTGTAAGCCTCGGTCTTGGTCGCATCACCCATCCAGTCGATCTTGCTCAGGTTCTGGCGCAGTGCAAGACGCAGGTTGGCGACCAATTCGTCCATCGCGACCTTCGATTCAGGCTTGAAGAACTGCTCGACGTAGATCTGGCCGACTGCGTCACCCAGACCCTGGCCACCACCGGCCATGCCGATGGCACGCTTCCAGTCATCGCGCTGCGCTTTCTGGCCGGACAGCACGGTGCCCTTGAAGGCGAACGCCGCGTCATCGATTTCCTTGCTCAGCATGCCGGCATTGTTGGAGATCGCGTTGACCGTCAGGTAGTCGCGCCAGACATTCAGCGGTGTCTTGTTGACGATCGCGATGATCGGAGCAACTGAACTCGGCGTGCGGACGTTGACCTCGTCCGGAATCGGCAGGCCCTGTGCCTTGAGCTGCGCGCTCCAGTCGTAGCCGGGATAGAGCTTGCCGAGGTCGGCGAACTTGGTCAGGTTGTAGGTCTTGTCGCGGTTGCGCAGCTCGGCGCGATCCCAGGTGGCCTTGGCCAGTTCGGTTTCCAGCGCCAGAAGGGCTTCTGCGCGCGCCTTGCCGTCAGTGACGCCATTGAAGCCCAGCATCTTCTGCATATGCTCGACATACGCCGCGCGGATCGCCACGAAACGCGGATCCTGATTGATGTAGAAATCCTTGTCCGGCAGGCCGAATCCGCCAACACCGATCCCGACCAGGTAACGATCCGGGTTCTTGGCATCCAGGCCGACGCCCGCGCCGATCGGCGCATCGGTGCCATCCACGTCGGACTCACCGAAGGCCTTGACCAGCGCCGGCATCGAATCGATCGCCGCGATCCTGTCCAGCACCGGCTTGAGCGGCACGATGCCAGCGGCATTACGCGCATCGCGGTTCATGAAGCTGTTGTAGTAATCGCGCACTTTCTGCTCGTTGCTGCCCGGCTTGAGATCGGTGCGCCTGGAGATGGCGTCGAAGATCTGCCTGGTCTGCGCCTCGGACTCATCACGCAGGGCGTTGAACGAGCCGAAGCTGGTCTCGTAGTCTTTCAGCTGGTATGTATCCAGCCAGTGGCCGCTGGTATGGCGGTTGAAGTCATCGCCGGGTTTGACCGAGGTATCTCTGGCGCTGAGGTCGATGCCGAATGCGCCCATCTTCGGTGTGGTCGCACCATCGGCGGCAGAAGCATCGGAAACGGCCATGCCGGCGCCGGCGGCAAATGTGCTGGCAAGGGCAAGGGCAAGCAGGGTGCGGCTCATGTCGGATCCTCTCGGGCAGTGCTGCTTTGGCATGGACTGCCAAGGATACCGGCCAGACCGGACACGGGCAGTGCCATAAGTCCGGTGAACCCGCTTGTACACTGCCCTGCCGTGCCATGGCCGCTGAACGATGAGACATGCCCCATGAAAATCGCCAGCTGGAACGTCAATTCGCTCAATGTGCGCCTGCCGCACCTGCAGCAGTGGCTGGCCGATTTCGGCCCCGACGTGGTCGGCCTGCAGGAAACCAAGCTCGAGGACCACAAGTTCCCCGAGGATGCGCTGCTGGCTGCCGGCTACCGCAACGTGTTCGCCGGGCAAAAAACCTACAACGGCGTGGCGATCCTGGCGCGGCATCCGATCATCGACGTGCAGATGGGTATCCCCGGTTTCGAGGACGTGCAGGCGCGCGCGATTGCGGCAACGGTCAATGCTCCCGGATCCTCGGATCCGGGACAGGCAATCCGCATCGTCAACCTCTATGTGGTCAACGGCCAGGACATCGGCACCGAAAAGTACGCCTACAAGCTGCGTTGGCTGGATGCCGTGCACGGCTGGCTGGCTGAAGAACTGCGCGCACATCCGCAACTGGTGGTGATGGGGGATTTCAACATCGCCCCGGACGACCGCGACGTGAACGATCCAGCCGTCTGGAACGACGACCACATCCTGACCTCAGTCGCCGAACGCGCCGCACTCAAGCGCCTGCTGGACCTCGGCCTGCACGACGCCTTCCGCCTGCACCACGACGATGCCGGAATATTCAGCTGGTGGGATTACCGACAGGCCGCGTTCCGCCGCAACCTGGGCCTGCGCATCGATCTGACCCTGGTGTCCGATGCATTGAAATCGAAGGTGGTCGATGCCGGTATCGACCGCACGCCGCGCACCTGGGAGCGCGCCAGCGACCACACGCCGGCATGGGTAAGGCTGGCCATCGAATGACGTGATCAAAGACAAGGCCCGGCAAGCCGGGCCTTTCATGCACATTCTCGTGCCTGGACAGTCGTACGTTGCGCGTGTCGTGTCTGCGCTCAGCGCACGCGACCGCGGCGGAACAAGTTGATGCTCGCGAGCAAAATGATCGCGCCAATCAGCGCCGAGACATAACCCATGGCGCCGCTGCCGCCAATCAGCGGGGCAATCAGCCAGCCGCCCAGGTAGGAACCGACGATGCCGACGACCACATTCAGGATGATGCCCTGCTGCCCGTCGGTCTTCATTACGATGCTGGCGAGCCAGCCGATGATGCCGCCGATGATCAACCAGATAATGAAACCCATGGTGTGCTCCTTGGTTGGTGGAATAGTTGCTGGAATGGTTGGTGACAATCCCGCCGTGCCATTGCGTGGAGGTGTGGCCGCAGTGTCGACGCGGCAGCGTGATGGCAGCGTCGGCATGGCGTGTGCGTGGCGTGCACGATTCAGCAAGGTCACACCGGAATGAACGGGCTGCCCGGAGCGGCGTGCAGGGACTTCGTCATCGACGGCATCACCTGTCGCTGGCAGGCGCAACCGCCGGACACGTTGGCCAGCGCACGCAACTGGTTGTCCGGCATCGCTGGGCATGCACTTGCAGGCCAGTTGCAACGCGACGCATCTGGTCGCCCGCGGCTGCCCGCAGGCAGTGGTGACATCGGCTGGTCGCATAGCGGCGGTCGCATGCTGCTGGCGCATGCCGCGTCCGGACGCATCGGCGTCGACATCGAAATGCTGGCGCGCCGCGTGGATGCGCTGCACATCGCTCGGCGCTATTTCGCGGACACCGAAACCGCCATGCTCGAAGCACTCGAAGCTGAACCGCGCCATGCGGCATTCCTGCATTTGTGGTGCGCCAAGGAAGCGGTGCTCAAGGCATACGGTTATGGCATCGCGTTCGGGTTGGCGCGGGTGGCGTTCGACTTCACCAACGATGCAGTGCGCATGACCCATTGCGATCCGGCACTGGGCGATCGCGCGCACTGGCGCTTGCATGCGCTGACGCCGGAACCCGGCTATCTGGCCGTGCTGGCCTGCTGCGACGGCATACTGCGCGCATGAACGACACCATCGCCGCGCTGCGCCCCGAACTGGAATCCGGACTGTCCGAACTGGGCCTGGAGACCGCGCTTGCAGAACCGCTGCTGGCGTATCTGGCCCTGCTGCAGCGCTGGAACCAGACCTACAACCTGACCGCGATCCGCGACCCGCATGAAATGCTGGTCAAGCACCTGCTGGATTCGCTGGCGATGCACGCGCACCTCGCCGGCATCGACACCCTGGCCGATCTCGGCACCGGCGCGGGCCTGCCCGGCATCCCGCTGGCGATTGCACTGCCGCAGCTGCAGGTCACCCTGGTCGAAAGCAATGGCAAGAAGGCGCGATTCCTGCGCGAAGCCGTGCGCCAGTTGCAGCTGGGCAACGTCAAGGTCGCCGAATTGCGGATCGAGGCCTTCGATGCGCCAGGCCAGTTCGACGCGATCACTGCGCGCGCGCTGGCCACGTTGCCGCTGATCCTGGAACTCGGCGGCCACCTGCTGGCGCCTGCGGGCCGTCTGCTGGCGATGAAGGGCGTGCTGCCGGCCGAGGAGATCGCCGCACTGCCGCCAGGCTGGACGTTGCTGGCCACCCATCCGCTGCAGGTGCCGGGGCTTGGCGCCGAGCGTCACCTGGTGGAAGTGGGCAGGCCCCAGGCTGGGGCATGACCTGCTGAGGCATAATCGGCAGCCCGGTGTCGCATCGATGCCGGAATTGCGAAGGAAGCACACGCCGCATGGCTCGCATCATCGCCATCGCCAACCAGAAAGGCGGGGTCGGCAAGACCACGACAGCGGTCAACCTGGCCGCCGCGCTGGCACGCACGCCCAAGCGCGTCCTGTTGCTCGACCTGGATCCGCAGGGCAATGCAACCATGGGCAGTGGCATCGACAAACGCGAACTGGACATGTCGACCACGAATGTCTTGTTGGGCGAAGCCGGCGCGCGCGAAACAATCGTCCGCAGCGAAGATGGCTTCGACCTGCTGCCGTGCAACATCGACCTGACCGCCGCCGAGTTCCAGTTGATGGACCTGCCCAACCGCGAGCAGCGCCTCAAGCAGGCGCTGGAGCCGGTACGCGATGATTACGACTTCATCCTGATCGACTGCCCGCCGTCGCTGTCGCTGCTGACCTTGAATGCGCTGACCGTCGCCGACTCGGTGCTGGTGCCGATGCAGTGCGAGTACTACGCGCTGGAAGGTCTGAGCTCATTGCTGGGCACGATTGATGCATTGAAGGGCAGGCTCAATCCGAAACTCGAGATCGAAGGCGTGCTGCGGACCATGTTCGACGTGCGCAACAACCTGGCCAATGCAGTGTCGGCCGAACTCACCAATCATTTCGGTGAACTCGTCTTCCGCACGATTGTTCCGCGCAACGTGCGCCTGGCCGAAGCGCCCAGCCATGGCCAGAGCATCCTGGGCTACGACAAGAGCAGCCGTGGCGGCGTGGCGTATCTTGGCCTGGCCGGCGAAGTGCTGCGCCGCCAGCGTGAACGCGAACTGGCATCGAAAAAGGAGAACGCCGCATGATCGCCGACAAGGACGTGCACAAGAGCGCAGCCAAGAAAGCGCGGCCTCGGTCGCGGACTGGAGGCACTGCTTGGCCCCAGGGCCGCGGACGTGCAGCCGTTGCAGGCATTGCCCGGTGACCAGCTACGCACCTTGCCAATCGACGCGATGGTGCCCGGCAAGTTCCAGCCACGACGTTCGATGGACGATGCGAAGCTGGATGAGCTTGCCGCATCGATCCGCGCGCAGGGCGTGATTCAGCCAATCGTCGTTCGCGAGCAAACCGACGCCGATGGCCGCGGTGGCCGCACCTACGAGATCATCGCCGGCGAACGCCGCTGGCGTGCGTCGCAACGCGTCGGCCTGAAGGAAGTACCGGCTGTAGTGCGCGTGGTCGACGACCGCACCGTGGTGGCGATGGCGCTGATCGAGAACATCCAGCGCGAAGACCTCAATCCGCTCGAGGAAGCGCAGGCACTGCAACGGCTGATCGACGAATTCGACCTGACTCATGCCGCGGCAGCCGAAGCCGTCGGCCGTTCACGCGCAGCGGTGTCCAACCTGCTGCGCCTGCTGGAACTGCCGGACGAGATCCGCGTGCTGGTGCAGACCGGCGCACTGGAAATGGGCCATGCGCGTGCGTTGCTTCCGCTGGCTGCGCCGATGGCGATTTCGCTGGCCAAGCAGGCCGCCGAACAAGGCTGGTCGGTGCGCGAGGTCGAGCATCGCGTGCAACAACTCGCCAGCGGCAAGGCGCCCACGCCGCGTGCATCTGGGAAGACCAAGGCCAAGCCGCAGGCCGACATCGTCGCACTGGAACGCGAACTGTCGGAAACCCTGGGCAGCCGCGTGGACGTGGTGCATGGCCGCGGCAACAAGGGCCGGCTGGTGATTCATTACAGCGACCTCGAAACCCTTGACGGCGTGCTGGATCGCCTGCGCAAGACCCCATGACGGCAGGCCCCGCATGAACACATCACCACAACTATCAGTCGTGGTGCCCGTTCACAACGAAGAAGACAATGTCGCGCCGCTGGTGGGCGAGATCGTCGCCGCGCTTCGTGGACTGATCGATTTCGAAATCGTCTACGTCGATGACACTTCACGCGATGCCACCCTGCAACGCCTGCAGGCGTTGCAGGCAACGACGGCCGAGTTGCGCGTCATCCGCCACCTGACCAATGCAGGCCAGAGCACCGCGGTGCGCAACGGCGTCAAGGCCGCACGTGGCACATGGATCGCAACCCTGGATGGCGACGGCCAGAACGATCCCGCTGACATCCCCAAGTTGCTGGCGCAGCGCGAAGCGGCTGACCCCGCGGTCAAGCTGTTCGCCGGCTGGCGGGTCAAACGCCAGGATTCCGGCAGCAAGCGCTGGGCATCGAAGTGGGCCAACGCGATCCGTTCGCGCATGTTGCACGATGCCACCCCCGACACCGGCTGCGGGATCAAGCTGTTCGAGCGCGAAGCCTTCCTCGACCTGCCCTACTTCGACCACATGCATCGCTATTTGCCCGCGCTGATGCAGCGCGCCGGCTGGAAGACCGTCAGCGTGCCGGTCAACCACCGCCATCGCACTGCCGGCGTGTCCAAGTACAACAACCTCAACCGCGCCCTGGTCGGCATCCGCGACCTGCGCGGCATGGCGTGGCTGATCCTGCGCACTCGGCGCACGGCGGTCGAAGAAGTGTCGTCCACGGGCGCACCGCCATGACCCCGGTCGTGCACGACGTGATGAATTCGCCAATCGTGTGGCTGGCGTGGACCGGCATCCACATGAGCCCGTGGAAACTGATTGGTTGGGTCGGCGCACTGATGTTCGGCGGCCGCTGGCTGGTCCAGTTCATCGCCAGCAAGCGCAACGGCAAGCCGGTGATCCCGCGCGCGTTCTGGTACATGAGCATTGTCGGCAGCCTGATGACGCTGAGCTATTTCATCTTCGGCAAGAACGACTCGGTCGGCATCCTGCAGAACCTGTTCCCGAGCTTCACCGCCTGCTACAGCCTGTACCTGGACATCAAACATCGCGGTTGGCGGCGCGACCGCGCGGGACACTGACCACGCGCCGCGCAGACAGCCGCGACGCCGGTGCTACGATCCGGCGACTTCTCTGCCGGTCCCAAGCCCGTGAAATCCCTGTTGCTTGCGTTCGCCATGCTGGTGCCGACGGTCTCGGCGACCGCTTCGCCTGTCACCGCGGCAGACCCGCCAGAACCGGCAGTCGTCGAAAGCGCCACCGATCAGGCCTTCAAGTCGATCTATGAAGCCGAATGGCAATGGCGCATCGCGCAGGCCCCCTCGTGGGGCGAAGACAGCGACAACAGTGGACAGCCGCCTTCGGATCACCTGAGCGATGTCGGCCCCGAGGCACAGGCGAGGCGACTGGCGTATCTCGATGGCGTGTTGAAAAAACTCGATGGCATCGATGCAGCGAAGCTGTCGCCGACCAACCAGGTGAACTTCGCGGTGTATCGCCCGCAGATCGAGCACATGGCCGCAGAGATTCGTTTGCGCGACCATGAAATGCCGTTCAATTCGGACAGTTCGTTCTGGTCGAACCTGGGATTCATGGCGCGCTCGCCATTGCGCGATGCAGCCGCCTATCACGCCTATGCCGCACGCCTGCGCGACGTGCCGCGCTACTTCGGGCAACACATCACCAACATGCGTGCTGGCCTGGCGCGCGGGTTCAGCGTGCCGCACGCGGTGCTGGACGGCCGCGACGTGTCGATTGCCGGCATCGCCGAACTGAAGGATCCGGAAACCTCGAATTTCTACGATCCGTACCGGAAGATGCCGGCCAGCATTCCGGTCGCCGAGCAGGCCGAATTGCGCGCCGAAGGCCTTGCCGCGATTGCCGATGCACTGGTGCCCGCGTTCGCCAACCTGCTGACCTTCTTCCGCAACGAATACGTGCCGCAAGCGCGCACCACGCTCGCCGCCGAGGCGATGCCGGATGGCGAGGCCTGGTATCGCGAACAGATCCGCAAATACACCACGCTGGACCTGACGCCGGATCAGATCCACGCCATCGGCGTGACCGAAGTCGCCTCGATCCGTGCCGAGATGGACATCATCATCAAGCAGGTCGGGTTCAAGGGCGACTTCGCGGAATTCCTGACCTTCCTGCGCACCGATCCGCAGTTCTATGCAAAGACGCCGCAGGACCTGCTGAATCGTGCCGCGTGGATTTCAAAGCGGGTCGATGGCGAGATCGGCAAGATCATCGGCACGCTGCCGCGCGGACGCTTCACGATCGTCGAGGTGCCGGCGGACATCGCGCCGTTCTGGACTGCGGGGCGTGGTGGCGCTGACACCTATTGGCTCAACACCTACGACCTGCCCTCGCGCCCGCTGTACAACCTGCCCGCACTGACCTTGCACGAATCCTCGCCTGGCCATTCGCTGCAAGGTTCGCTGGTTCGCGAACAGGGCGAAGTACCCGATTTCCGCAAGGAATACATCAGTGCCTACGGCGAGGGCTGGGGCCTGTATTCGGAATGGCTGGGCAAGGAAATGGGGATCTATGAGACCCAGTACGAGGAATTCGGCAGGCTGACTTACGCGATGTGGCGCGCCTGCCGGCTGGTGATCGACACCGGCGTGCATCACAAAGGCTGGACCCGCGAACAGGCAATCGCCTACCTGCGAGACAACACCGCGCTGTCCGAGCATGAAGTCGTTACCGAGGTCGACCGCTACATCAGCTGGCCGGCGCAGGCGCTGAGCTACAAGCTGGGCGAGCTGACGATCATGCGCCTGCGGCATGCGGCCGAAGCCGAGCTCGGCGCGAAGTTCGACGTGCGCGCCTTCCATGACGCGGTGCTGGCGCAGGGCTCGGTGCCGTTGCCGGTGCTGGAGCGCCAGATCCGGGCGTATATCGCGAAGGCGAAGGCTGAAGTGGCCTTTTGACGCGGGCTCGGCAGCGCCTACCGGCGGGTATTCGCTACGCAGCTCGAAATGCCGCTACGCAAACACCCGCCGGTCTCGCCGCGTTCTTGCCGTCCACTTTTTGCATGTGCTTGCCTGACAAGGCGTTTCCCCGCATAATGCGCGGCTCGCTGCGTCCGGTTGGCCCGATCCCTTGTGGATCGACGCCGTCACCGGGCAGTCCAGGAAGCGCGATTCCTGCCTGCCATTGGCCGCGAGACCCCATTTTCGTATCGCGCATGTTCGCCAACGGCTCGCCGGATGGCGACACATCGAAGCCGACGTCGTGCTGGCTAAGCACGTCATCAATCATCATCGAGGTGCGTAATGTCCCGCGTATGCCAAGTGTCCGGCAAGCGCGTGCAGACCGGCAACAACGTCTCGCACGCCAACAACAAAACCCGTCGTCGCTTCCTGCCCAACCTGCACGAGCGCCGCTTCTGGGTCGCCAGTGAAAACCGCTGGGTCAAGCTGAAGGTTTCCGCGCACGCGTTGCGCACCATCGACAAGAACGGCATCGATTCCGTTCTGGCCGATCTCCGCGCCCGCGGCGAAAAGGTCTGAGGAGAAGAACATGGCAGGCAAGCGCGACAAGATTCGTCTGATTTCCTCGGCCGGTACCGGTCATTTCTACACCACCGACAAGAACAAGAAGAACACGCCAGCCAAGATGGAGGTCAGCAAGTACGACCCCGTCGTGCGCAAGCATGTGATGTACAAGGAAGGCAAGATCAAGTAAGTCTTCCGCTTGTTGGATGGATGAAGAAACCCGCCTATCGGCGGGTTTCTTTTTGCGTGCGAGGCACGCGCCGGCCTGCGCGGCGCGAACCTGGATTTGCTGCCCGCAGCGCTGCCGATCGCCGTGTAGGCACTGCTCATGGTTACCCCGATCCGCTGACAGCGGAGACGAAATCGACCGTCGTCGTCCGGATGATCGCTGCACGCATTCCTGGCGGCGGCGAGGCGCGGGGTAGGTAATGCCAATGACCCCGGGACCATTTCACTTGTTAAGAAATCGTGTAATGCTCTATATTCCGCCGGTCATGACCGTTTCAGGTTCGACAGGGGTGTCTCTTTTTCACTATCGTTTCTCATGGGGAATTCTCAACAATGGCTTCTAATAGTCTCGCGAAATGCTTGAAGCGGAGCGCACTCACTGCCGCGCTTGGAATGTGTTTTGCCGGCGGTGTCCACGCGCAGAGCACCACAGGCACCATTTTCGGCAAGGCTGAACCCGGTCAGACCATCACCATCCTCAGCGATACCGGTCTGACCCGTACCATCACCACAGACGCCACCGGCAAATTTAGCGCTACTGCCCTGCCGGCTGGTCGTTACAAGGTAACCTCGGGTAGTGATGCTCGCGATGTCACCGTTTTGGTTGCCTCTGGCGTTCAAGTCGACTTCGCCAATACCACCACTTTGGGTGCGGTGGTGGTGCAAGGCGACCAGATTCCGTCCATCGACGTCTCCCAGACCGATAGTCGGACGGTGTTCACCGCCGAGCAACTCCAGGAACTGGCAGTGGCTCGCGACATCAACGCCGTCGCCCTGCTGGCGCCGGGCGTGATCAATTCCACCGCCTACAACAGCCGGTCCTCCAACGTCGGCAGCTTCGGTGGTGCCGCCGCCTCCGAAAACGCGTACTACATCAACGGCTTCCCGGTCACCAATCCGCTCACCAACATCGGCTCAACGAGCCTGGGCTTCGACTCCATTGCACAGCAACAAGTGCTGCTGGGCGGCTACGGCGCGGAATTCGGCCGCAGCACCGGGGGCGTGGTCAGCCTCATCACCAAGCGCGGCACCAATGAGTGGAAGGGCGGCGTGTATGCCATCTACACACCTGCCTCGCTGCGTAGCGACTACAAGGATCGCTACTACCCGGACACGGGAACCTGGAATGCGACCAACCACTACAACACGACTGCCGGCAACAACCCGGCGAACTGGACAGACGGCAAGTTGTACGATCTGAACCGTTTTAACAAGGCTGGTTCGCAGGTTTACGGCTTCTACATTGGCGGCCCGATCATCAAGGATCGGCTGTTCATCTATGCCAATGCAGAACATTCCGAGACCGACAGTGAATCTTCCCGGTATTCCGCCAACCTGACGGGGGTGACCTCGACGGGCGCACCGGCACTCAGTGCAACTAGCCGTGCCCAAGCCTGGGGCGTTTACAACGACAAGGATCCGCGCTGGACGGTGAAGTTGGACTGGAACATCAACGATGACCACATCCTTGAATTCACCGGTGTACAGGACAACAACAAGTCCGAGGCTTCCTACTACGGCTTCGACTACGTCACCAACACGCGCAACGATATTCTGTACAACACCAACAAGACGGAATCGAAGACCCGCCTGTACATCGCCAAGTACACCGGCTACCTGACCGACAACTTGAGCGTTTCAGCGATGGTGGGCCAGCAGAAGCTCGACTCTCTGGCCAATCCGCTGGATGGCTACGATGCGACCAAAACCTATGTAAGCATCTCTCCGTCGGTGGTGCCCGCCGCGTTTGCTGGTATCAATAACCCACAGAAGCACGGTCCGACGTACGACTACGACGGTTTGGACGAAACCAAGGCGCGCCGTTTCGATATCAACTACTCACTGGGCGACCATGAGTTGCGTGCTGGTTACGACTACTTTGAGGCCTTTTCCTACCGTGGCGACAACGTCGTGGGTCCGAACGGCTCTTATTGGAGCTACGGTCTGGCCAGCAATCCTGCCGCCGCGCTGGATGCCAGCCACTATGTGGGTTCACCTATTTCCGGCGGTGGGCTTGGAGCCCAAGGCTACTATGTGACCAAGAACTACTACGAACATGGTGGTGGCACGACCGTCAAGCAGAAGGCCCTGTTCATCGAAGACCGCTGGCACATCACCGACAACCTCTTGTTGAGCCTGGGCCTGCGCAACGATGGGTTCACCAATTACAACGGTAATGGCGAGGCCTATGTGGAGCAGAAGAACAACTGGGCGCCGCGCCTCGGTTTCAGTTGGGACGTAAAGGGTGATTCCACGTTCAAGATCTTCGGCAACATGGGCCGCTATCACCTGGCCCTGCCGAACAATGTGTCCGTGCGTGGTTCCAATCCGTCGCTGAGCTCCACTCAGTACTTTACCTACACAGGCATCGCTGCCGACGGCACACCGACGGGCCTGACCGCAATTCCGTACACGAATGCCAACAGCCCCTATACCTGCGTAAACGGCAGCTATTCTTCGAACGTTGAGTGCGGTCAAGCCAAGGATCCACGCACGATCGCCCAGATCGACCTGAAGCCGCATTACCAGGATGAATTCATCCTCGGCATGGAACGGACCGAGACGGAAGCGTTTTCGTGGGGTGCCAAGGTCACTTATCGCGACCTGAAAAACGCCATCGATGATATCTGCCCCACTGAATGCTTCATCTTCAATGCGGGCACGAATGTGGCGACCTTCTGGGAAGACGACGGTACTGGCAAGCTTGTCCAGGTCACCCATGACTTCGCCGTGGATTTCGGCACCGCGTTCCCGAAGCTGAAGCGCAAGTACGTCGCATTGGATACTTACATCCAGTACCGCCAGGGCGCTTTCTTCGGCAAGATCGACTACACCCTGTCGCACAACTGGGGCAACGCGGAAGGCCAGCTCAACTCCTCGGTGGATACCGGCGCGGGCGGCCAGGGCGATGTCTCCGTGACCCAGGACTGGGACTTGCCGGAACTGATGTTCGGCGTGAGCGGTTCATTGCCGAACAACCGCACGCATCAGATCAAGATGATCGGTACGTACAAGTTCAGCGAAGAGTGGCGCGTGGGTGGTTCGGCCATCGTGCAGAGCGGTCGTCCGCGCAGCTGCTACAGCTACTGGCCGTATGCGAAGCCGGGCCTCTACAACGGCGCGTATTACAGCTACTGCGGCGTGCCGGGTGCGCAGACGGCGGTCAACGATCCCAACGCGACTCCGAATGCCGACTACGTGTTCTCGCCGCGCGGCAGCCTCGGTGAAACCCCGTGGACGGCGACGTTCAACGTCAACGTGGCTTACACCCCGAACTGGCTGAAGGGCCTGACGCTTTCGATGGACGCACTCAATCTGTTCAACACACAGACCGCGACCGGGTACTACGAGCGTTCGGCCAGCAGCCGCACCACCGTCAATCCGCGCTACGGTCAGGAGTTGTACTACAGCAGTCCGCGCAGCTTCCGATTCACCGCTCGCTACGACTTCTGATCCAGAAATTTCAAAATGTTTGATGTTCGTCGACCGGCCCCGAAAGGGGCCGGTTTTTTAATATCCCATTGAAACGTTGCATCTTCCGGATTTTGAAATGGGTCGTTGCTGCCGAGTCAATTCTCTGACGGCAAGCAAGTCGCCGCATCGCTGTTACCGGCGATACACGCGCGACCCTCATCTACGATACAAGGGCCCAGGGAAGCTCGATGGACCGCATATGAAAAGCCGACGCTCGAGTTTTCTGCGCTCCATTCTCGTATTGCCGGCCAGAATTTTTCTTTTCGTTTTCGACATGTCATGCACACCGCTCATGGCGCAAGCAGCCCGCATCGCCACGCAGCCTGTCAGGTATCGCGCGACTGACCGATTCGTTCTTGTAGTGCAGGTCTCGACCCACTGCCCCGGCACCACGTTATTGCGCTGCAGCGGGAGCCTGTTCGCCGGATGCTGGACACTGCAGCGGGTGATGACGGGGCGCAAACCAATACGATGATGTCCAGCTGGGTCCTGCTGCTGGTGGCCCTCGCTTACGTGGGGCTGCTGTTCTCCGTCGCCTGGCTCGGCGAGCGTCGTCCGCAGCTCGCGCAGGGGCCGCGTGCGCGGGTTGCCGTGTATGCGCTGGCGCTGGCGGTGTACTGCTCCTCATGGACGTTCTACGGCGCCGTCGGGACCGCTGCTCGTACCGGGCTCGGGTTCCTGCCGATCTACCTGGGACCCATCCTGCTGCTGCTGTTCGGCTGGCGCATCCTGGAGCGTCTGGTGCTGGCGACGGCGCGCCACCGGATCGTTTCCATCGCCGACTTCCTGTCGTCCCGCTACGGGCGTGCGCGCGGATTGGCGGCTTGGATAGCGGCGCTGGCGGTGATCGCTGCGATTCCCTACTTCGCGCTGCAGTTCAAGGCGGTGGGGATGAGCGTGGGCGTGCTCGAGTGGGCAACCGATGTCGCCGTCCTGGTATGCCGATCCTGCGCTTTACGTGGCGCAGCTGCTGGCGGTGTTTGCAATCCTGTTCGGCACCCGTCGCATCGATGCCACCGAGCACCACCGCGGCATGGTGCTGGCCATCGCGCTGGAATCACTGGTGAAACTGGTGGCATTCGTGGCGATCGGCGTGCTTGCGCTGATGCACCTGCCCGGGGACGGCGCGATCCCCGCGCGCGTGATGCAGAGCGCGCAGTCGTTCGCCGGGCCGCAGCTACCGGCAGGCTTTCTTGCCCAGACCCTGATCGCGTTTACCGCGCTCATCTGCCTTCCGCGGCAGTTTCACGTGGCGGTCGTGGAGTGCCAGGAGCCAGAAGACCTGCGGCCCGCGCGTTGGCTGTTCATCGGTTATCTGGTCCTATTCAGCGCAATGGTGCTGCCGATCGCGCTGGCAGGGCAGGCGTTGCCCAACGCCAGCGGACTGTCAGCGGATAGTTATGTGCTGGCCTTGCCGCTGGCGCATGGCCACGAATGGCTGGCCATCGCCGCCTATATCGGCGGCCTGTCTGCAGCCACGGGCATGGTGATCGTTGCCAGCGTGGCGTTGTCGACCATGGTCAGCAACGATCTGGTCATGCCGCTATTGCTGCGGGGCGGCGTGCTGCAGCGGTCGGTTGATATCGAGCGTCGGGTGCTCCTGGTGCGCCGGGCCACGATCCTGGCGCTGGCGCTGGCGGCCTTTACCTATCACCGGCATGGCATTGGCCAGCAGTCACTGGCCCAGCACGGCTTGCTTGCGTTCGCCGCTGTCGCCCAATTCGCTCCGGCGCTCATTGGCGGGCTGTACTGGCGCGGTGCCAGCCGTGCCGGGGCCTACGCCGGCCTGTTGAGCGGTGCCGCGATCTGGACCTGGTGCCTGATGCTACCGGCGCTGCTGCAGAGCGATGGCGCTGCACCGGACTGGATGCGCGATGGCCCGCTGGGCCTTGCCTGGTTGCGTCCAGAATCATTGTTCGGCGTGAGCGGCTGGGATCCGCTCACCCATGGCGTGTTCTGGTCCCTGCTGGTCAACGTGGCCGCGTTCGTGTTCGTGTCGATGCGCCAGCGCCCACTGCTGCAGGACCAGTTTGCGGCGAGTGATTTCCTGGATCCCTATGCGCATCAACCGGTGCTGGCACCCGGTGGCTGGGTCGGCAAGGTGCGTGGCAGCGAATTGCTGGCTCTGACCGAGCGCATCCTTGGTGAAGCGCATGCACGCCGCGCCTTCCGTGAGTATTCGGCAGCCCTCCCGCAGCCGTGGGATCCCCAGCAGCCCGCAGACCGCGCGCTACTGCAGCACACCGAACGCCTGCTGGCATCTGCATTGGGTGCGGCCTCTGCTCGCACCACGCTTACTTCCATCTTGCGCGGCTCCGGCATGGAGGTAGGCGAAGTGGTGAGTGTGCTGGATGAAACCAGCCACGCATTGCGCTTCAACCGCGAGATCCTGACGACTACGCTCCAAAATATCCCGCAGGGCGTCAGTGTGGTGGATGCGGACATGCGCCTGGTGTCCTGGAACGGGCGCTACCAGCAACTGTTCGACTACCCGGACGGCATGCTCTACGTGGGCCGTCCAGTCGCCGACCTGATGCGCTGGAATGCGGACCACGGGGAGATGGGTCCGGGCGACATCGACGCGCAAATCGAACGCCGATTGGAACACCTGCGTGCGGGCCTGCCGCATGTGTTCCAGCGCGTGCGTGCCAACGGCCAGGTCATCGAACTGCGCGGCCAAGCCCTGCCCGGCAGCGGTGGTTACGTCACCAGCTACAGCGACGTCACCGACTACAAGCGCGTGGAACGCGAACTGCGCGAGATCAACGAGACGCTTGAGCAGCGCGTGGCCGCACGCTCGCGTGAGGCCGAGGCCGCGCAGCAGTCCAGGACCCGCTTCTTGGCCGCGATCAGCCACGACGTGCTGCAGCCGCTGCATGCGGCGCGGCTGTTTGCATCAGCGCTGCACGACAGCGGGCAACCTGCCGAGCAGGCGCACTTGGCCACACGTATCGATGCCTCGTTGCGCGCCGCAGAAGAACTGCTGGATGGCTTGCTGGATGTGTCGCGGCTGGATGCCGGCGTGCTTCAACCGCAACGCTCGGACTTCGATGTAGTGGAGCTTCTGCAGGAACTGCATGCGCAATATGCACCCACCGCGGCGCAGCGTGGCCTGACCCTGAAGGTGCGTGCGCCACGCAATCTGCCCGTGCGCAGTGATCGTCGCCTGCTGCGGCGCGCGTTGCAGAATTTCATCGGCAACGCGATGCGCTATACGCAAACCGGTGGCGTGTTGCTGACCGCACGCCGGCACGGGCACGACGCGCTGCTGCAGGTCTGGGATACCGGCCCCGGCATCCCCGCCATCCATCTCCAGCAGATTTTCGAAGAGTTCCACCGCTTCGACCAGCCGGGCGAGCGCGGCGAACGAGGCCTGGGCTTAGGCCTGTCGATCTGCCAGAGCATTTCCAACGTGCTCGACCACCCGCTGGACGTGCGTTCGCGGGTCGGCCACGGCAGCGTGTTCTCGATCCGGGTGGTGCGCAGCATGCTGGCGCATCCGCTTCCGTCTCAGCCTCGCGTGGCCATCGAGGCCCGCGACGACAGCCTGCATGGCCTGCGCGTGCTGTGCCTGGACAATGACCCAGAAATCCTGGACGGCATGCGCGCCCTGCTGGGACGCTGGCAGGCAACCGTGCTGGCCGCCTCCACCGTGGACGCGGCGCTTGCACTTGCAGCGAGCGACGCGCCGCAGGTGCTGCTGGTCGACTATCACCTGCACGACCGCCTGGACGGACTGGACGCGTTGGATGCCTTGCGCGCTGCCTGCAGCGGCGATATCCCCGGCGCGCTGCTGACCGCGGACGGTAGCGATGCATTGAAGCAGGCTGCGCAGGCACGAGGATGCCGGGTCCTTACCAAGCCGGTAAAACCGGCGTCGCTGCGCGCGTTCCTGGCTGCCGCTCGGGATCGACCGACATCAGGCTGAGCCGGACAGGCGTGGGTCAGTCGCTATCGTCTTCGAGGTTCGGCGGCACCACGGCCTCGGGATCGACCTGCAACTTGTTGGCCAGCAATACGGCCTGTGTGCGATTGGTCGCGCCCAGCTTGCGCAGAATCGCGCTCATGTGTGCCTTGATGGTGGCCTCGGTCACGCCCAGCTCGTAGCCGATCTGCTTGTTGAGCAGACCGGAACCGAGCATCTGCAGCACGCGGAACTGTTGCGCCGTGAGTTCGCGGACGCGCGCCGCGATCGCGCGCTCGGGGTCGGGCGTTGGCGGTGCGGACAGCGCGCCCTCAGGCATCCAACGTTCACCGTCCATGACGCGCTGCAGGGCGGTCGCCAGGGTGGCGGCATCGGACGACTTCGGAATGAATCCCATGGCGCCATGATCAAGCGCGCGCCGCATGGTCTCCGGTTCCTCGCGCCCTGACACCATCACCACCGGCAGTTGCGGGTGCATCGCACGCAGGTGCACCAGCGCTGAAAAGCCATGGGCGCCCGGCATGTTGAGGTCAAGCAATAGCAGGTCGGCGTCCGGTTCCGCATCGACCATCCCGTGCAGCGCGCCGACGCTGTCCGCCTCGCGGATGATCGCGTCCGGCCACAGCCGCAACGCCACTCCGCGCAGGGCTTCGCGGAACAGCGGGTGGTCGTCGGCGATGAGCAGCGTAGTCATGGTGCGCGACGTCCGGGTTCAGCTCTTGCGCCGGTCATTGACCAGCGACTCCACCACCGACGGGTCGGCCAGCGTGCTGGTATCACCCAACTGGTCGGGTGCGTCCTCGGCGATCTTGCGCAGGATGCGCCGCATGATCTTGCCGCTGCGCGTCTTCGGCAGGCCGGGCGCCCATTGCACATGATCAAGACTGGCAATCGGCCCGATCTCCTTGCGCACGCTGGCGTTGAGTTCCTTGCAGAGCGCGTCGCTGGGTTCGATGCCCTGCTTCAAGGTGACATAGGCATAGATGCCCTGGCCCTTGATGTCGTGCGGGAAACCAACCACCGCCGCCTCGGCGACCGCCGGGTGCCCCACGATCGCGCTTTCCAGTTCGGCAGTGCCGATGCGGTGACCGGAGACGTTGATGACGTCGTCGACGCGTCCGGTGATCCAGTAGTAGCCATCCGCGTCCCGGCGACAACCGTCACTGGTGAAATACATGCCCGGATACGTCTTGAAATAGGTATCGATGAAGCGCTGGTGGTCGCCATACACCGAGCGCATGATCCCCGGCCAGGCACCCAGCAACACCAGGTTGCCGGAGGCTTCGCCTTCAAGAATCGTGCCCTGCGCATCCACCAGCGCCGGGCGTACGCCGGGCAGCGGCAATGTGGCCGAACCGGGCTTCAGGTCGGTGGCACCAGGCAGCGGCGAAATCAGGATGCCGCCGGTCTCGGTCTGCCACCAGGTATCGACGACCGGGCAACGCTCGTCGCCCACCACCTCGTGGTACCAGCGCCAGGCTTCCGGGTTGATCGGTTCGCCGACGCTGCCCAGCAGGCGCAGCGATTTGCGCGAGGTGCGCTTGACCGCGAAGTCACCCTCGCGCATCAGCGCGCGGATCGCGGTGGGCGCGGTGTAGAACGTGGTGACCTGATGCTTGTCGATCACCTCCCAGAACCGCGACGCGTCGGGCCAGCTCGGCACGCCCTCGAACATCACCGAGGTGGCGCCGTTGGCAAGCGGCCCATAGACGATGTAGCTGTGCCCGGTGATCCAGCCGACGTCGGCCGTGCACCAGTAGATGTCGTCCGGCTTGAGGTCGAACACGATTTCATGGGTGTAACTGGCCCACACCAGATAGCCGCCGGTGGTGTGCAGCACGCCCTTCGGCTTGCCGGTGCTGCCCGAGGTGTACAGGATGAACAGCGGATCTTCCGCGTTCATGCGCTCGGGTTCGCAGGTATCCGGTTGACTGTCGACCACCGCGTCATACCAGCGGTCACGCGGCATCTGCATGTCCACCGCACCCTGTGTGTGGCGCACGACCAGCACGGTTTCAACCGAGTCGGTGCCCGGCAGTTTCAGTGCGGCGTCCACGTTCGCCTTCAGTGGCACGCGCTTGCCACCACGCAGACCTTCATCTGCAGTGATGATGACTTTCGATTGGCAATCCGCCACGCGGTCGGCGATCGACTGCGGCGCGAAGCCGCCGAACACCACCATGTGCACCGCGCCAATGCGTGCGCAGGCCAGCATCGCGACTGCGGCCTCGGGAATCATCGGCAGGTAGATCGTGACCCGATCGCCCTTGCCCACGCCAAGGTTGCGCAGTGCATTGGCCAGCCGACAGGTGCGTGCGTGCAGTTCGCGGTAGCTGATCTTCTGCGCGGGATCGGCCGGGTTGTCCGGTTCGAAGATGATCGCGGTGCGCTCGCCGTGCTCGGCGAGGTGGCGGTCCAGGCAATTGACGCTGGCATTGAGCTCACCGTCCGCGAACCAGTTGATGCGGAAATCCGCGGCATCGAAACTGACGTCGCTGGCCTGGGTCGGCGTTTGCATCCAGTCGAGCCGTTGCGCGATGCGCGACCAGAATGCGTCCGGTGCTTCGACCGACGCTTGGTACTCACTCACGTAGTCACGGTGGCGCAGGTTGGCGTGCGCCGCGAACGCAGCGGGGACGTGGTAGCGCAGTTGCGGCTGGCTGGTCATGGCAAAGCACCCTTGAGCGACGATGCATGCAGTGTGCCGCAACCACGCGCGGCCGGCGTTAGACCTTGGTCGCAAACGGGCCGGACCTTCGACCAAAGACGTATCGACGCGATCCGCACGCCGGCGCAACGTCCACGTGGCCGGCATGTCGCCGCGCATCCTGCGGGAGTGCCACGTGCCATCACTTATGTCGTCCCGATGAACGTCGTCCCCATGAAGTCCCGGTGCGGGACGCTCACCACTGCACTGCTGATCGCGCTGCTGCTGCCCGGCGTGGCGTTGGCGCAAACCGCCAAGGAGCGCGAACTCGAAACGCGCATCGCGCAACTGGAAGCGCAGGTGCAGGTATTGGTGGGCGCGCAGCAACAGCAGCAGGCCACCCTTGCGCAGGCACAAACGACACTCGATCGGGTCAAGGTTGCACAAGCCGTAACGACGCCAAGCGGACGCACTCGAATGCCAAGCGACCATCCAGACCTCCCCCATCCTGGTTGCCGGCAATCCGGACGCACGCTTCAGCTTTGGCGGCTTCATCAAGCTGGATGCGATGTACACCGACACTACCGGCGGCGAGATTCCCGATGGAAGTGCTGGCCGGCTGTTCTACTTGCCGGGTGCAATCCCGGTCGGTGGCACGGACGAATCCAGTGGCGACATCGATACCCATGCGCAGTTCTCGCGCTTCTGGTTTGCCGCCGACGGCGACGTGCAGGACCACAAGACCCGTGCCTATCTCGAGTTCGACCTGTTCGGTGGCGGCAGCGCTTCGCTGGGCAACCAGGCATCCACCAACACCCACGGCGTGACGTTGCGACAGGCGTATGTGAGCTGGGACAAGTGGCTGGCCGGGCAGACCTGGTCGAACTTCCAGGACGTGGCCGCGCTGCCGGACGCAGTGGATTTCGTGGGGCCGACCGAAGGCACGACCTTCGTTCGCCAGGCCCAGTTGCGCTACACCAGCGGCGCGTTCTCGGTGGCATTGGAAAACCCGCAGACGGTGGTCTCCGGCTATCGCAGCACGGCCCGCACCATCAGCGACGACGGCAACGTGCCCGACATCACCGCACGTTGGACCCGCAAGGGTGAGTGGGGCCATTTCAGCGTGGCGGGCCTGGCCCGGCAACTGCGCCACGAGACCGCCACCACGTCCGCCAGCAGCACTGGTTTCGGTGCGAGCGTGTCGGGCAAGTTCAACATCGGCAAGCACGATGACGTTCGCTACATGGTCACCGGCGGCAATGGCATCGGCCGCTACGTCGGGCTTTGCATTGGGCGCGGATGGCACGCTGGATGCGACCGGCGCCAACATCGATTCCACCGGCGTGCTGGCGGGCTTCGTGGCCTGGCGGCACATGTTCGATCCGAAGCTGCGCGGCAACCTGATGGTCTCGCGTGCGCAGTTCGACAACGACACCAACTGGACGGGGTTCGGCGTGACCCGTTCGGCGCAATCGATCCACGCTAACCTGATTTACAGCCCGTTCCCGAAACTCGATCTCGGCGCCGAACTGATCTTTGGCAACCGTGAACTTGAAAGCGGCGCCGATGGCGACCTGCGCCGCCTGCACACCACCGTCAAATACAGCTTCTGATCCGGAGGGCATATGAACAGCACACCTCACACCCCGCTCGAGCCGACCTTGGCCAGGATCCAGGCCAATCCCAAGTACCAGGCACTCAGGCGCACGCGCAATCGCCTGGGCTGGACGTTGACCACGTTCATGCTGCTGGCCTATTACGGCTATGTCGGGCTGATTGCCTTCGACAAGGAATTCCTGGCCCGGCGCATCGGCGCAGGCGTGACCACGCTGGGCATCCCGATTGCGATTGGATTGATCGTGTTCACCGTGCTGATCACTGCGTACTACGTGTGGCGCGCCAACCGCGAGTTCGACCGCCTGACGGCCGAAGTCCTGCAGGAGGCACGGCAGTGACGCGGGCATGGAGTTTTGCGCTGTGCGCGCTGCTGCTGGCCACGGTCTTGCGGCGCTTGCGGTCGCCTCGTCCCGACGTGGGCCAGACCACCAAGCAGCCGACCAACTGGATCGCGATCAGCATGTTCGCGACCTTCGTGATCGGCACGCTGTGGATCACCAAATGGGCGGCATCGCGCACCAAGTCGGTCGCTGACTTCTACACCGCGGGCGGTGGCATCACCGGGTTCCAGAATGGCCTGGCCATCGCCGGCGACTACATGTCGGCGGCCTCGTTCCTGGGTATTTCGGCGGCGGTGATGGCCAGCGGCTACGACGGCCTGATCTACGCCACCGGCTTTCTGGTCGGCTGGCCGATCCTGACCTTCCTGCTGGCGGAGCGCCTGCGCAATCTCGGCAAGTTCACCTTCGCCGACGTCGCCGGCTACCGCTTCAAGCAGGGACCGATCCGCGCGTTCGCGGCCAGCGGCACGCTGGTGGTGGTGGCGTTCTACCTGATCGCGCAGATGGTCGGCGCCGGCTCGCTGATCAAGCTGCTGTTCGGCCTGGAATACTGGATCGCAGTGGTGCTGGTCGGCGGCTTGATGATGGTCTACGTGCTGTTCGGCGGCATGACCGCCACGACCTGGGTGCAGATCATCAAGGCGGTGCTGTTGCTCACCGGCGTGACGTTCATGGCATTGATGATCATGTCCAAGTACGGCTTCAGCTTCGAAGCGCTGTTCGCCAGCGCGGTGGCAGTGAAGGCCAAGGTCGCGGCCAACGGCGGCAAGACCGCACTGGATGCGACCGCGATCGGGCAAGCCATCATGGGACCTGGCGGGTTCATCAAGGACCCGATATCGGCGATCGGGTTCGGCATGGCGCTGATGTTCGGCACCGCCGGGCTGCCGCACATCCTGATGCGCTTCTTCACCGTTCCGGACGCGAAGCAGGCGCGCAAGTCGGTGCTGTGGGCCACGACCTGGATCGGCTACTTCTACATGCTGATCTTCATCATTGGCTTCGGTGCGATCACCCTGGTGCTGACCAACCCGGAGTTCGCGGACGTGGCCAAGGGCGAGATCCTGGGTGGCAAGGGCGCGCAGAACATGGCGGCCGTGCTGGTGGCCAAGTCGATCGGCGGCGACATGTTCATGGGCTTCATCTCGGCGGTGGCCTTCGCCACGATTCTCGCCGTGGTCGCCGGGCTGACGCTGTCTGGTGCATCCGCGGTGTCGCATGACCTGTATGCCACCGTGTTCAAGAAGGGCAATGCCGACAGCGCCTCCGAACTGAAGGTGTCGCGCATCACCACACTGGCATTGGGCGTGGTCGCCGTGGTGCTGGGTATTGTCTTCGAGAAGCAGAACATCGCCTTCATGGTCTCGCTGGCATTTGCGGTGGCGGCGTCGGCGAATTTCCCGGTGTTGCTGCTGTCCGTGTTGTGGAAGGGATGCACGACGCGTGGCGCGGTGACCGGCGGCTTCGCTGGCCTGATTGCGGCCGTGGCGCTGACCGTACTCAGCCCCTCGGTGTGGGAGGCGACGCTGGGCAACGCCGTCGGCAGCGCACCGTTCCCGTACACCTCGCCCGCATTGTTCTCGATGACCATCGCGTTCGTGACGATCTGGCTGGTGTCCAGGTTCGATCACAGCGCACGTGGCGACGAAGACCGCGCTGGCTTCGCAGCGCAGCAGATCCGTTCGGAAACGGGCCTGGGTGCTTCCACGGCATCTGGTCACTGACGCAAATCCTCCCCCAAGGGATGCACCAACGCCGGCCGAAAGGCCGGCGTTTTTTTGGACATGAGCAAAAAGAGGTGGCGGCTCTCGGCCAGGAACGGACGTTCGAGCACGTTAAATGCACGCCGCAAAGCGGATGTTCGAGGCGCCTCTCCTCAGTCCTTCCTAACGCTGGAGAAGTTCAATGTATCCCTTGTAATTGAACTGCTGGCTCCGTTTCTGTTCGGTGCTGCTGGCTAGGACATCGATGCTCTGCAGCACCTTGATGGCCGTCCTGGCTGTGGGAAAGGTCACGTCCAGCTTTTTCGCGGCGAATGTGGTGGTCAAGCGCGGCATCGTCGGCAGCATCTCGAAGAGGCGAATAGCTTGCACGGTGCCATTCTTCGCGGCCATGACCTTCTTGCGGTCGGCCGCGACCAGCGACGCGATGTCGATGATGCTGCGCTGGGCTGTCTCGGCCGCCTCGGTCGTGCAGTCGAGGAAGAAGGCCACCCAGCTCTCCCAGTCGCCTTCGGTGCGGATGGCCGACAGGAGGCGGTAATACTCGGCCTGGTGCTTCTTGAGCTGGCCGGATACGTAGAGCAACGGTTCCGGCAACAGCTTCCAGTCTTCCAGAAGTGCGGCGATCAGCAAACGTCCGATACGCCCATTGCCATCGAGGAACGGGTGGATCGTTTCAAACTGCGCGTGGATCAGCGCGATGCGAACCAGCGGTGGCAACGCAGGCGCGTGAGCATGAATGTAGTGCTCCATCTCCCCAAGCAAGCGGCCGACCTCAGTGTGCGGCGGCGGAACGTAGACGGCGTTGCCCGGCCGGGTGCCGCCTATCCAGTTCTGGGAGCGGCGGATCTCGCCGGGTAGCTTCTGCTCGCCGCGCACGCTGTTCAAGAGGATCGCGTGCGCCTCGCACAGCAGTCGCGTAGAGATCGGCAGGCCTTTTTCGGCATTGAGTTGGCCTCGCGCGTACTGAAACGCCTGAAGGTAATTCGTCACGTCGCTGACGTCGGTGGTGCTGGCCACGTCCATGCCGGATTCTTCGTCGAGTAGATCCGTCAGCGTCGCTTGCGTGCCCTCCATCTGAGAGGTCAACAAGGCTTCCTTGCGGATGGAGCTGTAGATCAGCCACTCGGCGGAAGCGACTAGGCCCGACATCGCTGAAAGGCGTCCCAGAGCCTGTTCCGCAGCCGCGTTGCCTGCGTAGCAGGCCGGGGCCAGCACAGGTTGCGCCGGCGGCAGGGGAAGGGGCACGAAGGCCTCGACGGCCTCTCCGCCCGACGCCGTGGTCGTGTAGGTGCCGGTGGCGCGTGGCATAGGCGTGCTCCAAGCGGGTCTGGAAAGTGCCATCAAAGGTAATTTTAGAATGCTCGACCACAATTAAAGCATGCTTTAATAGTTCAGCCAGGTGCAAGTTACCAAGACGTCACCCTGCGGAGGGTCTCCAGGATTTTTTTGTAAACGGGCCGTTACAGGCCCCCGAACGCAGCGCGTCGCGAGCGGCTACAACGGGTCGAGGGCCGCCCCCCCCGAAGCCAATATTCAATCCGCCGGCCATCCCCGCTCCTGCAACGCAATCCAGCACAACCCCACGGTCACCGCATCGCCCAGCGCGGTGTGACGTCCGACGATCGGCACACCAAGCGTTGCCGCGATATGGGCGAAGTCGAGGTTGGGCGGCACGTCAGGGCGTTGCTGCCGCTGCCGCCTCGTCACCTCCTCACCCAAGTCCACCATCGGGTTGGGTAATGCGAAGCCGGTCAATGCGCGCACGTGCGGGGCCAGCATGCCGGCGTCGAAGTCGATGTAGTAACCGAGCAAGCGACGTCCGCCCAGCCAGTGCAGGAAATCGCGCACGACCTCGGCAACGGGTTCGCCGTCACTGGCCTCATCCGGCGTGATGCGATGGTGGCGAATGGAGTCGATGCCGAATGCGCGGTCGGTTTGCACGCGACGCTCGAAGCGCTGTGACAACCAGACCTGGCCATCATGGACCGGCACCGCGGCCAGACTGAGGATGTGGTCCTGCCCCGGCTTCATGCCGGTGGTTTCAAGGTCCAGGCTGACCCAGGCATCGGCTGCAGCGGGCTGCAGCAACGCGGCCCACTCGCTGTCCGCGTGACGCCGCCGCAACCACCAGCGCGTCAGCGGCTGCATGCTCACTCACTCAGGTGGAACACGGTGCGCACGTGCTGCTGGAACGCCTTCACTACCCGTAACGCGTCGCGCAGCAGCTCGCGATCCAGTCGACGCAGGCTGCTCGCCTGCAGCAGGTTGTCGGGCATGCCGCCGGCATCGAGCGTCGCCAGTTGAGCATCCAGCCGCAGCCGCTGCAGCACCGCCAAGGTCTGCGCGAGGTCGCGGCCCAGCGCCGGGTCAAGGTGACCAGTACGCACCAGTGCATCGCACCGCGCGAAGCTGTTGCGCTCGGCAAGGCCGTGCCGCAGCGCGAGGCAACGCAACCCGTGCACGATCGGGAAGATGCCGCCGCGCTTGAGATCCAGGCCACGGTCACCCTGCCGAAGCTGGCCGAAGAATGTCAGCGGGCTTTCGAACTGCAGGACGGCGGCGGCCATGGCATGCAGCAACCGGTCGTCGCCGCCCAGCGCCAGCAGCTGCGCATCCAGCGACGCGAACAACGCAGGGTTGCCAGCCACCGGACGCGCATCGAGCGTGATCGACAGGTCCATCGCGGCCTGTTTGTCGTAGTGGGAACGCCAGTGGTCCAGACGCGCCTGCCAGTCCGTGGCGCTCATCCGCCAGTGCGCATTCGAGACCATCACCCCGCCCGGGCATGGCGGGTATCCGACCTCGCCCATGATTTCGGTGAAGCGCGCCATGGTCGCTTCAAGTTCGGGCCACTCCAGCGCATCGTCGATGACCAGTGCATTGTCCTGGTCGGTCTTCAATAACTGTTCGCGACGTCCTTCGCTACCCAGCACCAGCAGGCACATGCGCCCCTGGAATTCCTGCGGCACCAGCAGTTCGAACAGCCGGGCCATGACCCGACTGTTGAGCGCGCTGACCAATTCCATCAGGGCAGGCATGCGCGCGCCTTGCGCGTGCAGGGTGCGCACCAGCCTGGGCATGCCGCGTGCGGCCTCGGCAACATCCTCGATGGTGTGCGCACGCGCCAGACGCAGGCTGATCAGGTGCGAATGGCTGGCGTAGTGCGAGAGCACCTCGGCCATGCCAAGGGTGCCAACGATGGCATCGCCATCGCGCACGGCGACGCGCTCGATGCGGCGCTCGGCCATGGTCGCCAGCGCCTGGAACAGCACGTCGCTGGTTTGCATGGCGACCAGCGGCCGGCTTGCCAATGGTCCGACCGCAGCATCCAGCGGCAAGCGGTCCACGGTGAGCGCATCCAGCAGGTCGGTGCGCGTCACCACGCCCGGTTGCGGATGCGCCGGATCATCGATCAGCAGGCAGTCCACCCGCGCCGCGCGCAGCCGCGCGCTGGCCTCGCGGATGCTGGTGTCCGCAGGAATCCGCACGGCCGGTGCCAGCTGCGCCGCGCCCACCTGGGTCACCATGATTTCGGCCAGCTCCGAACCCCGCGTGCGTTCGGCCATGGGGCCTTTCACCGCCAGCCCTTCGTGGAACCATGCGGCGAAGCCGGGATAGCCAGCCAGCAGTTCGCGAAACATGTCCGCCGGCAGCAGGAAGCTGACTACGTCACTGTCAGCGCGGTAACTGTGGCGCGCGCGCCCGGCGATCACCGCCCAGGCACCGACGATGTCGCCCGGCCCGTAGTCGGCGAAGCGCTGTTCGTGGCCTGCGGCATCCAGGTCGAATGCCTGCACATGCCCCTTCAGCAACAGCAGCACCCGTTCGGATGGCGCGCCGGCAGTGATGAGCGTTTCGCCGCGCGCATGGAAGCCCATGTCCACGCGCGCCGAAAGCCGCGCGCGCCCGGCATTGTCCAGCAGGTCGAACGGTGGGTGGCTCAGGTCCAGCCCGGGCACGGATTCCATGGGTGCTCCCGCACGTGGCATGTCCGCCTGATTCTGGCAGCACGCGTGGCCAGCAGCCATTCCACTTTGGTCGCTGGCGAGAGCCCCGCGACTACTGCGGCGGTGCCGCCAATTCCCGCGCGCTCAGGAATCTGTCGCGGTTGAGATCCTGCCTGGCAAAGCGTTCGGCAATGCGCGCGCGATGCTCGGCACGGCTCACCGGCTTGCCGCGGCCGCCGGGTTGTTCGGATGTTGCCAGCACGCCGTCGTGGTCGTGATCCATCGCATCGAAGGCGTAGCTCATCCAGTCCTGGTATTCGCCCAGTGAGACCTTGCCGTCGCCATCGAAATCCATTTTCGACAGGTAATCACTCGTGCGCTGCACCTGCGCGCTCGCCGCCATCGGCAACGCCAGGAACAGAAAAGGGGTCAGAGTGAATTTCGCAAAGCGAAACTTCACTCTGACCCTTTTTCCTGCAACGCCAGGCTTCATGCCGGCTGCAGCGCGTAACCCTTGAGCCGTGCCGAATAGTCCTGCAGCGCACGCACGCCGGAGGCTTCCGCCTCGGCGCACCAGGCTTGCAGGCGTTGCAGCCGCTCGGACGCATCCTGGCCACGGCTTTCCAGCACCTCGGCCAGGCGCGCGCGGTATTCGACCAGGGTGCGGATACGCGGATGCGCCTGCACGAACTCGTGCAGCTGCTGGCGGGCATCGGGCTTCAGCCAGCGGCCGTCATCGGCGATGCCCTTGCGCAAGCGGCGCGGCAGCATCGAACGCAACTTGGCGCCAGCGGCGGCAGCTTCCTCACGCAATGCCGGCTTGAGCACGTTGCGCTGGTACTCGGTCATCGCCAGGAAGCGGTGCGCCACCAAAGCGCGCACGGTTTCGGCATCGGGCATGTTGATGTTGGGACGCACATTGAGGCTGGGCGCGACGCGGAGCACCTTGGCAAGACGCACGGCGGAAAGCAGCTTGATCGCCGCCCAGCCGATATCGAACTCGAAGCGACGCAGCGCGAACTTGGCCGAACTCGGGAACGCATGGTGGTTGTTGTGCAGTTCTTCGCCGCCAATCCAGAACGCCCACGGGGTCAGGTTGGTCGCGGTATCGGTGGTCTCGAAATTGCGATAGCCCCACCAGTGGCCAAGCCCATTGATCACGCCGGCGGCCCAGAATGGAATCCATGCCATCTGCAGTGCCCACATCGCGACGCCTGCGGCACCGAACAACAGGAAACTTGCAAACAGCAACATCACCGGACCCATGTTCGCGTAGGGCGTGTAGAGATGGCGCTCGATCCAGTCGTCCGGGCAACCCTTGCCGTACTGCTCGATGCTGGCGCGGTCCAGGCGCGACTCGCGGTACATGTCTGCACCGCGCCACAGCACGTTGCCGATGCCCTTGTGCATCGGGCTATGCGGGTCTTCGGCGGTCTCGCATTTGGCGTGATGCTTGCGATGGATCGCGGCCCACTCCTTGGTGATCATGGACGTGGTCAGCCAGAGCCAGAAGCGGAATACATGGGCGATGACCGGATGGAAATCCACGCCGCGATGCGCCTGGCTGCGATGCAGGTACAGGGTCACTGCAAAGATCGTCAGCTGGGTCGCGGCCAGGAAGTACAGCGCGAGTTCCCAGAAGGAAAACTGCAGCAGGCCGCCAGCCAGGAATTCGAGGATGGCGGATTCGTTCGGGAAAGCGGGCATTGCGGGCTCGGGGAAAGGCGTCATGGCGACGCTTGGCCATGATGCCATGCGCTATGCCAACCGTCGTGGAACAGCCGCAGGAGCGATGCCCGTGCGCGACAATCGTGTCCCATGCCTGAATTGCCCGAAGTCGAGACCACCCGCCGCGGCCTGCTGCCGCACGTCGAAGGCCAGCAGGTCATGCGGCGTGCTGCTGCGCCGGCCGGATCTGCGCTGGCCGATTCCACCCGAAGTATCCGAACTGCTGCCCGGCCAGCGCATCGACGGCATCCGCCGCCGCGCCAAGTACCTGCTGCTGGACACTGCCGGCCGGCAGCGCGCTGCTGCACCTGGGCATGTCCGGCAGCCTGCGGGTGTTGCCGGCCGACACGCCGGTGCGCACGCACGACCATGTCGACATACTCCTTGAAAGCAGCGGCCTGGGAGACCAGCGTGTGCTGCGCTTCAACGATCCGCGCCGGTTCGGTTGCCTGCTGTGGCAGCCACCGGGCGAAATCCATTCGCTGTTGACCAGGCTGGGACCGGAACCGTTGTCGGACGATTTCGATGGCGACGGCCTGTTCGCCCGCAGCCGTGGCCGCAGCGCGCCGATCAAGACCTTCCTGATGGACCAGGCAGTGGTGGTCGGCGTGGGCAACATCTATGCCGCCGAAGCACTGTTCATGGCCGGCATCTCGCCTATGCGTACGGCTGGATCGATCAGCCGTCGCCGCTACCAGGCACTCGCCGACGCGGTGAAGGTCATCCTCGCGCATGCGATCGAGCGCGGCGGCACCACCCTGCGCGACTTCATCAGCCCCGATGGCGCGCCGGGTTATTTCGAACAGGAACTCTTGGTCTACGGCCGCGGCGGCCTGCCATGCAGGCACTGCGGACGCCTGTTGAAGCAGGCGAACATCGGCCAGCGCGCCAGCGTGTGGTGTACGCATTGCCAGCGTTGAGGTGGTTGCAGCTGGTCTCGCCCGGCCGACTCACGCGGTTCACGCCATTGCTGTGCTGCGGCTATAGTGGCCGTTCCCCCGAGTCACGCGCGTTGCCATGACCGAAGCCGGTGAAATCACCGTATTGCTGGATGCCGCCCACAAGGGCGACCGTAGTGCGATGGACCGCGTGCTGGCCACGCTGTACCAGGAACTGCACTCGATGGCGCGCCGCCAACTGGCCGGCCAGCACGGGCATACCCTGGATGCCACCGCACTGGTGCACGAGGCCTACCTGAAGCTGATCGGCCGCGGCAAGGGTGCGGCGCAATTCGACGATCGTGCACATTTCTTCGCCTATGCGGCCTCGGCGATGCGCAGCGTGGTGGTGGACTATGCGCGCCAACGGCTGGCGCAAAAGCGTGGCGGCGACCAGCACCGGGTCACCGATTTGCCGGAAGACATGGAAGGCGGCGTGCGCCTGGACGAAGACATGCTGGGCCTGGACACGGCATTGACCCGGCTCACCGCCGTCGATCCGCGGCTGACCCAGGTGGTGGAACTGCGCTATTTCGCGGGCCTGTCGGAACTGGAGATCGCCGCGCTGATGAAGCGCTCGGAACGCAGCGTGCGCCGCGACTGGCAGAAGGCGCGGATGTTCCTGCTGGCGTCCCTCAAAGACCCTGAGGTCAGCTGACCTCGTGGCCGCGTGATTCGACGCTGACCGATGGACGCCGAACGCTGGCAACGGCTTTCTCCGCTGCTCGATGCCTTGCTTGAGCTGACGACGGACCGATGCGCGCGCGAGCACCTCGCGGCGCTACGTCGCGAAGACAGCGCGCTGGCCGACGAGCTGCAACGGCTGCTCACGCTGGAAGAAGACGACGGAAGACTTCCTGGCTGAACCCGTGGTGGAGCTGCCGAACGGTGCCCGCCCCGGCGCACGCATCGGCCCGTATCGACTGGACCGGATGATTGGCGAAGGCGGCATGGGCCAGGTCTGGCTGGCGACGCGCGCCGATGGCCTGTACGAACGCAAGGTCGCGCTGAAGCTGCTGCGCCCCGGGCTGGTCGACCCGCGCCTGCGCCAGCGCTTCGATCGCGAACGCGAGATCCTGGCGCGCTTCGCCCACCCCTATATCGCGCGCCTGCTGGATGCCGGCATCGACCGCGATGGCCAGCCTTACCTTGCCCTCGAATATGTCGATGGCGAAGCAATCACCACCTATTGCCAGTCCCGCCAGCTGGACCTTGCCGCGCGCATCGACCTGTTCCGGCAGGTCTGCGAAGCGGTCAGCCACGCGCATGCCAACCTGATCGTGCATCGCGACCTGAAGCCATCCAACATCCTGGTCACCCCGGCCGGACATGTGCGCCTGCTCGACTTCGGCATCGCCAAGTTGCTGGACGTGGAACCGCTGCCGCTGGAACAGACCCGCACCGGCGTGCGCACCTTCACCCTGCACTACGCCGCGCCGGAGCAGATCCGCGGCGAACCGGTCACCACCATGACCGACGTGTATTCGCTCGGCGTGGTGCTGTACGAGCTGTTCACCGGCAGCAAGCCCTACCGGCTCAAGCGCCAGACCGATGCCGAATGGGAAGAAGCGATCCTGGATGGCGAACCGCTGCGTGCCTCGCAGGCGGCGCTGCGAAGCGATGCGGAGGCAACCAGACCGTATTCGCCCAAGCGCCTTTCGCGCGAGCTGTCCGGCGACCTCGACAACATCGTCAACAAGGCGCTGGGCAAGCGCCCGGAACAGCGCTACGTCTCTGCCGAAGCGTTGTCGCAGGACCTGCTGTGCTACCTGCGCGGAAGGCCGATCCAGGCCCGCGGCGAACGCATGGGCTACCGCGTGCGCAAATACCTGTATCGACATCGCTGGCCAGTCGCCGCCGCAAGCATGGTGTTGGCGGTGATGCTTACCGCACTGGCCGTGGTCGGTTGGCAGGCGCGCCAGGCGTTGCGCGAAGCCGGCCGCGCGCAAGCCATGCAGAACTTCGTCGCCGCCCTGTTCGAAAGCGCCGGCTCGGCGCCGCATGACACGCCGATGGATCTGCGCGCCCTGCTCGACATGGGCATCATGCGCGGCGAGCGCAGCCTGGCCCGGCAACCGCAGGCACGCGCAGAACTCTACGGCGTGGTCGCGCGCCTGCGGCTGGGCCTTGGCGACTATCGCGAAGCCAATGCATTGCTCGACCAGCAGTTGCTCCTGCTCCGGGAACTGCCCGACGCGCCCGCCAGTCTGCGCCTGGAAGCCGCCACCCTGCGCGGCAACACGCGCCGGCTGATGAGCGATGCGAAGGGCTGCCTGGCACAGATGCAGACCGCTCAACGACCTGGCGGTGCGCGAGCAGGAACAGTTGCCGGCGCAGGCCGCGGCTTTCTTCTCGCAGCTTGCGCGCTGCCATCGCGACCTGGGCGAACGCAACCTGGCCAACCAGTTGCTGAATCGCTCACTGGGACCTGCGTCGCGACCACAATGACGATGTCGGCGTCGCCGAAAGCCTGCTCGACATCTCCTCGCTGCGGGCCGACGACGGCGATCCGAAGCAGGCCATCCGCATCCTGCGCGATGCACTCGTGCAGTTGCAGCAGAAGGTCGGCGATCGGCATCCACTGGCGATCGACATGCTGCGCAGCCTGTGTTCGCTGGAGCGCAGCAACGACGAGATCGTTGCCGCCGAACGCGATTGCCGCAGCTCATTGCAGCTCGCACGCGAGCTGCATGGCAAGGAGTACCGCGCCACGATCGATGCCCGTCGGCAACTGGCTGCGCTGTATGTCGACCTTGGGCGTTTCAGCGAGGCCGAAACCGAGTTCCTGGACACCTACCAATGGATGCGCACGCGCCTGGATCCCAACCATCCCGACCTGGCGCGCACCTACAACAGCCTGGCGATCGTGGCCTGGGAGCGTGGCGACCTGGCCCAGGCCACCATGTACCAGCAGCGGGCCGTCGCAGCCTGGCGCACCGGAGGCAATGAAAGCCTGATCGCGGCCGGCCTGTTCAACCTGGCGATGATCCTGCACAGCGCCGGCGACGACGAAAAGGCCTTGCCGCTGATCCGCGAATCACGCCAATTGCGCGCGGAACGCTTCGGCACCGCCACGAACTGGTCGGCGACAGCGACCGCCTGCTCGGCGAAATCCTTGCGACGCTCGGCCAGACCGAGCCTGCACATGCGGCGTTGCGCAACGCGGTGCAAGTGACTCGCGCCGGCTTTGGCCAGACGCATTCGCATACCCGCCGCACGGAGATTTCACTGGCGCACTTCGAAGCCGCGGCCGGCGATGCCGGTGCCGTACCAGCGCCTGCGAGCGCTGGGAAAACCCGGCCATGGCGATATCGAACAACACAAGACTTCGTGGCTGGCGCGCGCGTATGCCGCACAACTGGATTGCATCGCGCAGCCGGCACAGGCGTTGGCCGAGCTCGACACGGTGCTGGCGCAGATGCAGCTGGCCTTGCCGGAAGGTGGCGCGATTCCGCGCGAGATCGAACAGATCCGCACGGGCTGTGCAGCGAGCCGGCGCTGATCGGCTGCTGATCGGTTCCGGGATGATGTCCCCGCAACGCGGACCGAAGCCCGTTCCACAACAGTGCGAAGGTGATCCGGGATAACAACCCGCAGCGGGCCGAGGCCTGCTCTACAGCAGCGGGACCTGCATCGGTTCGATGCTGCCCTCGCCGCGCATCACTTTCTTGAACTCGGCACGGCTGACCGACACGTAGCGCTCGTTGCCGCCGATCTCGACCTGCGGGCCGTCCTGCACTGCGCGCCCGCCCTCGTCCACGCGCAGGTTCATGGTCGCCTTCTTGCCGCTGTGGCAGATCGTCTTGATCTCCTGCAATTCATCGGCCCAGGCCAACAGGTATTGGCTGCCCTCGAACAGCTCGCCGCGGAAATCCGTGCGCAGGCCATAGCAGAGCACCGGGATGCGCAAGCGATCCACCACTTCGCTCAACTGCCAGACCTGCGGCTTGGTCAGGAACTGCGCCTCGTCGACCAGCACGCAATGAAGAGGCCCATGTGCGGCGATGTCGGCATGGATCATGGTTTCGAGGTCGGCATCGGGCCGGAACGCGATGCCATCGGCCTTCAGCCCGATCCGCGACGCCACCGTGCCGCTACCCGCGCGATAGTCCATCCACGGCGTCATGATCGCCACCCGCATGCCGCGCTCGCGGTAGTTGTGCGCCGATTGCAGCAGGGTCGTGGTCTTGCCGGCGTTCATCGCCGAAAAATAGAAATAGAGCTTGGCCATGCACGGATTCTACCGGCGCACAAGGCTGGCGGGCGTCGCCTCGCAGCTTCGACAATGCAGCCCAGATGCATGGCCCTGCCCTCACCGGACTCAACCCTCCCAGCGCGACGCCGTCCTGCACACCGAAGGCCCGTTGCTGGTGCTGGCCGGTGCCGGCAGCGGCAAGACCCGCGTCATCATCGAGAAGATCGCGCACCTGGTCGCCAGCAAGCGCTACCCGGCCAAGCGCATCGCCGCGATCACCTTCACCAACAAGTCGGCGCGCGAGATGCGCGAGCGCGTCGGCAGCGCCGGATCAAGGGCGACGACGCGCAGGAGCTGACCGTCTCCACGTTCCACTCACTGGGCCTGCGCATCCTGCAAATCGAGCACGCGCGCATCGGCCTGCGCCGCGGGTTTTCGATCTTCGATGCCGACGACAGCGCCGGCCAGATCAAGGACCTGCTGCCGCCGGGCAGCAAGCCGGATGCGATCGAGGCGATGAAGCAACTGATCAGCCGCGCGAAGAACGCCGGGCTGTCGCCGGAACAGGCGGCGCAGGCCGCGCGCAGCGGGCGCGAGCACGAAGCCGCAGCGTTGTATGCGCGCTACCAGAAACGACTGACCGCCTTCAACGCGGTGGATTTCGACGACCTGATCCGCTTGCCGGTGGAGTTGCTGGAATCCGACACCGACTGCGTGGGCGGCTGGCGCGAGCGCATCGGCTACCTGCTGGTCGACGAATGCCAGGACACCAACGACGCGCAGTACCGGCTGTTGCGCGCACTGGCGGGCGATGCCGGCCAGTTCACCTGCGTGGGTGACGACGACCAGAGCATCTACGCCTGGCGCGGCGCCAATCCGGACAACCTGCTGCAGCTGGGCAGCGACTATCCGGCGCTGCAGATCGTCAAGCTGGAACAGAACTATCGCTGCTCCAACCGCGTGCTGCGCGCGGCCAATGCACTGATCGCCAACAACCCGCACGAACACCCGAAGACGCTGTGGAGCGACGCAGGCCGACGGCGAGCGCATCCGCGTGTGGGAATGCAAGGACGCCGCGCACGAGGCCGAAAAAGTCGCCGCCGAAATCCAGTTCGTCGCACAGAAACACCAGGCGCCCGTGGAGCGAGTTCTGCATCCTGTTCCGCGGCAACCACCAGAGCCGCGCGCTGGAAAAGGCGATGCAGCTGCTGCGCATGCCCTACCACCTGAGCGGCGGCACCGCGTTCCTGGATCGCGGCGAGGTCAAGGACGCGATGGCCTGGCTGCGCCTGCTGGCCAATCCCGAGGACGATGCCGCCTTCCTGCGCGCGGTCGCCTCGCCGCAACGCGGGGTCGGCGCGACCACGCTCGCGAAGCTGGCCGAACTTGCCGCGCAGTCGCACATGCCGCTGTCGCGCGCGGCCGAATCGGTGGCGGTCGGCAAGCAATTGCCGGCGCGCGCAGCCAATGCGCTGCAGGGCTTTTCCGACATCGTCCGCAGCCTGCGCGGCGACGCGCATCACCTGCCGCCTGCGCAGCTGGTGCGCCAGCTCAACGAGCGCTCGGGCCTGCTGGCCGCATTGCGCGCGCTGTGCAAGAACGAAGCCCAGTTCCAGGCCCGTCGCCGCAACCTGGACGAACTGGCCGACTGGTTCGACGGTCCGAAGACCTCAGGCCCCGGCGAACTGGCCGCCGCACTGGCACTGCTGTCGCACGCCGACAAGGGTGATGCCGGCAATCAGGTGCGGATGATGAGCCTGCACGCCGCCAAGGGCCTGGAGTTCCGCTTCGTGTTCATCATCGGCGTGGAAGACGGCAACCTGCCGCACGAGGCCAGCATCGAGGAAGGCCGCCTGGATGAGGAGCGACGCCTGATGTACGTCGGCATCACCCGCGCCAAGCAGCAACTGTGGCTCTCGCATGCCAGCACCGCGCAGCGCTGGGGCGACAAGCTGCGGCTGTCGCCGAGCCGCTTCCTCGACGAACTGCCCGCCGCCGAACTGCAACGCGACGGCGCCGACCCGGTCGCCGATGCCGCACGCAAGGCCGAACGCCGCGATGCCGGGCTGGCCAATATCCGCGCCATGCTGGCCGACTGAAGCCCGTGACGTGCGGCAGGTAAACTCGGCTTCATTCCACCATAGGAGCGCGTGATGCGACGGACCGGCCCGATCCTGCTTGTACTTGCCCTGCTCACCGCGTGCGCAGGCACGCCTGTCACGCATGCACCCACGTCACATGCACGCGAATCACAGGTCACCGACATCAACGACCTGGCCCAGGTCGCCACCACGTTGGCGGCAAACGGCACGCGCCGCACCCTGCTGGTCCTGGACATCGACGACACCCTGCTGACCTCGCAGGGCTTCTTCGGCAGTGACAAATGGTACGAATGGCAGAAACACCTGCCTGCTACCGACCCGGCCAAGGTGTCCTGCCTGTTCGATGTGATTTCGCTGAATTACGAAACCGGCACCCAGCAACCGACCCAGCCGGATGGCCCGGCACTGATCAACGCGCTGCCCGGCGACAAGTTGATGCTGACCTCGCGCAACCTGCTGTATCGCGGCGGCACCCTGCGCACCCTGCACGATGCCGGCTATGCACTGCCAACCCCGTTGGCCGGGCAAACCGAAGGGCGCAGTTGGCGCTGGCGCAAGGCACCCGATGCACGCGAATCCGAGGTCGGCTATGACCAGGGCATCTTCATGACCGCTGGCCAGGACAAGGGTCTGGTCCTGTTGAACCTGCTTGGCCGCCTGCAATTGCAGCTACGACCGCGTGGTGCTGGTCGACGATGGCGATGCCAACATCAAGAACATGCAGGCCGCACTACGCGATGCCGGCATCGACTACCACGGCCTGCACTACACCCGCATCGACAAGACCGTGTCCGCTGCCGATGCAAACGCCGGGCTGCAGGGCTGGCAGGCATGGCAGACCCTGCTGTCCACGACCTATCCGGAACGTCTGCAAGCCTTCGACGCCGGGCATTGTGCTTATTAAAACCAACAAGTATCGCAATCGCACCAGCGTGTTGGCGCTGTGCGTGATGCTGTTGCCTGCCTGCCAACCCGCAAGCACGCCCGCCACCAATCCCGCCGAAATGGCTGCACAGGCCAAACCGACGCCTGCCAACCGCCCGGTGGATGCGATCAATGTGCTCGCCGCACGCCTGCTGGCCCGCGACGGTGCCGGTTTCGCCAAGCTCGCCGTGCCTCCGGAGCTGCATGCGCGACTGGAAACCGGCTGGCGTGACGGCTCCAGCGCGCTGGCCGCTGGACGAGTTGCCGTTGGACAGGCGGTTGCCGGGAATGCTGGCATCGCTGCAGGAAAAAAACGCGCTGGCCAACTTCAAGGCGACCTTCCGCCGCCAGTTCGCGGGCGCAGACCGCGACATCGACCTGGCGATCCGCACACTGGCCCAGTTCGGTGGCCAGTACGTGCAGAAGGAAGCCGGCTACAGCAAGGACGAACGCGACCACGTGGTGCAGACCATCGCCGCGCTCAGCAGTTGGGCGTGGCCGCGCCGCTGGCCGACACCGCGCGTGCTGACCATTTCTTCACCGCGCTGACGGCCGCTGCCCAGCGCAGCGGAATCGACGGCAAGGCGGGCAATGCGGCATTTGCCAAACTGGGCATGCAGTCCAGCCTGGACCGGATGTCGCCCTTCATCGCCACCTTGCTGGCGCAACTGCGGACCCAGTACGGGCTGGACATCGACGCCAGCCTGCGCGGACTCAACGTGCAACTGCTGGAACAGACCGGCGATAGCGCCCGCCTGCGCATGCGCTACCGGCTGGCCAAGAACGACATTGACGCGATCGTGCCGGTCGTGCGCATCGACGGGCACTGGTATCTGGCCGATTTCGTGACCCGCGCCGAAGCTTCGCTGATGGTCGGCACGGGCGCCGGCGCGCCTGCTTCGCCATAATGGCGGGGATGCCGAACCGTTCCCCGACCCCAAACCAGGCCAGCCTGTTCGAACCGGCACCGGGTTCGAACGACCATTCCCACGCCGCAGACGGCAAGACGCCTGCGGAAGGCGGAACCGATCCAGACCGCACGGCGGGCGACACACCCGAGTCGCCGCCGTTGCCGTTACCGGCATTCCTGGACGCCGCGACATCACCCGGATCCGTTCCCCATGCGGGTTCCGGAGCAACCCGACAGCCCGCGGCAGAAGTCCTGCCGAAAACGCACGGCACTGCCAAATCGAAACTCAAGCCGCCGCTTTGGGCCCGGATTCTTGGCCGCCTGGCCGATCCATGGCTCAAGCTCGATATCGAACCCGACCAACCCGGCCAGTTCCAATCATTCAATGGCAACCGCCCGGTCTGCTACGTGCTGGAAGACTACGGCCTGTCCAATGCGCTGATCCTGCAACGCGCCTGCCGCGAGGCCGGCCTGCCCTCGCCGCTGCAACCGATGACCGGCGATCCGCTGGGCCGCAAGCGCGCGTATGTCGCCTTGTCGCGTCGCCATGCCAATGCACTGGGGCTGTTGCCGGGGCCAGAACACAAGACCCATTCCGGCTCGCTGGCACGCCTGCTGCAAGCGCACCGCGACGATCCCACGCTCGATGTGCAACTGGTGCCGGTGTCGATCTTCGTCGGCCAGGCGCCGAACCGCAGCAGCGGCTGGTTCTCGGTGCTGTTCTCGGAAAACTGGACGATCGTCGGCCGCTTCCGCCGCTTGCTGGCGATCCTGCTCAACGGCCGCGACACCCTGGTCCAGTTCGCCCCGCCGGTGTCGCTGCGCGGCATCGTCGACGAAGAGCTGCCGCCCGAACGCACCGTGCGCAAGCTGTCGCGCGTGCTGCGCACGCACTTCCGGCGCCTGCGCGAAGTGGTGGTGGGCCCCGACCTGTCGACCCGGCGCATGCTGGTGGACTCGGTGCTGGCCTCCACATCGGTGCGCGATGCCATCGCCGACCAGGCCAGGCGCGACAAGAGCACGCCCGAGGCCGCCTGGCAGAAGGCGCAGGGCTTCGCCTACGAGATCGCCGCCGACTATTCGCACCCGGTGGTGCGCTCGGTGAGCTACATGCTCACGCCGATCTGGAACCGGATCTACCGCGGCGTGCTGGTCCACCACCTGGACGGCTTCAAGCAGGACGCGCCCGGCCATGAAGTGGTGTACGTGCCGACCCACCGCAGCCACATGGACTACCTGCTGCTGAGCTATCTGCTCTACACGCACGGCATCGTGCCGCCGCACATCTTCGCCGGCATCAACCTCAACCTGCCGGTGGTCGGCACCATCCTGCGCAAGGGCGGCGCGTTCTTCGCCCGCCGCAGTTTCCGCGGCAACGCGCTGTACTCGGCGGTGTTCCGCGAATACATGGCGCAGCTGGTCGCCGGCGGCTATTCGATCGAGTACTTCATCGAAGGCGGGCGCTCGCGCACCGGCCGCCTGCTGCAGCCCAAGGGCGGCTCGCTGGCGATGACGGTGCGCGCCTACCTGCGCCAGCCGACCCGGCCGGTGCTGTTCCAGCCGGTCTACATCGGCTACGAAAAACTGATGGAAGGCAGCAGCTACCAGGACGAGCTGACCGGCAAGCCGAAGGCGAAGGAATCGATCTGGCAGCTGCTGGGCGGCATCCCCAAGGTCCTGCGCAGCAACTACGGGCAGGTGGTGGTGAATTTCGGCGAACGCATCCACCTGGACGACGATGCTGGCCGAACACGCGCCCGAGTGGGACGGCAAGGCGGTTGCCGAGGACGACAAGCCCGCCTGGCTGGGCGCGACCGTGGACGCACTGGCCAACCGCATCCAGGTCAACTGCAACCGCGCCGCCGACGTCAACCCGATCAACCTGCTGGCGCTGGCCCTGCTGTCCACGCCCAAGCACGCGATGGGCGAAGCCGACCTGCTGGCGCAGATCGCATTGAGCAAGGCGCTGCTGAGCGAACTGCCGTATTCCGACCTCGTCACCGTGACCCCGCACACGCCGGCCGAGATCGTGGCGCATGGCGAGGAAATCGGCACCCTGACCCGCATCGCGCATCCGCTGGGCGACGTGCTGAGCGTGGATGGCGAAAACGCGGTGCTGCTCAGCTATTTCCGCAACAACGTGCTGCACCTGTTCACCGCCTCGGCGTGGATCGCGGTGTGCTTCCTCAACAACCGGCGCATGGGCCGGCTGCAGCTGCAGCGCATCGGCCGCACGCTCTATCCGTTCCTGCAGGCCGAGCTGTTCCTGCCCTGGGACGAAGACGGCTTCGCCGCGCGCATCGACGCCACCATCGAGGTGTTCATCCGCGAAGGCCTGCTGCAACAGGTCAGCGACGACGATGGCGGCATCCTGGCCCGCAGCGCCGGCCAGACCGACGAAGTGTTCCGCCTGCGCGCGCTCGGCCATGCACTGCAGCAGGCGTTCGAGCGCTACTACATCGCGATCTCGGTGCTGGTGAAGAATGGCTCCGGCGCGCTCGGTGCCGGCGAACTGGAGAACCTGTGCCAGCAGGCCGCGCAACGCCTGAGCCTGCTGTACGCGCCGGCCGCGCCGGAATTCTTCGACAAGGGCCTGTTCCGCGGCTTCATCCAGAAGCTGCGCGAAATGCGCCTGGTCTGGCCGGACGAGAACAGCAAGCTGGCCTTCGACGACCGCCTGAATGCCTGGGCCAAGGACGCGCGGGTGGTACTGGGCCGCGAATTGCGCCACACGATCGAGAAGATCAGCCCGGATACCGGCCGCATCACCGCGGAGTTTCCGGCGGTTGATGTGGCCGAGCAGGCCGATGAAAAGGGGTCAGAGTGAATTTCCTGCCGATTCATGAAGTCGGTCGATTCGTGATCTCGGCAGGAAACTTCACTCTGACCCCTTTTCCCGCCTTTCCCTTCGACCATTCGGCTCTAGGCCGGCTCATCCGGAATCAACGCATTCTCGATCCAGCTGATCTGGTCCTTCAGCTGCAACTTGCGCTTCTTCAGGCGCTTGAGCGCCAGCTCGTCGGCCTGGATATCGGTGGCCAGGCGCTCGATCACGCTGTCCAGGTCACGGTGCTCCTGGCGCAGCATCGGCCATGCGCCGGGTCAGGCGCGAACGCTCGATGGGATCCTGCGGCTGGTTCATGGCCGCAGCATAGCGCGCCGCTGGCGCGGTGCCGATATGGCGGCGGCAGGTAAAATGGCGATTCAATGACTGCTCTCCAGCCACTTCCAGACATCCTGCCCGTTACCTTGCCAGTCGTCGAACCGCTGCCGCACACGCGCCATGCCGGCAATGCGCCCGCCAAGCGCGAAGCCGACAAGCTGGGCAAGCGCCTGCGCCACCAGGTCGGCCGCGCGATTGCCGACTTCGGCATGATCGAGGCCGGCGACAAGGTCATGGTCTGCCTGTCCGGCGGCAAGGACAGCTACACCCTGCTGGACGTGTTGCTGCAGCTGCAGAAGAAGGCGCCGGTCGAGTTCAGCATCACGGCGGTCAACCTCGACCAGAAGCAGCCGGGCTTCCCCGACCACGTGCTGCCCGACTACCTGCGCTCCATCGGTGTCGACTTCCACATCATCGAGCAGGACACCTATTCGGTGGTCAGCCGGGTGATCCCGGAAGGCAAGACCATGTGCTCGCTGTGTTCGCGCATGCGCCGCGGCGCGCTGTACAACTACGCACACGCCAATGGCTTCACCAAGATCGCGCTGGGCCACCACCGCGACGACCTGGTCAACACGTTTTTCCTCAACATGTTCTTCCACGCCAAGTTGTCGGGCATGCCGCCCAAGCTGCTCAGCGACGACGGCAAGCACGTCGTGATCCGCCCGCTGGCCTATGTGTGCGAGGACGACATCGAGGCCTATGCCGCGCACAGGCAATTCCCGATCATTCCCTGCAACCTGTGCGGCTCGCAGGAAAACCTGCAGCGCAAGCAGGTCAAGAAGATGCTGGCCGACTGGGAGAAAGACTCACCGGGCCGCATCGAAACCCTGTCGCGCGCGCTGGGCGACGTTCGCCCGTCGCACCTGAGCGATCCGAGCCTGTTCGATTTCATTGGCCTCGGCAAGCAAGGCAATGTCGCGATGCCAGATGCGGATTCGCAAGCACGTTTGTGGCTCGCAGGTGATGCGACTGGCAACGCCGATACTGTGACCTAGCTAGACTGGCGATCACGGATTCCCCATAGCGTCATCCCGGCGAACGCCGGGATCCAGCTTGTGCACTGTCGTCTGATCGCAAACAACAAAACAAGTGCTGGATCCCGGCGTTCGCCGGGATGACAAACCAGATATTCTCCCGGCTTTCATCGGGATGACGAACAACCACCCACTGGATGACTGAATGTTCTTTCGCAACCTGACGCTTTTCCGCTTCCCCACTTCACTCGACCTGACCGACCTCGACACCCAACTGGCGACGTGTGCACTCAAGCCGGTCGGCCCGCTGGAACTCTCCAGCCGCGGCTTCGTCGCGCCGATGGGCCAGCACCATGAAGGTCTGGATCACGGCATCGATGGCACTCATTGGCTGACCGTGGGCGGCGAAGACAAGCTGCTGCCCGGCGCGGTGGTCAACGACCTGCTGCAGAAAAAACTCGCCGTCATCGAAGAGAAGGAAGGCCGCCGCCCCGGCGGACGCACCCGCAAGCGGCTGAAGGAAGACCTGGTCGCCGAATTGCTGCCGCGCGCCTTCGTGCGCCCGGTGCGCACCGATGCGCTGCTGGACACCAAGCTGGGCGTGATCGTGGTCGACACCTCATCGCGCAAGAACGCCGAGACCGTGGTGTCGGAAGTGCGCCGCGCGCTCGGCAGCTTCCCGGCGCTGCCGGTGAATGCCGAAGTCGCGCCACGCGCCATCCTGACCGGCTGGATCGCCGGCGACGCATTGCCGGAAGGCTTGTCGCTGGGCGATGAATGCGAACTGCGTGATCCCGTCCGACAGCGGCGCGGTGGTCAAGGTCCAGCGCATGGAACTGTCTGGCGAAGAAATCGCCAAGCACCTGGAAGCCGGCAAGCAGGTCACGCGCCTGGCGCTGGTGCTGGATGACCATGTGTCATTCGTGCTCGGCGAAGACCTGGTGGTCCGCAAGTTCAAGCTGCTCGATGGCGCGGTCGATCAACTGGAATCCAGCGAACGCGAAGACGTGCGCGCCGAACTCGAAGCCCGCTTCGCGCTGATGTCCGGCGAATTCAGGCGCCTGTTCCTGGTGCTGGAAGCCGCGCTGAAGCTGAGCAAGGCGGACGCCTGAGCAAGCAGCGGCATCGCATCGTAAGCTGCAGCCATGCGCTCCCTGTTCCGCCTGCTTTCGCCCACCCGCGCCGCGCCGACCAGCGCCGCGCCTGCAGCGCGACACCGTCGAATTCACGCTCGATGACGGCCGCTGCATCGACGTGCTGCGCGTGCGCGATCCGCGCGCGCGGCGGGTCAAGCTGTCGGTGGACGAGCGCGGCGCGCGCCTGACCCTGCCGCTGCGTGCCAGCCTGGTGGCTGGCGAGCGTTTCCTGCATGAGCATCGCGACTGGCTGGCGCACAACTGGCCGCGCATGCGCAGACACACGAGTGCAGGCCTGCAGCGCGATGTGACCGACTGCGCTGCCCCTGCGTGGCACGATGCATGCCGTTGCGTTGGGCCGCGGGCCGCGCCACCCGCCTCGACATCGAACCTGACGGCGGCTTGCTGTTCACGACGCCAGCGCGCGCCGGCGATGCCGCGTTGCAGCGCGCGCTGCGGGATTTCTACGAAGCGCAGGGCGCGCCGATGTCGGCCGCTGGCTGCCGCAGTACCTGCACGAGCTGCCGCGCGCGCCGCGACGGATCGTGTTTCGGCGCACGATCGTCGCAGTGGGGCTCGCTGGCACCGGATGGCAGCCTGTCGCTGGACCTGGCGCTGGTGCTGGCGCGCCCATCCGCATTCGAGTACGTGCTGGTGCACGAGCTCTGCCACCTGCTGCACGCCGACCATTCGCCGCGGTTCTGGCGCGAGGTCGAGGCGCGCTGTCCCGGCTGGCGTGCGGAGCGCGACTATTTCCGTGCGCAGGGCCGGAATCCTGAAAGGCCAGTTGCGGGGCCTGCTGGCCGGTTGACACGCACTTGTCCGTTCACCTTTGCGACACACAGGGGAACCACTCAGGGGAACCTCCAATCGCAACACGCTCCAGCCTGACCCGCTTGCTGCTTCCAGTGCTGGCCGTTGGCCTGCTGCTGCCGTTGACCGCGTGCCAGAAGGCTGCCGAAAAGATGGCTGAAGCGGCCCTCGAACACGCCACCGGCAACAAGGTCGACCTGAAGCGCGATGGCAACACCATGTCCATCAAGACGGACGAGGGCGAGTTCAAGGTTGCCGCCAGCGTGGACGGCGAGAGCGTGCCGATGCCGGACGATTTTCCGAAGGACGTGTTCCTGCCCGAGACAAGGCAAGATCAACAGCGCCATGGACATGGCAGGCATGAAGATGGTGAACATCATCACCAACGCCCCGTCCGGAGAGATCTCGGCCCAGGTCCAGAAGACCATGGAAGCACAGGGCTGGAAGCGCGAAATGGCGATGCAGGGCGAAGAAGGCAGCGCGACCCTGGTCTACAGCAAGGACAAGCGCCAGACCGTCTATCAGATGATGAAGGACGACGAGGGTGGCACCCAGATCGCGATCCGCACCGGCGGCGAAGGCTGACCTTCGCCGTCCGGGCGCAATCATCGCCGGGCTTAGCCGGAAGAAATCCCCGATGGCCGCGGCCACCGCGGCCGGCTGATCCATGTGCAGGTGATGGCCACCGGGCATCACCACCAGTTCGCCACGCGGCAACAGCGCCGCACGCCTGCGCCGCAAATCGTCGGGCAGGTAGGATTGGGCGGGGTCACCGAAGATCACCTTGGCGGGACAACGGATCCCGGCCACCAGGTTTTCGACCTGCACTTCGGTCATCCGGGTCATGGTCGGCAAGGTCAGGCGCGGATCAGCTGCTCCAGACATAGCCGCCCTCGACTTCCGCCACGCCACGTTCGACCAATAGCCGCACCAGCGACTCAGTCCAGGCCGCTTCCCGGCACCCGGCTGGCCTGCATGCGCGCGCGCACGGCGGTCTCGATGTCGGGAAATACGCGCAACTGCTTGCCGGCGATCGCCCGATGCGCCGCGACTGCCTCGCGCATCCGCGCCACCGTGTGCTCCGGCGCTTCCGCCAGCGCGCCCAGCGCTTCGATCGCCACCAACCGTTCGATCCGCTCCGGGCAGGCCGCGGCAATCAGGCTGCCGATGCCGGCGCCCATCGAATGCCCAAGCAGGGCGAACTGCTCCCAACCCAGCGCGTCGGCGACATCGAGGATCGCGTTGATCGCACCGACGAAGGAATAGTCGGTGCCAGGCGGCAGATGCGCGCTGCGGCCGTGGCCAGGCTGGTCGATCGCGACCAGGTCGATGCCATGCAGATGCTGCGCCAGTGGAATGAAACTGGCCGCGTTGTCCAGCCAGCCATGCAGGGCCAGCACACGCGGGCCGTCGCCATGATTGCGCAATCCGGCGATGCGACCCATCGGAATATCGACATGGAACTCGCGCATCAATCGTTCCCTCCAGCCCTCGTCGCGCGTCGCCAATGCAGCAAGTGCATCGGCATGCGCATCGCCTGCATTCAGGCACGGGATATAACGCAGCGCCTGCCCGCCGGCATCTCGCGAAAGCACCTGGCGTTTTCAATGGCGATTTCCTCCAGCGTTTCCAGGCAATCCACTGCGAATCCCGGACAGACCACGTCGACCGTGTGCACGCCATCGCGGCCGAGCTGCTCCAGCGTGCCCTGGGTGTAGGGCTGCAACCATTGCTCGCGGCCGAAGCGTGACTGGAAGGTCAGCATGATCTCCTCGCGCGCGATGCCGAGCGCCTCGGCAATCGCCTGCGTGCTGGCCTCGCACTGCGCCGCGTAGGGATCACCAGCCATCGACCAGGCGCTGCGGAATGCCGTGGAACGACAACAGCAAGCGTTCGCCGCGTGCGTTGAGCAGCCCAGTGCGCGCGGATCGAATCGGCCACCGCGCGCGCCCAGCCGGCGTCACGGTGGTAGTCGGGCAGCATCGCGACATCGAGCCCCTTGCCGTGTGCGTCGATGACATCGGCGACCGCTGCCGTGGTCGTGGTCGAGTATTGCGGATACAGCGGCAGCACGCGCACGCTCGCGCACGCCTTCGCTTCTCAGTCGCGCCAGTGCCGATGCCAGCGATGGCTCGCCGTAACGCATCGCATGCGTCACCTGCCATTCGGGCAGCCGCGCCTGCACGGCCTTGGCCAGCGCAGCGGTATGCACCGCCAGCGGCGAACCATCCGGCAGCCACACCGCTGCATACTTGCGCGCCACCTTCGGGCTGCGCAGCGGCAGGATCACGAAATGCAGCAGCGGGCACCACAGCCAGCGCGTCAGCTGCACCACGCGGTGGTCGTGCAGGAACTGCGCCAGATAGCGGCTGCACCGCTTTCGCGGTCGGCGCTGCGGGCGTGCCCAGGTTGACCAGGAGGAGTGCTTTTGCCGGGGTCACGCGTCGGGAGGAAATGATGTTCAGTCATCCGCATAGGATGGCAGCGCCGGCGTGGAGGCGATAGCACGATGTTCAGAGTGCAGGCCCTTGGCCCATGCAATCCGGCCACTGCGGCTTATGATGGATTCATGCCGATGCCGCCAGCATGTGGCGTCGCCCATTCCGCCGGAGTTCTCATGAAGCGGTCCCATGAAGCATGCCCCACGCCGCCGCCTTGCGTTCGCCCTTGCCGGCCTGCTGGCCGCCTCCACTGCGATTTCCGGCGCCCGCGAAGACGTGCGCGCGGATGATGCCGTGCGCGTGGTCCGGCAGATCCAGGCGATTCCCGAATCCGGGATCCCCGACCGCCTGCTGGATGAAGCGCGCGCAATCGTGGTGGTGCCCGACACCATCAAGGCCGGCTTCTTCCTGGGCGGCCGCCGCGGACTGGGGCTGATGTCGGTGAAGACTGCCGACGGCACCTGGTCGAACCCGGTGTTCGTGAAACTGGCTGGCGCCAGCTTCGGCCTGCAGGCCGGCGTGCAGTCCGCCGACGTGATCCTGGTGTTCCGCAGCGACCGCGGGCTGGAGTCGATCGTCAACGGCAAGTTCACCCTGGGTGCCGATGCCAGCGTGGCCGCCGGCCCGGTCGGCCGCAATGCCGCTGCCGCCACCGATGGCGAGTTCAAGGCCGAGATCTGGTCGTGGTCGCGCGCACGCGGGCTGTTTGCAGGCGTTGCATTGGACGGCGCGGTGCTGTCGATCGACAACGGCGCCAACAGCAGCGCGTATGGCGAAGGTGTAACCCCGCGGATGGTGTTCGAGGGCCGTGCGACGCAGCCTGCGTCTGCATCATTGGCCGGATTCCGCGATGCACTGGAGGAAGCCAGTGCCGGTGCCCGCCAGGCCCGTGCACGCAAGGAAGCCAATGCCGCCGCGGCCAGTGGCACGCAAGGCAACCCCGGCACCAGCGTGCAACCCATCGACAACCACAATCCGGCCACCACGACCGCGCTGGAGCCGACGCCGGCTGCGACCAATACCAGTCCGTAAGCGTGCAGGCGCTAGAATCGCGGCTCCTCTCCTCGTAAAGGTGCATCCATGGGCAGCTTCAGCATCTGGCACTGGCTGATCGTGCTGGTGATCGTCGTGCTGGTGTTCGGCACCAAGCGCCTGACCGGCGGTGCACGCGACCTCGGCAAGGCGGTCGATGAATTCAAGAAGGGCGTGCGCGGCGACGACAAGCCTGCTGCACGCATCGGTGACAGACCGAAAACGCCGACAACACGAAGACCGACAGCGAACAGCGCGACCGCGACGACGTCGCCCGCTGATCCGCTTGCAGCGGCACAGGCGGTAAGGGATGTTTGATTTCTCCTTCGGCGAGATGCTGCTCGTCGGGCTGGTGGCACTGGTCGTGCTCGGCCCCGAACGGCTGCCCAAGGCCGCCCGCTTCGTCGGCCTGTGGGTACGCCGCGCGCGCGCGCAGTGGTATTCGGTGAAGAGCGAACTCGAGCGCGAACTGGCCAGTGAAGAGCTGCGCCGCAGCCTGGCCGACGGCCAGCAGGTGATGCGCGAGACCGAAGCAGAGCTGCGCTCGGCCGATGCCCAGTTCCGCACTGCAGTGTCGGACACCGCCGCCGAGGTGCGGGCACCGATGGTCGAGGTGGATGCCGACGCAGCCGAAACCCACGCGCAAGTTGACGCGGCTTCCGCAGAACTTCCTGCAGAACTCCACGCGGAAACCACGCCCACGGACGATGCCGTAGACACACCCACGCAGGACGCCCATGGCCACTGACCCCGGCACCAGCGCCGAGCAGCGGCCGCTTGGTCACGCACCTGCTGGAACTGCGTTCGCGCCTGCTGCGTGCGGTCGTCGGGCCTGCTGGTGGTGCTCGTGGCGATGCTGCCGTTCGCCAACAAGCTCTATGGCCTGCTGGCGCAGCCATTGCTGGACAAGCTGCCCAAGGGCGGCCAGCTGATCGCCACGCAAGTCGCATCGCCGTTCTTCGCTCCGATGAAGCTGGCGTTCTTCGCCGCGCTGATGGTGTCGATGCCGTGGCTGCTCTACCAGGTCTGGGCATTCGTGGCGCCCGGGCCTGTATCGCCGCGAGAAGAAACTCGCGCTGCCCTTGCTGGGCTCGGCGCTGGCGCTGTTCTACGCCGGCTGCGCGTTCGCGTTCTTCCTGGTGCTGCCGATGGTGTTCGGCTTCCTGGCGAACGGGTGACCCCGACCGGCGTGGCGATGATGACCGACATCAGCGCCTACCTCGACTTCGTGCTGGTGCTGTTCCTGGCCTTCGGGCTGTCGTTCGAACTGCCGGTGGCGCTGGTGATCCTGGCACTGCTCGGCTGGGTGACCCCTGCGCAGCTGCGCGAAGGTCGCGGCTATGCGGTCGTCGGCGTGTTCGTGATCGCCGCAGTGTTGACCCCGCCCGACGTGATCTCGCAATTGATGCTGGCGATCCCGATGTGCCTGCTTTACGAAGCCGGGATCATCGCCGCCACCATGGTCACACCGCGGACGGCGGCGGATGCAGACGCCCGCGACTGACCGCGGAACGCGCCGCCCTCATCCTTGCAGGGCTTGCACCCGAGGGTGTGCAGCCGGCCGCTCAGCAACCTGCAAGCCTCAAGCAACGTTACGTCGCCTGGTCGCTCGATGCGGCCTGCCTGCTTCCGCTGCTGTTCCTGCTTGCCAGCTCACGCGTGCAGCACGCCATGGGCAACGCCAGCGCCGCCATCGACTCGCTGCAGCAGGCCCTGCCGCGGCTGATGGAAGGCATGCTGGCCAATCCGCAACCCACCATGCAAATGGCGCAGGCGTGGCTGGCCGACCCGGTGCTGGCCGATGCCGTCGGCCGCCTGCAGGGCGCCGTGGGCGACATGCTGCTGACGCCGCTCGTGCTTTACGCCCTGCTGGCGCTGGTGTGGTCGGTGGGCTTCGAGTCGTCGCGCTGGCAGGCCACGCCGGGCAAGCGTGCGCTGGGCCTGGTGGTCGTGAGCGCCGATGGCAAGAAGATCACCACCGGCCATGCCTTGCAGCGCTACCTCGCCTCATCGCTGTCCTGGCTCAGCCTCAACATCGGCCATGCGATGGCGGCGCTGCCGCCCAGACACCTCGCCCTGCACGACCGCATCAGCGACACCCGGATCGTGCGCGAGCATGGCGATGCCAGCCTGCCGGCCTGGGCATGGGGATGGCTGATCCTGCAGGGCGCGGTCGCGCTGGCGGCATTCCTGTGGTTGTTCATCCACCTGCAGACCGCGATGAACGCGGCCATGCAGCAGATGATGGGCCAGCTCTAGGCTGGAGATTCTAGAGTTCGATCCCGTGTGGCAGCGATGGCGACGACGCAGCGACACCGCCAGATGCAGCATCGCCGAACGTGTCGCGCCATGCCAGATAGGCAGCGCCCACCACCAGGACCATCGCCACGCTCGCAAAACACAGCCCGACCAGCAGGGCAAGCAACGAACCCACGATGCCATGGATCAGGCTGCCGACCAGCATGGCCAGGCCGATCAGCAGCACGACCAGCAGTGCAGCCACCAGCAGCCCGCCCATGAACAGCGCCCCGGCCAGCAGGTTGGCGCCCACGTTGCGCACCGCCGCCCGCAGGCTGTCACGCACTGCCGCACCCAGGCTCTGCCTGGAAAACAGCATCAGCGGGATCGAAAACAGCATCACCGTATAGCTGAAGTAATTGAAGACCAACTGCATCAGGAACAACAGACCGGGATGGTCAGGCTCGGGCATCACTGGCATGGTCCCGCTCAGTCGCACCGCGCATTGCTTCCATGTAGTCGCGCCAGTAGTCGGCACCGGCAACTGCCATGAATAGCAGGCCTCCACCGATCGCCAGGCCTATCTGGACCAGCCCCAGCAAAGCCAATCGACGCCCCTGCGCCTGCCCAAGCGGGGCGAATACATCGCGTGCGCGCACCGGGCGGCCTGCTTCGCTTTCACGGATGACATGCATCAGTCCGCCAAGCAGGACGGGCACCAGCAGCATGATGAGCAGGAACAGCGGCAAGGCCACCATCGCGGCCCGGCGCATGTCCGGTTGCGCTGCCGCCGATGCATCACCAGCGCCCGCCATCATCGCGGCCAGCAACGCGATCGCGAGCACGATGGTGTACATGGTGATGATCAGCAACAGGGACGCACCGAACACCGCACGCGGATTGCGTGCGCCCAGGTCGATGGCTTGCTTGAACCAGCTCAGGCCCTGGCTGACCGGCAACGCACGTATGTCCATGGAAGCTCCTGAAATGATCCAGTCAGCATACCCAAACCGCCTCGACCGCAGGGGTCAATTCGATGCGATCGCCACGAACCGGTGCAGCAGCTGGCGCGCACGCGGCGTCGCCCGCACCGCTTGCTCCATCGCCGCGGCATCCACGGGCTTCGTCGGCCAGTGCCTCGCGGCGCGCGCGGATATAGCCGCGCATGTGGGCGGTGCTGAATTCGGGATGGAACTGCACGCCCCAGGCACGCTGGCCCCAGCGGAATGCGCAGGCCGCATCCTGTCGCGAGGTCGCCAGCAGGCGAGCGCCATCCGGCAATGCCAGCACCGTCTGCAGGTGGGTAGCCTGCACCGTGAACCGCGCCGGCAGGCCGACGAACAACGGATCGCCAGCCGGCATCCGGCTGCAGCGCGACGTCGACCGTGCCCATTTCGCGACCGGCCGGGTTGTAGCCGACCTGCCCACCCAACGCATGCGCGAGCAACTGGTGGCCGTAGCAGATACCCAGCAGCGGCAGTCCGGCATGCGCGGCATCGCGCAGCCAGGCGGCGCTGGCTTCGCTCCACGGCAGCTGGTCGGTGACCATCGCCCCGGAGCCGGTGACGAACACGCCGGCGAAGCCCTCGCGGGTCGGCAGCGGCTCATCATGCTCGACATCGATCACCACCACTTCGTCGTCGCCCAGCCCGGCCGCCACCCGGATCCAGTGGGCGAAGCTGCCATGACGGCGCATCGATGCCGTCGGGTGGCCGGTTTGCAGGATCAGGAATGTCGGGCGCATGCAGGGCTCTCGGATGGGCGCACTTATACTAACGGGCTAGCCGCACACAATGAGTCCCATGTCCATGAGCACTGTTCGGACCGTTCCAGGAACTGATCCAGCGCCTGAACACCTACTGGGCCGCGCAAGGCTGCGTGCTGATCCAGCCGCTCGACCTGGAAGTCGGCGCCGGCACCTTCCATCCGGCCACCTTCCTGCGCGCACTCGGCCCGGAGCCGTGGAATGCCGCCTATGTGCAGCCGATGCCGGCGACCCACCGATGGCCGTTATGGCGAGAACCCCAACCGTCTGCAGCGTTATTACCAGTACCAGGTGGCGATGAAACCGTCGCCGGACAACATCGTCGAGCTGTATTTCGACTCGCTCAAGTCTCTCGGCATCGACCCGTTGGTGCACGACCTGCGGCTGGTCGAAGACAACTGGGAATCGCCGACGCTGGGTGCCTGGGGCCTGGGCTGGGAAGTCTGGCTCAACGGCATGGAAGTCACCCAGTTCACCTATTTCCAGCAGGCCGGCGGGCTGGAATGCCGGCCGGTGCTCGGCGAAATCACCTACGGGCTCGAGCGCCTCTGCATGTACCTGCAGAACTGCGACAACGTGTATGACCTGGTGTGGACCTTTGGCCCGGACGGCCAGCCGGTGACCTATGGCGATGTCTATCACCAGAACGAAGTGGAGCAAAGCACCTACAACTTCGAGCACGCCGACGTCGCCGAGATGTTCCACCGCTTCGATGCCTGCGAAGCCGAGGCGATGAATCTGGTCGAAGCCGGTCTGCCACTGCCCGCCTACGAACAGGTCACCAAGGCCAGCCACAGCTTCAACCTGCTGGACGCGCGTCGCGCGATTTCCGTGACCGAACGCCAGCGCTACATCCTGCGCGTGCGCAAGTTGTCGCAGGCGGTGGCCGAGGCGTATTTCGCGCAGCGCGAGAAACTCGGATTTCCGGGTTTGAAATCAGCTTGACTCGTCATCCCGGCGAACGCCGGGATCCAGCTTTTCAAGCTGACGATTGAAGCAAGAACTGGATCCCGGCGTTCGCCGGGATGACGAGCAAACAGCAAAGGCAACCGCATGAACATGCAACCCCTCCTGATCGAACTCGGCACCGAAGAGCTGCCGGTCAAGGCACTGCCCGGACTTGCGCAGGCATTTTTCGATGGCGTGATCTCCGCGCTGGAAAAACGCGGTGTCGCCATCGAGCGTGGCAATGCCAAGCCACTCTATTCGCCGCGCCGACTCGCGGTGGTGCTGCCGGGTGTGGCCATCGAGCAGCCCGAACAGAAATCCGAAGTGCTGGGCCCGTATCTCAACATCGCACTCGACGCGAACGGCGCACCGACACGCGCGCTGGAAGGCTTCGCGGCGAAGGCCGGTGTTGCGTGGGACGCACTGGAAAAAACCAGCGATGCCAAGGGCGAGCGTTTCGTGCATCGCGCAGTGACGCCGGGCGCGAAGACCGCCGACCTGCTGCAGGCAGTGCTGGATGAAGCACTCGCCGGCATGCCGATCCCCAAGCCGATGCGCTGGGGCGATCACGACTACGGCTTCGCGCGCCCGCTGCATTGGTTGGTGGCCTTGCTGGGCGATGACGTGATCGCGCTGAACGCACTCGGCATCGCCGCCGGCCGCAACAGCCGCGGGCATCGCTTCCATCACGACAAGCCGGTGTGGGTGCAGACCGCCGGCGACTATGTCGATGCATTGCGAGGTGCGCATGTGCTGGTCGATCCGGACGAGCGGCGCGCGCGCGTCGTGGCCGAAGTCGAAGCCGCCGCGCTCGCCGCAGGTGGCAGCGCACGCATCGATGCCGACAACCTGGAGCAGGTGAACTGCCTCAACGAATGGCCGGTCGCCGTGACCTGCGCGTTCGAGCACGACTTCCTGGCGGTGCCGCAGGAAGCGCTGATCACCACCATGGAAACCAACCAGAAATTCTTCCCGGTGCTGGATGGCAACGGCAAGCTCAGCGAGTACTTCATCGGCATTGCCAATATCGAGTCGAAGGACCCTGATCAGATCCGCAAGGGTTACGAGCGCGTGATTCGTCCACGTTTCGCCGATGCGCGGTTCTTCTTCGATGAAGACCTGAAGCAGGGTCTTGAGTCGATGGGCGCGGGACTTGCGTCCGTCACCTATCAGGCCAAGCTGGGCAGCGTGGCCGACAAGGTGCTACGCGTGGCTGCGCTGGCGGAAAGCATCGCGAAACGAAGTCGGTGTTGATCCGGCATTGGCGCGACGTGCAGCGGAGCTGGCGAAGAACGACCTGCAATCGCGGATGGTCAACGAGTTCCCGGAAATGCAGGGCATTGCCGGTCGTCATTACGCGACGGTTGCGGATGAGCCGTCCGAAGTCGCATTGGCAATCGATGAGGCGTATCAGCCGCGCTTCGGTGGCGATGACATCGCGCTGTCACCCGTCGGAAAGGTGCTGGCGATTGCCGAACGTCTGGACACGCTTGCGGGTGGGTTTGCCGCAGGCCTGAAGCCGACCGGCAACAAGGATCCGTTTGCGTTGCGGCGCAATGCATTGGGGTTGGCGCGGACGATGATCGAGAGTGGTTACGACCTCGACCTTCAGAAAGCACTTGATGCCGCCATCGCTCGCGTCGCACACACCTTCAAGGTACGGGACACTGAGGCGAGTATCGGCAAGCTAAAAGCCGCGCAAGAAGCCGGCCTTCACGTTGAGACAAAACTTCCGGCAAGTTCAGAGATCGACACAAAATCGCTAGCTGCTGAACTCTACGACTTCATCCTCGACCGCCTGCGCGGCTACTACGCCGACAAGGGCGTGCCGACCTCGCACTTCACTGCCGTCGCCGAACTGAAACCGGCATCACTGTACGACTTCGACCGCCGCATCGATGCCATCGGCACCTTCGCGCAATTGCCGGAAGCCGCAGCACTGGCTGCAGCCAACAAACGCATCGGCAACATCCTCAAGAAGTCCGACGTCACGATTGCCGAGACCATCGACCACGACCTGCTGACCGAGCCGGCCGAACGCGCACTGGCCGAAGCGGTGGAAGCGGTCTATGCCGAAACCGGCCGCGCACTGACGCAGGGCGATTACGTGGATGCGTTGGCACATCTGGCACGCTTGCGGCCGCAGGTGGATGCGTTCTTCGACCAGGTGATGGTCAATGTCGACGACGAGAAGGTCCGCCACAACCGGCTGGCCCTGTTGCGCCGGCTGGCCGACCGCCTGGGCAGCGTGGCCGCGATCGAGCATCTGTCGACCTGAGCCATGCAACGGCGCCTAGCGGCGGGTGTTTCGCGCAGCGGCATTTCGAGCCGCGGAGCGAAACACCCGCCGCTCTCGTCTTCGCCCAGCCAGCAGCCAGCACCGTCGATTCATGCGCCGTTGACCCGGCCTCAACATCCGGCCGGTATCCTGCTTCGATGCCGCCAGCCTTCCTTCGCTTGACCCTCCTGCGCCTGAGCATTGCCGCCGGTTGCCTGCTGACGGCGATGCCTGCACTGGCGATCACCGTCAGCAGGGTCGAGGTCAAGGTCACCGGCCCCGATAACGACGTGCTGGCGGACAATGTGCGCAGCACACTCGCGCTCGAACGAGGAAGTCGGCAAGGACATCAGCGCACGCCGCCTGAACTACCTGTTGCGCGAGGCTGAAGCGGAAACCCGCGAAGCACTGGAACCGTTCGGCTACTACTCGCCGACGATCACCATCCAGCGCAGCGACCGCAACGCGGCGCAAGACGCGGATGATCGCGATGTAGACCCCGAAAACGCCGATGCCGACAGCGCATTCACCCGAAGCCGGCGCAGGCAACGGCGAAAAGCAGGCGCGTCGGGAACACACGCTGACTGTCAGCATCCAGGTGGATCCCGGCAAACCGGTACGCATCCGCGACTTCAACCTGGGCATGACGGGCGAAGCCGAGCGTGACACCTCCGTGCAATCCGCGCTGTCCGCGTTCGTGCCGCGCAAGGATGACGTGCTGGACCACACGCTGTACGAATCCAGCAAGGGCAAGGTCAATCGCGCATTGGGGGCGCATGGCTATTTCGATGCGGACCTGCCGGCGCACCGGGTTGAAGTGACGCGCGCAGATCTTGCTGCAGACATCGACCTGCGCTGGACCAGCGGCAAGCGCTTCGCACTGGGCGAGGCAACGTTCATCCAGACGCCCGAAGCCATCATCCGCGACAAGCTGTTGCACAAGCTGATCGGCTGGAACGACAAGCAAGCCTACGACGAGGCCGAACTCGAGAAGCTGCGAACCTCACTGGTCGCGCTGGATTATTTCGGCCTGGTCGAAGTGCTGCCGCAACCGAAGCAGGCCGGTGACGACAAGGTCGTGCCCGTGCAGATCAACCTGACCCCTGCGCCGCGCAGCATCTACACCACCGGCCTGAGCTACGGCACGCTCAGCGGTGCCGGCGTGCGCATGGGCATTGAACGCCGCTATCTCAACTCGCTGGGTCACAAGGCGTTGGCGCAGGTCGACTACGCAAGCAAGCGCAAGACCGCGACCCTGCAATACCGCGTGCCGGCGTTCGCCTGGCTGGATGGCTGGTACACCGCCAGCCTGCAGGCCGCGGATGAGCAGACCGACTTCCTCGACACGCGCCGACTGGAATTCGTGGCCAGCCGCAGCGGCCAGTTCAACCAGCACCTGAATCTGATCGCCTCGATGCACGTGCTGCGCGAGCGCTGGAGCTTCTTCAACCTGACCATGCAGGTCCCTGTGTACCAGTACGCGAGCTTCGCGTTTCCCGAGATGCGCGCGGAATACATCGATGTCGATGACCGGCTGGCGCCCCGGCGCGGTACCAGTGGCACCCTGTTGCTGCGGGGCGGTGCCGGCATCGGCGATGCCAGCGCGAACTTCGTGCAGGTGCATGCCAGTGCGCACTGGTTCCATGGTTTCGATGCCGACAGCCGGCTGCTGGCACGCGGCGAGTTGGGCCATACCTTCACCAAGGTGCTGTTCGGCCTGCCGCCCAGCCTGCGCTTCTACGCCGGTGGCGACCATAGCGTGCGCGGCTATGGCTGGCGCGAGATCGGACCGCGTATCCGCAATGACTCCGGCGACACCTACGCACTCGGTGCGCGCAACGTGATCACCGCGAGCGCGGAATACGAGCGCTACTTCATGGGCCCGTGGGGCGCCGCGGTCTTCATCGACACCGGCAGTGCCTTCGACGGCAAGCGTCCGGACATGCGCACCGGTGTCGGCATCGGCCTGCGCTGGAAATCGCCAGTCGGACCGGTACGGATCGACATCGCGCACGGGCTGAACCAGCCTGATTCGCCGATCACGCTGCACCTCAATATTGGTGCGGACCTGTGAGCGGCCTGCGCGAACGCATATCAGCGCCATCGCCGGTTTGGCCTGGCGCCACTGGCCAATGACGCGACCAGGGAACAGCGCGAGGCACGCATCACCGAAATCGCCACGCTGTGCAAGACACGCCGGAGGAAGCTGGCGCTCCGCAGCGGCGTGGGTATCGTGGCGTTGGCGCTGCTGGTGGGCGTGCTGCTGTACTGGCTGGTGATGACCGTCGGTGGCCGCAACGTGTTGCTGGCGCAGATCAAGTCGCGTTTGCCTGCTGGCACGCAACTCACCTGGGGCAGCGCGGAAGGCCCGGCGTCAGGTCCGTTGATCTTGCGCGACGTGCATTTTTCGATGCCGCGCCAGCGCGACCCTGAATGCACGCCCACGCCGCAGGCCAGCTGCGAGATGGGCACGATCGTGTTCGATGCCGACAAGGTGATGCTGGACCCGTCCCTGCGTCCTTTGCTTGGCAAGCGGCTGTACTTGACCGCATTGGAAGTCAGCGGCGCCACGCTTGACCTGCCGCGCAGCGACACGCCGTTCGAACTGCCGCGCTGGCCGGACGTGTTGCCGCAGATCGAACCGCCGCTCGACCTGCAGGCGGACGACATCGCCATCAATGATTTCAGCGTTCGCGAAGAAGGCACACCTCTGATCGCCATCAGCCGTGCGCGCGGTGGGCTGGATGCGCAATCCGGCAAGCTGCATGTCGAACATCTGCGCATCAACAGCGACGCCGGCAACTTCGCCGTGCATGGCGACTACGCGCCGCGCGACAATTTCCGCAGCGATCTGACTGCCAGCGCGGTGCTACCGGCAGCGGAAGGCCGCACGCCTGCGCGCCTTGGGCTAGTGGCACGCGGTGACTTGTCGCGGATGGACGTGGCGATTGGTGGCAACGCACCCGCACCGCTGCACGCGACGCTCACCCTGCGTGGAAAAGATGCAGCGCGTTGGCAACTGCGTGCGGACAGTACGGCGCTCGACCTCGGCTTGCTGACTGGCAGCGATGCGGCATCCGCACCACTCGCCTTCAACCTGCGCGGCAATGGCGTGGCCGGTGATGCCAACCTGCGTGGCATCATTCAAGCAAGGCGATTTCAGCGCGACCTTGCAGCCATCGAAACTCAGTCTCGCCGATCAGGTGCTGCGCGTGCATCCGCTGGTGGTCGATGCACTCGATGGACGCATTACCACCAACGGCACGGCCGACCTGCGCGACGCGAAGAACACCTCGCTCAAATTCGCGGTCAATGCACGCGGCCTGCACTGGCGCGGCAGCGTTGAGGCCGTCGAAATCGCGGGTGATGCCGATTTCGGCGTGGCCGGCACGCTGGATAAATGGGCAGCGATCGGCAATGCGCAGCTGCAGCGCGACGGCAAGCACGCAACGGTGGACTTTGACGCGCTCGGCAATCGTGAGGGCGTGCGCCTGCGCAAGCTCGATGCGGTGATGCCAGACGGTCGCCTGGATGCGACCGGCAACATCGCGTGGTCGCCCATACTGCGGTGGGATGCCGATGCGCGCCTGATCGGTTTCGACCCCGGCTATTTCCTGCCGGACTGGCCGGGCGCGGTGAACGCCAAGATCAGCTCGACCGGCGAACAACGCGATGACGGCGCCCTGCTTGCCGACGTCGACGCGAAAGACCTTGGCGGTAGCTTGCGCGGGCGCGTGCTGTCCGGGCGCGGCAACCTGCAGATCGATGGCGATGTCTATGCAGGCGATGTCGCCTTGGCGCTCGGGAATAGCCGACTGACCGCCAAGGGACGGATGGCGTCCAACATCGAACTGGATGCCAACTTCGCACCGTTGCAGTTGAATGACCTGCTGCCCGACGGCAACGGCAGCCTGCGCGGCAGCCTGCGCTTGCGTGGCGCACGTACCGCACCCGACGTGGACGTGGACCTGACCGGTGATGCGTTGCGCTTCGGCGACTATCGCGCCGAGCATCTCATCGCCAAGGGCAAGCTGCCCTGGCGCAGCGGCAATGGCTTGCTACTGGTCGATGCCAGCGGCCTGGAACTCGGCCTGCCGTTGGCCAGCCTGCGAATCAATGCACGCGGCGCGGTGGAGCGCCTGCAACTGGAAGCCAATGCGCAGAACGACATCGGCACGCTGGCACTGACCGGCAGCGCCAACAAGCAAGGCGCACGCTGGCAAGGTGCGCTGGCGTCGTTGCGCCTGGTGCTGGACAAGGGCGCGACCTGGGCACTGCAGGATGCCGCACGCTGGTCCCGGGATGGCAACAACGGCAGCTTGAGCCGCAGCTGCCTGGCCTCGGACGTTGGTGGCACGTTGTGTGCGGATGCCGACTGGCCGCGACGCGGGCTGAACGTGGCAGGCAACGGCCTGCCGCTCGAATTGCTCAAGCCCTATCTGCCCGATCGCAGCGATGGTCGGCCGTGGCATCTGAATGGCGATATCGCCCTGACCGCCCGGTCTGCAGCCGGCGGGCAATGCATGGCGCGGCGACCTGTCGTTGACCTCCGCCAACCGGCGGCGTGCGCAACACCGCGCGTGCCAAGCGCGACTTCCTCGGCTATCGCAACCTCACGCTGGATGCCACGTTCGGCCCGCAGAAGATCGAAGCCACGCTCGCTGCCGGGCTCAACAGCAAAGGCAACATCGATGCACGCATCACCACCGGCTGGGACGACTACGCACCGCTTGACGGTCAACTGCGCGTGGACACCGATGAGCTGACCTGGCTGGAACTGTTCTCGCCCGACATCGTGCAGCCCACCGGCAAGCTCGATGTCGACGTGCGCCTGTCCGGCACTCGTGCGCAACCCGAGATCGGCGGCGAGGGTCATCTGGCCGACTTCGCCACTGAACTGCCCGCGCTCGGCATCGCCGTGCAGGACGGCGACGTGCGCCTGCAGGCGCAACCCGATGGCAATGCACGCATCGTCGGCAAGTTGCGTTCCGGCGATGGCGTGCTGGATGTCGACGGCACGCTGGGCTGGCGCGACCAGGCCACGCCATTGGTGCTCAACCTGCGCGGCAAGGACGTGCTGGTTGCCGAGACCCGCCAGTTGCGCGCGGTGGCCGCACCCGACATCACCGTGCGCTACGCCGCCGGCAAGCCACTGCAGGTCACCGGCAAGGTCACTGCTCTCCGAAGCCGACATCAACCTGGAACGCCTGGATCAGGGCGTGTCCACGTCGCCGATGTCGTGGTGCTGGACCCGGTCGATCCCAACCGCGATGCGCCCAACACCGTCGACCTCGACCTCGACCTGATGATGGGCGATGCGGTGCACCTGAAGGGTTTCGGCCTGACTGGCACGCTTGGTGGCAACCTGCGCGTGCGGGCGCACCGCCGGCCGCGAAATGCGCGGCAGCGGCACACTGGAGGTCGGTGGCCGTTACAGCGCCTACGGCCAGCGCCTGCAGATCACCCGCGGACGCCTGACCTGGGCCAATACGCTGATCGGCGACCCGCGCCTGGACATCCGCGCCGAACGCGTGGTCGGCGACGTGACCGCCGGCATCCGCGTCGAAGGCAACGCCTCGGACCCGCGCGCATCGGTGTATTCCGATCCCGCCAGGAGCGAGACCGAAGCGCTGTCCTACCTGACACTCGGCCGGCCGTTGACGAGCCTCAGCGGTGACGAAGCGCGCCAGCTTGGTTCGGCAAAATCGGCACTGTCGGCCGGTACCGGGCTGCTTGCTGCGGAAATCGGATCACGCATTGGACTGGACGATGCCGGCGTCAACACGTCGCGCGCGCTGGGTGGCGATGTGCTCAGCGTCGGCAAGTATCTGTCGCCGAAGTTGTATGTCGGTTATGGCGTGTCGCTGCTCGGCACCGGCCAGGTACTGACCCTGAAGTACCTGTTGCGCAAGGGCTTCAATGTCGAGATCGAATCCAGCACGGTGGAGAACCGCGCTTCGGTGAATTACCGCAAGGAAAAATAGCGGCGGTTCACAAAAGAAAACGAGAGCGGTTGCCCGCTCCCGTTGCCACTGTTGCGTGGTTGGTTACAGATCGAAGCCGAAGCCTCCGCCAACCGATGATTCACCGCTACTGAAGCTTGCGCCCAGCGAGAACGAACCGCGATCGCCGATGCGTTTGCCATAACCAATCGACACCGCGCCCTGGCTGCCTTGCGCGCCGACACCGATCGCGATGCGTCCGTTCGGACCATTGCCATTGGCCGCGTTGACCGACATCTGGGTCATCGCGCTACCCATTGCCCCGATCTGGCTGATGCGCTTGTCGGTCTGAGCAAAGCGCGTATCTACTTGCTGCTTGTATTGGCTGAAGCTGTCATTCCAGGCCGCGAACTTGCTGTCGGTGTACGACTTCGCCGAGGTCAGCGTCTGCGTGGCGGTGGTGTCGGTATAGGTCTTGGATGCCGTAAGCGTTGCGGCATCGCCTGCAGCCGCGTTCGCCTTTGCGGAGGCAAGCGTGGTTGCATCGCCCGCATCCGCGTAGGCCTTGGCCGAACCCAGCGTCGCTGCATCACCGGCATCGGCGTGTGCATTGGCCGCATCCAGCGTGGCCGCATCGCCAGCATCCGCATGCGCATTGGCCGCATCCAGTGTTGCGGCATCAGCGGCAGCCACATACGCCGGATCAACGCCATTGGTGCCATCTGCACCTGCCGGACCCGTTGCGCCCGTCGCGCCTGTGGCCCCGGTAGCACCGGTCGCGCCCGTAGCACCCGTCTCGCCGGTGTCACCGGTAGCGCCCGTTGCGCCGGTCGCACCGGTTGCACCCGTCGCGCCAGCCGGGCCCACCGGACCTTGCGGACCGGGGACGCCTGCACTCAGCGCAGTCAACTTGGAATCCACCGCGGCGAACGCATCGTAAACGTTGCTGAAATTCGAACCCTGGATGCTGAAAGTCGGCGCGCTGAACACGCCACCGATGAAGCTGGCACCGCCACCCATCCAGGTCGCCAACGTGCGCAGCTGGCGCACGTTGACGGCATCGAAGTCCTCGGTGCCGTCGGCCATGTGGATGATCTGGTGTTCGCCTCCGGTCTTTCCGACGGCGACGGCGTAGTCGCGGTCAGCGATGGAGAGGTAGCCGATTGCGGTGCTGCCGATGTTTAGCGCCTGAGTAGTCCAGCCAAACGCGCTACTCCGTTCGCCACTGGCGATGTTGCCCAAGCCGAACGCATTGCTGTACAGCCCACTGGCGGTGTTGCCGTATCCGAACGCGCTGCTGCTATTACCGCTGGCGGTGTTGATGAAGCCGATAGCGCTACTGCCACCAAGTCCGTTGGCGGTGTTGTAGTACCCGAAAGCGCTGCTGGCATCGCCGCTGGCGGTGTTGCCGATCCCGAAGGCGCTGCTGTAAGCGCCGATGGCTCTGTTCAAGTAGCCGAAGGCATTGCTATACAACTTGCTGGCAGTATTGTTCACGCCCACCGCGCTGCTGTTGTCGCCGCTGGCAGTGACCCCAGCGCCGATCGCCACCGAGGCCAGGCCGCTCGCGGTCGCGCTTTCACCCTCGTCAAACATGTTGTTGCCATTGGTATCAAACCAACCGCCAAAAGCAACCGTACCCGTATTGCTGGCCGTCGCTTGATAACCGAAAGCGTTACTTACACTCCCACTGGCGGTATTTTGTCTGCCGAACGCGCTGCTGGCGCCTCCGCTGGCGGTGTTCCCGTAGCCAAACGCAGCACTGCCAAAGGAATTGGCGGTGTTCCCGTAGCCAAAAGCGATGGTGTAAGGACCGGCTGCGACGTTTCCAAAACCAAAAGCGCTACTGTTGCCGCCGGCACGATTGTTCACGCCCACCGCGCTGCTGTTGTCGCCGCTGGCAGTGACCCCAGCGCCGATCGCCACCGAGGCCAGGCCGCTCGCGGTCGCGCTTTCATCAGGGTCAAAAACCCCGTTGTTGTTGGCATCGTACCAACCGCCGAAGGCAATCGCGCCCGTATTGGTGGCCCTGGCGCGATAGCCAAAGACGCTGCTGTAACCGCCGGAGGCATTGCTTGCGTAACCGAAGGCGCTACTGCTCAAGCCGCTGGCCGTATTGAAATTTCCGAAGGCACTGCTCGCCTCGTTGGTGGCGTTATTGCCATTGCCGAACGCATTGGTTTCAAATTCGGCGGCTTGGTTTCCGTAACCGAAGGCATTGCCGCGGGCTCCGGTGGCGAAATTGCTAAAACCGAACGCACTACTGCTCTCGCCCCCGGCGGTATTGAAGGAACCGAAGGCGCTGCTGGCATAGGCGCCGTAGGCGGTGTTGGTGTAACCGAAGGCGTTGCTGCCCACGCCACTTGCCACATTCTTGTAGCCATATGCACTCGCAAAAGAGTTGCATGTTGCGTTCTCGCCCGTCGTGCCTTCGTTGCCTTGATCGGTGTTTGCGCCGGTGGGATTGCCGTCAAGATCCAAGCAGGGCTTATCAGCCGCCATGGCCGGCAGGGATGCGGCGGCCAGCAGCACGGACAACGCCAGCGCCAGTCGGGTGGGGGTGGGATGGGCATTACGACGGATACGCATGGTGGTTTCCCTCTAGTCGTTGATCGCCGCGCGGGATGCGCGTCTAACCTCTCATGCGCAAAAGGCTGGCAAATCACGACATCGCCCCGATCCGGCTATGCTTCAGCAGCTTTATTTAATTCCCGACCATGACCGATCCCTCCGTCACGATGTGGCTGCACCGCGCTGGCGAGGGCGAGGCCGAGGCCTTGGGCCACGCCTACGCCGCGGCTTATGACGATCTGAAGCGCACGGCCCACGCCCAGTTGCGGCGCGGCGGCGGCGAACTGGACACCACTTCGCTGGTCAACGAGACCTACCTCAAGCTGGCGCGTGCCGATGGCTTCCGCCCGCAAGATCGCCAGGCGCTGCTGGCGTTGTCCGCGCATGCAATGCGCCAGGTGATGGTGGACCACGCCCGCCGGCTGCACGCGGAAAAGCGCGGCGGCGGCGTGCAGGCGGTGACTTTGCACACCGGCCTGGCCGAGTCCACGCCCGCACTGGACGTGCTGGAACTGCACGAGTTGCTGACCACGCTGGCACAGGCCGATGTGCGCGCGGCAGAAGGCGTGGAACTGCGTTGCTTCGGCGGCTACACGGAAATCGAGATCGCCGACATCCAGGGCATCACCGTGCGCACGGTCAATCGCGACTGGCGGCGCGCGCGAGCCTTCCTGATGGCGCAATTGGGCACACCATGAACATGGACCCGGCGCGTCTGCAGCGCCTGTTGCAGTTGTTCGATGAGGCGCTGGAGCAACCCATAGAGGCACGCGCCGCGTGGTTGGCGCTGGCTTGTGGCGAGGATGTCGAACTGCTACGCGAAGTCGAGGCGATGCTGGTCGCCGATGCCGGCGAGCAGACCGACCCGATCACCCCGAAGCTGGACCTGCTGCGCGAGGAAGCTTCCGCTCCCGCCGATCTTCCGGCTGGCACCCGCATCGGCCCATGGAACTTACAGGGCGTGCTGGGGCGCGGCGGCATGGGCGCGGTGTATCGGGTCGAGCGCGTCGACGGCGCCTACCAGCACCAAGCCGCGCTCAAGCGCATCCGCATCGGGCTGGATAGCGCGCTGGCGCGCCAGCGTTTCCTGCGCGAGCGGCAGATCCTGGCCCGCTTGCAGCATCCGCATATCGCCGGTGTGCTGGACGGCGGCGTGGACGAGCACAACGCGCCCTACTTCGTGATGCCGCTGGTCGCGGGTGAGCGCATCGACCATTGGTGCGATGCGCGCGCGCTGGATGTGCGCAGCCGCGTGCGCCTGTTGTTGCAAGTGCTGGATGCGGTGGCGTTCGCCCATCGGCAACTGGTGGTGCACCGCGACCTGAAACCTTCCAACATCGCGGTGAATGAAGCCGGGCATGCGTTCCTGCTCGACTTCGGCATCGCCAAACTCATGGAGGATGACGACGCCGGCCAAACCCGCACCGGCGAGCGCGCGTTCACTCCTGAATATGCCTCGCCCGAGCAATTGCACGGCGAGCCGGTCTCTACCGCCACCGATCTCTATCAACTCGGCGTGCTGACCTATGCGCTGTTGGCGCAGGCGCATCCGTATGGCCTGACTGGCGAAACCCCGCTGCGCACACGGTTGGTGCGCATGGACGGCGATCCGCAGCCGTTATGGGACGCGGCGCTGCAGTCCTCCGCAGACGATGCCGCCAAGCGTGGTGCTACGCCTGCCGCATTGGCGAAGCAGTTGCGCGGCGACTTGTCCGCCATCGCCGAACGCTGCCTGACCGCCGATGCCACCCAGCGCTACGGCAGTGTGGATGCGCTGCGTGCAGACCTGCTGGCTTGGCTGGACGGCCGTCCCGTGGCCGCGCGCGCGCCGACGCGGCGTTATCGCATGGGTCGTTTCATCCGCCGCAATGCACTGGCAGTCGGTGCCGCAACCGCCGTGGTGTTGGCGTTGTGCGCGGGTCTTGGCGTGGCGCTGTGGCAAGCACGCGAAGCCCGTCTGCAAGCGCAACGCGCGGACGTGGTCAACGCGTATCTGGTCGATGTGTTCAGCAGTATTGATCCTGACGAAGGCCTGGGCCCGGACGTCAGCGTGCAGCAACTGATCGACCAAGGCGTGGCGCGCCTGGATCGCGGCGAACTAGTCGGGCAACCGGGCGCAGAAGGCAAGCTGCGGCTGATGATGGGCCGCAACTACATGTCACTGGGCGTCAGCGACAGCGCTGAAAAACAATTGCAGCTCGCGCTGTCACTACTTCCCGAAGATCAGGTGGACGATCTATTCGAAGCGCGCTTCGGTCTCGGCGAGCTGCGAGTGTCTGCGCGCGAAAACGCGCCCGACATCGACGCACGGTTGCAGGCCGACGAGGCATGGTTGCAGCAACACGCAAGCGCACTGTCCGACCCGGAGCTTGATGGCGCGCGCTTGCAGATGCTACGGGCCAACCTGCTGCAAAAGCGCGAGCAGTTCCCCGCCGCCGAAGTGCAGGCGCAGCAGGCGTGGCAACGAATGCGCCGTGTCTGGGGCGAAAACGCCGCTGCCACGCTGGACATGTTGATTGGCTATGTCGAAATCCTGCGCGACATGAGCCGCAATGAAGATGCGCTTGCACTTGCACCGCAACTGGTCGCCGGCTATCGCCAGCTCAAGCCGGTCAATCCGTTCCGGCTCGCAACGGCGCTCTATAGCCTGGGCGAGCTGCAACGCGAATCCCACCAAGCGGAGCAGGCGCTTGCCAGCGAACAGGAAGCATTGCAAATCCGCCGCCGCATCCTTCCCGCAGACCATCCGCTGATCGCCGACACGCTGGGATCGCTGGCGATGGTGCAGCAGGGCATGGGGCACTTTTCCGATGCGCTGCCCCTGCATCAAGAAGCAGTAGCCATTCTCAGGACGAAACCCTCGAACGCGAAATTCGACCTGGCGCGCGAACTGAACAACCTGGGTGGCACCTGTTTCCGAATGGACGACCTGGACTGTGCCGCGACGAACATCACGCAGGCGCTCGCGATCTGGGACACGATCCTGCCTGCCGACCACCGCACTGTGCTGACCGCACGCGGCAACCTGGCCAAGTTGTATGCGAAACGCGGCCAACTGCGTGAAGGCGAAGCGGTACTCAGGCAGGTGCTGTCCGCACGCGAGGCAGCCGTCGCTGCCGGCCACGGTGGCGGCGATGACGGCCTTTCCAGCACGCGCGGCGCATTGACCGACAACCTGCTGCAACAGGGCCGCAACGCCGAAGCATTGGTGCTGGCGCAGACCCGCCAGCGCGACATCGCAAACGCGGGCAAGGCGGCTGACAAAGATGCCGTTTCAGCGTTGAACTTCCTCGCCTTGGCCGAACTGGCCAACCGGCAACCCGCGCTAGCCCTGCCTCATGCACAGGCCGCGTTCGACCGCGCCCACGCGGCAGGAATGGACGGCGCCGAACTCGCGTATGCGCAACTTACTCTCGCCCGTTGCCTGCTGGCCTCAGGCAAGCCCGCGCAGGCCGTGCCGTTGGCGCGCGACGCCGCCACGATCTCGGCTGCGAGCCACAAACCTGACGGAATCAATCTTGCGCGTGCGCACGGCGTGCTCGGCCATGCGTTGCTGGCATCCAACCAGCGCGCCGAAGGCGGCAAGGAAATTTCCGCCGCCATCGCCATCCTGTCGAAACAGGCGCCCTGGCTGCCGGAACTTGCGGAACTGCGCCGGCTGCGCTGACCAACAATACGAGGCGGTTTCCCGCCCCGTGCGTTCATTCGCGCAATCAGCGCCTCACGGTTCCTGGAACACCTGGAACGTCAGGTCACGGCCCATCGGGAAATTCCATGCCTTGGGCACGCCCGGCTGGCTGCTTGGCTGGTTACTCAGGTACGCGTCGCCACCTGTATAGGGGTTGCCCAGCGGGCCGTACCAGATCTGGCAAAGTCCGCCGATGCCGCTGATGGTGAAGGCATAGGTCCCCGGCTTCAGGTAGGCCGGCTTGTCGAACCGGACCATGCGCAGGCCCAGGTCATTGGTAGACGTGGGATAGGTATCCATCACATAGCCGGGCACGTCCTGCGTGGCCAGCACGCGTCCACTCGGCAAGCCATAACGGACCGACTGGATGGTGACCCGAACCGTCGGCATCGGAGTGCTCAGGCAATTCAGCGGCAGCATCACGTGGGTGACGTTGCCGGGGTACCAGAACCACGAACGTCTGCGCCAGCTCCTGGTTCATGGCGTCGCCTACGCCGGTACCGCTGGTGCGGTCGATGGCGAGCTGCTCGGCGGCGAGTTCCGGCGGGTTGCCCGCGCTCGCCACTCCGGCCACCAGGCAAAGCGCCATGGCGGCAATGTATCGGCGCAGACGAAAGGGTGCGGGAAGGGTCGGGGTATGCCGGTTGTGGATGTCACGGGATTGCATGATGAATCTCCTGATCTGCATTGGATTTGTCTGGGTTGTTCGAAATCGACGCCGCCAACCCTGCGGTCACCCCGGTTGCAATACCGACGTGATGGACCTATGCGAAACTCGGCCACGAAACCGGACACCAACCCGCAAGCCCCGCAGGACAGCGCATGCATCCCGCACCGCCCCAGGCCGATGTGACCGTGTTGCTGGCGCAGGCGCGCGCAGGCAATGGTGCGGCGCTGAACACCGCTTACGCGGCGATCTATGACGAACTCAAGCGCGCCGCGCGTTCGCAACTGCGGCGCATGAATGACGCCTTCCAGACCACGGCGCTGGTGCACGAGGCCTACCTCAAGCTGGCCGGTGGCACGCCACTCGCCGCCATGGATCGCAATCACCTTCTGGCGCTTTCGGCGCGGGCGATGCGACAGGTGCTGGTGGACGACGCGCGTGCGCGCAAAGCGGACAAGCGTGGCGGCGGGCAGGAGGCGCTGACGCTGACTGCATCCTTGGGAATCGGCATTAGCAGTGGCGATGCCGCCGCCGTCGAAGTCCTGGCGCTGGACGAATTGCTTGCTTCGCTGCACAAGCTCGATGAACGCGCCGCGCAAATCGTGGAACTGCGCTACTTCGGCGGCTATTCGGAAATCGAGATCGCGGGAATGCTCGACATCAGCGACCGCACCCTGCGCCGCGACTGGCGCAAGGCGCGTGCGTTCCTGCTGGCAGAGATGTCCAGATGAGCGATCCACGCACCGAGCGCCAACGTCGCGCACTGGCGATCTTCGATGAGATTGCCGACCTCGACGCCGATGCGCGCGGACAGCAGCTGCAACGCCTTTGTGCGGGCGACCAGGAATTGCACGCGCAGGTGCAGGCCCTGCTTGAGGCCGATGCACACATCAACGAACCCTTCCGTGGCGATGTTTCGGCCTGGGGCAACGCGCTGGCCAACGCACAGGGCGATGGGAATTCCGATGCCCATGACAGTACCGACCCGATGCTCGGTCGCAGTATTGGTGCCTGGAAGATCATTGAAGTCATCGGCCGCGGTGGCATGGGCGCGGTCTATCGGGTCGAACGCAGCGATGGTGCCTATGCGCAACAGGCCGCGCTCAAGCTGATCCGGATCAGCGCCGACTCCCCGGCCGCGCGCGAGCGCTTCCTGCGTGAGCGGCAGATCCTGGCGCGGCTGCAGCATCCCAACATCGCCACCCTGCTCGATGGCGGCATCAGCGCCGAAAACGAGCCGTACTTCGTGATGGAACTGGTCGACGGCGTGCCGATCGACCGCTGGTGCGATGCGCGCACGCTTGGCCTGCGCGAACGCGTGGTGCTGTTCCTGCAGGTGCTCGATGCCGTGCGTTACGCACATCGCAACCTGGTGGTGCATCGCGATCTCAAGCCATCCAACCTGCTGGTCGATGGCGATGGACGCGTGAAGCTGCTCGACTTCGGCATTGCCAAGCAACTGGAAGCTTCCGATGTCACCGCCACCCACGACCGCGCGCTGACCTTCGAGTACGCTTCGCCGGAACAGTTGCACGATGCACCGATCACCACCGCCACCGACGTGTGGCAACTCGGCGTGGTCCTGCACCGGTTGCTGTCGGGCGCGCACCCGTTCGGGCTGAGCCGCGACACGCCGGTAGCGAAGCAGTTGCAGCAACTGGAACGCGAGCCCGAACCACTGACCCGGGCCGCCGCGCACAGCAGCCTCGAACAAGCAGCACAGCGCGGCGGGCATCGCCCGGCGTCGCTGGCGCGTGCGCTGCGCGGCAATCTTGCCGAAGTCGTGCAAGCCTGCCTGCGCCGCGATCCGGAAACGCGGTATGCATCCGCCGATGCGCTGTCCGGCGACCTGCGGGCATGGCTGGATGACCGCCCGATTACCGCGGTTCGCTTGTCCAGTCGTGAGCGCAGTCGGCTCTGGTTGCGCCGCAATCGCGGGTTGGCGGCTTCGATCACCACGATCGCAATCGCCCTGCTCGCCGGCACCGGTATCGCCCTGTGGCAGGCGCACGAGGCGCGCACGCAGGCCCGCATCGCCGAGCGCGAAAGCGCCAGCGCGCGTGCGTCATTGGCGTTCCTCACCAATACATTGTCTGCTGCCGCACCAGAACACGCGATGGCGACCGAAGTCAGCGTGCGCCAGTTGCTGGACAAGGCGCGCGCGCAACTCGACCACGGCACGCTGGATCCGCAGGTCAAGCAGTCGATCCAGCGCATGTTGGGACATCTCTACAGCTCGTTGGGAGAACCGAAAACCGCCGCCGACATGTTCCAAGCCGGCCTGAAATCCGCGCAGCCGGACAATCCCAACGATGCCATCGCACTGGCGGCCGACCTGGACGACCACGCCAAGGTGCTGGCGGTGCTGGAACGCGGCAAGCTGAGCCTGGCCGCGGCGCAGCGGGCGGTCGCATTGCGGCAGCGCTTCACGCCAGGCGATCCGCGCCAGGCGTTGTTGTCCGAGGACGCACTGGCCAACGCGTATGCCAGCAGCGGCGACCACAAGCAGGCGGATGCGCACTGGGCACGTGCGCTGGCCATGGTTGCAGCCCTGCCCGATCCGCCGGTGGATCGCGTGATCGGCATGTACCAGGCCTACGGCAGCATGCTGTTCCGCATCGCCGACTATCCACGCGCGAACAAGGTGGCCGATGCCGGCCTGGCATTTGTCGACGGCCATGGCATTTCCGCGCAGTCTCCGGTGCGGGCAAACATGCTGTTCGCCAAGGCCCAGGCGCTGTATCCGATCAATGAACTGGTGACGGCGGAAATGATTGCGCGCCAGGCAATCGAACTACAACTTCGTGCAGTCGGTCCAGGCGGCGCGCAGATGAGCGAAATGTATTCACTGCTTGGCGCCGTGCTGCAATCGCAGCATCGGTTCCGCGATGCGCTGGCCGCGCACACGCAATCGGCAGCACTGGCCAAGGCCGTGGGCGGCCGACCGCTGGACGAAGCGCTGACCTGGTCCAACATCGGCTACCTCTACACCGACTATGGCGATTATCCGCAGGCGCTCGCCGCATTCGAACGCAGTCAGGCCGTGCTCGCAACCTCGGATCTCGCCGCCGACCATATCGAGCGCCGCCGAATCCGCAAGAACTACGCACGTGCACTGGCGCGGGCGGGGCGCGGCAGCGAAGCGCGGGCGATCCTGCTGCCGCTGCTGGCACAAGCGCGCACGCTCGATGGCGCGGATTCCTTTGAAGCGGTCGACGTGACCTGGCAACTGGTGGAAACCGCGCAACGCATGGGCGATGCCGGCAATGGAATGCAGCGGCTCGACCAGATGCGTGCGGGCTGCGGGAAGCTGGTGCCGGAAACGCACTGGATCTTCGGCCAGGTCCATCGTTATGGTTCGGCGTTCGCGCAGTTGCAGGGCGATCTTGCAGCGTCCGAACGCGAACAGCGCGAGGCGCTGAAGATACTCGTGGCTGCCGATATGTCGGCAGACGTCATCGCCATGGCGCGTGCTGAACTCGCCGGCATTCGCGCACAACGCGGCGACACGGTCGAGGCACGCAAGCTACTCGACCAGGCATTGCCGGTCATGCGCAAGATGCTGCTGCCGCAGGAAGTCAATCGCAGTGCGGCCGAAACACTTCAGCGCACGCTTGGCGGGTAGGAGCAACGGGCTCAGCGACACGCCTCGCCGCTTGCCGGCGACACGCGGAAGGTGGGTTGCACCGAGTCGGAGAACACACCCATCGGCGTTTTGATGGTGGACGTTCCTGACCCACGGAGCGTACCGTTGCCACCTGCGTCGAGTGCCAGCGTGTAATTACCCCCGCCCGACCAGCTGACACCGGCTGCACTCCCTGATTGCGTCCATGAACCGCCCTGGTCGCCAGAAGGCGACATGTGCATGACGATCCCCGAGCTGCTCGGGATGTCGAACGGCCCCTCGATGGAACAGACGATCGCGTTGGCCTTGAAATCGTTTTGCCCGCCAACGATGCGATAGCCGCCCTTCTTGGTATCGAAGTCCAGGGTCGCCCTGCCGACCCCGCGCTTGCTGCGCGCCTCGAATGCGATGCTGGCGACCTGCTCTTTCTTGTCCGGTCCGGCATATTGGTACTTCGCATCAGCCGGCACCTTGCCATTGGCCGGTTGCAATGCACTGCCACCGCTCAAGGTCGCGGTCACCGTGCCCCGGGTCGGTGCGCCGTCGGCTTTCGCGCGCGGCTTGGCGTCGATGTCGAATGCCGTATTCGGGCGGATCCCCTTGCGCTTGCCGGGGTTGCTGGTGACGTCGAGTTTGACGCAGCGACCACTTTCCCATGGTGATTGCTTGCCCATGCCGCGCAGCATCATCTCCGCAATCAGATTCTGGAATTGAAAAGACTGTTCCGCCAACTCCGCCGCATGCCTGACTTCATCCATATGGAAGATGCTGAAGCCTTTCTCTTTTCCGAAGTCCCCATAGCCGCTACCCGACTCGCGTCCGTAGCCCATGTGCAGGTCGAATGACTGGCTGTTGCCACCCTGTGTGCCACCTGCCGACAGGGTCATGTTCGCGGTGGATCCGTTGTCACTGATCAAATGGGCGTCGTCATCGAGGAAACGTTCCAGCTTGAACTCACTGTGCACCGTGCCACCGACGCCCGGCTTGCCGGCGACGCCCATCTGCGAATCGACGTTCAACGTGACCGTGAGCTTGCCCTGTGGATCGGGACAGGCATCGATGTGGATCTTGATCTTGACCTTGCCGGTCAGCCCTTCGCTGATCTTGCCATCGAACTCGATGGTCTGGTCCAGTGAACCGTCTTCGCCGAACTTCAATTCGGTGCCACCGTCCTTGCCGCCCAGCTGGATCGGGCCTGCCTTGGCCAGCTCCGCCAGTTGCTGATCGGACATGCTGGAGACTGCACCAGCAGACCATGCCGCTTGCGATCATGCCGCCGAAACTGCCCATGCCCATGCCGACGAAGCCACTGTCGAAACCGCCACCATCGAACGCGGCCGGCACCATCTTCGGGAGATCCACCTCCGCGCCGCGCAGCTTGCGTTCGTACTCTTTACCCAACGCCTTCAGTGCAGCCATGGCGTTTTCCTCACCGCCCAGCGCCTCGACAATGCCGGAGGCTTCCATCACCCGGTAATTGGTGAAGTAGTCGAATGGCGCCATCTTGCGCAACGTCGGCTCCGGGCCTTCGGCAAGGAAGCGGTCGATCTCCGCCTGGGTCGGCCCATGCGATGTGGTGGCGGCGACCGGCGCTGCCGGTTCCTGGGTGGCCGGCGAGCAGGCGGCCAGTGTCATCAGGGCCGACGTCAGGCAGGACAGGGTTCGCATGCGCATATCGGGGTTTCCAGATGGTCTCCCTGCTTAGCGGGAAACCGTCCCGAAATCGGACACGCGGATGCCCCCGTCCGTCAGCGGGCGATGCGCGCGCCTTGCAGGTGTGCGACGCCGCCGATGACATCGGTCCAGACCAGCCATGCGGCGGTGCTGTCGACGGCGAGCTTCGGGCTGCCGGTCGCATGACCGCGGCCTTTGAGACTGGCGACTTCCATTCGCTGCAATTCGCGTGACAGGTCCGGCGTGTAGCGCGCCAGCATCAGGGTCTGTACGCCGTTGGTCTCGCGCAACCAGGCCACCCACGCCTGCGTCGCATCGATCGCCACGTCCACCTGCCCCAGTACCTGCTTGCCGGAATCGACCAACACCGGTGCAGCGAATGTATCGCCGGCATCGGTCGTGCGTGCCAGTCGCAGTGCGGGCGTGTCGCCGGCTTCGCTGTACCAGCCGACCACCGCGTCGTTGCCGTCTCGCCGCGATCGCCGGACCATTGACCGGGCAGCCCGCGATCTTCCAGCCATCGGCATGCACGTTGACCGGCGCGCCCCACGTGCCTGCCGTGCGCCGCACGACGGCGATGTCGCGGATGTCGTCGTCGCTGCGGTCGCGATAGACCACCAGCGGTCCCTTCGTCGTCATCGCTGCATCGGTCTGGCAGCAATCGCAGGCCTTGGCATCCAGCACGCTGTCGGTACCGCGCTCCAGGTCAAGGTCGAAATCAAGCTGGCGCAATTGCATCGAACCGGCGGCATCATGCTTTTCGCCATGCGCTGGTTCTTTTTCGCGGCCATCCAGCCATGCAATGCCAATGCCGTCCTCGCCCTCAGCCCACATCGCGGCGAAGCCATGTTCGGCCGCTCTTTCGTCATTGTTGACGCGGGTCATCTGGGTCCAGGTCATGCCGCCATCGCGCGAGCGCGCCAGCACCGTGTCGTAGGCAGCAGGTCCGGTCGCATCGGCCTGCAACCATTGCATCCACAGCGCACCGTCCGGCGTGCCGCGCAGGTGCGGCGTGTCCGCCCAATTGGCCAACAGCGAATTGCCCACCGCGACCGTGCGCGGCTGGCTCTGCCAGCCACCCTTGTCGGTGTAGGAGCCGAACTGCAGCGCATTGCGCCGGCCCTGGGTCCGGTTGATCCAGCTCAGCAGCAGGCGTCCATCCGGCGCGATGCTGAGGTCGGGCGACGACGATCCCGCAGCTGCCGGCAACACCCATACTTGATGCTGGTAATCGCCGTTCGCCGCTGATGTCGCGGGCGCCTGCGTCGTCGACGGTTTGCAAGCAACCAACGCAAGCACGACGAAACCGATCAAGCATGCATGTGTGGTTTTCAAGAACGTGCTCCGTGACTTCAAGCCGCGCGTTCGCGGCGTTGGCGTTCCAGGTGGACCAGCAACAGCGAAATCGCCGCCGGCGTCATCCCGGGAATGCGCTGCGCCTGACCGACAGTCTGCGGCCGCACGCGCTCGAATTTCTGCCGAAGTTCCGCCGACAATCCATTCACCGACGTCGTAATCGAAGTCCACCGGAATGGATGTCGTTTCATTTCGCTGCTGGCGCTGGATCTCGTCGCGCTGGCGACCGAGATAGCCCGAATACTTGGTTTCGATTTCGATCTGCTCGGCGACGTTGGCATCGCTCACCGCAGGCCCCAGCTCCGGCACCTGCATCAACGTCGCGTAGCCGATTTCCGGACGACGCAGCAGGTCGATGACATTGGTTTCACGGCTGACCTCGATGCCCATGTGGCGCGCGATCGCGGCGCCGAGTGCGTTGTTCGGCGATGCCCACAAGCCAGACAGCCGCGCGGTTTCGGTTTCCACCGCCTCGCGCTTGGCCTCGAAACGCTGCCAGCGCGCGTCATCGACCAGGCCCAGGTCGCGGCCGATGGCGGTCAGCCGTGCATCGGCATTGTCCTCGCGCAACTGCAGCCGGTATTCGGCGCGGCTGGTGAACATGCGGTACGGCTCGATGGTGCCCTGGGTGATCAGGTCGTCGACCAGCACGCCGATGTAGGCCTGGTCGCGGCGTGGCGACCAGGCCGGCTCGTCGCGCACGAAGCGCGCGGCATTCACGCCGGCCAGCAAGACCCTGCGCCGCCGCTTCTTCGTAACCGGTGGTGCCATTGATCTGGCCGGCGAAGAACAGGCCGGCGATCGCCTTGGTTTCCAGCGACGCCTTCAATCCGCGCGGATCGAAGTAGTCGTATTCGATCGCGTAGCCGGGGCGGGTGATGTGCGCGTTCTCGAAACCGGCAATGCTGCGCACCAGGTCCAGTTGCACGTCGAACGGCAGCGAGGTGCTGATCCCGTTCGGATAGATCTCGGTGATGTCGAGGCCTTCGGGTTCGACGAAGATCTGGTGGCTGGCCTTGTCGGCGAAGCGCACCACCTTGTCCTCGATCGACGGACAGTAACGCGGTCCCACGCCTTCGATCTGCCCGGAATACAACGGGCTGCGATGCAGCGCGTCGCGGATGATCTGGTGCGTGCGCTCGGACGTGTGGGTGATCCAGCAACTCACCTGCTCCGGATGATCGGCGGTGCTGCCCATGAACGAGAACACCGGGCGCGGATCGTCGCCGGGCTGCTCCACCATCACCGCGTAATCCAGGCTGCGGCCATCGATGCGTGGCGGCGTGCCGGTCTTCAGGCGGTCGATGACGAATGGACGTTCGCGCAGCCTTGCGGCCAGCGTGGTCGCCGGCGGGTCGCCCATGCGCCCGGCGGCATATTGGGTTTCGCCGATATGAATCTTGCCGGCCAGGAACGTGCCCGCCGTCAGCACCAGGGCCGGCGCGTGGAAACGCAGACCCGTATTGGTCAGCACGCCGCGCGCGGCATCGCCTTCAATCAGCAGGTCGTCCACCGCCGCCTGGAACACGGTCAGGTTCGGCTGCGATTCCACCGCACGACGAATGAAGCTGCGATACAGATTCGCGATCCGCCTGGCAGCGCGTGGCACGCACCGCCGGACCCTTGCTCGCGTTGAGCGTGCGCCACTGGATGCCGGCGGCATCGGCGGCCTTGGCCATCACGCCGCCAAGCGCATCGATCTCCCGGACCAGATGACCCTTGCCGATCCCGCCGATCGCCGGGTTGCAGCTCATCGCGCCGACGGTCTCGATGTTGTGGCTGAGCAACAGCGTGCGCGCACCTGCGCGTGCGGATGCAAGCGCGGCTTCGGTGCCGGCGTGGCCGCCACCGATCACGATCACATCGAAGCTGTAGAAACTGTCGTTCATGGGTCGTCGATTTTACGCCCGTGCAAACTGCAGTGCAGGCCGGTTGCCGATTCCACGGGACTTGGCACGGTTCCTGCTTTATCCCTGTCAGCACTCGACGTGGCACGCCACAAGCGACAACCAGCATGGAACAGGGGCTGGTTTTGCGCACGACGAGGACGCTCGGGGGCCGACTGTCGGGGGACAGTCAGCCCCCATTTTCGTTCTGGGTTTTCGAATTCCGTCGGGAAAACCAGCACGCGAATGGGCTGGTTGAAGAAGCGCCGGCGACTGCAGGGTAACGGAACAGGGGGGATCCGGAGGTCCCCACAGATCGCCGGCAGAGAAAGCTTACCTTGTTCGGGTCGCAGACTGACCCGTATGGTCAGGCCCACCCCGACGAATGGCGTATCCATTCGTGATGAGCGTCACGCTAATCCTCGACGGGTGCTCCGCGACTGCCGCGCGCACGCGCTGCACCCCCGATGAAATCCCCCATCCGCGACGATGGTTCGCTGCGTTCGCCGGGCTGCCGGCGCGGCTGCAGGTGATCGTTGCGTGCGCATGGGCGCCTCCGGATATGCCTCTGGTCGCGGACGCCGCATGAGCGTTGCGGTCTTCGCGATTGCGATACCCGCCTCTTCGTCCGGCTCGCGCGTTTGCAATCGGCCCAGGTCACGCCACGGTGGGCGCCGGTCGGAATGGTTGTAGGCGTCGTCATCATGGGCATCTCGATCGCCATGATCGTGCGGTGGGCGGGGCGATACCAGCCATCGCCCCCGTAATACGGGGAGCCGTAATAACGACCCGGATAACCATACACCAGCTGGTCCATAGCGGTCGTAGAAATAGTTGGCTCCAAACCCGCCAAAGCCAAACCCGAAGCTGCCGAAATACCCACCGGGGACCAGACTGCCGATATTCCACCCGTGGCTGGCCGTAGTAGTAATCGCCATTGCCATTGCGATAGCGGTAGTCAGTGGCGCAGCCGGCGAGCACGGCAGTGGCGAGCATTGGAAGCAGCAATTTGCGAATCATGATGCAGTCCCCCTGTGGCGATTGACTTGCATTTGCACGGACAGCATCGTCGTGTTGCATTGAATCCGTGCTTAATCCTGCGGGTCTCAATGCACTTCGAAGGACTGAATCATTCCGTCATGACCTGCTGCGTTAGCATGCACGAATGGATACGTCCGACCATACCCTGCCACGCTTCGCCGATGTCCTCACCGCGGCCGCACGGATCGCCGCGCATGCACGATTGACGCCTGTTGCGACCTCACGATCACTGGATGCGATCAGTGGCGCGCGCATGCATTTCAAGTGCGAGCAGTTGCAACGGGTGGGTGCATTCAAGTTCCGCGGTGCGTGCAATGCCGTGTTTGCGCTCGATGCCGATACGGCACCACGCGGCGTGGTCACGCACTCTTCCGGCAACCATGGCGCCGCGCTGGCGCTGGCTGCGCAGCTTCGCGGCATCGCCTGCCACGTGGTGGTGCCCGAAGGCGCGGTGCGCAGCAAGCTGGAAGCGATTGAAGCCAGCGGCGCAGTACTGCATCGATGCGCGGCAAACCTCAGTGGCGCGCGAAGCAGCCTGCGCACGCGTGCAGGCTGATACCGGCGCGACCCTGGTGCATCCGTACACCACGCTCGGACGTCATTGCGGGACAAGGCACCGCGGCACTGGAATTGCTGACCGCGCATCCCGACCTCGACGCCTTGTGGTGCCCGTCGGCGGCGGCGGACTGGCCGCGGGAACCGCACTCGCGATGCAGGCGCTGGCCCCACGCTGCCAGCTGTACCTTGCCGAGCCCGCCGGCGCCGACGATGCCGCACGCTCGTTCGCGCGCGGCGCACTTGATCATGACGTCGTACCAGACACGATCTGCGATGGCCTGCGCGCCGGCATGGGCGCGATCAATTTCGACATCCTGCGCAACAGCAATGCACGCGTGCTGACCGTCGACGATGCACAGACCATCGCCGCGATGCGCCTGCTGTGGTCGCGCGGCAAACAGCTGGTGGAGCCGTCGTCGGCCACGGTACTCGCCGCAGTGCTTGCGAATCCCGCGCTGTTCGAAGGCCGCAAGGTCGGCCTGATCCTGTCCGGCGGCAATGTCGATCTCGACGCGTTGCCGAAGCTGTTCGCACTCGCACCGGCAAACACCGCCTGATCGGATTCGAGAAGCAAGGCGGTTCGCCAGGTCAGCGGCGGCGAATCGGAATCCGCGACACCGGCACCGAGGCGACATCGACATCGCCTTCGCGGATCGGCGTGCCGGCCTCTGGTGCCCATGCCATCGCGCTGATGGTTTCCCAGGTTGCGGGCAATAATCCGTCTGCGTCGCGCATGCCGTCATAAGCCTGCGCAGCGGCAGTGAAGCGCGCACGCCCGGTCAGCGTGGGCCGACGCGAATGCAGTGCATTGGTCGCCCCGATCGCACGCAGTTCGCGCATCAGCGAAGGCAAGTCCGGGTAATGCGTCGTGTCCACTTCGCGGTCGATGACCGGCTGATGGAAACCCGCACGCACCAACGCATCGCCGAAGCCGGCGATGTCGCCGAACGGGCTGACATGCGGGCGATCGTCGGCGTGCGCGAAAGCATCGCGCAGCTCCCACAGCGTGTCCGGGCCGAACGTCGAAACCAGCAACAAGCCTTGCGGCTTGAGCACGCGACGGAAGCCGGCCAGCACCGCATCGAGGTCATCGACCCACTGCAGGCACAGGTTGGAGAACAGCACGTCGACCGATCCGTCCGCCAGCGGCAGCGCGCGCGCATCCGCGCATACCGCCTGCGGCGTGCGCGCGAACAGGTTCCAGCGCGACGATCCGCGCCTGGCCTGCTGTTGCAGCATCGGCAATGCGATGTCCATCGCCAATACCTGCGCTTTCGGCCAGCGCTTCTGCATCGCCATCGCCGCAGTGCCGGTGCCACAGCCGAGATCGAGCACACGTTGCGGCGGTTCGCGCTTGAGCGCGGGATCATCCAGGTAATCCAGCGATTCCAGCAGGCGCGCTTCGACCTGGTGTTGCAGCTGTGCCGCCGCTGCATAACCGGCTGCCGAACGCGAGAACGCACGGCGCACCTGGCGTGAATCGAAAAGGGGTGCTTCATGCGTGCGCGCCTTCGACATCGCCAAGGAAGTCGAGCAGATGCCGCGCGACCGCGTCGGCATGGGTCAGGAAAGGCGCATGCCCGGCATGCTCGACCTGGGCATGGCGTGCGTTCGCCGTGGCGCTGGATGCCTGCTGCATCGCCCGCGGATCGACCAGCCGGTCACGACGCCCGGAAAGCCACAGGCTTGGCACGCCCAGTGTCGCCAAGGATCCCCGCAGGTCGCTGTTTTCCAGCAAGGCCAGGCCGTCGGCAAGCACATGCGGCGCGGGTTCGCCGCGCGCGAACAGGTCCTGCTGCAGCATCCGCAATTCATCGCGGGCATGGTCGGAGCCGAACGCTTCCAGCGCGATGAAGCGCTCCAGCGTGCCGCGCCAGTCGTCGCGCAGGCCATCGGCGAAACTGCGGAACACCTCCACCGGCATGCCCTGCGGCCAGTCGTCGCTACGCACGAATTTCGGCGTGGCGCACAACATCACCAGCGCAGGCACGCGTTGCGGTTGCGTGTTGGCTGCATGCAATGCAAGCAATCCACCCAGCGACCAACCGCACCAGGGCGCCACCGGAACGACATCAAGGATCGCGTTGCGTGGCGGACTTCAAGCGCCAGCGACACATCGCAATCGCGACTGTCGCCATGGCCGGGCAGGTCGACGATATGCAGCGTGCGCGTGGCCTGCATGCGCTCGACCAGCGGCGCGAACACGCCGCCATGCATCGCCCAGCCATGCAGCAACACCAGCGGCGGACCACGACCGATCACCTCGACATGCAGCGCGCTCATGCCGGCACCAGTTCGTTCGCGCGCGCGAGCGCATCCAGCAGGCCATCCACCTCGCTTGCCGTATGCGCCGCGCTCAGCGTGATGCGCAGGCGTGCCTGCCCTTCCGGCACCGTCGGCGGACGGATCGGCGCGACCCAATAGCCGTGCGTCTTCCAAGTGCAGCCGCCATCGCCATTGCACGCGCATCGCTGCCGCACGAGCATGGGTTGGATCGCGGTGTCCGACGGCATCAACTCGAGACCACGCGCATGCGCACCTTCGCGCAACTGCGCGATGCGCGCCTGCAGCTGTTCGCGCAGGTCATCGCCATCGCGTGCGATGCGCACGGCTTCCAGCGTCGCCACGCACTGCGCCGGTGGCAATGCGGTGGTGTAGATATGCGGGCGCGCGGTTTCCGCGAGATGCGCGATGCAGATCCTCGTCGCCAACGACAGCGGCGCCGTAGCTGCCAAGCGCCTTGCCGAATGTCACCAGTTGCAAGCGGCACATCACGCACTTGCAATCCGGCTGCGGCGACGCTGCCGCGCCCATCCGGGCCAAGCACGCCGATGCCGTGCGCATCATCGACGTACAAGGTCGCCTGCTGTTGGCGCGCGACCTCGGCCAGCGCGCGCAACGGTGCGATGTCGCCATCCATCGAGAACACGCCATCGCTGGCCAGCAGTGCAGCGCCATCGGCATGCGCAGGCAAGCTGGCGCGCGGCGGCATCGGCATCGGCATGCGGATAGCGTTTCAACGTGCAACCCGAAAGTCGCGCGGCATCGATCAGGCTGGCGTGGTTGAGCTTGTCCTGCACGCAGACATCGCCCGTCGCCGAGCAAGGCCTGCACCACCGCGAGATTGGCCATGAAGCCGCTGCCGAACAACAACGCGCGTGGCGCCTGCAACCAGTCGGCGAGCTCGCGCTCCAGCGTTTCATGCGCGGCAGTATGGCCGCAGACCAGATGCGATGCGGTGGCGCCCGCGCCATGTACCTGCGCGCCATCGCGCAATGCCGCGACCACGCGTGGATGCCGTGACAGGCCGAGATAATCGTTGCCGCAGAATTCCAGCAGCAAACGGTCTTCGACTTCGCAACGCAAACCATCGCGCCGCGAAATCGTGCGCGTGCGCCGTCGACGCGACGCAGCTTCGCGCTGCGCGCGCGAAGCGAGCACGCGTTCGTCCAGCAATTCGCGCATGGCTCAGGCGGCTTCGGTGATGCCGGCATGCACCGTGGTGCTGCATGCGGGGATCGCATCGTCGACGACCGCTTCGATCTGCATCGGCCGCAATCCCAGCCGTGCGAACAAGGCCTGGTCGCGGTCGGTATCCGGGTTGCCGGTGGTCAGCAATCTTTCGCCGTAGAAGATCGAATTGGCACCGGCGGCAAAACACAGCGCCTGCAATTCATCGCTCATCGATTCGCGACCGGCAGACAAGCGCACCATCGAGCGCGGCATCATGATCCGCGCCGCCGCGACGGTGCGCACGAACTCGAACGGATCGATCTCGGCAGTACCCGCCAGCGGCGTGCCTTCGACCTGCACCAGCCGGTTGATCGGCACCGAATCCGGATGCGCCGGCAGGTTGGCCAGCGCCTGCAACAGGCCGGCGCGCTGGCTGCGAGATTCGCCCATGCCGACGATGCCGCCGCTGCAGGTCTTGATGCCGACATCGCGCACATGGCCGAGCGTGTCGAGCCGATCCTGGTAGTCGCGGGTGTGGATCACTTCGCCGTAGAACTCCGGCGCGGTGTCCAGGTTGTGGTTGTAGTAGTCGAGGCCGGCATCACGCAAGGCATGCGCCTGCGGCTCGCTGAGCATGCCGAGCGTCGCGCAGGTTTCCAGGCCCAGCGACTTCACCTCGCGGATCATCGCCGCGACCTTGGGGATGTCACGGTCCTTCGGGCTGCGCCAGGCCGCTCCCATGCAGAAGCGCGACGCGCCGGCAGCCTTGGCCTGCCGGGCCTTGGCGACCACGTCCTCTGTCTCCATGAGCTTCGTGGCATCGACACCCGTGTGGTAACGCGCGGCTTGCGGGCAGTAGCTGCAATCCTCCGGGCAGCCACCCGTCTTGACCGACAGCAGGGTGCTGACCTGCACTTCAGCCGGATCAAAATTCTGGCGATGCGCGGTCCCGGCGACATGCAGCAGCTCGGTGAACGGCAGCGCAAACAGCGCCTCGACCTCGGCGCGTGACCAGTCGTGGCGAACGGGGAAGTGGCTGGTGGGGGCAACACTGACGGCAGGCATGGGATTTCCCCGAGGGACATGGCGTGGGCAATGCAGCAGTCTGGAAAGCATGACGCCGACTGTCAACCTGAGCCACCCCCCTGAAAGTTGACGGGAGCCGCCCGGCGCCCCTGCGCTGGCTGTTCACCTTGCATTGCATGGTCTGCGGTGAAGCCGGGCAGGACGGCCGCGACCTCTGCCGGGCCTGCCATGCTGCGCTGCCGTGGCAAGGGCCGGCCTGCCTGCGTTGTGCATTGCCCTTGCCCTGCCCGGGCATCTGCGGCGCCTGCCTGCAGCATCCGCCACCATTGACTGAATCGCATGCGGTGTTCGACTACGGGTTTCCGCTGGACCGATTGCTACCCCGGTTGAAGTTCCATCGCGATTTCGCCAGCGGCCGGGTGCTGGCGCAGGCAATGACCGACCACTGCGCGCAACTCACCCAACCCGATGCGCTACTGCCCTTGCCCTTGCATCGCGAGCGACTGCGACGGCGCGGCTACGACCAGGCACTTGAACTTGCGCGCCCGTTGGCACGGGCATTGGATTTGCCACTGGCCGATGGACTGCTTGAACGGGCGAAACCGACCAGCGCGCAATCGCGACTGGATGCAGCTGCGCGCAAACGCAATTTGAGCGGTGCATTTCGCGTGGTGGCGGGCGAACCCTTGCCGGCCCACATCGTGCTGGTGGATGACGTCATGACCACTGGCGCCACCCTGCATGCGGCCGCACAAACCTTGCTTTCCGGTGGCGCAAAGCGCGTGGATGCGTGGGTGTGTGCCCGTGTTGCATGATTTTCTGAATTCGCTACGGATTTGCCAGCGCGAAATGCATGGCAATGCCGATGAAGACCGTGGCCCCCACCCAATGGTTATGCAGGAAGGCCCGGAAGCAGGCATCGCGATTGCGACTGCGTGCAATCAGGAACTCGTAGGCGATCAATGCGACCGCAACCGCGAGTGCTGCCCAATACCAGCCACCGAGCCCGGCCTGGCGGCCCACCAGCAACAGCGCAAACAGCATGCAGGCATACAGCACACCCTGCGCGATGAGATCCATGTCGCCGAACAGGATTGCGGTGGACTTCGCGCCCATCCGCAGGTCGTCCTCGCGATCGACCATTGCATACCAGGTGTCATAGGCGGTGGCCCAGAAGATATTGGCCAGGTACAGCAACCAGCCGATGGCCGGAACCTTGCCGGTGATCGCCGCGAACGCCATCGGAATTCCCCAGCCGAACGCCACCCCGAGATAGACCTGCGGCAGGTAGGTGTGGCGCTTCAAATACGGATAACTGGCAGCAAGCGCCACCCCAACGACACTCATGTAAATCGTCAGTCGGTTCATGGTCAGCACCAGTGCGAACGCGGCCAGCATCAGCACTGCGAAAACGGCTAACGCCTCACGCCCCGAGACCGCACCGCTCACCAGCGGACGCTGACGCGTGCGCTCCACTGCGCCATCCAGCCAGCGGTCGGCGTAGTCGTTGATCACGCAGCCGGCCGAGCGGGTCAGCCAGACCCCCAGGCTGAACACCACCAGCGGCCACAACGGCGGCGTGCCTTCTGCAGCCAGCCACAATCCCCACCAGGTTGGCCACAGCAAGAGCAACCAGCCGATCGGGCGATTACCACGCACCAGATACCAGTACTGCTGCAAGCGTTCCCGCCAATGCGGCGTGGGTTCTGGCGGAGCCGGCAATGGGGGAGCGTCGCGTTCGTAGGCCATGGCGACAAGCCTACCAGCGGGACGGGCAGCAGCAATCGTGCGAGAAAGGCCTCCCACTTCACCCTGTGCAACGCGAAACATTACGCACGCTCGCACTTGGCATTCGGGTTGTTCCTGGCCGGCGTGCGCAATTCATTGACTCGCTGACGTATTGACCGGTGTCGTGCAACAGCGTACGTTTATTGAACCCGAACGAACGTTCGGTCTGCTTGTCCTGACCTCGAACACACGGATCGGAACCCGACGCATGCACGATATCCAGGCATGGGGAATGTTTTTTGTCGACTGCGGCCAGCCGCTGCAACGGCGTGAGTTCGTCGTGTCCGCACCGGGGCCGGGCGAGGTGGTGGTCAAGGTGGCAGGGTGCGGGCTGTGTCATACCGATCTCGGCTTCATCGCGGGCTCGGTCAGGACCAAGCAGGCATTGCCGCTGGTGCTGGGCCACGAGATCAGCGGCGTGGTGGTCGCCTCGGGCGAAGAATGCAGCGACCTGCTCGGCCAGAACGTGGTGGTGCCGGCGGTGCTGCCCTGCGGCGACTGCGAGTTGTGTCGCGTCGGGCGCGACAACATCTGCCAGCGCCAGCGGATGCCGGGCAATGACTTCAACGGCGGCTTCGCCAGCCATCTCACCGTACCGGCGCGTTTCCTGTGCAGCCTGCCGGAAGATCTCGGCGACTTTCCGCTGGCCGAATTGAGTGTGGTGGCCGACGCCATCACCACGCCCTACCAATCGGTCCTGCGCAGTGGCCTTGCCGCGGGCGAAATCGCCATCGTGGTCGGCGTGGGCGGAGTCGGTCTGTACCTGGTGCAGCACGCGCGCAATGCCGGCGCGCATGTGGTGGCGCTGGACATCGATCCGGCCCGGCTCACGGTCGCCGCCGCGCAGGGTGCCGAGCTGACCCTGGACAGCCGCGGCCTCGACGAGCGTGAATTGCGCAAGGCGATCCGTGCGTTCGCCCAGGAAAAAGGGTATCCGGTCGATCGCTGGCGCGTGTTCGAGACCAGTGGCAGCAGCGCCGGCCAGCGCGCCGCCTACTCGCTGCTCAGCTTTGCCGGCACGCTGGGCGTGGTCGGCTTCAGCATGGACAAGATCGAGTTGCGCCTGAGCAACATCATGGCCTTCGATGCCGACGTATTCGGCAACTGGGGCTGCCGTCCGGCGCACTACCCGGCGGTGGTCGCCGACGTGCTGGCCGGCCGCATCGAGGTGCGCCGCAACGTGCGCCAGTTTCCGCTGGCCGACATCAATGCCGTCATCGCCGAGGCACAGGCGCACCGCCTCGATGCGCGCGCCGTGCTGGTGCCTTGAACCCTCCCCGACCCTTTCGACCCGGCGCTTTCGACCCATGAAAAACCATCACCTGCTCGACGCCTGCAGCTACCGCGACATCCTGGTCGAGAAACGCCCGCTGCGCGACGGCGAAGGCCGCGCCATCGAAGGCCTGTACAACGCCTGGATCCTGCTCGACAACCCCGAACAGCTCAATTCCTATACCACCCAGGCGGTGAAGGAATTGATCCTGGCGTTTCGCGAGGCCTCCTGCGACCGCAGCGTGGTGGCGGTGGTGTTCTCCGGAGTCGGCGACAAGGCCTTCTGCACCGGCGGCAATACCAAGGAATACGCCGAGTACTACGCCGGCAATCCGCAGGAATACAAGCAGTACATGCGCCTGTTCAACGACATGGTCACCGGCATCCTGCTGTGCGACAAGCCGGTGATAAACCGGGTCAACGGGATGCGCATCGGTGGTGGCCAGGAGATCGGCATGGCCTGCGATTTCAGCATCGCCGCCGATACCGCCCGCTTCGGCCAGGCCGGACCCAAGCACGGATCGGCGCCGGATGGCGGCTCCACCGATTTCCTGCATTTGTTCGTCGGCATCGGCCGGGCGATGGAGTCCTGCACCCTGTGCGAGCACTGGTCCGCACACACCGCGGCTGCCATCGGCCTGATCAATCGCATCGTGCCTGTGTTGCGCAATGCCGACGGTACGTTCATCACCAATCCGATGGTGTCTACAGAGCCGTTCGATGGCTGGGGCAATCCGGCCTACGGTGCTTTCAGCACTGGCGCCGCACGCGAGGCCGGCAAAGCGGCAATGGCCCAGTGCCGGATCGATTTCAGCCTGCTCGATTGCGAGGTCGAAGCGATGGCGTACAAGCTGTCGCTGACGATGCCCGATTGCCTGAGCAAGACCCTGGAGTCGGTGCGCAAGAAGAAACTCGAACACTGGCAGCGCAACTGCGAGACCAATCGTTCGTGGCTGGCGCTGAACATGATGACCGAGGCCCGTGCCGGTTTCCGCGCCTTCAACGAAGGGCCAAGACACCAGCGCGAGGTCGATTTCCACGAGCTGCGCCGCGCCTTGGCGCAAGCGCATCCATGGGACGACGCACTGCTGGCACGCATCCTGCCGAAGACCGTGGCATGAGCTCGGCCACGCTCGCACTGACCGACCGTTGCGATGGCCAGGTGCTGGAGGTGGCATTGAACACGCCACCGGCCAATATCCTGAGCGCACACATGATCGGCGAGCTGCGTGCGGTGTTGGCCACCGAACGCGCGCCATCCCGGCGCAAGGCAATCGTACTGACTGGTGCCGGCGCGCACTTCTGCTACGGCGCCAGCGTGCCCGAACACCGGGCCGAGGAAGTCGCGGCGATGCTGCCCCGGTTCCATGGCCTGATCGACGACCTGCTCTCGCACCCGCTCACCACCATCGCGCAAGTCTCCGGCCGTTGCCTTGGCGGCGGCTTCGAACTGGCGCTGGGCTGCACGCTGATGTTCGCCGACGACAGTGCCCGTTTTGCGGTGCCGGAGATCCAGCTCGGTGTTTTCCCGCCGGTGGCGGCGGTGCTGCTGCCGCACATGGCCGCTGCGGCGCTGGCGCCACGGATGGTGCTGGGTGCAGAAACCCTCGATGCGGCGGCGCTGGAGGGCTTCGGCTTGCTCGCGGCACGGGCAACAGCAGGCGAACTGGCTGCAACTGTCGACGGCTGGATCATGAACAACCTGCTGCCGCGCAGTGCCACCAGCCTGCGCTGCGCGCATCGCGCCATGCGCGCAGCGCTGCTGGCGCACTACCGCACCCACATTGCCGCCGTCGAGCGGCTCTATCTTGACGACCTGATGGCCACCCACGACGCCAACGAGGGCATCGCGGCGTTCATGGACAAGCGTGCGCCGGTCTGGGCAGAGGTCTGAGATGGATACCCGGGTCAGCCAGTCGTCCGCGTGTCCCGACGACATCCTCGCCCAGTGCGCCACACTGATGGCGCGCCAGGGCTACCACGGCACCAGCATGCGCGACCTCGCCCGCACCACCGGGCGCAGCCTGGCCGGCCTGTACCACCATTTCGCCAGCAAGCAGGATTTGCTCTTCCTGATCAACGAGCGCGGCTTCTCGCATCTGCTTGCCAACGCCGAGTGCCTGTGCGAGCGCTATCGCGATGACCCTGCCGAACCGCAGGATTCGCGGCGCGCCAGCCAGGCCCTGCTGCGCGACCTGATCGGTGCGCACCTGGACTACTTCGGCAGCCACCTGAGCGAGATGCGGGTGCTGATGTTCGGCACCCAGCCGATGAGCTCGACCCACGGTGAAGCCATCCGCCAGCTCAAGCAGCGCTACGCCGAGCTCGTCGCCTTCGCCGTACGCGAGTACATCAGCGCTTGGCGCGGGCCGGCGCCCAAGGCCGAAGTCGAACGCAAGAGTTATCTGTTGTTTGGAATGATGAACTGGATCTTCGGCTGGTATTCCCACGACGAGCACGGCTCGGCCGCGACCCTGGCCGACGAGATTTTCACCACCTTCACTCAAGGCTGCCTGGCCTCGCGCCAGGCGACCACCGACGGCGACTGACCATGGGCACTCAGGACATCATCGACCACTGCGAGCGCATCTACCGCGATCTCGATTTCGGTTATGTGCGCGACTGGAAGCAGCGCACCGGCGGCAAGGCGGTCGGCCACCTGCCGGTGTATGTGCCGCGCGAGCTGATCCACGCCGCCGGTCTGCTGCCGGTCGGCATCATGGGCGGCGGTGACGATGTCGAGATCATCCGCGGCGACGCCTATTTCCAGTCCTACATCTGCCACCTGCCGCGCTCGACCGTCGAGCTCGGACTGGCCGGCAAGCTCGACCTTCTCGACGGCATGCTGTTTCCGGCGATCTGCGACGTGATCCGCAACCTCAGCGGCATGTGGCAGATGATGTTTCCGGACAAGTACGTCAAGTACCTGGACTTCCCGCAGAGTTTCGGCGGTCCCGGCCGCGACTTCTACCGTTTCGAGATGGCCGAGCTGTTGCTGGACATGGAAAGCCTGTCCGGCATCCGCGCCACGCCGGAACGGCTGAACCACTCGATTGCGCTGTACAACGACAACCGCCGTGCCCTGACCGAACTCTACGACCTGCGCGCGAACGAGCCGCATCGGGTGCCGACCAGTGAACTGTACCTGCTGCTGCGCGCCGGCAATGTGCTCGAGGTATCCGAGCACACCGTCCTGCTGCGCGACTACCTCGCTGCCACGCGCGCGACCGAGCGCCCGTTGCGCGACAACGTGCGGGTGGTGGTGACCGGCCTGTTCTGTGAACAACCGCCACTATCGATGGTGCGCGCGATGGAGAACAGCGGCTGCTACATCGTCGATGACGACTGGGTGCTCGGCGCGCGCTACCAGCTCGGCGATACGCCGATCGGCGACAACCCGCTCGGGGCCATCGTCGATTCCTACATCAGCGGCACCGTGGCCACTGCCACCCGCTACGTCGAGGGCGACGACAAGGGCCGCTTCCTGGTCGATCAGGTGCGTGAGCGCAATGCCGAGGGCGTGATCTTCGCCGCCGCCAGCTTCTGCGACCCGGCCCTGCTGGACCGGCCGATGGGCCAGGCCTCACTGACCGACGCCGGCATTCCTTTCACCGCGTTCACCTACTCCGAAAACACCGGCCAGGTCCAGGTCATCAAGGAACAGGCCGGCACTTTCGCCGACTCGATCAAACTCTGGGGGGCCGCCTGATGAACAGCGCCGTGGTGCAAAAAGAAGAAAGCATGGTGCTGCAGAAGAAGATGATCGGCGAGCATTTCGAGACCCTGTCCAGGGCCGCGGAAACCGGCCGCAAGGTGGTGTACACCTTCGTGCCGGGCAATCTCAACGAGCTGATCCTGGCCTTCGACCTGCTGCCGGTGCATCCGGAGGTCAATGCCCTGCAATCGGGCATGCGCAAGATGTCCGGCGACTACATCCAGGAGGCGGAAAAGTACGGCCACTCCGAGGATGTGTGCACCTACGTCAAGTGCGACATCGGCATGCTCAAGAAAGGCAACATCGGCCCGACCGGCGAGAAACTGCCGCCGCCCGACCTGTTGCTGCTCAGCTACACCGGCTGCTTCACGTTCATGAAGTGGTTCGAGCTGCTCAAGCAGGAATACGGCTGTCCGGTGGTGATGCTGCAGGTGCCCTACCAGGCCGATGGCAAGATCACCGCGACCCAGCGTGAATTCGTCGCCCGCCAGTTGCGCGAGGTGGTGGTGCCGGCACTGGAGAAAGTCTCGGGCAAGAAGCTCGACGAAGACCGCCTGCGCGAGTTGCTGGCCAGCTCGGCGCGTGCAGAAGACGACCTGGTGTACGTCTGGGAATCGGCCAAGCACAAGCCCTCGCCAATCGATGCCTACTTTGGTGGCGTCTATTACATCGGCCCGATCTTCACCGCTTTCCGCGGCCTGCCCGGTTGCGAGGACTACTACCGCTCACTGCGCAGCGAAGTGGACTTCCGCATTGCGCATGGCATGGGACCGACGACGCCCGAGGGCGAATTGCGCCAGCAGAAATACCGCATCGTGGTCGAAGGCCCGCCCAACTGGACCAGTTTCCGCGAGTTCTGGAAGATCTTCTACGACGAGGGCGTAGTGATGGTGGCTTCGACCTACACCAAGGTCGGCGGCCTTTACGAGCAAGGCTTCCGCCACGACCCGGAGCATCCGTTCGAAACCCTGGCCGAGTATTGCCTGGGCTGCTACACCAACCGAAACCTGCCTGCGCGGGTGGACATTCTCGCCAAGTACGTCGAGGACTACGAGGCCGACGGCATCCTGTTCAACTCGATCAAGAGCTGCAATTCGTTCTCGGCCGGGCAACTGATGATGCTGCGCGAACTCGAGAAGCGCACCGGCAAGGCCGGCGCCTTCATCGAGAGCGACCTGGTCGATCCGCGCTATTTCAGCGCGGCCAACATCAAGAACCGGCTCGAGTCCTACTTCCAGATGCTGGAAGCCAAGCGGCAGGCGGCCTGAAGGAGCAGATCATGGATTGTTGCTACATCGGCATCGACCTCGGTTCGACCACCACCAAGGCGGTGTTCCTGGACGAGAACGAACGCATCATGGGACGCGGGATCACCAATTCGCGCAGCAACTACGCACTGGCCTGCCAGGTGGCGCGCGAAGAGGCCGAGATCGACGCGCGCTTCGGCCTGCTGCGCGCGCGGCTTGAAGCCAGCCCCCAGATCGGTGCACTGGCCGAACCGCTGATGGCGGTGCTGACCTGCAACTACACCCTGGCCCAGCACCTGGAACAGCTCAAGGCGCTGCAGGCCGAATGCCAGGCGGTCGCCGATGCGCACGGACTGCAGGCAGCCGAGGCCGAGGCCTGCACCCAGGCGCTGGCCAGCATTTTCGCCGCGCTCGGCGCCCAGGCCGAAGTGGACTTCTACCCCGGCAGCAGCGCCGCCAGCAACTTCTTCCGCGACCTGGCAACCAGCCAGTACCTGAAGCAGGCCGAACGCGTGACCCGCGAGCTGGACGTGTCCTTCGACCGGCTGGTGGGGCTGTTCGACGCGGCGATCATCCGGGTCGAAAATCGCAGTTTCGCCGGGCTGTATCGCGACTACCTCGAGTTCGCGGCAGGCCGCGCCAACGCCGACCCGCGCTTCGCACCCTTTGCCGGCGAGATCGCCGCGGCGGTGACCGAAACCGCCGAACGCCGCTTCAACGCGTCAACACCGTCGGCACCGGCTATGGCCGCCTGACCCTGCCGTTTGCGCGCGAGCAGATCCGTTCGGAGATCCTCTGCCACGGTCTTGGTGCGCATGACATGTTCCCGCACACGCGCACCGTGCTCGACATCGGCGGCCAGGACACCAAGGCGATCCAGATCGACGAAAACGGCATCGTCACCGGCTTCCAGATGAACGACCGCTGCGCCGCCGGCTGCGGCCGTTATCTTGGTTACATCGCCGACGAGATGAATATCGGTGTGCACGAACTCGGTCCGCTGGCCATGCAATCGACCAAGACCGTCAAGATCAACTCGACCTGCACCGTGTTCGCCGGTGCCGAGCTGCGTGAGCTGATGGCGATGGGCGAGAAACGCGAGGACATCCTGGCCGGCCTGCATCGCGCCATCGTGCTGCGTGCGATGTCGTTGCTGGCCCGCTCGGGCGGCGTCAGCAGCGAGTTCAGTTTCACCGGCGGCGTTGCCCGCAACCTCGCGGTCACCTCGGCGCTGGAGCATCTGGTGTTCGAGA
>CAVQPZ010000004.1:0-30000 GCA_963714905.1 uncultured Gammaproteobacteria bacterium
TTACATCGGCAGGTCGCTGGGCAAATATGCCTACGGTGACCACGCCGGGGATCTGGTTGAAGCGTTGTTCGAGTTCCAGCGGGTTGGTTATGCGCAGATCATGGACGTCGATGACGCAGTTGCCATTGTCCGTCAGATAGTCTTCGCGGAGCACCGGACGACCCCGGGCGCGGACGAATTGGCGCGCGGTAAAGCTGGCTGCCATGGGGATTACCTCAATGGGCAGGGGGAAAGCGCCTAGCGTGGCCACCCATTTCGAATCATCGATGATGCAGATAAATTTCCTGGCTGCCGCGGCGAGAATCTTTTCGCGGGTTAGTGCGCCGCCGCCGCCCTTGATCAGGTGGAAGTGCTTGTTGGCTTCATCGGCGCCGTCGATATACAGGTCGAGGTCACCGGTCTCGTCCAGCTCCGAAACCTCAAAGCCCCTGGCTCTCAGCCTGGCTTCCGTAGCCCTTGAGCTGGCTACCACGGCGGCGATGCGATCCGCGATATCCGGCAGGGCATCAATCAAGCGGTTCACCGTTGATCCGGTTCCCACGCCCAGAACGGTACCCGGCTGGATAAATTCCAGGGCCTTATCAGCGGCCCGGCGCTTTTTGTCTGCTTGGCTCATTTCCCTCCCCCCGAGGGCTTCGCTCGGCGAGGATTATAGCCGTGCGAGCCTATCTAAAGGCGAAAAAAAACGTGCCCGCCGAAGCGGGCACGTTTCCGTTAGCCAGACCGAATCAGGGCCTGGAGGCCAGCGCTAGCGCTTCTTGGAAGCTTTCTTGCGCGTTGCCTTTTTCTTTGTCTTACGCTTGGCGACTTTCTTCTTCGCCTTACGCTTAGCTACTTTCTTTTTCGCTTTACGCTTGGCGACTTTCTTCTTCGCCTTACGCTTAGCTACTTTCTTTTTCGCTTTACGCTTGGCGACTTTCTTCTTCGCCTTACGCTTAGCTACTTTTTTCTTGGTCTTACGCTTTGCTACTTTCTTTTTTGCCTTACGCTTGGCGACTTTCTTTTTCGCCTTACGCTTGGTTACTTTTTTCTTGGTCTTACGCTTTGCGACCTTTTTCTTGGTCTTGCGCTTGGCGACTTTCTTCTTCGCCGGACGCTTAGCGACCTTCCGTTTAGCTACCTTCTTCTTGGTAGCCTTTTTGCGTGTAGTCTTTTTTCTACTTGCCATTCTCAGTCTCCGTGTCGGGGATAACCGGGCCGAGTATATATAAACGTATCCAAAATACCAGCAAATACAGGGTGACGCTGTTATCAGTTTATTCACCCCGTACAGGGGTTTGCGAGCAAAAAATACTGTCTTGCGAGAAGTGTTGGAGAGAAACTAGAAGGTGTAGACGTGAGTTTCTGTAACCGCGATATCTAGTGGTATGTCCCAAGACTCGGCGTGCAAAGTTTCGATAAGTTGGAACTCATGCGCCAGGCCAATCAATAAAGGTCTTCGCCAGACGTGCCGCTGGCGGCGAAACGCAAAGCTTCGATCGTAATAGCCACCGCCCATACCGAGCCGATTGCCCCTTAAATCAAAGGCGACTAGTGGCGTTAGTACAACATCGAGATCTAAGCCCGGGCGCTGATGAGCAGGCGCGACGGCAGGCTCCTGAATACCGAAACGGTTCTTGGTTAAGGGACCGGAGGGCGTGAAGGGAGCGAAGCGCAGCGCGCCCCGATGCAGAGCAGGCAGGAATAATTCCCGCCCGGCTTCCCTGGCCCGCTTGATCAAAGGCGCGCAATCGATTTCGCCGCTAACGGCCTGATACGCTGCGATTCGACTCGCTCTGCGCAGTACTGGCAGCTGCCAAAGGCTTTTTGCAATCGCTATGCTGGAATCGCGCAGCACGGTGCGCGGTACGTCCCGGCGTTGCCGGATCATCACTCGGCGGATTTGTTCTGGCGTCATGCAGAATCCCGAAAAGAAGGTGCCTCCCGCCTGTGCCGTAATTAGCCGTCGCTCTCGAACCAGAGCGGTAGGTGGGGTCAGACGTGACAGCGCAGGCTATCCGCACTTAGACGGTTCTGCACAATACCGCCACAGTCAGCGACCCCTAGATGGTGATTTAGGGTCGAAAGACTACCGGGCCAGTCTCGAACACCGCAGGAGGCACCCGTAGCAATTATAGCCTGTGGCGAAGCCGTCGGGAGCGACGGCGTACCGGATTAGGATGCCGGGTGAGCGGCTTAGAGTTCGAGCTGACGACCCTTTTGCAGCATCGTCTCCACGCGCTCGCGCATTTCGATGATTTTGCCTTTGGCGTCGGTTTCCAGCACGTTCTCGGTATTGCGCGCGCCGATCAGCTCGCTGGCCATATTCAGGGCGGCCATTACGGCTATTCGATCCAGTCCCACGACTTTGCCGCTGTCGCGTATTTCACGCATTTTGGCGTTCAGCATCTCGGCGGAATCAATCAGAGACTTGCGCTCGTCAGCCGGGCAGGAAATCTGGTATTCCTTTTCCAGAATTTTCACGCTCACGTGGGCGTACATCTCGGTCATGAACTCTGCTCCATGGCCTTTAGGCGGCCAATCATGGCTTCCACGCGGGCGCGGACCTGTTCGTTCTTCTGTAGCAAGGTTGCGCGCTCGGCAATCAGGTTGTCCTGACGCTGTTTGAGCGAGCGATTCTCTTCCTTGAGCTGGCCGGTAATGACGACCAACTCGTCGAGACGGCGCTCCAGGCGCTGTAATTCCTTGCCGAAGGTCTTTTCTAATGAATCTGACATAGTGAAAATATAGGTTCTGCTGGCGCTTGCGGTCAAATATCCGCTCTGGCGGGTGGGTGCTAGGATACGCCGCTTCCGCCTCCGGCGGCGCAAAAACCTTTGCTGCACTGGATTTTCCCATGGGCGAGATGAATTTTGAGCAATTATCAGAAGCGCTGGAGCTGGCCGCAGCGATGGGCGATCCCGGCGAGCTGCATGGGCAGCTTTGTGGTCTGGCCTGTGTGATGGGCATGGAAGCTGGCCAGGCCTGGGTTATGCAAGTGCTGGCCGGTGCCGATGCGCCGGCCAGTGCGGCCAAACTCGCCGAGGAGCCGCTGGTCGCCATTGCCGGGCGCAGCCTGGCGGCGCTGGATGACGGCGATATGAGTTTGCAGCTGGCGCTGCCCGACGATGATGCAGAGCTTGCCCTGCGCGCGAAGGCATTGGCGCACTGGTGCCAGGGGTTTCTGCATGGCCTTGGCAGTAGTGCCAGCAACGACAGCATGCTGACTGAAGGCAGCACCGGTGAGATTGTCAAAGATTTCAGCGAAATTACGCGGGCAGGTTTTGAATCGGATGATAATGAGGAAGAGGCTGAAGCCGCCTACGCCGAGCTGGTCGAGTTCGTCAGGGTCAGCGTCCAGCTGGTCTTCGAGGAACTGCAGCCATTCCGCGATAAGCCTCGCCCTGACAAGACACACTGATAGCTTATGAGCCCGAAAGAATTTCAACGTCGCCGCCGTCAGCTCCTGCGCATGCTCGGCAAGGGTGCGGTCGCCGTGCTGCCATCGGCGACGGCCAAAACGCGCAATCGCGATGTGCAGTATTTGTTTCGGCAGGAAAGCGACTTCTACTATCTGACGGGTTTTGCTGAACCGGAGGCTGTTCTGGTGCTCGCGCCAGGTCGTCCGAATGGCGAATTCCTGCTGTTTTGCCGCGAGCGCGATCCCGAGCGGGAAGCCTGGGACGGAGCCCGTGCCGGACCGGAGGGTGCAGTTGCGCACTACGGCGCGGACGATGCTTACCCGATCGCCGATATTGACGAGATTCTCCCCGGCATCATCGAACAGTGCGAGCGGGTCTACTACAACATCGGCATGGACGCGGACTTCGATCAGCACCTGATCAGCTGGGTCGCAGCGCTGCGCGAGCGCGGCGGTGGAACGCATACACCAGACGAGTTCATCGCGCTGGATCACCTGCTGCATGACTTGCGCCTGTTCAAAAGTCGCGCAGAGATCACTGCCATGCGCCGCGCCGCCAAAATTTCTGTGGCAGCGCACAAGCGCGCCATGGCGCGCTGTCGCCCAGGCCTGTTCGAGTATCAGATTGAAGCTGAGTTCGCGCATGAATTTCGCGAGCATGGCGCGCGTCTGGCTTACCTGCCCATCGTGGGCTCAGGGCCGAATAGCTGCGTGCTGCACTATCATGCGAATAACCGCCAGCTTGAGGATGGTGACCTGCTGCTGATTGATGCCGGTTGCGACCGACCTGCGAGCCGGCTTGCCGACGCGGGCGGGTCGAGGAGAACAACGGCCCCGAGTCGATGCGCGAGAAGCCCGAGCCGGTCGCGATTTGCCGGCTCAAGCGCGTTGCCGCCGACCACAAGGGCGATGTGCAGGCGCGGATGCCGAAGCCGGCCACGCGGCTGAACGGCAAACGCATCGCCTGCATTGGTGCCGGACCATCGTCATTGACCGTCGCCCGCGACCTCGCGCCGCTGGGTTACCACGTCACCATCTTCGAAGCCGACCCCAAGGCCGGCGGCTTCATGCGCACCCAGGTGCCGCGCTTCCGCCTGCCGGAGGAAGTGATCGACGAAGAGTGCGGTTACATCCTCGACCTCGGCGTCGAGTTCGTCAGCGGCAAGCGCATCGACTCGATGAAGGCTGTGCTGGATGAAGGCTACGACGCGGTCTTCGTCGGCAGCGGCGCGCCGCGTGGACGCAACCTGGAGATCCCCGGGCGCGAGGAAGCGGCCGCGAACATCCATCTTGGCCTGGATTGGCTGGCGAACGTCTATTTCGAGCACGTCAAATCCGTCGGAAAACGCGTCCTGGTGCTCGGCGGCGGCAATACCGCGATGGATTGCTGTCGCAGCGCGCGCCGGCTCGGCGGCGAAGAGGTCAAGGTGCTGGTGCGCTCCGGCTTCGACGAGATGAAGGCCAGTCCGTGGGAAAAGGAAGACGCGATGGAGGAGGGAATTCCCATACTCGACTATCGGGTACCGAAAACCTTCGCCCATGAAGACGGCAAACTGACCGGCATGACCTTCGAAGTCGTGCGCGCCGAATACGACGCCAACGGTCGCCGCAGGCTGGTGCCGACCGGGGTGCCTGACGAATTCCATGCCTGCGACGAAGTGCTGATCGCGATCGGCCAGGAGAACGCATTCCCGTGGATCGAACGCGATTGCGGCATCGCATTCGGTGAATGGGACATGCCCGTGGTCGACAAGATCACCCATCAGTCGTCGCTGCCGCACGTGCTGTTCGGTGGCGACGCCGCGTTCGGGCCGAAGAACATCATCTGGGCGGTGGCGCATGGGCACGCCGCGGCAATCTCGATCGACAAGCTGCTGCATGGCGAGGACACCCGCGAGCGCCCCGATCCGCTGGTCACGCTGACTTCGCAAAAAATGGGCATCCACGAGTGGACCTACGACAACGCGGTGTCGCCCGACGAGCGTTTCCTGGTGCCTTGGTCGCAGGAGGCGAAGAAGCTCGACAGCATCAAGGTCGAGGTTGAACTTGGCTTCGATGCCGCCACTGCCTGGAAGGAAACCCAGCGCTGCCTCAACTGCGACGTGCAGACCGTGTTCACCCGCGACAAATGCATCGAGTGCGATGCCTGCGTGGACATCTGTCCGACCGATTGCATCACCTTCACGTTGAACGGCGAGGAAGCCGACCTGCGCAAGCGCCTGACCGCACCTGCGCTCAATGCAACGCAAGAGCTCTACGTGTCCGACCCGCTGCCGACCATGCGCGTCATGGTCAAGGACGAGGACGTCTGCCTGCATTGCAGCCTGTGCGCCGAGCGCTGCCCAACCGGCGCCTGGGACATGCAGAAATTCCTGCTGCTGGAGACCCATGCGGGTGAGTCATGTCGTACCCACAAGGCGAGGGAAGCTGCATGACCGCAGGTGTCGATCCATCCGGAGTTGCGGCACTGCAATCCGTCAACGATTTCGTCATCAAGTTCGCCAACGTCAACGGGTCCGGCTCGGCCTCGGCGAATGAACTGTTTGCCAAGGCCATCCTGCGCATGGGCGTGCCGGTCAGCCCGCGCAACATCTTCCCGTCCAATATCCAGGGCTTGCCGACCTGGTATGAGGTACGGGTCACCGAGCGCGGCTGGCTCGGCCGCCGTGGTGGCGTCGACATGCTGGTCGCGATGAATCCGCAGACCTGGGATGACGATCTGAAGGAGCTTCCTTCAGGCGGCTATCTGTTCTACGACAACAGCAAGCCGATGCCGAAGTCGAAGTTCCGCGACGACATCACGATCATTGGCGTTCCGCTGACCGAACTCTGCAACGCGACCTACGACGATCCGCGCCAGCGCCAGCTATTCAAGAACATCATGTATGTCGGCGCGTTGAGCGCATTGCTCGATGTCGACGTGGCGACCATCGAGACCCTGGTCGGCGAGCAATACCGGAGCAAGCCGAACCTGCTGCCGCCCAACATCGAGGCCCTGCATCTGGGCCGCGATTGGGTGCGCGAACACCTGCCGCATCCGATCGGTCTGCGGGTGCGCAAGGCCGATGAAGTCGGCGACCGCATCTTCGCCGATGGCAATGCCGCGGCGGCGCTGGGTTGCATCTATGGCGGTGCCACCGTTTGCGCCTGGTATCCGATCACGCCCTCCTCGTCGGTGGCCGAAGCCTTCCAGAAGAATTGCCAGAAGCACCGTGTCGACGCCGAAGGCCACGCACACTACGCGGTGATCCAGGCCGAGGACGAAATCGCCTCGATCGGCATGGTGGTCGGCGCTGGCTGGAATGGTGCACGCGCCTTCACCTCGACCTCGGGTCCCGGCATCTCGCTGATGAACGAGTTCATCGGCCTGGCCTACTTCGCCGAGATCCCGGTCACGATCGTCAATGTGCAACGCGGTGGGCCTTCGACCGGCATGCCGACGCGCACCCAGCAGTCCGATGTACTGGCCTGCGCCTATGCGTCGCACGGCGACACCAAGCACGTGCTGCTGTTCCCGGAAGACCCGACCGAATGCTTCGACTTCGCCGCCGACGCGCTCGACCTGGCCGATCGCCTGCAGACGCCGGTGTTCGTGATGAGCGATCTGGACATCGGCATGAACCAGCGCCTGTGCGCGCCGTTCAAGTGGGATGACGCGCGCATTTACGATCGCGGCAAGGTGATGACCGCGGCGGATCTCGATGCGGGCAAGGAATTCGCCCGCTACAAGGATGTCGATGGTGACGGCATCCCGTACCGCACCTGGCCCGGCACGCATCCTGACAAGGGCGCGTATTTCACTCGCGGGACCTCGCGCGATCCGCAGGCGAAATATTCCGAACGAGGTGCGGATTACATCTACAACATGCAGCGGCTGCTGCAGAAGTTCGACAGCGCCAAGGCGCTGGTACCGCAGCCTGTCGTGCAGCAGGCGGCATTGCCGGCAGCTCAGGCCGCGATTTTCTACGGCTCGACCAGCCCGGCGATGGCCGAAGCGGTCGAGCATCTGCGCGAAGATGGCATCGAGTTGGATACCTTGCGGATCCGTGCGTTCCCCTTCCCCGAATCAATTCACGATTTCATCAAGGCGCACGGCTCGGTGTTCGTGGTCGAACAGAACCGTGACGGCCAGTTGCGCAGCCTGCTGGTCAACGAATTCGGCATCGATCCGGCGCGGCTGATCGCGGTGCTGCACTACGACGGCACGCCGATCACGGCGCGCTTCATTGCCGGTGCCATTTCACGCACCCTCACCCCAACCCCTCTCCCGGAGGGAGAGGGGCTCGAAAGCGGTGGACGCGCATGACCTATCTCGCCAAGCCAAAACTCCACCACCCAAGCCTGGGCTGCAATGCGCTCGGCTTCACCCGCCGTGACTACGAAGGCACGGTCTCGACCCTGTGCGCGGGCTGCGGCCACGATTCGATCTCGGCCGCCATCATCCAGGCTTGCTGGGAGATGGACATCGCGCCGCATCGCGTGGCCAAGCTGTCGGGCATCGGCTGCAGCTCGAAGACACCGACCTATTTCCTCGGCCAGTCGCATGGTTTCAATACCGTGCACGGGCGGATGCCGTCGGTGCTGACCGGTGCCAACCTTGCCAATCGCGAACTGATTTACCTGGGCGTATCCGGCGATGGCGATTCGGCCTCGATCGGCATCGGCCAGTTCGTGCACGCGATCCGGCGCGCGGTGAACATGACCTACATCGTCGAAAACAATGGCGTGTATGGCCTGACCAAGGGGCAATTCTCGGCGACTGCCGACCAGGGCTCGGTGTCGAAGAAGGGCGTGGCCAATACCGACAGTCCGCTTGACCTGATCACCATGGCACTGCAACTGGGCGCCACCTATGTCGCGCGCAGTTTCTCCGGCGACAAGCAGCAGCTGGTGCCGTTGATCAAGGGTGCGTTGGCGCATCGCGGCGCGGCATTCCTCGACGTGATCAGCCCCTGTGTCGCCTTCAACAATCATCCCGGCAGCACCAAGAGTTACCAGTACGTGCGCGAACACAACGAGGCGATGAACCGGATGGACGTGATCCTGCCGCGCGCCGAGATCGCCGTGGAATATGGCGAAGGCGAACTGCTGGAAGTGGCCCAACACGATGGCACCATGCTGCGCCTGCGCAAGCTCGACCAGAACTACGATCCACGTGACCGGATCCAGGCCATGAATCTGCTGCAGCAAGGCCATGCGCGGGGCGAAGTGGTGACCGGGCTGCTCTATATCGATCCCGATGCGGACGACCTGCATGAACACATCAATACGATTGCCAGTCCGTTGAATAGCCTGGATGCAACGACATTGAGTCCGGGTGCGGCCGTGCTGGAGAAGATCAACGCAGCATTGCGCTGAAGTTGGCGTGGCTGGATACGCCATGTTCCAATAGCACCTGAAGCGGGGGTACCGCTGGCCACGGCCGCGGTTGAGATAGTCCCTTCGAACCTGATCCGGTTGAGACCGGCGTAGGGAAGCTTCGCGATGTTGCACTGCCTTCGCGGCAATGCACGCACGCGCCGCCGCTTCGTCCACGTGATGCGAATCCCTCGCAAAAGCCCGCACGTCCATGTGCGGGGATTCAATAGGACGAACGCCATGAACGCAGTACCCTCCGATCTCATCCGTGACACCGAGCGCCTGTCCGAATCCGCGACCCGGCCGATTCCCGGTTCGCGCAAGGTGCATGTCACCGGTTCGCGCCCTGATCTGCGGGTGGCGATGCGTGAGGTCATGCAGGCGAACACGCAGACCCTGGCGGGCGTGGAAGAAAATCCGCCGATCACGATCTACGACACATCTGGTCCGTATTCCGATGCGTCAGCCGATATCAACCTGACCGTGGGATTGTCCGCGCTGCGTGCGCGTTGGATCGAAGAGCGTGGTGATACCGAGGCATTGACCGTGTTGTCTTCGGCGTTTGGCCGCGAGCGCGAGCACAACGCGCGCATGGACAGCGTGCGTTTCCCGAACCGTCCGTTGCCGCGTCGCGCGAAAGCCGGCGCGAATGTCAGCCAGATGCATTACGCCCGCCGCGGGATCATCACCCCGGAAATGGAATACGTCGCGATCCGCGAGAACCAGCGCATCGACGCCATCCGCGATGCCGCGCTGCTGCGGCAGCAGCCGGGCCAGAGCTTCGGCGCCAACATCCAGACGTTCATCACGCCCGAATTCGTGCGCGACGAGATCGCCCGTGGCCGCGCGATTCTTCCATGCAACATCAACCACCCGGAAAGCGAGCCGATGATCATCGGCCGCAACTTCCTGACCAAGATCAACGCCAATATCGGCAATTCCGCAGTGAGCTCCGGCATTGCCGAGGAAGTCGAAAAGCTGGTCTGGGCAATCCGCTGGGGCGCCGACAACGTGATGGACCTGTCCACCGGCAAGCACATCCACGAAACCCGAGAATGGATCATCCGCAATTCGCCGGTGCCGATCGGCACCGTGCCGATCTACCAGGCACTCGAGAAAGTGGATGGCCGCGCCGAAGAGCTGACCTGGGAGATCTTCCGCGACACCTTGATCGAACAGGCCGAGCAGGGCGTGGATTACTTCACCATCCACGCTGGCGTGCTGTTGCGTTACGTGCCGCTGACCGCGAAGCGCGTGACCGGGATCGTGTCCCGCGGTGGCAGCATCATGGCCAAGTGGTGTCTGTCGCATCACAGGGAAAGCTTTCTCTATACCCATTTCGAAGACATCTGCGACATCATGAAGGCGTACGACGTGGCCTTCTCGCTGGGTGACGGGCTGCGTCCAGGCTGCATTGCCGATGCCAACGATGCCGCGCAGTTCGGCGAGCTTGAAACGCTTGGCGAGCTGACCAGGATCGCGTGGAAGCACGATGTGCAGACCATGATCGAAGGGCCGGGCCACGTGCCGATGCAGCTGATCAAGGAAAACATGGACAAGCAGCTGGCCGAGTGCGGCGAGGCGCCGTTCTATACCTTGGGACCGCTGACCACCGACATCGCGCCGGGCTACGACCACATCACCAGCGCGATTGGCGCGGCGATGATCGGCTGGTACGGCACTGCGATGCTCTGCTACGTCACCCCGAAAGAACACCTCGGCCTGCCCAACAAGCAGGACGTGCGTGACGGCATCATCACCTACAAGATCGCCGCACATGCGGCCGATCTGGCCAAGGGTCATCCGGGCGCACAGGTCCGCGACAACGCGCTGTCCAAGGCGCGCTTCGAGTTCCGCTGGGAGGATCAGTTCAACCTCGGTCTGGACCCGGAGAAGGCGCAGGAATTCCACGACGAGACCATGCCCAAGGATGCGCACAAGAGCGCGCACTTCTGCTCGATGTGCGGGCCGAGTTTCTGCTCGATGAAGATCACCCAGGACGTGCGCGACTATGCGGCCGAGCACGGGCTCGACGACCAGGCGGCGCTGGAAGCCGGCATGGCCGAGAAGTCGGCGCAGTTCCGCGAGGCAGGTGCGGAAGTCTATCGGGAGGCGTGATCGCCACCCGCGGTGAACGCCACGTCAGAACTTCGGCTTGTCCACGTCTGGCGTGGCGTTGTAGCGCTCCATCGCCTGCAGCAGGATCTGCCTGGCTTCCTCTGCGCCGCCCCAGCCTTCCAGCTTGACCCACTTGCCCTTCTCGAGATCCTTGTAGTGCTCGAAGAAGTGGCCGATGCGCTCCAGCCAATGCGGGCTGACCTGGGCGATGTCGGTCACGTGGGCATAGCCGCCGAAGATCTTCGGCAGTGGTACCGCGAGGATTTTCTCGTCGCCGCCTGCTTCGTCGCTCATCTTCAGCACGCCCACCGGGATGCAGCGGATCACCGAGCCCGGCACCAGCGGCAGCGGCAGGATCACCATCACATCGGCAGGATCGCCATCGCCACACACGGTGTGCGGTACGTAGCCGTAGTTGCATGGATAGCGCATCGGGGTGGACAGGATGCGGTCGACGAAGATCGCGCCGCTCGCCTTGTCGACCTCGTACTTGACCGGCTCGGCGTCCTTCGGGATTTCGATGATGACGTTGATTTCGTCCGGTGGGTTAGTGCCGGTCGGGACGAGGTCCAGGCCCATATGGTTGACTCCATGAATGCGTGTGGCGCATGTTGCGGTCGGCACGAGGCGGCCGGCACGATGCGAAGGGGGGAGAGGGCGCGCATTCTACTCCCAGCGGCTGGAGCGACAACTGAAGCACATGCCGCGCAAATGAAAACGGCGACCCGTGGGCCGCCGTTTTCGTATCGCAAGCGCGTGTCGCTTACAGCAGCGGCACCATCAGCAATGCCACGATGTTGATGATCTTGATCAACGGATTGATCGCCGGGCCGGCGGTGTCCTTGTAGGGATCACCAACGGTGTCGCCGGTGACCGCGGCCTTGTGCGCCTCGGAACCCTTGCCACCGCAGTTGCCGTCCTCGATGTACTTCTTGGCGTTGTCCCATGCACCACCACCGGTGGTCATGGAGATCGCCACGAAGATACCGGTGACAATCGTGCCGATCAGCAGGCCACCCAGTGCTTGCGCACCCAGCAACAGGCCGACCACCACGGGCACCGCAACCGGCAGCAGCGACGGCACGATCATTTCCTTGATTGCCGACTTGGTCAGCATGTCCACGGCCTTGTCGTACTGCGGCTTGCCGGTGCCTTCCATGATGCCGGGGATCTCGCGGAACTGGCGGCGCACTTCCTCGACCACGGCACCCGCTGCACGGCCCACGGCTTCCATCGCCATCGCACCGAACAGATACGGGATCAGGCCGCCGATCAGCAGGCCGATGATGACCATGTGGTTGGACAGGTCGAACCGCACCGCCTCATACGCCACGCCAGCAGCAGCGGCCTTTGCGGCACCGGCTGCATCGAGGTTGTGGGTGTAGTCGGCGAACAGCACCAGCGCGGCCAGTGCGGCCGAACCGATCGCGTAACCCTTGGTCACCGCCTTGGTGGTGTTGCCAACGGCGTCCAGCGGATCGGTGACGGCGCGCACTTCTGGCGGCAGTTCCGCCATCTCGGCGATGCCACCGGCGTTGTCGGTGATCGGGCCGTAGGCGTCCAGCGCCACGATCATCCCGGCCATCGACAACATCGCGGTAGCAGCGATCGCGATGCCGTACAGGCCCGCCAGCGCATGCGCACCCCAGATCGAGGCACATACCGCCACCACCGGCAGCGCGGTCGACTTCATCGACACGCCCAGGCCGGCAATGATGTTGGTGCCGTGGCCGGTGGTCGAGGCTTGCGCGACGTGCTGCACCGGCTTGAACTGGGTGCCGGTGTAGTACTCGGTGATCCACACGATCACGCCTGTCAGCACCAGCCCGATCAGGCCGCACAGGAACAGGTTGGTCGCGGTCAGCGCGGCAGTTCCGTCAGACGGGGCCAACCCGTCGGGGAACATGTTGGCAGTGACGAACCAGAATGCGACCGCCGACAGCAGCGCCGACACGATCACGCCCTTGTACAACGCGCCCATGATGTTCGGCTTGGAGGCATTCACCTTGACGAAGAACGCGCCGATGATCGAGGCGATGATCGACACCGCGCCCAGCACCAGCGGATACAACACCGCATTGCTGCCCTCGGCAAAACTCAAACCGCCAAGCAGCATGGTGGCGATGATCGTGACCGCGTAGGTCTCGAACAGGTCGGCGGCCATGCCGGCACAGTCGCCGACGTTGTCACCCACGTTGTCTGCGATCACCGCCGGGTTGCGGGGGTCGTCCTCGGGGATGCCGGCTTCGACCTTGCCCACCAGATCGGCGCCGACGTCGGCACCCTTGGTGAAGATGCCGCCGCCCAGGCGCGCGAAGATCGAGATCAGCGACGAACCGAACGCCAGCCCCACCAGCGCGTGCAGCGCGTCTTCCTGGGGTACGCCGAGGTGCCTGGTCAGCACCGCGTAGTAACCGGCAACACCCAGCAGGCCCAGGCCCACCACCAGCATGCCGGTGATCGCGCCACCCTTGAAGGCCACGTCCATCGCCTGGCTGATGCCCTTGCGTGCAGCTTCAGCCGTACGCACGTTGGCGCGAACCGAGACGTTCATGCCGATGTAGCCGGCAGCACCGGACAGCACCGCGCCGATCAGGAATCCGATCGCGGCGTACCAGGTCAGTGCGAATCCGACCAGCACGAACAGCACCACACCCGCGATGGCAATCGTGGTGTATTGGCGATTCAGGTAGGCGCGTGCACCTTCCTGGATGGCGCCGGCGATTTCCTGCATGCGCGGATTGCCGGCAGGTTGGCGATTGATCCAGGCGGCGGCCCACAGGCCGTACCCGATCGCGATGATGGCGCATACAAACGCCAGAAGTAGACCGTATTGCTCCAGCATGAACCCCTCCCCGGAGTGTTCGAAGGAATGAAGATCGGACATGTGCCAACCCGTGGTAGGCAACCCCGCGACTATCGCACAGGGCGGGGCCTTGCGTGTATGCCGATTTCCCGGAAACCCCATTGGGGTTTGCCATGAACATGGGGTTCAGGCCGGCCATGTCAGCCTTTTGCATTCGATTTTCCCCAGGGAGTTGCCCATGTTGCGTTCGATCCTGTTGAGCGCGGGCCTGCTGGTGGCCACCACCGCCACCATCGCAGCCGACCCCATGCCGGAAATCCAGCGCGCGGTCGGCACGCCACAGGCAGTCGGCGTCGCCCATACCCTGCGTGTGATCCCGGAAGCCTGCGCCCGGCTGGAAGGCCAGTTCACCGGGGACAAGGCCAAGCCGTACAAGTTCAGCGCCGTGCCGACCAGTGCCCGTTGTCAGCCGCGTGCGCGCCTGGACGATGCGATCAAGGCCAAGGCTTCCGTGGCCAACGGCTGGCTGTTGAACGATGTGATCCGGGTCCCCAGTGCCGCTTGCCCATCCCGGCAGGCGATCGTGCGCGTCTGGCGCAAGGGACGCAGGGCGACGCCGCCGGAACTCGATGCGCAGGGCCGTTCGCGGATCTACCTGAAAGATGGCCTGGAAGCTGCTCGCCAGGGTCAGCTAGCCGCGGTGCCGTTGTTTGCTGCAGCCATGACCTTGGAAGGCCAAGCCTGCAAGTAACGGGCTGAAAGAAGGGATGCGGCCTGCGAAGTCAGTCAGCAGGCTGAGCATCGCAGGCGATCTTGATGAATGACGCTAGTCGGGAATTACGACCCGTTTCAGCCGGCTTCCTGCACCGGTCTTGATCGTGACTTGCGATTTGCTGCACCCGAATTGCCGTGCCACCACTGCGATCAGTTCGGTATTAGCCTTGCCATCCACCGGCGGTGCCTTCAGCTGTGCCAGCCAGGTGCCGTCGTCCTGTAGCGTGAGTGACGACGCACGTGCATTGGGTTTTGCCTTGACTAGCAGGATTGCCATGGGCACAGGATGGCACGCCTTCCGGCCAGGACGCGTTTGCGCAAGACGCGAAAATGAAAACGCCCGGCATTGCCGGGCGTTTTCGACAGTGCTACGTTAGATGCTTTCGGTCAGTTGCCGACCTTCAACGTGCCGCCCTTGCCCAGGCCGCCCTGGACTTCCTGTGGCTGGTAGTTGCGCAGCGACTGGACCATCTTGTTGTAGGCATCGGCGAACGCCAGCACCAGTACCTTGCCCTCTGGCGTGTTGGTGTAGCCACCCACCGCGCCAAACCCGGACAGGCCACCGCCGCCGACACCCATGCCGAAGTCGGTCTTCTTGCCCAGTCCCATGCGAAGTGGCGATCTGCACGCCGGAGCGGTTGTCGATCATCGTCAGGATGGTTTCCGCGCGCTTGAATTTCAGGCCACCAACAATCGCGCCCGACGGCACCCAGCTTCGGCCACCGAATGCGCCCAGCACGCCGCCAACGCCACCGGCATCACTCTGCGAGAAGTTGATGCTGGGATTCATGGTGAAGTCCGCAGCGACCATCTGGCCCTTGCCGAAGTTGCTGCCATCACGCATTTCACCCGAATCCTGCAGCGCGCGCTCCTGCATCATGTTCTGCATCGCACGGCCTCGCTCGACCACCACGAAGCAGTTGGACTGCTGGATCAGCATGCGGATGACCGGGATCGTCGAAGGCAGGCGCAGGTCGGAGGTCAGGTAGCGGTACCAGTCGCCATCCTGCTCTTCGACCACGCCCACCGTTCCCATCGGTTCGTCGCAATGTTCAAGGCCGGCCGAGCCCTGCGAACTGGCGCCGGCAGCGCTTCCGCCGGGGACGGTTGCTTTTTGGCGCTGGGCCATTGCCGGCGCACACATGAGCATGCAGATGCCCGCGATCAACAGATGTTTCTTCATGACGTCCCCTGGTTTGGTTTAAAGATGGTCGGTAGCAAAAATGAAGATGGTCGGTTTTATGTCGATTGATCTCGCAGATGTGGTCCCGACGGACTCTCCCATCCTGCGGATTCCAGCGGGTCGCTTGTCACCCTTCCCAGCGTGGCAAGGTGCGACGGATGGTTGCTTGATCCAGTTCAACGTAATTCGGTAGCCCATCCCGGCCAAATGGCGGAAATGCTTCGCCGGCGATGAGCGGTTGCAGGTAGCGCCTTGCCGCGGCGGTGATCCCGAATCCGTCCTTGCGGATGAATCCGGCCGGCATGGTTTTCTCGCGATTGGCGACCTTCGACAGTGGTGCGGCCTCGACGGTCCAGCGGTAGGGGGAGTCGGAGGTCCGCACGATCGACCGGCATCACCGAATTCTTCCCGGCCAGGGCGAACTCGACCGCCTTGCGGCCTACGGCCAGCGCGTGCTCCAGGTCAGTCTTGCTGGCGATGTGGCGGGCCGAGCGTTGCAGGTAGTCGGGCAGGGTCCAGTGGACCTTGTGGCCCAGTACGTCCTTGACCCGGCCTGCCAGGTGCGCGGCGACGCCGCCGAGCTGGGTGTGGCCGAACGAGTCCTTGCCGCCACCGGCATCGGCGACGAAACGCCCATCGGCGTCGCGGATGCCTTCGCTGGCGACCACCACGCACCAGCCGACGCGCTTCACCACGGCACTCGACCTGGGCCAGGAACGCGGCCTCGTCATAGGCCCGCTCCGGAAACAGGATGATCTGCGGCGCGTCGTTGCGACCCTCGCCGGCCAGTCCGGCGGCAGCGGCCAGCCAGCCAGCGTGGCGGCCCATCGCCTCGTAGACGAAGACCTTGGTCGAGGTTTCCGACATCGCCGCCACGTCCAGCGCGGCTTCGCGCACGGACACGGCGGTGTACTTGGCCGCCGAACCGAACCCAGGGCAGCAGTCGGTCACCGCCAGGTCGTTGTCGATGGTCTTGGGCACGCCCACGCAGGTCAGCGGGTAGTCGTATTCGGCTGCCAGCTGCGAGATCTTGAGCGCGGTGTCGGCTGAGTCGTTGCCGCCGTTGTAGAGGAACCAGCGCACGTCGTGGGCGCGGAATACGTCCAGCAGGCGTTCGTACTTCGCGCGGTCGGCTTCCAGCGACTTCAGCTTGAGCCGGCAGCTGCCGAACGCGCCACCGGGTGTGTGCGCCAACGCCTTGACCTGCGCACTGCTCAGCGCGGCGTGTCTATCAAGTCCTCGCGCAGCGCGCCGAGGATGCCGTTGCGCGCTGCCAGTACGCGCACTTTCCTGGCCCGCGCGGCCTGGATCACCGCCGAGGCGGTGGCGTTGATGACGGCGGTCACGCCGCCGGACTGGGCATACAGCAGGGTGCCGCTGGACATCTGGAAATCCTTGGTAGGGTCTGGATCGTGGGTGGGATACGTTAAACTGGCCGCCACGCAAGGCCGCAGGCAGTGTAGCGCCGGCCGACGACATCTTCCTGGAGCGATTCGATGCGATTGGTTCTATTGGGCGCGCCCGGTTCCGGCAAAGGCACCCAGGCGGCACGACTGAAGGAGCACCTGCAGGTGCCCCATATTTCCACCGGTGACCTGCTGCGTGCGGAGGTTGCGGCCGGCAGCAAGCTTGGCCTGGAAGCGAAGGGCGTCATGGCACGCGGCGAGCTGGTCAGCGACGCGATCCTGCTCGGCATGCTGGAGGATCGCTTCTCCCGGCCGGACACCGCCGACGGTTTCATCCTCGATGGCTATCCGCGCAACCTGGCCCAGGCCGCTGCGCTGGACGGACTGCTGGGCAGGCTGAAGCAGTCGTTCGACTATGCCGTGCAGCTGGATGTCGCGACCGAATCTGCTGGTCGAGCGGATTGCCGGCCGCGCCAAGGAAGAAGGCCGCGCCGATGACACACCGGAATCCGTCCGCACCCGCCTGCAGATCTACAACGACCAGACCGCGCCGGTGATCGACTACTACCGACAGCACGGCCAGCTGACCCTGGTCGACGGCGTCGGCAGCCTGGACGATGTATTCACCCGCATCCTGGAAGCGATCCAGCCCGGACATGAGGTCGGGTGATCCGGCGCGTCATCCCGGTGAATGCCGGGATCCAGTTCTCGTCTCCAACCTGCTGGGGCGTGATGCCGGCGTTCGCCGGCGTGACGCCGGGAAAATGCATCGCATGAAACTCCACATCCTCGGCATCGCCGGTACTTTCATGGGCGGGGTTGCCGCGCTTGCGCGCGAGCTCGGCCATCAGGTCGAAGGCTAGCGACCAGGCCGTGTATCCGCCGATGTCGACGCAGCTGGAAAACCTCGGCATCGCGCTGTCGCAGGGCTACTTGCCCGGCAATATCTCGGATGACTGCGACCAGGTCGTCATCGGCAATGCGCTGTCGCGCGGCAATCCTGCGGTCGAACATGTCCTCGATCACGGACTGGCTTACACCTCGGGCGCGCAGTGGCTGAGCGAGCACGTGTTGCCGGGCCGCGACACGCTGGCGGTGGCCGGCACTCATGGCAAGACCACCACGACATCGATCCTGGCGTACCTGTTGCAGGCGGCCGGTCGCGAACCGGGCTTCCTGATCGGCGGCGTGGCGGAGGATTTCGGTGTGTCAGCGCGCATCGGCAGTGGCCGCGAGTTCGTGGTCGAGGCCGACGAATACGACACCGCGTTTTTCGACAAGCGCAGCAAGTTCGTCCACTACCGGCCGCTGGTCGCGATCCTCAACAACCTGGAATTCGACCACGCCGACATCTTCCCTGACGTGGCCGCCATCCAGCGCCAGTTCCATCACCTGGTGCGCACGGTGCCCGGCCGTGGCCGGCTGATCGTCAACGGTGCCGACGCAGCACCTGCGCGAAGTATTGGCGATGGGCTGCTGGACACCGGTGGAACGCTTCGGCTTCGACACCTCATTCGAGTGGTGCGCACGCAAGCTGCGTGACGATGGCAGTGCATTCGCGGTCCTGCATCAGGGCAACGAACTTGGCATCGTCGAATGGGGCTTGCTCGGCGACCACAACGTGCTCAATGGACTGGCCGCGCTGGCTGCATGTCATGCCGTGGGCGTGGATGTCGCGACGGTTATTCCCGCGCTGCCGCGTTCCGCAGCGTCAAGCGGCGCATGGAAGTGATCGGCACGCATGCCGACATCACGGTGTACGACGACTTCGCCCACCATCCGACCGCGATCGCCACCACGCTCGCAGGTTTGCGTGCGAAGGTCGGCGAATCACGCATCGTGGTCGCCATGGAGCCGCGCAGCAATTCCATGCGGCTTGGCGCCCATGCCGACGCGCTGGCACCTTCGCTGGACGGCGCCGACGTGGTGGTGTTCCTGCATCGCCCGGAACTGGCCTGGGATGCCGGCAAGGTGATGTCTGCACTGAACGGCGAAGGTCATGCGGTGGCCGATGTCGATTCGCTCATCGCGACCCTGCATGGCCTGGCGCGCGCCGGCGACCATGTGGTGTTCATGTCCAACGGCGGCTTCGACGGCGCACCCCGGCGCTTTCTCGCCGCATTGCGTGATGACTGACGCCACCACGCTGCCGTTGTTCCCGCTGCAGGACGTGCTGGTGCCGGGCGCGGCGCTGGACCTGCGGATCTTCGAACGGCGCTACCTCGACATGGTCAGCGAGTGCGGTCGCAACGGTGGCGGTTTCGGCGTCTGCCTGATCCTGGAGGGCAACGAGGTCGGCTCGCCCGCCGCTCCTGCCGCGTTCGGCACCGAGGCGGTGATCGAGGATTTCGGCACGACGCCCGATGGCCTGCTGTCGCTGCGGGTGCGCGGTCGGCGGCGCTTCCACGTGATGCGCACGCGGGTGCGCGACAGCGGCCTGGTCATGGCCGATGTGCAGTTTTGCGACGAATACGCGGGATCCACGCGGCTACGCCCGGAACATGCACTGCTCGCCGAAATATTGCGGCGGATCCTGATGCAGGTGACCGATGCCAAGGCCGATCCCGAACCGGCCATGTTCGAGGATGCCGCGTGGGTCGGTTGGCAGTTGGCCGAGTTGCTGCCGCTCTCGCTCGCGCAGCGGCAGGCATTGCTGCAGCTGGATGATCCGCATGCACGCCTGCAGAAACTGCTGGACGACATCGCCGACAGCCAGGACACGTTGGGCGCGCTCGACTCCTGAATTTCGCAACCCAGCACGCTTTATCGCGGCATGGTGCGCACGTGCAGCCGACCATCGACATCCTGATGCGGAAACGCGGATAGGGTTCGCCGCACGTCCGCAGGCAGTCCCGTTTGCGGCGGCAATGGCTTCCACAGCATCAGCAGGCGCAACCGCCTGCGCGCCTGCATGGTCTCGAAGCGGCCCACCCAGAGTGTCGTGCCATCTTCGATGCGTGCAGGTGCAGGCCATAGCCGCAATACGTCGATTTGGTCGGCGTGATCAGCCCGTGCGGCGCAACAGCAGCGCTTCGGGATGCACGTCCAGCGCGATGGGCAGCACGGGTCGCTCAGCAAGCGGCGTATCGTCGTCCAGCAGGCCAAGCACCGCCATCCAGTCCGCTTCCGGTTGTACACGCCAGCCATGTGCCAGCAATTGTCGCTGCAGCGGCTGCAAGCGGGCCGGCGATTTCGATATCGAATTCGCGAGTGTCCTGCAGTCCGTGCGCCCACCACTCAGCCATGGCCAGCGATGCCTGCGGCGGCGGCGGATCGAACCTGTCCAGCGTCGCATCGACACTGCGTGGCGCGTACCAGAACGCGGCCAGCACGAAGCTGCCGTAGAACGTCCATGCCAGTGGCCGCATCCAGAACGAGCGCGTGCTGTGGCGGCGATAGGCGATGCCCAGCACCAGCAACCACGCCACGCCCAGCAACACGCCGGCCATCACGTCGCTCAACCAGTGCGCGCCCAGGTACAGCCGGGCGAATGCCACCAGCGCGGTGGCCACGCCGGCCAGCAGGTAGGGCCAGACCCGGTTTCGGCCCGGCAGTTCGCGTGCAATCAGCACCGCGAAGAAGCCGAACACGATCGTGGTCATGGTCACTGCGATCGACGGGAAACCGAACCCGGCGACCGCGGTCGGAGGACGCGGCATGTCGATGACGGCATCCAGTCCCTCGGTCAGCAGCAGGCCGACTGCAATGGCTGCCAGCCAGTGCGCCGCCGCCATCCAGCGTTTGCGCCAGACCAGCCACGCCAAGTGCGAATGCCGAGCACGTGCCGAGCACCGGCGCACTGCCGATCGCCGCCAGGGTCGGCCATCAGCCGGTCCGCCAACGGATTGCGCAGCGCGAACATCGCCGCATGCACGGTCTGGTCGATGACCAGCGGGCCGCCCTGCAGCAGCAGTGACGCACTCAGTCCGGCCCAAAGCCAGGCGACTGCGAACAGGCAGGCGGCGAGCAATACAAGCGACGCCGACTCCGGCCGGCGCGGATCGATCAACGCAGCGGCATAGCGTCCGAGGCGTGGATGCGCCCGTGTCCAGCGCAGTGCACGTGCCAGCAGGTTGTCCGCGTGTGCTGCAAACCAGCGCCATGTGTAAAGCACCACCGCCCACGCCAGCGCCAATGCAGCGAACAGTCCAAGCAGGACCAGCACCAGTTTGTCGGCGACGGCGGCCACCGCATCGTAGGAGGTGCCAAAGATCCAGCCCGGGGCCAGGAACATGGCCGCCCAGGTCATGGCCGCGAATGCACTGGCGGGGACGTAGCGCCGCAAGGGCAATCGCACCATGCCGGCCACCGCGGGCACGAACGGGCGCACCGCGCCCACGAAGCGTGCGATGACGATGCCCTTGCTGCCATGGCGGCGGAACAGCATTTCGCCTCGATCCAGCAATTGCGGATAGCGCCGGAACAGCCAGAGATCGCGCATCGCCGGACCCCAGCGATGGCCGATCCAGTAGCTCACGGCATCGCCCGCGAATGCGCCCACTGCCGCGCACAGCACGGCATAAGGACCATTCAGATGGCCAAGCCCGATCAGGGTGCCGACCGCGAACAGCAGCGGCAACGCGGGCACCACGATGCCGACCACCGCCAGGGCATCGCAGAACGCGATCAGGAAGACCAGCCCGCCCGCCATCTGCGGGTGCGCGCTGATCCATGCGACGGTGTGATCGAACCAGGCGCTATGCATGGGCCGGATTATAGGCAGTGGCCCTTACACTGCGGCTGACCTACAACATGAGAAGCGACATCATGGCCAGCCTTGCCGGCAAGACCCTGTTCATCACCGGCGCCTCGCGCGGCATTGGCCTTGCGATCGCGCTGCGCGCCGCGCGCGATGGCGCGAATATCGCCGTCGTCGCGAAATCGTCGGTGCCCAATCCGAAGCTGCCAGGCACCATCCACAGCGCTGCCGCAGAGATCGAGGCCGCCGGTGGACGTGCGCTGGCGCTTCAGTGCGACATCCGCGAAGAGGACCAGGTACGCGCGGCGGTGGCCGCCACCGTGGACGTGTTCGGCGGCATCGACATCCTGGTCAACAACGCCAGCGCGATCTGGCTGCGCGGCACGCTGGACACGCCGATGAAGCGCTTCGACCTGATGCAGCAGGTCAACGCGCGCGGCAGTTTCCTGTGCGCGCAGGCCTGCCTGCCGCATCTGCTGCAAGCGCCGAACCCGCACATCCTCACGCTGTGCCCGCCGCCGTCACTGGACCCGAAATGGTGGGCGCCGCATACCGGCTACACGCTGGCCAAGATGGGCATGAGCTTCGTGACGCTGGGCTTGGCGGCCGAATTCGGCCCGCAAGGCGTGGCAGTCAATGCCTTGTGGCCGCGCACGCTGATCTCCACCGATGCGCTGAACATGATTCCCGGAGTCAGCCCCGGCAACGGACGCTCGCCAGCGATCATGGGCGATGCCGCGCATGCCGTGCTGACCCGGCCAGCTGCCGGCTTCAGCGGCCAGTTCCTGATCGACGATGAGGTGCTGGCGGCGGCCGGGATCACCGACCTGTCGGGATATGCGATGGATCCTTCGCAACCGCTGTTCCCGGACCTGTTCCTCGACTGAATTCGAGCCGCAACCCAGTTGCACCGCGAGCCCATGCCGGAGCCAAGATGAAATACCTGCACACCATGATCCGCGTCCGTGATGTCGACGCCTCGCTGCGCTTCTTCTGCGAAGGCCTCGGGCTGGAACTCAAACGGCGCGACGACTACCCGCAGGGCAAGTTCAGCCTGATCTTCCTTGCCGCGCCGGGATTTCCCGACGCGGAAATCGAGCTGACATACAACTGGCCCGCTGAAGACGGCAGCACCGAGGACTACAGCGCCGGGCGCAACTTCGGGCACCTGGCATTCCGTGTCGACGATATCTACGCCGCCTGCGCGCACCTGCAGGCGATGGGCTACACCATCAACCGCCCGCCGCGCGACGGACACATGGCGTTCGTGCGTTCGCCCGACCTGATTTCGGTGGAGCTGCTGCAGGATGGCAGGCTGCCGCCTGCCGAACCGTGGGCCTCGATGCCGAACACGGGCACGTGGTGAGCGGACCAGCACCGGAGACTCCAATGCAATACATGCAGGCAGTATCGGATTTCGCCGTCTATTTCGGCATGGGCCTGGGCTTCATGGTGCTCTACATGGTGCTCTATCTGTACGTGACGCCGCATCGGGAGATCACCCTGATTCGCGGCGACAACCTGCCGGCCGCGGTGGTACTGGCTGGCGCACTGCTGGGGTTTGCCTTGCCGCTGGCGGGCGCATTGCGGATCGCTCATGGATTCCTGGATGTGGCGGCATGGGCATTCATCGCGCTTGTCGCGCAGCTGGCTGCGTATGCCGTGGTTGCGTTGCTGCTGAAGAATTTCACCAAGCGCATCAATCGCGGTGAGATGGCGGCCGCGGTATTGGCCGCCGCGACCCACGTCAGCGTGGGTTTGGTGAATTCCGCCGCCATGAATTTCTGACCGAGCCAGCCACCATGTCCGAAGTACGTTCCGATGCCGCGCAGCCTGCTCGCTCTTGGTCGCGACTACTACCTGCCGGTCTACCGGCCCCGCGAGCTCATCCTGGAGCGCGGGCAAGGCGCACGCGTGTGGGATTCGCTGGGGCGCGACTACGTGGATTTCAGTGCCGGTATCGCCGTGTGCAGCCTTGGCCACTGCGACCCTGATCTGGTTGCAGCACTCGCCGCGCAGGCAAGTGTGCTGTGGCATACCAGTAATGTTTTCTACAGTGAACCCCCCTTGCGCCTGGCCGAAGAGCTGGTCACTGCTTCACGTTTCGCCGAGCGTGCGTTTCTTTGCAATTCCGGTGCCGAGGCCAACGAGGCGGCGATCAAATTGGTGCGCAAGTGGGCAACGGCGCAAGGACGCGCGCCCGACCGGCGCGTGATCGTGACCTTCCGTGGCAGTTTCCACGGCCGTACCCTGGCGACCGTCACCGCCACTGCACAGCCCAAGTACCAGGAAGGCTACGAGCCATTGCCGGGAGGTTTCCGGTACGTCGACTTCAATGATCTCGACGCACTGGCCGCGGCGATGGCAACTGGCGACGTGGCGGCGGTCATGATTGAACCCGTGCAGGGCGAGGGCGGGGTGATGCCGGCAGCGCCAGGTTTCCTGACTGGCGTGCGCGCGCTGTGTGGTGCCCATGAAGCGCTGCTGGTGCTGGATGAAATCCAGTGCGGCATGGGCCGTACAGGCGTCCTGTTCGCACACTGGCTGGACGACGTCACGCCCGACATCGTCACCCTGGCCAAGGCACTCGGTGGCGGCTTTCCGGTTGGCGCGATGCTGGCCGGGCCGAAGGTCGCTCAGGTCATGCAGTTCGGTGCGCATGGCACCACGTTCGGTGGCAATCCATTGGCGGCGGCGGTGGCGCGGGTGGCGCTGCGAAAGCTGGCCTCCGACGACATCGCCGCGAACGTGTGCAGGCAGGAACAGGCGATCCGGGCGGGGGTCGACGCGATCAACGCGGGTCTCAAACTGTTCGCCGAAGTGCGCGGGCGCGGGCTGATGCTCGGCGCCGTGCTCAAACCTGAGTATGCCGGGCGTGCCGGACAGATCCTGGATCATGCCGCCGCGCACGGCCTGTTGCTGTTGCAGGCAGGCCCGGATGTCCTGCGTTTCGTGCCGCCATTGAATATCAGCGACGAGGAAGTGGCGGACGGTTTGGGGCGTTTGGGTTTGGCGCTGGAGGCATTCGCGCGCGGTTCCTGAAGTGGCCCGCCTAGCTTGCTAGATCAGCGCCTGGGCGAGGTCTTCGATCAGATCGTCCACGTCTTCCAGTCCCACCGAGATCCGCAACAGATCCTGCGGCGAGCTGGGGTTGGCACCTTCCACCGATGCGCGATGTTCGACCAGCGATTCGCACCCGCCCAGCGAGGTGGCATTGGTGAAGAGTTGCAGCTTTCCAGCCATTGCCAACGCGGCTTCACGCCCGCCATGCAGCTGGATGCTGAGCATCGCGCCGAAGTCATGCATCTGCCGCGCTGCCACCGCGTGACCGGGATGCGATGCGAGCCCCGGATAATTCACCCGTTTGATCGAGGGATGGCTGGCCAGGAACTCCACGACCTTGCGTGCGTTCGCGCAGTGCATCGCCATCCGTGCCGACAGCGAGCGGCAGCCACGCAGGGTCAACCATGCACTGAACGGTGCCAGCACCGCACCGGTGATGTGCAGGCGATGGGCAACATGCTTCGTGAAGTCATCATCCCTCGCGAATGCAAGCGCACCACCGAGGACGTCGCTATGCCCACCGAAATACTTGGTGGTCGAATGCATCACCACGTCGGCACCGTGGTCCAGCGGCCGCGTCAGCAGCGGCGTGGCGAAGGTGTTGTCGCATGCGACGAGGGCGCCCTTCGCGTGTCCGATACGCGCCAGCGCGGCGATGTCGCTGATTTGCATCAGCGGGTTGGACGGGGTCTCGATCCACAACAGGTCGACACCATCGGCACAGGCCGCGCACACCGCGTCGAGATCGGTCATGTCCACGCGAGTCACCGCAATCCCGCGCGCAGGCAGGAACTCGGTGGCGTACATCCGCAAACCGACGTAGCAATCGTTCGGCATCACGATCCGCGCGGGCGTCGGCAGGCTTTCGATCAGGCCGCTGATCGCGGCCATCCCCGATGCAAACGTCAGTGCGGTCTGTGCGCCTTCCAGCGCGGCGATCGCCTTGCCCAGGCGGTCGTTGGTCGGGTTGCCTTCGCGCTGGTATTCGTAACCGGCAATGCGCTCGCCATCGGCGCCGCGGCGGAAGGTCGTGGCCAGGTGGATCGGCGGTGCGACCGCTCCGGTCGCGGGGTCCGGCTCGTTGCCGGCATGCACGGCAACGGTGCCGGGACGCAAGTTGCGCGGCGCAGTCATTCGGATGCCTCGGGAAGCACGCGCCCGCACTTGCGGCAATGCCATGCGTCAGTTTCGTGGTCGGGAAGCCCGCATTCCTGACAACGCAGTTGGCGGCGTTTCGGCTGCAGGCTTCGGGCGAGTTCGGCGGTGTAGATGCCGGTCGGCACCGCGATGATGCTGTAGCCGATGATGATCAGTACCGAGGTGATGAACCGTCCCAGTGACGTGGCCGGGGCGATGTCGCCGAAGCCGACGGTGGCCATGGTCACCACCGCCCAGTACATGCCTGTCGGGATGCTGGTATAGCCGTGTTCGGGACCTTCGATCACGTACATCAGCGCACCGAACACCACGGTGATGGTCAGTAGTGTCGCCACGAACACCAGGATCTTGCGGCGCGCGCGCAGCAATGCCTGGACCAGTACACCGGCTTCACTGGAATATTCGGCGAGTTTCAGGACGCGGAAGATCCGCAGCATGCGCAGGATCCGCACCACTGCAAGCGACGCGCTGGCCGGGAACATCAGCGACAGGAACGTCGGCACGATCGCCAGCAGATCGATGACCCCGTAGAAGCTGGTGATGTAGCGCAGCGGTCGCTTGACGACCCACAAGCGAACGGCGTATTCGACCGTGAACAGCAGGGTGAAGAACCACTCGGCCAGGTACAGCTGCGAGTGCCAGCGCAACTTGATGGACGCAACGCTGTCCAGCATCACCACGCCGACACTGGCGACGATTGCCACGATCAGCCACAGGTCGAAATTGCGTTCATCCGCCAGGTCATGCAGGAAGATCCTGCGATACCAGCGGTGGCGTGCCCCCGTGTCGCTTGCCGGCCAGTGGTTGCGCTCCAGCAATGCGCGTTCCTTTGGTTTCGTGCTGGATGGGGTTTCAGTCATGCGGGTCTACAGCGCCTTGAAGGCAGCCCGTGCCGCATCCAGCGTCTGCGCGATCACGCCGTCGTCGTGTGCACTGGACATGAAGCCGGCCTCGAACGCGGAAGGTGCCAGGTATACGCCACGTTCCAGCATCGCGTGGAAGAAGCGGTTGAACGCGCCGCTGTCGCAGGCCATCGCCTGCGCATAGGTGTCGACCTTTTCCTTGCTGAAGAACAAGCCGAACATGCCGCCAACCCGCTGGGTGGTGAAGGCGATGCCTGCATCATGCGCCGCGGCTTCGAGCCCGTCGCACAATGCGTGCGTGCAGCGCTCGAGACCTTCATGGAAGCCGGGTGCCTGGACGAGGTCCAGCATCGCCAATCCAGCAGCCATCGCCACCGGGTTGCCGCTCAGCGTGCCAGCCTGGTAGATCGGACCGGACGGCGCGATCTGCCGCATCAGTTCGGCTCGCCCGCCATATGCGCCGACCGGCATGCCACCACCGATGATCTTGCCGAAGGTGCTCAGGTCCGGCTTCACGCCGTAACGCGCCTGCGCGCCGCCAAGTGCGACGCGGAAGCCGGTCATCACTTCATCGAAGATCAGCAGCGCACCATGTGCCGAACACAGCGTGCGCAGGTGTTGCAGGAAGCCATCGCGCGGCGGCAGGCAATTGGCATTGCCGACCACGGGCTCCACGATCAGGCAGGCGATCTCGCTGCCACATTCATCGAACAGTGCGGTCGCCGCATCGAAGTCGTTGTAGGTCAACGTGAGCGTCAGGTCTGCCAGCGCCTTGGGTACGCCCGGAGACGTGGGAACGCCGAGGGTCAGGGCGCCGCTGCCAGCCTTGACCAGGAAGCTGTCGCCATGGCCGTGGTAGCAGCCTTCGAATTTCACGATGCGGCTGCGGCCGGTGGCGCCACGCGCCAGGCGGATCGCCGAAAGCGTGGCTTCGGTGCCGGAGTTGACCATGCGCACCATTTCGCAACTGGGCACCAGCCGCGCGATGGTTTCGGCCATAGTGACTTCCAGCGGATTCGGCGCACCGAACGACAGGCCATCGCGCGCCGTGCGTATGACGGCATCTAATACTTGCGGATGGTTGTGGCCGACGATCATCGGTCCCCATGAACCCACGTAGTCGATGTAGCGGTTGCCATCGACATCGAACAGATACGGGCCATCTGCACGCTGCACGAAGAACGGTTCGCCGCCCACCGACTTGAAGGCGCGCACCGGCGAATTGACACCGCCGGGCATCAGCGCCTGGGCGCGGTTGAACAGATCGTGTGAAAGGTCATGATTCATATGCAAGGGTCTTCGAAACAGGAAAGATAGGCGCGGGCGGCGGCAACCGGATCGGGTGCATCGAATACGCCACTGATGACCGCGATCAGATCGGCACCTGCGGCAATCACAGGTCTCGCATTGTCGGGGGTGATGCCGCCAATCGCCACCCGCGGCACCGGCAAGCAAGCCGCCTGGCGGAACAGGTCAAGGCCGGCACGCCTCGCGGCCGGCTTGGTGGGTGACGGGAAGCAGGCCCCGAACGCGACGTAGTCGGCGCCTGCCGCGACGGCAGCGCGCGCGCACTCGATGTCGTCATAGCAGGAAGCACCAATGATCGCGTCGTCGCCCAACAGGCGCCGTGCATCCCCGATCGACCCATCGTGTTCGCCCAGGTGCACGCCATCGGCGCCGAGCGCGCGGGCGAGGCTTGCATCGTCATTGATGATGAAAGTCACGTTGGCGGCAGCACATGCCTTGCGCAAGCGTGTTCCTGCATCGAGCAAGCTGATGGCATCAATCACCTTGCTGCGCAGTTGCAGGCAGGAGGCGTGCGGGAGTAACAGCGTGGTGCGTTCGAGCAGGCGATCGATGTCGCGCTCGTCCGGGGTGATCAGATACAGCCCTCGTTGCAGTCGTCGTGAGTGCATGTCGGCTTCAGCTCCCGATCGCATATGGGACAATGGCGACTCGTCCACATGCTTCGCCCTCACGATGTCTGATGCCGCCGTTCCTGCCGCCGCCTACCGCACCTGGATGTGCGTCGTTTGCGGCTTCATCTATGACGAGGCCATCGGCTTGCCCGAAGACGGCATCGAGCCTGGCACGCGCTGGGAAGAAGTGCCCGAGACATGGACTTGCCCCGATTGCGGCGTGAGCAAGGACGACTTCGAGCTGATGGGCTGACGCCGGTCCGGTGTGCATTACCTGGCGTCGGGGACGTCATTGCTGAGCATCATCTGCGCGCCGTCCTCCAGCTTGAGCCGCGCCGCTTCGCCGGCATTGAGTTCGAGCACATAGCGCGCCGGCGCATGGCTTGGATATGAAGGGCAGGCATCGCCAAGCGAGCAAGGCGGGACGTCGCGTTGTTGCGACACCAGCTTGCGGGCGTTGTCGAAATAGAGGATGTCGAGCGCGATCTTCGTGTTCTTCATCCAGTACGCCTGCGGTTCCTGGCGCTCGTGGATGAAAAGCATGCCGCGGTCGGCCTCCATTGCATCCCTGAACATCAATCCGCGGGCGCGCTCTGCATCATCGTCGGCAACTTCGATGGCGTAGCGGTGGCCTCCCAGCTCCACCCATGGACTGCGCGCGCTGGCGCAGGCGGAGAGTGAGCATGCGATCAGCAGCATCAGGATGGTCTTGCGCATGTAAAGCCTCCTTGGGGACGGCGCACCTTCGCTCGCAGCATGGATCGCGTCAAGGCGCAAGACTTCCACTGCGCGGATTGCTCATGCATGATGCGCGCCCTGCCCAGCACCGGCCAAGCCGGCACGCTGAAGCGGCCCGAAGAAACCTCCTCACGAAGTATTGACGGGTAGTAAAAAGCTTGTATGATGTGCGGCTCGCTTGAGCAGAAGTGCTTGGGCAGACGGGAAAGGCGCTGAGGCCGGCCCCGAAGATCTTTGACAGTGTGCGCAGGTGACTTGTGCGGGCGTCTGGTGGTGGCAGTTGTCCATCAGCAGAAGTTCGGACAAATCACATGATTCAAAGTATTCGTACGCAAGTACAACGTACAGCGAGAAAGTGAGTTGGACGGACTCTGCACAAAGCAATTTGGCCTTCGGGCCATGCAATTTTAAGTGAAGAGTTTGATCCTGGCTCAGAGTGAACGCTGGCGGCAGGCCTAATACATGCAAGTCGAACGGCAGCACAGCAGAGCTTGCTCTGTGGGTGGCGAGTGGCG